>NZ_JBHVTK010000010.1:0-235826 GCF_042884695.1 Nocardia sp. NPDC058114 | reverse complement strand
CCCATTCCGAACCCGGAAGCTAAGGCCACCTGCGCCGATGGTACTGCACTCGACAGGGTGTGGGAGAGTAGGACACTGCCGGAACATCTTTGCGAAAGGCCCTCCAACTTCGGTTGGAGGGCCTTTTTGCGTTTTCCAGCCGGCCATCCCTGCGGTTCGGTCAATCTTGGCTTCTCCCAACCTGTCTGGCCGTCTGGGACTAGCCTGTGCGTGTGAGTGCAGAACTCCCGCCCAACGAGGGCGAGCCGAAGGCGCACGTCCATGGTCGTGCCAGCCTCGATGCGCAGCATCGCAGCACCCAGAACGAGTCGTACACCCGCCAAGTGCGTTCCAGTACCAACTTCGGTGTGTGGCGACGTGACGCCGAGGTGAGCAGCAAGGGCACGAAGGAGAAGCGCCGCACCGTGCAATTGATGGTGGCCGGTGGGTTTCTCGTCGCGGGGGTCGTCGGCGCAGCACTGGTCTTCATGGCGTTTCAACCCGACGCCAGCGGAGATGCGCCGGTGAAAGGCAGTGCCGTGACGTCGGTCGCCCAACCGGCCGCGCCGGTCGATGTCACCACGGCGGTCGTACCTACCGCAGTGAAACCGACTGTGAGTGCGACGATCTCGGCACGCACGCCGACAGCTCTGCTGACGCAGCCATGCCCCGTCGGCACGGTCTGTTGGTGGGACATGCCCGACTTCAAAGACTTGCTTCACTCGCTACCGCACGGTGAGGTGCCCTCGATCGGACCGGAAAGCTGCCTGGAGTTGGGCGTCGCCAGTCTCGGCCCGCGGGGTGCCGGCTCGGTGGTCAACGGCGGCAGTGTCCCGCAGACGTTCTGGGAGAACGGCGACTGCACCGGACGTTCGTTCGTCATGAAGCCCGGAGAACAACTGGCGAAATTGCCGATATTCCCCTTCTCCGTCAGCGGGTAGCGGCCGCACCCCTGTGCTCACGGATTGGGTTCGGCGGTGCGCAGGAGTTGCAGCAGACCGTGCACGGCGGCTTCCTGCCCCGCCGACAGCGGATCAGTGGCGAAGTGCATCAACTCGTTCCGTACATCGCGCACCTGCTCGACCAGCTCCAGAACCTGACTGTGATCGAGGCGCCAGCCGAGCTTGCGCCAGCGAACCGGGTCTCGCAGTAGGTACACATAGCCACCGAAGGTCAGGTGCGCCGCTTCGGTGGTGTGGGCGCGCCTGTTCTTGGGGGCCGCGGCTTTGATGTCGTCGGGATCGAGATGATCGTTGGCGGCGCGGCGCAGCCGGTTCTCTGCCTCCTCGATCAGCACGAAAGGCTTTGCCAGCATGCCGAATTGGTGGGTGAGATCCGATGCGGTGAGGATGCCTGTCACCCGCGCGCGGTCAGGGCTGCGCACGAAGATGAATCCGTTGTCGTAGATGGCGTCGATCTGGTCGAGCAACGGAGCGTCGTGGTCGACGACGACGGCGGGCACGGTCGCTTCGGCCAGGGTCGGGTGGTCACCGGAGATATGGGCGCGGCCGATCGATTCCCAGGTGATCGCGCCGTGATAGGTCCCGTCCTGATCGATGACGGCGAGTTGCGAGAACTGATGACGCACCATGGTCGTCTTCGCGACGGTCAGGTTCACATGCGAGGGCACCGACGTCAGCGTCGCGGGCAGACCCCCCAGCCGACGGGTCATCGGTTCCGGGTCGGAGACGTTCTCCACCGCGCTGGAATCCCGTTGCCGGACTTCGCTGTCCGCCGCGAGATCGGCAACCGTGTCGGGCTCGGCATCGAGCGGCACGATGGTGACGATGTCGCTGAGCGCACCCTCGGTGAACGGCGGCCGGGTGGTGAGCCCGTTCTCGGCGAGGGCGGATTTGATGACCTCGATCGCCGCCGCGGTACGCCGCTCGAACTGCCAGTGCTCGAGCAGACTGCGGATGGTGAGTTGACGGGGATTGCCCGCAGCATGGGAACTCGCCTCGGCGAGCAGCTGGACCGAATCGGTGGCCACCTCGTCACTGTCGAATCCGGGATCCGTCCCGAACTCGGCCAGATGGGCGATGCGAGCGGCCGCATGATTGCGGTGGATTCCGCAGACGGTGAGCAACGAACCGAGACTGGCGCGCAGGTCGGGCCGCAACGCCTCCCACACGATGTCGGTTCGCAGCCAGTCGACCTTCCTGACCTGGCGGAATTCCTCGGGCTCGGCCTCGCGATACTCGTACTGGCCGACCACCCGCCCGATCGCGACATAGCCGGTTTGCAGCTTCAGCGGCATGACAACCAGGTCGTCGTTCGCGATGTCGGTGCCGAATTTCCAGAGTTGCCCAGCCCAGTTGCCGACCACATTGGGGGTAGCGAGGGGATACTTCTCGCGCAGTGCTGCCTTGAGCTCTTCCCAGGTTCGATAGCGGCTGAGGTCGCCCATTTCGTCCCAGCCGACGATGGCCAGGCCCTCGTCGAGCGCGCGGTGTTCGCGCTGGCCGTCACGGCCCGACCGGATGAGCCACGCGCGCGGGTTGTCGTACACAGTTCTGATCCTCCCAGTTCAGTCCGACAGGTAGGCGACCCAGAGATAGTCGCGGGCGCGGCTGGTGGCGACGAGTAGCTGTCTGGCGAGCATCTCGGCTCGATCCCTGGCGCCGCCGGACAGCGCGTCCAGGTCGGTCGGTGGTTCCTCGGTGATATGAAAGACGGCGGCGAAGTCCATCCCTTTCGCGCGGCGTACCGTGCCGACTTTGACCGGTTCGACCTGCGAGCCGTCGTAGTTCTCCAGCGAGACAGCCTTGATGCCCGCCCGGCGCAGCACTCGCAGGTATCGCGTGACCTCGCTCGGCCAGTTGACGATCACGGCGATCTCGGCCCCCGGCGGCAGATGTGCGTCACGGAGCGCGCGGGGGAGTAGCCCGTCGATGTCGCGACGGGGGATGTGAACGTCGGCTGCCCGACCGTCCGGCAGCGTGGGATCGCTGTCACGAAGGATGACGCCGGCCCCGCCATCGAGATCATCGACGGTGTTGCCCGCCTCGATACGTTGTGAATACCGCAGCACCGCTTCACGATTGCGGTAGTTCTTCCGCAGCACGCGACCACGCCCACCGGCGAGCGGGATCCCGGCCTCGGACAGGGTGCAACCCCCGGCGTAGACCTGCTGCTGTCCGTCGCCGACCAGCAGCAGCTGTGCGTCGGGGCCGCCGCCCGCTATCTGGTGCACCAGCTGCAGTTGCCGGAGTGTGAAGTCCTGCACTTCGTCGACGACGACCATGGCGTACGCCTCGGTGCTGTCGAGCGGGCGGGCTCGAAGTTCGTCGACGGCGAGGGAGATGACATCGTTGAAGTCGTGGGCATGCCGCGCGTCCAGGACTTCCTGGTAGGGCTGATACCAGTGCTCCCAGACGAATTGACGGCGGGTCGACCGCAGGCTGATTCCCTCGCGACCCACCCGCTGCACGCGCTTGTACGACTCCAGATCGGTGATCCCGCGGCCCTTGATGACCCGATTGATCTCGTCCTGCCAGTAGCCGTGGTCGGTGCCCTCGACCCGCCCCAACACGCCGCGGGCACCTTGCCACGACTTGGCGAACGCGGCATCGACGGCTTTGTCGTTCAACCGGAATACGACATCACGGCGGTCCAGAAACGCCATCGCCCACGCATGCAGCCCGGTGAACTCGGCGCGCCCGGCGGCGTGTGGCGCGATCTGCGCGAAGCCTCGCTCATGGTAGGCGGGCAGGCTCTTGACGAATGTCGTGAAGAGCAGTCGCCCAGGGTTGCGCTTGGCGAAGTGCGCCATGCGCTGCAACGCGACGACCGACTTTCCGGTGCCTGCCGGACCGCTGAACCGGGCAGGGCCGGTGAAGGTGGCATGGACGAGCGGCACCTGATCGGGGTCGAGGAACGTCATCCAGTCGCTGAACGGTCTGGCAAGCGCGGAGGATCTCGCGTCCTCGCGGAGGTCCTCCTGATCGAACAGGCCACCGGCGTCGATGGTTTCGGCCTCGGGGGCATCGTCGGCACAGAGGTAGCGATGCGTGGGAAGCTTCTCCGCAGCGGTCGCCGCGAGCTCGCTGACCCGTTCAGCGCGCATCCGCTTCTCACGACGGGCCAGCGTCTCGACGAAACCGGCCTCGTCGACGACGAGATAGCGGCCGTCCGAGGTAGCCCGCGCTCCGCGCGGCATGAGCAGCACGACATCGACGGAATGCGGTACGAACTGGGCCCCGCCGACAACGAGCCTGGCGAAGGTCCGTTCGGCCTCGCCGCGGATCTTCAGGACCTCGGCCGAGCTGGGCAGCGCTTCGGTGAACACGAGTGCGAATACCCCCGTGCGCCCCAGCGCGTACGCCGCGATCCGATCGGGCACGGGCGAACCGCTGTCCACGAGCAGATGCCAGCCACGCACAGTGAGCAGCCCTGCCAGGAACCGACGCTGCCCCGGTGTCAACTGTCGCTGTTCGGCGAGTGTGCGCTCCGCCCACCGTGCTACCCGCTCGCGATGAATATTCGGCATCGATCCCCCTCCGGATGCCGGCTCCGCGCAGCTGTTGGAGCCGTAATGCGTTGAGTACCAACATAGTTGACATCGGCTGTGCAGGCATGTGGATCGGCGCCCGCGCTGGGGGCGGGCTTGCCTGCTGATCTGTTGCACTGCCGCGAGCCTCGGCCCGACCGCGGTCATGCGATCGACGTATTTCCAGCCGTGTGCTCCGTCGTGCCAAGCTGTCCGGTTCGCTTCCGTACGAGGGGATTCTGTTCATGCAACGTCATCTGGCACCTGTCGCCGTCTTGGCCGCTCTGGCCGGTGTAACCGGGTGCGGGAGCGTCGATTCGCCGACTACATCAGCCGCCACATCCGCGGCTGGTTCCGCGCCGACATCAGGTCTAGGAACGCCGTTCGCGTTCACCGATGCGTCCACTGGGGCGAAGGTAGGCACCATCACGTTCACCGAAGTGGCCCTCGCGCCCGCTGACTGCGTGACCGATCTGGGTGCGGGCCGCGTCGCGTTGGCGGTTCGCGCCCAGATCGAGAGCATCGGCACCAGCCGGTTGTCGCGACCCGACCAGTGGCTGCTCAGCACCGTGGACCGCGCCGGGATCACCCAGCGGACCGAACACGCCATCCTCACCGACGACTGTTTCGACACGTTCACCTACACCGCGTCTCCTAAACCGGGAACCACAGTCGAGGGCTGGTCCGTGGTCCAAGCATTACCCGAAATCGTCGCGCTGCAGTTCGTTCCGCTGGTCCAGGCCGAAAGCGCCCCGATGGACGCGCCGCGCTTCGTCACCCCGGCACCGGCGAAAGTCACCATCGCGCTCGCGACCGCTCCGGCACCCGTCACCGCCCTGGCACCCGCCACCGTGACCACTACACCCTCGGCCGTCGCTCTACTTCCCGCCACGACGCCGGAGCTCGCGCCCGAAAGCTCCACTACAGCAGTGCCTACCACGGTGCCCACTCCGAAGAAGACGACACCCGCAGTCGGTGTCACGTGCTCCCCGCCCGGCGACGACTACGCCACCGCGGCCGACGGAAGCACCCTCAAGTGCACCAAAGCCGGGGGCCCGAGCGCGAAATGGGTGCAATCGGTGCCCCTGCTCGGTACTCGCACTCCGGGTGCTCCCTGCGAGGTGGGTTCGGGTGTTGCGACATCGCCCGACGGTGAGGAGATGTTCTGCCTCGGCCAGGGGCCGGATAGCAATGTGTGGACCGTTGTGAATTGACGCCTGACCCGAATGCTCGGGGCAACGACTTTGCTGGATTTCCGAGTCACGCCTGCTGCCATAGCGTCTCACCCGCACGGCTTTCGACCGTAGGAGTGACGGATGGTTACAGGGGTGTTGGCTCAGCGGGAGCCCGAGGTCGATGGCATCGAGCGGGAGGCTGTGGCGCGGTGGCATCCGGCGGTCCGTGTGCTCTTCCGGTTCGGGTTCATCGTTGTCGGTGTCGGGATGGCGGGGGTGTGGCTGCTGCACGCGCTGCTGCGCACCCTCGGTGTGCCACAGGAGATGGTGAGCGAGGTCGCCGAATGGACGGCGTTGCATCCGCTCACCGATTGGGTCGGCACCCAGATCTTCGGTGTACCCATCGATTACACGGTCACCGGTAGTGGAGACACCGCGGCGAAATGGGTGGCTGTTTTCACCCTGCTCCTGGTTGCCGTGCCGGTGACCGCCGCCTGGTCGGTCTTCGACCGGCGCCGCCCGAACTACACGCGACTGTATGAGTGGTTCCGGTTGCTGTTGCGTATCTCCCTGGCGAGCGCCCTTTTGCTGTACGGGATGATCAAGGTGCTGCCGTCGCAGATGTCGTTCAATCTCGAGCGATTGGTCGAACCGTTCGGTCAGATGAGCCCGATGGCGGTGCTGTGGGCGCAGTCGTCGCTGTCGGAGCCGTATGAGATGGCACTGGGTGCGGCGGAAGTTGTTGCGGCGCTCCTTCTCATCCTGCCGGTGACCGCGGGGATCGGGTCTGTTCTTGCTGTCATTGTGGCGTTGCAGGTGCTCCTGATGAATCTCACGTTCGATGTGCCGGTGAAGCTGTTCGCCCTGCAATTGTTCTTGTACGCAACAGTATTGGCCGCACCTGATGTGATCCGGATCGTTCGGGCCCTACTCGGCCGCACCGTCGTAGCTCGAACGTCGACACCCTTGCTGTCCACTGCGCGTGGCAACCGAATACTGCTGGCAGCCCAGGTGCTGATGGGAGTGTGGCTGCTCGGTGCCACGACCGTCGAGGCATACGACGGCTGGCACACCTACGGCAACGCACGGCCCAAGTCGCCGCTCTACGGCATCTGGAACGTCACCGAGTACTCGATCGCGGGCGAGCAGGTGCCCGCACTGGTCGACTTCCGCCGATCACCGTCCAACAGCACAATGCCGAGCGCCACCGAACGATTCCGCCGCATCATCTTCGATATCCCCCAGGGCATGACCGTGCAGCGGCTGGACGATTCACTGGTCTCCTTCCCCGCCCGAATCGACACCGACCAGCACACCCTCACGCTGTCGAAAGACACGGCGCACCAATGGAAGCTCGCGACATTCAGTTATGTACAGCCACAATCGGATCGGCTGATTCTGGAGGGCATCCTCGGTGGACGTCCGATACGAATGCAGCTGGACCAGGTTGGTTTGGCACAGTTTCCGGCTGTTTCGCGGGGGTTCCATTGGGTGCAGCCAGCGCCCTATTACCGGTAGCAGGATTCATTGCACCCCAATGGAATAGGTCTCATCCGCCGGCAACCGACGGGATGATCATCACCTCGGTACGTGCGCCGACAGCGGTGTCCTGGCCGTCGAGAAGACGGCATTCGTCACCGTCGATATAGAAGTTCACGTACCGGCGCAAAACCCCGCGTTCATCGCGGAGACGGCGTTCCAAACCGGGTGATCGTTCGCGCAGCGCATCGAGGACCTGTTGCAGGGTCGCACCGTCGACATCGAGTTCCTTGGCGCCGTCGACATAGGTGCGGAGCATGGAGGGCAGGCAGACGCGAGCCATCGCGCTATCCGATGACCGCGGCGCGCACGCACAGCACGTCGGGCAGCTTGTCGGCCACGAGCCACCAATGGTCGCCTTCGTCCGCGCTGCAATACACTTCGCCGTTGCGAGTGCCGAAATAGATGCCGGTCGGGTCGGCGTCGTCGGCGCACATGGCATCGCGCATGACCGCAGCCCAGAACGGGACCGTGGGAAGGCCGTCGTTCAGCTTCGACCACGTCTCGCCGCCGTCCGCACTGCGATACACCGCGCAGACCGCATCGGGCGGAAAGCGGAAGCGATCCATATCCGCCACCAGCGGGAAGGTGTAGATCACCCCCGGCTTACGCGGATGCGCGACGATCGGGAAGCCGAAATTCGACGGCGGTAACCCACCGTCGATCGACTGCCAGCTCACACCCGCATCGGTGCTCCTGAACACCCCACCGTGGTTCTGCAAATACATAGTGCTCGGCGACTCGGCGTCGAGAGCGACCTTGTGCACGCACTGCCCCCATTCCGGCAATTCGCCGGGCATGAAGTCCGCGGTGACACCCTTGTTCGTCGGCGTCCACGATTCGCCGCCGTCGGCAGTCTGATAAACCCCACCGGTGGACATGGCCACCGCCATCCGCTGCGTATCGACCGGATGTGGCAGCACAGTATGCAAGGCCAACCCACCACCACCCGGTTCCCACTGCGGCCGATGGGGATGGTCCCACAACCCTCTGACCAGATCGAACGTCCGGCCACGATCAGTTGACCGGAATAAGGCAGACGGCTCGACACCTGCGTACACCACATCCGGCTCGGCCTCGGTAGCAGGCGCAATCTGCCACACGCCGCCCAACGCAGCCCCGGTGTCCTCGGGAAATGCCAGTGGCGCGTCATCCGGCTCGCTCCACGTCTCCCCGAGATCATCACTGACCACCAATGTGGGCCCGAAATGACTGTTCAACACCCCGGCAAGCACCCGTGGCGTCCCCCGCCGGGTATCAATCGCCAACGCCTTCACATCAGCCACCGGGAACTGCGGCGGCG
Organism: Nocardia sp. NPDC058114; assembly: GCF_042884695.1. Classification (NCBI taxonomy): domain Bacteria; kingdom Bacillati; phylum Actinomycetota; class Actinomycetes; order Mycobacteriales; family Nocardiaceae; genus Nocardia; species Nocardia sp. NPDC058114. The sequence goes on along the minus strand of NZ_JBHVTK010000010.1, from coordinate 227,341 downwards.
ACACCGTCCAACTGGCCCGCCCATCCCGGCTACGAGCCAAGAACAAACCCTTACGTGTTCCGATCCCGAGCAGCACGTCCATCGCGAACCTCCGGTTGGTCACCCGCAACGCCGATATGCGTGACACTACGCCGCCCCACCGACAGGACCTGCGGGTTCATAGGTCGTTCGCCACGGTGCTCGTGAACTCAATGGGCATCTGGGAGCATCTAGTAGGTGAAAGAACCTGGGCTGGAATGGGTTCGACACAGATCGGTTAGGTGGGGACATGTCCAATCTCGATGAACGCATGAGACTGGCGGTCGAGTGGTTCGAGCGTTACCAATTCTCTGATGGCGCGGGCGGGGCAGGCTGGGGCTGGGTCCATGATGTGCCGCCGAATCCGCAGAACACCGCGGAGGTGGTGTGCGCGCTGACCGCGGCAGGCATTCCCGTTCCGCGGGCAGCCGAGGTGCTGCATCTGGTACGTCGGCAGATGATCGTGCCGCCCACCGCGGGTGCGGGGGAGTTCACGGGTCCGATCGATATCGCGTGGCAACTGCGGGCGATGCACTGCCTCGGGGTGGCCGACGACGATTCCGACGTCCGCGAGTGCATCAGGACGTTGATCCAGGAACAAGATGCCGAATCGGGCGGGTATCGGATGTCCGGATCTGTCGGCCCCGTGTCCCTGACCGCGACGACTGCCGCGATGCACGCACTCGCCCCGTACGCGGCCGACGACGTGGAAGTGGCGCGGGCGACGCTGCGTGGCGTGACCTTTCTGGCGCTGACGATGCTGTCCGACGACGTCCGCGCCGAACCGCTGTACTCGGCGGCACACATCGCCACGGTGCTGGCCCGTCCCGAGTACGCGTCGGTGGGCGGCAGGCGGGCGCGGCGGGCATCCGAGCTGGCGATCGAACGGATGCTCGACGGGCTCGCCAGCGGTGCCAACTGCAACGGGGACGAGCATTTCCTGCGCGGCGATGTCGCCCACATCTGGACCCACCTCGGGCTGCATGCGGCAGTCGGTGCCGTGCTGGTCGCCGATGGCACACTGATCTTTCATCCGGCTGTCCGGGCGGCGTTGACCGCGTTGTTCGATTTGCAGGTGATGACTCAGCAACTGCCGAGTCGCGGCGGATTCCGGACATCGAGCGAGGGGTTCATCACCGCATACTCGACGACCCTGGCCGTCGAGGCCATGGTGCACGCGCGAACCGCGGTTGCCGAAACCGTCAACCCCGGCAGGGTTTTCGACCTGATCTGCCAGGTCGACGGCGCGCACCACAGCGATGGCCGGGTGGTGACCGAATGGGGGTCACGCCGCCTGGTGATGAACAGCCATGTGGGCTTCGCGATGTTCGTGCTGGCATCGGCCGCCGGACTGACGATCGTAGGGCTCGGAGCCCTGTTGAAGGCGGGCCTGGCCGAGGAGGCCCCGCTCCCTGAGCGTGCTGCCGCGGGTGGCTTGATCGTGTGGGGCACCTTCGTGCTCGCGTTCGGCACACTCGCCTGGCTGACCAGCCGATTCCCCAACTTCTCCCAGCGGGCTATTGCGGCGGGCGTCTTCGGCGGGTTCACTGCTGTGGTGCTGCCTATCGTGACCTACATTTTTTGACCGCAGTCCGGTCATCGCTCACACGATCGTCGCCGTGGATCATGCTCGCGGCGACCTTCGTGTGGGGCATGTCGAGCGCTGCGCTGGCGGCGCTCGAGGGTTCCCTCGCCTCCTCGGCGCTGGTCGCTGCCGGGGGCGGAGTGACCTTGCTCCTCGTCGCGGGTGCACGCCGCCAAGGTCCGATTCGAACACTGCTGGAATCGCCCGGCCTCTATGTGCGATTGGGCGCGCTCGAGGCAGCCAACTTGCTGCTGTTCGTCGCAGCGTTGAAATGCGGACCGTTGCCCGTGGTGGTGGCGTTGCACCTGATCGCGCCGTTGCTGTTGCTCGCCGCCGAGATAGTGCGCGGGCGGCGCCGACCGACGGTGCTCGTCGGCGTCGAGTTCGTGCTGGTCGGTGCCGCGGTGGCAGTGGCGGTACCGGGCAGCTCGGCTGAAATCGGTATGGACAGAGCGCTGTTGGGTTGTGTCCTCGCAGTCGGTAGCGCGGTGTGTGTCGCACTGCTGGTCAGCCTCATCGCCCGGGAGTCGGCACAGCGACCGACGATCGCGTCGGCGGGATGGCAGTTGGTGGTGGCCAGTGTGCTCGGCGGCGGACTGATCCTGACCGATCCACCGGACGCCCGGACCGCCGGATCGCTCGTCCTGGTCGGGGCACTACTGCTCGGACCGGGTTTCTGCCTCTATTGGTTGGGCCTACGAGGTCTGGACGCGACAACTGCGAGCATCATCGGACTCAACGAAGCCGTTTTCGCGGCCGTGGTGAGTGCGATCTTCACGAACACGCCGATCACAGTGGGTGCGGTGATCGGCGGGGCGCTGGTGCTCAGTGCTGTTGTGCTGGATGACAAGTCGAGGCGAGCTCCCGGGTCGCGGCTTTGACGAATTCAGCACATGCCGCCTTGGACTTGTTGCCGCCGGCGTCGTCGACGCCGGTGTTGACGTCCACTCCATAGGGCTGCACGAGGTCGATCGCCCTACCGACGTTGTCCGGGGTGAGCCCACCGGCCAATGCCACATCCTTGCGCCCGGCCATCGCTTCGACGATCTTCTTGCTGATGTTCCAATCGTGTGTCTGCCCGGTTCCCCCGAGACGGCTGGGCGTGCGCGAGTCCAGAAGGATAACGTCGCAATACTTGGCGACATCCTCGACGGCGGAGAACACACCCTCGTCGGTGACATGAACCGCCCGCAGGATCTCGCGATTGCCCCTGTGCTCGTACACCTTTCGCAAGTTGGCTCGATTCACCAAGCCGTGCACCTGGATAGCCTCGACATCGACCGTCTGCGCAAGCTGCAAAATCGCGTCAGCGTCTTCGAGGTGGGTGACCAGCACACGCTTCACCGAGCGTGCGCCAACTCGGCTCGATACCTGCGCGGACAGGGCGGCGGCCTGCTCCGGCGTGAGCGCGTCCTCGCTGAAGTGCGTGATGCCAGAGATGAACCCCACGGCATCGGGCCGAGCACTCAATGCCGCAGCGAGGTCGAGTTCGGACCTGATACCACAGATCTTCACCTGGACGCGTTTTTCCATATGGTCAACCCTAGTATCAAGGCGCTTCATGGGTGAGGTACGGAGGGTCTGGTCACAGTAGATGCGGTCTCGCAGATACACGGCGGGGCGCAGGTCTGTTGGCTGTTCTTCCTCGTCCCAGATGTATGGGCTCTGGAACGGGCGCAGCGACTTTATCGACGACTCCTCACTGCTCCGCTCGACATTGCTCCACCGATTTCACAGCGATGCATTCCATCCACTTGCGTTGAACCTCACCAGAAGTCGGTGCTTCACCACACTGTGTGCCGCACCGCCGATAACCCGGGACCGGAGAGCCATCGGGGTAGGTGCAGTTGGTTCCTTGCGCATCACACTGGTAGTCGCGACCGTGCGGGTCTTCGTTAGCGGTGGGCTGTGGACAGCGTGGGTCCCCGACTACGTACGACTGATCGCTGTATATCGCGGTGCCGTTCTCGCAATACAAGAAGGTCGGCTCTGATTGTTGGATCGCGGGTGAGGATGCGGGTGGTGCTGGTGAGGCGTGCGGCGTCAACTCAGCCGAAGTGGCCGGGGTGGTGGCTTCTGGGAGGCGGGTCGACGACGTCGACGCAGCGGGCCCCTCGGACAAAGGCGCGGACGCCGTCGTCGGCGACACCGACCCCGTAGGTGTTGTCGTCGGCGGGTTGCCGTCACATCCTGCCAACGCCAATGTGGCCGCGGCAATCAGTCCGACAGCGAACCGGCCAGCAGTGACGGTCATCAGCACACCCTTCTGAAATGCGTTGGACTTCGCAGGTCAGCGTACGTCGGTGGGTGACTTGTGCTTGCTACCGAGCCTGCTGCCCGTCCACGCTCAGCGAAGGGAGGCGCGATCTGCTGAGTCGCGGCCGATATTCCGCTTGATGTGCTTGGGACAATGAGTTCACCATCCACTCGAAAGGAACCCAAGGTGAGCTCTGCCGGTGTTGTGCCGCTGCTCGGACGTGTCGCTGCCGCTGTGTCGGAGGCGATCGTCCGAGTCCGTCCGGAAGCGGCGGATGCGGACCCGGTAGTGCGACGTTCCGATCGTGCGGATTTCCAATCCAACGCCGCGCTGCCGTTGGCGAAGCGGGTCGGTGTCCCGCCGACGAAGCTCGGCGCTGAGCTCGTCACTCAGATCGATCTCGCCGATGGTGTGATCGCTGATGTACAAGTGTCAGGCCCAGGGTTCTTGAACATCACCCTGGCCGATACAGCGGTGTGGCAATCCGTCGCAGCGCGCCTGGCCGATGACCGGCTCGGAGTCCCCACCACCGAAGACGGGCAACGGGTCGTCATCGACTACTCGGCGCCGAACGTGGCGAAGGAAATGCACGTCGGGCACCTACGGACCACCATCATCGGTGACAGCCTGGCCCGGGTCTTCGGGTTCCTCGGCGCCGATGTCATCCGTGCGAACCACCTGGGCGACTGGGGTACACAGTTCGGCATGCTCATCCAATACATCGACGAGCACCCCGAATGTCCCTGGCATACAGAGGAACTCGATAAAGACTCCAGCTCTGTGTCGGCGCTCGACAGTCTGTACAAGGCGGCCAGGAAACAATTCGACTCGGATTCAGGCTTTGCGTACCGGGCCAGGACTCGTGTGGTTGCCCTGCAAGCCGGTGACCCTGACACGGTGTCCCGTTGGCGGGAGATCGTCGCGGAGTCCGAGAAGGCGTTCGGCGCGATCTACGACCGGCTCGGTGTGCTGCTCACCCCGGACGACTACTTCGGTGAGTCGTTCTACAACGACAAGCTCGCCGATACCGTCTCCGAGCTGCTGGACAAGGGCGTCGCGGTCGAGAGTGACGGTGCGGTCGTCGTGCTGTCCGAACAGGTCAAAGGCCCCGATGATCAGCCGGCGGTCCTGATGGTCCGCAAACGCGACGGTGGCTACGGCTACGACAGCACCGACCTGGCCACCATCCGGTACCGCATCGCCTCACTGCACGCCGACCGGCTGCTGTATGTCACCGACTCGCGGCAGGCTCTGCATTTCCAGCTGGTATTCGAAGCGGCACGGCGGGCAGGCTGGCTCACCGAGGCGATCGAAGTTGCTCATGTCGCTTACGGCACCATCCTCGGGCCGGACGGCAAACCGTTCAAAACCCGTGCGGGCGGGACGGTTCGGTTGATGGATCTGCTCGACGAAGCTGTCGGGCGTGCGCGTGTGGTGGTCGCCGAGAAGAACCCGGACCTGTCGTCCTCCGAGCTCGATGCGATCGCCGAGCAGGCGGGAATCGGTGCGGTGAAGTATGCGGATCTGTCGACATCGAGGGTCAAGGACTACACCTTCGACCCGGACCGCATGACCACGCTCAACGGCAATACCGGTGTCTACCTGCAGTATGCCCACGCCCGGGTCTGCTCGATCCTGCGCAAAGCTGATGCCGCAACCTCGGCGATCGTGGACATCGCCGGTCCGATGGAACCGGCCGAGCGGGAGCTCGCTTTGTGCCTCGACGGCTACGTGACTGTCCTCGCTGAGGTCGCCGACACGTTGGAGCCACACCGGCTGGCGGGCTATCTTTACGAACTGGCCCGCGCCTACACCAGCTTCTACGACTCGTGCCCGGTCCTCGCGTCCGACGAACCAATCCGGTCGAACCGAATCGCGTTGTGCCAGTTGACTGCCCGCACCGTAAAACTCGGATTGAGGCAGTTGGGAATCGCGGCACCGCAGCGGATGTGACCTGCCTGTCGGGAGGACTGGCCAGTGGCAGACGTGGATCAGTAGCCGTTGCCCAACGCGTTCGTTGCCTGCGCTTGGGCTATTTGCTGGTCCTCGTACTTTTTCACGGAGATCTCGATGGTGTCGCGGATCAACGTGAGCACCTCGATGTGCTCTTTGAAGGCGGTGTCGAAATCACGTTCTCCGCCAATCGCTTTCATGCCGAGCATCTTCGCAAGTTCGTCGGCGGCAGTGAACCGACCGAGGCCACTCACGACGGACAGCGTCGTGAGTGAGTCACGTAGCTGGTTGAAAAGGTCGATTTGCTTGTTGCTCGCGTCCCGGCAGCTCGTCGCCACGGTCGGGTCCAAATACAATCGACCAGCTGAGGCTTCGTCCTTCAGGAACTGCCAGCGCGACTTCTCATCCGATGGTGCCATCTCAAAGACCCCCGTAACCTTGAAACTACTTCGGAAAAAGTGGGGCGAGCACCTCGGCGACGGATTTCGCTCTGTCGCACGGGGGAGTCTGTTTCGCGCGAGCGCTTCGGTTGATGACATCGAGTTGAACAAAGCCGCTGGTGGTCGGGAACGCGAGAAGGCAGAACTCGTCGGCAGCGCGGACCGAGTCTCGGTACTGGACTGCGCTACGCCCGGCAACAGTCACATCTTTGAAGTCGACGTTGCCAGGCTTCGTCCGAATCTCGTCCAGGGCGTGCACGGTTGAGTACACGGCCATGCTGAAATTCGCCGGGACCACATCCTCTGTCCATCGGCAGATTTTCCATCCCGGTTCTTCTACGCCGAAGATTCCAGACTCCTTCGAGGACGGTTTCATCCCGAGTCCGATGAGAGTGCCATCCGGGATCTGACCGCACGGGTCCCACAGTGCCGCTGTAGCCGCCGCCTGGTCGGTGGTCGTGCTCGGTTGCGCATTCCCGCTCTCTGTGGTGGAACACCCCGCCGCCGCAAGCACCCCACACAACACCGTGGCCACCACTGCAGACCGTTGCCGCACGAGCATCCTCCGTCTTCCCCGATCACCGAGCCGTCCGGCCGGGCCCGCACCAACCCACGGCCGCCCCGTACTCGCCAGCCCGTTGTTCCGCACAGCCTACGACACCACCGCATCAATTCACCCTGGCGAGTCTCCATCCGCTGAGATCCCACAGCCTGGCTAGGCTCCACCGTGCGACCTGATCGTGACAGCAAGGTGGCACTCCCCTCACACCCTTAGACGCACCGAAGCCCCTTCTGGTTCCATCGATTTCACCGCACATACCAACCCTGTCGTATCCGCTACGCTCGGCGATTGGCACTGCGTGCCGCAGGTCTGACGTACTGGTATTTCCGGTGGTTGTGACCTGTTCGATCAGGTTCGACATCGCAGGTCGCGGGCTGGGTGCGCCCGCCGTCCTGGGGTGGCATCACACGAGGGGCGGGGCACTAAATATGACCAGTGCAGGCGGGGAACTCAGCATCTCCCCGGACAAGATCAAAACCCATGCCACCAATGTCACCTCGGCTGGTTCGGGGTTGACCGAAGCGCTCGAGGCAGCCCAAGCGGTCTCTGCGCCGTCGGATGCGTTCGGGAAACTGTGTGCCTTCCTCGGTCCGTTGTTCGTCGATTCGGTAGAGACTGATGGCATCGACGCGATCCAGGCCGCGATCGATGCTTTCGGTGACACCAGTTCGAACCTGACTGCTGTTGCTGATGCGTTCACGACCCGTGACACCACCAACGCCACTGCGCTCAAGACTCAGCAGTCCGGTCTGTAATGGCCGCCAATCCCCTGATCGCGGCGAAGGAAGACACCACCGACTGGTCCACCGGTATCAGCCTGGTCAGCTCGGTCACCGACCTGTCCGACGCGATCTCGGGCGGTTCCTGGATCGAGGTAGGTCTGGGTGTCGTCGGTCTCGGCGCTGAAGCGGTTTCGCTGGTCGTGGACCCGCTCGGCACCTTGGCTGGTTACGGCGTGGGTTGGCTGATCGAGCACTGCCAACCATTGCAGGATGCCCTGGATTGGATCGCGGGTGATCCTGCCCAGATCGAGGCTTATGCTAAAACCTGGGACAACGTTGCCGCCCGGATCAGCGAGGTAGCGACCGCCCAGAACGCTGCGGTTACAGCCGATGTCGCGGATTGGACCGGTCAAACCGCCACCGCCTACAAATCGGCGGCGTCGAACACCACGAACCTGCTCACTGCGGCTAACACCGCCGCGACCGCGGCAGCTTCGGCGATCCGGATGGCGGGTGGGATTGTGGCCGCGGTTCGCGAGACCGTGCGTGACTTGGTAGCCCAGACTGTTGGTCGTCTTGCGGTGTGGGCGGCGGAGTTGGTGTTCTCGGTCGGTTTGGCGACTCCGTTGGTCGCGGTCCAGGCGACTGCGTATATCGCGAAGACTGTGGCGACGATTTCGAAGTTGTTCTCGAAGTTGGCCAAGACGATGTCGAAGCTGAAGCCGTTGCTCAAGCAGTTGAAGTCGGTGTTCGGTGATATCGCGAAGGCGTTCAAGAAGACCCCGTCCAAGAACTCGAAGAACGCTGACACCACCACCACGAGCCCTGCGGCCGCGAAGAACACTGACACCTCGACAACACCGGCGACTACGAAACAGCCTGACACACCGACGAATCCGTCGAGTACACCGGACACACCGTCGAAGACTCCCGATACCCCAGAAGCGAAGCCTGCAACCACGCTGACCGATACGACCAAGCCGGATACCAAGCTTCCTGACCAGGCTGATTCCGGCAAGCCCGACCTGAACAAGACCGCGAAGCAAACCACCGACTGCGGTGATCCTGTAGACGTGGCGACCGGTGAGTTCCTACTCCCTGAAACCGATGTCGAACTCCCCGGCGTACTGGCGTTGGTGCTAACCCGTCGGCACCGATCTTCGTACCGATCAGGCCGGTGGTTCGGACCTTCGTGGGCTGCGACCTTGGACATGCGCGTCGTGGTCGACCAGGTCGGGGTCAAGTTCATCGGTCCAGATGGCGAACTCTGGCAATTTCCTCACACCGCCCCTGATGTACCGGTTCGCCCGGTACATCAGGGAATTCGAGCGACTATCACCCGGGCCGAAAACGGTGGATACGCCGTGCATGACCCCGATCGTGCACTGACGTGGCGCTTCAACCCGAACCCCGTGCTCTCTGGGATCGACACCCAGTTGGGCAACTTCGCGATCACGGAAATATTCGACCGCCACCACAACCACATACGATTCCACTACAACGATGAGGGCACGCCCACCCATATCACCCATTCCGGTGGCTACCGAGTAGAAGTCACCACCGAGGATGCTCGCGTGACTGCTCTCGCGGTCGTTGGATCCGAGCCGGACGGTAGTCCGGTGACAACCAAGATCCGTGAATTCGGCTATACAGCCGGCAATCTCACCGCGGTCACCAACGGCGTGGGCGCCGCCACTCACTACCGGTATGACAGCGACGCACGGATGCTGTCATGGCGCGACTCTCGTGGTACCGAAATGCACAACACCTACGATCGATCCGGGCGGGTCGTGAAACAGGTCGGCACCGACGGGATCCTATCCGCGACCTTCGCCTACGAAGACCTCCCCGAATTCCAGCGGTTCCGTACCCACCACACGAACTCCTTGGGGGCCACCACCACTTTCGAGTTCGACGAAGACCTGTGTCTACGGAACCTGATTCACCCGCGCGGCGCGACATCGATCACCGACTACAACGAGTACCGCCAACCGATCCGCCACATCGACGCCTACGCCAACACCACCACCTATCTCTACAACCCCGATGGCGACCTGGTCCTGCTCCGACGACCGGACCAGCAAACCATTTCGATCAGTTACGCCGCCCCGCGTCGCCCGGCCATGATTACCGATGTCGACGGCACAACGATCACCCGCTCCTACGACGACGACGGCAACCTCAGCAGCATCACCGATGCCGACGCCATCACCACCACATACACCCACAATTCGTGCGGTGCTCCCGCGTCGATCACGACCTCGACCGGCGCTATCACCCATATCGACATCGACGCCGCCGGGCTGCCGATCCGGATCACCGAACCCAACAACGCGGTCACCGTTGTCGAACGCGACATGTTCGGCCGGCCCGCCACCATCATCAACCCCCTCGGCGGTGTCAGCACGCACCGATACTCGGCTGAGGGCAAACTGCTCTCCCACACCGATACCGACGGCACAACACAGTCGTGGACCTACGATGGCGAAGCGAACCTGCTCACCCACTCCAATCAGATCGGTGCGCTCACCCGCTACTCCTACGGCACCTTCGACTTGGTCAACACCCGCGAAGCGCCTGACGGCACCGTCACCGCCTACACCCACGACACCGAGCGACGACTGACCTCGGTCACCAATTCGCTCGGCGACACCTGGACCTACGAATACGACCTCACCGGCAACGTCTGCACCGAAACCGACTACAACGGATCGGTCACCCAAACCGAGTACGACCTTCTCAACCGGCCCACCACGATCACCACACCGACCGGTGTGCAACGCCGCCTCACCTACGATGTCCTCGGGCGATTCACCGGCGTCAGCACCGACACCGGTGAATGGATCAGCAACACCTATACCCTGACCGGTCTGCTCGCGACGGCTCGAAATGGAATGCGCGACAACGCGATCCACTCGATTGCCTTTGCTCACTCGCCTGCCGGGCGAAGATTGACCGAGCACGTCGACGGGCGCGCCACCACCTACGACTACGACCGTCACGGTCGCCGTGCCGGGTACACGACACCGAGTGGCGCATCGACCAGCTATGAACGCACTCCGACTGGACAGGTCGCGGCCCTCACTACTAACGGGCATCGATTCGACTTCACTCACGACCAGCTCGGACGTCAAAATAGTTGGCACAGTGCCGGAATCGGCCAACACAACACGTACGACCCCAAGGGCTACACCCTGAGCCGCGAACTCGTCCAGCTCGATCCGCGCACCAGTTCGCCCACCCAGCTGCTCGAGCGTGACGACTACACCTGGCGTCCAGACGGATATGTCAACAGCCACACCGCCACGACACCCACATCGAACCGACGTCGTGACTACACGCTGGACGTGATCGGCCGCATTACCCACATCACCACGCCTGGCGTCGGTGTGACCGAGCGGTACACCTACGACGCTCTGTCGAACCTCGCCACCGTCGAGGTGCCAGCATCACCAGCGCCATCCGATCCGATCAGCCTCAGGAACGCACCCTCCGCCAACCCGCGCTTCGAGTACCGCAACAACCTCCTCGTCCGCGCCGGCCGCACCCGCTACCACTACGACACCGCCGGACGTCTGATCCGCAAAGAGAAGACCCGGATCTCCCGTAAGCCCGCCATCTGGCACTACCGTTACAACGCCTTCGATCAACTCGTCGAAGTCACCACCCCCGAAAACGACACCTGGTCCTACTCATACGACGCCTTCGGCCGCCGAATCAGCAAACATCACCACCCGAGCAACACCCACACCGAATTCGCCTGGGACGGCGTTCATCTCACCGAACAATCCACGACCAGCGACTCCGGCACCCGTACCCACACCTGGACCAACCACCCCACAACTCACGTCCCGCTCACCCAATCGGTCGACGACCAATTCTGGGCAATCGTCACAAACCTACAAGGCAGCCCCACCCACCTCGCCGACCCAGCTACCGGCGAAGTCATCTCAGTGGCGAACTCCACACTCTGGGGCCAAACCAGTTGGACGGGCCAAGAAACACCCCATCGATACCAAGGCCAACAACACGACCCCGAAACTGGCCTCCACTACAACCGTCACCGGTACTACGATCCTGAAACCGGTCGTTTCCTCACGCAAGACCCGTTGGGGTTGGCACCCGCTCTAAACCCTGCGACGTACCCGCACAATCCAATCGTTTGGTCGGACCCTCTGGGCCTAACGCCGTGTGGTGTTGAGAGAATTGGCACCGACAACAGTTATTACATATCACACGATGAAAGCGGTAGTGGCCTCCATGCGCTCCTTGACGAAAACGGAACGCTGACACTTATGGTTGAAAATCATCCTGAACTAGGCTCTCCGCTTCGGGGTCGGCAAATGTTTGACGAGGTGATGAATCACTTCGGCGATCGTGTCCAACAAGTCCAGGGGAACTGGGTATACGGTGACAACCTGGCCAAATTCAACAGTGCGCTAGAGAATGGCGCGACGTTGAATCAGGCCGCTCGAGAAACCTGGACAGCCCAGCAAGCTGCCCGATATGGATTTACTAGAGCGCGTATTGATCAGGCCGTTCCAGAGCTGGGAGGCGGGTATAGTAGTGTTTCTGTCACATATAGGAGATAGGGCGTCGTTGTGAGTGAATATATTGATAGATTCGCGAAGGATGCAGTAAAGCGTCATTCGGAAGGACACTCGGTCGTTGATGTAGCTGAATGGTTGATGGAAACATATCCCGAACTTCGGGAAAGGTCTTTCAATTTGACTTCTGTTCTGAGGGTTGCGTTCGATCTCCCGATTGTAGAACTTTCTCTCATAAACGCATGGGCGAAAGGGGTGGTGCCCAGGCAGGCGGTTGTTGAACGCATCGGCCAAAAATAGCGGGCTGATTTCTAAGCTTTTCGGGTCTGTCGGTCGAGGCCATCGTGTCCGCAGTCATGTGCAGCGATGGCATTGATCAGATCTCGTTCCGTTCAAGAGTCTCGACACGGAAGGAAGGCCCGGTGCGGCATCGGCCGGGAGGCTCGGGGCGATAGTGCTGTGACGTACAAAATAGACTGCAAGCTGCAGATGGCCGATCGGTGACCGAGCGGCGCGACCGCACCTGGGATCGAGCTAACGTGCTCGTAGAGAGCACGCCTCGATCTACACCTCGTGGGACTACATTCCTGGAAGTCGCACGCCCATATTGCAAACGATCGACAGCGCCAACACCTCGCTGCGCACCGCGGATTCCATACGATCGTCACGCAACTTGTTGGCACTCCCATTCTCGCCTACGGTGCACCTCTCCCAGTGAGGATCGACCTGGGTGCAACTTGTTCAGCTGTGGAACCCTCGCGCAACAACTGCCGTACCCGGCTCGCTGAACCGAGGCGTTCATCGGCCGTCGCCCTAGCCGGGTGCGCCTTGCTCAGCGTGGTGTTGAGGTACTCGCTCGGCTGAGGTCGGCACTTGCATCCGATATCGAGAGCGACCGGCGTGTGGACGCCGAGTAGGTGAGGCGGTGCGACAGCCCGCAAAATTGGGCTAATGCTCGCAGTCGATGTGCAGCGGCGGGCAATAGACGGTCGCATTGCAGGCGAGGCACGTGTGCGTCCGATGATGGCCTCCGATTCGCAGGCACGGTGACACTGCGACGAGTGACCTACCCGGGCCTAGTCGATGCCCGGAAGGACAGAAGCGGGGAGCCGGTTCTGTCCACTGCCCGACGCGCAGATAGAGCCGAATCGATTCGCACATGCGTTCGATTATGCAGGTCTGCGGTGGCTGTGCCGCGACCAGCGTCCCATCTGTCAGGATCGCGTGCGTCGCCACTTGCCACCGGGAGTCCGCTCGTAGCCCCAATCGCCCGGGAACTCGACATGTTGATCGTTATGTTCCCGCGCGACATCGAGGGCGCCTTCGAGCCCGATCTCGAAGGCGCGATATGGGCAGCCTTCGCAGACGATGATGCACGACATGGTGGGGTCGAGCATGAACCAGACGGGACCGATGGTCAGCTTGACTCCGTACTTGGTGCGTCGGGTGCCGAAGTCGACCAGGGGCGGACGTCAGCAAGAGACCCTCACCGTGCAGGCTGGAATGCAGCCGTGGCTGCGCGAGAAGCTGGCGTCCGGTCGCAGAACCGACGTAGGGGCTCTCTTCTCGGTGGGTGGTGTACCGCAATCGGTAGGTGGTGTCGGTGCGAACCGTCGCGATTGGAACGAGCGTTTCCCCGTTCGGCCCCCACCCAGCTATAGGGAGTGTTTCAGTTCGCGATTCGTCGGCGCGGCCTGCGTACAGGGCGGCGGTGTAGGAGATGCCGGTAGCGCGAGCCGTGCGAGAGGCCGAACTATTCTTGCGGGTCATCGAACGATCCTCGTCCCGGCGGGCGAGATCCACGCTGCTCTCCCACCTGACGTCATCGGTTCAGGGCATGCAATCGCTCTGGCCGCTGTGGCCAGCTTCTCAGAATCCCATGAGGTCACGTCGGACCACTTCACGGTGATCAGATCCCCTGCACGAGACGCATCGGCGGTTCGGCCGCCGTCCTCCGTTCCCGATGCTGGCGTTCAACTCCCACGAACAATTCGCACGGATCAAGGCCGACGGCATGTGGGACCGATTGGCGGACAAGATCCGCAAGCAGGACATCATGCTGCAAGGTGACATCAACCCCAATTTGATGGAGTACGAGACGTTGTCGGAAGCTCGCCGCTACTCCGCCCGCCCCAAACCTGCTGATTGGCGGTGCCCGTTCTCCGCTCGCGCCGCAGCAGTGGAACGTGAGCTGGCGGGTGCTCGGCAGCCCTGACCAGGTCCAGTGTGAGCGGTCGAGATATCCGTGGGTGCCTCGTGCCTTGTCGCTGACTCGACCGGGGTTGCGCCACATCGGGGTTAAGGCAGTCTGAGCGGGTGCGATACGATCTTGGCCGTTAGGTTGCGGCCCGACGGGCTTCCGCTGCGCGGATATGCCCCTGCTGCACGAGGTTTCGTGCTGCCAGGGGGATTGGCGATGGTGGACAGAGTTCTGCGGACGACCGCGGCAGAGGTGATGAACTGGTCTCTGGAGGCAGTGCTCGTCGACGAGATCCTGGAAGGTCAGCGGTGGACGCTGGGGCAGCGGAACTCCCGGACTCGGTCGTGGGAGGCGAGTCTTCCGGAGATCGCCAGAGATCTGCACGAAGTCGGCCTGAGCGAGATCGAGATGTTGGTCGAATTCAAACTGCCGACGTCGTCCTACCGGGCGGATGTGGTTCTCGCGGGAGTCAATCCGCGGACCGGGGCCGACACCTACGTGGTTGTCGAGCTCAAGCAATGGGACAGGGCCGAATTGGCCTTCAACAGCGATCGCATTGTTCGGGCGAGCGGCGTTCGCGACGAAGAGCTTCATCCGATCGATCAGGTGCGTGGGTACTGCAAGTACCTCACGCAAAATGTCGAGGTGCTGCACGATCGACCGCAGGCAGTTTACGGCGCCGCGTACTTGCACAATGCAACCGAGAATTCGGTCAGCACGCTGCGGGCACGGCAACCCGACCAGTTCGGTCGGCTGTTCACGGGTGAGCGGCGTGACGCGTTTCAGCAGTTCTTGGCGGAGCGACTCGCGCCGGCCTCCGACGGCGCGCCCGCTGAACGATTGTTGGACAGCAAGATTCTGGCGCGTCCGAACCTGTTGACGCTGACCGCCGTGGAACTGCGTCAGGCCACCGAGCACTCGCTGCTCGACAACCAGGAGCTCGCGTACCAGCGGGTGCTCGAGCAGGTGCGGCTGGCCCACGAGCAGCATCCGAAGAGCGTTGTGATCGTGACAGGTGGTCCGGGCAGTGGCAAGAGTCTGATCGCGGTCAAGTTGCTCGCCGAGCTGGATCGTAAGGGTTATCGGGTTCAGCACGCGACCGGGTCGAGCGCGTTCACGAAGTCCCTTCGCAAGTACCCGGCCAAAGGTTCTACCGCCCTGAAGAACTTGTTCCAGTACTACCGGACTTTTGCGGACTACCGGCCGAATCAGCTCCAGGTTCTGATCTGCGATGAAGCGCATCGTGTCCGTGCTGTGTCGACGAATCGCTTCACCAAGAAGGCGAAGCGGACGGACCGGCCACAGATCGATGAACTCATCGCCGCAGCCAACGTGTCGGTGTTTCTGCTGGACGAACACCAGGTTGTGCGACCGGACGAGGTCGGTACTGTAGATGAGATCCGCACGCACGCCACCCGCGCGGGCTATCCGGTGCACATCGTCCCGTTGGATGGGCAGTTCCGGTGCGGTGGCAGCGACGTGTACGACGAGTGGGTACGCCGTTTGGTCGGCCTGCGAGTCGGCGGTCCGACCCTGTGGAGCGAGGAGCCGAATTTCGAGGTTCGGGTCGCGCAGTCACCGCGGGAGATGCAGAACTTCCTTCGGGCGAAGAACGACGCGGGGGAGTCCGCGCGTATCACCGCGGGGTACTGCTGGTCGTGGAGTGAGCCGAATGATGACGGTTCCCTCGTCGACGATGTGCGGATCGGTTCGTGGTCGATGCCGTGGAATTCCAGGGCAGAACGGGCGCTGAACGGAGTACCGCCGAGCGCTTACTGGGCGACCGACCCCGCCGGTTTCGGGCAGGTGGGCTGCGTTTACACCGCACAAGGTTTCGAATATGACTGGGCCGGCGTCATCATCGGCCCCGATCTCGTGGTTCGTGGCGGGCGCTTCGTCAGCGTGCGGGATGCCAACCTGGACAAGCCTTTGCGGGCGAAGAAGCTCTTCGACGATGATTTCGACAAGCTGATTCGCAATGTCTACAAGGTCTTGCTCACGCGCGCTATGCGGGGGGTCGTCATCTACTCCACGGATGAGGAAACCCAGCTGTTTCTCACCGGGCTGATGCCGAGTTCACAGGTGTAGCTGGGTGCGCTCGTCGAGCATGCGGCGCGCGCGTATCAACCCACTCATCGGTCCTCGAACGCGGATCGTGACATGCATCGCGTGACGGCGGAGTATCGGTGCGTGCGTGACCTGGGACTAATCTCGCGACAGTGGCTGCGACACTGTTGTTCTGTTGCGATCCGCTCAATCCGCGGCGGGTCGACGATCACTTTGCCGAGCAAGCCGACCTCGCGCGGGCCGCGGGTGCGGCGGTTGTGCTGCTCGATCATGACGCGTTGTCGGCGGGTGATCTGGCTGCTGCGGTTCGACGGGTGCCGAAGTCGTCGGGGGGTGGTGTGGTATCGCGGGTGGATGATTCCGGTTGATCGGTATCGGCAGCTGGATCTGGCGTTGTCGGAGCGGGGTTGCGGGCTCGTTGTCTCGCCCGATGCTTATGCGAAGGCCCATGAGTTGCCCGGGTGGTACGAGGTTTTCGCGGAGTTGACGCCGCGGACGGTGTGGCGGGCAGTGGGGGAGGGGCTACCGGACCTGGGTGAGCTTGTCGCTCCGTTGCGAGGAGGTCCGGGGATGATCAAGGATTATGTGAAGTCGCGCAAGTACGAGTGGAACACTGCGTGTTTCGTGCCCGACCTGAGCGATGGTGCGGTACTGCGTCGGGTGGTGGAGCGGTTTGTGGAGTTGCAAGGTGACTCTTTGGCAGGTGGGATCGTGGTGCGCGAATTCGAGGCCTTCGCACGTCGTGTGGATGGGACTTGGCGTGTGATTGAAGTGGGGGATGGGCAGGTCAGCGACCTGCCTGCCGGGGTGGATCCGATGGAGTTGATCGGGCCACTGATACTAGCGAAGTGATCGCGTGTGCTGGAGCGGGTGATCTCTGTGGCCTGATAGCGCTGACAAACGGCGGTGCTCAGTGGTCGGTGATGTAGGCGAGCCAGGCGTAGTCACGGGCGCGGGTGATCGCGACCAGTTTCTGCCGCGCGGCCAGCTCCGCGTGATCGCGGGTGGCGCCCCGGACGGTCGCGAATGTCGCTGGTTCGGTGGTGATGTGGAAGACGGCCGCGAAGTCCATGCCTTTGGCGCGGTGGACGGTGCCGACCTTGATCTCCTTCAGTTGTGTGCCGTCGTAGTCGTCGAGAGGCATCGTCGGTATTTCTGCCGCCTGCAGGACATCGCGCAGGTGCTTGGCATCTTTGTGGGTGTCGACGATGACGGCGATGTCGCCTGGGGGGACGCCGCACTCTTCGACAGCATGTAGGAAGGCCGTGTCGAGTTC
Source organism: Nocardia sp. NPDC058114 (assembly GCF_042884695.1). Taxonomy (NCBI): domain Bacteria; kingdom Bacillati; phylum Actinomycetota; class Actinomycetes; order Mycobacteriales; family Nocardiaceae; genus Nocardia; species Nocardia sp. NPDC058114. The sequence goes on along the minus strand of NZ_JBHVTK010000010.1, from coordinate 209,714 downwards.
GCCACGGCGTAGATGCAGTTCCACGGTGTGGCCGTCGGGCAGGGTCCCATTGCTTTCGCGCAGGATGAATCCGCGGCCGCCGTCGAGGTCGTCGACTGTGTTGCCCGCTTGGAACTTCTTGGCAAGATCCAGTACGGCGGCGCGGTTTCGGTAGTTCGTTCGCAGCACGCGGCCGCGGCCACCCGCCAAGGGAATCCCGGCGTCGGACAACCGCCAGCCACCGGGGTAGACCTGTTGCTGGCCGTCGCCGACGAGGAGCAGTTGGTCTGAGTCGGTGCCGCCGGCGATCTGATGGACCAATCGCAATTCCATCAGGGTGCAGTCCTGCACCTCGTCGACGACGACCATCGAGAAGCGTTCGCTGTCATCGAGCGGCCGCAGCCGGATCTCATCGATCGCCAGCGCGATGATGTCGTTGAAGTCGTGTACATGACGTTTCTGTAGTCGTGACTGGTAGGGGAGATACAGATTTTCCCAGATGTAGGCCCGCTGGCGGCCGTCGAGGCGGACTCCGTCGCGTCCGGATCGCGCGATGGCCTGGTATTCGTCCAGCGAGGTGAGGCCGCGTCCCTTGATGACTCGCTTGATCTCGTCGGCCCAGTAGTTGTGGTTGGTGGCCTCGTAGCCGTCGAGTTTGTGGCGGACACCGATCCACGCGCGCGCCATCGCGTCTTCGGCCGCCTCTACCCCCAGGTTGAAGACGACTTCGCGGGAATTGAGGAAGGCGGTGGTCCATGCGTGCAGACCGAGGAAGGTCGCCCGGTCGGCGACAATCGGGGCGATCCGGGCGAAGCTGGACTGGTGGTAGGTGGGCAGGGTGCGCACGAAGGTTGTGAACAGTAGGCGTCCCGGGTTGCGCTTGGCGAAATGCGCCATCCGGTGCAGTGCTACCACGGATTTGCCGGTTCCGGCGGGGCCACTGAAGCGGGCCGGGCCGGTGAACTTTGCGTGCACAAGTGCGAGCTGGTCGGGGTCGAGGAAGGTGACCCAGTCGCGAAACTGGCGCGTCAGGGAGTTCGACCGGGAGTCCTCGTCTAGGTTCGCGCGATCGAAGAGGCCTTCGCTGGATACCGGATCCGGTGTCGGCGCGTCATCGGTGCAGATCCAAGTGCCCGTACCTATCCGTGCCGCGACGGTGGCGGCAATGGAGCCGGTCCGGTGGCGGGTCAGCAGCCGGTCGCGTGCCAGCACGGTGTCGCGGAGCGTGGATTCGTCTGCGGTGATGAAAGAATCGTGGGCCTCGGTGGTGATTCGATGCGGCAGGAGCAGTACCACCTCGAGGGTGTGCGGGACGAACTGACCGCGTTCGACCAGCAGGCTGGCGAAGAGCTCCTCGGCGGCCCGGCGGATCTCACGCAGAATCCGGGCGGTCGGCGCGTTATCGGCGAAGACCAGGACAAACACGCCGGTTGGGCCGATCGCGACAGCCGCCGACCGGTCCGGGCGGGGTGTCGCCGGATCTAGCAGCAGATGCCAGCCCTGTTCGATCAAGATGACCGAGAGGAAGCGGCGTTGTGAGGCGGTGAGCTGTGGATGCGCGGCGAGCTGCTCGGCAGCCCAGTCGGCACGGCGTTGCCTGCTGATGTCGGACATGATTCCCCCGATTCGGTCCGCGACACAGTGTGTAATGCCTTGTCTGCCAACATAGTTGATACTCAGACTGGATCGCGGGGATTCGAGTGGCGTGATGCGCGCTGGACATGACGAAGATGGCGATCCCGACGAGATCACCCCGGGTCCATCGCCTGCAGGCGGTGTTTCAGATTGCGAGTTGGGTGCTGATTGTGCGGAGTCCGCATAGGGCCGCTTGTTCTGCCAGCGAGGTGCGCAGGTCGGCGGAGAGCTCGGTTCGGATGTGGGACAGGGCTTCCCACGTTGGTATATCGGCGGCGGTGAGGGTGGCTATCAGGGATTCGAGGTCGGGGATCGTCTCGATGAGGGTGAACGAGCGGGTTCGATCGGGGGCGGGCTGGCGGAGAACGAGGTCCAGGAGGGTGGTCGGGGAGGTGGTGGTGGTGCCGGCGTGGACGGCGGCGCGGAATTCGTCGTCGGTGAGGGTGGTGATGGCGGTGGCGAGGGTGTCGTGCGTCGCGGTGGGGAGGGTGGAGAGGAGGGGGAGGGCTTCGGGCCAGAGGTTGTGGGTGGCGGTAGCGCGGACGGCCGCGGTGAGGGTGTCGGGGCGGTGCATGACAGGGAGGGCGGCCAGGCGGGTGCGGGCGGTGTTGTCGAGGGAGAGGGCGACGGGGATCAGGTGCTCCCATTGAGATCCGTTGTGGGCCTGCTCGATCAGTTCGGTGAGGACGTCGTCGGGTTCGGCGGACACCCGGGCCGCGACGGGGTGGAGTTGGGCCGGGGTGAGGTGAGTGGCCAGGGGGAGTAGGGAGAGCCAGAGGTTGTGGGTCAGGGCTAGGTCGGCGATTTTGGTGAGGAGGGTTGGGTTTTGCATCGCTGGGCGTTGGGCCAGGCGTTGTAGGGGTTGGGGAGCCATGCCTGCGGCTACGGGGAGGAGGGTGTCCCAGGCGTCTACTTCTTCCACTGCGGCGAGTAGGCCGTCGATGACTTCGTCGTCTTGGGCGGCTACGACGTTGGCCAGTTTGGAGCGTTCGGTAGGGCCGAGGAGGGCTAGCAGGGTGATCGCTTTGGGCCATTCGTCGGCGTCGTGGGTTGCGCGGATGACACTGGGGACTCGGTCGGTGACGATGGTGAGGAGGCGGTCGGCTGCGGTGGTTTCCTCGAGGTAGTAGCCGACCTGGAGGATGTCGAGGTCGGAGGCGTGGGGGAGGGCTGCGCGCAGGACCGTGTCGGGGACCGAGCCTGCGAGGTTGCCCATCGTCAGATAGTCGCCGCGGCTGATCAATTCGCTGGCGACGGCCGCGGCCATCGGGCCGGGGACCTGGGCGATCAGTTCGACTGCTCGGCGGGGGTCGAGGGTGAGGGTGCCGTCGGCCAGGAAACCGGGGGAGAGGGCGCTGGCGATGGCTACGGCGCGGGCTGGGTCGACGGAGCCGGCGATCGCGGCGGCAAGTACCGGGCCGAAGGCGGCTTCGGTGATCTTGGCGGCGATGGGGGCCGGGACGAGCTTGGCGGCGGCGCCGACTCGCTGCATGCGCCGGGCTTCGCGGCGGGCGGTGAGATCGGTGATCTGGTCGCGGAATTCGCGGAGGGCCGCGGGTGGGAGGGTGGCGAGGAAGGCCAGGTCGGCGGGGTCGCGGTTGAGGACGCGGGCCAGTTTGGTGAGTTCGACGGTGGTGTGGTGGGTCGCGGTCATAGTCCGAGCACCTTCTTCACGGCGGGGCGGGCCAGGCGGGGGATGAGGCGCATGCCGGAGTCGAGGGCGTCGTCGAGGGCTGCCTTGCGGTGATCGAGGGCGGCGCGGACGTAGGTGTCGAGGAGTGCCAGTTCGTCGGGGGCGAGGGTGGCGAAGTCGGGTGGCGGTGGGGTCCCGAGTGTTGCGGTGAGTTGGCGCAGGGCATCCGACACGGACGGCCTCCTTCGATGCGATGTCCGGAAGTTCGTACTGCCGGAGACGATACTGCCGGTACGTGGTGTGTTCTCGACGGTGACCCCGCGTCGGCGACGGCCACCGCCGACGGGTTACGCCGACGGAATTCTGGCCCACCCCAGGGTTTTCCGATGCCTGACGCGGACGAGAGCGAATCGCGAGGGGTGACAGGTCAGTACGGCCTCACCATTGCGGTGGTGGACTTGATTCCTCGGCGGGGGACTCAGCCCAGGCGGCGGATGTCGCCGCGGACTCGGTAGAAGCCGCCGCGGGCGGATTCGGAGACGGCGTCGACGACGTAGCGGGCGCCGGCTAGGCGGATGTCGCGGGGGAATTGGACGTTCCAGCCGGGGTCGTAGCCGGGGGAGATGACGTGGACGCGGAGGGAGTCGCCGTGTTGGAGGCATTCGACGATGACGCCCGTGCCGACGTCGGTGGTGAGTTCGAGGGTGGTGCTGGGGGCTACGGCCGAGAATTCGGGGGCTTTCACCGAGCGGGTGGTGGGGAGGACGCCCTGGTCGGCGTCGCGGATGGCGGATTCGCTGACGTCTAGGCAGGACAGGGCGCCGGAGGTGGTGACCAGGTAGAGCTTTTCGTCGTGGTACTGCATGGAGTAGGCGGAGCCGCAGCCGGTGGCGAGTTTCCACAGGCGGGTGCCGGTGGCGTCGAAGCAGTAGACCGAGGAGTGGGAGTCGCCCGCGAAGACATAGCGGCCGTCGGGGGAGGCGGCGCAGGAGAAGACGGCGGCGTCGCACTGGTAGGTGCGGGTGGCGGTGCCCTGCTTGGTGATTTCCTCGACCTGGTTGTGGGAGGTGCCCGCGTAGACGGTGTCGGATTCCTGCCAGCCGAACAGGACCGCGCCACGGGTGGACGAATTCCACTGGGAGCGACCGGTTTCCAGGTGGTACTTGGTGACGCCGGCGCTGTGGCCGTGGTAGACGCCGGTGGGGTCGACGCGGACCATCCAGCCGGAGTTGCCCTTGCTGCGCGCGGACCAGAGGGATTCCTCTTCGTGGTCGATGACGGTCAGGCCGCCCGCGGAGTCGGAGGCGGCGAGGATGCCGTCGTGGATGTCGAGCCAGTAGACGTCGTCGGCGGAGACGTCGTAGGCGGCGCGGGGGACCTTGCCGGACAGGTCGTAGACGCGGCCGTCGTCGCAACCCGCGTAGATCCAGAAGTCGTCGGCGACGATGCATTTGACCGCGTCGGGCAGTCTGTAGCTGTTGGTGACGACGCCGGCGGGGGAGAGGGTGAAGACCTCGCCGTCCTCGTTGCCGACCCAGCAGCGCTGCTCGTCGACGAAGATGCCGAAGGCGGCGGCGCCGGAATCGAAACGCCACAGCACGGGGGCCGACTTGGCGGTGGAGCGCTGGCTGGTGATGCTGCGGCGGGTGACGGTGCGGCGTTCGCGCGCGCCCATGACGGCGGGGGCGTAGCCCTTGCGAACCTTCTCACCGATCTTTTTCTGCGCGGCCGACTTCGCCTTGTCCTCGGTGGCGAAGGAGCTCGCTTTGGACTGACCTTGCTCGCCGATGCGTCCGTAGCGGATGTTGACGTTCGTTCCGGTGACGACTACCTCGTAGAACTTGTGCGAGGAGCCCGCGTCGTCGGACAGTTCGAGATAGGTGGTTTCGGCGGTCATGCGTCCTCGCTGAGCTCGTGGAGATCGAATGCACGAAAAGTAGCAAGGGGCACCGACATTCGGTGCGGTGCTCGTCAGAGGTGGTATGTCCGGCAGCCGGTGGGGTGGACGGATGCAGTCCGAGTGCGCTGGACCGCTGCCCGGCGAACAAGCTGATAGCGCGCGTCGGCAGTTCGACCCGACTACAGAATCCGGCTCCCAGATGGTGGGATCGACGGGTTTCCACGCAGACGCGGGATCGCGGAGGGCCTCGCGATGCCGATCCTTGACGGGTTGGTCCCGGAGAGGTGGGAAACCACTGCGCCGATCATCGCGACAGGCCGTCTTTGTAACGACACGCGGCGAAAGGATTGCGGGATCGCGCTGGGTGATAGATGCTGGTCCAACTGTTGGTGCGTATCTGGGCGTGACTTTTCCGCGACCATTTCGTAATCTTACGGTGACCTGCTCTCGACAATGACTGGTGATAGACAACGTGACTGCTTCGCATCGCAAACCGTCGGCTCCCAAGAGTCGGCTGCCGCTGGCCGTATGCAGTCTCGCGGCGACTGTTCCCGGCATGTTGATGATGGTGATGCGGCCGGGTGCGCAGGTCGAGGCGGTGGCTTCGGTCGAACCGCTGTCGACGTCGGCCATCGAGCTCGACCCGATCGCCGCCGCGCCGACGCACGATGCGCCGCAGCCGGGGCCGATCGTTCGGGCGGATGACGAGATGGCGGCGTTGTCGGCGCTGAAGGTGAAGGTGTTGTGCGGGACGGAGTTCAACGGGACTCTGCCGCATGTGGCGCAGGTCGGTAACCTGCTGCAGAAGATGTTCGGGGTCTCCGACATCGGTGGTGCGCACGGTCGCTATGACGGTGACCATGGCGCGGGGCAAGCACTCGATGTGATGACGGGCAACCTTGCCCTCGGCAACACCATCGCCGACTTCGTGCTGGCCAACAAGGCGCGCTTCGGTGTCACCTACGTGATCTGGCAGCAGCGATACAACGACGGCAACGGCTGGTCCTACATGGAGGATCGCGGCAGCCCGACGCAGAACCACTATGACCACGTGCACATTTCGTTCGAGTCGTCGGGCGCGACCAACATCGCCTGCTGATCGCGCGAATTCAGGATTTCGTCGCGAGCTCGGCCAGAATCGGTTCGGCCTGGTTTCGCAGGAGTTCCAGCTGACGTTTCGGGGGGAATCGTTCAGGGTCGAAGACTGCCTGGATACCGATACCGTCGATGAGGATCGTGAGGGATTCGGCCGCGTTGCCGAGGTCGGGGCCCGGTCGGTAGCCGACGGAGGTCAGGACCAGTTCGAGTGCCTCGCGCCAGGCTCGGTAACGCGCGCGTTGTTCGCCGGCGAGCTCGGGGTCGTGGGTGGCCCAGTCCCAGAAGGCGATCCACACCTGCCATTCGACGCGACGGGTTCGGTCCATCGGCAGGCACTGGCTCAGTAGCTCGTACAGATCGGCGGACTCGGGGGCCATGCGGGTCACACGGTCTGCGACAGCGGTGGATGCCGCGCCGAGCGCCGCTCGCAGCACAGCGCGTTTGTCCGCGAAGTAGTGCACGACCATGCCGGTGGTGCATCCGGCCTCGGCCGCGATGTCGCGGACGGTGGTGTGCGCCAAGCCTTTGGTGGCGATGACCTGGCACGCCGCAGCGCTGATCGCGCGGCGACGCTCTTCGTGATCGACGATTTTCGGCATTGACACGAGAGTTTACATACCCGGTATTATGTAACCGTGGTTATGCAAAAACTGCGAGTGGTGAAGCGAGTGATGTTGGTGACCGACCTGGGCTTCCTCGCCTACTGGGTCGTCACCGCGCTGGGGCTGATCAGTGTCGGGTCGGATGAGTTTCTCCAGCAGTGGAACTGGTCGTTTCTCGGACTCGATGCCGCGGCGATCGGGTTGGGGCTGGCCGGGCTCGCGCTCGGCAGGCGCTCGGCATACTCGATCCCGCTGATCATCGTGTCGTTGTCGCTGACCTCCGCCGCAGGGCTGATGGCGCTGAACTTCTACGTGATTCGGGGCGAGTACAGCCTGATGTGGTGGATTCCCAACCTCTGGCTGTTTCTGTTTCCGGTCGTGGCGCTCGCCGGGATCGTCCGCGCAGGAAGCGAAATTGGAACGCGTTCTAGCAATACTGTCCGTCGGGTGGGCTGTCCTCCTACGGTGTGAGGAGGTTCGGTTTCTACGAAGGAGAATGCGGATATGGGACGGTTGGCCGGCAAGGTTGCGGTGATCAGTGGTGGTGCGCGCGGGATGGGGGCGGCGCATGCTCGGCGGTTCGTCGCCGAGGGGGCCTCGGTGGTGATCGGCGATGTGCTCGATGACGAAGGCGCCACGGTGGCAAAGGAACTCGGGGACGCGGTGGCCTATCGGCATCTCGATGTTCGTGAGCCGGAGCAGTGGGCGGGGATCGTGGCGGCCGCGGTCGAGGAGTTCGGTGGGCTGCATGTGCTGGTGAACAATGCGGGGATCGTCAATGGGAACCTGCTGGTGGACTTCGCGTTGGACGAGTGGCAGCGGATCATCGATATCAATCTGACCGGGACGTTTCTCGGGATGCAGGCGGCCGTTCCGGCGATGAAGGAAGCCGGTGGCGGGTCGATCGTCAACATCTCCTCGGTCGAGGGGATGCGGGGGAGTCCTGGTCTGCACGGGTACACGGCGACGAAGTTCGCGGTGCGTGGGCTCACCAAGTCGGCGGCGCTGGAGCTCGCGCCGCAGGGAATTCGGGTGAATTCGGTGCATCCGGGCCTGATTTCCACGCCGATGACCGAGGGGATCCCGGCGGACTTCCTGCAGATTCCGCTCGCGCGGGCGGCCGAGCCGGATGAGGTGTCGGCGCTGGTGGCGTATCTGGCCTCCGACGAGTCCTCGTATTCGACCGGCGCGGAGTTCGTAGTGGACGGCGGTCTCACCGTCGGCGTACCGCACAAAAGCTTCTGACCTGGCGCGCAGAGCGTTACGGGCGATCTACTCGCCCGAACGGGTGATTTCGGCGCGCGAAAGCGAGGAAGATGGAAGGTATGGCCCCCAACAGTGCGAAATATCTGATCAGCAACGGCACCGACGACCGGGTGTCGCTTTTCGATGACGGGCGCGTGAAGGTCTGGTCGACCACCCATTTGTGGACCGAAGAAGCTCGCGTGCGGCACAACGCCCTCGGCGAGACCGTGCTGCTCGGCATCGGGCGCACCCTCGGTGAGCCCGGCCCCGTGGATCGGCGCCAGCAGTGTGACGCGGAGTTCGAGCTCGACCCGGAGAAGGGTCACACGGTGGCTGCCACCGTCGGCGCGGACAACGGGACGTTCGTGCAGTTCTTCCATGACGGCAAGATCGCGGTCGGCAACGACGGCCGCGATGTGGCGACGGTGTTCAACGCCGGCCGGGAAACGACGTCGGCTCGCGGGACGACCGGTGTCGGTGGGTCGGTGATGGTCACCTTCGGTGGCAGCTACCGACCGAGGACCAAGCGCGAGAGTGACTTTCAGGTGGAATTGAGCGAGGCCACGGCCCCGCGACCCAACCGGCTGTACAAGGACGAGTTCCTGGTGAAGTAGATCCGGCGAACCGGGGCGACCGATCTGGTCGCCCCGGCTCCGGTTCGTCAGCCGTAGTAGCAGACGTAGTGCAGGGTGTCGACGACCTCGATGTCGAACGAGCTGTCGCCGGGGACCTTGAACGACTCGCCCGCACGGTAGGTGATGGCCTCGGTCGTACCGGCCAAGGTCACGTTGGCCTCGCCCGCGACCAGCTCCATGATCTCCGGAGCATTGGTGGAGAAGGTGAGCGACGACGGCTGGATCACGCCGACCGACACCGAGGCGCCATCGGGCAACTCGAGGCTGTAGCTGACGCACTTGCCGTCGAAGTAGACGTTGGCCTTCTTGCTGACGGAGACGTTCTCGAACTTCGACATGGGTCCTTCCGAGGGGGTGAGGGGACCCTTAGTCTAGGTCAGCTGCCGAAGCGGGCCAGGACCGAGCTGGCTTCCTGAGAAGCGGTGCCTTCCTTGGCGAGGTGGGCCATCGCTTCGGGGATCTCGCGGCCGTGGTGGGCCATCGCCTGGGCGTAGAGACGGCCTGCCCGGTACGAGGAGCGCACCAGCGGGCCCGCCATCACACCGGCGAAGCCGAGTTCTTCGGCGACCTTGGAATGCTCGACGAATTCCTCCGGCTTCACCCAGCGGTCGACCGGGTGGTGGCGGGGGCTCGGACGCAGGTACTGGGTGATGGTGAGGATGTCGCAGCCCGCTTCGTGCAGGTCGCGCATCGCCTCGGTGACCTCTTCGGGGGTTTCGCCCATGCCGAGGATGAGGTTGGACTTGGTGACCAGACCCGCCTCGCGGGCGGCGGTGATCACGGCGAGGGAGCGCTCGTAGCGGAAGGCGGGGCGGATGCGCTTGAAGATGCGCGGCACCGTTTCCAGGTTGTGCGCGAGGACCTCGGGGCGCGAGGAGAAGACCTCGGCGAGCTGGGCCGGGTCGGCGTTGAAGTCGGGGATGAGGAGTTCGACGCCGGTAGCCGGGTTGCTCGCCTTGATGGCGCGTACGGTCTCGGCGTAGAGCCAGGCGCCGCCGTCGTCGAGGTCATCGCGGGCGACGCCGGTGATGGTGGAGTAGCGCAGGCCCATCGACTGGACGCTCTCGGCGACGCGGCGGGGCTCGTCGCGGTCGAGGGCGGCGGGCTTGCCGGTGTCGATCTGGCAGAAATCGCAGCGGCGGGTGCACTGCTCGCCGCCGATGAGGAAGGTGGCCTCGCGGTCTTCCCAGCATTCGAAGATGTTGGGGCAGCCCGCTTCTTCGCAGACGGTGTGCAGGCCCTCGGACTTCACCAGGCTCTTGAGCTCGGTGTATTCGGGGCCCATGGTGGCGCGGGTGCGAATCCACTTGGGTTTGCGCTCGATCGGTGTCTCCGCGTTGCGCGCTTCGATGCGCAGCAGCTTGCGTCCGGCGGGGGCAGAGGCGTCGACGGAAGTCACCGGACCGACTCTACGCTCGGGGCCTGTGCGTTCGCCGGGGCGGTGGTGCGATCAATGTCATGGGGCTGAACGGGAATTTCACCGTCGAGCGCGGCAACAATCGCGGCGGACACGAGGGGCTTGAGCTCGGCGACGGTGACTTCGCGGCCGAGTTCGCGGGTCAGCGTGGTGACGCCGGCGTCCTTGATGCCGCAGGGCACTATCGCCTGGAAGCCGTCGAGGGCGGAATTGCAGTTCAGGGAGATGCCGTGCAGGGCGACACCGCGCTGCACGCGCACCCCGATCGCGGCGATCTTGCGCTCGGCGAGCAGCTCGGTGGCGGGCAGCCACACCCCGGAGCGGCCGTCGATGCGGCCGCAGGTGATGCCGAGCCCGGACACGACCTGGATCAGGGCCTCTTCCAGGCGCCGGACGTAGTGGACGACATCGACGGGCTCGGCGAGGCGGATGATCGGATAGCCGACCAGCTGGCCGGGCCCGTGCCAGGTGATCTTGCCGCCGCGGTCGACCTGCACCACCGGGCTGCCGTCGATCGGCAGATCCTCGGTCTCGGTGCGGCGGCCCGCGGTGTAGACCGACGGGTGCTCGAGCACGAACAGCCGGTCGGAACCTTCGCCTGCGGCGCGCTGATCGGCGGTCTGCCGTTGCAGTTCCCAGGCGGCGTGATAGTCGATGAGTCCGAGATCCTCGACCACGATCGGGGTCGTATCGAATCGAGCGGACGCGGTGGGGCGCGTGTCGTTCACCGTTCTGACGTTACGCCGGGGGTCCGGTGCGGCCAAAGAGGGTCTCAGGGTTCGACCGGGAAGTTGCGCTGCATCAGAGTCAGGTCCATCCAGCGGCCGAATTTGTGGCCGACCTCGGGGAGTTCACCGACGGTGTGGAAACCGAAGCGTTCGTGCAGGACTATCGACGCGCTGTTGGTGGACTCGATGGCGGCGATCATGGCGTGCACGCGACCGGAATCGATGGCGCGCGCGATCAATTCGGTGAGCAGGGTGGTGGCTACGCCACGGCGCTGGAAACCGCTGTCGACGTAGACCGAGTTCTCGACGGTGAAGCGGTAGCCGGACTTGGGACGCCATTGGCCGTAGGAGGCGTAGCCGGCCACCTCGCCGTCGATTTCGGCGATCAGGATCGGCATGGCGGCATCGGTACGGGTGGCGAACCAGGTGAGGCGGTCGTCCAGGTCCACTTCGTCGGTGTCCCAGATCGCGGTCGACTCGGCGATGTTGGTGTTGTGGATGGCGAGGACGGCGGGGAGGTCGGCCTTGTCGGCGTCGCGGATCAGCATCGGCTCACCCTCTGCCGACAGCGGCGGCCAGCGCGGCGCCGATGGTCGGGTGCTGGTAGGTGTACCCGGCCTCTTCCAGCACCGCGGGGATGGCGCGTGGGCCGTGCAGGATCGAGTCGGCCAGCTCGCCGACCAGGGCTTGCAGGGCGAAACCGGGGACGATGAACGGGGTCGGCCGGCGTAGTGCGCGGCCGAAGGCGCGGTTGAATTCCGCGTTGGTGACGGGGGCGGGGCCTGCGACATTGATCGGGCCGGAGAGCTCGGGGTGAGTGAGCGCGAAGACGATCGCGCCGACCTCGTCGTCGAGGGAGATCCACGGGAGGTACTGGCGGCCGCTGCCGAGGCGTCCGCCCAGACCGGCCCAGTACAGCGGGTGCAACTTGCCGAGCATGCCGCCGTTGCGGGCCAGCACCACGGCACTGCGCAGCAGCACGATGCGCGCGCCCGCTTCGGCGGCCGGTTCGGTGGCGGCTTCCCAGTCCCGGCACAGGGTGGCCAGGAAATCCGTACCGGCGGGCGACGTCTCGTCGACGATCGCGTCACCGGTCCCGCCGCCGTAGTAGTGCGAGCCGCTGGCGTTGACCAGCGTCGGCACACCGGTGGCGGCCACCGCGGTGGCCAGGACATCGGTGGGAGTGATGCGGCTGTCACGCAGCAACTGCTTGTAGCCGCCGTCCCAGCGACGGTCGGCGATGCCGGCACCGCACAGGTTCACGACCGCGTCGGCCCCACGCAACGCCCGCTCGTCGAGCTGGGCGCGCGCGGGATCCCACGCGAATTCGTCCGGTGCGGCGGGAGTGCGCCGCACCAGGCGGGAGACCTGGTGCCCGTCGCGGCGCAGTGCCGCGACGAGCGCCGTCCCGATCAGGCCGGACGAACCGGCGATGACCACCTTCATGAATTCCTCGACTACAGGCCGAGATCGGCCTCGAACGCCGAATCTTCCAGCCGGTGCTTGATGGTGGAGACGAACCGGCCCGCGTCGGCACCGTCGATGAGACGGTGATCGTAGGTGAGCGGCAGGTACACCATCGAGCGCACGCCGATGGACTCGCCACCGGCCTCGTCGGTCACCACCACCGGGCGCTTCACGATCGCGCCGGTGCCCAGCATGCCCGCCTGCGGCGGGAGCAGGATCGGGGTGTCGAAGAGCGCGCCCTCGCTGCCGATGTTGGTGATCGTGAAGGTGCCACCGGACAGCTCGTCAGGCTTGAGCCCGCCGGTGCGCGCGCGGTTGGCGATGTCGGCGATCGCGCGGGCCAAGCCGGCCAGCGACAGGTCGCTGGCGTTGTGGATGACCGGCGAGAGCAGACCCTGCTCGGTGTCGACCGCGATCCCCAGGTGCACCGACGCGTGGTAGGTGATCTCCTTGGTGTCCGCGTTGTAGGACGCGTTCACGTTCGGGTGCACACCGAGCGCCTCGACGACGGCCTTCGCGAAGAACGGCAGGTACGTCAGGTTGACGCCCTCGCGCGCCTTGAACGAGGCCTTGGCGAGCTGACGCAGATGCGCGATCTTGGTGACGTCGGCCTCGTGGACCTGGGTCAGCTGCGCGGTGCTCTGCAGCGATTCGAGCGTCTTGGTCGCGGTGATCTGGCGGATCCGGCTGGCCTTCTGCGTGGTGCCGACGAGGGCGGCCAGCTTCGGGGCGGCGGACTGCTTGGCCGCGGGCGCGGGTGCGGCGGCAGCGGCCGGAGCGGCGGCGGGCGCCTTCTTGGCCTCGGCGGCGGCGAGCACGTCCTGCTTGCGGATGCGGCCGCCGACACCGGAACCGGTGAGGGTCGACAGGTCGACGTTGTTCTCGTCGGCCAGCTTGCGGACCAGCGGGGTCACGTACGGGGTGCTGCCGTTGGACGACGCCGGGGCAGGAGCGGACGCGGCAGGCGCGGGTGCCGGAGCGGGCTTGGGAGCCGGTGCCGGAGCGGGCTTCGGCGCGGGTGCCGGGGCCGCGGCGGCGGGCGCAGGCGCGGGTGCCGGGGCAGGCTCAGCCGCCGGGGCGGGCTCAGGTGCCGGGGCGGGAGCCGGTGCGGGCGCGGCGGCCGCGGGCTGGCCGCTACCGATCACACCCAGCTGACCACCCACATCGATGACGTCGTCTTCCTGCGCCGTGATCTCGAGCAGCGTGCCCGCGACCGGCGACGGGATCTCGGTGTCGACCTTGTCGGTGGACACCTCGAGCAGCGGCTCGTCGACGGCGACGGTGTCACCCACGGCCTTGAGCCAGCGGGTCACAGTGCCTTCGGTGACCGACTCGCCCAGTTCGGGCATCTTCACGGGCGTGCCGGAAGCAGCGGACGCGGCAGGCGCGGCGGCCGGGGCGGGGGCCTCGGCGGCAGGTGCCTGCGCGGCGGGCGCGGGTTCGGGGGCCGGCTCAGGCGCGGCGGGTGCGGCAGCAGGCTCAGGAGCGGTGGCGGGGGTCTCGCCGGCATCGCTGATCACGCCGAGTTCACCGCCGACCTCGACGATGTCGTCTTCCTGGGCGACGATCTTGGAGAGCACGCCCGCGGTCGGCGACGGGATCTCGGTGTCGACCTTGTCGGTGGAGACTTCGAGCAGCGGTTCGTCGACCTCGACCGTGTCTCCTTCCTGCTTCAGCCACCTGGTCACCGTGCCCTCGGTGACGCTCTCACCAAGGGCTGGCATCTGGACGGAGAAGGCCATGTCCTCTGACTCCTCTGAGTGTGTACCCGGCGGACATCCGTCGCGGGTCGCGGCTTTCGTCCACCCCGCCGGTCTCGGCGGAGCACCCGGGAAACGTTGGTTCTTGTTCCGGCAACCATCCTTGCACTCGTCTGTCGCGGGTGTAGCGCAGGGCGGCGATCCGGGCGAAGCTGGCACCATGGAATGTACGGCGGTGAGCAGAATTCCGCCGGAATGTAGGAGGTCGAGCCGGATGGGTTTGCTGGATCGTTTCCGTGGTGGGCGCGGTGCGAGCAGGTCAGGCGCTCGCGAGACCGCGTCGGAAGTGAGCGCCTTGGCGGACTGGGCGCGGACGCGGCGCGGCGTCGAAGCTTTCGTCGAACCCAAAACGACTGTGACCGATGTCACAGCAGTGCTGGTGGCCGCGGACGGTGAGTGGACCCGTCGCATCGTCGGCGAGAAGGGCGCGCGGCGGTTGGCCGGCGCGTTGAAGATCCCCGTCTACGACGTGAACCGCACCGGCTACCCGCAACGCATGCGCGACTTCGATGCCCGCCGCCGCATCGAGGAGCGGCGGGCTCGCGAAGCCGAGTTGGGGGAGTGACTACTCCGCGCCGATCTCCTCGATCACAGTGATGAGCGTGCGCACCGGGACGCCGGTTCCGCCCTTGCCGATGTAGCCGAACGGGCCGCCCGTGTTGTAGGCCGGACCCGCGACGTCCAGGTGGGCCCACTGCACGCCCTCGGGCACGAAGTCCTTGAGGAACAGTGCGGCCGAGAGCATTCCGCCCCAGCGGTGCGGCGCGACATTGGCCAGGTCGGCGACCTTGGAGTTGAGGTCGGCGCGCAGCTCCGCGGGAAGCGGCATCGCCCAGCCGTTCTCGCCGACCGAGCGTGAGATCGCGGCGACGCGGTCGCGGAACTCGTCGGTGCCCATCACGCCCGGGGTGCGCGTGCCGAGTGCGACCATCTGCGCACCGGTGAGGGTGGCGACGTCGATCAGGTAGTCGGGCTCGTCCTCGACCGCGCGCACGATCGCGTCGGCCAGGATGAGACGGCCCTCGGCGTCGGTGTTGATGACCTCGACGGTGGTGCCGCCGTACTGGGTGAGCACGTCGCCGGGGCGCTGCGCGGTAGCCGAGGGCATGTTCTCCGCCATCGGGACGGTCGCGGTGACGGTGACCGGCAGGCCGAGCCGCGCGGCCAGCAGCACGGTGGCGATGACCGCCGCGGCGCCCGCCATGTCGGAGGTCATGTTCTCCATGTTGGCGGCGGGCTTGATCGAGATGCCGCCGGTGTCGAAGGTGATGCCCTTGCCGACGAGCGCGATCTTCTTCGGGCCGCCCGCGTAGGTGATCCGGATCAGGCGCGGCGGACGCGAGGAACCCTGGCCGACGCCGATGATGCCGCCGTAGCCTGCCGCGGCGAGCGCGTTCTCGTCGAGCACCTCGACCTCGAGGCCGGCCCCGACGGCGAGGATCCGGGCCCGCTCGGCGAACTCGGCGGGGTAGAGCGCGCTCGGCGGGGTGTTGACGAAATCGCGTGCGGTGGCGATCGCTTCGGCGACCAGCTGTGCGCGCAGTAGCTCGAGCGTGCCGAATTCCGGTCCGGGCACCAGCAATTCGAGCCGGACCACCGGGCGCTCGTCCGGCTTGGGCGCGCTCTTGGACTTGAACGACGAGAAGGTGTACGCGCCGAGGTAGAACCCTTCGGCCGCCGCGCCGAGATCGATGCCGGACAGGGTGGTGGCGACGAGTTCGGTGCCGCTGAGCGCGCGCCCGGCCACACCGGCGCTACGGCGCACCTGTTCGGCGTCGACCTTGTCGGCCGCGCCGAGTCCGACGGCGAGCACACTGGTGACGTCGGCCAGTGCGGCGGGCGCGGGCACCCGGGTGAGTTCCTCGGGCTTGCCCTTGGCGCCGACCGAGCCGAGAGCGTCCAGCAGTTCCGCGCGAACCTCGGCGGTGAGCACGTCGCCGAACAGGTCGGCGGGCACGATGGCCGGTCCGTTCTCCGAGGACGTCAACCCGATCACCAGCACGTCGGTGTCCGCGGCGATGGATTCGGTGCGCGCCAATTCCGGTCCGAGTGAACGATCTGCAACAGCTGTCATTGCCCCAGGTTATTCGGTCGCTATCGGTGCTCGCATCACGAGTCCGGGTGTGCGGGTGTGCGGCACGTCGGTTCGGCTGTCCCAGAAATACTGGGAATTACTGGACAATACTGGTAGCTGTGGATACGCTCCGACTCGTGACGGACTCGGCCGAGGAGCTGGAGGTGCGCATCTCCGGTTTGCGGGCCGAGGTGCGACGGGCGGCCGCCGGTGGGGATCGGGCCGGGGCGCGGCAATTGCGCGCCGAACTGCGCCGGGCCGAGTTGGCCTGGGACGCGGCGGTTCTCGGTTCGATGCCGGAAGAGGCGTCGGAGGCGCCGGGGGTGCCGGTGCGCGAACATGTGCATCGCGCGTTGACCTTGCTGTCGGTGCCGTCGTCGCCGAAATTGGTGCTCGCCACCCATGACGCGTTCTTCTCCGGCGAGCTGCTGCCCGCCCGGCTGACCAGCCTGCGCCGTGACGAGGAGCGTTCCTTCCGGTCGGCGCCGTATGCCCGCCCGTACTACCTGTGCGCGGCCCTCACCACCGATCTGCTGGCCCCCGCGCGCGGTCTGATGGCGGTGAGTTCGTGGCCGCTGGAACGGCGGATGGTCGGCCCGTTGAGTCCCCGGGTCGGGCTGCTGGTGTCGGCTATTCGCTTGGCCGAACATCTTTCGGCGCAGCCTGCGGGGGAAACGTCGGGTTTGCGCGTACTGTGGCGGCTCGCCGTGTCGATTCCTGGCATCTCCACCGCCCCGGATTCGCTCGACCCGGCGAAGGTGATCGAGGCCGCGCGGCGTGAGCTCGCGGTGCACGAGGACGAGGACGCGAGGCAGCGCAATTCGGCCGCGTGTCGGGCGGCGGATCAGCTGGCGGATCCGGCCGCACAACTATTCGGTGTTCGGCTCGGCGTAGCCGATCGGCGACGAATCGAGGTGAAATGAGCACTCTCGCAGCACAGTTGGACGAGTTGCGCGGCGAAGCCCCCGCGACCAGACACAATGCCCGCACCATCGCCGCGCTGACGGCCAATCCCGGATGTGCCCGCCGCGCCCTGCTCGACGCGGCCGCGGTGGACAAGACTGTGATCGCCCAATCGCTGGGGTTCCCGCCACAATTCGGTCAGTCCCAGTTCGCCATTACGCGCGGCAACGCTTTCGAGGCGATGGTGAAGGCGAACGGTTGCGCGGAACTGCTCGCCCTGTTGCGTGACAAACTCGGACTCACGATTCCCGAAGTCGCCTACCACGACCTGAATTCGGTGGGGGAGAACACCGGCAACGCGGTGCGGTACCAACGCACCAGGCAATTGCTGAAGAGCGCGATCGCGGCGGGCGACGGCACCCTCTTCGACCACCCCATGCTGCGGCTTGATATCGCCGGTGCGACGGCCTATCTGGAACCCGATGTGGTGGCCGTGCAGTTGGACGGCAAGTTCCATGTGGTGGAGGTCAAGGCTTTCCCGGTGATCGACGGGCAGGCCGATCCGGCGCAGGTGGCAGCCGCCGCGCGGCAGTCCGCGGTGTACGTGATCGCCTTGCGTGAGCTGATGGCCGAGATCGGTGAGTCACCGGAGATCGTGTCGCACAATGTGATTCTGGTCTGCGCGAAGGACTTCTCGAATCGGCCGACCGCCGAACTCGTCGATCTGCGCAAGCAACTCGCCACGGTCTCGCGCCAATTGACCAGGCTCACCGCGATTCCCGACCTGCTCGACCTGCTGCCACCCGAGGCCACCTTCGCGCCGGGGGAGCACCTCGAGAAGACGATCGCCGCCATCCCGGCCCGCTACGCGCCCGAGTGCATGTCGAGCTGCGAGCTCGCGTTCGCCTGCCGCGACGAGGCCCGCACCTGCGGTTCGGTGGACGCGCTGGGCCGCGGGGTGTGCGATGTGGTCGGTGGCATCGAGAACATCCACACGGTCCTCGGCCTGGCCGACGGGACGCTGGAACCCGGCCCCGAGCACGCTGACATCACCGCCATGCTGCGGACCGCCCATCGGCTGCGGTGGGAGATCGCCGGATGAGCGTCCTGGCGGCCCTGGCCAAGGCCGAGGCTGTGCGGGCAGGCCGCGCGCAGGCGACCGCGGCGGTGCGCCACATCCACCTCGCCGAGCGGCCGCTGGTCGCGGTGCCGTTGCGGTTGGCGGGGGAGGCGGCGGCGCCGGTGGCGATCATGATCGGCACCTCGGCCGGCGACCAGAACGTGCTGACGGTGCCGCAGCCGCGCGACCGCGTGCTGCGGTTGCGGTTCATCGAGCAACTGGCTGATGTTGTGCTGCCCTATCTTTCGACGTTTCTCGTCGAAACCGAGGAGCTCACCAGCAAGGCGGGTGAAACCTACACGCGGTGTCTCGACGCGCCCCAGATGTGGACACCGAACCCCGGCGGCGTGAATTTCCTGAAACTGCTGGGGCGTTCGGTGCGATTTCACCGGATCGACGGGGACAACCCGGTGCCGGAGTCGATTCCGCTGCTCGGACGCTGGCTCACCTGGTTCGGTGATCGCGCCGAACATCCCGGTTCGGCGGTGTTGCCCGCGATGACGACGGCGCTGTCGTCGCATTGGGCGTCGGGCCAATCCAGCCTCGAAGACGGCAATCTCGCGGCCCTGCTCGGCTGGATCGATCCGCCGCCCGGGTCGACCGGCGCGGAAGCCGCTGCCCTGGCCGAGGACCCGCTGCTGTCGCCGCCCGCGGGTCCGGCCACCGATCCCGGATTCGACAACGAGGAACTCGCGCCGCTGATCGCCGCCTACAACGCCGCACTCGACGACTCCGCCAGATCTGTCGCGGCCGAACGGCTCGAGCGCTCGCTGCGTGGCCAGCTCGAACCCACCTGGCAGCTGATGTGGCGTTCGATCGAGCTGCTGAGCGCACTGCCCGAAGGCGCCAGCGTCGAGAACCGGTGGACCGATGATCGCGGTGCGTTCTCCCGCTTCGCCGCCGATGTCGCGGAGGGTATTCCGCAGGCCCGCCGCGATTCCGCCGTTCCCGCGGTGCGCAGACTGCTGGAGCGGGAACGGGCGCTGGAAGCCTTGCAGGGGCAGTGCGCTTTCGATGATCCGCTGCGCATGCTCGAGCACCGTGTCAGCGGAGCGGCTTTCCGCGGCACCGTCACCCACAGTGAGCCGGAGCGCCTCGATCGTTCAGGATCGCGTCCGAAACTGCGCCCGCACATCCATATTCGGACCGCCGACCCGTTCATCGCCGTGGCCGGGGAAGAGCTGACCTGTGTCGAGCGGCCGAAACAGTCGGGGCTCGTCGTCGAGATCGACGGTGACACGATCGTTCTCGAACTGTCCGGCGGAATGGGGCGCAAACTCGTCGCTGAGCCGGGCAGTGTTCCGGAGGAAGGCGATGACCTCGGTTTCGCCCGCTTCAAACCGGCACCGTTCAACGGGATGCTGAACCTGCCCGCGCGCGAGGAGACGCCGTGGACCCACGGGGGCCCGCCGCCGGAATGGACCCCGCCGACCGACGTGGAAGGGGACGAACTCCAGTGACCACACCGGACGAGGCCGTCGCCGGAATTCTCACCGACCTGCGCGACGAGAGCCATCGCGCGATCGTCGTCGACTCCCCACCGGGCGCGGGCAAGTCCACGCTGGTCGTGCGCGCGGCTCGCCAGCTCGCCGAGGACGGCGACCAGCGGATGATCGTCGCCCAGACCAACGAGCAGGTCGACGACCTCATCGACCGGTTGGCCGCCGCCGACCCCGCACTGCGGATCGGGCGGCTGTCCAGCGCGGCCTACGTCGTGAGCGATCGGGTGGATCGGCACGGCAATGTCCGGGTCGCCAAGCAACCCGGCGACCTCGCCGACCGCACCATCGTCATCGGCACCGCGGCCAAGTGGGCCACCATCACCGAGGGCAGCTGGTCGCACGCGATCATCGACGAGGCGTACCAGATGCGCTCGGACATGTTGTTGCGCATCGCGAATCGGTTCGATCGCGGGCTGTTCGTCGGCGACCCGGGACAGCTCGACCCGTTCGCGACCGTCGAAACCGCGCGCTGGGCCGGTCTCACCTGGGATCCGACGATGAGCGCGGTCAGCGTGATGCTGGCCAACAACGATCACATTCCCACCCACCGGCTGCCGGTGTCCTGGCGGCTGCCCGCCACCGCCGCACCGGTGGTGTCGAAGGCGTTCTACCCCTTCACCGAATTCCAGTCCGGCACCGGACTCGGGGACCGGCGCCTGGACTTCACGACCCGCGGTCTGGGTGGGCCGGTCGACGCGGTGCTGGAGGAGGCGGCCGAATCCGGATGGGGCTGGTACGAATTGCCTGCCCGGCACACCCTGCGCACCGACCGTGACGCCGTCGCCGCACTCGCCGCGATCGCGGCCCGGCTGATCGAACGCGGCGCTACTGCCCACTCCGAATCCGGCAGCCGCCCGGTGACCACCGAGCGGGTCGCGATCGGCACCGCGCACCGCGACCAGGCCGACGCCATCCGCACCGCTCTGCGCGGTACCTGTGCCGAACCCGTCACTGTCGATACCGCCAACCGGCTCCAGGGTCGCGAATACGACGTCACCCTGGTGCTGCACCCGCTCTCGGGCCGCCGCGACGCCAGCGCCTTCCACCTGGAGGCGGGCCGGCTGTGTGTGCTGGCGTCCCGGCACCGCCACGCCTGTATCCTCGTGGGCCGCGCGGGCATCCCCGAACTCCTCGACGCCCACCCCTCCGCCGACCCGGTCCACCTCGGGGTGCCGGTGAAGTTCCCCGACGGCTGGGAGGCGAATCAAGCGGTGCTGAGTCATCTGTCGAGCCATCGGGTGCGAGCGGCGGCGCTGTAAACCGCACCTGGCGTTCAGATGCTGTGAGTTAGCCTGATACACCGTGTTTTTCGACAATTCGCGACTTCGCGCACACGGTCGGGCCGTCGGTTAGTCTCACGGCGAGACACGCGTGGTGGGTGGCCCATTGGCGGCACCGGTACGCAGCGGGGCGCCCGGGCGCTCCGGGGAGCGGAAAGATTTCAGATTTGAAGATCAGGCGTACCGGTGTTCGTGGCCGGGTCAGTGTGCGTATCCGGTTGTTGTCGATGGTGCTCATCTCCAGTGTCATGCTGTTGGTGGTCGGTGGTGGCGGAGCTGTCTATCTGGTGAATTCGGCCAGGGATTCCACCGACTGGGCCGAATTGGCGAGCAGTACCACCGGGCCCGCGATTCTCATGGTGTCGGCATTCCAGGAAGAGCGCAGGCTGTCGCTGTTGCGGCTGGCCGGTGACGTGTCGTCGGCGCCCGCGCTGGCCACTGCCAAACAGCGTTCCGACGAGGCGCTCGCGGCGGTGATCGCGAAAGGCGACGCGGCTCGCGCGCTGAATCCCGAGGGTTCGCGCGAGGACATCGAGGGATACAACAAGCTGTTCTCCATGGTGCCGACCGTGCGCACCGGCGTGGAATTCCTGCGGATTTCCCCCGATGAGGTTTTCGGGTTCTACACCGGGGTGATCGGCACGATCATCGCCGCGTCGATGCTGGCGGCCCGGGTCGCGCCCGAGGCGAAGGTCGGCATCGAATTGGGCTACGCCGTAGAACAATTGCGTGCGGCCGAAGCGCTGTCACAAGCCGACTCGCTCGGTTCCGTCGCAGTGACCACCGGCGAGATGAGCGCTGCCCAGCTGGTCGACTTCGGCCGTCGGATCGGCGAATTCCGCGGCGAGGCAGCCTATTCCGCGACGGTGCTGAAAGGCCGCCGCCTGGCGCAGCTCTCGGAGATCACCGCAGGCCCGCAGTGGCAGCAGGTCATCGCGATGCAGGACGCCATCCTGTTGCGCGGACCGATATCCGTACGCGACGGGGAGGCCGGGCTCCCGATCGGTCTGGCCGACTGGCAGGACGCGTCGAAACACGTGGGCCTGGCCTTGCAGAAACTGTGGGAAGACCAGAGCGGGGACGCCCACGTCATCGCCAGAGAGCAGGGCGAACGCGACACCGGCAGCGCGCTGCTCGGCGGTGCGCTGATCGCGCTCGCCGCGGTGGCCGCCTTCCTCGTCGCGCTGGTGATGGCGAATCGGTTCATCGCGCGGATGCACCGATTGCGCCACGACACCCTCGAACTCGCCGACGAGCGGCTGCCGGAGGTGATGCGCCGGGTCGCGACGGGGGAGACCGTCGAGACCGCGGCGGAGGGTTCGAGCCTGGACTTCGGTACCGACGAGCTCGGCCAGGTGGCCGCGGCGTTCAACCGCGCCCACGTGGCCGCGATGTCGGCCGCCGTCGCCGAGGCGCAGACGAAGGCGGGGATCAGCACGGTCTTCCTCGACATCGCGCACCGCAGCCAGGTGGTGGTGCACCGCCAGCTCGCACTGCTCGACCGCGCCGAGCGCGACGAGAGCAACGCCGATCAGCTCGATCTGCTGTTCCAGCTCGACCATCTGGCCACCCGTGCCCGGCGTAACGCCGAGAACCTCATCATCCTCGGCGGCGAACAGCCGGGCCGTCGGTGGCGCAAACCGGTCCCGCTGTTCGAGTTGGTGCGCGGCGCGATCGCGGAAAGCCTGGACTACACCAGGATCGCGGCCAAGCAGATGCCGGATGTGCGTGTCTCGGGGCACGCCGTCGCGGACGTGATCCACCTGCTCGCCGAGCTGATGGACAACGCGACCGCCTTCTCCCCACCCGAGACCCAGGTGGCGGTGTCGGGGATCGTGGTCGGTCGTGGGGTCGCGGTGGAGATCGTCGACCAGGGTCTGGGCATGTCGGAAAGCGATGTGGCCGAACGTAACGCGATGCTGGCCGACCCGCCCGCGTTCAGCGTGGGCATGCTGGCCGGAACCTCGCGGCTCGGACTGTTCGTCGTGGCCACGCTGGCGGGCAGGCACGGCATCTCGGTGCGGCTGTCGGAGTCGGTCTACGGGGGCGTGCGGGTCGTGGTGCTGATCCCGTCGGCGCTGGCCGAGGCGTCCGATCCCGAGTCGGCGATCTCCGGCCAGTTCCCCGCTGTCTCGCCGCGACCATGAGCGACGAGCGCGAACACTGGTACGAGGACGAGGCTGGTCCGTTGGTGCGCCTCTACGCCGTCACCGGCGGGCGCGCCAAGGCGCAGCGCCCCGACCTCGAGCTCACCACCTTGCTCGTCGATGCGCGCTCGGGCGCCCGCTCACGTCTGCTCGCTCCCGAATACGACGCGATCGTCGAGTTGTGCCGCACGCCACTGTCGGTCGCGGAGGTCTCCGCCCACCTGCACCTGCCCCTGACCTCGACGAAGCTGCTCATCGGCGACCTGATCGACGAGGGCAGGCTCCATGCCAGGGCGCCACGAAACCAGATGAGCACCGCCCCGGACCTGGACGTCCTACGGGCGGTGCTCGCCGGGATCAAACGGTCCTAGGCCGGCTCGTCAGGCTTTCGCCACCGATACCGGCCGCGTCGACAGTGTCGCGAGTTCGGAATCGAGATCGGCGGGCTCGGCCGGTCGGCGCGGAATGGTCATCGCTGTCCCGGCCGCCACGAGCGCGACAGCGGCGCCGATCAGCAGGCCGACATGGAACCCCGCCTCCGACGGCACGGCGTGCCCGGCGAAGTCGGTCGTCATATTGGCCAGCACCACACCGACAACGGCGGCCGACACCGACGTACCGAGCGAGCGCATCAGCGTATTGATGCTGTTGGCGGAGGCGGTTTCCGACAGCGGCACCGCGCCCATGATCAGGGCGGGCATGGCGCCGTAGGCAAGGCCGACACCGATATTGGTGATGCAGACCATCGTCATCAGACCCCAGGTCGAACCCATCAGCACGGCCGAGGAGCCATAGCCGACCGCGATGATCAGCGCCCCGACCGCGAGGGTGACCTTGGGTCCGCGTGCGGCCGACAGTTTCGCGCCCGCCGGTGACAACAACATCATCATCAAGCCACCCGGCGCCATCCACAGACCCATGCCGAGCATGGTTTGTCCCATGCCGTGACCGGTGGCCGCGGGCAACTGCATCAACTGCGGCACGATCAGTGCCTGGCCGTACATGGCGAAGCCGACCAGGACGGAGGCGGCGTTGGTCAGCAGCACCTGCGGCCGGGCCGTGGTGCGCAGATCGACGAGCGGGTCGGAAGTCCGCAATTCCCACCATCCCCACGCGGCCAGGGTCACCGCCGAGGCGGCGAACAGCCCGAGCGTGGTGGCACTGGTCCAGCCCCACCCGGCACCCTTCGACACCGGCAGGAGCAGGAATACCAGTCCCGCGCCGAGTCCCGCCGCGCCGACGAAATCGAACCGTCCACCCGCGTCACCGCGCGTGGCCTCGGCCGGAACGAGGGTTGCGATGAGCACCACGATCAGGACGCTCAGCGCGGCCGCGGCCCAGAACAGGACCCGCCAGCTCGCATACTGCGCGACCGCGGCCGACACCGGCAGACCCAACGCGCCACCGACCCCGAGCGACGCGCTCATGAGCGCGATCGAGGAACCCAGCCGCTCCGCGGGAAGCACATCGCGCATCAGGCTGATTCCCAACGGAATCAAACCGACCCCCATGCCCTGGATTCCGCGTCCGATCAGCATGGGTACCAGCGAGGAGGACATGGCGGCGATCGCGGCGCCCACGATCAGAAATCCACCGGAGACCAGCAGCATGCGGTGTTTTCCGTAGAGGTCACCGAGCTTGCCTGCGACCGGGGTGAACACCGCGCCGACGAGCAGCGTCACCGTGATCACCCACGAGGCGTTGGCGGCGCTGGTATGGAGCAGTTGCGGAAGTTGGCCGATGATCGGCACCACCGCCGTCTGCGTAATCGCGGCGACGGTGCCGCCGAAGGCGAGGACGCCGACGACCACCCCGGGTCGTGCCGTCTTTTCCGAGATACCCACGTACCGCTCCTATCGACAAACAGGCAAATTATGTACAGAGCACAAGATATGCATACTGCATCAAATGTGTATAGTACACATCATTGAGCGCGCGAACTCGATCGAGAAGTCGTGATGTAGGTCGCAGTTGCGCTAGTGATCCGCGGGCAGGGCCGTGATCGGCCGTGGCCAGTACTCCCCTGACCGGCGTTCGATATCGGTGTTGAATCGTCTCAGGTAGCCGACGAAGGCGGCGATATCCTCGGCCGGCCAGTCCTCGAGGATCGAATCCAGGGCGTCGACGATCAGGGCTCGTTCGGCATTCAAGCGGCGCTCACCCTTGGAGGTAACCCGAAACTTCCGCGCCATCCCGCCCTCGGGATCCGGCATCCGCTCGATCGCGCCGGTCCGCATCATGGCGGCGGTCTGCCGGTTGAGAGTCGAGGCATCCAAGCCCAGTGCGTCACTGAGCTGGCCGATGGACATCAACCCACCCATCCGCAGCCTGCTCAGCAAGATATAGGCGCTGCGGTCCATGGCGTCGGGCCCCCGGCGCGATCTCAGGCTGTGGCGACCCAGGAGCATGGTCTCGAACTCGACCAACTGCGTCGCCTTGTCCATCTCAGCCCTTTCCGCGAATTCGCGCCGGCCCGGCCGCGCGGTGGATCACCATATGTGTACCGACCACACTACGTGTCCACTGCACATCGACACCACTAGCCCAGCCGGGCCGCGAGCCGTTTCGCGTTCATGTAGCCGATCGCCTCGATGGTGACCATCGGGTTCACACCGGGGGCGGTGGGGAAGCTCGACCCGTCGGCCACCACGATGTTCGGCACATCCCAGGTGGCACCGTCCGGGTCGGTCGCCGAGAGTTCCGGCGTACCGCCCATCCTGGCCGAGCCCATGATGTGCAGCGCGCCCATCGAGCAGCGGCCGGGGCCGTAGCCCGCCTTCTTCGCCGCGGCGTCGAATTCGGCGAGCGAACCGCGGGTGCCCGGTTCGAAGGAGATGCCTGCCTGATGACCGGAGAAGATCCGTTGCGCGCCTGCGGCTTCCAGGATGGAGGCGGCGCCGACGATGCCGGTGTGCAAGTGCGCCGCGTCGTAGTCGGACAGCTGGTATTTCACCACCGGTTCGCCGGACTTGTCGATCGAGACGGTGCCGGGGTCGCGGTCACGGGTGATGATGCCGATGGAGTTCGTGCGCGCGAAATCGAGCATGGTGGCCCGATGTTGCGCCGCGCCACGCCAGCTCATGAAACCGGTGGCCAGACCGGGATGGACCGGGCCGGTCTCGTAGATCACGCCGTAGCCGTTGCCGTCGAGGTTCGCGTGGTGCCTGCTGATGCGGGCCTGCAACGCCCCTTCCCACGGGCGGACGTCGTCGTCGAAGACGCCGAAGACCGCCGCGGCCGGGTGCAGGCGCAGATACCGGCCGATGTTCTTGTTGCGCAGACCGGATCGTCGCAGCAGCGCCGGTGTCTGGATCGCGCCCGCGGCGACCACAACCGCCTTGGCGCGCACCGTGATCTCGACGCCGGAGGCGGTGACCGCCGAAACCGATTCGGCCCGACCCGCTGTCACGGTGATCGCGCGGACGTCGGCGTCGACCACCAGGCGCGCACCGTGCTCGGCCGCATCGGCGAGCCAGGTCTTGGTCGCCGACTGCTTGGCGCCGAGGCGACAGCCATAGCCACAACGCCCACACTCGATTCCGGCGTCACAGGCATCGCTGACATTGCGCGGCAGGGTGTCCACCTCCCAGCCGAGCGCGCGCGCACCGCGCTCGAGAATGCCGTCGCGCGCCGAGAGCGGTGACTTGCTGTCGGTGACGCTGATCCGTTTCTGTACAGCGGCCAGCGCATCACCGAACTCGTCCTCGGCGAACTGCGGCACGCCGGTCTCGGCCCATTCGGCACGGACGGTGTCGGGCGTCGGCAGCGAGGTGCTCCAGTTGACCACGGTGCCGCCGCCGAGGCAGGTCCCCGCGACGAGGGTGATCTGGCCTTCCACCGAGGCGGCGGGTCCCGGCGCGTACAGGCTGGTCAGCGCGTCGAGTTCGCCGTCACCGAAATCCTGGTCGTCGTAATAGTTTCCGCGTTCGAGCACGATCACGTCGAGGCCTGCTTCGGCCAGCACCGCCGCGGCGGCACCGCCACCGGCGCCGGAGCCGACCACCACCACATCGCATTCGAGCGCGGTGGATTCGGTGAATCGCAGCGGTGACAGCGGCGGCTTCGGGGCGGTCTCGAGCCGACCGGCCGGCGCCGGATAGCCGATCTCCGCCCACAGCGGATTCGTTCCGGTGGGCCCGGGACTCACGTTGTAGGCGAGCAGGGAAGCCTGCTTGAGCGCCTGGAAGATCGCCCGGGCGGGGGCGAGGCCGGAGTCGGCCAGGCGCAGCAGGGCTGCCTCGCGCTGCTCCTGCGAGAGCGTGGAGAACCGGCGCGGGCCGCGGCCGGTGAACAGGCCGAAGAGGCGAGAATCCCACAGTCCCAACAGCGTTGCCAGCTGCTTCTGTTCGGCCTCGCGAGGATTGCGCCCGAGGATACGGAAGATCGTGTCGACCGCGCCGATATCGGTCGCGGCGGGTAGTCCGCGCCCGTCGCCAGGGAGAAATGTATCGCAGATCATGCCCAGCGCGGCCCGCTGTTCGGCTGTCGGTTCCATGCGGAAACCACCCCTTTTCACTCTGGGGTGATTTCTATCACGGGACACGCGACCGCGCTGGGGGTCAACAGGTTTCGGGCCGGGCGGTGACAGCGCCCGGCCCGGCCTCCTCGATCAGTCGGCGGTGAACTGGATCGTTTTGAGCGACGGAGTCGACAGGTCGACATCGGCGCGGGTGACCGACTGCGTCGCCGAATCGTTGCGGTAGGCGGTGAGCCGGTAGCGCCCGGGCTGTAGTCCGCGGAAACTCACCTGCCCGTTGGCCCCGGTGGACATGTGCCGGTGAATATTGTCGCCACAGGCGTCGATGCCGGTGAGGACGATCTTGCCGCCCGCGATCGGCGTGCGGTTCTTCGCGGTGATCAGCACCGCGTCGATCTGGCCCGCGGCCGCCGGGCTCGTCCCGCGGACTCCCTGGCCGTTCTGCCGTGCCTGTCGTAGTTCCTCGCAGGGCGCCGCGTCCTGCGCGATCGAGTCGTCGGCGCCGGGGTGAGCCCCCGTGGCGGTCGCCGCCGTCCCCATCAGAGCTGTTGCCGCCAATCCGATCGCCAAACACTGGGAAATGACAAATCGTGGCATCGCGCCGTCTTCCTCCTACTTCCTGGCCTGACCTGAAAGTGCACGTGGACATTGCTGAGGTAACGCTCGGGCGGCAACAATACTGACGGGAATTCCGGCGCTGAAACCGGTGTTCCATAGAGGCGGTTGTGGCCGTTTTGTGCGACCGTTGAGCCCTCATGAAGGAGGATGTGTGAGCGACACTCGTAAGGCGATTCTGGCCGGTGGATGCTTCTGGGGCATGCAGGATCTGATCCGCCGGCAGCCCGGCGTACTGGCCACCAGGGTCGGCTACACCGGCGGCACCAACGACAATCCCACCTACCGCAATCACCCGGGCCACGCCGAGGCCGTCGAGATCGAATACGACCCGGCGCGGACCGACTACCGCGCGTTGCTCGAGTTCCTGTTCCAGATCCACGATCCGACCACCAAGGATCGCCAGGGCAACGATCTCGGCGACAGTTACCGTTCCGCGATCTTCTATCTCGACGACGATCAGCGCCGCGTCGCCGTCGATACCATCGCCGATGTCGACGCCTCGGGCCTGTGGCCGGGCAAGGTCGTCACCGAGGTCACCCCGGCGAGCACGTTCTGGGACGCCGAGCCCGAGCACCAGGACTACCTGATTCGCTACCCCGACGGCTACACCTGCCATTTTCCTCGTCCCGGCTGGAAACTCCCGAAGCGCGAGAACACCGGCAAGTAGCGTTTTCCATATGTCATGATCGGCTGTGTCGGCGTGACCGTGACGTCGGATCGGAGTACTCATATGAGCGGCAGCGACCGTCTCGAACGATGAGGGGAAGCGATTCGGATGACATATGGACAGCAGCAACCCGGTTATCCTCCGGCGGGACCGACGCTCAGTGTCGGTGACGCCATCGGGTACGGGTGGACGAAATTCAAAGACAACGCGCTCGTGTGGATCGGGATGGTGGTCGTCGCATTCCTGATCCAGGCGGTGATCAGCTTCCTGTTCGGGCTCGGAAACTCCGGCGACACCGATTATGACGGCGGTGTCAGTTTCGGGTTCGGGCTCTGGCAGATCCTCGGCACCATCGTGAGCACGGTGATCGGATATCTGATCTCGGCGGCATTCGTGCGTGGCTCGCTGCACGAAACCGATGGCAACAAGCCCGGATTCGGGTCGTTCTTCCAGTTCACCAATGTGGGTGCGGTGATCATCGCCGGCCTGCTGGTCGGTCTGGCGACCGGCATCGGCCTGCTGCTGTGTGTGTTGCCGGGCCTGGTCGTCGCGTTCTTCACCTGGTGGACGATGCAGTTCGTGATCGACCGTGACCAGGACGGTGTCACCGCGATCAAGTCGAGTTTCTCGGCGATCTCGAGCAACGCGGGAACGCTGCTGCTGCTGGCGCTGGCGCTGTTCGGTATCAACATCGTCGGTGCGCTGCTGTGCGGCCTCGGCCTGCTCGTCACGATCCCGTTGACGATCATCGCCTCGACCTACGCCTACCGGCTTGTCACCGGTGGGCCGGTCGCCGGCGCGGCGAAGACCCCGGAGCCGGGATACCCGCAGCAATACGGCGGGCCCGCAGGGGGATTCGGCGGGCAGCCGGGGTACGGCGGTCCGGAAGGCGGACAGGGTTACGGCGGTCCCGGCTACGGCGGTCCCGAAGGTGGACCGGGTTACGGCGGGCCTGCGGGCGGTCCCGGTTACGGCGGTCCTTTCATCGGTGGTCCGGGCACGGGCGGACCGGGTTACGGCGGTCCCGGCACCGGTGGTCCGGGTACAGGCGGACCGGGTACAGGCGGACCGGGTACAGGCGGACCGGGTTACGGCGGTCCTGGCACCGGTGGTCCGGGCACGGGCGGACCGGGCTACGGCGGTCCCGGGCATCCGGATGGTCCCGATCTGGGCAAGCCCAATGACCAGGGCTGGGGTCCTGAAGGCAACCGCTGAGAAGTTGATCCCGAGGGGCGTGCGATGTCGTTCATCGCACGCCCCTCGTGCTGTTCACTCGCAGCCGATGCCGTCTCCGTCGCGGTCGAGGCCGTAGTCGTCGGGGCCGATCACCGTGACGCGGCCGGTGTAGACGGGGCCGTTGCCGCTACCGCCTTCGCAGTCCACATCGCTGACGATGGGCAGGCACGGGGTGTAGGAGGCGTGGCAGTTCGAGGGCTGCGCTGTTGCGACGGCCGGCGTGGCGATCGCGAACGCGAAGGCGGCGATGACGGCGGAACCGAGGGTGACGGCGTATTTCATGGTGCTCCATTCAATTATTCAGCGGCGCACAGTGTTTCACGGGTGGGTGATTTGTCGTAAATTTGCTTGTCGGTACCTGCCGGTAGCATCGGGGGACTCGGACAAGGGGGAGTGATGCGGGGGAAATGGCGGGCGCTGTCGTGGTGGGCGCGGGGTGCGGTGATCGCGCTCGCGCTGGTTCTTGTGGTGACGCTGCCGGTGGCGGGGGTGGTAGCCGCCCTGCTGGTGCACAACATCGGCGAACAGTCCGAACAGGCGCGGACGCGAGGCAGAGACGCAGTCTGGCTCGGTCATGCCTGGGTGGACGGACGCAAGACCGACGCCGATATCGACGGACTCGGGAAGTTGCTGGCAGGTACCGGAGTTCGGGATCTGTACGTCCATACGGGACCGTTGGAACACGACGGGAGTCTGCGCGACGATCTCGCACCGCGGGCGCAATGGTTCGTCGACGCGGTGCACGCGCGATTACCGGGAATTCGGGTGCAGTCGTGGCTCGGCGACATCGTGCAGCCCGAATTCGACGGCCTGGATGTGGAATCGGCGGCCTCGCGCGAGCGGGTGGTGGCATCGGCGCGGCGAGTGCTGGCCTACGGGCTCGACGGAGTGCATTACGACCTCGAACCCGTTCGGTCCGGGTCGCCGGGATTTCTCGCGCTGCTCGACGCGACTCGGGTCGTGACGTCGGGGGCGCACGTCCAGCTGTCGGTCTCGGCGCCGGTGATCGATCCGCTGCCCGGATTGCATTCGGTGGGTTCGGCTGTCGCCGATCACGGAAAATGGTGGAGCCAAGCCTATTTTGCCGAGGTCGCCCGTCGCTCCGATCAGGTGGCGGTGATGTCCTATGACACGGCGATGCCTACCCGAGCTCTCTACAGCGGGTATGTGGCGCAGCAGACCGAACTCGCCGCCGAGGTGACACCGGACGGAGTCGATCTGTTGATGGGAGCACCCGCCTTCTGGGCCGACGACCCGGGCCATCACGGTACTGCCGAGACCGTTGCCGCCGCGGTACGGGGGATTCGTCTCGGCCTGACCGACACCGACGTCGGCCGCGCGAACTTCGGTGTGGCCTTGTACGTGGATTTCGCTGCCACGCCGCAGGATTGGGCCGACTATCGACGAGAATGGTGCCGGATGGCCGAATGAATTCGGCGACCGTTCGATTTCGGATCGGCGGTATCGCCCGGTCGCGGTTGGTTCCGCGCTGCCTGTTTGTCGCTATTCCGCAGTGGTGGGGACGACGGCGGGCGCGTAGATCTCGGTCAGCCATGGGTGATCCGGGTAGAGCTGGGTCAGCCAGGAATTCAGCCGGGTGAGCCGGTACTCGGGGAGAAGGGGCAGGACGCGGAGGAAATCGGCGTGGTCTTTGGGGCGGTTGGCTTTCGCCTTGAACAGCAGCACGACCTCGGGAACGAGATAGGGGATGCCGTTGGCCGTGGTGCGGATGAGTTCGGTGTAGGAGAGAGTGATCGTGGGGTCGCGGCGGCAGATCCAGGTGTCGCCGTCGTGCGGTTCACGGAAGACATCGAGATGGAAGGCGCCGGTGAAGGGGTCGCGCAGCCAGGTTTGATGGAGTTCGGGGTTGGACGCGGCCAGGGCATAGGGCCAGAGCTCGCCGCTGCCGACGACGTCCCATTCGTATTCGGGAAAGGCGGCGGCGATCTGGGGGAAATCCATTCGGGGAACGGTGATTTCGATGTCGTCGTGGGCGCGGGAGATCGCGCCCGCGAAGAGGTCGAGGGCCCAGCCGCCCGCGACGGCCCAGGGGGCCGGGCAGCTGGCGAGGCGGGCGGCGACCACGCTCGGGGTCCACGGGTCCCAGCGGCGGGCGGCTTCGGTTGCGGTGATCGGACGTCCCCCGTCCGGCGAGCTCATCTACCCATCCTCGGTACCCACGGCCGGGGGCGCAAGGCTGTTGTGGGCGATGGTGATCGAGACGAGACGGGTTTGTGAGGAAGTCAGCGTCGGCGGTCGGTGAGCCAGGCCAGGGGGCGGCGGTGGTGGGGTCGTGGGCGGTTTTCCCAGCGGGGGTTGTCCTCGTTACGGCGGTAGGCCGGGATCCGGCCCGCCACCGAGAAACGGAAAGTGGTTGCGATACCCACTACTTCGCCATCCGCGGCGACGGCGACGGGGGTTCTCGAGGTGACGGTGAGTTCGTGCATCTGACGTTCGCCGTAGACGCGGCTGTGCCCGATGGCGGCGAGCATCAGGGCGATGACGGCGCGGGTCCGGGAGAACCGCACATCGGCGCGGAGCCAGCGGACGTCGAGCAGGCCCTCGTCCAGGCGGGAGCGGAAAGCGGGCACAGCGCCGTGCGGGTGGTAGGGGCCGTTGCCGATGAACAGGAACCACATGTCGTGCCAGCGGTCGTCGAGCCGGATGTGGATCGGTTCCGCGCGGCGCAGCGTGACCACGAGGGCGGCGGCGAAGGCGGGCCACTTGCCCCAGCGGTCTTCCCACTTCTCGCGCAGGCGGACCAGCTCGGGGTAGGCGCCGATGCTCGCGGTGTTGATCCAATGGTGGGTGTAGGGGCCGTCGGTGGTGTCGAGTTCGACTGCGGCGATGTCGACTTCGACGGCTTCGCCGGTGCCGGTGGCATCGGCCACCTCGCGCAGGTCGTAGACGCCGAGGTCGCGGGCGAAGTGGTTCAGGGTGCCGGCGGGGATGACGACCAGGGGCAGGTTGTTGCGGACCGCGACGGCTGCCGCCGCGGCGATGGTTCCGTCTCCGCCCGCGGCGCCGACCGCGAGGACCGAGGTGCGGTCGCTCGCCGCGCGATCCGCGGTGTCGCTGTCGGTCGCGAGAGCGGTGTCGACCGCTTCCTGCAACACCTCGACGGCGTCACGGCCGGGTTCGGTGCGTACCAGGGTCGCGGCGGGCAGGGCCTCGGCGATGTCCGCCGTGGGGTCGTAGGAGGAGTCGCCGGAGCGGGGATTCACCAGCAGCAGCAGACCTTTGCCGTCGGCGAGGATCGGCGCGTCGTGCACGACGTGCGCGTCGGCCTCGTCGGATTCGCGAATCGGCCACCAGCGGCGGGTGGTGAGCGCGACAGCGGTGCCGACGCCGGCGCCGACCAGCACGTCGGACGGCCAGTGCGCGCCGGTATGGATGCGCGAGTAGGCGACGGCGGCGGCCACCGGCGCGACGGCGAGCGCGGCGCGCGGGCTCTCCAGGGCGACGGCCGTGGCGAAGGCGGCGGCATTGGCGCTGTGGCCGGACGGGAAGGACGACGACACCGGCGCGGCGACCAGCCTGCGGCCCAGCGGCATCAGTTCGGCCGGCGGCCGCCGCCGCGGGATCAGCGTCTTGAGCACGAGGTTGACGACGAAGCTGCTGCCACCCAGCGCGATGACGCCGCGCAACGCCGCCCGTCGCGGGGGACCCGGCTTCACCGCGAGCGCCGCCGCCACGGCCAGCCATAGACCGCCGGTGTTGGCAGACCGGGTCAACCGCAGCATGCCGCGATCGACCGACGATTCCGGAATACGGGACACCGCCCGGCTCATCGTGTCGTCCATCCGGGCGACATGGCCGAAGCGTGCTCGGGGCAACTCACTCACACCCAGAACACTACCGCCGTTGGGCGTCACGATCTTTCGACGCGGACAGCGTCACCCGTGCACCCCTCGGTGGCGAGACGCGCTGTTCGCCTGGCTGAGGCAGCCGAGGTCGATCGGTCCGGTCGAGCCGGAGACGCCGCTCCGACGGAGGTTCATGCCCGCGATCCTCGCACCGGCGGGCGACGCGCGAAACCGGTCGGATCCCCGCAATTACGGGGGCAGGAAGCGGTAGGCGCGCCGCCCGATAAACTCTGCCCATGACCGACACCGCGCTGCTCGAGGGCCCCATCCACGCTGTTCATGTCGAACTCGGCGCCACCTTCGCGCCGTTCGGTGGGTGGGAGATGCCCGTGCAGTACGCGGGTACGGTCGGCGAGCACACGGCGGTGCGCACCACGGTCGGGCTCTTCGACGTGAGCCACCTCGGTAAGGCGACGGTCGCAGGTCGGGGAGCTGCGGCTTTCGTGAACTCGGCGCTGACCAACGACCTGGGCCGGATCCAGCCGGGTAAGGCGCAGTACACCCTGTGCTGTGCCGAGGACGGCGGCGTGATCGACGACCTGATCGCCTACTACGTCAGCGACGACGAGGTGTTCCTGGTGCCGAACGCGGCCAACACCGCGGCGGTGGTGGCCGAGTTGCGCAAGGTCGCTCCCGAGGGCATCACCGTCACCGACCAGCATCGCGACTACGCGGTGTTCGCGGTGCAGGGGCCCAAGGCCACCGAGGTGCTCACCGCACTCGGCCTGCCCACCGAGATGGAGTACATGGCCTACGCCGACGCCGAGTGGCAGGGCCGCCCGGTGCGCGTGTGCCGGACCGGCTACACCGGCGAGCACGGCTACGAGCTGCTGCCGACGTGGGCCGACGCGGAGCCGCTGTTCCGTGCTCTGATCGCGCAGGTCGAGGCCGAGGGCGGCCAGGCGGCCGGACTCGGCGCGCGCGACACTCTGCGCACCGAGATGGGCTACCCGCTGCACGGACACGAACTGTCCCTCGACATCACCCCGAACCAGGCCCGCACCGGCTGGGCCGTGGGCTGGAAGAAGCCGGAATTCTGGGGCAAGGCCGCGCTCGAGCAGGAGAAGGCCGACGGCCCGCGCCGTACGCTGATGGGACTGAAGGCACTGGATCGCGGCGTGCTGCGCCAGGGCCAGACCGTGCTCCGCGACGGTGAGCCGGTCGGCGAGACCACCTCGGGGACGTTCTCACCGTCGCTGAAGGTCGGCATCGCGCTGGCGCTGCTCGACACCGACGCGAAGCTCGAACCCGGCGACGAGGTGGAGGTCGACGTGCGCGGGCGCAAGCTGCGCGCCGCGGTCGTCAAGCCGCCCTTCGTCGACACCAAGACCAAGTAACTCCCCCGTAGTGGGGGCGAGACAGCACCGAATCGGCCCGGATAGGATTCCCACCATGACAGTCGCCGCACAGTTCACCCGTATCCCGCATCCCGCGCCCACCCCGGCGCAGCGGCGGGACGAGGTACTGGCGGCCCCCGGTTTCGGACGATTCTTCACCGATCACATGGTGTCGATCGACTACGCCGACGGCCGGTGGGGCAACGCGCGCGTCGAACCGTACGGCCCGCTCTCGATGGACCCGGCGACCATGGTGTTCCACTACGGCCAGGCGATCTTCGAAGGGCTCAAGGCCTACCGCCAGCCCGGCGGCGAGATCGCGACCTTCCGCATCGATGCCAACGCCGCGCGGTTCCGCCGCTCGGCCGCGCGCATGGCGATGGCGGAACTGCCCGAGGAACTGTTCATCGAGTCCGTGCGCCAGCTCCTCGACGTCGACGCCGACTGGGTGCCCGCGGCCGGTGGCGAGGACTCGCTGTACCTGCGGCCGTTCATGTTCTCCACCGAGGCGGGCCTGGGCGTGAAGCCCGCGTCGGCCTACAAATACCTGCTGCTGGCCTCGCCTGCCGGGGCCTACTTCCCGCGCGGTGTGAAGCCGGTGCGGGTGTGGCTGTCGACCGAGTACGTGCGCGCGGCTCCCGGCGGCACCGGTGAGGCGAAGGTGGCGGGCAACTACGCCTCGTCGCTGCTCGCGCAGGCGCAGGCCACCGACGAGGGCTGTGACCAGGTGGTCTGGCTGGACGCCTGCGAGCGTCGCTACGTCGAGGAGATGGGCACCAACAACCTGTTCTTCGTGTTCGGCACCGGCTCGGAGGCGCGGCTGGTGACCCCCGAGCTGTCGGGTTCGCTGCTGCCCGGTATCACCCGCGACTCGCTGCTCACCCTGGCCGCCGACTCCGGCTACCCGGTGGAGGAGCGCAAGATCTCGGTGGAGGAATGGCGCAAGGGCGCCGAATCCGGGGAGATCAGTGAGGTGTTCGCCTGCGGAACGGCGGCGGTGATCACGCCGGTCGGCTGGGTGAAGTCCGGTGAGGGTGAGTTCGCCATCGGCGGTGGTGAACCCGGTGAGGTGACGATGGCGCTGCGCGACACGCTGACCGGAATCCAGCGCGGAACCTTCGCCGACACCCACGGGTGGATGCGGACTCTGTAAGCGTCACAACAGTATTCGAGAGCGGGTCCCTGGCGTAGGGGCCCGCTCTCCTGCTGTTCGTTCAGCCCGGCATCAACGCCTGCCACTCGCCGAGGGACTTCGGACGCAGGACGTAGTTGGACTCGCGGACGGAGGACAGCGCGGCGCTGGGGGCTTCGGAGTACCAGTGGCCGGGGTAGACGACCGGGTTGCCGTCGAGAGCGGCGAGTTGGCGCAGGCTGCGGAACATCTCGTCGGTGTCGCCGCCGGGGAAGTCGGTGCGGCCGCAGCCGTCGATGAACAGGGTGTCGCCGGAGATGAGGCGGCCGTCGAACAGGAAGCACTGGCTGCCCGGGGTGTGACCGGGCGTGTGGAGTAACTCGATCTCGAAGGCGCCGACCTTCACCTTGTCGCCGTGGTCGTGGCCGGTCAGTTCGCTGGGGGCGATGCCGGTCGTCTGGGCGACCCAGTCCAGTTCGAGCTTGTTGACATGGACCGGGACGCTGGTCTTCTCGAGCAGTTCGGCCACGCCGCCGAGGGTGAAACCGAGCATGGTGCCGCCGACGTGGTCGGGATGATGGTGGGTGGCGAGCACGCCGGATACGCGCATGCCGTCGGCCTCCGCGACGTCGACCAGGTCGGCCGCTTGGTAGGCGGGATCGACCAGGAGGGTCTCGCCGGTCTCCCGGTCGCCGATCAGATACGCGAAATTGCGCATCTGCGTGGCGATCGGATCGCCGACGGCGTAATCCCGGCCGGACAGCAGCTGGCGGAAGTAGAGGCGCTCGGATGACATGCGCTCCACTGTATTGCCACCGGTGTGCTGGCGACGCACCCGAGTACCGTTGACCGGACGGTCTGTGGGAGCACACAATCGCCGATATCCTGGACTTGTGACCAGTACGAGTTTGCGGTAACTGAGCGTTTCGCTATAACGCCAGCGAGAAGCCCACTGCGGCAATCGAAACCGTGATCTCCACTACTGCGCCGAGAATATCGCCGGACAGGCCCTCGAAACGGCGGACACAGTGCCGGGTGACCACAACGGTCGCCGCGAGGGCGGCGATCACGACAACGGGGCCGAGCCAGAGGTTGTCTGGCACCGCCCACACCGCGATGCCGACGGCGATCGCGGTCCAGATCAGCACGACGGCGCGCGGCTGCGTGCCCGCGACCAACGCGCCGAAACCGGCGTCGGGGGCGGCGCGGATGCCGGTGCGGCACGCAGGCACGACGGCGACCCGGCTCACGGTGACGGCGAGGACGAGCGCGAGCCAGCGGTGCTGATCGGCCAGCGTCGCGAAAGCCACCGCTTGGACGGCGACGGCGAAGATGAGCGCGGCCACGCCGAACGGGCCCGCGCCGCCGGACTTCATGATCTCGCGGGCGCGCTGGGGCGGACCATAGCTGCCGAGCCCGTCGACGGTGTCGGCCAGGCCGTCGAGGTGCATGCCCCGGGTGAGCAGGGCGAGCAGGCCGACGACGAGGAGACCGGCGAGCAGGGCGGTCAGGCCCGCGTTGACCAGTGACCAGAGGGCGCCCGCCGCGAACGCTCCCAGAGCGAGCCCGATCAGCGGGGCGAGCGAGATCGCGTGGCCCGCTGTGCGCCGGTCGACGACTGCCGGGCCGGTGATCGGGACGATCGTCAGCCAGGAAACCGCGAGCCGGAGCGCGTTCACTTGGCCAGGTCGACGGTGTCCGATTCCTCGGCCGAGGTGCTGACGCCCGCGTCGGCGAAGGTCGACATCTCGGCGAGGGTGGCGACCGCGGCCCGCAGGATCGGGAGGGCGGTCAGGGCCCCGGAGCCTTCGCCGAGGCGCATCTCGAGGTCGATCAGCGGGGTCAGGCGCAGGTGCTTCAAGGCCAGGTCGTGAGCCGGTTCGGTGGAGCGGTGGGCCGGCAGCCACCACGCTTTCGCGCCCGCGGCGAGGTCCTCGGCGACCAGGGCCGCGGCGGTGACCACGACGCCGTCGAGCAGCACGGGCGTGCGACGGACGGCCGCCTGGGCGAGGAAACCGGTCATGGCGGCGAAGTCGGCGCCCGCCGCGACGCGGAGCAGGTCGACGGGGTCGGTGGCGACCGGGCGGGCGCGGCGCATGCCGTCGCGGATGGCGGCGACCTTGCGGATCCAGCCCCGGTCGTCGACGCCGGTGCCGCGGCCGACCGCGGCGACGGGTTCGGTGCCGGTGAGGACGGCGATGAGGACGGTGGCGGGGGTGGTGTTGCCGATGCCCATGTCACCGGCGACGAGCAGGTCGGCGCCCGCGTCGATTTCCTCGTCGGCGATCGCGCGACCCGCGGCCAGTGCGGCGGTGACCTCGGCGTCGGTGAGCGCGTCCTCGCGATCGATGGAGCCGCTCGAGCGACGCACCTTGTGCTGGGCCACCGAGGGTTCGGTGTCACCGTCGACGGCGATGTCGACGACCCGCACGGTCGCGCCCGCCACGGCGGCCAGCGCGTTCACGGCCGCGCCGCCCGCCAGGAAATTGGCCACCATCTGCGCGGTGACCTCGCTCGGATACGCCGAGACACCGTGCTTCGCCACGCCGTGATCGCCCGCGAACAGCACGACCCTGGCGCGTTCGAACTGCTGGGGTGGGCATACGCCCTGGCACGCGGCGACCCAGTTGCCGAGTTCCTCGAGCCGTCCCAGTGATCCGGCCGGTTTGGTGAGCTGCGTCTGGCGCTGCTCAGCCGCCGCGCGTACCTGCGCGTCCGGGGCCGCGACCGGGTCGAATCCGTGCGTCACTGGCAAGCCTTTCGGAGGTGGTACGGGGTGTTCGACGCCCATCTTGCCCGGATCACGGTGCACGGCGGCGACCGACCCGGCTCATTTCAATCGAAGCGGCAGCCCAGCGACGATGAGGTACGCCTCGTCGCACGCCCGCGCGAGACGCTGGTTCAGCGCGCCGATCTCGTCGCGGAACAGCCGCCCCGAGCGGGTTGCGGGGATCACGCCCATGCCCACCTCGGGCGATACGATCACCAGCCGTTCCCGGTAGGCCGCGACAGCCTCGACGAGCGTGTCGCAGTCGGGGGTGACGGTGCCGCGCGGTGCGTCCCAGGCGTCGCGGGCGTCGAGGCGGGCGGTGAGCCAGGTGCCGATGTCGTCGAGCAGGGTCGCGGGCGCCGCGGTGGCGAGAACCGTTGCGGGCTCGGTGTTCTCGACGGTCGTCCAGTGTTCGGGGCGGCGGTCACGGTGGACGGCGATCCGGTCGGCGAAGTCGTGATCGGCGGGATCGACCACGGCGGTGGCCAGATAGCGAACCGAGGGTGCGTCGGTCAGCACGGCCTCGGCGAAGGCGGATTTTCCGGAGCGGGCGCCGCCGAGCACGAGGACGCGGGCCGAGGGGGACCTGTCTGACATGTCAGCACGGTAGCAATCGGCCACGGCGCGGCTTCGGAGTCAGGCCGACAGCGCGTCCAAGATCATCGGGCGAGCGGTGGTGAGGGCCTGTTGCCAGTACGGCCAGTTGTGGGTGCCGTTGACGATGTCGACACGGGCGGAGACCCCGAGGGCGGTGGCCCGGTCGCGGAAGATGCCCGCGGCGACCACCGTCATCGCCTCGAGGCTCATCGCGTTGAGGGTGTTGCCGAGGCCGTAGGGCACATCGGCGGCGCCGGGGATGCCGTTGCCGGTGGTCACATAGAGGGGCAGGCCGCGCAGCCGCTCGACCTGGGCGGTGGCGTCGTTACGTGCCCACGCGGGATCGCCTGCCGGGCCCCACATGTCGTCGACATTGAAATTGCCCTCGTCGAGCATGGCGACGCGCATGGCCTGGTTCCACATCGGGTAGGTCGGGTTGACGAAGCCGGAGAACGAACCGGCGAAGCGGAACTGATCACGATGGTGGGCGGCGAGGGTGAGTGCGGCGTTGCCGCCCATGGACGCGCCGACGATGGCGTTGTTGGTACGCGAGACCCCATATCTGGCAAGGAAATCGGGCAGTTCGCGGGTGAGGAACGTTTCCCACCGGTAGGTCGTCTTCTGGCCGTTGGTGCTGCTGGGCCGGTACCAGTCGGTGTAGAAGCTGGAGTGGCCGCCGACCGGGAACACCAAAGTAACGTTGTCGCCGGCGAATTGGCGCAGGGCATCGGTGTCGGTGGTCCATTGGCTGTGGTCGTCGGGGGCGCGCAGACCGTCGAGCAGATACAGCGCGGAGCTGCCGCCGCGCGCCGCCCATTGCACCTGGACCTTGATCGGGCCCATGCTCGACGGCACGATCAAATCCTCGAAACCGCCTGCGGGCGTTCGTATCACCGGCGGCGCGGCAACGGCCGCGGAGGTGCCGATGGACGACACGACCACGGCCGTCGCGACGATCGTGAGAGCTCGGCTCAGCCGACGAGATCTTCCCCACCCAACGTTGAACACATCAGCCAGCTGATCAGTTTCCGATAGGCCGAGTCAAGCAGACTGTGCGACCTCACAGCCTGAACTCACCCGGTTCGGCGCGCCGAATGGTAAGGGCGGCAACCGGTGACGGTGCGGCCGTCGTAGCTGAATTCCAGGAACACCCGCCAGAGCTGGCGGACCCGGTGATCGGCCCACAGTCCGCGGGTCGGTTCGATGCGATAGAACACCTGCTGGCCTTCGTCGGGGAGTTTGACATTGTCGTAGAGCGAGATATCGGCGAGCCACGGGAACTGCTCGAAGCTCAGGGTGACGGCACGCTGGATCTCGGCGGGATCGGTGACCAGCGTGGCGCGACCCTGGATCTGCACCGAACGAATGGCGTGGCGACCCGCGAAACCGTCGGGTGGAATATGGCTCACCACGTAGCTGACATTCGGATTCTGTTGCATCTGAGCGTGTTTGCGATTGAATTGGAAGGTGTGCATGTAGGCGATGAGACCGTCGGCGGCGATGTGCATGGCCGAGGTCGACGGCGCGCCCTGCTCGTCGATGGTGGCCAATGCGGCGAGCTCCTCGGTGCGCAGGAGCTCGGTGATCGCTTCCTGGACTTCGGCGGGGCCGGGTTCGATGTTCATCAGGCGCCCATCCCGAGGTCGGCGAGGACCGCCAGCGCGGCGGCTCTCGCGCCACCGGTGACACCCTGACCGGGATGAGTGGACGGCCCGACGAGATAGAAGCCCTCGGCGGGCAGCCGGTAGCCCATGTTCGGCAGCGGTCGCATACCCATGAACTGGAACAGCTGGCAGCCGAAGTGGCCGGGATCGCCGTCCACCCAGGCGTCGTTGTAGCGCTCCATGTCCAATGGGCTGTGCACCACCCGCGACAGCACCTGATCGGGGCCGATATTCGTGGTCATCTGCGCGAAGGTGGCGAAGACCTGATCGAAGATCTCCTCCTTGCGGCTGTCCCAATCGCCCTCGGCCAGCTCCATCGGGGCGTAACCGAGCAGGTAGAGCGTGTGATGCGGGGCGGGAGCCCTGCTGGGGTCCCAGCGGGTGGCGGTCGAGACCGTCGGGATGGTGTGCACCGGTTCGCCGTATTTGAGCTGGTCGAAGGTACGCAGCAGGTCGGGCAGATCGAGGGCGACCTCCTGGAAACCGGCTTCGGTGACCTCCGGCCCGGCACGGAACTCGGGCGCCTCGCTCAGGACGAGATGCCCGGCGACCAGGCGGAAACCGGCGGACTTGATCCGGTCGACCTTGCGCTCCCACTCGGCGCCGAATCGGTGCTCCACCATCGCGGGCAGCTGCTTGATATTGAGGTCGGCCAGGACGGCGCGACGCGCGCTGAACTCGGTGCCGTCGGCGCAGCGCACCCCGGTGACCCGGTCGCCGTCGAACCGGAACCGCTCGACCTTCGCGCCGGTGTGGATGGTGCCGCCGTAGCCGCGCAGCGCGGCGGCGAGCGCGTCGGACAGTGACTGCGAGCCGCCCACCGCGAAACCCATGCCGTAGCGATGGATGAACGGCACCATCAGCAGCAGGAAGGCGCCGGTGCCGCCCTCGTCCGGCGAGATCAGCAGCTCCGACACCCAACGGCACAGGGCCGCTTTGACTTTCGGGTGCACGAACCATTCGTGGCAGACGTCGAGGTAGCTCATCATGAGCACCCGCATCGTCTCCTGA
Source organism: Nocardia sp. NPDC058114 (assembly GCF_042884695.1). NCBI lineage: Bacteria > Bacillati > Actinomycetota > Actinomycetes > Mycobacteriales > Nocardiaceae > Nocardia > Nocardia sp. NPDC058114. The sequence goes on along the minus strand of NZ_JBHVTK010000010.1, from coordinate 167,214 downwards.
CCGATCTCGGACTGTTCCAGCTGCGCGAACAGCGCGCCGAGCGGGGCAGGCGGGCGGAACATCGCGGGCAGCAGCTGGTCGAGCAGCGGGCTCGCGAATTCGTAGAAACGCAGGTAGTTCTCGGCGTCGACGGGGGAGATCCGCGCGATCGTCTCGGCCGTCTTGTGCACGTCGTGATAGAAGGCGATGAAGTCGTCGTCGGGGAACACCACCGACATGCTGGGGTCGGGATAGACATAGCTCAGCCTGTGCTCGGCGAGCAGGCCCAGTTCGTCGTCGAGGATCATCGGATTGCCGTGGATGAAGATGTGTGCGGCGGCGTGCAGGTCGTGCTGGTGACCGGGCAGGGTCACCGCCTCGCTGACGACGCCACCGCCGATCTCCGACTTGGCCTCCAGGACGACGACATCCAGGCCCGCCTTGGCGAGGTAGGCGGCGGCGGTGAGGCCGTTGTGCCCCGCCCCGACGACGATCACGTCATGGTCAGCCATGGTGTGCTCCGAGTCCGTAGCCGCCGTCGATGTCCCAGATCGAGCCGGTGACGAAACCGGCGCCCGCGGAATCGAGCAGGGTCAGTACCGGCGCCGCGACCTCGTCGGCGGTGGCGATGCGTTTGATCACGTTCGTGGCGACGACGCCTTCCTCCAGTCCCGCGATCGCCTCGGCGCCCGCGCGGAAGCCCGGGGTCTCGGTGATGCCGGCACAGACGCCGTTGACTCGAATTCCCCTGGGGCCGAGTTCGCTTGCCCACGTCGGCACCAGGTATTGCAGGGCTGCCTTGGTAGCGCCGTAGATGCCGGTGCCCGGTCCCGGCTTGCGGCCGATGGCGGAGGAGATGACCGCGATCGAGGAACCGGTCTGCTTGCCCAGCGCGGGCACCGCCGCGGCGACGGTGGCGATGGTGCCGCGCAGGTTGACGTCGATGATCCGGTTCACTTCCGCCATCGGCTGGGCGAAAATCGCACCGGGAATGAGGATTCCGGCATTGCACACCAGGAGATCGAGGCCGCCGAACTGCTCGACCGCGTGGTCGACGGCGTGGTGCGCGGTGTCCGGATCGGCGATGTCGCCGCTGATCCAGGCCGCGCCCAGGGTGTCCGCCGCCTCGGCCAGTTCCTTCTCGCGGCGCCCGGTGAGTACCACCTTCGCGCCCTCGGCGACCAGCGCCGCCGCGATCGCGTAGCCGATGCCCTCGCTCGATCCGGTGATCAGAGCGGTCTTACCTTCGAATCGCATGCTTCTCCTGTGCTGCTTCGGCCCTGCGCCACTGCACGACGCGGCCGTTGTCGGGGGTGGTGCGGATGGTGAGCAGACCGTCGGTCAGCTCGGCGATGCGGACTTGTTCCTCGCCGACCCAGTCGGTGCGTGAGCAGACGAGGATGTGATGGCGCAGGACGCCGTCGTCGACGCTCCAGCGGCCCGCGTATCCCATGAACGCGGGTTCGCCGGGGGCGGTGCGCATCATCGCGACCGAGAGGTGGCCGGACGCGGTGTAGGTGAGGAACCCGGCGGGCTCGGCGCCGAGTGGGCCGGGCGTCGGCGTGCCCGTGGGATCGGTGTCGTGGAACGACGCGAGTTGCCAGGTGCCGATCAGATCGTCGGGTCGGGCCATGGGCTAGCGCCAGCCGCGCGGATCGCGAAACCGGGTGTAGGGCAACACCGCCTGGGGCGGCGACAGCTCTTCGGCCTGCTCGTCATAGGTCAGCAACACCGCGGCGACGGCGGCGATCATCTCTTCGCTCGGATCGTTTCGGGAATCGACCAGCGCTGGGGAATCGGACATGTGGTCCTCCTACTGGGGTGGGTTGCCGTGCTTGCGCACCGGCGGCTCGGAATGCTTGGCGCGCAGCATGTTCAGTGATCTGATGAGGATCGAGCGGGTGTCGGCCGGGTCGATGACGTCGTCGACCAGGCCGCGCTCGGCGGCGTAGTAGGGATGCATCAACTCACGGGCGTACCGGGCAACGAGCTCGGTCCTGGCCGCGTCGGGGTCGCCGGCGGCGGCGATCTGTTTGCGGAAGACCACGTTCGCGGCGCCCTGTGCGCCCATCACCGCGATCTCGTTGGTCGGCCAGGCCAGCGCCAGATCGGCACCGACACTGCGCGAGTCCATGACGATGTAGGCGCCGCCGTAGGCCTTGCGCAGCACGATCGAGATCCGCGGCACGGTCGCGTTGCAGTAGGCGTACAGCAGCTTCGCGCCGTGCCGGATGATGCCGCTGTGTTCCTGGCCGACCCCGGGCAGGAACCCCGGCACATCGAGCAGGGTGACCAGCGGGATGTTCATCGCATCGCACATCTGGACGAAGCGTGCGGCCTTCTCGCTGGCGCTGATATCGAGAGTGCCCGCCAGACACTGTGGTTGGTTGGCGACGAAACCGACTGTCTGACCGTTCATCCGGGCCAGCGCGATGACGATATTGGCGGCCCAGCGTTCCTGGATCTCCAGATACGCGCCGTCGTCGACGATTTCGGCGATCACCGCGCGGATATCGTAGGGCGTGGTCCCGGTGTCGGGGACGAGATCGCCGAGCGCGGGGCATGGCCGATCGACCGGGTCGTCGGTGGGCACCACCGGCGGCAGTTCCCGGTTGTTCTGTGGCAGAAAGGAGAGCAGGTAGCGCACATCGGCGAGGCAGGTCGCCTCGTCGTCGTGGACGAAGTGCGCGACACCGGAGCGCTCGGCGTGGATGTCGGCGCCGCCCAATCCGTCGAGGGTCACCGATTCGCCCGTGACGGCGGTGACCACCTCGGGCCCGGTGATGAACATCTGCGCGGTGCCGCGCACCATCAGGACGAAATCGGTCAGGGCGGGGGAGTAGGCGGCCCCGCCCGCACAGGGCCCCAGCATGACGCTGATCTGGGGAATCACCCCCGAGGCTGCGGTATTGCGCCGGAAGATGCCCCCGTAGCCGGCCAAGGCGGCGACACCCTCCTGGATCCGGGCGCCCGCACCGTCGTTCAGCGACACCAGCGGCGCCCCCGCGGTGATCGCCAAATCCATGACCTTGTGGATCTTCTCGGCGTGCGCCTCGCCCAGCGCACCGCCGAAGATCCGGAAGTCGTGGGCGTAGACGAAGGTGGTGCGTCCGTCGACGGTGCCCCAGCCGGCCACCACGCCGTCGGTGTAGGGCCTGCTGTGCTCGAGGCCGAACCCGGTGGCCCGATGCCTGCGCAACGGTTCGAGTTCGGTGAACGAGTCCGGATCGAGCAGCAGCGAGATCCGTTCGCGGGCGGTCAGTTTGCCCTTGGCGTGCTGGCGCTCGGTCGCGGCCGGATCGGGGCCGAGCTCAGCCAGTTCCTTACGCAGGCGCAGTTCGTCGATCCGGTCGAGGTCACCGTCGGAGGTGAACGGCAGCGTGTATTCCTCGGTCACAGCGGTGTCCTCTCGCTCAGGCCGCGATGGGGTCGAGCAGGCAGGTTTCGAAAAAGGCCAGCGCACTCGTGTGATAGGCCCTGGCCGCCCAGCCCAGGCTGATGTTGTGGCCCGCCTGCGGGACGCGGGTCAAGCCGCGGCGGGGCGCCGAGGCGAGCAGGGCGGACAGGTCGGCGAGCGCGGCATCGTCGGTGCGCCACCACTTCTCCTGCTCGGCGAAGCTGAACCGCACCGGAATCCGGATGCGATCGGCCAGTTCGGCGAAGGTCTGCGGCCAGGCGGCGGCGTCGACCAGTTCGAGTATCGGCGTCGAGTCCACCGCCGCGCCCGACCGGGCGAAGGTGCCGGGCGGATACAACTGGAGATCGCCCCAATTGCGTTGCCACATCTTGGTTTCGGTGTCCTCGCTGTAGAGGTGCCCGCAGCCCGAGACGTCGACGCCGCAGAACTCGCTCTCGGTCGCCATGGTGAGGGCGAGCTTGCCGCCGAAGGAGTGCCCGAGCAGGAACATCCCGGCGCCGACCTCGTTGTCGGCGGTGAAGTCGGCGAGCGCGGCACGTACGGTCTCGGCCTGGTCGGTCAGCGACTGACCGTCCGGCAGGGCGTCGACCGAGGCACCGTAGCCGGGGCGGTCCAGTGCCAGCACCGCGTAGCCCAGCCGGGTGGCGGTGCTGAGCAGCGACACGTCCGGGTGGGCGCGGCCGTGGAAGTACGCGGCGGACATCCCTGCCCCGTGCAGGGCGACGATGGTGGCACGAGGCAGGGCCAAGGCGGGCGTACTGAGCAGGCCGGACATCGGAATTCCCGCCGCGTCCAGGGTGATCCGGTGCACGCCCGGGGACAGGAGCGCCGCGCTCGCCTCCGCGGAGCTCATGACCGTTCCTCGGCGAACTTCTTGGCATGGGCCAGGGTGGCCATGCTGTTGGTGCTCAGCGCCCGCTGCACGTACTCCCTCGCGGTCGCCACATCGGCGTCGGGACCGAGGACCGCGGTGATGTTGTCGGTGTTGATCACCACGCTGTGCTGCGACGACACCGCCACCCCGCCCTCGGACGGCCGCACGGTCCAGTACCCGGTGTGCAGCGTCATCAGCGCGGGCATGGTCAGCTGCTTGTAGGCGATCATGGTGTCCGGGAACACGATGCGATACGACATGGTGCGGTGCTGGGAACCGTCCATCGCCACCGTGTCCATCGCCAGTGACTGGATGCCGGGACCCGGTTCGATGAGCTCGACCCCCGCCACATGCGGCAGCCGCTCCGGCCACAGCTGCGCTTGGCTGATGAACCCGAACACATCGGCGGCCGTGCCCGCCACCTCGACGGTGTCCTCGAAGGAGAACGTCGCGTCGGTGCCCGCGTCGCCGAGTTCGATATTGCGCTTCAGCGCGGCGAGCTCGGTGGTCGAATTGCGGTCGACCACCTGGTCGATCCAGCTCAGCTGGTCTTCCTCGGTGGCCTGGTAGTCGTGCAGCAGGCGTACGTTGCTCCGATTCACCGAGAGCGCCTCGATGATCCAGGTGCCGCCCATCGCGGCGATCGGCGCGCTGCTGACCTCCTGGCGGAACTCGATGCGGCGTTGCTCCGGATCGAGTACCCGGCGCGACACCCAATGCTTGACGCTCTCGCCCGCGGTGGCCCAGATCCGGATGCGCTGCTCTCGGTCGTCGTTGTCGAGGTAGTCGGCGAAGATGGTGGGCGGGAACAACTGTGGCCAGTTCTCCACCTCCGCGAGCAGCCGGTAGACGGTCGCCGCGGGCGCGGCGATCTCGATCGAATGCTCGGCATGGCCGGTGGTGGTGACGGATACGGATGCGGACATGGTCGATCCCCTTTCAGTAATTCCCTAGTCCGCCACAGACATTCATCGCCTGGGCGGTGATGGACGCGGCGGTGTCGGAGGCGAGATAGCCGACCAGGCCCGCCACTTCCTCCGGAGTGCAGTAGCGGCCGAGCGGGATCTTGGCGGTGAACTTCGCCATCACCGCGTCCTCGGTGCTCTGCTGCAGGCTCGCGTAGTTGCGCCGAACCTGCTGCGCCATCGGCGTTTCCACGTAGCCGGGGCAGACCGCGTTGACGGTGATGCCGGTCGGCGCGAGCTCGTTGCCGAGCGCCTTGGTGAACCCGACGACACCGTGCTTGGATGCCGAGTACGGTGCGCCGAGGACCACGCCCTGCTTGCCGGCGGTCGAGGCGATGTTGATGATCCGGCCGCGGCTGCGGTGGCGCATCCCGCCGGTGTTGAGCACCTCGCGCGTCATCCGGAAGACGCTGTTGAGGTTGGTGTCGATGACGTTGTCCCAGATCTCGTCCACCAGGTCCGCGGTGACGCCGCCGCCGCTGATACCCGCGTTGTTGACCAGCACGTCCACCGGGCCGAACCGGGCGGTGGCGGCTTCGATGAACTCGTGCACCGACTCACCCGAACGCACGTCGACGGCGCTGCCGTCCACCTCGAGGCCGGCTTCGGTGAACTCCTTGACGGTGGTGGCGACGTTCTCCGCGGTGCGCGCGCCGAGGTAGACGGTGTGCCCGTTGCCGGCGAGCAGCCGGGCCACGGCCAGCCCGATACCGCTGGTGGCACCGGTGACCACTGCGTGCATTTTCGACATGATGACTCCTTCTAGGGGGTGCGAACGGGGAGAAGGGCGTTCACCGCGTCGAGAAAGGTGCGCGGTGTGGTCGCTTCGATCACGGTCGAGTCGTCGAGGGTCACCCCGAATTCGCGTTCGACGCGGCTGGCGGTCTCGAGCATCGCGAGGGAGTCGTAGCCGAGATCGTCGAAGGTGAGGTCGAGGATGTCGGACTCCAGGTCGATGTTCTCGGGTTCGCCGGAGCCTTCGAGGAGGATCCGGGTCAGGTCGTCGAGGGTGAATGTCATGAGATTTCCCTTCCTTCGGGTGCGGACACGACCATGGCGGAGTTGAATCCGCCGTAGCCGCGTGCCAGGACGAGTGCGGCACGCACCGTCGCGTGCCGCACCCCACCGACCACCAGGTCCAGTGGCGAGTCGGCGTTCGGGGTGACGTTGATCGTCGGTGGGATCTCGCCGGTCGACATGGCGAGCAGCGCGGTGGCGACATCGAGGGGGCCCGCTCCCGAATACAGCCGTCCCGTCATGGTTTTCGGTGCGGTGACGGGGACGCCGCGGTGACCGAAGACCGCGGTGACGGCGTCGGACTCGATCTGATCGTGCTCGGGCAGACCCGCGGCGTCGGCGAACACCACGTCGATATCGCTCGGCGCGAGTCCGGCATCGGCGAGCGCCCGTTCGATCGCCGCGCGCAGGGCCGGTTCGCGACCGGTTCCGGGCGCGGGATCGAACGTCGCCGCGTATCCGGCGATCTCGCCGTAGCTGCGCGCTCCCCGGGCGGTGGCCGCCGCCGCCGACTCGAGGATCAGGATCGCGCCGCCCTCACCCGGGACATGGCCCGCGGCCCGCGCGTCGAACGGCAGGTAGGCGGCGTCAGGATCGGCGCCCGCGTGCAACCGGCCGCTCGTCCACAGTGCCGCCCAGCCCCACGGGCACAGCGTGGCGTCCATCGCGCCCGACACCATCAGCGCGGTGCCTCGGCGAATCTGCCTGCGCGCATGGGCGATCGCGTCGAGGCCGCCTGCCTGGTCGCCGACCAGGACACCGCTGGGCCCTTTCATACCGTGACGAATGGAGATCTGGCCGCTGTTGACCGCGTAGAACCAGGCGAAGGACTGATAGGCGCTGACGAAACGGCTACCCCGGCTCCAGAGATTCCCGAGCTCCTTCTGCGCGAACTCGAAACCGCCCGAGGACGAGGCGGTGAGCACGCCCATGTCGAAGTCGTCGAGCTCGCCGGTGTCGATGCCGGCATCGGCCAGTGCCCATTCGGCCGCGACGAGAGCGAGGCGGGTCACCTGATCTGTCTGAGGCAGAAGGCGATTGGGCAGGTATTGCTGGGGATCGAAGTCGTCGATCTCACCGGCCAGCGTGGCCGGGTAGCCCGCCGGATCGAAGCGGGTGAGTCGGCCGATGCCACTGCGGCCCCCGCGCACCGCATCCCAATAGGGCTGAGTACCGAGGCCGTTCGGCGCGGTGATGCCGATGCCGGTGACCACCGCGCGGGTGTCGTCGAGTACCGCGGTCATGCCGCGACTCCCTTCGCCGTGGTGAGGACCATCGCGCTCTGGAAGCCGCCGAAGCCGCTGCCCACCGTGAGTACGGTGTCGGTGCGGTGCTCACGGGCGGTGAGCGGCACGTAGTCGAGGTCGCATTCGGGGTCGGCGGTGTGCAGGTTCGCCGTCGGCGGCACCACGTCGGCGCCGATCGCCAGGACCGAGGCCGCGATCTCGATCGAGCCGATCGCGCCGAGCGAATGCCCGACCATCGACTTGATCGAGCTGACCGGGGTGTCATAGGCGTGTGAACCCAAACTGCGCTTGAACGCGGCGGTTTCGTGCCGGTCGTTCTGCTTGGTGCCCGAGCCGTGGGCGTTGATGTAGTCGATCGAGTCGCCGGGCAGCCGGGCCTCGTGCAGCGCCACCCGGATGGCCTCGGCCATCTCGACGCCGTCGGGGCGCAACCCGGTCATGTGATAGGCGTTCGCGCGGGTGGCGTAGCCGGCGATCTCGGCGTAGATGTGCGCACCGCGCCGCCGGGCCGCGGACAGTTCCTCGAGGACGAACAGGGCCGCGCCCTCACCCAGGACGAAGCCGGTGCGGGAGGCATCGAACGGCCGGGAGGCGGTTTCGGGGGAGTCGTGGCGCGGGGTGGTCGCCTTGATCGCGTCGAAGCAGGCCATCGTGATCGGCGAGATCGGCGCGTCCGAGGCGCCGGTGACCATGATGTCCACCGAGCCCTCGGCGATGAGCTGGGCGGCGTACCCGACCGAGTCGAGACCGGACGTGCAGCCCGAGGACACCACGGTCGCCGGCCCTTGCGCGCCGACCGCGAAGGCCACCTCGGCGGCGAACGAGCCGGGCGACAGATGGTGGTAGAGGTGCTGGTCGGCGTACTTCTGGTCGACCAGTTCCAGGCGTCCGCCATTGCTGATCACGCGGTAGTCCTGCTCCAGGCGCATCGTCGCGCCGACCGCGCTGCCCAGTGCCACCCCGATCGAGTACGGGTCGATGGTGTCGAACTCGAGCCCGCTGTCGGCCACCGCGCTGCGCGCGCCGACGACGGCGAACTGTGCCGCGCGGTCGAGTCGCTGGATCTCGTGGGGAGTGAGGCCGTGCAGTTCGGGGTCGAAGTCGACCTCGGCCGCGACCTTGGACCGGAACTGCTCGGGATCGAAGAAGCTGATCCGCCGGGTGGCGGTGCGGCCGGCGGTGAGCAGTTCCCAGAACTGCTTTGTGCCGACTCCGCCGGGGGCGATCACCTCCATTCCGGTGATGACGACGCGCCGGGTGTTCACTGTGCCTCCCAGTGGTAGAAGCGGTGTGCGACCGCGTCGGCCGGCTTGCGCCAGGTCGACGAGTCGTACTTGTCGATCAAGGGGTCGAGGTCGTCGCAGATCTGGATGAAGCGCGGGTCGGCTTGCTTCCACGCCTGGGCGATCACCGCACCGCCGTCGGGGGTCTCGAAGTCCTGCAGGTGGAAATAGACGCCGCCGAGGGCGAAGAGCTGCCTGCGCCGGGTGCCCATCCGGTGGGGGACGTCGGTGGTGTCGAAATCGGCGAACAGCTGCGCGACCTGCGGGCGGCGTTCGGGGACAAGGCGATTGACGACGAGGGTGCTGAACATGGCGGGGTCCACCGGGCCGGGCAGCCAGTGGTAGTAGCGCTCGGCGAGCACGGTGGTGTCGAAGGGCGCGATATCGGCGCCGAGGTCGGGGCCCTCGGGCTCGCCGGGCAGCGGTGTGTCGCTGTCGACGATGTGGATGAGCAGGTCGTCGTGATAGTGGAACAGTTGGCGGCGAACGATTTTCGCGTCCGTCGGGGCCGCCGTGGCATCGTGCTCGGCGAACCTGCCCGCCACGCGTGCGCGGGCCGCGATAGTGGTCGTCCTGGCGACCGTGACTGTCGTATGCATCCGGTGTCGGCTCCTCTGCGGTTCAGTTCTGGATCCGGCACAGCACGGCGCCGCTGCCGATACTGGTGCCGATGTCGGTGATCAGGCCGACGACGATGCCCGCCTTGTGGGCGGTGACCGGTTGTTCCATCTTCATCGCCTCGATCACCGCGATGAGCTGCCCGGATGCCACCGAATCACCTTCGGCGGCAGCGAGTTTCACCAGAGTTCCGGCCATCGGGGCGGTCAGTGAGTCGCCGCTGGGGGTAGCGGCGGCGCTCACGCGCAGGGGGCGAGGCGAGGGTCGGGAGGCCGGTTTGGTGCCGCGCGCGGGCAGGGTCACCTCCACTCGTTTACCGCGCACTTCGAGCACCACGGTCTCGCGCGGCGCCGTGGCACCGGGCGGTGCGGCGGTATCGGGGTAGGGCTCGATGGTGTTGTCGAACTCGGTCTCGATCCAGCGGGTGTGTACGCGGAACGGCGCGTCGGTGAAGGCGGGGTCGGCGACCACCGCGCGGTGCAGCGGCAGCACGGTCGCGATGCCGTCGATCGCGAACTCGCTGAGCGCGCGCGCCGCCCGTTGCAGTGCCTGGGTCCGGTTCTCGCCGGTGACGATGAGCTTGGCCAGCAGTGAATCCCAGTTCGCGCCGACCTCGGTGCCCGCCTCGACCCCGGAGTCGACCCGCACGCCCGGACCGCTCGGGGTCCGGTAGCCGGTGATCGTGCCGGGCATCGGCGCGAAGTTGCGCCCGGCGTCCTCGCAATTGACGCGGAACTCGATCGAGTGCCCACGCGTCGGGGGATCGGGATAGTCGAGGAGTCCGCCCGCGGCGATGCGCAGTTGCTCGCGGACCAGGTCGATGCCCGTGACCTCCTCCGAGACCGGGTGTTCCACCTGGAGCCGGGTGTTGACCTCGAGAAAGGACAGCGTGCCGTCGGCGCCGATCAGGAACTCACAGGTGCCCGCACCCACGTAGCCCGCGGCACGCAGGATGGCCTTGGAGGATTCGACCAGCGCGCTGTGCTGCGCGGGCGTGAGGAACGGCGCCGGCGCCTCCTCCACGAGCTTCTGATGACGGCGCTGCAGCGAACAATCCCTGGTCGAGACCACGACCACGGTGCCTGCCGTGTCGGCGAGGCACTGCGTCTCCACGTGCCGCGGGGAATCCAGATAGCGTTCCACGAAGCATTCGCCTCGACCGAACGCGGCCGTCGCCTCGCGGACCGCCGAGGCGAAGCACTCCGGGATCTCGGCGAGGGTGCGCGCCACCTTGAGCCCGCGACCGCCGCCGCCGTATGCCGCCTTGATGGCGACCGGCAAGCCGTGGGCCCGGGCGAACGCCACGACCTCGTCCGGATCCGATACCGGGCCCGGGGTACCCGCCACGATCGGCGCGCCCGCCGCGACCGCGATCGTGCGGGCGGTGACCTTGTCGCCGAGATCGCGGATCACCGAGGGCGGCGGGCCGATCCAGATCAGTCCCGCCGCCAGGACCGCGGCGGCGAAATCCGCGTTCTCCGACAGGAAGCCGTAGCCGGGATGGACCGCGTCGGCACCCGCGGCTCGCGCTGCGGCGAGTACCGCCTCGACATCGAGATAACTGGACTGCGCCGTGTCGCCGCCCAGTGCGTAGGCTTCGTCGGCGGTGCGCACATGCAGTGCGTCGCGGTCGGGATCGGCGTACACCGCCACCGCGGTGATGCCCGCGTCACGGCAGGCTCGTGCGATTCTGACGGCGATCTCACCGCGGCTGGCGATCAGCACTTTTCGCACGATGCCTCCTGAAAGTTGTTGGGACGCTTCACTAATCGTGCGTAACGGAGATCACCATATGGTGAACGGAACCTCCGGAAATCTTCAGGAGCTGCGCGCGCCGGGCGCCGCAGTCTGTGGAGTTCGTCCAATTCATCCGGGCTGGTTCAGGTTTCGCTCCGCCCGGTTGCCGACGGTGTGCGTCGGCCCTAGCATCACGCGCCGGCTCCGCGTCGACCGGGTGTCCGCTACCGGTCGCAATTACATGGCTTGCCATGTAATCTGAGGGGAGCCGCAGATCAACGACGATGGAAGGTGGGTATGGAACCGCTCGAGACGCTACCGATGGATCGGAGCAACTCCCTGGGGTACGTGATCAACCATCTGGCGCGGCTCATGGAACAGGCACTGCGCGACCGAATCGCCGGGCACGGTGTGGTGCCCGGGCAGTTCGCACAACTGCTCGCGCTGTACGAGGAGGAGGGGATCTCGCAGCTGCAACTCTGCGAGAAGGTCCGGATCGACCAGTCGACGATGGCCCACACGCTCAAGCGGATGGAGCGCGACGGCCTCATCCAGCGCACCGCCGACCCGCAGGACGGCCGGCGAGCGCTGATCTACCTCACCGACCGGTCCCGGCGATTGCGCACCGCGCTGATCGCCGCGGCCGGGGAGGTGAACGACATCGCGACCGCGGGGTTCCCCGAGGTCCGCGGTGACGACTTCATCCGCATGGTTCGACAGGCGATCGGCAACCTCGAGGCCGATCGGTCCACATGACCTTCGAAGAGAGGTAAACCATGCTCTCCCGCATCCATCCCGTCGCGGGCACGATCGGATTGCTCACCGTTCTCACCTTCTGGACCTCGACTGTGGTGAGTGAGCTCAGCGGTTCCAAGGACGCGATCATCGCGGTGAAGCAGACCATCCCGTGGGCGTTGCCGATCCTGGTGCTCGCTCTCGCCGCCACCGGCGGCACCGGCTTCCGGCTGGCCGGGGACTCCACGATGCCCTCGATCCTCGCGAAGAAGCGCCGGATGCCGTTCATCGCGGGTAACGGGTTGCTCGTGCTGATCCCCTCGGCGATCACCCTTTCCGTCCTCGCGGGCCGCGACGAGTTCGGGCCGTTGTTCTACGGCGTGCAAGCGCTCGAACTCGTCGCCGGTGCTACAAATATCGTGCTCATGTCACTCAATATTCGCGACGGCTTCCGCATCACCGGCCGTTTCGACAAGTCGAAATCGGAAAATCGAACCGCTACCATCGGTAGCGAGGAATCTCAGGGATAAATGATGAACGAGACCATTCTCCGTGCTGAGCTCGAATCGCTTCGCGCGGAAGTCCGTGAATTGCGCGACCATCGTGAGATCGCGGCACTCTTCGATACCTTCTTCTTTTTCGAAGATCGCAAATCGATGGACGACGCGTGGGCGAAAGCCATTTTCACCGACGATGTTCTTCTCGAATTGCCGCCCGAGGATTATCGCGGTATCGAGGGAATCGCCGCGCATATGACCTATGTGGTCAACCTGTTCGGTCCGACCCATCACACCACCACCGATTGTCATGCCGATATCGACGGCGACACCGCCGCGGTGCGGCTCAATCTCACCGCGACCCACAAGCACGTGGTGCCGGGCGAGGCGCCGCTGCTGGTCTGGGGCTACCTCGACGCTGATGTCGCGCGCACCGCCGCGGGGTGGCGGATCGCTCGGATGAAGTTCATCAAGGTGCTGCGCACCGGCGAGGCGCCGCCCGGATTCGCGTTCGACGAGAACCTGAACGTGGTCGCGGTCGGTAGCTGAGACAGCGAAGCCGCCGACTCCTCGGAGTCGGCGGCTTCGTCGTCGCCCCTCAGTCGCGCGGCATCAACTTGAAGCCGATTCCGCGAACGGCGACGATCCAATTGCTGGCGCCCAGCTTCGCCCGCAGGCTGCTGACGTGCGTGTCCACCGTGTGTTGCGACCAGGAACCGTCCCAGATCTCGCCCAGGATCTGCTTGCGCGCCACCACGATTCCCGGGCGGCGTGACAGCATCAGCAGCAGGTCGAACTCTTTTCTGGTGAGTGCGAGCGGGCGTCCGCGCAGGGTGGCCTCGCGGGCCCACTCGTCGACGCGCAGCGCGCCGCATCCCGAGGGGGACGCACCGTTCTCGGTCTGTGGGCTGACCCGCCGCATGAGCGAGTCGATGCGGGCGACCAGTTCCCTGATGCCGAACGGTCGGGTGACATAGTCGTCGGCGCCGGAGCGCAGGCCGAGTACGCAGTCCAATTCGGAATCGCGATCGGTGACAACGATGATCGGAACCGTATGGCGCGCACGGATGGAACGGCATACCTCGAATCCGTCGAAATCGGGGAGATCGGGATCGAGCAGCACCAGATCGGCACGGCCGAACAGCTTCAGTGCCATTCTTCCGGTATCGACGGTGGCAACCTGGTGGCCATATCGGGGGAGTTCGCTGTCGAGCGATCCGACAGCATCCGAACCCGCCGCGATAAGAATGCGCCATGACCGTTCCACGGCGACGAGGCGAGGCTCGGGGAAATTCGGGGCGAGCTCGGTGTCGGTTTCCTTGAGTTCGCTGCTACGCATGGCTCGAATACCCTACCGTCCTGGGCATCGAAATGCCGCGCTGACGACCACACTGCTACGGGCGGTCGGGATTTCACCGGTCAGTATCAGCGTAGCCGACTCATTTCATTCGTGCACTGTGGAGTTAGTCGCCTTTTTGCGGAAAAGCGTCCGGATCGGTATTCCACGCACAATAACGGACGGTTGTTCAGCCTGCCGCGCCGAAGCGGCGGCGGTATTCGGTGGGGGCGATGCCGACCTGGCGCTGGAAGTGGTGGCGCAACAGGGCGCCGGAGCCGAAGCCGGACTCGTCGGCGATCCGTTCCAGGGCCATGTCGGTGGTTTCGAGCAGGTGCTTGGCGAACAGGACGCGCTGAGTGGTGAGCCATTTGACCGGGGTGGTGCCGGTTTCGGCGGCGAAGCGGCGGGCGAAGGTGCGGGTGGACATGCTGGAGCGGGCCGCGAGCTCGTCGACGGTGTGTGGGTGGGCGAGGTTCTCGGTGAGCCAGGCCAGGGTGGTGGACAGGCCGATCGAACTGCACTCGGGGACCGGCTGCTCGATGAACTGGCGCTGGCCGCCGTCGCGCTGCGGCGGCACGACCATGCGCCGCGCGATGCCGTTGGCGGCGGCGGTACCGATCTCGCGGCGGACCAGGTGCAGGCAGGCGTCGATACCCGCGGCGGTGCCCGCGCTGGTGATCAGGTTGCCTTCGTCGACGAACAGGACGTCGGGGTCGACGGTCGCCTCGGGGAACATCGCGGCGAGTCTGTCGACATACCGCCAGTGGGTGGTGCACTTGCGGCCGTCGAGCAGGCCGGCCGCGCCGGCCAGGAAGGCGCCCGAGCAGACGGTGAGGACGGTCGCGCCCGCGTGGGCCGCCCCGCGCACCGCCTCGAGTACCCGGTCGTCGTACTGGTCGATCGGGGAGGCCGGGATGGCGACCAAGTCGGCCTTCGCGAGTTGGTCGAGGCCGAATTCCGGGGTGACGGCGATGCCGGGGGTGGTGGAACGCAGTGGCGTGCCCGGGTCGGCGCCGCAGACCCGGAAGTCGAAGCCGGGCAGGCCGTCGGCCGTGCGGTCGAGGCCGAAAACCTCACAGACGACACCGAATTCGAACATCGCGAGCCGGTCGCTGAGCACCACGGCAACCTTCGAGAGCATGCCTCATCGTAGCTGGCTGAATCTTTACGCACAATGACAGAACAGCCACTTTCGGCTGAAAATCATCGAGCGCAAAATTACTGCCATGCTTACTTTTCTGATCGTCCTCACCGCCGTCATCGGACTCGCCGTACTGATCGGTCGCGGCACCGCCGGCTCCACCGGGATCGTCGACCGCGACGCTCAGCGCATGGACACCGAGCTCAAAGCCATCGCGGGCTACGCCGACTACATCCGCCCGAGCCATCACTGAAAAGACGAATGCCGCCCCATCCGCAGGGATGAGACGGCATGCGCAAGTCCGGTCGAACTCAGACGGCGTCGCCGGGGCCGACCCGCGGCTTCGGAGCGCGCATCTTGCGGATCTGCGAGGCGCGGACGAAGGCGTACCAGCCGAGCTTGAAGCCGGTGTCGGTGGTGTCGGGGAACCGTTCGATCACCCGGTTGCTCACGATCTTGCCCAGGACGAAGCCCTCGATGATCATGAAGACCATCATCACCAGCATGGCCAGGGTGACGATGGTCTGCAGGCCGGGGGCGACGAACATCGACAGGATCAGCACCAGCGCCATCGGCATGAACAGGCCGACGAGGTTGCGGCGGGCGTCCACCAGGTCGCGCACATACGCGCGGACCGGGCCCTGATCGCGGGGCAGCAGATACTTGTCCTCGCCGGCGAGCATGCGGGCGCGGCGGTCCTGCACGGCGGCGCGACGGTCGGCGGCGGCGGCCTTGCGGTCCTGTTTGGTGCCCTTGACAGCCTTGCGGCGCGCGCGGGCTTCCTTGGCGGTCAGCGGGGCGGGCGCGATCGGACCGCGCCGCTTGCCCTCTGCCTCACGCCTTTTCGGCGTCGGCCTGCCCTTACCGGGAGTGGTCGACGCCGTGGCGGCGGCCTGGTCGGAGTCGGACACCGACGGGTCGACGGACTCGTCGATGGTGCTGGACTCGTCGCGACGAAACAATTTCACGTTCACCAGGCTATTCGATGATGCCGACCATCGGGAAATGCGGTCCGCTCAGCGGTGGGCCCGGTCTCATCCGCGGCCGGGCTGCGACGCAGATCACGCCGTCACAGGGCGTACTGTGGGCACAAGCACCCAGGTGGCGTCCACTGGCTGCGCCGAGGGTGGCAAAATAGGAATAGCAGTTGCTGCGACAGCGTTGAAGACAGTCGTGCGCTGTGCACCTGAGGTCCGTTGACGGGCTGAGTCGAACTAGGAGTGTCCATGACTGTGCAGAACGAGACCGCCACCGAGACCCACGGTGCGACGCTGACCGACGCTGCCGCCATCAAGGCGAAGGCGCTGCTCGACCAGGAGGGCCGCGACGATCTGGCCCTGCGGATCGCCGTGCAGCCCGGTGGCTGTGCCGGTCTGCGTTACCAGCTGTTCTTCGACGATCGCATCCTCGACGGTGACATCGTCGTGGAGTTCTCCGGCGTGAAGCTGGCCGTCGATCGCATGAGCGCCCCGTACATCGACGGCGCCTCGATCGACTTCGTCGACACCATCGAGAAGCAGGGCTTCACCATCGACAACCCGAACGCCACCGGCTCCTGCGCCTGCGGCGATTCGTTCAACTGATGTTCGGCGCCGCGGGTTAGCGGCGCCGTAACCTCGCCTTCGAGGGCGCGCCCGGGATCATTGTGGTTGCGTGGCGAGGTAGCGAACAGGTGAACCACAGGCGGTAGCGCTTGCTAACGTTGAAGTCCGGGATCGGGTGATCCCGGACTTTCTGTTTTCCTCGTCTAGCGTCGAAGGGGCCCTGCCTCGTGTCTGTTGCCGTGTCCGCATCCATCGCCACCGACCACCTCATGCGCTTCCCCGGCCGGTTCGCCGATGCGCTGCTCGCCGATCAACTCGATCATGTGTCCTTGAGCTTCCTCGTCGACGATCTGCAGATCCGCCGCGGCGGAGTGGCGGGCAACATCGCGTACGCGATGGGCCTGCTGAAGCAGCGTCCGGTGCTCGTCGGTGCCGTCGGCGCCGACTTCGCCGAGTACCGCCAGTGGCTGGAGGCCAGCGGCGTCGACTGCTCGGCCGTACACGTGTCCGCGACATCGCACACCGCTCGGTTCGTGTGCACCACCGATGAGACGATGGCGCAGATCGCGTCGTTCTACCCGGGGGCGATGAGCGAGGCGCGCGATATCGATATCGCCGCGATCGCCGCCGCCCACGATGTCGACCTGGTGCTGGTCGGGGCGAACGACCCCGACGCGATGGTCGCGCACACCCGCCAGGCCAAGGCGCAGGGCATCGCCTATGCCGCCGACCCGTCCCAGCAGCTGGCCCGTCTCGACGGCGAGCAGGCGACCGAACTGGTCGACGGCGCCGCCTACCTGTTCACCAACAAGTACGAGTGGGCCCTGCTGCAGCAGAAGACCGGCCTCAGCGAAGCCGACATCACCGCCAAGGTCGGCATCCGGGTCACCACGCTGGGTTCCGAAGGCGTGCTCGTCGTCGACGCCGACGGCACCGAGATCCGCGTCGGCGTGGTGCCCGAGGTGGCCAAGGTCGACCCGACCGGCGTCGGCGACGGTTTCCGCGCCGGCTTCCTCACCGCCCACCGCGCCGGCCTGACCCTGGAACGGGCCGCCCAGCTCGGCTCCCTGATCGCCGTCCTGATCCTGGAGACCACCGGCACCCAGGAGTGGACCCTCAACACCGACGACGCCCTCGAGCGCCTCACCAAGGCCTACGGCTCGGATGCCGCCGACGAACTGGCCTTCCTGCTCTGACTACAGAACGCGAACGCCCCCTGGATCTTTCGATCCAGGGGGCGTTCTTCTGTGCGTCTACAGCGAGACCGGGTAGACCGGTTCCTGGATTTCGGGCTTGATGCGGTCCTCGACGAAGATGCCGTGCCAGACCATGAAGACCAGGACGGTCCAGAGGCGGCGGCTGTGGTCGGAGATGCCCGCTTTGTGGTCGCGGAGCATCTGGAGGACGGCCGGCTTGTGCAGCAGGTGGTCGGTCTGGGACTCGGCGATCTGGGTTTCGGCCCAGTCGTAGAGTTCGGTGCCGCGCAGCCAGTGGCGCAGCGGGACCGGGAAGCCGAGCTTGGCGCGGTGCAGGACGTGGTCGGGGACGATGCCGTCCAGGGCCTGGCGCAGCGCGTACTTCGAGGTTTCCTTGGTGATCTTCTGATCGAACGGGATGCCCTCGGCGACGCGCATGACCTCGTTGTCCAGGAACGGCACGCGCAGTTCGAGGGAGTTGGCCATGGTCATCTTGTCGGCCTTGACCAGGATGTCGCCGCGCAGCCAGGTGAACAGGTCCAGGTGCTGCATGCGCGCGACCGGGTCCCAGCCCGCGGACTGGGCGTAGATCGGCGCGGTGACGTCCTGGTGGGTCCACTCGGGGCGGAAGTCGCGCAGGACCGCGCGCAGCTGGGCGTCGTTGAAGCTGCGGGCGTTGCCGTAGTAGCGGTCTTCGAGGCTGAGCGAGCCGCGCTGCAGCAGCGACTTGCCGCGCTTGCCGTCGGGGATCTTGTCACCGAGCTTGCCGAGCAACTTGCGCGCACCGGCGGGCAGATATTCGAAGGGCTTGAGCGACAACGGTTCCCGGTAGATCGTGTAGCCGCCGAACAGCTCGTCGGCGCCCTCGCCGGAGAGCACCACCTTGACGTGCTTGCGGGCTTCCTTGGCCACGAAGTACAGCGGCACCAGGGCCGGGTCGGCGACCGGATCGTCGAGGTACCAGACGATCTCGGGGATCGCGGCGGCGAATTCGGCGGGGGAGACCACCTTGACGATGTGGCGGGCGCCGATCAGCTCGGCGCTCTCGGCGGCCACGTCGACCTCGGAGTAGCCCTCGCGCTCGAACCCGGTGGTGAAGGTGATCAGCTTCGGGTTGTGGCGCATGGCCAGCGCGGCGATGGCGGTGGAGTCGATGCCGCCCGACAGGAACGAACCGACGGTCACATCGGCGCGCATGTGCTTGGCGACCGAGTCCTCCAGCGCCGCGGCGATCTCGGCGTAGCGTGCCTTCTCCGACCCCGCCACGAACGGGCGGACCCGGAAGTCGGGGCGGAAATAGCGAGTGACAATCGGTTCCTGGCCGACCTTCACCGTGGCGTAGTTACCGGACTCGAGGCGACGGATGTTGCGGTGCAGCGACTCGGGCTCTGGCACGTATTGCAGCACCGTGTAGTGCTCGAGCGCGCGCGGGTCCAGCTCGTCGGACAGTTCCAGCGGGCTCAGCAGTTCGAGCAGGCTCTTCTTCTCGCTGGCGAAGGCGGTGCCGCCGGGGCCGGTCGCGATGAACAGCGGCTTGATGCCGAACGGATCGCGCGCGAGGAACAGCTCCGAGGTCTCGGTGTCCCAGATCGCGAAGGCGAACATGCCGCGCAGCTTGCGCACGGCCTCGGGGCCCCAGAAGTGGAACGCGGCCACGATGGCCTCGCCGTCGCCGTCGGTGGCGAAGATCTTGCCATCGGGGAATGCGGCGCCGTGCTCGGCGGCCAGCTGCTCGCGCAGTTCGAGGTAGTTGTAGATCTCGCCGTTGAAGGTCATCGCGTAGCGCTGCGGATTGTCCGCGGGGCCCCAGCGCAGCGGCTGGTGCGAGTGCTCGATATCGATGATGGACAGGCGATTGAACCCGAAGATCATGTGATCGTCGTGCCAGGTGCCCTTCTCGTCCGGGCCACGATGCCGCTGGCAGTGCAGCGCGTCGTACACCTGATCGACCACCGCGGTCGTCGCGGAATCAGCTGTCAGGAATCCGAGCAGTCCGCACACGGTGTCGCCCAACCTTCTCTCGTTCGATGATGGGTGGCCACAACGGGCCGAAACGCTGTGTCCGAGTATGCCGCACGCCTGCCCGACACGCCGCGCTCGCCCGCTCCCGCGGGGTGCGCAGCCACCAGACGAGGGCCAAACCGCAGGTCGCGATGTTCGGCGCGGTCACGGCGGAGTGTCGAAAGTGACCCCGCGACAAGACAGTGCCCGCTTTGGTCTACGCTGCGTAGTACTCAGGTCCTTCTCAGGTGTGCAGGCGTCACAGCGGCAATACTTCGAGAGGCCTGAAACTGCTTTGAAGAGGTGTCGGAACGGGCGAATCGCCGCCCGGACGACGCAATGTGTCGGAATGTGTGGCGACCAGGAAGGCGTGAGCGTGGCGCACAAGGCGAGCGAAGAGATCGGGGCACGACCCGAGAAGGGTCGGCAGGGCCGGATCCTTCGGCGGGCCGGGCTGGCGGTGTCCTTGGGGATCACCGCGATGCTCGTCTCGGGCTGCTCGATCGACAATGTTTGGCTCCGGTTCGGCTGGCCGTCGGGTATCACCCCGCAGGCCACCCGGATGCGCGAGCTGTGGACCTGGTCGGTGCTGGCCGCGCTCGCCATGGGCGTGCTGGTCTGGGGTCTGACCTTCTGGACGGTCATCTTCCACCGCAAGCGCAAGAACTCCCCGGAGTTCCCGCGCCAGACCGGCTACAACGTGTCGCTGGAGCTGACCTACACGGCGATCCCGTTCGTGATCATCGCGGTGCTGTTCTACTTCACCGTGGTCGTGCAGAACTATGTGCACGAGAAGACCGACAACCCGGATGTCACCGTCGACGTGACCGCCTTCCAGTGGAACTGGAAGTTCGGCTACCGCAACATCAACAACGTCGGCGGTCTCACCTGGAACGGCATCGACACGGAGAAGGAGCTGCTGAACGAAGAGCAGCTCGCCGAATACCGTGAGCTGAAGAACGACAAGGGTCACCCGCAGCCGGGCCCCCTGCACGGCAAGCCGGCCAACGACATCCTCTCGTACCTGCACTACGACAAGGTCGAGACCTTCGGCTCCAGCGAAGAGATTCCGGTCCTGGTGCTGCCGACCGGTAAGCGCATCGAGTTCCAGCTCGCCGCCGCCGACGTGATCCACGCCTTCTGGGTGCCGGAGTTCATGTTCAAGCGCGACGTGATGCCGAACCCGAAGGAAAACCAGTCCGACAACGTCTTCCAGATCTCCGAGATCGAGAAGGAAGGCGCGTTCGTCGGCCGCTGCGCCGAGATGTGCGGCACCTACCACTCGATGATGAACTTCGAGGTCCGCGCGGTCTCGCCGGAGAAGTACGCCAAGTACATGCAGGCGCGCATCGAGGGCAAGACCAACGGTGAGGCGCTGGCATCGATCGGCGAGTCGCCGGTGGCCACCTCCACGTACCCCTTCAACACCAAGCGTGATGCCAAGAGCGCTTCGGTGAACGAGAGCAAGTGAGGATTCTGATATGAGGATCGAAGCGCGGATCTTCGAACTGCTCACGGCGTTCTTCATCCTGGTGGGCATCGTCTACGGCTTCTTCACCGCCCAGTCGCGCACCGGCATCGAGTGGGCAGGCACTACCGCGATCGTGCTGACCGCGGGTCTGTCGCTGATCATCGGCACCTACTTCCGGTTCGTCGCGCGTCGCATCGACCTGCGTCCCGAGGACTACGAAGAGGCCGAGATCGTCGACGGCGCCGGTGACCTGGGCTTCTTCTCGCCCGGTAGCTTCTGGCCCATCCTCCTCGCGGGCGCCGGTTCGGTGACCGCGCTGGGTCTGGCGTTCTTCCAGTTCTGGCTGATCGGCCTCGGCGTGGTGCTCGTGCTCGCCGCCGCCGCCGGCCTGGTCTTCGAGTACTACCTGGGTGCCGAGAAGCACTGATCCATCAGGAAACGGTCGCCGCGACGCCCTCGAGCCGAGGGAGTCGCGGCGACCGTTTTCGTTGTCGGAGGATGTCTCCCGAGAACGGCAGAGCCGGTCGTGCGAGCGCACGACCGGCTCTGGGCATCGAATGCCTCAGTGCGCGAACACCAGTCCTTCCTCCGGCCCTTCCACCGTGCGCGGAGCGGACAGCTGCACGATCCGGCGGGGCAGCGCCGCCGCGACCACCGCACCGATGAGCGCGGTCGCGCCACCGATCAGGAAGGCGATCGTGAAGCCGCGGTCCAGATAGAACACCGCGCCCTGCGTCATCTCCGGCGGGATCGGCGCGATGTAGGAGTTGTTCATGATCGTGAACGCGATAACCGGCAGGACGGCGGGGAACACGCTCTGCGAGACGCCGACGATGCTGGCGGTGCCCGCCTGCAACTGCGGCGGCACGGCCTCGATCAGCAGATTCGGGATCGCGGCGTAGGCCATACCCATGCCCGTGCCGAAGATGCCCGCGAAGACGATCAGCAGGGGCTTGCTGTCGTGCACGGCGGCGGTCAGCACGAATCCGACGGCCATCAGCAGCATCCCGCAGGTCATCAGGATGCGGGGGCGGACGTCGCGGCGGCCGACGAGCACACCCACGAGCACGCCGCCGACCACCACCATCAGCCCCACCGGCGCCTGGAAGATCGCGAAACCCTCCGCGGTGACGCCGAATCCGTAGTCGAGCCCGAACACGGCGGGCGTCATGGCCATCATCGGCAGCAGGATGGTGAACAGCCCGCTGGCGCCGTAGCAGAGTCCGGCGCCGATCGTGGTGAGCAGCACCGAACGGCGGCCGAGCACATCGAGGTCGATCAGCGGTTCCCGGATCATTCGCGCGCTCGCCAGCCAGGCCAGCAGCAGCACCACGCCACCGAAGAGGTACGCCATGGTCGTACTGTCACGCCAGCCCCAGGTCGGTCCGAAGCTGACCGCGATGAGGATGCCGGCGATGCCGCCGCCGAGCAGAATCGCTCCGAGCGGGTCGATCCGTGAGCGCAGCCGCACCGACGACTCGGCCGTCGTGAAGAAGATCAGCGCGCCCAGCACGGCGAGACCGATGACGAAGAACCAGAAGATGCTGCGGAATCCGTGGTTGTCGATCAGCCACCCGGTGAGGAACGGCGCGGGAATCGCGATCAACCCCATGCCGCTGGTCGCGATGCTCACCGCCAGCGCGATCGTCTTCGCCGGGAACACGTCCCGGATCAGCGAGTAGCTCAGGAACAGGCAGGGGATGAGCAGGCCGGTCAGCGCACGGCCCGCGATCAGGACGGCGTAGCTGCCCGCGATCGCCGACAGCAGCGATCCCGCCGCTGCCACGGTCACGCACCCGAGCAGGGCTTTGCGCTTGCCGTACATGTCCGCCAGCTTGCCGATCAGCGGCGCGGTGACGGCGCCGACCAGCAGGAACGACGTCAGCAGCCAGGCGCCCTGGGTGGTCTGGTAGTGCGCGGCGATCGACGGTAGCGCCGTCGAGATCATCATGTAGCTCACCGCGAGCATCTCCAGCAGGAGCACGATCGAGGCGAGCGAGAAGATCAGGCGTGGGGTCCAGCGGTCCACGGCGGGTGTCGGAGTGGGAGCGACCATCAGAGGTCCTTTCGAGGATGGGGCCCGCATTCGACGAACGATCGAAATGCGTAACCGACATCACACTTTCTCCGCGTGATCCGTAGAGCCGACTATCCCATCCACTGGGAGATGGATATGACTGATAGTCAGATAGCCGCCGTCGGACCCGACGTGACCAGCGGGTTCGGCGTGTAACACAGTGCGCGAATACGCGCAGCCGGGCGAAACGCCGAACCCGCCGAGTCCGTCCTCAGACGCTGTAGCGCAGGCCCTGCTCCGAGCGGCAGATGTCGTCGATGCCCGAGACGATCTCGCGCAGCTGCTCCGAGGGCAGGGCCGAGGGACGCAGGCGGCAGGTGAAGGTGATCAGGCCGTAGTCGGCGGGCGTGAGGCCGCGGGCGGCGGCTTCGGCGCGCAGGTACTCCGAGCGCACGCCGTAGGTCATCGCGGAGATGACGGTGAAGCAGCCCGAGCGCTCGCGGTGCGCCGAGAACAGATCGTGCAGGCCGTAGAAGACCGAACCGTAGTTGGCCAGCGGGGCGAACACGCCGACGCGGTAGGCGGGGCCGCGTTCGGAGGAGTTGATGACGGTGTCGGCCAGGTACTCGGCGTCGCGCATGGTGAGGACCTTCGGCGCGAACATCAGCGCGCCCGCCGCCGCGTTGCGGACCGGCATGCCCGCGCGGCCGCCCGCGGCGGAAGCGATGGCGCCCAGCGACTTCCGAGTCCGCGTGCCGACCTCACGCCGGGCCCGCAGGCCGCGCGTGGGGGCGGTGGGGTACAGGCTCGACCACTGACCGAAACGGACGGCACCGAGGGTCACCTGGCCGGTGCCGACCGGGCGCGCCACCTTCAGCGGGGCGGTGTCGACCCAGCGACCGACCTGCAGCGCCGCGCTGCCGGGGTTGGTGATCTCGTTGGTCGCGTGCTCGACGAAGGAGTCGAAGTCGAGGAACCGGTCGGCGTCGGTGGTGAGCATGGTGTGGTCTTTGTCGACCTCGACCACGTCCAGGGTGAGGGCGGTGATGATGCCCGCGCGACCGCCCGCGCCGAGGATGCGGTGGAACCGCTCGGTGTGGTGGCCGCGCCCGCAGGTGCCGATCCGGCCGTCGGGGTCGACGTACTCGAGGTCGACGATCTGGTCGATGAACATGCCGTAGCGGTGTGAGGCGGTGCTCACCCCGCCGACGGAGGCGAAGCCGCCCGCGGTGATGTCGCGATGATCGCCGACCACCGGCAGGCCGAGGCCGTGCGCGCCGAGCCTGCGGTCGATCTCGGACAGCTTTGCGCCCGCCTGCACGCGCACGGTGCGCCGGCCCAGGTTGATGTCGAGCACCGAGTTCATCTTGCGCAGCGAGAGCGCCCCGCGCTGATCGGTCAGGCCATAGGACTCTTCGGTCTGTTCACCGCCGCGCACCGTCAACCGTTCCGACCGACCGCGCGAATCACGCACAGTGCGAACGACATCCGCCGTATCGGTGGGGAGATATTCTTCGGAGATGACGGTATGCGGCGTGCCCATGACCGCATAGCTAACCATAGGTGCGCGGTTCTTGCGCAGGGTACTTCGCACCTATTTCCGCGTGGGCGCGAGTTGCTTGGTGAACAGGACTTTTCCGGTCGCGTCGCACAAGTTGACGGTCATTTCTCCGGTGCGGCCGTCGATTTTCACCTCGCCGAAGTGCTGGTACTCCGGATCCATCGGGGAGGTGTTCGCGGTGGGCGGCGCGTGGACGTAGACCGCCTCGGGTCCGAAGGTGGGATCGAGGGGGTTGGGGCCGAACGCGCCCGCGTTGAGCGGGCCCGAGACGAACTCCCAGAACTCGTCGAAATCGGTGAAGGCGGCGCGGGCGGGGGAGTAGTGGTGCGCGGCGGTGTAGTGGACATCCGCGGTGAGCCAGACGACATCGCCGACCTTGTTCGCCTTGATCGCCGAGAGCACCTGGGCGATCTCGGTCTCGCGGCCCGACGGTGCGCCGGGGGCGGCGTTGGCGGGGCCTTCGAAGGCGGTCTTGCCGTCGGGGACGACCACACCCAGCGGCAGGTCGGCGGCGACGATCTTCCAGGTGGCCTTGGAGTTCTTCAACCCCTCGGTGAGCCAGGCGATCTGGGCGGCGCCGAGGATCTGGCCCTGGGGCGCGGTATTGGCGGTGTTGGCGTCCTTGTAGGCGCGCATGTCCAGGACGAACACGTCCAGCAGCGGGCCGTAGGAGATCTTGCGGTAGAGGCGGCCGTCGACAGCTTCCTTGGGCTCCAACGGCATCCACTCGTGGAAGGCCTGCCACGAACGCGTAGCGAGGGTGTCCATGCTGCGCTCGGTGTAGCCCTTGTCGGCGGCGACCGTGCCGCCGGGGGACCAGTTGTTGGTGGTCTCGTGGTCGTCCCACTGGACGATCTGGGCGACGGCGGCGTTGAACCGGCGGTAGTTGTCGTCGGTGAGGTTGTAGGCGTAGTTGCCGCGGAACTGGTCGAGGGTTTCCGCGGGGGCGTTTTTCGCTTCGGCGGTGATGTTGCGCCAGATCCGGCCGTCGGGCAGCGTCACCGATTCCTTCAGCGCGTTGTCGGCGTAGATGCAGTCGCCGGAATGCAGGAACAGGTGCGGGTCGCGAGCGGCCATGGCGGAGAACACCTTCATGCCGCCGAGGTCCGGGTTGATCCCGAAACCCTGGCCGGCGACGTCACCGGACCACAGCAGCGAGATGTCGGCGGGCGCGGTCGGCGCCGTGCGGAACACGCCGGTGAGCGTCTCCGAGCTGGCGCCGCCCTCCCCGTCGAGGCGTACCCGGTAGTGCACGAGTTGCCCGGCGGGCAGACCGTTCACCCGCACCCGTCCGGTGCCGTCGGTAGCCGGGGTGAGCAGCGGCCCCGTGAATCGCTTGACGTCGGTGAACTTCTCGCTCGCCGACGTCTCCACCACCAGCGTCGCGGGCGTATCCGAGCGAGCCCAGATCAGGGCGCCATCACTACGCGGATCCCCGACCGCCACCCCGTGCGTGAGCGAAGGCCTGGCTCGCACCAGTGCGGGCCCGTCGTCACCGCAGGCCACCAGGGCGGGAGCGGTCACCACACCGAGGGCGGTTGCGCGCAGCAGCGTGCGCCGAGACATCGCGAAATCCGAAACAGCCATGAACGTCACGGTGCGCCACCGGTCGGAACACCCGGTCGTTAGCAAGGCAACGGAACATGAACGATGCCGTACGGCAGACCGAACTCGGGTGAGGCGTCTACAGCCCCGCGGCGGCGGCGGTTTCGGGGTACCAGCGGGTGCATTCGGCGCGGAGGGGGACGGCGGTGTGGAGTTGGCACAGGACTGCCAGACCGCCGAGGAAGGAGCGCAGGATCGGGGTGTGGGCGGGGGGCATGGTGAGCTGGCGCAGGATGTTCGTCAGGCGCAGGTCGGTGGCGAGGCGGACCTGTTCGCGGAGCCAGTCGGCCGAGAGCGGGTAGGTGGGGGCGAGGAGGGCTTCGCGGACCGGTTGCAGGCGGGCGGCGACGGTGGCGATGTCGAGGTCGCGGTCGGGGGCGACGAAGCCGTGGCGGCGCATGGCGGCCTCGAGGTCGGCGGGGGAGTCGGCGATGACGGCGGCGCCGACGTCGCTCGCGACGTCGAGGAAGGTGCCGGGCCACGGTGTGCAGGCGCCGAAGTCGACCACGCCGAGCCGGCCGTCGGGCATGCGAAGGAAATTACCGGGGTGCGGGTCGCCGTAGACGAGGGCGGCGCGGGCGGGAGCGGAGAACAGGAAACGCATGATCAGCACGCCGAGCCGGTCGAGTTCGTTCGCATTGCCGCGAATGATCAACCGGGACAAGGGAACACCGTCGAGCCATTCGGTGACCAGTACGTCACCGTGCTGGGCGATCACCCGGCTCACCACGACATCGGGGTCGTCGGCGAAGGCGGTGGCGAAGGCGCGCTGGTTGACGGCCTCGCGGGCGTAGTCGAGTTCGTCGCGGATCTCGTTGCACAGCGCCTCCACCACCGGGCGGGTGTCGGCGCCGGGCAGCAGTGCGGTGAACAACGGTGTGGCGCGTCGCAGAGCTTGCAGGTCGGCCAGCACCGCGCGGCGGGAGCCGGGGTACATGACCTTGACCGCGACCTGCGTGCCGTCGTGCCAGCGGGCCCGATGGACCTGGCCGACCGAGGCGGCGGCGGAGGCGCGGTCGTCGAATTCGAGGAACAGCGAGCGCCAGTCCGGGCCGAGATGGGTGGCGAGCTCGGCGTGGACCGCGCCCGGAAGCATGGCGGGCGCCGAATCGTGCAGTCGGGCAAGGGCTTGGCGATACGGTTCGGCCAGGTCGGGGGCCAGGCCGAGTTCGAGCAGGCCGAGGAGCTGGCCCAGTTTCGCGACACAGCCCTTGAGCTCGCCGAGTACCTGGAAGAGGTGTTCGGCGGTGCGAACGCGGATGTCGCGGTCGACGGCGGCGGGGTCGCGACCCGCGGCGCGTTTGCCGAAGCCCGCGATGCGGCGGCCCGCGTAGGCCACCGGTACCGCGGCCAAGCGCGCGCTGCGCACTACCCGGCCGGTGGGCGGATTGCCGTCACGCGGGGTCGTCCGCCGGGCGAACGGCATGACGCGACCCTCGTCGGATTCGCCTCCGGCCATCGTCTACCTCGCTGTCCCCGACGCCCGCCACCTGTGGTGGCCGCCCGCCCGTGCCTGGCAAAGGTTACCAATCGGGCGCGAAGGTGTCCGGGCAACGGCGGACGCGTGCGCGGAGAAACGATCCGGGCAACGACGACGTACGCCGGTTCATCGTGTGGCGCACCAGGGTTCGGCTCAGCCGGCCTTGGTCTCGGGGATGCGGGTGGCGTCGATCTGGTTGTCGGTGGGCGCGACGCCCTTCTTGAGGCTGTGCGCGTACACGTCGACATATTCCTGGCCGGTGAGCCGCATCAGCTCGTACATCACCTCGTCGGTGACAGCGCGTTCGACGAAGCGGTTACCGCTCATGCCCTCGTAGCGCGAGAAATCAAGAGGCGCACCGAACTTCAGCGTGACCTTCTGGCGACGCCACTTGAACGGTCCGGGCGGGCTCACCTTGTCGGTGCCGATCACCGCGACCGGGATCACCGGGACGCCGGTCTCCAGCGCGAGGCGCGCCATGCCGGTCTTGCCCTTGTAGAGGCGGCCGTCGGGGGAGCGGGTGCCCTCGGGGTACAGGCCGACGAGGCGACCTTCGTCGAGGAGTTTGGTGGCGGCGATGAGTGCGTCGTCGGCAGCCGAGGCGCCACTGCGATCGATCGGGTACTGGCCGGTGCCGCTGAAGAAGAACTTCTGCAGGCGCCCCTTGAAGCCAGGGGTGGTGAAGTACTCCGCCTTGGCGAGGTAGTTGATCCGCCGCGGGCTCAGCAGCGGTGCGAACAGCCAGTCGGAGAACGACAGATGGTTACCCGCCATGATCGCCGGTCCATCGGCCGGGACGTTCTCGAGGCCCTCGACAACGGGCCGGTTGTACAGATGCATGAACGGTCCCGGGAAGACGTACTTGAGCAGCCAATAGAACATGGCGTCCTTTCTTCGGACCGGGATCGTGGTGTGCGGCTTCGGACAACGACTTTACCGCTGGTCGCAGGTCACAACCAACCCGAGCTGGTAGCTGGAGCACATGGCTGTGACCCTTATCTCGCCGCGCGACCGGCCACCGGCGCATCGACCGCCGCCCTGGCCAATTCCGCGGCGCCGATCATGCCCGCGGCCTCCCCGAGCTGCGTGGTGCGCAGACGCGCCAGCGGCCGATGCCCGGCTCCGGTGACCGCGCTCGCGTAGTGTTCGCGAGCCTCGTCGAGGAACAGCGGCGCCGAACTGCTCACCCCACCCGCGATCACCACGAGGTCGGGATCGAACAGGTCGCTGACGAAGGCGAGGCCGAGTCCGAGCCACCGCGCGAAGTCGGCCATCACCCGCACCGCGAGCGGATCGCCGTCCTGTGCGGCGCCCGCGACCCGGCGGCCGGTGAGCGAGCCGGGGTCGCGCAGCACATCGCGCGCCAGCACCGAACGCACGGGGTCGGTGGCGAGCATTTCGATGGCGGTGTCGGCCAGCGCCGTTCCGCTGCAGTAGCGCTCCCAGCAGCCGTGTTTGCCGCAGGGACAGGCACGGCCCTCGGGCACGACCTGGAGATGGCCGAGTTCGGGGGCGATGCCGTGGCTGCCGCGATAGAGCTGACCGTCGATGAGCAGCGCGGCGCCGATGCCGGTGCCGATCGCGACGAGCACCACCGTCTGCCCGCCCGCCGCCGCGCCGAAGCGGTACTCGGCCCAACCCGCGGCGTTCGCGTCGTGTTCGAGGATCACCGGTAGGCCCAGCCGCGCGGTGAGCCGTTGGGCGACCGGGGCGTTCTGCCACGGCAGGTGCGGGGCGAACAGGACCGTCGATTGATCGGTCGAGATGAAACCGGCGACGGCCAGCCCCACCGCCGCGATCGGATGCCGCCGGGCCAGCTCGCGCACCGAGCGGTCGATCGCGTCCTCGAGGGCGCGCGCCGAATGCGGGGTCGGCGCCTGCACAGTGTCGAGCACCTCACCGTCGACGTCGACCACCGAGGCACGAATGTTGGTGCCACCCACATCGATGCCGACGGTGAGCAGGTGTTGAGGGTCGATCCTGCTGGTCATCCCCGGATCGTCACCGGAATGTCGACATATTGCGAGCGCGGCGCGCGGGCGGCGGCCGACCGATCCTCGGCGGTGGGCCTGGGGCGCTGGTTCGGGTCGGCGGCCGTCGGCGGCGCGGTGGTGGCGAAAGCGGCAGCGTCCGGCGCGGTCGCGTCGGCGCGGTCGGGTTCGGGGGTGATGTGTGGTGTGCGCGTGGTCCGCGGCGCGTTGTACTCGTCGACCCGGCGCGGGCGAGGGGCGCTGGACTGGTCCGGGCGCGGGGCTCGCGAGCGCGGGCTGGAACCCGGATCCTGCAGACCCGTGGCACCGCTGGGGCGTGGGGGCTGACCTGTGGGCTCGTGTGCGGTGGCATGGTCGTCGGCCGAATTCGGGTGTCCCGCAGCGTGCTCGGCCCATTCCGGCGGGAGGACCGGTTCGACGGGAATGCCCGCGAGGGCTTCGCGCAGGACCGTCACCATGGAGGTGCCGTGGTCGGCGAGGGCCGCGACGACGTCGTGGTGGTCGCCGCGCAGCAGGGCCGCGGCCGCGCAGACCGGGCACCAGGCGCAACCGCCCAGGTCGGCCCGACCGTCGGCGGCGGTGCGGCGTAGCACGGGTTCGACCCGGGCGAGGAGAACTTCGGAGAGTAGGCGCAGCTCCTCGGTGAACTCGGCGAAGCCGTCGTGGCCGTGGCGCTCGGACTGGGAGTCAGTGCTCATCTGCGGTGGCCTTCGTGTAGTTCGGATCGGCGGGCCACACCCGCGGATCGGGCCGGAAGCGGACCACGAGGTGACCGGTGTCGAGTTCGGCGCCCGCCACTGTGCAGCGTCGCAGCACCGGCGCGAGGCGTACGCGTGTGCGTACCCCGTCGGCTCCCACGATCAGATCGTCCTCCACTCGGCCCAGCCGCAAGGTGCCGGGATCGACTACCGGCAGCCGCATCCGCATCGCGTACACGGAGTCGACACCGGAGCCGGACTCCCATCGAACCATCGGTTCGCCCGAATCCGCGCCCTGAGCGTGTTGGGCGGGCAGCGTGTCGACCGAATGTGAGAAGGCCGCCAGCGAATTCACCCCCACCGGCTCGGCGCCGGCGTGCTGGGCGATCAGGATCGGGACATCGGTGAGTTGCTCGTGTAGCCGGGCCACCACCTCGAGTTGCTCGGCGCGGCGGTTCAGATACCAGTGCACGGCCGGGTGGGCGTTGTCGCCGGGCGGTGGCACCGGGGTCAGCACCTTGTTCACCACCACCGCGTCCATCCGCAGGCCCAGCAACGCGGCCGCCGAACGCACCCGCCGCGCCTCGGCGACGGCGACCTGTTCGGGCCCGGTGATCAGGCGGGCGCTGGTGCGGGTGCGGTCGGCGAGGAGATCGCGGACCTGGGTCACCGCGACCACGACCCGTTCGACCGCGGCCGCGAGCACCGCCTTGCGGAGATCCAGTCCGATCGCGCTCATCGTGCGCGCATGCCGGGGCCAGAGGCGTTCGAGATAGTTGAGCATGGTGTCGGGGGCAGTGACGATGCGCAGCATGTCGGCCGAGGGCGGGCAATCGACGACGATGACGTCCCAGTCGTTCTCCTCGGCGTACTGGGCGATCTCGACCAGCATCAACAGTTCCTGCACACCGGGCAGCCCGGTCAGCTCGGCCGGGTCCAGCGCGGCGAGGTCGAAGCCGTGATCGTGGCCGCCGCCTGTGGCGAGCATCGTCACCACATCGCGGAAACGGTCCTCGAGCAGGGCGAGGGAATCGATCTCGATCACCTCGATGCCGGGCGCCACCCGGGCCACCCCGGCGACGGTGCCCGGATCGTGCGGGAAACGGAAACCGAGCGCGTCACCGAGCGAATGGGCCTGATCCAGCGAGGCGATCAGCACACGCTGACCCGAGCGGGCATAGGTCATGCTCGTCGCGCAGGCCAGCGTCGTCTTCCCGACACCACCCTTGCCGACGAACAGTTCGACGCGGGTACCGCCCGGGGCGCTCAGCCTTCGACCCGCTTCTTGAGCTCGTTGAGCGCGGTGTCGGTGATGACCTTCTCGGCTTTACGTTTGAACATGCCGATCATCGGGATGTTCAGGTCGACGGTGAGTTCGTAGACCACCTCGGTGCCACCCCCCGGCCGGTCCCGGAGTTCGTAGCTGCCGTCCTGGGCCTTCTGCAGGTCACCTTCGAGCAGCCGCCAGCTCACCGCTTTGCCGTCGGCGCGCCAGGTGTAGGACAGCACGTAGGTGTCCTTGACGACGCCGGCGTCGAGTACGAACCGTGCGGTGGCCGCGCGCCCTTCGGCATCGCGATCGACGACTTCGACCGACTTCGCGGCGGCCACCCACTCCGGATAGGACTCCAGATCCGCGATAACGGCCATCACCTGCTGCGACGGTGCGTCGATGAGAATCGATCTCTGAGTCCGGTCGGCCATGGCAGCCAAGCCCTCATTTCTGTCTGGGAACGATGCCTGTCAGGGGGCGGCGGGGATCGCGGGCGCGACGCCCGCGGGGCGACCGGCTTCTAGTCGTGCTTTGAGTTCGAAGGCCATGTTGCGGCCCGCGACCCGGCGGGCGCGATTGGCCGCGGCCAGCGCGCGCGGCGGCTTCGACGCGGCCGTGGTGGGCTCGGCGTGCAGGAAGTAGTGCAGGATGGCGCCCTCGGGGACGGCCTCGAGCCATACCTCCATGGTGCCGGTCAGCGCGCCTGCCACCGTCCAGCGGATGCCTTTGTCGCCGCGATCCTCGCGCACATCGAGGCGCAGGTCGGGCCACCAGCGGCGCCAGTTGTTCGCGGCGCTGAGCACCTCGGCGATCGCGGTGCCGGGTGCGGCGAGGAAGGTCTGATCTGCGACCTGGATACTGCTCACCCGGCTGAGCGTAGTGGACGCCACATCGGGCCCGGCCAAGGTGTCACCGCAGCAGTTCCCGCAACCGGGCGCCCTGACGGTCCCAATGCCAGTTCCGCTCCACCCAGGCCCGGCCGGCGGCACCCATCTCGGCCGCCTTGTCCCGGTCGGTGAGCAGCTCGACGATGGCATCGCTGATCTGCGGGACCGACCGGCCGTGCACCACGATGCCGGTCTCGCCCTCGCGCACCGTCTCGGGGGCGCCGCCGGAGTCACCCGCCACGACCGGGACCCCGGTCGCCGACGCCTCGAGGAAGACGATCCCGAGCCCCTCGACGTCCAGGCCCGCCCCGCGTGTACGGCACGGCATCGCGAACACATCGGCGATCGTGTGATGGGCGGCCAGCTCGCCGGAGGGCACCCGCCCGGTGAACACCACACTGTCCTGCACGCCGAGCGCCTCGGCCAGCGCGCGCAGGCGCGTCTCGTACGGTCCACCGCCGGCGATCACCAGCACCGCCCCGTCGACGCGCTCGCGGATCTCGCTCATCGCCACGATCAGCATGTCCTGGCCCTTGCGCGGGACCAGCCGCGACAGGCACAGCACCGTCGGGCGCTCGCCGAGGCCGTAGCGGGCGCGCAGCTCCTCCCGGGCGGCCGGGTCGGGCCGGAACTCGGTGGGGTCGACGCCCGGCGGCAGATGTTCGAGGGCCGCGCGCGGACCGAAGGCCGAGGCGAAACGGCCGCGGGTGTACTTGCTGACGTAGGTCACCACATCGGTGTGCTCGCCGATCGACCGCAGCACCTGGCGCGAACCGGGCAGCATCGACCAGCCGACCTCGTGACCGTGGGTACTGGCCAGGATGCGCTCCGCGCCCGCGCGCCGCAGCATCGGCGCCATCGCCGCCAGGGGAGCGGCCGCGCCGAACCACACGGTGTCGCAGCCGTGTTCGCGCAGCAGCGCACTCGCCCGCTTGATGACCGCGGGGGTCGGCAACATCAGTGTCGTCGGATGACGCACCACCTGGAACTTCTGCGCGGCGTCGAACTTCTCGTGGCTGTCACCGCGCCAGCGCGGGGCGTACACCACCAGGTCCTCGGGCGGCAGCTGATTCGACAGCGCCTGCAGATACGACTGGATTCCGCCCGGCCGAGGCGGGAAATCGTTGGTAACCAGCAGAGTTCGGGCCATAAGAGAACAACCTAATCGGTCGGCTGACGGGTGGGCGGACGTGGTCGGGCGTACCCGCGCCTGCCCGTCATGCGGCGCGGCCGCGCAACCAGGCCCGCCACCCGTCCAGCAACTCAGCGCGCGAGGCCCCGAGCACGGCCGTGAACGCCGCATCCTGGGCCGCGGGGGATTGCGGGCCGGTGGCCAGGCGCTTGTACAAGGTGGTGAGGGCGGCGGTGCCGTAGCGGTCGGCGAGGAAGGCGCAGGTGCTCCACGCGCTTTCGTAGGCGTAGGCCGCGTCGACACCGGTGAAATCGGTATCGGCGACGAGTTCGGTGGGCAGGGCGCCGCCGCGCAACCGGGTGGTCAGCGTGGGCGCGATCTGGGAGAAGGTGGTCTGCTGATCGCGCTGAGCGACGTACTCCGCGAAGCCCTCCAGCATCCACAGCGGTGCGCCGTCGGTGGTGTCGGCTCGGGTGGCGAGGTGGGTGAGTTCGTGGCGCAGCAGCGTGGCCATGCCCTCGTTGCCGACCCGCCTGCGGGCGTCGGGGTTGAACACGATGCGCTGGTCGGTAGGCTGGGTGCCCGGGGTGTAGGACCCGGTGAGCGACACGGCGGCCACGTCGGCGCCGGTGGCGCCCGCGGACCTGGTCAGCGCGGTGAATTCGGCGGGAGTGCTCGCCACGACCACCACGGGCGCGCGATTCCACTCGGTGCCCCACACCGCGCTCACATCCGAAATGGCTCGGCCCAGCTGTTGTTCGAGGACATCGAGATCGGCGCGATGGCTGGGGTGGGCCACCAGCAGCGCCGGGGCCGCGGCACCGTCGGCGACTTCACGCACCAGGATCGGGCCATAGGGTTGCAGCTCGCGGCGCACCGGACTCAAGCGCGGATTGTCGATGCCCTCGGAGGTGTCGAGGACTTCGGCCTCGTCGGTGGCCAGCTGCAACGGACCCGCGTTGCGCGGCACCAGGATCAGTGCCACGCACGCCCCGGTCAACAGTGTGACCGAGGCGAGCGTGATGCAGAATTCCAGGCGGCCGTTCGACGAGAACCACGAACGCAGGCCCG
Organism: Nocardia sp. NPDC058114; assembly: GCF_042884695.1. Taxonomy (NCBI): domain Bacteria; kingdom Bacillati; phylum Actinomycetota; class Actinomycetes; order Mycobacteriales; family Nocardiaceae; genus Nocardia; species Nocardia sp. NPDC058114. Next base: position 132,437 of record NZ_JBHVTK010000010.1, on the reverse strand, counting down.
AGCGGGGGGACGGATCGGTCACCGGTCTTGCTCAGTATCGCCGGGCCGAGTGGTACGGGGTGGTGTTGATCGGCGCGACAGCGACCGGCACGCCGAACGTGGAGGCGTGCACCATCATTCCGTTGCCCGCGTAGATGCCGACGTGGGTGATGTCGGGATAGAACAGGATCACGTCGCCGGGCAGCAGTTCGTCCTTGGACACCGGCGTGCCGTAGCCCGCCTGCTGGGAACTGGTGCGCGGCACGTTCTTGCCGACCTGCTTGAACGCCCACTGCACGAGACCGGAGCAGTCGAACTGATCGGGCCCGGTGGCGCCCCAGACATACGGATCGCCGACGCGGGTGAGGGCGGCGGCCAGCGCGCTGGTGCCGCTGCCGGGGACCAGGCCCGCGAGCAGCGAATCACGGTCGAAGCCAGGGGGGAACGGTGAACCGGCCAGCGTCGACTTGTCGCGCGCCGAGAGCTGGCTCCACGCCTCGACCACCGAGGTGGTCGAGGCGGCGAGGTCCTGGCGTTTGCGTTCGACGTCGGCGCGCACCGCGTCGGCGGCGGTGGTCGCGGCGTGCGCCGCCTCGGCGGCGGTGCGGGCGACGGCGTCGGCCGCGGTGGCGGCGTCGGCGGCCTGCTTGAACTGGCGGACCGTGTCGGTGGTCTGCTGGGCGAGCACGTCCAGCGTCGACATCTTGTCCAGCAACTGCTGCGGTGAACCGCTCGACAGCACGGCGAACATGCTGTTGGTGCGTACGCCGGTATAGGCGGCCACGGCGGTGCGGTCGATCATCGGCTGGAACCTGCGCACTTCGGCGCGGGCGGCCTCGACGACCGCGGAGGTGGCGGCGACCTTGTCGTCGGCTTCGCGTTGCAGCGCGAGCTTGGCGTCGAGATCGCCTTGCGCGGTGAGTGCGAGCTGGTTGAGCTGCTCGGACTGGCGAGAGAGGTCGACCATGCGCGAGATCGCGTCGGTCGCGGTGGTCGGCATGGCCACGGGGTCGGCACCGGAGGGGCCGGCGGTGTAGATCGCGCACACCAGGATCGCGGCGGAAAGGGCTCCGGCGAAACCACGCGTGGCGTGCGAATTCCGGTGGTGTGCAGTCACAGTGGCCCGTGCCCCGTTCTCTCGTTGTCCGCCGATACAGCGCACTACCTGAGCGCGATCTCCTCGTCAGCCGAGAAGGTCTCGATCAGGTTACGGAACTGTATGCAGTCGTGTCCAGTAAAGGTACGTGCGCCGTCCAACCCAGTGGACGGCGCACGTACCCGGACGATCAGTGCCGTGACGGTGCGCACTTCCCCGCGAACTGCGCATCATGCGGCATTCGATCAGAAGCGTCGAGCACCCGCGAACGGCATCGACGACAGCGACGCGATCTGAACGGGGGTGCCCGCGGTGGAGGCGTGCACGACATTGCCGTCACCGGCGTACAGACCGGAGTGGCCGCCGCCGTAGAACGACACCATGTCGCCGGGCTGCAGGGCATCGATGGAGACCGGGGTGCCGGCGCCCAGCTGGGCGTCGCTGGTGCGCGGAATGTCCATGCCGGCCTGGGCGTAGGCCCACTGGACCAGACCCGAGCAGTCGAAGGCGTTCGGGCCCGCGGCGCCGTAGACGTAGGGCGAGCCGATCTTGCTCAGCGCGGCATCGAGGGCGATGTCGGCGGCGGTGGCGCGCGGTGCGGTGAAAACCTGCGGCGCGGCCGGGATCTCGATGCCGGGGACGCCCTGGGGCAGCGGAATCTCGTTCGGAACCTCGAAAGTGCCGATGCCGGGCACGGTCACCGGGGTGGCCGATGCCGGGGCGGCCGGCAGGAGGAACGCGCCGATGGTGGCAGCGCCGACGGCTCCGACGGCAACGGCACGCTGCGCCTGACGCTTGACGGTGTTGTTCGCCATGATGCGGAACTTCCAATCTGCCCCACGACGCCGTGTCCGTTTGACGCGGCGGGCTTCGTCTCGCTGACCGTTTCCGATCGGCGGGACTCCGTGAGGTCTCAAAAAGGTTACGAAGACATCACGGGGGTTTGTAAAGTCGGACATCGGTCCAAGGGGGGTTTCGGCTGATATCACCGAAGAATGTGTGCGAGCTGAGTCACACCCGATCACGAAACGATAACGCCAGGTCGCGGCGATCGAGATTTCCGGGTGCTACCGGCGCGTCGCCAATAGGGTTCGCGCGGCGATTTCGGTACCCAGAATCGGTAAATCCGCAGGTCGTACACGCTCGGAGTGCGGTTTGCCTGCGTGTCGGACGGTTCGCCTCACGGGCGGCGCGCCGTAAGCTGCGGCGCGCGCAGATCGGTAAGGCCGATTACCCATTGAAATCTGATGAACTCATGTGAATTCGATAAGAATGTGAGCCCGGTCACAAATCAGTTTGATCTTGGGCATTTTGTTCGCATCAGAACGAAAGTCTCGCGCCGAATTGTCGGCTCCGAAGATCACGGCCCCGGGTTGTGCCGGGTCGCGGGACGGGTCGCCGGGTGGTTCTCTCCGACATCTACTGGCCATGGCCGACTCGATGCGCTCGGAGGAGGTGCGCCCGAGCGGCTGGGCGGTCATCGAGTTCGGGCCGAGCTTGTCGGACCCCCGTCCTACGCTGCTCGCCGTGCCCGATCCCGTTCCGCTCCCGGCTGCCGCCCGGCAGTTGGCCTTCGACGAGCTCGATACCCCGCTGTATGCCACCACTTTCGTCGTCGTCGACCTCGAAACGACCGGGACCAGCGCTGATCGGGACGCGATCACCGAGATCGGGGCGGTGAAGGTGCGCGGCGGTGAGGTGCTGGGGGAGTTCGCGACCCTGGTGAATCCGGGGTACGCGATTCCGCCCGCCATCGTGCAGATCACCGGGATCACCACGGCGATGGTGTACGAGGCGCCGCGGATCGAGGGGGTGCTGCCGGGGTTCTTCGAGTTCGCCGCCGGGGCAGTGCTGGTGGCGCACAACGCGCGGTTCGACACCGCGTTTCTCAAAGCGGCCGCGGCGCGTCAGGACATCGCGTGGCCCAATCCGCAGGTGTTGTGCACCGTGAAGCTGGCGCGGCGGGTGCTCACGCGTGACGAGGCCCCGTCGGCACGACTCGGGGTGCTGGCACAGCTCCTCGGTGCGTCGACGACACCGACGCACCGCGCGCTCGACGACGCCCGCGCCACCGTCGACGTGCTGCACGCGTTGATCGGCCGGGTCGGCAATCAGGGCGTACACAGCCTGACCGAGCTGCTCGACTACCTGCCCGGCGTCACCGGAACCCAGCGCGCCAAGCGCACTTTCGCGACCGATCTGCCTGCCGCGCCCGGCGTCTATCTCTTCCGCGGACCGTCGGACGAAGTCCTCTATATAGGGACTGCGGTGAATCTGCGCCGTCGTGTCCGCAACTACTTCACCGGTTCGGAGACCCGCAGCCGGATGAAAGAGATGGTGGCACTGGCGATTCGGGTCGACCATGTGGTGTGCGCGCACGGCCTCGAAGCCGGGGTGCGCGAGCTGCGGTTGCTCGCCGCGCACGCGCCGCCGTACAACCGCCGCTCGAAATTCCCCAAGCGTGGGTGGTGGCTCACCCTGAGCGAGGAGGCGTTCCCCCGGTTGACCGCGGTGCGCACCCCGACCCGGACTGCGGTGGGGCCGTTCAATTCCCGGACCGACGCCGTCGACGTGGCGTCCACGATCGCCGAATTCGCCGGAATCCGAACCTGCGCCACCCGCCTCACCCGCACGGCGAAACACACCTGCCCGCCCGCGGTGGTCGGCGGCTGTCCCGCCGCGCGCCACGACGCTGACCACAACGCCACGAGCTACGCTCCGGCCGTCGACGCGGTCCGCGACCTGTTCACCGGCCGCGCCGACACCCTGCTCCGCGCGATGATCGATCGAATCGAAACATATTCCACCGCAGAGCATTTCGAGGCAGCGGCGCGCTTGCGCGACCGCACCGCCACCGTCGTCACGAAACTGCACCGCACCCAGCGTCTCGCCGCCCTCGCTCGCCTCGCGGAACTGATCATCGCCCTCCCCGACGGTGCGGGCGGCTGGGAATTCTCTGTCATCCGCTACGGCCGCCTCGCCGCCGCGGGCACCGCTGCGCGCGGCACTCCACCGATGGCCGTTGTCGATCAGATCGTCGCCGCCGCCGAAACAGTGATCCCCGACCTGGGCATCGCGTCGCCGGGTAGCGGGACCCAGCGGTCGGCAGCTGAGTCCGATCGGGTGAATGCGCCGGAAGTGGCGTTCTCCCTCGACGGTGCGGTCGTCGACCTCGGCGACCGCATCCCACCCCTGCGCGGAGCTCCACCGGAGGAAGTCGGCGTCATCGCTCGCTGGCTTGCCAAACCCGGCGCGCGGATCGTGCGGACCAGCGACGGGTACCACGAACCGCTGCACGGTGCGGCGCGCTGGGTGGGCTGGGCGCAGCTCGCGCGCACGGCCGCGACCACCAGGAGCGAACAGGAGGAGTATCTGGCCGAACGCTGACGAGCCACACCGGGGCGGCCGAGGCAGGCGAGAACAACCCGTCCTGGATCATGGACGACGACTCCGCGCACGGTGGCGGGGCCCGAGGACAAGGAGCAGCGGCGAATGTTCGTGAAGGTGTGCGGTCTGACCACCGAGGAACAGATCGACTGGGCGATCGAGCTCGGGTACTCCGCGATCGGCGTCATGGTGACGACGAAGAGCAAGCGCTACCGCACCCCCGAACAGGCACGCGCGCTCGCCGGCTACGCGCGTGGTCGCATCACCACCTTCGCCGTCGCCCTCGAGGCGCGCGAGGTCGCCGAGGTAGCGGACGCGTTCGACGTCGTGCAGCTCTATGAGTGGACCGACCTGCCGAACCTGGCCTTCTGCTCCTCGAACCCGCCGGAACCGGGTCAGACCAGCGAATACTTCTTCTACGACGCCAGCGCGGGCTCCGGTGTGTTCGAGGAATTCCCCGATTGGGTCCGCGCGCAACCGGGCCGGGTGGTGCTGGCGGGCGGCCTGGACCCCGACAACGTCGCCGATGTGATCGCCCGGCACCGTCCCTATGGCGTGGACGTGTCCAGTTCGGTGGAAGCGGCACCCGGGGTGAAGAGCTATGACCTGATGCGTCGGTTCAAAGCGGCCACCGAGCGGCCCGAAGTTCTAGAGTGATCCCATGATTACCGCGATCGTGATGATCCAGGCGCAGAACTCTCGCATCCCCGAGACCGCGCAGGCCCTCGCCGACACCGAAGGAGTCGCCGAGGTGTACTCCTGCGCCGGTGACGTGGACCTGATCGCGATCGTGCGCGTGCGCGACCACGCGCGCATCGCCGAAGTGGTCACCGCGGGCATCGACAAGGTGGACGGCGTGGTCCGCACCACCACCCACATCGCGTTCAAGTCCTATTCCAGCGCCGACGTGGAAGCCGGATTCTCGCTGGGGGAGTGAGCCTTCGGGGTCAGTTCTCGTCGAGCGTCCTGGTGAGTTCGGCCCAGCTCTGCAGCAGCTTCGCCGCCGCCCCGCTGTCCACCGCGGCGGCGGCGCGCTCGAGCCCGTCGGTCAGCGCCGCGTCCAGGTCGAGATCGACATCGCCGACCCCGCGCGAGAGGTCGTAAGCCACGATCGCCGCGGCCGAGTTCAACAGCACCGCGTCACGGACAGGTCCGGCCGTCCCCGCGAAGACATCGCGCGCGACCTGGGCGTTGACCTCGGCATCCCCGCCACGCAGGTCGTCCAGGTCCACCCTCGCGATGCCGAGCCGCGTCGGATCGATCAGCGTTCGACGGATCCGCCCACCACTGACCACCCACACGTCGGTCAGATCCGAAGTGGTGATCTCGTCGAGCCCGTCACGCCCACGCACGACCAGCGCACTCGACCCACGCGCCTCGAACACCCCGGCGATCACGGGCGCGAGATCGGCGAACGCGCACCCGATCAGCCCGGCGCGCGGCTGCGCCGGATTGGTCAGCGGGCCCAACACGTTGAACACGGTCGGAATGCCGATCTCCTTGCGCGCCGCCCCGGCGAAACGCAGGCCGGAGTGGAACAGCGGCGCGAAACAGAACCCGATCCCCGCCTCGCGCACCGATCGCGCCACCGACCCGGGGCCGAGCGCGAGCTTCACACCCAGCGCTTCGAGCACATCGGCACCACCGGACTTCGACGACGCCGCCCGGTTCCCGTGCTTGACCACGGGGACCCCGGCCGCGGCCACGACCACCGCGGACATGGTCGAGATGTTCACCGACCCCGAACGATCGCCGCCGGTGCCGACGACATCGACCGCGTCGCCGTCGACGTGAACCAGCCGCGCGTGCCCGAGCATCCCGGCCACCATGCCCGCCAGTTCGGTCGGCGTGGGGCCCTTGATCTTCATGGCGACCCCGAACGCCGCGATCTGGGCGGCGGTGGCGTTGTCGGTGAAGATCTCGTCGATCACCCAGGTGGTGTCGTCCGCGGCCAGGTCGCCACCGTCGGCGAGGGTTCCGAGCACCTGGGCCCAGCTGCGCACGCTCATCTGCTCTGCTTCTCCTTCGACGACACCGTTGCGCCACTGTAGATCGGGCGCGCGGAGGTGGCGCAAGGTCTTTTGCGCCGTCGGGCAAAGTTTACGGGGCGGTGCGCGGGGGTTGCAGCGCGTCCCAGCCGTCGGCGACGCCGTCGTGGCGCTGGGCGAGCCCGGCCATCCGTGAGCGTTCCTGCGAGCAGGTCAGCGGATCGAGCCGTTGCACCCGCTGCAGGATGATCGGGACCAGGTCCGCGGCCGGCGCGGCGGGCTCGGCGCGTTCGTATCCGTCATACCCGGCGATCTCGCACGCGGCCTCGATCTGCCCGGCGGGCAGCCGCAGATGGTGGCGCAACACCGCATCGGCCTCCCGATCCAGCTCGCTCGCCCGATCCAGCGCGGTCGAACAAGCCTCGACATCGTCGAAACTCGACGCGACCACCACAAGATCGTCGCGCCCCGGGTCCAACTCCCGCGCCGACCCACCGAACAGCCGCCGCCACATCCGCACCACGACCATCGCCGCCTCCTCGTCTCAGCCTATCCACATCCAACGCTGTCACAATGAGTTGTCGCGCGGTCGTCGCCAACACGCCGACGGAAGTCGTAGACCCCCTCTGTGCGTGGGTTTTCCGACTGGCGCCACAAACTTTCGTACCCGGGTACATGTGTCGTACTACGAAGAGTCATACTTACCCCGTGACGACCGCAGTAGGCACCCCAGGATCGGCCATTACTCAGCGTGTGCATTCGCTGAACCGGCCCAACATGGTCAGCGTCGGAACCATCATCTGGCTGTCGAGCGAGCTGATGTTCTTCGCCGGACTGTTCGCCATGTACTTCGTTGCTCGCGCGCAGGCGCACGGGAACTGGCCCCCGGAGCCGACCGAGCTGAACATGAAGCTCGCGATTCCGGTGACGGCCGTGCTGATCGCGTCCTCGTTCACCTGCCAGATGGGTGTGTTCGCGGCGGAGAAGGGCGACGTGTTCGGCCTTCGTCGCTGGTACAGCATCACCCTGCTGATGGGCGCGTTCTTCGTCGCCGGGCAGGGCTACGAGTACTACCACCTGGTGGAGGAGGGAACTTCGATCGCCGGCAGCTCGTACGGCTCGGTTTTCTACATCACCACCGGCTTCCACGGTCTGCACGTGATCGGCGGTCTGATCGCGTTCGTGTTCCTGCTCGTCCGCACCACGCTGAGCAAGTTCACCCCCGCCCAGGCCACCGCCGCGATCGTGGTGTCGTACTACTGGCACTTCGTCGACATCGTCTGGATCGGGCTGTTCGCCACGATCTACTTCGTCCGATAGCGCGCGGCGCGCACAGCATTTGCACAAGTCGGTTCCGTCTACTCCAAAGGGACACAGATGAGTTCATCTCCCCCGTCGGCCCCAGAGCCCGCCGGCCCCGGCGCCGGGCAGGACGCACAGGCCGCCAAGGCGCGTAAGCAGCGCCGCGCCCGTCGTCGTATCGCGGGTGCTCTCGCGCTGATGATCGGCTTGGTCGGAGCCGGCTTCCTGGCGACCGCGCTCACCCCGCAGGCGCAGGTCGCGACCGCGCACGAGGACCAGTCCGCGCTCATCCGCGAGGGCAAGCAGCTCTACGACACCTCCTGCATCACGTGCCACGGCGCGAACCTGCAGGGTGTCGCCGACCGTGGTCCGAGCCTGATCGGCGTCGGCGAGGCCGCGGTCTACTTCCAGGTCTCCTCCGGCCGCATGCCGATGGCCGCCAACGGCGCCCAGGCGCTGCGCAAGCCGGAGAAGTTCGACGCGCACCAGACCGACGCGCTCGGCGCCTACGTCGCCGCCAACGGCGGTGGCCCCTCGGTGATCCGCGACGCCAACGGTGAGATCGCCCAGGAGTCGCTGCGCGGCGACGACATCGCCCGTGGCTCGGAGCTGTTCCGCATGAACTGCGCCTCCTGCCACAACTTCACCGGTCGCGGTGGCGCGCTCTCCGGCGGCAAGTTCGCGCCGCCGCTGGCCGAGGCCAGTGAGCAGCAGATCTACCAGGCTATGGTCACCGGCCCGCAGAACATGCCCAAGTTCTCCGACCGGCAGCTGACGTCGGAGGAGAAGCGCGACATCGTCGCCTACGTCAAGAACTCCGCCGAGGAGAAGTCGCCCGGCGGCTGGGATCTCGGCGGGTTCGGTCCGGCGACCGAAGGTTTGGCGATCTGGGTCATCGGCATCACCGCCGTGGTCGGCGCCGCGATGTGGATCGGATCGCGGTCATGATCGGTCAGTGCGCGGAGGCGGCAGCGCAGCGTAACCACGCAGCGTGCCCGAGCATGACGAATTGGATGCAGCCATGAGTGGACAGGAGCACAGCGACATGGGTCGCGAACCCACCGAAGACGAACTGGACGCGATGTCGCGTGACGAGCTGGTCGAGCTCGGCACCAATCGCGACGACGTCGATGTCGTCTACCGCAACGAGCGGTGGCCGGTGCCGGGCACCAAGGCCGAGAAGCGCGCCGAACGTGCGGTCACGTTCTGGTTCGCCATCTCCGGCCTCGCCGCCGCCGCGCTCATCGGTGTCTTCCTGTTCTGGCCGTGGGAGTGGAAGGGCTACGGCGACGAGGGCCACAGCGCCTACTCGCTGTTCACCCCGCTCGTCGGCCTGACCTTCGGCATCTCGGTGCTGGTCATCGGTGTCGCCGTGGTGCTGATCCGCAAGCGGTTCATCCCCGCCGAGATCTCGATCCAGCAGCGCCACGACGGCCCCTCCGACGAGGTCGAGCGGCGCACCCTGGCGGCCGAGCTGCAGGACGCGCTCGACACCTCCACCCTCGGTCGTCGCAAGATGATGCTCGGTACCGCGGGCGCCGGTGTCGGTGTGCTCGGTATCGGCGCACTGCTGGTGTTCGTCGGCGGCATGGTGAAGAACCCGTGGGCCAAGGGCGACAAGTCGCCGCTGTGGGTCTCGGGCTGGACCCCGGACTACCCGGGCGAGACCGTCTACATCCGCCGCGACACCGGTCGCCCCGGCGACATCGTGCTGGTGCGTCCCGAAGACCTGGACGCCGGCTCGATGGAAACCGTGTTCCCGTGGAAAGAGAAGTGGCGCGGCGATGAGCACGCCACGCTCGAGTCGCTGCGCGGTATCCGCAACGCGGTCATGATGATCCGGTTGCGCACCGAAGACGCCGAGAAGGCGATCAAGCGCAAGGGCCAGGAGAGCTTCAACTTCGGCGACTACTTCGCCTACTCGAAGATCTGCACCCACCTCGGCTGCCCCACCTCGCTGTTCGAGCAGCAGACCAACCGGATCCTGTGCCCCTGCCACCAGTCGCAGTTCCTCGCGACCGAGTGGGCAAAGCCGGTCTTCGGTCCTGCCGCCCGCGCACTGCCTCAGCTGCCGATCACCGTCAACTCCGAGGGCTATTTGGTCGCCGCGGGCGACTTCATCGAGCCGCTCGGCCCGGCCTTCTGGGAGCGTCGTTCATGAGCGTTGTGGCCAATCAGGCAAATGAGATGGACGAGCGGTACCGCGCCGCCGCGTTCATGAAGCGTTCGATCAACAAGGTCTTCCCGACCCACTGGTCGTTCCTGCTGGGTGAGATCGCGCTCTACGCGTTCATCATCCTGCTGCTGTCGGGTGTGTACCTGACGCTGTTCTTCGACCCGTCGATGACCCACGTGGTCTACGACGGCGCCTACCAGCCGCTGCGCGGCGTCGGTATGTCGCGGGCCTACGAGACCGCGCTGAACATCTCCTTCGAGGTGCGCGGCGGTCTGTTCGTCCGGCAGATCCACCACTGGGCGGCCCTGCTGTTCGCGGCGTCGATCATCATCCACCTGTTCCGCATCTTCTTCACCGGCGCGTTCCGCAAGCCGCGTGAGGCGAACTGGGTGATCGGCTCGCTGCTGCTGATCCTGGCGATGTTCGAAGGCTTCTTCGGCTACTCGCTGCCCGACGATCTGCTCTCGGGCACCGGCCTGCGTGCCGCGTTCGGCGGTATCACCATGAGCCTGCCGGTCATCGGTACCTGGATGCACTGGCTGATGTTCGGCGGCGACTTCCCCGGCGACATCATCATCCCGCGCCTCTACATCGCGCACGTGCTGCTGCTGCCCGGCATCATCCTGGCGTTGATCGGCGCGCACGTCGCGCTGGTCTGGTACCAGAAGCACACCCAGTTCCCCGGACCGGCCCGCACCGAGCACAACGTCGTCGGCGCGCGCATCATCCCGGTGTTCGCCGCCGACCAGGGTGCGTTCTTCGCGTTCACCCTCGGCATCGTCGGCATCATGGGCGGTGTCCTGCAGATCAACCCGATCTGGAACCTGGGCCCGTACAACCCCTCTCAGGTCTCGGCGGGTTCACAGCCCGACTTCTACATGATGTGGACCGACGGTTTGGCGCGTCTGATGCCGCCGTGGGAGCTCTACCTCGGTCGCTACACGGTCCCGGCCGTGGTCTGGGTCGCGCTCATCATGGGCCTGGTGTTCACGCTGCTGATCGCCTACCCGTGGATCGAGAAGCGCCTCACCAACGACCACTCGGCGCATCACAACCTGCTCCAGCGTCCGCGCGACGTGCCGGTGCGTACCGCGATCGGTGCCATGGCGATCGCGTTCTACGTGGTGCTCACGCTCTCGTGTGTCAACGACATCATCGCGCTGAAGTTCGACATCTCGCTGAACGCGACCACCTGGATCGGTCGTATCGGCGTGCTGCTGCTGCCGCCGATCGCGTACTTCGTGACGTACCGGTTCTGCATCGGTCTGCAGCGCAGTGACCGGGCGGTGCTCGAGCACGGTATCGAGACCGGGGTGATCAAGCGTCTGCCGCACGGCGAGTACATCGAGGTGCACCAGCCGCTGGGCGGGGTCGACGCACACGGCCACGCCATCCCGCTGGAATACCAGGGCGCCCCGGTGCCCAAGAAGATGAACAAGCTCGGTTCGGCGGGCAAGCCCGGCACCGGTAGCTTCCTCAAGGCCGATCCCAAGGCCGAGGGCGAGTCCTGGGCCGAGATCGAGGAGAACGAGGAGCACCGGATGCTCACCGTTCTCGCCGAACAGCAGGCGATCGCGAACAACAGCGAGCCGTTCGGTCACTGATCGAACATCGCGAACAACGAAGGCCCCGAGTCGAATTCGACTCGGGGCCTTCGTTGTGCAGGACCGTGTCCTAGAGGCGCGGGGTGCGCCGGTATGTCTCGATGGCCTCGAACTTGGCCAGGTTGTGGCGGGCGTCGGCGAGTGCGTCGTGCGCGTCGTCCGGGATCGGCGGCAGGTCGGGGCTGCCGTGCGCGGCCCAGTGCTGGCGCAGCTCGTTGGTGTAGCGGGGCATGCCCTTGGGCAGCGCCGTCATGTCACCCCACAGCTGGCACAGCGCCACATGGTCGTAGGCGGACACCCACGCCCACAGCTCCGGCTGCACGCTCGGGCGCGGCAGGAAGAACTTGAACAGGTCGTCGCGGATCTGTTCCCTGGTGCGATACAGCGGCGACCCGGCGGCAGGCAGCTTCGGCAGCACATGCTTGCGCACCCACGGCCCGGCCCGCTTCGCATCGAATTCGGTGGAGACCGCGTAGTACTCGCGCCCGTCCTCACAGACGACGCCGATCGAGATCAGGTCGATCGTCACCCCATCCTCGATGAATTCCGAATCGTAGAAATATCGCAGGGAGATCGCCTCTTCGTGCCGGTGGGTTGCTCGTGGGGCTCCGGCGCGCCGGGCGATGGACCCCACGACGGGTCGACGAAACCCTATGTGGGCGCCCTGTGCGTGTTTCGCACGGGTCGGCGGTGGCTTCGCGGGTACGCCGGATAGTCGCTCGGACGCGCGGGTCGTATTCTGATCTGGTGACCTGGACCGTCGACGTACCCATTGACCGTTTGCCGGAACTGCCGCCGCTGCCCGAAGAGCTGCGTGGTCGCCTCGATGCCGCGCTGGCCCGGCCCGCTCTGCAGCAGCCGTCCTGGGACGCCGATGAGGCCGCCACCATGCGCACCGTGCTGGAGAGCGTGCCACCGATCTGCCTGCCCGCCGAGGTGGAGGACCTCAAGGCGCAGCTGGCCGCTGTCGCGCGCGGTGAGGCGTTCCTCATGCAGGGCGGTGACTGCGCGGAGACCTTCGCCGACAACACCGAGCCCCACATCCGCGGCAATATCCGCACGCTGCTGCAGATGGCCGTGGTACTCACCTACGGCGCGAGTATGCCGGTGGTGAAGGTGGCACGGATCGCGGGCCAGTACGCCAAGCCGCGTTCGTCCGACACCGACGCGCTGGGCCTGAAGTCCTACCGCGGCGACATGGTGAACTCGCTCGTCGCCGACGAGGCCCTGCGTCGTCACGACCCGTCGCGTCTGGTCCGTGCCTACGCCAACGCCAGCGCCGCGATGAACCTGGTTCGCGCCCTGACCAGCGCGGGCACCGCCGACCTGCACCGCCTGCACGACTGGAACCGTGACTTCGTCGCCCAGTCGCCCGCGGGCGCGCGCTACGAGACCCTCGCCGAGGAGATCGACCGCGGTCTGCGCTTCATGGCCGCCTGTCAGGTCAACGACCCGAGCCTGAAGACCGCGCGTATCTACGCCTCGCACGAGGCGCTCGTCCTCGACTACGAGCGCGCGATGCTGCGGCTGAGCGAGTCCGAGACCGGCGAACCGCTGCTCTACGACCTGTCCGCGCACTTCCTGTGGATCGGCGAACGCACCCGTCAGCTCGACGGCGCCCACATCGCGCTGGCCGAACTTCTCGCGAACCCGATCGGGCTCAAGATCGGGCCCACCACCACGCCGGAACTGGCCGTGGAATACGTCGAGCGGCTCGACCCGAACAACGAGCCCGGCCGGCTCACCCTGGTCGCCCGCATGGGCAACGGCAAGGTGCGTGATGTGCTGCCCCCGATCATCGAGAAGGTGCAGGCCACCGGCCACCAGGTCATCTGGCAGTGCGACCCCATGCACGGCAACACCCACGAGTCGTCCACCGGTTTCAAGACCCGCCACTTCGACCGCATCGTCGACGAGGTCCAGGGCTTCTTCGAGGTGCACCACGCCCTCGGCACCCACCCCGGCGGCCTGCACATCGAGCTGACCGGCGAGAACGTCACCGAGTGCCTCGGCGGCGCCCAGGACATCTCCGATCTCGACCTGGGCGGCCGCTACGAAACGGCCTGCGATCCCCGCCTGAACACCCAGCAATCCCTGGAACTGTCGTTCCTGGTCGCGGAAATGCTGCGCTGAATCAGCGGGACGAGCCCGGGGCGGTCAGCGGGGACCGCGCCCGGGTTTTTCTTTGTCCTTCTCGGGATCCTTGCCCCTTCAAGGCAGGGCGGTGAGCGTTACGACGCTGCCCGCCTCCACATTCGAGTTGAAGCCGGGAACCTGGCCGATGACCAGGGAACTGTCCGAGTCGGTGAGGGATTTGACCTCTACCCGCAGGCCGAGCTGTTGCAGTTTGGAGCGGGCGTTGCCGACGCTTTGACCCATCACATTGGGGACCTTCACCGCGTTCGACACGATCAGCGTCACGGTGTCGCCCGATTGCAGGGTGGTGCCGACGGCGGGCTCGGTCGCGATCGCCTTGTCGCCTTCGACGCTCTTGTCGAACTGCACGCGCGTGTCGCGAACGACCAGGCCCGCGGTGGTCAGCGCGGCGGCAGCCTCCTCGGCGGTCTTGCCCCGGACGTCGGGCACGTTGACAGGCTGGGAACCCTTGCTGCGGTACACCTTCACCTGCGCGCCCATCGGCAGGATCGTGCCGGGCGCCGGCTCCACCTTGGCCAGCGAACCCTTCGGCGCGGTACTGGCCGCCTCGCCGCTGTCGATCGGCTGCAAACCGGCATCGCGGATCGCCTGGTTGGTGGCGGCGAGCTGGTCACCGGGCTTGATATCGGGCACCCGCGGCTTTCCGTTGGAGATCAGCACCGCGACCGTGGAACTCTTGGTCACCCGCGACCCGGCCGACGGCTCGGAGCCGACGACCCCGCCCACCGGCACCGTGTCGGAGGCCTTCTGCCGCAACTCCGTCTCGAAACCGGCTTCCTGCAGGACCGCGACGGCCCGCTGGGAGTCCATGCCCGCGATCGGCGGCACCGCGGTGTAGCGACCGACGCCGAGCCACCAGCCGCCGATACCGACCAGCAGGGTCAGCGCGGTGACGATGCCCACCCACACCAAACCTGTTCGGCGCGAATGATCGTCGCCACCGCCGAACGCGCTCGCCGCCGGTGCGGGGGCGTACTCCTCCGGGCGCGGGCGCGGTGCGGTGACCACCCGGGTGTGGTGCGGTTCGGGCGCGGGGGAATGGTGCGCGGCCATCGGCGGCGGGGTCGCCGGGCGCTCGCCGGGATGATGCGCGGCGCCGGTCTGATAGCTCTCGCTGAGATGTTCGGCCGAATCGCGCGGTGCGGGCACCCGGTAGGGCGGCAGATTCAGTTCCATCGCGATCGTCTGCAGTTTCGCCGCCATCTCGTTGGCGTCGGCGAAGCGCTGCGCGGGGTCGCGGGAGGTGGCCTTGGCGACCAACGCGTCGAATTCGGGCGGTACGCCACCGATGAAGTTGCTCGGGGCGGGCACATCGTTCTCGACCCGCTGATACGCCACCGACAGCGAGTTGTCGCCGGTGAACGGCACCCGCCCGGTGAGCAGTTCGAAGATCAGGACGCCGAAGGAGTACACATCGCTGCGGGCATCGGCGGTACCGGTGGTGACCTGCTCGGGGGAGAGGTAGGCGGCGGTGCCGAGGATCACGCTCGCAGAGGTGGTGTTGGCCGCGGCCACGGCGCGGACCAGGCCGAAGTCGGCGATCTTCACCTCGCCCGCGTCGGAGATCAGCACGTTCTCCGGCTTCACGTCGCGGTGCACCAGGCCTGCGTCGTGGGCGGTGCCGATCGCGCGCAGCACCGGCTCGGCCACGGCGCGCACGGCGTGCGGCGGCATCGGCCCGCGTTCGCGCAGCAGCTCGCGCAGCGTGCCGCCCTCGACCAGTTCCATGATCAGGAACGGGTATTCGCCATCGACGCCCTGGTCGTACACGGCGACCAGCGACGGATGCTTGAGCTTGGCCACCGCCCGCGCCTCGAACTCGAAACGGCTGAGGAACTGCGGGTCAGCGGCGAACTTCGGGTCCATCACCTTGATCGCGACGGGGCGATCGAGCCGGGTGTCGGTCCCGCGGAAGACCATCGACATCCCGCCGCGAGCGATCGGCGCATCGATGCGATAGCGCCCTTCCAGCATCTGGCCGATCAAGTGATGTCCTCCGGCATTCAACCGGCCGCCGTGTGCGGCCACCACGATGGTAACCGGGTGGTGTGGGCATGCCAGACGATGCGTGCGCGCTGACACGTACTACCGTTGTGGGAGTGAGTGCCTTCCCCTGCAGCGACGACGTGCTGCCCGACACCGAAACCATCGTCTCGCTTCCCGAGGCGGCCGATATCCTCGGCGTCCCGGTCACCTCGGTGCACCAATTGCTGCGTGACCACCAGATCCTCGCGATCCGCCGCGGCGGCGTCGTGGGCATTCCGTCCCGCTTCTTCGATTCCGAGGACGAGATCGTCCGCATGCTTCCCGGCGTGATCACCGTCATGCGCGACGCCAAGTACACCGACGAGGACATCCTCGGCTGGCTCTACACCGACGACCCTTCCCTGCCCGGGCGCCCGGTGGACGCTCTGCACGGGCAATTGGCCCGCGAGGTAGTTCGCCGCGCGCACGCTGAACCCTTCTGATCGTCACACCGCAGGATCGCGCGCGGCCGCGGGCAGTGGCCGTCGCGAGCGAACCGCGGTAACTAGCCGCCGGTGAAACCCTTGGCGGCGACCAGGATCCGGCGACGGCGGGGGACCGTGGCCCGGGTGGTGAAGACCTGGTAGTCGGCCGCTTCGATGCGGTCGAGGATTTCGGCGTAGAGGATGGCCGCGGTGGTGATCGCCGGGCGTACGCGGGGGGCGAGCAGGGCGATGCCGGGGACGGCTTGCCGGTAGATGTCGCGGTTGACGGCGATCAGGTGGGCCAGCGCACGCCGCAGCGGTGCGTCGGTGTGGCCCCGATGACGGCAGTCGCGCAGGTGGGCTTCGTCTACGCCGAACGCCGTCAGCTCGTCGGTGGGCAGGTAGACGCGGTCGCGGTCGAGGTCTTCGGCGACATCGCGCAGGAAATTGGTGAGCTGGAAGGCCTCGCCGAGGGCAGCGGCGGCCGGTTCGGCCTCGGCGACGGGGACGACGGTGCCCAGGACCGGCAGTAGCTGCAGGCCGATGGCGGCGGCGGACCCGCGCATGTACTCGCGGAGCTCGCTCATCGTGGCGTAGCAGGTGCGGTGGGTGGCCGTACCGGGGACGTCCATGCGCATGGCGTCGAGGAATGTCCAGAGGTGGGTGTGCGCGATGTCGTAGCGGCTGATGGTGTCCGCGGCCGCGGTGATGATCTGGCGGCGGCGCGGGTCGGTGCTGTCGATGTCGCCGTGTTCGAGGGCCAGTCGCAGGTGTTTCTCGACGAGGTCGAGGTGCTGGGCGGGGGAGACGTCGACGACCTGCGCGGGTTCACTCGGCACGTGCCGCTGGGTGGAGGTGAGCCGCGCAGGGGCGCGTCCGCCGGCGACGAGGTGGGTCGGAGCGAGGCTGTGCCGGGCGCCGTCGCGGGGGTCGAGGACGCGCGCGGGGTTGTCGGCATGGTCGACGATGTCGTCGACCATCCGGGCGAACGCGTACAGCGCGTGTACCGCTCGCCGACGTTCCGGTGAGAGCAGTGTGGTGGCCAGGTAGTAGGTGCGCCCGTGCTCGGCGGCGATCCGCCGGCAACTCGCGTAGGCCGCATCCAGCTCGCTGGTCAGCGGTCGGGCATCTCCGGGCACGATCACGGTGCCGCGTCGAAGCCTCTGCGCGCGAGGGCTCATGCTCGAACTGGCGGCGCCGATTCCGTGGCAACGGCCTTCGAGCCGGCCGAACGCAGATGCAGCGGATCCACGGTGCGCAGCGACACCGCCGCGACCACGGCGGCGAAGGTCGCCAGCGCGACATGCCAGAAGTTGTAGAGGCCGATCGACCCGTCGGGCTGGAACACCAGCATCAGCCACGTGCAGATCCCCACCAGCCACATCAACGTGCGGGTCGACATCGCGAACCCGGCGGCCAGCGCGAGCGGCCACGAGTAGTACCAGGGCAGTGCGGCGGGGGAGAGCAGCACGATCGCGACGAACGCGATGATGATGCCCATCACGGCCTCGCGCTCACTGTGCCGGAACCGCCACCAGGTCGCGACGAGCAGCGCGACCATGGCGATCTGGCACAGCAGGCGGGTCACGTCCAGTACGGAGTTGAAATCGAGCGGGGTCACCCAGGTGACCATGTGCGCGAGAATCGTCGGCAGCGACAGCCAATTGATGATCTTGTTCGAGCCCTGCAACGCGGTGACCCAGCCGAAGCCGACTCCCGCGATCACCGACGCCGCGCCGAACACCAGCGCGAACACGCCGACGCCGATACCGGCGATCTTGGCGAAGACGAACAGCGGGTGCGGCATGTCCGCGGACGGTCTGGCAGCGTCGGGGTGTTTCTGTTCCTCGGCGAGTGCGGCGTCGGAATCCACCGCGGCTCGCCGCTCGGCGGCTCGCCGTTCCTTCTCGTGCAGAATCCAGATCCACACCAGGAACGGCAGCGCCACGCCTGCCGTCGCCTTGATCGCCACGCCGATGGCGACCACCACGATGCCGGCCACATGATGGCGTTCGAGCACGAGCGCGACGCCCGCGCACATCAGCCCGACCATCAGCATCTCGTTGTGCACGCCACCGATCAGGTGCACCAGCACCAGCGGGTTGAGCACGGCCAGCCACAGCGCGACCGTCGGCTTTCCGCCCAGATGCTTGGTCAGATACGGCACCGCCCACATCATCAGCGCCAGTCCGGGCAGCATGACGACGCGCAGCGCGATGGTCCCGGCGATGACGTTCTCGCCGGTGAGCGAAGTGATCGCACGGCCCATCAACAAGAAGACGGGGCCGTACGGCGCGGTGGTGGTGGTCCAGACCGGGCTCACGTTGTCCAGCAGCACGCCGGGATTGGCGACGGGACCCACCTGATAGGGGTCGAAACCGTCACGCAACAGGGCACCCTGGGCGAGGTAGGAGTAGGAGTCACGGCTGAACATCGGCGCCGCGAACAGCAGGGGCGTGATCCAGATACCGACGATCGCCCGCAACTCGTTGAGCGTGACCGTCGATTCGCCCTTGCCGATGGTGGTGCGACCCAGCCGGACCCACGCCGTGATCATCAGCAGCACGCCGATCCAGATCACGATCGTCGACAGCACGTATCCGTGGCCGAATCGCAGCCACGACAGGTGCAGCGCTTCTAGCAGCGGATCGCGCTTGCGAACAGCCCCCGCACCGAAGCCACCGAAGGTGATCATCATGGCGCCGAAGAAACCCATCAGAGCAGCGTGGCCCTCGGGGCTCCTGGCGAACTCGCCTGCGGTGCGCAGCCAGGTCCGGACGCCCGGGTCGCTCCCGGCGGGTAGGTGACGCTGGCGCTCGAGGGTGCGCGTGTTGTCCATGGTGCCTACGGTCGTCTCGGAGGGCGGCATGTTCGGTCGG
Organism: Nocardia sp. NPDC058114; assembly: GCF_042884695.1. NCBI lineage: Bacteria > Bacillati > Actinomycetota > Actinomycetes > Mycobacteriales > Nocardiaceae > Nocardia > Nocardia sp. NPDC058114. The sequence continues at coordinate 113,419 of NZ_JBHVTK010000010.1, read as the reverse complement.
TCCCCCCGGATGGTCGGCGGTCGCAACCGCGAGCTGATAAGTCGGCCGTCAGTTTACGGCTTCAAGTTGGAACACTAACCCGGTGGTCGGTACCGGCGTGTGCCCGGCTGCCGGTGATTCGTGCCGCCGCCAGCTTGCCGGACAGCAGTGTGGTGGGCACACCCACCCCCGGAGTGGTGCCGCAACCTGCGAGAACGACGTTGTCCACGCCCCTTGGCAGATTGCGTGGCCGGAAGGGCCCGGTTTGCCGGAATACGTGGGCGAGGGAGAACGGTGTGCCCGCGATCATGCCCTGGGCGGCCCAGGTGGCGGGCGTGTCGAGGTGGTCGACGCGGAAATGTTCGGCGATGCCGGTGTAGCCGCGCCGCTCCAGTTCCGCGAGCAGCTCGCGCAGGTAGGCGGGGGCGAGCCGGTCCCAGTCGAGCGGGGCGGCGGTCAGGTTGGGGCACGGCGCGAGCACCGACAGCGGTTCGAAGCGCCCGGTGGCCCGGTCGACGAACTGGTCGGCGTCGGTGAGCGCGGGCCGGGTGAGCAGCAGCGACGGATCGCTCATGAGCCGGCCGCGACCCTTGCGCGCGGCGATCTCGGCGAAGGTCTGTGCCCAGGCGGCGCCGAACTCGATGGTGTGATGGGCCTGTACGGGCCAGCGCGCGGCGATCTCGGCCGCGATGGTGCCGTGGGCGACGACGGCCGACGGTGAGGCGCGCAGGCCGCGACGGTGGCGCAGGCCGAATGTCGGCAGTGTCGCGATGTCGGCGGTGAGGACCACCGCGTCGCAGGGGTAGGTGCGCCCGTCGGCGGTGCGCACGGCTTCGGCGCGTCGGCCGCGCGCCGCCGCCTGTCCCCGCCCGTTCGGTGTCCGTCCGGGGCGATAGTCGATGCCGTCGACCTCGGCATTCAGGACTAGCTGACCACCCGCGGCCGTGAACGCCTCGGCGAGCGCCGCCGTGATCGCGCGCATCCCGCCTTCGGGGAAGTAGACACCCAGGCAGGTGTCCATGTTCGGGATCGCGCCGTAGACGGCGAGCGCGTCATCCGGCGACATGCCCGCGTACAGCGCCTGGAAGGTGAACAGCCTGGTCAGCCGTTCGTCGCCCAGAAAGGACCGTACGCGCGGCCCGAGTTTTCCGAAGCCGCCGAGCTTGGCGAGTGCGGTGAGCGCGGCCCTGGAGCGCGGTGTACGCACCATGTCGAGCGGCGAATCGAAATCGGCGTTCATGAACTCGTCGAACTCGGCGTCGTAGACGCGGCCGAGCCAGTCGCGCAGTCGGCGGTAGTTGCGCGCTTCAGCGGGCCCGCAAGCACTTTCGACCTCGGCGGCCATCTGGTCGGCGTCGTCGAAGACGCGGATGTCGCTGCCGTCGGCGAAGCGTGCGTGATAGGCGGGAGCGAGGCGGTGGATGCGCAGGCCGACGCTCTGCCTGGTGTGCCCGACGGCGGCCAGCGCGTCGTCGATCACTTCAGGCAAAGTGAGTACCGTTGCGCCGCTGTCGATCTCGTAGTCGTCGAACCGGTATCGGCCCACCCGGCCGCCCGGATGATCGGCCCGTTCCAGCACCGTCACCTCGCGACCAGCGCCCCGCAGGTGCAGCGCGGCCGCCAGACCTGCCAGCCCGGCCCCGACTACGACGACATGATTCGCTTGTCCCACAACACTTTTCCTATCAGGCCGCGCGGCGAGTGGCAGCCAGTGCCATGGCGTGGAGCAACTGCTTGGCCTCCGGCGTCGCGGAACTGGTCGCGATCGCGGCGAGCCCGGTGTCGGTGAGCTCGGTGATCCGGCGCTCCACCTCGTCGACCGCACCCAGGTCGGTGAGCACTGTGCGCAGCCGGTCGACGGCGGCATCGTCGAGGTCCGTGCCGAGGCCGGTCCGGATCAGGGCGGCGGCGGCCGGATCGGCCCGGCGCAGCGCCTCCGCGATCAACACGGTCCGCTTGCCCTCCCGCAGGTCGTCGCCCGACGGCTTTCCGGTCACCGCCGGGTCGCCGAACACGCCGAGCAGGTCGTCACGCAGCTGGAACGCGATCCCCACGTCGGTTCCGTAGATCCGCAGCGCGTCCACCAGCGCCTCGTCGGCACCCGCCAGCGCCGCGCCCAGATGCAACGGCCGTTCGATCGTGTACGCGGCGGTTTTGTACCGGTTGATCCGCAACGCGGCCTCGACCGACTCGTCGCCGCCCGCCTCGCCGTTGATGTCGAGGAGTTGCCCACCGAGCACCTCGGTCCGCATCCGCGCCCACACCGGTGCGAACCGGGCCAGCGCCCGTGGGCTCAAACCGGCCTCGTGCACCAGATCGTCCGCCCAGGCCAGCGCGAGATCGCCGATCAGAATCGCGACCGCCGAGCCGTAGGCGGCGCCGTCGCCGGGCCAGCCCGCCGCCGCGTGCCGATCCTCGAACTCGATGTGCACGGTCGGGAACCCGCGCCGAGTGCGCGAGGAGTCGATGATGTCGTCGTGCACGAGCGCGCACGCCTGCACCAATTCCAGTGCCGAACAGGCGGTGAGTACCGCGGCGGCATCCGGCCCGGCGGGATCGCCACCGGCGCCCAGCCAGCCGGTCCACGCGAATCCCGGTCGCGTCCGCTTGCCGCCCCGAACCACGAACTGTCCGAGCGCCTCGACGGCGTCGAGGAAGACGGGCCCCAGCGGCTCGACGATCTCACGCCGGGTGGCGAAGAAGCTGGTCAGCACCTGTTCGACAGCGGCGACGAAGGCCGGCGTGCCCGGGGTCAGCGCGACGAGGTCGACCGAGGTCAGAGCGTCGGCGGCGGACCGGGATAGCGGGGTACCGATTCCGGCGGACAGGGCGGCCTCCAGGGGCGAAGTGGGCGAACAGCGGGACCGGTTGGGCACTCGGTGGTGCGGTCACCAGCGTTGTCCCGAACGATACGCGGGCGGACCGGGCGCGCTCTCGGCGCACAGGGCCGCTGCGACGCAGCCCACATCCGGGTTTCCGCGGTGCTACCGTCCGCGGGCACGTTCATCGGCCTTGACGCGTTGCTGGGTGTTCGGCGCCCGGTTTCCCAGTCGGTGCCGGGGCGCCATCGCCTCCCACTAGACTGAGCCGGTGGATTTCGACAATGGACGGGGAAGTTCGACCCCAGATCGACCCGCCCAGCGGCCGTCGATCGTCTCGAACACCCCCTCGGTGGTGCAGAGTCTGCGCACCCATTCGGGCAACGGCGTGCCGTTCTCCGTGGAGTTCAACCCTCCGCGAGACGAAGCGGGCGAGGCTCGGTTGTGGCGCGCGGTCCGCGAGTTCGAACGCATGCATCCCGCCTTCGTGTCGATGACCTACGGCGCGGGCGGTTCCACCCGCGACCGCACCGTGCGCATCACCGGTGCGCTCGCGCAGGAAACCACCCTGCTCCCGGTCGCCCACCTCACCGCGGTCGGGCACAGCATCGCCGAACTGCGCTCCCTGATCGGGTCCTACGCCGACTCCGGCATCTGCAATGTCCTGGTTCTGCGTGGTGACCCGCCCGGTGACCCGCTGGGTGAATGGGCCAAGCACCCCGGCGGTGTCGAATACGCGGAGGAGCTGGTCCGCATCGTGCGCGATCTCGGCGACTTCCACGTCGGCGTCGCCTCGTTCCCCCAGGGCCACCACCGCTCGCCCGACCTCGACCACGACACCCACCACCTGGCGGCGAAACTCCGTGCGGGAGCCGAGTATTCGATCACCCAGATGTTCTTCGACGTCGAGCACTATCTGCGTCTGCGTGACCGCGTGATCGCCATGGACCCCATCGAGGGCGCCAAGCCGATCATCCCCGAGCTGATGCCCATCACCTCCCTGCGCACGGTCGCCCGCGCCGAAGAACTCAGCGGCCGCCCCGTCCCCGCCGACGTGGTAGCCCGCCTCACCCGGGCGGCAGGTACCGGCCCGGAGGAAGACCGTGCCGCCGTCCGCGCCGAAGGCATCCAGATCGCCACCGAAATGGCCCAGCGCCTCACCGAAGAAGGCGCCCCCTGCCTCCACTTCATCACCTTGAACTTCGCCAAGGCCACCAGCGAAGTCCTCACCAACCTCGGCTACGGAGTATCCGCCGCCCCGCTCAGCGCGTAGGAACAGCGCTTACCGCGTCACGGCGAGGTCGTTCCATGTGCGTTCCCAGCTGCGGGTCATCGCCGGGTAGACGATGCCGTAGCGGAAGGGCTTGATCAGGGCCATGTAGAGGCGGCCGAAGCGACCGTTGGGCTTCACCAGGACCGCCATTTGTAGGTGGTAGCCGGTGGTGTCGGGGACCCAGCCCAGGTGCATGATGCCGTGCATCGTGCCGTTGGCGATTTCGGCGGCGTATTCGTTGTCGAGGACATAGAGGGCGGTGAGTGGGCCGTCTTCGGCGGGGATGTCGGTGTCGCGCAGGTCGGCGGGCAGACGCTCGCGCAGAGACGGGACGCGGGTGCCGGTGCCTGCCTCTTCGCGGTCCCAGCCGAACAGTTCGCCCAGCTTCCAGCGGATCTTGAACAGCAGGCCGCTGATGCCGGTGGACTCGGAGGCGCGTTCGGCCTGGAGGGCGGCGAGTAGGGCGGGGAAGTCGTCGGGGCCCGCGCCGGGGGTGCGGAACTGCCAGATGTCCTCGACGTCGAAGTCGGGGGCGATCTCGTGGATGCGCCAGGGCTGGTCGGTGTGGGCCGATTCGGGTAGTCGCATAGCGGGGACCTCCATGTGTACGGCAGCGTATATGTCGAGAGTACCGCTGATATACGCCTACGTATAGAAAGAGGGAATGTGATTGATGCGGGCTTGACGACCGGGCAGCGTGGGGGCCGCGGAACGAGTCCGAGCCCCCGATGGACCGGTGCTACTCGTGTCGTTCGGGTTTGACGAATGCCGTAGTGGCCAAGGCGAGCACGAGCAGGCCGGCGCACAGGTAGCTCGCCACCTCGATGCCCGCGGCCATGGCCGCGCGCGCCGCTTCCGCGATGGGCAGCGTGTTCGGGTTTTCGGCGAACGCTCCGATCACCGAACCGGCGCTGTCGGTGACGGTCGACTCCAGTTGCCGCACTTCGGGTTCGGGCAGGCCCGCGTCGGTCAGGCGGTCGCGCAGGCCGGTGCCGACGGTACTGAAGTAGATGGTGGTGATGACGGCGATGCCCAATGCTGAGCCGAGTTCGCGTGCCGCGCTTTGAATTCCCGAGCCCTGTCCCGCGCTCTCGCCCGGCACGTCGGCGAGCACGATATTGGTGACCTGGGCGGTCGCGAAGCCGACGCCGATGCCGTAGACGAACAGTGCGAGCGCGATCGACCACCAGCTGCTGTCCGCCGCGGCGAATAATCCGAGCAGCGCCAGTCCGGCCGCTTCCAGCAGCAAGCCGATCCTGACCTGGCCCAAGGCCGAGACCGAGGCTGTCAACGAGAAACTCGCGCCGCTGGCGACGAAACTGCCGATCGCGAGTGGCATCAGGGCGAGCCCGGCCTGCAGCGCGGTGTAGTCGAGGGCGAATTGCATCCACAGCGGCAGGACTGCGATGATGCCGAACTCGCCGACGCCGACGATCAGTGTCACCACATTGCCCCTGCGGAACGAATCGATCGAGAACAGCCGCACGTCGACCAGCGGTTCCCCTTCGGTGCGTCCGAGTCGCGCCTGCCTGCGCCAGAAGAGCCCGAGGGCGAGTGTGGCGCCTGTGAACGCGACGAGAACCGGTGAAGGCCCGCTGCGCCAAGCGAACCCGCCGATGCTCAGCGGCTCGGTCACGAACAGCCAGCCATAATGCCGACCCTCGATCATGGCGAAGGCGAGCAGGCCGAGGCCGAGTGCGGACTGGGCCGCCCCGAGCCAATCGACGCGACCGGCGTTCTTCGGTGCGGCGGGGAGGTAGACCAGCACGGCCACCATGATCAGCGCGACCGCGGGGATGTTGATGCCGAAAGCCCACCGCCAGGAGAAGCCGGCGAGCCAGCCGCCGAGCAGCGGGCCGAGCGCCGCGGCCGCGCCGATCGTGGATCCCCAGATCGCGAAGGCCTGTCCGCGAGCCTTTCCGGTGAATGCCGCGTTCACCAGGGCGAGTGAGGTCGGCAGGATCATCGCCCCGCCGATGCCCTGCAGGAAGCGGGCCGCGATGAGCAGGCCGCCACTGGGCGCGAGCGCGGCGAGCAGGCTGGTGGCGCCGAAGACGACCAACCCGATCAGGAACAGCCTGCGTGCGCCGTAGAGATCGCTGAGTCGACCGGCGACCAGGAGGAGCGCGGCGAAAATGATCGCGTACGACTCCTGGATCCATTGCGCCTGAATCGAGGTGATCGCCAGGTCCTCGACGATCGGCGCGAGGATTACGTTCACGATCGTCAGGTCGACCACGATCAACGCGACGCCGAGCGAGACGGCGATCAGCCCCAGCCACAAGCGCAGCGGTGGGGTCTCGGTTTCTGTCCGCACTATTCCTCCGTCATAAAGTTACTTTACGATGAAGGTAAATGGCGGGCCGGTAAGTTGTCAATCGGTGGTCGACGAGAGGACGAGATGGTGGAGCAGACATCCGGCGATGTCGCGATGCGGCGGCAGCGGCTCGCCGCGGGGCTCATCGACTACGGCGCGAGCTTCACCGAACTGGGCCGCCGATTCGCGGAAACGCTCGGCGTGCACTCCACCGACGCCTTCGCGCTGATGGAGATCGCGGCCGCCGAACACGCCGAAGAACCGCTGTCTCCCGCGCTGCTGAGCAAGCGGATCACCCTGACCTCGGGGGCGATGACCACCCTGCTCAACCGGCTGGAGCAGGCGGGATACATCACCCGCAGCCGCGAGCACACCGATCGCCGGGTCGTGACGTTGCGGTGCAGCGCGAACGCTCGACAGCTGGCCGACGAGTTCTTCCACCCGATCAACGCCGAGCAGGACGCGATCCTCGCCGAATACGAGCCTGCCCAGCTCGCGCAGTTCGAGCGGTTGCTCGAGCGGTTGCGCACGGCGATGGACCCCGGACAGCCGAAGGGCGCCCCGTAGTCGAGTCGACGTTGCGGGGCGCCCGAGGGAGGTAGGCCGGTCAAGCCGCGCGGGCGGCTCGCAATCCCCACGCGTCGGCCAGCAGGCGGTGTGATTCGAGCCGGTCGGCGTGGTCGTGGGTGATGGTGGTGATGAGCAATTCGTCTGCGCCGGTAACCCTTTGGAGGGCCTCGAGCCGCTCGACCACGGTGGTGGGCGAGCCGACGATCTGCGAAGCCAGGCGGTCGTCGACGAGGCGGAGTTGATCCGGAGTGAGCGGGGACGCTGTTGCGGGATCGGGGTATTCGGCCGCGCCGCCGCTGCGGATGCTGTGCACCCAATGTCCGTACGTGCTCGCGAGGCGGCGGGCGGTGTCGTCGTCGGCCGCGGTGACCACGTCCGCCGAGACGATCACGTGCGGTTCGGCCAGCTGCGCCGACGGCCGGAACGCCGCCCGATACGCCTCGACCGCGTCCAGCGCGGACCCCGGTGCGACGTGGTAGGCGGCCGCGAACGGCAATCCCGACTTGCCCGCCAGCTCGGCGCTTTCGCCCGCCGAACTGCCGAACAGCCACAGCTCGGTGTCGATGCCCTCGCCGGGAACGGCGTGCAGCTCGACACCACCCGGGGTGAAGTAGCGGCCGTCGAGGAGCGCCTGCACCTCGGCCACCTGGTCGGCGAAGTCCAACGACTCCGCGCCGGGCTGCTGCAGCGCCTCGGCCGAGGCCAGGAACTTCGTGCGGTCGGTGACCCGGCGTGGATCGAACGGTGGCGGCACCACCACACCGTCACGCACCTCGGTCCGGCCGGTGACCGTGTCCACTATCGGGTGCCCGCCCTTGGTGGTCGTGGCCGCGGCGCCGAACTGGCTGCGCCGATGCCCCGACCGGCCCAGACCCAGATCGAGTCGTCCCGGGTACAGCGCGTCGACGGTGCCGAAGGCCTCCACGATCGAGGCGGAGGTGTGATGGCCCACCTGCACCGCGCCGGTCCCCACCCGGATACGCGAGGTCGCCGCGGCGACCAACCCGAGCAGCGTCAGCGACGACGAACTCGCCACCGACACGAAATGGTGTTCGGCCAGCCAGTATCGGCGATACCCCCACTGCTCGGCCTGCCGGGCGAGGTCGACGGTATTGCGCAGTGCCTGTGCGGCACTGGACCCTTCGCTGATCGGTGACAGATCGAGAATCGACAGCGGCACGCTCATAGCTTCGGATCCTGTTCTCCCGCTTCGATCGCCACGCGCAGCCGGTTCTCACGGGGGGCGACAGGGCAGGTGGCGAAGTCGGTGAACGCGCACGGCAGGTTCACCGCCCGGTTGAAGTCGAGGGTGACGGTGCCGTCGGCCTCGACTGCGCCGAGGGCGAGCGAGCGGGCGGCCGGGTAGGTGGTGACGCCGCTGGTGGCGTCGGTGAACAGCACCTTCAGGTCGTCGGGGGTGCCGAAGGCGAGCAGCGCCTCGTGGCTGTCGCCGATGCGGAACTCGATGATTCCCGCGGCGCTGTGGTGGTGCTCGAGCCCGTCGACCACGGCGCCGGTGGTAACGGTGCGTGCTTGCCCGAACGCGGTGAAACGCCCGGTCACCACCCAGCGCGGGTCGGCCGGGTAGGCCGCGACCCCGGTGAACGCGGTCAGTGTCGGCGTGGCCGGATCGTGCACCCGCACCGCGTACTGTCCGGAGCGCCGGATCACCTCGAGGACCCTCTCCTCGTTGAGCACGCTCACCCCCGGGGCGCCCTCCACGGGCGTCACGATCTGCACGCCGCCGATCCGTTCGCCGTCGACATCGAGCCGGTCGGCGGGCTGCGCGGTGATGAACACCTTGTCGTCGGTGACCCACCAGGTGCCGGGGACGCCGTCCAGGCGGGCCGGGCTGTCGGTGAGCCAGTGCAACCCCGCCAGACTGAGCCAGCCGAGGGGATCGCGCAGGCCGTCTTCGCGGGCGTGATGCCAGCGCGCCCAGTCGTCGGCGAATGTCGTGGTGGGGGTCGGGTTCTCGACGGTGATCGTCATGACGCGCGTGCTCCTTCGGCGACGGTGTGGTGGTGGGGGTGACGCAGACCGAGATGGTCGCGCAAGGTAGTGCCGGTGTATTCAGTGCGGAAGCTGCCGCGTTCCTGCAGTTCGGGGACCACGGTGTCGACGAATTCGTCGAGCCCGCCGGGTGTCAGGTGCGGGACGAGGATGAAACCGTCGGACGCGTCGGACTGCACGTACTGGTCGATCTGCTCGGCGACCTGGGCGGGTGTGCCGATGAACTGCTGGCGGGCGGTGACCTCGATGATGAGTTCGCGGATGCTGAGGTCGCCCGCCTCCGCCTGTTCACGCCACGCCTTCGCCACGGCCAGTGGATCTTTCGTGTGCCGGACCCGGCCGCGGGTGATCTCCGCGGCGGCGTCGGGCTCGACATCGGGCAGCGGGCCGTCGGGGTCGTAACCGGAAAGGTCACGGCCCCAGACCTGTTCGAGGAAGGCGATCGCGGTCTGCGGGCTCACCTGCTGGTAGCGGATGTCGCGGGCCCGTTCGTGCGCCTCGTCGGTGGTGTCGCCGAGGACGAACGTGGCCGCGGGCAGCACCAGCAGATCGCCGTGTGCGCGACCGTATTTCGCCAGCCGGCCCTTGACGTCGGCGTAGAACTTCTGGCCCGCCTCCAGGGTGCCGTGCCCGGTGAAGATCGCGTCGGCGGTCTTCGCGCCGAACTCGCGGCCTTCGTCGGAATCGCCCGCCTGCAACAGCACCGGATGCCCCTGCGGGCTCGGCGGGACGACGAACGGTGCCGCGAAGTCGAACTGTGAACTGCGGAACGCGGTGTCGGGAATGTCGCGGGCGAAGATCCCCCGCTCGCGATCGATCACCAGCGAGTCGGTGGGCCAGCTGTCCCACAGTGCCCTGGTCGCGGCGACCACCTGTTCGGCCCGCCGATATCGCTCACCGTGTTCGAGGTAACCACCGCGCCGGAAGTTCTCGCCGGTGAACGCGTCCGAGGACGTGACCACATTCCACGCGGCCCGGCCGCCGGAGAGGTGATCGAGCGAGGCGAACTGCTTGGCGACCTCGAAGGGTTCGTTGTAGGTGCTGTTGATGGTGCCCGCCAGCCCGAGCCGCTCGGTCACCGCCGCCACCGCGTTGAGCACGGTGAAGGTATCCGGCCTGCCGACCACATCCAGGTCGTGGATCTGCCCGCGATGCTCGCGCAGCCGCAATCCCTCGGCCAGGAAGAAGAAGTCGAACAGGCCGCGTTCGGCGGTGCGCGCCAGATGCTCGAAGGACACGAAATCGACCTGCGATTTCGAGGCCGGATCGGCCCAGACGGTGGTGTTGTTGACGCCGGGGAAGTGCGCGGCGAGGTGGACTTGCTTGCGTGGTTTCGAGGTCACCGCGCTGCTCCTGTCGTGGCGTATCGGCTGAGTGGACGGGGGAGACCGAGGCGCTCACGCAGGGTCGCGGTGGTGGTGGTCGGCGCGAGCGCGGATCGATGGGTGGTGAGCTCGGCCAGCGAGGCGTGCAGGGCCAGCGGTCGCAGGACCACGCCGTCGACGGCGTCGGCGTTCGTGATCTCCGTGAGGAGATCGTCGAGCGCGGCGGCGGTACCGACGTGGTGGAATCCGAGCGGCGGGTGGTCTGCCGCCCAGCGATCGAGCTCGCGCACCTCGGCGAGTGCGGTGTCTGCCGAATCCGCCAGGTGCACAGGCAGATCCAGCAGGATCTGCACGGTGCCGGGATCGCGGCCCTGCACGGCGATCGCCGCGCGCAAGGCCGCGCGATGCGCGGCGGCGGTCGCGAGATCGGAGGCGCTGACGCGGATGATGTCGGCTCGGCGGACGGCGACCTCGGTCGACTCGGGGGTGTCGGCGCGGACCGTGATGACGGGTTGGCCCTGCGGCGAGCGCGGGGTGATCGACGGGCCCTTGACCGAGAAGTTGTCGCCGGCGAAGTCGATGTAGTGCAGGCGGTCACGGTCGATGAACCGGCCGGTGGGTACGTCGCGGATCTCGGCGCCGTCCTCCCAGCTGTCCCACAACCGGGTCACCACCTCGATCGCCTCGTCGGCCTCGTGCCACAGCGACTTCGGATCTTGCACCTGCTTGCGCCCGAAGGCCTTCGCCTCGACCTCGGTGGTGGACACGGTCACCTCCCACCCCGCGCGGCCCAGGCTCGCGAAGTCGAGCGCGGTCACGGCCTTGGACGCGTGGAACGGTTCGGTGTGGGTGACCGGTACCTGCGGGATCAAGCCGATTCGGCTGGTCAGCGGGGCGGTGCGGGCGGCGATCGCGACGGCGTCGAGCCTGCCGCGGGTCACGGCCGCGCCACCGGACTGGATGCCGAACGCGTCGGGCAGGAAGACGGCGTCGAACCCGAGCTGCTCGGCCGAGGAGATCACGGCGGTCCAGTAGCCGGCGGTGAACAGGTCTTCGGCGCCGGAATCGGTGCGCCGCCAGGACGCGGGATGCGTTCCGGTGCCTACCGTTTCGATGCCGAGGAACAGTCTGGGCTGGCTCATCGGGTGAGGTCCTTTCCGTCGAGGGGATCGATCCGGGTGCCCGGCGCGGGAATCGCCGCGAGCAGCTCCCTCGTGTACGGGTGCCGCGGATCGGTGAACAGAGTTGCGGTGGGCCCGGTTTCGACGACGCGACCGTGGCGCATCACCGCGACCCGGTCGCTGATCCGGCGCACCACGGCCAGGTCGTGGGAGATGAACAGGTAGCCGAGGGCGAGTTCGCGCTGGAGGGTGTCGAGCAGGTCGAGGATCTGCGCCTGCACCGAGGCGTCGAGCGCGGAGACCGGTTCGTCGAGCACCAGCAGGTCGGGGTGCAGGGCCAGCGCGCGGGCGATCGCCACGCGCTGTCGTTGCCCGCCCGACAGTTCCGCGGGCCTGCGTTTCGTGAAATCCGCCGGTAGCGCGACCTGTTCGAGCAGCTCGGCGACTCGTTTCGTCCGGTCGCCGATCCCATAGGCGCGCAGGGGTTCGGCGATGATGTCGGCGACCTCCCAGCGCGGATCCAGCGAGGAGTACGGGTTCTGGTACACCACCTGGAACCGTCGGCGCAGCGTGCGCAGGCGGTTTCGGCGGGCACTGGTGAGGTCGTGGCCGTCGAAGGTGACCGTCCCGCTGTCGGCGTCGGTGAGTCGCAGAGCGATGCGCGCCGTCGTCGACTTGCCCGAACCGGATTCGCCGACCAGCGCGAGCGTTTCCCCGCGATCGAGACTGAACTGCACATCGTCGACGGCGATGATGGAGCCCGCTCCCGCGTGGAAGCGCTTGTGCAGGGCGTGAACCGACAGCAACGGTTTTTCCGCTCGGGGTCGCAGGGGCCGGAATTCGGTGGGCGACAGCGCGGGGGACGCGGCGAGCAGGCGCTGCGTGTACGGCTGTGCCGGGTGGTGCAGAACCTGTGCGGTAGTGCCGGATTCGACGACCTTGCCCTGCTCGAGCACCACCAGTCGATCGGCCCGTTCCGCGGCAACGGCCAGGTCGTGGGTGATCAACAGGACGGCCGTCCCGCGGGCCGCGATCCGCTCGGCCAGCCGATCCAGCACCTGCCGCGCCACCGTCGCGTCGAGGGCGCTCGTCGGCTCGTCCGCGATGATCAGTTCCGGCCCGCACGCCAGCGCGATCGCGATCAGCACGCGCTGACGCTGCCCGCCGGACAGCTCGTGCGGATACTGCCGCGCCCGCAACTGCGGGCGATCCAGCCCGACCTCTTCCAACAGGTCGAGGGCCTGGAGCGCCGCCCCGCGCCGGTCGGCCAGCCGATGCACCAGCAGCGCCTCGGCCACCTGATCGCCCACCCGCAACACCGGATTGAGCGACAGACCCGGATCCTGCGGCACGAATCCCACCCGCGCCCCGCGCAGCCGCCGCAGGGCCTTCTCGTCGTCCGGATCGATCCGCTCACCGGCGAACTCGACCTTGCCCGCCACGATTCCAGCCGAATCCCCGAGCAGCCCGATCACCGCGTGCGCCAATGTCGATTTGCCCGACCCCGACTCGCCGACGAGGGCGACGACCTCTCCGCGCGCCACCTCGATCGACACGCCGCGCAGCGCGGACACCGACCCCGCGCCGGTCCGATATTCGATGTGCAGATCTTCCACCTGCAGCAACGGCTGGTCCGGCGCGGCCGAACTCCGTGTCGGGTGCGTTCCGTTCGTCTTGTCGCTCATCGTGTTTCGGTCCTTCCCACGAATCGACCCACACGCTGAGCCGACAACACCACGGCGATGATGACCAGGCCCGGCAGCGTCGTCAGCCACCAGGCGGAGGCGAGGAAGTTGCGGCCCTCCGAGATCAGCGAACCCCATTCGGGGGTGGGCGGTTTGGTGCCGTAGCCGAGGAAGCTCAGCGAGGACACGGCCAGCACCGCCATGCCGAACTCGACCGCGGCCAAGGCCAGCACCGGCTGGAACGCATTGGGCAGCACGTGCCGAACGAGCACCGCGTACCAGCGCACGCCGGACGCGTGCGCGGCCTCGACATACGGCGCGTGCCGCACCCGCAGCACCTCCGAGCGCATCACCCTGGCGAAGTTCGCGATCAGCGAGACGCCCACGGCGACAGCCACATTGCGGGTGCCGAAGCCGAGCGCGGTGACCAGGGCCAGCGCGAGCAGCAGCGACGGGATGGACAGCAGCACATCGACGACCCGCATGATCGCGGTGTCGACGATGCCGCCCGCGGCGCCCGACAGCAGCCCGAGTACCGACCCGACCACCAACGCGATCCCGACCGCGGTGAGCGTGGCGGTGAGCGAGAGCCCCGCACCGTGCACCATCCGCGTGTACAGGTCGCGTCCGAGATTGTCGGTGCCGAACCAGTGCGCCGCGCTGGGGGCCTGGAACTTGTCCGCGGGCACGCCGATCAGCGGATCGCCGGAGGCGAACACCGAGGGCGCCACCGCCCAGCCGACCGCGACGGCCAGCACCACGCCCGACACCACCAGACCCAGGTGTGCGCGGGCCCATCGGGCAGTTCGGGCCACTCGGTGCACGCGCGCGACGCCGTGATCGGTCACCGATTCGGGCCGTGCGGTCGGCGCCGGTCGGCGCACGAGGATGTCAACCACGTTCACTCCGTTCGGTGTCGGTGTTCGAGCCATCCGATTCGCCGGATTTCCCAGCGACGGACACGGCGTCGGCGGGGGTGCCCGCGACCGGCACGCCACGAGCGCGACGTGTCCCGGTGATGCGCGGATCGAGCAGCGGATAGAGCAGGTCGACCGCCAGATTCACGCCGACGAAGATCAGCGCCGAGAGCAGCACCACGCCCTGGACCACGGGGATGTCCTGGTTGAGCACGGAGGTCTGGGTGAGCCGGCCGACGCCCGCCCGGGCGAACACCGACTCCACCACCACCGACCCGGCCAGCATCGTGCCGACCAGCACCCCCGCGATGGTGAACGCGGGCACGCTGGCCAACCGGGCGATATGGCGACGCTGCACCCACCAGCGCGACGCGCCCTTGGCCAGCGCCACATCGGTGAACGGCTGACGCCAGGTCTGCTCCAGCCCGGCAGCGAGAACCTGGGCCAGCACCGCCCCGATCGGTAGCGCCAGCGTCAGCGCGGGCAGTAGCGTCCCGCGCAGCCCGGTCCCGCCGAAGGCGGGGAACCAGTGCAGCCGGAAGGAGAACAGCTGCAACAGGAGCAGACCGGTCCAGAAGGTCGGCACCGAAACGCCCAGCGGCGGTAGCGCACTCAAGGTATTGCGAAGCCACGGCCGCCGTGTGTAGGTGGCGGCGAACGCGAGGATCGTCCCGCCGACGATCGCGAAAAGCAGTGCGAGAGAAGCCAGTCCGAGCGTGGCCGGTAGAACGTCGCCGAGGGCTTCGGTCACGGGCTGGCCGGTGTTGATGGAGCGCCCCAGATCACCGGTGACGGCATTGCCGAGTGCGGTCACGTACTGGTCCCACAGCGGCTTGTCCAGCCCGTAGCGAGCCTGCAACTCGGCGATCGCCGCCTGGTCCACCGGCGCACCGGTGCCCGCGCTGTCGGCCGCCATCGAGACCGGATCCGCGGGCAGCAGGTACAGCACCACGAAGGAGATCGTGAATGCCGCCCACAACACCCAGATCGCCTGTAGCAAACGAGAACCCACGTAGCGTGCGAAGTCCGCCCGGCCGTCCGCGCGCCGGATCTCGCTACCCGCGCCGTCGCGCCGCGGACTCCCGACCACCTCGCTCATCTCAGTGCCCGCTCAACCAGGTGTCGAAGAACTGCAGTCGTGCCGAAGCCTCGAACTTCAGATCCTGGGTGTGCGCGGCCGCGCCGACTGCCTGCGACAACTCGACCGTCGGGATCAACAGACCGTTGTCGAGCACCTGCCGCTGCGCGGATCCGATCAGTTCCGCACGGGCGGCCGGATCACTGGTGGCGAGCTGCTTGTCGAGGGTCTCGTCGAGCTGGGGGATCGGGCCACGCGCGGTGATGTTGCGCCCGGCGAGTCCGAACGACGTGCGCAGGATGTCGCCGTCGGCGCGGGTGGTGTTGCCGTAACCGGCGTCGATATCGTGCGTGTTCTGGCGGGTGATGGCCTCCGGGGTGGACACGAGATCGAGCTTCAGGTCCACCCCGACCTGGCGCAGTTGCTGCTGCACCAGCTCGAGAATCGCCTGATTGCCCGCGAATACCTGGCTGAACGTCACCGCGAAACTCAGTCGCTCACCGTTCTTCGCTCGGACACCGTCCGCGCCGAGGACCCAGCCTGCCTGATCGAGGATCGACTTCGCCTTGGCCGGTTCATAGGCCAGCCGCGCCGACTGATCCAGGTACGCCGGGGTCGCCGATGCCAAGCTCGAGGTCGCAGGCTTGAACTGGGGACCGAGCACGGTCTCGACGAGCTGCTTGCGGTCGATCGCGGGGAGCAGCGCCTGCCGGACGGCCGGATCACGCAGTGGGCCGCGAGTCACGTTGACCTGAAAACCGAACGGAGTGCCGGGGTTGGATGTCGACAGGATCCGCCCGCCGACGGCCTCGATCTGCGGAGCGTCCTGGGGCAGCGCGTCGCTGACGGCGTCGAGCTGGCCCGATGCCAGGCTGCCGGTGCGCACACCCGATTCGGGAACGACGGTGAACTCGATCCGGTCCAGATACGCCTCGCCCTGGTGGCCGAATACAGCGGAGCCCCAGTTGTATCCGGCGCGTTTGGCCAGCGTCACCGAGGTGTCCTGCTTGTAGGAGGCGTATGTGAACGGCCCGCTGCCGATGTTGTCACCCGCGCACCGGGCTTCGGCCGGTTTGACATTGGTCGACTGCGCCAGGATGCCGAGCTGCGTGGTCGAGGACGCCTGCAGGAACTGGGCGTTCGGCGCACTGAATTCGACACGGGCCGTGAGCTTGTCGACCGCCGTCGTGCCGACGTAGCCGGTCAGATAGCTGGCGCCCAACTGCGCCTTCGCGGCACCGAGCTTCACGATCGCGTCGAACGTATCGCGCACCGAATCGGCGGTGAGCGCGGTGCCGTCACTGAAAGTGACCCCATCGGCCAACTTGAAGGTGAACACCTTGGCGTCGGGACTGACCTCCCAGCTCTTGGCCAGCCACGGGGTGATCGCGCCGGTCTTCGGGTCCTGATCGGTCAGCGAGTCGACGATCTGGCGGGCCACATAGATGGTCTGGTTGGTGCCCGACTGCGCCGGATCCGAGCAGGTCGGAGCGCCGGACAGCCCGTAGCGCAACGTGCCGCCCGGCTGCGGCGGACCGGCTTGAGCACCGGAGCCTGCGGTGTCGCTGCCACAGGCGACCACCGTGGTGACGGCGGCCAGTGCGCCGACGGCGGCGGCGATGCGATGACGAGGACGGATCACGAAACAACTCCAGAGAATTGGCGGCCAGCGGCCAGGGGACGACTCGGAATGCGGCGGCGCAGCTCGGGCGCCACCTCGGCCTGGAACAGTTCGAGACTGCCCAGGTACTCGGATTCGGTGCGGCCGTCACGTTCGGCGGACAGGTGGATCACCTCGTGCCCGAACTGTTCGTGATAGCGGCCGACCTTGTCGATCACCTGCTCCGGGCTGCCGACCAGCGCCGACGAGCGGGTGACGAAGTCTTCGACGGTCTCGAACACGACCGGATTGCCGACCTTGCGCTGCAGCGAGGTCCGCGCCTCGAACAGCGGGCGGAACACCGCGACGGCCTCCTGCGAGGTCCGCGCCACATGGAAGCCCGCGGTGCCCGCGCCGACCAGCGCATCGGCTGGGTCGTGACCGTAGTGCGCCCACCGCTCGCGATAGTGGCGGATCAGCGCGGCGTACGGCTCGATCGGATTGGTGACGTTCGCCGAGAACACCGGATCACCGTGGCGCGCGGCCAGTTCCACCGACTCCAGGCTCGTCGCACTCCCGTGCCAGATCCGCACCCGCGGCTGCAGCGGCCGGGGCAACGCCTTGGCGGCGGCGAGCGAGGGTCGGAACTGTCCCGACCACGTCACTTCCTCGCTGTCCCACAGCGTCCGGAACAGCTCGTACCCTTCCCGATTGCGCTCCCACTGATCCTCGGTGGTGACGTGATAGAGCTGCGCCTGCGCCGCGCCGTTGCCCTTGCCGATGATCAGCTCGAGCCGGCCCTCGGACAGGTTGTCGAGGGTGGAATAGTCCTCGAACGCGCGCACCGGATCGAGCAGGCTCAAGGTGGTGACCGCGGTGAACAGGCTGATCCGCGAGGTGAGGGCCGCGATGTGGCTCAACACCACCGGGGGAGCGGCCGACAGGAACGGATCCTCGTGCCGCTCACCGACCGCGAACCCGTCGTAGCCGAGTTCCTCGGCGCGCCTGGCCTGTTCGACCACCTCGTGCAGGCGATCGCGCGTCGTCGGGACCACGCCGGTGACCGGATCGGGCACCCGCGTGATCAGCGTCATCAGTAGGAACTTCATGCGGCGGGCTTCTTCGGCAGACCGGGCGGGTTGATCCGCGACTCGGTGACCTTCTCCGAATCCAGGCCCCAGCGATCGAGGATCTTCTGGTAGCTGCCGTCGGCGATCGCGTGCTGCAGCGCCTTGTGGATCGGGCCGATCAGGCCGTTGTCCTTCTTGGTGAGCGCCGCGATCTCGCCCTGCAGCTGCTCACCCGCGCCGGAGAAGGTGGCGATGATCTTGCCGTCGCTGGTGGCGGAGTGATAGACGGCCGCGGGGTTCGGGCCGATGTAGCCGTCGATGCGCTTGGAGGCCAGCGCGAGGTAGTAGTCGGTGCTCTGCTGGTAGTAGGCGATGTCGACCGGGGGCAGGCCCTCGGCGACGTTCTTCTCGTTCCAGCTCACCAGCAGCTGTTCCTGATTGGTGCCCGCGCCGATCCCGATCCGCTTGCCCGCCAGGCTCTTGCGGTCGGTGTAGGTCAGCGTGCTGTCCTTCGGGACCTCGAGGGCGACGGTGTCGGTGCGGTAGGTGGCGAAGTCGTACTTCTCCTTGCGCTCCTCGGTGACGGTCACGTTCGAGATGAACGCGTCCACCTCACCGGAATCCACCCGCACGAAGTTCTGCGACCAGTCGGCCACCTGGATGTCGAGTTTCAGGCCCAGGATGTCGGCCACCAGGGTGGCGAAGTCGACCTCGGAGCCGATGACCGTCCGGTCGTCGGTGGCGTAGAACCGCAGCGGCGGCACGGAACCGGCGGGACCGGTCACCACCAGCGTGCCGCGGTCGCGGATGGCCTTGGGCACCTCGGCGGCGATCGCGTCGACCTTGGCGGCGCGCACCCTGCCCTCCTGGGCGGGAGACAGGTCGTAGGTGATCGCACCGGCCTGCACGGTGTCGGCGGCCTCGGGCTCGGCGGTGCAGCCTGCCGTCAGCAGCGTGGCCGCCGCGACGATGCCGATCAGAGTGGAGAGCTTCATCAGTGTCGAAACCTGTTCGTGGGAAGGGATGTTCAGCGGACGCGGGACAGGAACGCCTGCGTACGCGGGTGTTCGGGGTGATCGAGAACGCTGGCGGCCTCGCCCTGCTCGACGATCACGCCCTCGTCGAGGAACACGACCGTGTCGGCGACCTCGCGGGCGAAACCGATCTCGTGGGTGACGATCACCAGCGCGGTGCCGCTGTGCGCGAGATCGCGGATCACCGCGAGGACCTCGCCGACCAGCTCCGGGTCGAGTGCGGAGGTGGGTTCGTCGAACAGGATCAGCCGTGGTTTCAAGGCCAGGGCCCGTGCGATGGCCACGCGCTGCTGCTGACCACCGGACAGACGCCGGGGGTAGGCGTCGACGAAATCGGCCAGGCCCACCCGTTCCAAAAGCTGTGTCGCCTCGGCGATCACCTCGCCGCGCGGACGGCGCTGCGCCGAGACCGGGGCGAGCACCACGTTGTCGAGCACCGTGAGATGCGGGAACAGATTGAACTGCTGGAACACGAAGCCGATGCGGCTGCGCTGGGCGCGCACCGCGTGGTCGGGCAGCGAACGCAGGGTATTGCCGCGTTGGCCGTAGCCGATCAGCTCACCGTCGATGTGCACGGTGCCCGCGTCCTGCGCTTCCAGATGGTTGAGCACCCGCAGCAGCGTGGACTTGCCGGAGCCGGACGGCCCGATCAGCGCGACCACCTCACCGGCGCGTACGGCCAGATCCACGCCACGCAGTACCTCGGTGCCGCTGTAGGACTTGCGGATTCCGCGCGCGAGCACCGCTGCGGTCATCGGGTTGCTCCTCGGGGTGCGGCCGCACCGGCGGCGATCTCGGTGACCTTGGCGCGGACCCGCTGCCACGGTGTCGGCGGCAGCTCACGCTGCGCGCCTTTGGCGTAGTGCCGTTCGATGTAGTACTGCAGGATCGACAGCGCCGTGGTGAGCACGATGTACCAGACGGTCGCCACCATCAGCAGCGGCACCACCCGGCCGTTGCGGCCGAAGATCACCTGCACCTGGTAGAACAGCTCGGCGATCGCCATCACCGACACGATCGAGGTGCCCTTGAACAGGCTGATCACCTCATTGGCCGCGTTCGGCAGAATCGAGCGCATCGCCTGCGGCAACACGATCGTGCGGAACTGGCGCCAGCGTGGAATCCCCAGCGCCGCCGCCGCTTCGAGCTGACCGTCGTCGACGGCGAGCAGACCCGCCCGGATCAGTTCGGCCGAATACGCCGCCTGATGCAGGGCCAGTCCGATCACCGCCGCGGTGAAACCGCTGATCACACCATTGACATCGAACTCGTAGAAGCCGGGGCCGAACGGAATGCCCACGGACAGGCGGGGATACAGATAGGCGATGTTGAACCAGAACAGCAGCTGCACGATCAGCGGGATCGAACGGAAAGCCCAGATATAGGTCCAGGCGATCACCCGCAGCACGGGATTGTTCGACACCCGCCCGATCGCCAGCAGCGTGCCGATCGCGAAACCGAGGGCGGTGCCCCACAGGGTGAGCTCGATGGTCACCCGGAGTGCGGCCAGCACCGACTTCGCGGTGAAGTACTGGGCGAAAGTGCCCCAGTCCCAACCCGGATTGGTGATCAGGCCGTGCGCGAACTGGGCCACCAGCAGTAGGGCGATCGCCGCGACGACCCAGCGCCACGGGTGCCACGACCCGGCGATCCGGGGCAGGTCGTCGACGGGCGCCTTGTCGGCGGGGAGAGCGTCGCCGGGCGGTGCGGGCGCGGTCTCGGCGCCGGATACGGCAGACGCGGTCATGGGAATCCTTCGGAAAACAGTGGAACGAGGCACAGTGACCTCCACCCGGCCAGCAACGGGTTCGCGATCTGGCGGCGCTCAGGCCGGACAGGTGGACAGCACGAAAATCTCCTCCATCGAACCCGGCAGAAGCACCCACACCCCGAAACGGGCGGGTTGCTGCGACGTCGTAGAGCCAGGTCTCTCGGTCGCTCTGGATGGTTGTGCCCGGCCGTCGTGGCCCGAGCTGAATCAGCATGTGGCATATGCACTAGTGCGCGCAACGATAGAAATCAACGTGAGCGCAGAGGTTGGAACCGATCGTGGGCACCGGCATAATTGCCCCGGTTCGGCGCGGTAGGTGATTCGCGCGCGGGCGCGTGCGCAGGGGTCTGGGCGAACGCGTCCGGGCGTAGGGATCCTGCGGACGCGTCGTTGGGTCCGGTGCCGAGAAGGGGGCGGACACCGGACCGCGGCGGCGGGTTCGCTGCGAGATTGCGACGCGCCGAACGGCTGGTGACTTCACCTGTCCGGATTCACCCACCGCACGCGGTAGCGTCGGCCTTCTCTGCGTCGATGAGGAGTTTCGCCGTGATCGTTGCACGTCGTTCCGCCACACTGACCTCGCTGACGGCCTGCGCCGCCGCGCTACTGCTGGCCGCGCCACTGGCAGCCGCCGAACCGGCCGCACCGGTGACGCCCGCTGTCACCCGGGATGCGCCGGCTGTTCGGCCATCGGCGGGCCCGGGTGATCTGCTCGGCGCCTACCAAACCGTCGTCGAGACGCTGAAATCCCTGGGTATCCAGCCGTTCCTGTACCCCACGGTCGCCGCGAACTGCACCGGTGACGGCGCGGGTCTCGTGCCGGCTGTCGCGGGCGCGGTCCCTGGGCCGTGGCCGGCGAACACCCTCCCGATCCCGGGCATCGACCTGTCGGCCGTGAAGTCCGGCCAGACCCTGTTCACCTTCCTGCCCTACGGGCTCGCCCCCGACACCGCCGCGACGAAAACCTCCGGTATGCAGGTGGCCTGGCTCAATATCAGCACCGGTCGCGGCGGCATGGCTTCGATGGGCTCGATCGCCGACATCGTTCGCGCCATGGTCCCGCCCGAGGTTCCCGCCGAACTGCGTCCCCTCGCCGAAACCGCCATCCGGGACTTCCTCTTCGCCGCCATCCCTGTCGGCGGCGTTCGCGCTGTCCCCGTAGACACCGGCCGCGGTACCGTCCTGGCCGCCGTCTTCGGCACCACCGACAATGCGGGCAGGTCTTGCTTCTTCTTTCCCACCATCGGCATTACCGAGGTCGCCTGAAACTCGCGGGTCGGCGTCAGGCTCGGCATCGCCCAGTACTGGATCGTCCGCACGGTCGACGACGACGGACCGGTGTCCTCCATCGAGCAACTGCGTCTCACTTCGGACGGCAGGTGGGTCACCGAGCGAATCGGGCTACGTGGTCAGGACCCTGTCACCGCAATCGACCTGGTCAAGGTCGAAATCGCCTGGGCAGATCTGGATCTGGACATCGAACAGTCGTCGACCGCCGGAGTGGCGACGGAGGCGGTGGTCATGCCAGGCGGGTAACGGCGTCGCCGGGCGTCACCAAAGGTCGCTGTTTCCAGCGGAGGCGGCCGGTGCGGTGGCGGTGGTGGGAGCAGGTCCAGAGAACGAGGTAGTGGGCTACCGAGAGGGGGTGGGCCAGGGCTGAGGTGAGGTCGATGGCCGTTGGAGGGCGGCGGGTTTCGATGGTGCGGGCGGTCAGACGGCTTGTGACGGCGGCCAGGTAGCCGAGTAGGCCTGCTCGGCGGGTTCGGGTGCGGCCGAAGATCGCGGCCAGTGGGGGGATCCAATAGGCGAGGGCGGCGAGGATTCCGATGGCTGCGCCGGTGGCACGGCGGCCGCCGTAGGCCGACCACAGCCAGCGGGTGTAGCCGTCGGTGAGTTCGGTGGTGCCGGTATACATTCGGGTGCTCGCGGCGGGGCCCGCGGTCACCAGGGCGGTGCGATGGCCTGCTCGGCGGATGGCGCGGGCCAGGTCCAGGTCCTCGGTGGCGCTGGCTGCTACGGCCGCGTGGCCGCCGCCGGCGCGGTAGGCCGCGGCGTCGACGGCGAGGAACTGGCCGCACGCTACGGTGGTGGACGGGCGCAGGCTGTGATTGGCGGGCCCGACGGGCAGGGTCGAGGCCCACGACCAGGCCAGCAGGGGCTGGATGAGGCGCTCGGCGGTCGAACCGGCGTCCTGCCTCGGCCAGGCCGAGACCAGACCTGCTCCGCGCCTGCGCAATTCGGTCACCGCCGCGGCGATCGCATGGGGGGCCAGGCGGACGTCCGCGTCGATGAAGACCAGGGCGGCCGCGTCGGTGCGGGCGGCCAGGCGCGCGCACGCGGCGGCTTTGCCGGTCCACCCGGGGGCGGGGTGGGCGGCCGAGCGCAGGACGGTGAAGCGCTCGTCGTCGGCGATCGCGTCGAGTGCGGCTTCGTAGGTGCCGTCGGTGGACGCGTCGTCGAGAATCAACACGCTCAGGCGGGGGACGCCGACCTGCGCGCGAAGGTCGGCGATCAGCGCGGGCAGGCGCTGCGACTCGTCGCGGGCGGGGACGCACACCGTGACCGGTTCGATCACGCCCGCGACCCCGCGCGGCAGGGTGCGCAAGGTGACCAGGTTGTAGGCGGCGGTGGCCGCGCCGAGCGCGGCCAGACCGGTGCCCGCCCAGGTCAGGTAGCGGGCAGCCGCGCTCATGTCAGCGGCCCAGTCTGCGACTGGAGATTTCGCGCCACATCTCCGAGGGGGAGAAACCGCCACGCGGTGCGTTCGGCGGGCCGGGGTTGCGGTCGCGGAACGCCAGGCCCGCGATCAGCGCGGCCACCGCGAGGGTGATGCCGCCGACGATGCCCGCCCAGCCCGCGAACGAGCGGGTGTTGGGGTCGGCGTACTTCACCTCGGCACGCAGGGTCGACACCTCGCCCGCGGGCAGCTTCCACGACACCGTGTTCTCACTGTCGGTGGTCTCCCGGGTGCCGTTGGTCTTGGCGACGCGGGCCGGGAACGCCACGGAGAACTGCACGTCCGAGCCGTGCGGCGGCACCGATTCCAGGTCGACCCGCCCGGTGAGACTCACCAGATCGCCGCTGCGCTGGAATTCGAGCGTGAACATGCCCTGGGTCTGATCCGACAGGCCACCGAGCTGGCCGACCTCGCCGAAGGACAGATCGTCGAAGAACACCTGGGTACCCATGTACCCGTCCTGGTTGTAGTTCTCCACCCGCACCTTCGCCGCCAGCTGCTCCGGCGCCTTCAGCTGCGGCCCCTTGTCTTCAGGCCCCGTCGGCACCACCGCGGCGACGATCCGCCCCGACACGCGATCGTTCGACGACACCCCCATCGACACCTGCACACGCAGGCACCCGGCGAGCGCGGGCACGAGCAATGCCAGCAGGACGGCAACGGCCGCGACGCGCCGCGCGGGCACGGAACGACGCGGCGAAGGAGCGGGCATGTCGGCGACGGGACTCGGCTGCACGGTTGACATCGTGCCAGGCTCAGGCCCGAGAGCCCACACGACGGGCCCAGCGCTCACCACCCACCCGCGCCGATCAGGCATTTTCGCCCCGCATCGGGGTGTGTCGCGGCGGGGCCTGCCCGCTCAGAACACGCGTCGCGCGGCCCGCGCACGCAGAAACAACGGGATTCCGAGCACACCGAGACCGAGGAATCCCCAGATCGCCGACGCGGGAAGGCCGAGGAACACCGCGTGCGCGAGAGCCGAGCCGAGCCAGGTCCACCCGAACACCGCGACCGGGACCGCCACCGACGGGTCGCGCGGCGGCGGCAGGAAATGATCGAGCAGGGTGAGAATCACCGCCATGACCATGGCGACGAGCGCCCAGCCCAGGTAGTTGGTGTACGGGATCTCGGGGATGCCGGGCAGGCCCGCGTCGATGACCGCCCAGGTCCATTGGCCGTCGGCCACCATCTGCGGATCGAGGAACAGATCCCAGCCGACCGCGCCGAGGACGAACAGCCCCACGCGCCCGGCATTCGACCCGCTGAGCAGTCGAGCGTCCGACGCGCTGTGTGCCCGCGCACGCACGGATCCGGACCGACCCGGGCGCCGCGTGATCGAGGCGCTCGAGGGGCGCTCGCGAGACACGAGCATGCCCGCGACGATCCAGATCGGGTACAGCCCGCCGGTCCACGCCAACGGCACCGCCAACGGGACATCGGCGAACGCGGGCCCGAGCCGATCGACGGCATAGGCGTAGCTGCCGAACGGGAATCCGGTCGCGGTGCCGACGATTTCGGCGGTGAGCCCCAGCCCGGACACGACGACGAAGAACCCGGCGGCCCACCGCAATCCACGAGTGGTCGCCGCGTGCAGCAGGGCGGTCGAGGCGGACAGCACCACGACCGCGACGGTGATCCGGTCGCGCGCCACCCCCGCGCTCAACGGGTACGTGATCTGCGCGAGCACCAGCGCCAGCGCGGTCACGGCCGGCATCGCGCGGCGTGGGTCGGTGCGTAACCAGGCGCGGATCGCGGCGCGAGTACGACGACCTGTGTCGAGAATCGTGCCGGTCATCGATGCCGCCGAACTGTCGGGCCGGTGCTGCCGTGCGGCCGACTCCGGCGGTGTGGCGGGCAGGCCTTCATCGCTTGCGCAGCGGTGTGAACCGGCGCTTGCGCCCGTCGCCGAGGACCAGCCGGGCCGCGCTGCGCCCGCTGGCTCCGGAGACTCCGCCGCCGGGATGGGTGGATGCGCCGGTCAGATACAGGCCGGGAGCGCCGGGGACGCGCTGGCCCGACAGCTCGGGCAGCGGCCGCCACAGCATCATCTGATCGAGTGACATCTCCACATGCATGACGTTGCCGCCGCGCAGACCCATCTCCCGCTCGAGATCGACCGGCGTCTGCACGAATCGCCGGAGCACCGACGAGGTGAAACCCGGGGCGTACCGGTCGACCTCGGCGATGATCCGGTCCGCTTCGTGCTCGGCGTGTGCTGCCCAGTCGCCGCCGTCGGCGAGCTCGTAGGGATGCCACTGCGCCCACAGCGACAGCTGATGTTCGCCCGCGGGCGCGATGGACGGGTCGAGCGCGCTGAAACTCATCGCCAGCACCACCGGGCGTGGCGGCAGCGAACCGACCGTGGCGGCGCCGTGAGCCAGTCGCAGCTGCCGGCGGTCGGAGACGAGAAACTGCAGACCACGGGCGGATTCGGCGGGGGAGGCGCCGGGGTATTCGGGTAGCCGGTCGGTGGCCAGGCGCACGACCATGCCGATGCCGGGGCCGACCCGGATGCGGCGCTGCCAGTCGTCGAGGACCTGGGGGTCGAAATCGCCCGCGCGCAACAGGTCGAGTGTCGACAGGATATGGGAACCCGCGATCACCGTGTCGGCGTGCAGTGTCCGGCCCGATTCGGTCGCCACCTGCCACCCGCTGCCGGATCGGCGCAGCGAGGTGACGGCGTCGCCGGTGTGCAGCTCGCCACCGTCGGCCCGCAGGCGCGCGATCAACGCCGCGCTGAGCGCCCCACTCCCACCCACCGCACGCCCGGGCGGCACGGTGTGCATGAGCGCGGCGAACCCGGCCATCGGCGCCGTTCCCGGCTCCGACATCGGCGGACCCGACTGCGCGCCGAACCACGCGAGCGACGCCTTGAGCCGTTCGTCGTCGAACCAGAAGTCCAGTAGCGCGTCACCGGACTGCAGGAACTCCCGCGACAACGCCGATCCGCCGGCCCGCGCGTCCAGCCCCCAGAACGAGCGAACGAGCCTGCCCGGCGTCGGCGGCCCGCCGAACGACCGCATCACCCGTGCGCTGCGCTCGCCCCACACCTCGACGAAGCGGCGATATGCGTCAGCGTCCTTGACACCGCAGGCGGCCGCGATCGAGGCGCACGTCTCGTCGAGGTCACGGTGGAACACGATCGGCGGGCGCGCACCGTCGGACGGTGTGAAGCCCCAGGGATCACAGTCGAGATAACGCAACCCGAACCGTTCGAGCTCGAGCTCCTCGATGATCCCGGTGTGCCGGATCATGATGTGCGCCGAAGATCCACGATCAACGAGATGGCCGGGGAATCGCGCCACCGTCGATACCGCGCCACCGGGCACCTCGTCGCGCTCGAGCACCTGCACCCGGCGCCCGGCCCGGGCCAGATAACAGGCCGCGACCAGCGCGTTGTGGCCGGATCCGACCACCACCGTCGTCATGGGTGCGTGGGCGGCATCGGCAGCCTGCGGCCGAGGATGGCGAACGGCCGGGTATCGCCCGCGAACACGAAATTGCGGATCACATCGGTGAATCCGGCCCGCCGGTACAACTTCCAGGCCCGGTTCGCCTCCTCCGGGACTTCCGGCGTCGACAGCAGCACCGCGGCCTCGGCGCGGTCGGCCAGTAACCGCTCGAGCAGGCGCGCGCCGATCCCGCGGCCCTGCGCCGCCGGGTGGACGTGCAGCTCGGTGAGTTCGAAATAGTCGGCGAGCAGGTCACGGGCGGCGGTGTCGGGCCATCCGCAGCGCCGCATACCGGTCTGTACCTGCTGGTGCCACCACTGACGCGGCGCACCGCTGTACCCGTAGGCGATCGCCAGGATCGGCGCGGTGCGCAGGTCGACGCCGCCCGCGTCGTCGGGCAGCACCGCGGCCACCGCCCGCCAGCCGGCCCTGGTGGTGTGTTCGGTCCACATCGGGGCGCGGTGATGCTCGGTGCCACGGGGGTATTCCATGGCGGCGACATAGACCGACAGGGCGTCGTGCAGGCGTGCGCGCAGGGCGGCGACGCTGAGGTCGACGATGACGGGTGCGGGGGTGTGATTCGGCTTGACGGCTGTCATGGCTCTCGTCGATGGCGCGCGGACGCGGAAAGTTGTCGGTGGGTGTCCCTATATTCAATCTCAATTCAAACGTTCGAATGTTAGTTCGATCAGTGCGAGGGGCGAAAGGGGCAGCAGATGGCTGGTCACAACGATGGTCGAGCGCACGCGGGCCACGACGGGCGAGCCGGCGGACTACTACGCCAGGCCGATGCGCTGCTCACCGATTCCGCCTGGGAGCACGAACCGGGGGAACGGTTCCGCACCGCGTACCTGGCCGCGCTGCGCTGCGCGGGCTCGATGATCGCGCTCACCGGCGCCGATCGCGCGCCGCGGGCACGCTCGCGTAGCGCCTGGGTGTTACTGAGACGCGCCAGCCCGGAGTTCGTGATGTGGGCCGACTACTTCGAGGCGCACTCGCAATTACGGGCCGCGCTGGAGGCCGGATTGGACCGAGCGATCACCGACACACAAGCTGACGAGTTCTGCTCACGGGTGGGCGCATTCCTCTACGACGTCGACGATGCGCTGGTAGCCGCGGCTAAGAGCCTCCCGCAGCCGAGTCGTGGCCGCGACATGACCGCTTAGTTATGACCGAGTAGGTGGTACGCCACCGATCGAACTCGTATCATGGGGAGCAGATAGCCGCCAAGGTCGGCTACCCGTCGCCTACCCGGAGGCGACCAGCCACGCCTAGTGCCGGGGGAGGTACCGTGCCACTCTCCGAGCACGAGCAGCGCATGCTCGAACAGATCGAGAGCGCTCTCTATGCTGAGGATCCGAAGTTCGCCTCGTCCGTCCGCGGCGGACGTCTTCGCTCCACGTCGAGTCGACGCAGACTCCAAGCTGCGGCGTTGTTCGCCGTCGGCCTCTTTCTGCTCGTCGCCGGCATCGCCGCCCCGTTCAAGCCGGGCGGTTTCCCGATCATCAGTCTCGTCGGATTCATCGCCATGTTCGGCGCTGGTGTCCTGTTGATGATCGGCAACTCGCGTCGCGCCGCCCGACCGGACGCGACCGAGCCTCCCGCGGCGGGCAGCGGCCCGACCACGGGGCACCCGGCCCGCGGTGGTCGCCAGCGCAAGTCCGGCGGCTTCTCCGAGCGAATGGAAGACCGATTCCGGCGACGGTTCGAGCAGGAATAGCTCAGACCTAGCCGACAACGTTGGCGGCGCCACATCCAGCACGGGTGTGGCGCCGCTTTCGTGCGTCCATGGGTGCGGTGACTGTCGGAACGCCAGGCCAGGGCGGTTCCCCCACCTTCCCCACCGCTCCCCACACTTCCCCCGCCCGGCCACTCGACCGATGCCGCACCTGCGATGTTTGCTGAACGTTGTCGGAACGAGGGGTTGCCGACCCGCGCGGGTTGCCCGAACACGGGATAACCGCGAATCTCAGTGATAGCTGGGATGACCTGCGGAATTGTCTTGGCGGGGAGCAGGATCACTCAGGGTTTCGATTGAAAGTGGGGGAAAGTGGGGTAATGTGGGTCGCGCACTACAGGAGAGGCCGTACGGCGAGGTGAATCCAGTAGGGAGGTGGCCGAGATGTTCCTCGGTACCTACACCCCCCGATTGGACGACAAAGGGCGGCTGACGTTGCCTGCGAAATTTCGAGACGATCTGGCGGGAGGGTTGATGGTCACGAAAGGCCAAGACCACAGCCTGGCCGTGTATCCGAAAGACGAGTTCACCGCGCTCGCGCGGCGAGCCGCGTCGGCGTCCCGAAGTAACCCGCAGGCAAGGGCTTTCGTTCGAGCGCTGGCGGCGGGCACCGACGAGCAACGTCCGGATGCACAGGGCCGGATCACGCTGTCGCCGGACCATCGGCGCTATGCGAACCTCTCGCGGGATTGCGTGGTGATCGGTTCGGTCGACTTCCTCGAAATATGGGATAAGCAGGCGTGGGAGACCTACCTCGAGGAACACGAGGAGGACTACGCGCAAGCCGGAGACGAGTCGCTGGGCGGAATCTTCTGACCCGGAGCACGCGAGTGCTGCGAGGCCTCTGCCCGGGCGTGGACCCTGACGTACTTCCCCGACGCCAGGTGCCTTGCCCCGGTCAGAGACCTCGAAGCATTCGCATCAACTCGTTCGACAAGCACTCATTCGAAAAGCACTGTGTGGCACGGCGATCCGTCTGCGACGCGAGGCAGTATCCCGGGAGGTCGAGGTGAACCATGACGCCGAGAACCCCCGTCATGTGCCGGTTCTGCTCGAGCGCGCCGACGATCTGCTCGGCCCCGCGCTGAGCGAACCGGGCGCCGTCTACATCGATGCGACCCTCGGATTGGGCGGGCACGCCGAGCATTTCCTGCGTACCTACCCGCAGGCGCGTCTGGTCGGTCTCGACCGCGACACCACCGCGTTGCGGATGGCAGGTGAGCGCCTGGCGCCCTACGCCGACCGGATCACGCTGGTGCACACCCGCTACGACGGCATCCCCGCGGCCCTGGCCGAAGCGGGGCTCGACGAAACCGGTTCCGTCTCAGCCATCCTCATGGATTTGGGTGTGTCCTCGATGCAGCTCGACGAGGCCGAACGCGGCTTCGCGTACTCCGTCGACGCACCGCTGGACATGCGCATGGACCCGACCACCGGGATCACCGCGGCCGACGTGCTCAACACCTACAGCCACGGCGACCTGGCCAGGGTGCTGAAAACCTATGGCGACGAACGGTTCGCGGGCAAGATCGCCTCGGAGGTGCTGCGCAGGCGGGCGGTCAAGCCGTTCGCCACCAGCGCCGAACTCGTCGAGGTGCTCTACGCGACCATTCCGGCCGCGGCGCGCCGCACCGGCGGACATCCGGCCAAGCGCTCGTTCCAGGCGCTGCGGGTGGAGGTCAACGGCGAGCTCGACTCGCTGCGGGCGGCCCTGCCCGCGGCACTGGATTCACTGCGTGTGGGCGGACGGATCTGCGTCATGTCATACCAGTCGCTCGAAGACCGGCTGGTCAAACACGAACTCGCGCCACGGATCGTGTCCCGGTCGCCGATGGACCTGCCGGTCGAACTGCCCGGCATGGGACCGGAATTCCGGATGCTGACCCGTGGAGCGGAAAAAGCGACCGAGTCCGAGATCGAGGTCAATCCGCGATCCGCGCCGGTGCGGATGCGCGCGGCCGAACGAATCGCGGAGAGGTCAGGGAGGACACAGGAGGGGACACGATGAGCGTGCGGACGAGCACAGTCGCGGTGCCGAGCAAGACGGCCCGGCGCGTAGCGGCGGCCGAACGAGTGAAGTCCGGTGCGGCAGAGCGGGCCTACGCCCGCAAGCGCACCAGGGAACAGCTGCTCGACGGCATCGAGCTGCCCGAACGGGCCTCGACGATGGCGGGGCGGATCCCGTTCGTCACCGCGATCATCGGACTGCTCGGCTGCGGCCTCGCCCTGACCCTGTTGCTCACCACCCGCGCCGCCGAGGACAGCTACCAGCTCGGTGACGCCAGGGCGGTCAACCGCAAGCTCGACGACGAGCGGGCCGCGCTGCAGCGCGAGGTCGCCGCCGCCGACTCCGCTCCCGAATTGGCCGCTCGCGCACGTGAGCTCGGCATGATCCCCGCGAAGGATCCGGCCCGGCTGGTGATCGGCGCCGACGGCGAGGTCACCGTGATCGGTAACCCGACGCCCGCGCAGGGTGCACCGGTGCCGCCGCTGAACGGTCCGCCGACCACCGCCCCGAACACCCCGGCGCCGGGACACGCCCAGGCGCAGGGCGAGCGGGTCGTGCCGGTGCAGCCGGGTGCGGCGACCGCGAGTCCGAGCGCGCCCGCCGGTGCCGCGCCCAGCAGTGTGCCGGCGAACGTGCTCGCGTCTCCGCCCGCGCCGACGGCCCCCACCGTGAACGCGCCGCAGCCCGCGGTCGCTCCGGTCGCTCCAGCCCCGGTCGAAGCAGCCGTTCCCGCTCCGGCGAACGGTCAGGCACCGGCGGCGAACGGTGAAGTCCCCGCTCCGGTGGACGGCGCTGCCCCGGCCCCGCTCGCCCCGGCGACGGTGCCCGATCGCATCGACGTCGCGGGTCAGGGTGCACCGCTGGTCTCGGCCGACCCGCCTGCGCTCGCACCGGATGTCGTGGCCGACCCGCCGATTCCGGCCGGTGCGCCGTTACCGGGTGCGGTGGCTCCGGCCCCCGGACTACGGGCCCCCTCGGCCGGACCGCCGAGTGAACAGCCGCAGGTCGTCGAATCGCAGGATGGTCCTCGATGAAGCAGAGCGGGCCCGCGTCGCAGCAGCGACGCGGGCCGGTCTCGTCGAGGGCCCGCCGCGCAGGCTCGCTCTCGCCGGACCGGCCGATCCGCCTGCGCCTCGGCGTCGGCCGGGTCACCCTGCTGGCCTCGTTGGCCGTGGTCGCGTTGCAGCTGCTCTACATTCAGAGTCTCGCCGCTCCCGCGCTGTCGGCGCAGGCGGCCTCGCAGCGCACCATCAAGGCCACCGAGGCGGCCGTGCGCGGCCCCATCACCGACCGGCACGGCAACCAGCTCGCCTTCACCCTCACCGTGAAAGCTCTGACTTTCCAGCCGGTGACCGAGCGCGAGAAAATGGTCGAAGCCAAGAAGCTGAAGCCCAGTGCGCCGGACCCCGAACAGCGGCTGAAGGACATCGCGAAGTTCATCCACGACAAGCTCGGGGCGCCCACCGAGCAGGAACTGCTCGACAAACTCAAGAGCGACAAGAAGTTCCATTATCTGGCCAAGAACGTCGATCCGCGCGTGGCTGCCGAGATCACCGCCAAGTTCCCGGAGGTCGGCGCCGAACGGCAGGACCTGCGCGAGTACCCGGGTGGTTCGCTGGCGTCCAATGTCGTCGGCGCGATCGGCGGCGACCGGCACGGTCAGATGGGTCTGGAATCGGCACTGGATTCGGTGCTCTCGGGTACCGACGGTTCGCGCACCTACGACCAGGGTTCCGACGGCGCGGTGATCCCCGGCAGCTACCGGGATCTGCAGCCGGCGGTGAACGGCTACGGCGTCGAGCTGACCCTGGACGCGGACCTGCAGTACTACGTGCAGCAGCAGGTGCAGCAGGCCAAACAGGTCTCCGGCGCGTCCTCCGCCTCGGCGGTGGTGCTCGACGCCAAGACCGGCCAGGTGCTCGCGATGGCCAACGACGGTACCTTCAATCCCGCACTGGGCCCGAACCATTGGGCCTCGGGCAAGATGGGCAACCCTTCGGTCTCCGAGCCCTTCGAACCCGGCTCGGTGAACAAGATCATCACCGCGGCGGCCGCCATCGAATACGGCGTGACCACCCCCGACGAAGTACTGCAGGTGCCGGGCTCGATCCGGATGTCGGGCGTCACGGTGAACGACGCGTGGCAGCACGATGTCGCGCCCTATACGACCACCGGCATCTTCGGAAAGTCCTCCAACGTCGGCACTCTCATGCTCGCCCAGCGCGTGGGCGAGGACCGCTTCGCCGACATGGTCACCCGCTTCGGGCTCGGCCAGCGCACCGGCGTCGGCCTGCCCGGCGAGAGCGGCGGCCAGGTGCCCGCCCGCGACCAGTGGTCCGGCGGTTCCTTCGCGAATCTGCCCATCGGTCAGGGACTCTCGATGACGACCCTGCAGATGACGGCCATGTACCAGGCCATCGCCAACGACGGCCTGCGGATCCCGCCGCGCATCGTCAAGGCCAAGGTCGCCCCCGACGGCACCCGCACCGAGGAGTTGCAGCCCGACGGCGTGCGTGTGGTCAGCCCGCAGACCGCGCACACCCTGCGTGAGCTGTTCCAGGCGACCGTGCAGAAAGACCCGATGGGTGTTCAGATGGGCACCGGCGCACCCGCCTCGATCGAGGGGTACCAGGTGGCGGGCAAGACCGGCACCGCGCAGAAGGTCGACCCCGCGTGCCGCTGCTACTCGACTTCGTCGTTCTACAGCACGTTCGCCGGGATGGCGCCCGCCGACAACCCCCGCTACGTGATCGGCATGATGCTCGACGCGCCCGTGCGCAGCTCCGACGGCACCGGGGGCGGCTCGGCCGCACCGCTGTTCCACAGCATCGCCTCCTGGGCGTTGCAGCGCGACCGGGTGCCGCCCTCCCCGGAGGCCAAGCGACTGGTGCTGGAGGCGGTGTCATAACGGCTGGTGCCGTAGTTCTCGGCCCCTTCGTCGCACCGTCCACTCAGTCCGGAGGCGGGCGGGCCGAGAACACCAATTAACTCAACCCGCGTTGTCCGACCGACACCGCGCGTCGGTAACCTGACTGCTCGTCTCGCCCACGCGCTCGATCACTCTCAGAGAGGAGCCTTGTGCCCGCGCAGTCCAGCCCGCACGCGCTCCGGCCAACCACTCCGCTGTCGACATCGCTGCAGGCCGTGGCGGACCTCACCGGGGCCACGTCGGTTGCCCCGGTGTCCGCCGAGGTGACGGTCACCGGCATCGAGCAACGATCCAACGCGGTGCGCGCCGGAGACCTGTTCGCCGCGCTGCCCGGCGCGAACTCGCACGGCGCCCGATTCGCCGCCGACGCGATCGCGAACGGCGCGGTCGCCGTGTTCACCGATGCCGCGGGCGCCGAGCTGATCGGTGACGTCGCGGTGCCCGTGCTGGTGCGCGAGCAGCCCCGCGCGGTGCTCGGCGAGCTCTCCGCCGAGATCTACGGCCACCCCAGCGATCAGCTGCGTATCGTCGGCATCACCGGCACCTCGGGTAAGACCACCACCTCGTATCTGGTGGAAGCCGGTCTGGCCGCGGCCGGACTGTCCACCGGGCTGATCGGCACCATCGAAACGCGGATCGGCGGGCAGCGGGTGCCGAGCGCGCTCACCACGCCCGAGGCGCCGCAGCTGCACGCGATGTTCGCCGCGATGGTCGAGCAGGGTGTCGACGCGGTCGTGATGGAGGTGTCGAGCCACGCGCTCGCGCTGGGCCGGGTCGACGGCGTGCGGTTCGCGGTCGGCGCGTTCACCAACCTCTCGCAGGACCATCTCGACTTTCACAAGGACTTCGAGGACTACTTCGCCGCGAAACGTCGGCTGTTCGACGCGGATTCGCCGGTTGCCGCGCGCACCGCGGTGATCTGCGTCGACGACGAATGGGGCACCCGCCTGGCCGGTGATCTGGTCGAACCGGTCACCGTGTCGACCACCGGCGCGGCGACCTGGCAGGTCAGCGGCGACATCAAGACCACCGGTGGCGAGCAGGAATTCACCGCCGCCGGACCCGACGGCGAACTGGCGGTGCGCCTGCGCCTGCCCGGACGCTACAACGTCGCCAACGCGCTGCTGGCCGTCGCCACTTGTGCTGCGGCAGGCGTCGATCCGGCGATCGCGGCTCCGGCGCTGGCCGGCGTGGACGTGCCGGGCCGGATGCAGCGCGTCGAGCGCGGCCAGGACTTCCTCGCCGTCGTCGACTACGCGCACAAGCCCGCCGCCATCGAGTCGGTGGTCACCACTCTGCGCGGCCACCTCGTCGAAGCGGGTACGGGTCGGCTGGCTGTCGTGCTCGGCGCCGGTGGCGACCGTGACGTGGCCAAACGCCCGCTCATGGGCGCCGCGGCAGCCCGCGCCGACCTGGTGATCGTCACCGACGACAACCCACGCACCGAGGACCCGGCGGCCATCAGGTCCGCCGTGGTGGCCGGTGCGCACGAACTCCCGGCCACCGAACGCGGCGAGATCCGCGAGATCGGTGACCGCGCGGCGGCCATCGCCGCGGCCATCGCCTGGGCGCGTGCGGGCGATGTGGTGCTCGTCGCGGGCAAGGGCCACGAGGCGGGCCAGGAGATCAAGGGCGTCAAGCATCCCTTCGACGACCGCGAGGTGGTCGCGGCGGCGCTGGATGCCCTGCGGATACGACACAGTCCGCACACGGACTCGGAGGACTTGACAGTTTCATGATCGAGATGACACTGCGGGAGATCGCGGACGTTGTCGGCGGCGAGCTGCACGACGTACCCGACCCCCAGGCACTGGTGACCGGTTCGGTCGAATTCGATTCGCGCCGAATCGGTTCCGGCGATCTGTTCCTCGCCCTACCCGGCGCCAACTCCGACGGACACGACTACGCCGCGAAGGCGGTCGCCGCCGGGGCGGTCGCGGTACTGGCTGCCCGCCCGGTCGGCGTGCCCGCCATTGTCGTGGCACCCGAGCTCGGCGCAGTTCCGGGGACGTCGGTGGCGCTCAGCCACGATGACAGCGTCGGCTCCGGCGCGGCCGTGCTGGCCGCGCTGGCCGAGCTGGCGCGGGTCAGCACCGAGAAGCTGGCCGAGCGCACCGGTCTCACCGTCGTCGGCGTCACCGGGTCCTCCGGCAAGACCTCGACCAAGGATCTGCTGGCCGCCGTGCTGGCGCCGCTGGGTCCGGTCATCGCCCCGCCGGGCTCGTTCAACAGCGAACTCGGCCACCCGTGGACGGCCCTGCGCGCCGGTCTGGACACCAAGTTTCTCGCGCTCGAACTGTCGGCTCGCGGTGTCGGCCACATCGCCGCCGCGGCCCGCATCGCACCGCCGCGGATCGGTGTCGTGCTCAATGTCGGCACCGCCCACCTCGGCGAATTCGGGAGCCGCGAGGCGATCGCGCAAGCCAAGGGCGAGCTCGTCGAGGCGCTGCCCGCCGAGGGGCTGGCGGTGCTCAACGCCGACGACCCCAATGTCTCGGCCATGGCGTCGCGCACCAAGGCACGCGTGGTGAAGGTCGGCCTGTCCGGCGACGCCGACATCCGCGCCACCGACGTGATCACCGACGATCAGGCCCGCGCCCACTTCACCCTGCACGTGGGCGGCGAATCGATCCCGGTGCGACTCGCTGTGCACGGCGAACACCAGGTCGGCAACGCCCTGGCCGCCGCGGCCGTCGCTCTCGAATGCGGCGCCGACCTGGCGACCGTCGCCCAGGCGCTGTCCGGCGCCACCGCGGCCTCGGTCCGCCGGATGGACGTGACGACCACCCCTGCGGGCGTCACTGTCATCAACGACTCCTACAACGCCAACCCCGACTCGGTGCGCGCGGCGCTCAAAGCGCTGGTCACCCTGGCGAAATCGGCCGACGAGCCCCGGCGCAGCTGGGCCGTGCTCGGCGAAATGGGCGAACTCGGCGACACCTCGGTGATCGAACACGACGCGATCGGACGCCTGGCCGTGCGCCTCGACGTCGACCGGTTGATCGTGGTCGGCACCGGACGACCCTCCCACGGCATGCACCAGGGAGCGGTGATGGAAGGCTCATGGGGCGAGGAATCGATCCTCGTTCCCGATATCGACGCGGCGATCGCGCTGCTCGACGACGAGATCGCCGCAGGCGATGTGGTACTGGTCAAGGCGTCGAAGGCGGTGGGCCTGTGGGCCGTCGCCGAGCACCTGACCGGGGCAGCGGAAGGTAATACAGCTCGATGAGGCAAATTCTGTTCGCGGCGGGGATCGCACTGGCGGTGTCGATCCTGCTGACGCCGTTGCTGGTTCGGGTGTTCGCCAGACAGGGCTTCGGCCAGGAGATCCGGGTCGACGGCCCGGCCAGTCACCAGGCCAAGCGCGGCACCCCGACCATGGGCGGTGTCGCGATCCTGATCGGTATGTGGGCGGGCTATCTCGGCTCGCACCTGATCGGCATCGGCTACGACGCGGAGGGTCCGACGGCGTCGGGTCTGCTCGTGCTCGGGCTCACCACCGCGCTCGGCGTCGTCGGTTTCCTCGACGACTTCATCAAGCTGCGCAAGCAGCGCAACCTCGGGCTCTCGGCCGCGGGCAAGTACATCGGGCAGACCGCCGCGGCGGTCATCTTCGCGGTGCTGGCCCTGCAGTTCCGCAGCACCGACGGGCTCAGCCCCGCCAGCAAGCACCTGTCGTACGTGCGCGACTGGAACACGGTGTCGATGGGCGCGATCATCTTCGTCGTCTGGGTGCTGTTCCTGGTCGTGGCCTGGTCCAACGCGGTCAACCTGACCGACGGCCTCGACGGTCTCGCGGCCGGTTCGATGAGCCTGCTGCTCGGCGCGTACGTGATCATCACCTTCTGGCAGTACCGCAACTCCTGCTCCACCAGTCCCGAAGCCGGGTGCTACAACGTGCGCGACCCGCTGGACCTGGCGTTGGTCTGCGCCGCCGCGGCCGCCGCGTGTATCGGATTCCTGTGGTGGAACGCCGCGCCCGCGCGAATCTTCATGGGCGACACCGGTTCGCTGGCCCTCGGCGGCCTGATCGCCGGTCTGTCGATCACCACCCGCACCGAGCTGCTGATGGCCGTGATCGGCGCGTTGTTCGTCGCCGAGGCGGCATCGGTCATGCTGCAGGTGGCGGTGTACCGCACCACGCGCAATCGGTTGTTCAAGATGGCGCCGTTCCACCATCACTTCGAGTTGAGTAAGTGGGCCGAAACCACGGTGATCATCCGGTTCTGGATTTTGGCGGGCATCTCCGCCGCAGTGGGCCTCGGCCTGTTCTACAGCGAATATCTGTCACAGGTCGGGTGAGTAGAGACATGGTCGAACACTCGCCCCGCGCCCTGCGTTCCCCGGGCCCGATGCTCGAATTCCTGCGTGGCCGCGACGTTCTCGTCGCCGGTTGGGGCGTCTCCGGGCGCTCGCTGATCGAACCGCTGCGCGATATCGGCGCCCACCCCGTGGTCACCGACAACGGCGCGAAGGCGCTCGCCGAGGCCGCCGAACTCGGCCTCGAGATCGCCACCAGCGTCGAACTCGAAGGCGCCGACCTGAGCCGGTTCGCGCTCGTGATCACCAGCCCGGGCTGGCGACCGGATTCGCCGGTGCTGGTCTCGGCGGTCACCGAGGGCGTGCCCGTCTGGGGCGACGTCGAATTCGCCTGGTGGGTCGATCAGGCCCGCATCTACGGGCCGGTCCGCAAATGGCTGGTGATCACCGGCACCAACGGCAAGACCACCACCACCCAGATGACGCATTCGATCCTGCGCGCCGCCGGCATCTCCAGCGTGGCCTGCGGCAATATCGGCCTGCCGATCCTGGACGCACTGCGCCGCAACCCCGGCCCGCAGGTTCTCGCCGTCGAGCTGTCCTCGTTCCAGCTGCACTGGGCGCCGTCGGTGCGACCCGAGGCAGGCGTCGTGCTCAATGTCGCCGAGGATCACCTGGACTGGCACGGCGGTCTCGATGCCTACGCCGCGGCGAAGGCCCGCGCGCTGACCGGTCGCGTCGGTGTCGTCGGCCTCGACGACCCGGTCGCGGGCGCACTGGCCCGCAAGGCCAAGGCGCGGCGCACCGTCGGCTTCCGGATCGGTGTCCCCGCCGACGGTGAGCTGGGTGTGGTCGACGGCAAACTCCTCGACCGCGCCTTCACCAAGGCCGCGATCCTCGCCGAGACCAGCGACATCAGCCCGCCGGGACCCGCGGGCATCGCCGACGCGCTGGCCGCGTCCGCGCTGACCAGGGCCATCGACGTGGCCCCGCAGTTCGTCAAGGAAGGCCTCGCCGAACACAAGGTGGGCCCGCACCGCACCGCGTTCGTGCGCGAACTCGGCGGTGTGGAGTTCATCGACGATTCCAAGGCCACCAACCCGCACGCCGCGCGCGCCGCGATCATGGCGCACCCGCAGGTGGTCTGGGTGGCGGGCGGTCTGCTCAAGGGCGCAAGTGTCGACGATCTGATCGAAGAGATCGGTGACCGGCTGGTCGGCGCGGTGCTGTTCGGGGCCGACGCGCCGGTGATCGCCGCCGCGATGACGCGACACGCACCCGAAGTCCCGGTCATCGAGCTGGATGCGGGAGACGATGCAGACATGGAGTCGTCGAGATCGCAGCGAGCCGAGGCGGTCATGGGCCGCGCGGTGCGCGCCGCGGCGGGTCTGGCTCGCGCCGGAGACACTGTCCTGCTCGCGCCCGCGGCCGCTTCCCTCGACATGTACGACGACTACACCCATCGCGGACGCTGTTTCGTGGATGCGGTGACGGCACTGGAAGATGGTGACATCGGGCGGGCGCTGTGACGAAGGCGCGCCCGGCCGAGCAGTCACCGCCCAAGAGGGGGCAGCGTGGTTAAGAGCCGGGGCAGCGTGGACGACAGCCGGGTCGGTAAGGGCCAGGCGGGCGCGAGTACTCGCCGCAAGAGTTCGGGGCAGCCGAATTGGGCGGGGGAGCGCTTCGGTGCGTGGCTGGCCCGGCCGCTCGCGTCGTTCCATCTGATCGTCACCATCGCGACCCTGCTCACCGTGCTGGGTCTGGTGATGGTGCTGTCGGCGTCGAGCGTCGAGGCCTACGCCGGTGGTGGTTCGGCCTACGCGTTGTTCATCCAGCAGGCAATGTTCGCCGGGCTCGGTGCCATCGCCTTCTATGTGGCGTTGCGGTTGCCGCTGCGGTTCTTGCGCCAGTGGTCGTTCCCGATCTTCAGCATCTCGGTGCTCGCGTTGGTGCTGGTGCTCATCCCGGGCATCGGCGCGATCCACGGCGGCGCGCGCCGCTGGTTCGACATCGGCCCGCTGTCGATCCAGCCCTCCGAAGTCGTCAAGGTGACCCTGATCGTGTGGGGTGCGCACCTTCTCGCCTCGCGCCGGGGCGCCCAGCTCAAGGACATCCTGGTGCCGCTGGTGCCCGCGGGTCTGCTGGTGTGCCTGCTGGTGGTGCTCGAGCCGAACCTGTCGACCACCATCGCCCTCGGCATCGTGCTGATGGCGCTGCTGTGGTTCGGCGGGCTGCCGGCGCGACTGTTCGTCGGGATCATGGTGACCGGTCTGGTCGCCGCTTCCGTGCTGGCACTGTCGGCCGGGTACCGCTCCGACCGTGTGCGCGCGTTCTTCAATCCCGGTGACGATCCGCAGGGGGTCAACTACCAGGCGCGTCAAGCCAAGTACTCCCTTGCCGACGGCGGTATCTGGGGCCGTGGCCTCGGACAGAGCCGCGCGAAGTGGAGCTACCTGCCCAACTCGCACAACGACTTCATCTTCGCCATCATCGGCGAGGAACTCGGCTTCCTGGGCTGCATGCTGGTCTTGGCGCTGCTCGCCCTGTTCGTCTACGCGGGTATCCGCATCGCACTGCGCTCGGTCGACCCGTTCCTGCGCCTGCTCACCGCTACCGCCACCACCTGGATCACCGCGCAGGCACTGATCAACATCGGCTATGTCGTCGGGCTGCTGCCGGTGACCGGTCTGCAGTTGCCGCTCGTCTCGGCCGGTGGTTCGTCGCTGGCGATCACGCTGTTCATGTTCGGCATCATCGCCAGCGCCGCCCGGCACGAACCCGAAGCGGTGTCGGCGTTGAAGGCAGGTCAGGACGGCAGGCTCAGCAGGCTGCTCCGACTACCGGTGCCCGAGGTGTACACCCCGCCGGCGCCACGCAAAGTGGCGCCGCGCGCCCGAACCGAACGACCACGTCAGGCCCCTCGCCGCCAGCCGCCCGCCGACCGCAGGCGACGGGTGCCGGAAAGCCGCGGCACGAGTTCGCTACGGTCGACAAGAGCGTGGGAGCCGACCTACCCGATGCCACACCGCCCGGTGAAACGGCGGACCGGCGGAGGCGGCGGAGCATGACCACGCAGGCTTTCGCGAGATCGAATTCGATACAGAGAGAACGAGGTAGATCCAGGTGAGTAACCCGCGATCCGGGTTGTCGGTGATCGTCGCAGGCGGAGGAACCGCAGGCCACATCGAACCCGCGCTGGCTGTCGCCGACGCGCTGCGCAGACTCGACGACTCGATCCGGGTGACCGCCTTGGGTACCGAGCGTGGACTCGAGACGAAACTGGTGCCCGAACGCGGGTACCCCCTGGAGCTGATCCCGCCGGTGCCGTTGCCGCGCAAGCCCTCCGCCGACCTGCTGCGGCTGCCCGGCCGGGTACTCGCCTCGGTCAAGGCCACCAGGGCGGTGATCGACGACGTGCAGGCCGACGTGATCATCGGGTTCGGCGGCTACGTCGCGCTGCCCGCGTATCTCGCCGCGCGCGGCGGGCTGTTCGGTCGCAAGCGCAAGGTACCGGTGATCGTGCACGAGGCCAACGCGAAGGCCGGCGTCGCCAACAAGGTCGGCGCGAAACTCGCCGCGAAAGTGCTCGCCGCTGTTCCGGATTCGGGGCTGGCGGGCGCGCAGGTCGTCGGCATTCCGGTGCGTGCGTCCATCACCGGACTCGACCGTGCCGCGTTGCGCGCCGAAGCTCGCGCGCACTTCGGCCTGCCCGCCGAGGGGCCGGTGCTGCTGGTGTTCGGTGGTTCGCAGGGCGCGCGCAGCCTCAACGAGGCCGTCTCCGGCGCCGCACCGCAACTCGCGGCCGCGGGCGTCTCGGTGCTGCACGCGCACGGCCCCAAGAACAGCGTCGAGGTGAGCACCGCCGACGCGCCCGCCCCCTATGTGGCGGTGCCCTACCTGTCGCGGATGGACCTGGCCTACGCCGCCGCCGACGCGGTGGTGTGCCGATCCGGTGCGATGACCGTGGCCGAGGTGTCGGCGGTCGGCCTGCCCGCCTTCTACGTGCCGCTGCCGCACGGCAACGGTGAACAGGAATTCAACGCCCGACCAGTGGTCGCGCAAGGTGGTGGCACAATTGTGGCCGACGCCGAGCTGACCCCGAAATACGTGATCGATGAGGTGATTCCGCTGCTGCTCGACCCCGCTCGACTCGCGCAGATGAGCCGCGCCGCCGCAGGCGCAGGCCATCGCGACGCTGCCGACACGGTGGCCAGGATCGTCACCGAGGTCGCCCGATGAGCGAGCCGGACCAGCAGATCGGGGAGTCCGCGGGCGCGGCCCTGCCACCCGAACTCGAACGCGTGCACATGGTCGGCATCGGTGGTGCGGGCATGTCCGGTATCGCGCGCATCCTGCTCTCGCGCGGCGGCAAGGTGTCCGGCTCCGATGCCCGCGAGAGCCGTGGCGTGCTGTCGCTGCGGGCCCGTGGCGCCGAGGTGCGCATCGGGCACGCCGCCGACGCGCTCGACCTGCTGCCCGGCGGCCCGACGGTCGTGGTCACCACCTACGCCGCCATTCCGAAGACCAACCCCGAACTGGTCGAGGCGAATCGGCGCGACATCCCCGTGCTGATGCGCCCGACCGTGCTCGCCGCGCTGATGCGCGGGCACAGGACCCTGCTGGTCTCGGGCACCCACGGCAAGACCTCGACCACCTCGATGCTGATCGTCACGCTGCAGCACTGCGGCGCCGACCCGTCGTTCGCGGTCGGTGGTGAGCTCAACGAGGCGGGCACCAACGCCCACCACGGCAGCGGTGACATCTTCGTCGCCGAAGCCGACGAGTCCGACGGCTCGCTGCTGCAATACGACCCGGACGTCGCGGTGGTCACCAATATCGAATCCGACCATCTGGACTACTTCGGCACCGACGAGGCCTACATCCAGGTCTTCGACGACTTCGCCGACCGGCTGGCCCCCGGCGGCCTGCTGGTGGTGTGTCTCGACGATCCCGGTTCGCTCGCCTTGGCCCAGCGCGTCGCGCCGCGCATGGCCGAACGCGGGATCGAGGTCCTCGGTTACGGATCGGGCGATCTCGATGACGCGCCCGTGCCCGTCGGCGCGCGGCTGCTCGACTGGCAGCCGCGCGATGTCGGCGGCA
Organism: Nocardia sp. NPDC058114; assembly: GCF_042884695.1. Lineage (NCBI taxonomy): Bacteria > Bacillati > Actinomycetota > Actinomycetes > Mycobacteriales > Nocardiaceae > Nocardia > Nocardia sp. NPDC058114. Next base: position 70,620 of record NZ_JBHVTK010000010.1, on the reverse strand, counting down.
TCGTGGAGTTCCAGCTCGACGGCGAGACCATCCCGCGGTCGTTGCGCCTGTCGGTGCCCGGCAGGCACATGGCCCTCAACGCGCTGGCCGCGCTGCTCGCCGCCCGCGCCACCGGCGCCGACGTCGACGAGATCGTGCAGGGTCTGGAGGGATTCGGCGGCGTGCATCGCCGGTTCCAGTTCACCGGCCGGGAGAACGGGGTGCGCGTCTTCGACGATTACGCCCATCACCCCACCGAGGTCCGTGCGGTGCTGGAGGCCGCCGCGCAATTGGTCGCCCAGGAAGCGCGGGACGGCGCTCGCCTGCAGCGCGGCCGGGTGATCGTGGTGTTCCAGCCGCATCTGTACAGCCGCACCGCCACTTTCGCCACGGAGTTCGGCACCGCGTTGAGCCTGGCCGACGAGGTGGTCGTTCTCGACGTCTACGGCGCGAGGGAAGACCCGCTGCCCGGCGTCAACGGCGCGCTGGTCGCCCAGTCGGTGACCACACCCGTGCACTACCAGCCGGATATGTCCAAGGTCGGCAAGCAAGTCGCCGCGCTCGCGGGCGACGGTGACGTCGTGATCACCATGGGCGCGGGCGATGTGACGATGCTCGGCAGCCAGATCCTCGACGGCCTGCGGGCCAGGCCGCAGCAGGGCGGCCGGTGAGATTGCCGATGCCCGCCGCCCGCGGGTGGCACGGCTACCGTCTCTGGACGGTGGTCGGGGTGGTCGTGGTGAGCCTGCTGGTGGTGCTGGCCTGGTTCACACCGGCGTTGTCGGTGCGCACGGTGCGCGTCGACGGGCTGTCGGCGGTACCGGAGGCCGACGTGCGTGGTCGGCTCGAAATTCCGGACGGGCGTTCGATGTTACGGATCGATACCACCGCGATCGCCCAGCGCGTCGCCGCGATCCCGAAGGTACGTTCGGTCCGGGTGCAGCGTAAATTCCCCTCGACAGTGCTGGTCACCGTCGTGGAGCGAACACCGGTGGTGTATTTCGACGCACCGGACGGCGCCCATCTGGTCGACGCCGAGAGCGTCGAATTCGCGATCGAGCCCGAATCACCCATCGGAGTCCCGAAACTGCTCACCGAGGGCTCGTTCACCGGGCCCGCGGCGGCCAGGGCCGCGGTGGATGTGCTGGTCACCCTGCCACCCGCCTTGTCGGTGCAGGTGGGCGAGGTTGTCGCACGGTCGATTTCGGACGTCTCGCTGAGCCTTCGCGATGGCAGGAAGGTAGTGTGGGGCGGCACGGGCGACGGTGAGCGCAAAGCTGCTGTCGTGTTGCCACTACTGACCCGTGAGGGGACCGTGTTCGACGTTTCGAGTCCGAATCTGGTCACGGTAAAGTGAGCGACATTCTTTGTGGCACAAGATTCTGGCTCTCATCTCGGCGCGCCTGCGCCGGGATCGCAGTGGCTGCGAATAGCGTTCCGCAGCAGTCGGATACTTGACATAACGCCAACCCTATGGTTGAGGTTGAGGGTTTAAGATCGAAGGAAGGCGAGAGCCCATGACGCCCCCGCACAACTACCTTGCAGTGATCAAGGTCGTCGGTATCGGCGGCGGCGGCGTGAACGCCGTCAACCGAATGATCGAACAGGGACTCAAGGGAGTCGAGTTCATCGCGGTCAATACCGACGCGCAAGCCCTGCTGATGAGCGATGCCGACGTCAAACTCGATGTCGGTCGTGAGCTCACCCGAGGCCTCGGTGCCGGAGCCGATCCGGAAGTCGGCCGCAAGGCCGCAGAGGACCACAAGGACGAGATCGAAGAGGTGCTCAAGGGCGCCGACATGGTCTTCGTCACGGCGGGCGAGGGTGGTGGCACCGGTACCGGTGGCGCCCCCGTCGTCGCCAGCATCGCCCGCAAGTTGGGCGCCCTGACTATAGGGGTCGTCACCCGGCCGTTCTCCTTCGAAGGAAAACGGCGCGGGAACCAGGCCGAAGTGGGGATCAACCTGCTTCGCGAGTCGTGCGACACCCTCATCGTCATTCCGAACGACCGGCTGCTGCAGCTGGGCGACGCCGCGGTGAGTCTGATGGACGCCTTCCGCTCCGCGGATGAGGTGCTACTCAACGGTGTTCAGGGTATTACCGACCTGATCACCACCCCGGGCCTGATCAACGTCGACTTCGCCGACGTCAAGAGCGTGATGTCGGGTGCCGGATCGGCACTCATGGGCATCGGCTCGGCGCGGGGCGAGGGTCGTTCGGTGAAGGCGGCCGAGACGGCGATCAACTCGCCGTTGCTCGAAGCCTCCATGGACGGCGCGCACGGCGTGCTGCTCTCGATCGCGGGCGGTTCCGACCTCGGGCTGTTCGAGATCAACGAGGCGGCTTCGCTGGTGCAGGAGGCGGCCCACATCGAGGCCAACATCATCTTCGGTACGGTCATCGACGATTCGCTCGGCGACGAGGTGCGAGTCACCGTCATCGCCGCGGGATTCGACGGTGGCGGCCCGTCTCGGCGGAGTTCGGAGCCCAGCGCGGTCACGACCAGCCGGACCGGGGTGAACCCCATCGGTTCCGGCCGCGCGGGCGAGATCGGCCAGGGACGTCCGTCGGAGGCGCCGTCGCGTCCCACCGAGCCCGCCACGGCCGGGGTGTCCGGTGGCCGGGCCGCCGCGCCGAACTACCGCGATACCGAGCGGTACCGGGAGTCGGAGCGTCAGCGGGTCACCGAGCGCGCGATGAACCAGGTCAACAACCCGGAAGTGCGCGAAGGCGACGACGACGACGAGATCAACGTCCCGGACTTCATGCGTCGATAAGCGTTCGCAGACACGAAAAGCGCCCGAACTCCTGTCGAGTTCGGGCGCTTTCGCGTGCTGGGCGGGGATCAGCCCTTGGCGCTGCCGAGGCAGTAAGTGATCTTCGGATCATTGACCACGAGCACCTGGTCGGCGTCCTCGCCGCACAGCTGCTCGTCGACCTGACCGTCGACGCGGGTGACGACCTTGAAGCTGGCGTCGGACGCGGTGCACGGCACGAACTTGTAGCCGGTCATCATGCCCTCGTTGTAGCAGCTGCCCTCCTTGAAGTTCGGGGCCAGACAGAGGAACGCGACCGTGCCGCCGCTGCCGAAGGTCTCCTCGTAGGAGGTGTAGTCCTCGTGGCACTCGACCTTCTTGTCGTGGACCTGCACGACCTGGTAGACGGCGTTCTCGGCCGAGCACGGGACCGGCTCGGTCTTGGAGTCGATCACCGACGCCGAGATCACGTTGATGCACTCACCGACCTTCGAGCGGGCGGTGTCGGACTTGCTCGCGTCCTTGGCGACCTCGGTGACCTTGTCCACGGCCGAGCAACTCGCGGCACCGAGTGCCGCGACCGCCAGCAGTGCGAGCGAGAACCGCGAAACCATTCCCTTGCCGGTGAACGTCATGCGAACCTTCTTTCTGCAGAACCTCACCGCGGACCCTTCGGCGGTGTAGGCCCCGATCACCCAACCTCACCCGGCGCCGGCGAGCATCCGGGAAACCACGGTAATTTCGCCGCGGTGGCACCGTTATGCTCTGATCCGGCCGTCCACGGCCGATCTCGCCAGTGAGGTACGGAGTGTCATGTTCGAACGCGCATTCGTCGGCCGTGCCGCCGAACTCGCCGCGCTGACCACGACTTTCACCGGCCCGGACGCGCCCTGGTTGCTGCTGGTCGACGGACCGGCCGGAATCGGCAAGTCCCGCTTGATCGCCGAGTTCATCGGCGCGGCCCGTTGCCGGGTCCTGGTGGTCACCAGCGCCGAGGACGCGCAGTCCCAGCCGCATTATCTCGCCGATGACATCGTCGAACAGCTGGACGAGGGCGCGGGTGATGCGTCCGCGGCGGCACCCAAGACCTCGGGAGTGACGCCGGATTCACGCGACCCGGCCGATCTGGTTCGCCATGTGCGGCGTGCGCTCGGCGCGGTCGAGACCCTGCTCGTCGTCGACGACGCGCAGTGGGCAGACCTGGAATCGGTGCGGCTGCTCGCCTTTCTGATCCGGAACCGCCCCGCGCGGGGATTCCGCCTGCTGCTCTGCTTCCGCGACGGCGGTTGCCCACCGTCGATCGCCCGATCGGTCCGCGCGCCGCGGGTGCGGACGGTGCACGTGCGGGTTCCACCGTTCACCGAAGCTGATGTCGACGGGTTGCTGCCCGGGGAGGAACCGGATCGGCGGGCCAGATTGTTCGCCGCGTCGCATGGCAATCCGCTGTACCTGACGCTGCTCGCCGATCTGCCCGACCGCGAATTGGATCGGGCATTGCAGGGGGAGGAACCCGACCCCGCGTCGAACGATTTCGCGGCGCTGGACCGGACGATCCGCGCCGAACTGGCCCAGCTTCCGGATACCGAGCGGCTGGTAGCGCAGGCCATCGCGGTGTGTGGACTGCCCCCTGACCTCGAATTATTGTGCTCGACAGCCGATCTCGCGGAGGGCGCGGTGGTCGCGGCGGTGGACGGGCTGGTTCGGCGCGGCGTGGTCAGCATCGGCGACGGCGCGGTGACGTTCGCGCATCCGCTGATTCGCACGGCCGCCTACCGGCTGTCCGGCCAGGGCTGGCGAGCGCTGGCGCACCGCAGGGCCGCGCTCGCACTGCGCGCACGTGGCGCGTCGATGCCCTCGCGCGCGCGTCATCTCGAGCACACGCTCCTCGGCGCCGACGAGATCGCGGGCGCGGAATTGCGACTGGCCGCCGCACAGGTGCTCGCCGACGCCCCGGCGGCGAGCGCCCGCTGGCTTTCGGCCGCCGCGCGGATCGCGCCCGCGACCGACGACCCACTCGCCGCCGCCCTGGCACTGGGCCGGGCGCAATTGCTGTCCGGCGCGGCCGCGCGAGCGGTGGAGACCCTCGAACCGGCTGCCGCCACCGCGGGTCGGCACCAGCTGGAGGCGCTGCTGCTGTCAGCCCGTTGCGCGCGCATGCTCGGTCGCGTCGATCAGGCGCGCACGCTGCTGGCGCACGGTGCGACGCTGCCTCGCCGCCCCGGCGACGGACCCGTGCAACTGGAACTCGCGATCCTGGAAATGCAGGATCGCCAGGACTCCGAAGGCCAGGCCCGCCTCACCGCGTTGTTCGACTCCGACGCCATCGACGACCCGGCCGTTCGCGCCGCCGCGACAGCCTTGCGCTGTCTCGGTCTCCTGGCCGACGCGCGCATCGCCGAGGCCGCCCAGCTCTACGACCCCTGTGGCCGAGCGTTCGGCCTGCTCACCGACACAGTCCTGCGTGAGGTGGTCCACGCCGCCCCCGCGTTCGGCTGGTGCGCCTACTTCCTCGACCGCGATGCCGACGGCCTGCACCACCTGGACCGTGCGATCGCGGTGAGCCGCCGCTTCGGCCGCACCTACGCTCTCGCCGAACTCCACACGGTTCGCGCCTACTCGCTGGCCAAACTCGGCCGTCTCCACGACGCCATCGCCGCCGCCGATGAAGCCACCGACGCGGCGACCACCTTCGGCTATCCCGACCTGGTCTCCTTCGCAGGCGCGCTGAAACTGCGCACTCTCCAACTGACAGCCCCGCCGGCGGCGGTAACCACCCAGTGGCACACCGTTTCCGCGCTCACACGTCCCACCGTGCGCTGGTGGCGCCAGGTGGTGGAGACCACCCTCACCGAAGTCGGCCGAACCCTGGACCTGCCCGCCTGCGCACCCCCACCCCAGAACGGCCGACCCGGCCCGCTCACGCCGACACACCTGTCCCGGGCCGCCCGCGCCGCGATAGCCACCGGCGACCTCGCCGCCGCCGCCGACCTGGTCGCTCGTGCCGAAGCGGCCGCCGCGGCGACGAGTCACGCCGTCCACCTCGGCGAGCATTCCGTCGCGACCGTGCGGATCACCCCGGGCGGCGACCTCGGCAGTCAGGTGGGTGCGGCCGCGCTGGCGCGGGCCGAGTACGCCGCCGCCACGGGCGAGGTGGCCGTCGCGGCAGCGGCTGCCGAGGCAGCGGTCGCGGCGTTCGCGCGTGCCGGAATGGTGGTGAACCGGGCACAGGCCGAGTTGATCGCCGGTGTCATCGCGGGCAGATGTGGTGATTTCGGTCGCGCGACCAGTCGATTCGCCTCCGCACGCGCGGTCTTCCTCGCCACCGGTGCCACCCGTCTGCTCGACGAGGTGACCACCGAACAACGTCGTCTCGCAGGCGCCCAGCGTGTCGGTCCCCCGGCCGCGCTGACCCGGCGCGAACGCGAAGTCGCCGAGCTGGCCGCCAACGGCCACACCAACAAGGCCATCGCCGAGCACCTCTGCCTCAGCCCCCGCACCGTCGAGGACCATCTCAGCCGAGTGTTGCGCAAACTGGGACTGGCCGGCCGCGCGGGCATCGCGCGCAAGCTCGGCGAGCTCGACGTCGCGGAGTCCGCCGGGTGACCGGGCGCGCGGTGATCGCCGTGGCGGTCGACGGCGCCGGTCCGTTCGGTGAGGTCGAGCACCTGTCGGCCCAGTCGTTTCGGGCTTGACCGACGTCACTGCGCGCGATGACCGCCCGACCCGGTGACCGCACTACGCTCGAACACATGACTTCCGCACCTCCTACCGTGACCGTTCGCCGGGTGACCACCACCCGCGCCGGTGGCTTCTCCGCCGCGCCCTACGACTCGTTCAACCTGGGTGACCACGTCGGTGACGATCCGGAAGCTGTGCGCCGTAACAGGATTCGGCTGGCCGAGGGCATCGGCCTCACTCCCGACCGGTTGGTGTGGATGGAGCAGGTCCACGGGCGCACTGTCGAGATCGTCGACGGGCCGCGCGCCGAACCGGTGCCGGTGACCGACGCGCTGGTCACGACCGTGCCGGGACTGGCGCTGGTGGTGCTCACCGCCGACTGCGTGCCGATCCTGCTCTCCGACGACGAGGCCGGCGTCATCGCCGCCGTGCACGCGGGCCGCATCGGCGCCCGGATCGGCATCGTGCCGCGCGTCCTGGACGCGATGGTGTCGGTCGGCGCCCGCGTCGACCGCATCGGGGCCTTCCTCGGCCCCGCCGCCTCGGGTCGTCAGTACGAGGTCCCCGCCGCGATGCGCGCCGACGTGGAAGCCCACCTGCCCGGCAGCGCGACCACCACCGTTCGGAAAACTCCCGGTCTCGACCTGCGCGCGGGCATCCGCCGACAGCTCACCGAGGCGGGTGTCGCCGGAATCGCCGTCGACCCCCGCTGCACCATCGAGGACAAAACCCTGTTCAGCCACCGCCGCGGCGCCCCCACCGGCCGCATCGCCGGCGTGATCTGGATGGATCCCGCCGCATGACGACCGAAACCGCGACGGACCGCACCGCGGAGCTCTCGGCCCGCCTCGACGGGCTGCTCGCGCGCGTCGACGCCGCCGTCGACGCCGCCCGCCGCCCGGCGGGCTCGGTCCGTCTGCTCCCGGTGACGAAGTTCTTCCCCGCCACCGATGTGGCCATCCTGTACGCCCTCGGCCGGCGCGAATTCGGCGAGTCGCGCGAGCAGGAAGCCTCGGCGAAGGTCGACCAGCTGGCCTACGACGATGTCGAATGGCACATGATCGGTCGTTTACAACGCAACAAGGCGCGCTCGGTCGCGCGCTGGGCACACACCGTGGCCTCGGTCGACAGCGAACGTCTGGCAAATGCCCTGGACCGGGCGGCGCAGGACGCACTCGCAGCCGGCGAGCGTATCGCGCCGCTGCGGGTGCTGCTGCAGGTGAGCCTGGACGCCGATCCCGGACGCGGGGGTGTCGCACCGGCCGATCTGCTCGCCTTGGCCGACCTGGTAGCGAAGGCGCCCGGACTGCATCTGGCCGGTCTGATGGCGATTCCGCCCCTTGACGCCCCGAGTGATGTGTCGTTTGCGAATCTTGCGACATTGCACACTTCGCTGCTCGCGCAACACGCCGAAGCCACCGAACTTTCTGCAGGTATGTCGGGTGATTTGGAGATTGCGGTCGAACACGGTTCGACGTGCGTGCGTGTCGGAACCGCCCTGATGGGCGCGCGACCGATAACCTCGGCGTAGCAAAGAAACCTCACCAGTCACATTCGACACATACGATTGGGCTGAAGAGGCGCTGAGCAAGAACTTCAACACCCGGCCGCCACCGGGGCCGAAGGAAGGTCGACCAGATGAGTACCCTGCATAAGTTCAAGGCGTACTTCGGCATGGTTCCGCTCGATGAGTACGAAGACGACTACGTCGACGATCATGCCCCTCGCGGCGTCGAGGAGCGCGCTGGCCGCGTTCGTCCGCGCAGCTACGACCGTTATGCCGAAGACCGCTACGGCGCCGACCGTTTCGAGGACGAGGCCGACGACTTCCCGCAGCCGGCGTACAAGTCGGCCTACCAGGCGCGTCGCGACGACTATGTCGCCGACACCTACGCCGACGATCGCTACGAGACGCCGCGTCGCCCCACCAGGATCGAAACGGCGCCGTCGTCGGGCCGGTCCTTCCGGGCAGGCGGTGTCGCACCCGGTATGCGCGGCTCCACTCGTGGTGCGCTCGCGGTCGATCCCGACGCCGAGGAGCGCAGGCTGGAGGAGCGCTTGCGCCCCGAGCCCGCACCCGCGCGGCGTCCTGGGATCTTCGAGGACGGAGGTCCCTTGTCCAAGATCACCACGCTGCGTCCGCGCGATTACAGCGAGGCCAGGATCATCGGTGAACGGTTCCGCGAAGGGAATCCGGTCATCATGGACCTGGTCGACCTGAGCAATGCCGATGCCAAAAGGCTGGTCGATTTCGCGGCCGGACTCGCTTTCGCGCTGCGTGGTTCGTTCGACAAGGTGGCGACGAAGGTGTTCCTGCTCTCACCGGCCGATGTCGACGTATCAGCGGAAGAACGCCGCCGCATCGCCGAAAACGGCTTCTACAACCAGAAATAGAGAACACACACCGGATACCGAGATGGCCGCCCGCGCACTGCGCGGCGCGGCCATTTTGCACCATGCCGATTTTGCGGCAGAGTGAAGCCGTGGCCCTGTTCGCGGTTCTGTACCTCGTGCTTTTCATCTTCTGGCTGTTGCTCATCAGTCGGGTGATCGTGGAGTTCATTCGCAGTTTCGCGCGCGACTGGCGCCCGACCGGTGTGGTGGTGATCGTCCTCGAGGTGATCTTCACCGTTACCGACCCCCCGGTGAAACTGCTGAGGCGGTTGATACCTCCTGTGAATCTTGGGGGGATTCGTCTCGATCTTTCGATAATGGTCCTGCTCTTCCTCGTCTTCATCCTGATGTCGATCGTGGGTAGGCTCGGTCAGCCCGTGACCTCCGTGTGACACAATGAATCGAGAAGACCGCTTGCTAGTTCTCCAAAAGACGCGTGAAGGGATCCTTCGATGCCGCTGACTCCTGCCGATGTGCACAACGTCGCGTTCAGCAAACCGCCGATCGGTAAGCGCGGCTACAACGAGGACGAGGTCGATGCCTTCCTGGATCTCGTCGAACAGGAGCTTTCGCGCCTGATCGAGGAGAACGCCGACCTGCGTCAGCGGGTCGCCGAACTCGACACCGAGCTGGCCGACGCCAAGAAGAACCGTGGTCCTGCCCCGGTCAGCGCCGCGAAGGCGCCCGTACAGCAGGCACCTCCTCCCGCGCCGGAACCTGTTCCGCAGCCGGTTCCCGTCGCGCCGCCCGCTCCGATGCCCGTCGCGGCGCCGGCGCAGAACAACGGCCCGGACGCGAACATGCAGGCCGCGAAGGTGCTCACCCTGGCGCAGGAGATGGCCGACCGCCTCACCACCGACGCCAAGACCGAGGCCGAGGGTCTGCTCTCGAACGCGCGAGCAAACTCCGAGCGACTGGTCGGCGACGCCCGCACCCGTTCGGAAGCGATGATCGCCGACGCGCGTCAGAAGTCCGACGCGATGCTGGCCGACGCGCAGAACCGCTCCGACACCCAGATCCGGCAGGCCAAGGACAAGGCGGAGGCGCTCACCGCCGACGCCGAGCGTCAGCACGCCGAGATCATGGCCACGATCACTCAGCAGCGCACGGTGCTGGAAAGCCGCATCGAGCAGCTGAAGACCTTCGAGCGTGAGTACCGCGTGCGCCTGAAGTCCTACCTGGAATCGCAGCTGGAAGAGCTCGAGAACCGTGGGTCGGCCGTGCCGGTCGACGGCGGCGAGTTCGCGGGCGAAACCAACGGTTCGGCCAACAGTCTGGCTCCGGCTTCCTTCGCCAAGGGCGGCAAGTAAACTGGTTCCCGAGTCGCGCGACGCAGCGCGTCGCGTGATTCGGGAATGCCCAGTTATCGTCGGGCTGCTCGGTTGGCTTGGGAGTCACCATGCTCGTCTTGACGCTTGTTCTAGCGGCGATCGGCTTCGGACTGCTCGTCGCAGCGCTCGCCACCGGTTCGGTGGTGTGGGCGTGGGGGTGCATTCTGATCTGCGTAGTCGGTGCCGCGAGTTTGCTCGTGAGCGCGCTGGCCACCCGAAAACCCGAGAGCGAACCGGTCTCACCCGGCCGACACGCCCGGCGGAACTGAGCGGGCGCGGAATATCCACTGGACGCACCCGGTTAGAATCGAACTACACATGGCGCTGATCCGGCTATCACCGGGGAGCCTTCGGAAGAACGGCGCGTCAGCGCTCAGTAGAACCGAACGGGTGAGCCCGTCACAGCTCACACAACGAGAGGCCTGAACCCTTCGCAGGGAGTGGATCAGGCAAACGGGGTGGTACCGCGGTACGGCGCACCGGCGCCGACATCGTCCCCGTGCCCACATTCCGCGCTCACGGCGCGGCGGCACGAGGAGCAATCCGCGATGGCGGACGAGACAACTACCGGTAGCGCATACCCCCGGGTCGATTTCGGCGCGGCGTCGGGCGCGACGTTCCCGGAGCTCGAAACCCAGGTGCTCGACTACTGGGCCCGCGACGACACCTTCCGCGCCAGCATCGACAACCGCGACGGTGAGGGTGAGTTCGTCTTCTACGACGGTCCGCCGTTCGCCAACGGTCTGCCGCACTACGGGCACCTGCTGACCGGCTACGTCAAGGACCTGATCCCGCGCTTCCAGACCATGCGCGGCAAGAAGGTCGACCGCCGCTTCGGCTGGGACACCCACGGTCTGCCCGCCGAGATCGAAGCCGAGAAGCAGCTCGGCATCACCGACAAGGCCCAGATCGACGAGATGGGGCTGGCCGAGTTCAACGCCGCCTGTAAGTCGTCGGTGCTGCGCTACACCGGTGAGTGGCGCGACTACGTCACCCGCCAGGCCCGCTGGGTCGACTTCGACAACGACTACAAGACCCTCGACCTCGACTTCATGGAGTCGGTCATGTGGGCGTTCAAGTCGCTGCACGAGAAGGGCCTGATCTACCAGGGCTTCCGCGTGCTGCCCTACAGCTGGTACGAGCAGACGCCGCTGTCGAACCAGGAGACCCGCCTCGACGACGCATACAAGATGCGTCAGGACCCCGCGGTCACCGTCGACATGCGCCTGTCCGTCCCCGCCGAGCACCCCTTCGCCGCGCTGGACGGCGCGAACGCGCTGATCTGGACCACCACGCCGTGGACCCTCCCGTCCAACCTCGCGATCGCGGTGCACCCCGACGTGCGCTATGTGCACGTGCGCGGCGCCGACGACAAGCGCTACCTGCTCGCCGCCGAACGTCTGTCGCACTACAGCCGCGAACTGGGCGAGGAGCCGGAGGTGCTCGGCGAGTACGACGGCGCGGCGCTGGCCGACCTGTCCTACGCCCCGCCGTTCGACTTCTTCGTCGGCCACCCGAACTCGCACCGCGTGCTCACCGCCGACTACGTCACCACCGACTCCGGCACCGGAATCGTCCACCTCGCACCGGCTTTCGGTGAAGAGGACATGGACGTGGCCACGGCCAACGGCATCGAGATCGTCCAGCCACTCGACCCGGCGGGCAAGTTCACCTCGATGGTGCCGCCGTACGAGGGTCTGATGGTCTTCGACGCCAACCCGGTGATCATCAAGGATCTCAAGGCCGCCGGAAAGCTGTTGCGGCACGAGACGATCGAGCACTCGTACCCGCACAGCTGGCGCTCCGGTCAGCCGCTGATCTATATGGCCGTGCCGTCCTGGTTCGTCGCGGTCACCAAGTTCCGCGACCGGATGGTGGAGCTGAACCAGCAGATCAGCTGGGTGCCCGAGCACATCCGCGACGGACAGTTCGGCAAGTGGCTCGAAGGTGCGCGCGACTGGAACATCAGCCGGAACCGCTACTGGGGCAGCCCGATCCCGGTCTGGGTCTCCGACGATCCGGCCTACCCGCGCGTGGACGTCTACGGTTCGCTGGACCAGCTCGAGGCCGACTTCGGCGTGCGCCCCACCGACCTGCACCGCCCGCACATCGACGACCTCACCCGGCCCAATCCCGATGACCCGACCGGGAATTCGACGATGCGCCGGGTCCCCGAGGTGCTCGACTGCTGGTTCGAGTCGGGCTCGATGCCCTACGCCCAGGTGCACTACCCGTTCGAGAACAAGGAGTGGTTCGACAGCCACTTCCCCGGCGATTTCATCGTCGAGTACAACGGGCAGACGCGCGGCTGGTTCTACACCCTGCACGTGCTCTCCACCGCGCTGTTCGACTCGCCGTCGTTCAAAACCGTGGCCGCGCACGGCATCGTGCTCGGTGAGGACGGCCTCAAGATGTCGAAGTCGAAGGGCAACTACCCCGACGTCAACGAGGTCTTCGACCGCGACGGTTCCGACGCCATGCGCTGGTTCCTGATGAGCTCGCCCATCCTGCGTGGTGGCAATCTCATCGTCACCGAACGTGGCATCCGCGAGGGTGTGAGCCATGCGATGCGGCCGCTGTGGAACGCGTGGACCTTCCTGCAGCTCTACGCCTCGAAGCCCGGTGTGTGGCGCACGGATTCGCCGAACGTGCTCGATCGCTACATCCTCGCCAAACTCGCGGTCACCCGCGACGTGGTCACCGAGGCCCTGGAAACCTACGACATCGCCGGTGCCGCCGACGAGTTGCGTGGGTTCGCCGACGCGCTCACCAATTGGTATGTGCGCCGGTCGCGTTCGCGGTTCTGGTCCGAGGATCGCGACGCGGTCGACACCCTGCACACGGTGCTGGAAGTGGTCACCCGGCTCGCCGCGCCGCTGCTGCCGCTGATCACCGAGGTGATCTGGCGGGGGCTCACCGGCGAGCGTTCGGTGCACCTCACCGACTGGCCGACCGAGACCGAGCTGCCGCACGATCCCGAACTCGTCGCCGCCATGGACGAGGTGCGGGTGGTGTGCTCGACGGTGCTGAGCCTGCGCAAGGCGCAGAACCTGCGGGTGCGGCTGCCTCTGGCCGAGGTCACCATCGCCGCGGCCGATGCCGAGCGGCTCGCGCCGTTCACCGAGCTGATCGCCGACGAGGTCAACGTCAAGAAGGTCGACCTGACCACCGACGTCTCCGCGCACGGCCGGTTCGAGCTGGTCGTGAACGCGCGCGCCGCGGGACCGCGCATCGGCAAGCAGGTCCAGACGGTGATCAAGGCCGTGAAGGCGGGGGAGTGGAGCGAGTCCGCCGACGGTGTCGTCACCGCCGCCGGGATCACCCTGCTGCCCGAGGAGTACACCCAGCGTCTGGTGGCCGCCGAACCCGAGTTCACTGCCGCCCTGCCCGGCAATGCCGGCCTGGTGGTGCTGAACTCGGTGGTCACCGAGGAGCTCGAGGCCGAGGGCTGGGCCCGCGACCTGATCCGCGACCTGCAGGAAACCCGCAAGTCGCAGGGTCTGGAGGTGTCCGACCGGATCAGTGTGGTGCTGGACGTGCCCGCGGAGCGGGCCGAGTGGGCTGCGACCCACCGGGACCTGATCGCCGGGGAAATCCTCGCCACCACACTGACTTTCGGTGACGCCGGTGCCGATGCCGCCGAGATCACGGGCGGCGTGAAGGTATCGGTCGCGAAGGTCTAGTACGTCGGGACAGCGAAAAAGGGCGGGACCAGCTGGTCCCGCCCTTTTTCGCGTGAATGCGGTTACTCGACGACCAGTTCCACCGGGATGTTGCCCCGGGTGGCGTTGGAGTACGGGCACACCTGGTGGGTCGCCTCGATGAGCTGCTGCCCCTGCTCGTTGTGCAGGTGCTCGGGCAGTTCCACCCGCAGCACGACCGAGAGTCCGAACCGGCCGCCGTCGAGGGGGTTCAGGCCGACTTCGGCGGTTACCGACGCGTCGTCGGCGTCCAGCTTCATCCGCTTGGAGACCAACTGCAGCGCACTGGCGAAACAGGCCGAATAGCCCGCCGCGAAGAGTTGCTCCGGGTTGGTGCCCGCGCCGTCGCCGCCCATCGCCTTGGGGCGGGCGAGCGTCAGATCGAGCACGCCGTCGTCGCTGTAGGAACGGCCGTCGCGGCCGACCGAGGTGGCTACTGCGGTGTAGATGGATGCCATGGTGTCCTCCTAGACAGACTTGTCTGTTCGCTTGTGATCTCAGAGTAGACAGACCTGTCTGGTATCGTCAAGGGAAAGCGCTGAATCCCGGAAAGGACACAGGTCAGGCGATGAGTGCGGCTCGTGAACGTCTGCTCGATACAGCAACCCGGTTGTTCTATGCCGAGGGTGTCCACACGGTGGGCATCGACCGGATCATCGCCGAGGCCGGTATCGCCAAGGCCACGTTCTACCGGCACTTCAAGAGCAAAGATGACCTGGTAGTCGCCTATTTGCAGCGCGAATACGCGCGCCAGCGCGAGGCGCTGGAATCGGTCGAGGGCGAAGGCTTCGCCGCGATCGCCACCACCTTCGACGCGCTCCGTGACATCAGCTGCGGCCCCGGCTTCCGCGGTTGCCCGTTCCTCAACGCCGCCGTCGAATTCACCGACCCGGCGCACCCGGTCCGCCGCGTCGTCGACGACTACCGCACCTGGTTCCGTGAACTCATGGCCGAACACCTGCGCGCCGGCGGTCACTCCGCCCCCGGCGACGCGGCCCGCGCCCTGCTGCTCACCCGCGACGGCGTCACCATCAGCGGCGGCGTAGGCGACACAGACACCGTGCGCGCCGGCATCGAGGCGGCTCTGAAACTCATCGGCTGATCACGCGAGACCGGGGCGACTCACCGGATACGCCCACGACTCGGCTTCGACCCGACCGTCGGCCCGGCAACCTCGTGGCCACGCCGTCACGACCGGCAGAAGTCGCCGAGTGGCCGCACAGTCGTGCAGAATTGTGACGTTACTGCTGATGCGCATGGAACCGCTGAGGCGACAGTGACTGCTCGTGACGTTTGTCCTGTGGAAACGGTGCCGCGCCGATGATGGCCACATCCCGGCGCGACACCGGATCAGTGGGTGGCTCACCCGGATCAGGCGATGCCGCCCGATAGCCGACCAGCCGGAAGCTCAGCTCCCGGCCGTGAGGAAGGGCGCGCACATGAAGCGAAAACTCCTGGGACGGTTGGCCTTCGGCTTCGTCGCCACCGTCACCACCACCATGGTCCTCGCTGGGCCCGTGTGGTCGCAGCCGGGCAGCTCGTCGGGCTCGGGGACGTCAGGTTCCTCGTCGGGGAGTTCCAGCGGCTCCGGCATGATTCCGCTGCCCAGCGCCACCGGCATCGGCGCACTCACCGCCGCCATGACCCAGCTCGGCAAACCCTACGAGTGGGGCGCCGTGGGACCGCATTCCTGGGACTGCTCGGCGCTGGTGCAATGGGCATTCCGGCAGGTCGGCGTCACCTTGCCGCGCACCACGTGGGAGCAGGCGAAGGTCGGACTTCCGGTGACCTTCGGCGGCCTGGCACCCGGCGATGTCGTCATCCTCAACGGCGACGGCTCCCACGTCGGCATCTACGCGGGCCTGGGCCAGCTGCTCGACGCCCATGACTGGGGCGTCCCGGTCGGCCTGCACCCGTTGCGCGAATTCGATATCTTCGCGATTCGCCGGTTCTAGTTCTCGTCCACCAGCTGACGCAACAGCGGGCCGTATTCGGGATGGGCCAGTGCCGAGGCGAACTGGGCCACCAGGTAGTCGGCCGGGTTGCCGGTGTCGTACCAGCGGCCCTGGATGACCTGGCCGTACACCGCGTGCTCGGCGGCGTAGTTGTTGATCGCGTCGGTCAGGTACACCTCGCCGGTCTGGTGGGTGTACCAGTTCTCGGTCTGGATGCGCAGCTCGTCGATGATGCCCGGCGTCACCACGTAGCCACCGATCGCGGCGAAGGCCGACGGCGCGTCTTCGGGCTTGGGCTTCTCCATCAGGCCGGAGATGCGCAGCAGGCCGTCGTCGAGGTCCTCACGCACCACGGGCACGCCGTAGCGCTGCGATTCACCCGGCGACATCGGCAGCAGCGCCAACACCGGGCATCCGGTGGATTCGTAGGCGGTGATCAGCTGCTGAGCGCGCGGTACCTCGGCGACGAACACGTCGTCGGGCCACAGCACCAGCATCGGCTCGTCGCCCAGATGACGTGCGGCGTTGAGCACCGGCGTGCCGTTGCCGTACGGGCCGTGCTGGTCGAGGTAGGTGATGTGGCCCTCGCGGGAGAGCTCGCCGACCTCCTCCACGGCGTCGGCGTAGGCGGACTTGCCGTCGGCGCGCAGCTGCGCGACCAGTGCCGGATTGGGCCGGAAGTGATCCTGGATCAACGACTTGCCGCTGCTCACGACGATGGTGATGTCGGTGATCCCGGAGGCCACCAACTCACGCACGGTGTGCTCGATGACCGGTTTGTCCCCGACCGGCAGCATCTCCTTCGGCGTCGCCTTGGTCAGCGGAAGCAGCCGGGAGCCGATTCCCGCCGCCGGAATGACAGCCTTGCGGATCTTCATCTCCCGATCATCACATATTCGGCTGTGTGATCGGTGTGCGACGGCTGGCAACGGGCTCGAGGAATTGTCGGTGACCCGGCGTAGATTGCGCTCGTGAGCACTCACACTCCTGTCGCCGGGGCTCCGGCCAGGCCCGATGCGGCGGTCACCGCCCGTCGCTGGGTGCTGCATATCGATATGGACGCTTTCTTCGCCTCGGTAGAACAATTGACCAGACCCACGCTGCGTGGCCGCCCGGTCCTCGTGGGCGGGGCGAGTCAGCGTGGCGTCGTCGCGGGGGCCAGCTACGAGGCTCGGGTCTACGGCGCGCGTTCGGCCATGCCGATGCACCAGGCCAGGCGGCTGATCGGCGTGTCGGCGGTGGTCGTCCCGCCGCGTGGCGCGCTGTACTCGGTGCTGAGCGGGCAGGTGTTCGACGCGTTGCGCAGCTGTGTCCCGGTGCTGGAGACGCTGTCGTTCGACGAGGCCTTCGCCGAACCGGCCGAGTTGGCCGGAGCGAGTGTCGCGCAGGTCGAGGACTACTGCGCGATGCTGCGCGCGCTCGTCCGAGCGCAGACCGGGCTCACCGCCTCGATCGGCGCGGCGACCGGGAAACAGCTCGCCAAGATCGGTTCCGGTCTCGCCAAACCCGATGGGATGCGGGTCATCTCGCCCTCGGAGCAGGGCGAGCTGCTCGCCTCGCTGCCGGTGCGCAAGCTGTGGGGGATCGGCCCGGTCGCCGAGTCGAGGCTGCGCAGCCTCGGCATCGAGACGGTCGGCGCGTTCGCCGCGCTGCCGGAATCGGAGGCCGTCTCGACCCTCGGCGGCAGCATGGGCGCCGCCCTGCACCGGCTCGCGCGCGGGATCGACGATCGCCCGGTCACCGAACGCGCCGAGGCCAAGCAGATCAGCGCCGAGAACACCTACGAGCGCGACATCGTCACGATGGCCGACCTGCGGGCCGCCGTCACCGCGATGGCCGCGTCGGCGCATCGCAGGCTCGAACGCGACGGCCGCGCCGCCCGCACCGTGGTCCTCAAACTCAAGAAATCCGATATGGGCATCGTGACCAGGTCCTTCACCCTGCCGTACGCCACCGCCGACCTGACCACCCTGGCCGCGGCCGCGCAGCGTTCGGCGATCGATCCCGCGGAACTGGGCCCGATCCGGCTCGTCGGTGTCGGGTACGGGGGATTGTCGCTGGTGCGCCAGGAATCGCTGTTCCCCGAACTGGATCAGGCGGTGCCCGCCGATCTCGGCACCGACGAGGATCCGCCGCCGCCGTCACCGGAAGAGCCGAATCTGCCTGTGGGACTGTGGTTTCCGGGAATGGATGTGCATCATCCGGAATTCGGGCACGGCTGGGTGCAGGGCGCGGGCTACGGCGTGGTGACCGTGCGATTCGAGACCAGCTCGACAGGTCCCGGTGCGGCGCGTACCTTTCCAGCCGACGACACGGGGCTGACACGGGCCGATCCGCTCGCCAGTCTCGCGTGAAGAGTAGCCTCGGCTACCGCGATGGAACGACTCCCCCCTCGAACGCAAAGGACGAGCAGTTGAAGCTTCGTACGACCGGACGTGTAGCGATCGCCGGACTGGCCGTGGTCGCCGCCCTCGGCCTGAGCGCGTGCAGCGACGACAAGGGTGACAAGCCCGCCGCCAAAGCCACCACCAGCGCGAAGGCTTCGGCTTCGGCGGCCACGGACCTGCCCCCCGTGCCGACCGTGGAACAGCTCAACCAGCAGCTCACCACCGCGCTGGATCCCGCGGTCCCCAACGACCAGAAGCTGGACTTCGTGCAGGGCGGCGAGGCCGACCCCGAGCTGCCGAACCGCTTGGCCCAGGCCGCCTCGGACGCCAATGTGCAGGTGCAGGTCACCGAGGTGACCTCCTTCGGTGACAGCGTCAACGCCAAGGCCAACTTCACCGTCAACGGCCAGACCAATGTCGTCGACGTGCCGTTCGTGGCCGAAGACGGCAAGTGGAAGGTCCAGAAGTCGTGGGCCTGCGGCATGATGACCAACCTGGGTCAGACCTCGGTCGCCTGCCCCTGATCTGCCACGCTCGAGCCCCGTTCGGATGTTTCCGGGCGGGGCTTTCGCGTGTGAGTCGCGACGGTGTTTCGCCTGCTGCCGGTGGCGCGGCTACTATCGGGCCCCGTGGTAGAGACGATCGTGCGGCAGGGGCATCCGCCCAAGGATGTGTCGGAGCCGGCGCGACGTGATCGCCCGGGGTGGGCGCGCATCGTCGCGATCGTCGCGGGACTGATCGGCATTCTCAGCGCCGCGGTGATCCCGTTCCTGCCCGTGCGGGTCGACGCCGCGACGGTGTCCTGGCCCCAGCAGGGGTCGCCCGCCGCGGTCGAATCGCCGCTCGTCGCCTACGCACCCGCCGCCCTCTCGGCGACGGTGCCGTGTGCCGCGCTGAGTTCGCTGGCCGCGACCGGCGGTGTCGCGGTCTCGACCGTGCCGCGGCAATCGGCCGATATGGAGAAGTACGGCTTCGTCGTGAAGGTGGTCGCCGACACCGCCGAACGCCCCGGCCGGGTGGACGTGGTCTCGCGTTCGACCCTGGTGTGGACGGCCCCGCTCGCCGACGTGCTCGACCGCTCCTGCGCGCTGACGATCGCGATCACTCCGCAGGAATCCACGGTCACTACGTCAGGTCTCGGTACGGGCGCCGCCGTGGCCGCCGACCTGCGTCCCCAGGTCGTGGGTGTGTTCAGTGAGCTCACCGGCGCCGCCCCCGCGGACCTGGCGGTGCGCGTCGACGTCGACGCCCGCTACACGTCGTCGCCGACCTGGCTCAAACTGGCCGCCATCGTGCTGTGCCTGGTGGCCACCGCGGTGTCACTGTTCGCCCTGCACCGTCTCGACGCCCTCGACGGCCGCTCCGCGCGCCGATTCCTGCCGCAACGCTGGTGGCGGCTGCGCCCGGTCGACTGGCTGGTGTTCGCGGTGCTGCTCGTCTGGCATTTCATCGGCGCCAACACCTCCGATGACGGCTACATCCTCGGGATGGCGAGAGGTGCGCGCAGTTCGGGCAACATGTCCAACTACTACCGCTGGTTCAGCGTCGACGAGGGCCCGTTCTACACCCCTTATGTCGACATCATCGGCTGGCTCACCCACATCTCCGCGGTCAGCCCGCTGGTTCGGCTGCCCGCCCTCGCTGCGGGCGTGCTCACCTGGTGGTTGATCAGCCGCGAAGTGCTGCCCCGCCTCGGCGTCGCGGTGCGCCGCGAACGCATCGCCACCTGGACCGCGGCCTTCGTGTTTCTGGCCTTCTGGCTGCCCTACAACAACGGGCTGCGCGCGGAATTCGTTGTCGCGCTGGGTGTTCTGGTCACCTGGGTATCGGTCGAACGAGCGATCGCGACCCGGCGGCTCGTGCCGTTCGCCGTCGCGGTGATCGTGGCCGCGTTCACCCTCACCGGCGCACCCTCGGGCCTGATCTGCCTCGGCGCGCTGGTGGCCGGCGCGCGTGTCGTCACCGCGATGATCGTGACGCGGTCGAAGTCGGTGGGCTACCTCGCGCAACTGCTGCCGATCCTGGCCGCGGGCACGGTGGTGCTCACCGTCGTCTTCGCCGACCGGACGTTCGCCGGGGTGCGGGAGATGTTCGCCGTGCACAGCGTGATCGGGCCGGGGGAGTCCTGGTTCTTCGAGTTCCTGCGCTATCAATATCTTCTGCAGCTCAATGCTGATGGCTGGCTGACCAGGCGATTCGGTGTCTTCGCGATGCTGATCGGTTTGATCGTGTGCACTGCCGTCATGTTGCGGCGCGGCGGCCGTATCCCCGGCATCGCCGTCGGCCCGACTCGGCGCATGCTGGGCATCACCCTGGCCGCCATGGTGCTGATGATGTTCTCGCCCACCAAGTGGACCCACCAGTTCGGCGTGTTCGCGGGCCTGGCCACCTGTGTCGCCGCGGTGACGGCGGTCGCGGTGAGCGCGCACGTCCTGCGGCCGATGCGTAATCGCGCGCTGTTCGCCGCGGGTGTCTTCTTCGCCCTCGCCATGACCTGGGTCGGCGCCAACGGCTACTGGTACGTCTCCTCGTGGGGGATCCCCTGGTGGGACAAGCCGCCGACCGTCGCCGGATACGGCGTCTCGACCGTGTTCGTCGGTCTGACCCTGCTCGCGCTCGCCGCGGCCGCGTGGTACCACGTCCATCCGAACCTGAACCCGAAGGCCGAGGTCGGCTGGTTCGCGGGGACACCCGTTCTCGCTGTCGCCGCCGCGGTGATGGTGCTGTTCGAGGTGGCATCCTTCGCCAAGGCCACCGTCGCCCAGTATCCCGCGTACTCCCTGGCCGGCTCCAACCTCTCCGCGGCCTTCGCCGGCGGGTGCGGGATGGCCGACGAGGTGCTCGTCGAAACCGACCCGAACGCCTCGATGCTCGCGCCGCTGTCCGGCGACATGACCAGCACGATGAACGGCACCGACTCCACCGGCTTCCGGGCCGGCGGAGTCGCGCCGGTGCTCACCTCCGACGAGGTGGAATCGACCACCGGCCAAGCGAATTCGGTATCCGACGACCCCGACAAGCTGCGCGACGCCTCCACCTCGGCGGGCTCGGAATCACGACAGGGCTCGCTGCAACTGCCCTTCGGTCTCGACCCCGCGACCCCGGTTCTGGGCAGCTACCGCCCCGGTGCCCAGGAGCCCGCCGCGCTGACCACGGGCTGGTTCCGGCTGCCGGACGGCCCGCGCGGCCCGCTGCTGGCGATGTCGGTGGCAGGCCGGATCCGCTCGGTCGACGCTGACGGCATCGTCCACCCCGGCCAGGAACTGGCCCTCGAATACGGCACCGCCGCGGCCGACGGCACCGTCACCGTGACCGGCCAGATCGCGCCGACCGATATCGGCCCGGCGCCGATGTGGCGCAATCTGCGCGTCCCGATGGATCAGCTGCCGTCCGAGACGAGCGTTGTCCGCTTGGTCGCCGCCGACAAGGATCTCGGCCCCGACCAGTGGCTCGCTCTCACCCCGCCGCGCATGCCGCAGACCACCACGCTCAGCGCGCTGGTCGGCCGTGCGGCGCCGGTGCTGCTGGATTGGGCTGTGGGGCTGCACTTCCCGTGCCAGAACCAGATGCCCACCTACAACGGCGTCGCCGAGCTCCCCGAATACCGCATCCTGCCCGACCGCAACGGTGCCACCATCACCAACCTCTGGCAGGGCCACGACGGTGGCGGCCCGCTCGGCTGGACCCAGCTCCTCTTCACTGCCCGCACCCTGCCGACGTACCTGAACAACGACTGGGACAGGGACTGGGGCTCCCTCGAGCAGTACCTTCCCCTCGACCCCACCGCCGGCCCCGCGAAGATCACCGTCGACTCCGAAAACCGCTGGGGCACCTGGACCCCCGGTCCGATCATCACCGCCTGGTAGCCACGGCGGTGGGCCGGTCGATCACCACGCTGCCAGGGGAGCGCCGCCGAGTGCGGTCCGCACCACGGTGTGGTGATCAGCTGCCCACCGTCAGCGGGAGTTGGTGGCGATGCGCAGGGCCAGATCGGGCAGGTCGGCGCCGGTGAGGCCGGGGTAGCCGTGCAGGATGGCGCGCCAGCGAGCGGGGACCGCCGAGGCGCCCCAGCGGGCGCCGAGGAGGCCCCCCGCGATGGCCGCGGTGGTGTCGGTGTCGTTTCCGGCCCGGACGCACGCCTCCAAGGCGAGCGGAAGGTGCTCGGGCGTCGACTGATCGGTGGTCGTGATCGCCCACCACGCGGTCTGGAGGGCGTGCACGACCCAGCCGTTGTTCGGGAAGTCGGCGGGCGTGCCCTTCTCCGCTTCGTCGAGACGGTCGGTCCAATAGTCGGACTGGGGTGAGCCGCTGACGTATTCGCGAACGCCGTCGAAATCGGCGTTCAGTACCGCATGCCGGATCGCGTAGGTCCACATCTTGCACGCCTCGACAGCGTTGTCGTCGTGGTGCGTGAGCAACCCGACCCGGCCCGCCGCCGCGACGCATTCGGCGGCATCGTCGAGATAGGCCAGCGCGACCGGCGCGGTCCGCATCAGCGAGCCGTTGCCACCGGTTCGGCCGGTGAGCGACATCGCCACCGCCTGCATATCCAGTGCGGAGGAAGGTCTGGCGGACAACACGTTTCGCGTCTGGTTCCCGATGTCGGGCGGCTTCGAGTCGTACCAGGAGACGAACCCGGCCGCGACCGCGTCGAGATCGATGCCCGGGCCGCCGGCAGCGGCGACCGCCACGGCGACGGACATCGACGTATCGTCGGTCCACTCGCCCGGCGCCCAGTCGAATACTCCGCCGCCGATCATGTCGATCACCGTGTCCGGTCCGGGATGTGTGAACTCGTAGCCTGCCCCCAGCGCGTCGCCGGCGGCGGTACCGACCAGCACGCCGGCGACCCGATCCGAGTACCCCGCATCGTGCACAGAATCCACCCCTCTCGGGTGTGCCCACTATCCGATTGTTCGATGGGCAAGCCTACCGGTCGGCTTGTGGTCCTCCGGCGATTCGTGCCGGTGTGACACCGAATCGAGCTTCGGGTGTGACACCGAATGGGCTAGTGCGTGGTCGCGTCCACCGTCTCTGCCACCGAGAGCTGCCTGGTGCGGCGCGCACGCAGCAGGGCGTCGGTGGTGAACACCGCCAGCGCCGTCCAGATCAGGGCGAATCCGGCCCAGCGCGACACGGGCATGGGTTCGTGCATCACCGCCACGCCCCAGGCCATCTGCAGGGCGGGGGTGAGGTATTGCAGAATGCCCATCGTCGAGAGCGGGACCCGCTTGGCCGCGACGGCGAACAGCAGCAGCGGCAGCAGCGTGACCGGCCCGGTGGCCAGCATGAGACCGAAATGGGCGGGGCTGGAGGTCATCTCACTGCGGCCGGTGGCCATCGAGACGATCAGAAAAGCCAGCGCGAACGGCACGGCGACAATCCCCTCGGCCGCGATGCCGGGGAGCGCGTCGAGCCGGATCACCTTCTTCACCAGCCCGTAGGTGGCGAACGAGCAGGCCAGGATCAGCGCGATCACCGGCGGCCTGCCGTAGTCGACGGTGAGCACCACCACCGCCAGCGCACCCAGCCCCAACGCCGCCCACTGCGCCCTGGTGAGCCGCTCCCGGAACAGCAACACGCCGATGGCAACGGTGACCAGCGGGTTGATGAAGTAACCGAGCGCGCATTCGACGATGTGCCCGGTGGTGACGCCGAAGACGTACACACCCCAGTTCAGCGACAAGGCCGCCGAGGCCGCGGCCGCCAGGCGCCAGGTCCTGGCATCGATGCCGCGCAGGTTTCCCAGCCGTCCCGTCAGCGTGAGCACCAGCAGGACCACGACCAGCGTCCACACGATCCGCTGCGCCACCACCTCGGCGGGCGAGGCGAACGACAACAGTCCGAAGAAGGCGGCGAACGAACCCCAGATGAGGTAGGCCCCCGCCCCGAAAACGACACCGGGCGGGGATGAGCTGCGCTGCATTCATCCCATGTTACGACCGGCTAATCTGGCGAGCATGTCCATTTCCGTGCAGGAACCGGCGGCTGCCGGGCTCACCGCCGCACAGGTCGACGAGCGCCGCCGCGACGGGCGCACCAACGACGTCCCCGCCAGGGCGAGCCGGTCGGTCGGCGAGATCGTCCGCGCGAATGTGTTCACCCGCATCAATGCCATTCTCGGTGTGCTGTTCCTGCTGGTGCTGTCGACGGGCTCGATCATCGACGGTATGTTCGGGCTGCTCATCGTGGCCAACAGCGCGGTCGGCATCATCCAGGAGGTCAGGGCGAAGCGGACCCTGGACGAGCTGGCGATCGTCAGCCAGGCCAAGCCGACGGTGCGCCGCGACGGCGTCGCCCAGCAGATCTCCCCCGGCGAAGTGGTGCTCGACGATCTGATCGAGCTCGGCCCCGGCGACCAGATCGTGGTCGACGGTGAGGTCGAGGAGGCCGCCGCGCTCGAGATCGACGAATCGCTGCTGACCGGCGAGGCCGACCCGATCGACAAGGGCGTCGGCGCGCCGGTGATGTCGGGCAGTTTCGTGGTGTCGGGTTCGGGCGCCTACCGCGCCACCAAGGTCGGCAAGGACGCCTACGCGGCGAAACTGGCCGAGGAGGCCAGCAAGTTCACGCTGGTGCACTCCGAATTGCGTTCGGGCATCGACAAGATCCTGAAATTCATCACCTACCTGCTCATTCCCGCCGGCCTGCTCAGCATCTACAACCAGCTGGTCTCGAGCGGGGAATCGTGGCGCCCGGCCGTCACCGGCATGGTCGCGGCGTTGGTGCCGATGGTCCCCGAGGGCCTGGTCCTGATGACGTCGATCGCCTTCGCGGTCGGTGTGGTCCGCCTGGGTAAACGTCAGTGCCTGGTACAGGAATTGCCCGCGATCGAGGGCCTGGCCAGGGTCGACGTAGTGTGCGCGGACAAGACCGGCACGCTCACCGAGAACGGTATGCGCCTGGCGCAGGTCGAACCGCTCGGCGCGTTCGACGAGGCACAGGTGAAGGCCGCGCTGGCCGCGCTGGCGAGCGACGATCCGCGCCCCAATGCCAGCGTCCAGGCCATCGCCGAAGCGCTGCCCGACTCGCCCGGCTGGTCGCAGACCGCCGTCGCGCCGTTCTCCTCGGCCAAGAAGTGGAGCGGCATCTCCTATGGCGACCACGGTGATTGGCTGCTCGGCGCCGCCGACGTGCTGCTCGACCCCGACTCCGAGGACGCCGCCCACGCCGAGCAACTGGGCTCGTCGGGGCTGCGCGTGCTGCTGCTGGCACGCAGCGACCGTGCGGTCGACGCCGAGGACGCGCCAGGCCGGGTCGAGCCCGCCGCGCTGGTGGTGCTCGAACAGAAGGTGCGTCCCGATGCCAAGGCGACGCTGGAATACTTCGCGAGTCAGCAGGTCTCGATCAAGGTGATCTCCGGCGACAACGCCGTATCGGTCGGCGCGGTCGCCTCCTCGCTCGACCTGCCCGGCGGTGACCACGCCGTCGACGCGCGCACCCTGCCCGACGATCCGGCCGCGCTCGCCGACATGCTCGATCACGAAACCACCTTCGGCCGGGTGCGTCCCGATCAGAAGCGCGCCATGGTCGGTGCGCTGCAATCGCGCGGGCACACCGTCGCCATGACCGGTGACGGCGTCAACGACGTGCTGGCGCTCAAGGACGCCGATATCGGTGTCGCGATGGGCGCCGGTAGCCCGGCCACCCGCGCGGTGGCGCAGATCGTGTTGCTGGACAACAAGTTCGCGACCCTGCCCTACGTGGTGGGGGAGGGGCGCCGGGTGATCGGCAATATCGAACGCGTGTCGAACCTGTTCCTCACCAAGACCGTGTACTCGGTGCTGCTGGCCTTCCTCGTCGGGCTGGCCGGTGTCGGCTCGCAGATCTTCGGCTACGACCCCATCGGGTATCCGTTCCTGCCGCGCCACGTCACCATCGCGGCCTGGTTCACCATCGGCATCCCCGCGTTCGTGCTCTCGCTCGCGCCGAACAACGAGCGCGCCCGCACCGGCTTCGTCGGCCGGGTGATGCGTCTGGCCGTGCCCTCGGGCGTGGTGATCGGCGTGGCGACGTTCGTGGCCTACCTCATCGCCTACGCCGGACCGGAAGCCACGGAAACGCAGAAGGTGCAGGCGGGCACCACCGCGTTGATCACGCTGATCATGATCGCCGTGTGGGTGCTCGTGCTGGTCGCGCGGCCGTATGTGTGGTGGAAGGTGGTGCTGATCGCGGTGTCCGTGCTGGCCTATGTCGCGCTGTTCACGATCCCGTTCACCCGCGAGTTCTTCAAACTCGACCCGTCCAACCCGCGCCTGACGCTGGCGGCGGTGGTCTGCGGTGTGATCGGCATCGTGCTGGTCGAGCTGGCATGGTGGGTGCAGGCGCGGCGCTCGGGCGGCGCGGGCAAGCTCTTTCCCCCGGTGGGCGCGCAGGGGGCGTGACCGGCCGCTGACGCGGGTCGGGTGGTTTCGAGAACCCTTGTGCCCGACGAACATTCGGTGTTGGAGTACCTTTGCCGGTTATGGAGGTATTGCTGCCGCTGTCGCACCGTCTCGGGACCACCCGGTGACCCCCGACGAATTGGATGATCTGTTCGCCGACCTCATCGGGCAGATCGATCGGCTCGACGTCGATGCGCTGGAATTGATGGCAGCCGCTTATGACCAGGCCGGAGATGTCGACCGGGCCCGCGAGCTGTGGGTGATGGCCGAGACGCGTCGCGGCAGTGATCGGCCGTAGACGCAGCGGCTCGGCGCGATCGAGCGGCGCGGACCTACTCGGTGGGAACCGGGCCGTCGTCGGGGCTCGGTGCGACGGTGTCGCTGCTGCCGGGAAGTAGGGGACTCACCGCGAACCGTCCCGCGACGGCGTCGGCCGGCAACGCCTGCACTGCTCTGACGCCGGGTTGTGTTGCCAGGTCACGTAATTGGGGCAGGGTGCCGCGCACCACGAGGCCCGCCGTGCACGCGCAGCCCGCACGCAGTCGGCTCTCGGTGACGTGCGCGATCGCGGCGCTGCGCTCGTCGCGGAACTGCTGGGCCGCGACCAATCCCGCGGCTGCCTCGCCGGACTTCACCGCGGGTTCGTCACCGCCCGGCGTCGCGACGGTGATCACCGGTGTCTGCACCCGGTCGACCGGCACGTGCTGGATCACCCCGGAGATCCGCAAGCCGTCGGCCGTGGCCGGAAGCTGTTGGGGTGCGATGTATTCGGTGAACGACACCAGCGCCCAGTGCTGGTCGGTATCGGCGCCGTCGAGGGAAGCCTTCGCGTCGACCAGGTAGTGCTCGACCTGCTCGCCGGGCGCGGGCCCCAGTCGATCGGTGGCCACCGCCGACGCGGGCCGCGGCTCGCGGAAGGCGATCACCAACAGGATCGCCGCGCCGACAGCCGCGATCCCGAAGATCACCGAGTTGCGCAGCGACATCTGCCGGTCGGCTGAATCATCTTCGGCGGCAGTCGATTCGGCGGGCATGTTCCCGAGGTCCTCGGCGGTCGAACCCGGACCACCGTCCCGCGGCGCCTGCCCGGCCGATGAATTCCCGCGGTCGTCCGACGCCGTATCCGGCGCCGGTTCGGACGACCGCGGGTCGTCAGGCATTGCGTAGTACGTCCAAGGCGCCCGCCAGATCGTCGGGGTACTCGCTGGTGATCTCCAGCCAGCGACCGTCGGCGGGATGGTGGAAGCCGAGCTGACGCGCGTGCAACCACTGCCGTTCCAGACCGAGGCGTTTGGCCAGCGTCGGGTCGGCGCCGTAGGTGAGGTCACCCGCGCAGGGGTGGCGGACCGCGGAGAAGTGCACCCGGATCTGGTGCGTGCGGCCGGTCTCGAGGTGGACGTCGAGCAGGCTGGCGGCCTGGAACGCCTCGATGGTGTCGTAGTGGGTGACGCTGGGCCTGCCGTCGCCGGTCACCGCGAACTTCCAGGCATTGCCCCGCGCACGCCCGATCGGCGCGTCGATGGTGCCGCTGCTCGGATCCGGGTGTCCCTGCACGAGTGCATGGTATTGCTTGTCGACCGTGCGTTCCTTGAAGGCGCGCTTGAGCATCGTGTAAGCGTGTTCGGATTGTGCCACCACCATCACCCCGGAGGTGCCCACGTCGAGCCGGTGCACGATGCCCTGGCGTTCGTGCGCGCCCGAGGTGGAGATGCGGTAACCCATCGCCGCCAGGCCGCCGACCACGGTCGGACCGGTCCAGCCGACGCCGGAGTGCGCGGCGACCCCGATCGGCTTGTCCACGGCCACGATGTCGTCGTCGGCGTAGAGAATGTTCATCCCGTCGACCGGAGTGGCCTCGACCGTGAGCTCGCGCTTGGGTTCGGGGAAGATCACTTCCAGCCACGCGCCCGCGGTCAGCCGGTCGGACTTGCCCGCGGCGACGCCGTCGATCTGCACCGAGCCGTCCTCGGTGAGCGCCACGACCGCGGTCCGTGAGAGACCGAGCAAGCGGGCGAGTCCCGCGTCCACCCGCATCCCGTCCAGTCCGTCGGGAACGGGCATTGTCCTGGTTTCTCTCATGCGGTCTCCTCGGTGTGTTTGCGACCGCTGCGGGTGCCGTCCGGTTCGAAACCGAACACGGTGAGCGCGACCAGCAGGATCGCCCCGCACACGATGGCCGAGTCGGCGACGTTGAAGACCGGCCACCAGCCGACGGCGACGAAGTCGACCACATGGCCCTGCAGCGGGCCTGGGTATCGGAAGAGCCGGTCGACCAGGTTGCCCAGCGCGCCACCCAGGACCATGCCGAGGCCGATGGCCCACCACAGTGATCGCAGGGTGCGTCCGATCCGGATCACGCCGATCACCACCGCGGCGGCGATCAGCGTGAGCAGCCAGGTCATGCCGGTCGCCATCGAGAACGCCGCGCCCGGGTTGCGGACCAGGGTGAACCGCGCGAAATCGCCGATGATCGGCACCGATTCGCCCGGGTCGATGAAGGCGACCGCGAGGCACTTGGTCAGCAGGTCGAGCCCGAACAGCACGACGGCGATGATCAGCAACGTCGTCAAACGACGGCGACCAGCGGGTTTCGCCGTCTCGGCCGTCTCGGGCACGGCAGCCGCCGACGGTGTGGCTGAGTCGTCGCCGGTCTCGGGGACAGCAGCGTTGTCGGTTGGCCGGTCTTCACTCACGCGTCCATCATTCCCTAGTGGCGATCCGGCCCGCGCCGCGGTGCCGAGGAGTCCCAGGTGTTACTCAGGAAGCGGTCGTACCCTGATGGCTGTGACGGTGTTGTCTAGATCTCGCTTACCCCGCATCGCGCGCCCCGGGGTGTTACTGGTGGCGCTCGTGCTCGGGTTCGCGACCTTCGGCGCCGGCTGCGCCGATCGCTCGGCCCCTGCCGCGGAGGTCGACGGCACCGAGCCGCTCGGTATCGGCAAGGAAGTCACCGTGCCGATCTCGGCCGCGGTCACCACGATGGTCTCGCCCGGCGAGGAGCCGCGCGATCTGCTGCGGCCGCGCTATGCCGCGGGCACCACGCAGGAGGTGACGCTGCGCACCGACTACCGGATCCAGCAGCAGGTCAACGATCAGCCCGCTCGCGACTTCTCGCCTGCCGCGCTGACCATCCCGATGACCGCGCGCACGGGCGCCGACGGCGTCGATCTCACCGTCGGTGCGGTCACCACGCCCGACCCCGCGCTCAACAAGGCGTTCACCTCTGCCGACGGTTCACACGCCGGTTTGGGGATGAGCGATTTCGGTGCGATCACCGAGCTGCGCATGGCGCCCTCGCCGGACACCCCGAACACCGCGCGGGCCGCGCTCGAACAGGCCTTCTATCAGGCTGTGTACCAGTCGATCGCGTTCCCGGACCAGCCCGTCGGCGTCGGCGCGGTCTGGACGGTGCACCAGCAGATCACCGGCGGGGTGACCCTGGACCAGATCACCACCGCCACGCTCACCAGCCGCGAGGGCGACCGGCTCACCATCGATCTCCAGGTGAATCAGACGCCCACCGACAACGTGTGGGAGCTGCCCAACGACGCCGGTGAGCTCGACATCGACGGTTACGTCATGGAAGGCGTCGGCTCGATCACCATCGATCTCGGTATGCCACTGCCGGTTTCGGGTTCCATCGAGATCGGTGGACAGCAGACCTACCGCGACGCCCGCAGTGTGAGCACCTTGGTGCAGACGCAGTCGACCCGCGTCTCCTGGACGGAATGATGCGGGCGGATTCGCTGCGCGTAGGCGCGGTGGTTTCGGCGTGTGTCGGGTTGGTCGGGGTTGCGGGCTGTGGGTCCGACGACACGGTGGACACGCCGGGATCGGGTCCGTTCTCCGCCGCCGTCACGGCCGCACCGGGAACCGGGGCCGTGATCGGCGATGCGGCACAGTTGTCGGCCGGTCTGCTCGCCGCTACCGATCTGCCCGGTGATTTCGCGGTCGTACCGTCGCGCGGTGAATCCGACGAGCCCGCAGTGCCGCCCGCGGCGCTGACGGATCCGCCGGACTGCGGGCGCCTGCTCTCGCCGATCGCGCAGCAGTGGCCGGGGTCGGCTGCCGCCGCGTCGGTGCAGTTCGCGGGGCCCAGCTTCGCCACCATCGACATCGACGCCGCCAGCTACTCCGACGCGGCACTGGTGCCGGCATTCGACGCGCTCCAGGCGCAGCCTCGGCGCTGCACCAGCTACTCCGGCGACGATGCGGGCGTGCGGATCGAGTATCGAACCAGCGCGCTCGCGCAGCCGGTCGCGGGCGACGCGGGCTCGGCGTTCACCCTGACCGCCACGAGTGAGGGGCTCACCCTCACGTCGGCGACATCGCTTGTCCAAGTGGGGAACACGCTGGTTCAGGTTGTCGTCACGGCACCGGAAGTCGTCGATCCCGGTGTACTCGCCGATCTCACCGCGGCGCAAGTGCGCAAACTCCGCGGCTGAGACCGGCTCGGGTTCACGCCGATACGGCGAGTTTCCCGCCGAGATGGCCGAGGTAGCCACGGACCTCGTCGGCACTCTTGTCGGGCAGCCCGAAGACCACCTCGGTGACGCCTTGGTCGGCCCAACTCGCGAGCTGCTCGGCGTTGTGACGACCGGCCAGCGCGATCACCCGCGGGGTGCCCTCGCGGCCTGCTTCCTTCCAGACCCTGTGCAGGAGATCGACTTTGGCGCCCAGGTCACCTTCGGTCGGGGTGGTGATCCAACCCTCGGCGTTGGCGGCCAGCCATCCGAACGATTTCTCGGTACCGCCCGCTCCGAGCAACACCGGAACCCCGGCGCGTACCGGCTTCGGCCAGGACCAGCTCGGGCCGAACTTCACGAAGTCGCCGGCGAATTCTGCTTCCTCCTGCGACCACAGCGCCCGCATCGCGTCGAGGTTCTCGCGCAACACCGTGCGCCGCTTGTTCGCCGGAACGCCGTGATGGGCGAGTTCGTCGGTGTTCCAGCCGAATCCGACGCCCAGCTCCACCCGTCCACCGGACAGGTGATCGAGCGAGGCGATGGTCTTGGCGAGGGTGATCGGGTGGTGTTCGGCGGGCAGCGCGACCGCTGTCGACAGGGTGATCCGCTCGGTGACCGCGGCGGCGGTGGCCAGCGCGACCCACGGGTCGAGCGTGCGCAGGTACCGGTCGTCGGGTAGCGAGGAGTCGCCGGTCTGCGGATGGGCCGCGGCCCGCACGACCGGGATATGGGTGTGCTCGGGGACGTAGAACGCGTCGAATCCGGCGTCCTCGGCGGCCTTGGCCGCATCGGCGGGCGCGATGCCCCGGTCACTGGTGAACAAGACAACCCCGTAGCGCACGTCCCGGCCCTCCGACTTCGGCAGCAAAACTGAAACAGGTTCTAAACCTGAGACAAGTTCTACAGGAGTAAAACGAGTTCTACTAGTCCTGATCTCATCGGACGGCCGAAACGGCGAGGCCCTTTTCCCGATCAGGCGAGGGGAATACGCTGGTGGTCGTCCGAGCATCACTCTCGACACGGAGGTATCCGATGTCTGATGTTTCTCCTTTTCCCGAAGGTTATCCGCGGATCTGTCCCGGCCTGGCGTGCGTGGGAGCGGCCGCCGCGATCGACTTCTACACCGCGGTCTTCGGCGCCACTGTGCGCATGAAAATGGACGGCCCCGGTGGCACCATCGTCCACAGTGAACTGCTCGTCGGCGATTCGGTGCTGATGGTGGGCGATCCGGTCCCCGAGATCGGCTTCAACGACCCGAAGGCCGTCGGCGGTTCGCCGGTGAACCTGATGGTCTACGTCGCCGACGCCGACGCTGCCTTCGGCGCGGCCCTCGACGCGGGCGCTACCGCCATCACTCCCATGACCGACCAGTTCTACGGCGACCGCAGCGGCGCCTTCGAGGACCCGTGGGGTCACCGCTGGACCGTGGCCACCCACATCGAAGACGTCTCGGCGGAAGAAATGGAACGGCGTATGTCCGAAATGATGGACGCCGCCGGTTGAGCTGAACGGCACGCCCGCACCGTCGGCGAAGACCGCAGTGCGGGCGTGCCGCGCGTCTAAGCGGGAACGATCGAGTCTCCCTCGACGCGAACAGGTTTGGCGGGCAGCGGCTCGGTCGCGGGACCGCCGCGCACCGCGCCGTCGAGCTCGAATCGGCTGCCGTGGCAGGGGCAGTTGATCGTGCCTCTGGCCACCGTGGCGACCTTGCATCCAGCGTGCGTGCAGGTCGACGACAGCCCGATGAAGTTACCCGCGGTCGGCTGGGTGACGACGGTGTCACCGACGATCACCCCACCGCCTACCGGAACATCCGCCGCTTTGGTCAGCGCACCCGCCGGCGCCCCCGGTTCGGGTGACGCGGCGGCCGCCGACTCGGTGTTGTCGTCGGCACTGCACGCGGTCATCGCCGCCGCGGCGGCCAAGACGCCGACACCCACCACGACGGTGCGGCGGTTCAGCGAGAAATCGTTGATGGTCATCGGTCGTTCTCCGCTTCCGTTGGTGCGGCCGCCGGTCCGTGGCCCCATGCCCACCGGCTCCTTCCCTGTCAACGGCCCACACCCCCTCGCGGTTCGACCGATTCCTCGAGATTTCGAAGCGTTCGGTGCCACGCGGGCAATTCCGCACCTGGCGTGAAATCTCCGGAGACATCGGGGAATTCCCTGATGTGGGTGGGCGGGTCGGGCGCCTAGCGTTCTCGGTGTGAGGGCGATCGTGCAGCAGGTATACGGGTCATCGGCGATGTTGGCGACCGCGGAGGTCGGGCGGCCGCCGGTGGGAGCGGGGCAGGTGCTGGTCCGGGTTCACGCCGCGTCGGTGAATGCGCGGGATTGGCATGTGATGCGGGGAGATCCGAAGATCGCGCGGTGGATGGACCGGTCGGTCTTCGGCCGACGAGGGCCGGCGAATCCGGTGCCGGGCGGTGATTTCGCGGGGACGGTCGAGGAGGTGGGGGACGGTGTCACGGAGCTGGCGGTAGGCGACGAAGTCTTCGGGGAGGCGGTCAGCGGTGCGTTCGCGGAATACGTCGCGGTGCCGCGGGGGTTGCTCGATCGGAAACCGGCGAACCTGAGTTTCGAGGAATCAGCGGCGGTGCCGTTGGCCGCCAACACCGCCCTGACCTGCCTGCGTCACGTCGGCGAGGGCGAGCGGGTGCTGATCATCGGCGCGTCCGGTGGCGTCGGCACCTTCGCGGTTCAGATCGCCCGAGCACGGGGTGCGCGAGTCAGCGCGGTGTGCAGCACCCGCAATGTCGAGGCGGCGCGCAGACTCGGCGCCGAACACGTCGTCGACTACACCCGCGACACTCTGACCGGCCGCTACGACACTGTCCTCGACCTGGCCGGAACGCGGACGCTGCGGGAACTGCTCCGCCTGGTCGAACCCACCGGCACGCTGGTCCTGTCCGGTGGCGGCAACTTCGACGGCGGCAGCTGGTTCGGCCCGGTCGGCCTGCTCGCGCGCGGTCAGCTGGCTCGACCGTTCGTGAAACCGGCCGTCCGTGCTCCGTTGGCGGAGCAGACGCCGGAGTCGCTGACCGAGCTTCGCGAGCTGATCGAGTCGGGCTTGCTCCGCCCGGCCATCGACCGGACCTATCCGCTGGCGGATACGCCGGCCGCCATCGAGTACATGGAGACCGAACACGCCCGCGCGAAGATCGTGATCACCCTCGCGCCGGCGGGCTGACGTCACAGCAGACGGAACTCCATCATCGCGATCGCGTCGTCGAC
Source organism: Nocardia sp. NPDC058114 (assembly GCF_042884695.1). NCBI lineage: Bacteria > Bacillati > Actinomycetota > Actinomycetes > Mycobacteriales > Nocardiaceae > Nocardia > Nocardia sp. NPDC058114. The sequence continues at coordinate 36,356 of NZ_JBHVTK010000010.1, read as the reverse complement.
GGAGGTGGACAGGGCCTCGAGCCGGCTGTGCGCGTTCGGGGCGGACAGGGCCGACTGACGGTCGGTCGGTCCGATCGGCAGGCGAGCCGCGAGCTCGTAGGAGCGAGTGGTCGGATCATCGGACAGATCGTTCAGCGAGGCCGACGGCGGCGGACGGCGGATGCCGTTGCGTCGCGCGAACTGGGCCGTGAGGGTGTGCAGGCGGTCCGCGCGTTCACGCAAACCCGCCAGCAACGCGCTGTCGTCGATGCCGGGGTCGTCCGGCCAGGTCTCGGCTTCCGCCTGGGGATACGGCGCGTCGACGAGCCATTTCTCGATGCGAATGCGGTCGGTTCCTTTGCAGCGCAGCCGGTATCGCGAGCCGGGCAGTTCGATGACCTCGGTGATCCGGGCGACGGTGCCCACTTCCGTGCGTACCTCACCGCCGCCCACTTCGTGCCCGCGCGCGATCAGCACGACACCGAATTCCGGCTCCCGCCGACCGTCCATGCAGTCCTCGATCAGCGCTACGTACCGCGGCTCGAAGATCTGCAACGACAACGACTCACCGGGTAGCAGCACCGCTCCCAGCGGGAACATAGGTATCTCCACCGTCCCAGCATGCCCGGTGCCGCGCGAACTACGTCCATCCGGCGCGCTCACGCTGTGTCCTTTCGGCAGGTTCGGGTCCGGTCCACGGTGACAGGGGCCGGCCGATGCTTCCCGCGCCACCGACCGGTGGCGCGGGCTGTTGTCCTGTCGTCACGCGGTGGCGATCGACTCGAACACCGTCGGATCTACCAGTGTCGAGGTGTCGCCGAGCTCGCGTCCCTCGGCGACATCACGCAGCAGCCTGCGCATGATCTTGCCGCTGCGGGTCTTGGGCAGTTCCGGCACGATGTGGATTTCGCGTGGCCGCGCGATCGGGCTGATCTCGAGCGACACCGCCGCCTTCAGCTCCGACACGAGCCCGTCGGCCGTGGCCGCCGATCCGGTGAGGATGACGAAGGCGACGATTCCCTGCCCGGTGGTCTCGTCGGACGCACCGACCACCGCGGCCTCGGCGACGGCCGGGTGCCCGACGAGCGCGGATTCCACCTCGGCGGTGGAGATGCGGTGACCGGACACATTCATCACGTCGTCGACGCGCCCCAGAATCCACAGATCACCGTCGGCATCGAGCTTGGCCCCGTCCCCAGCGAAATACCAGCCTTCGGAAGCGAAACGCTGCCAATAGGTTTCGCGGTAGCGGTCCATGTCGTTCCAGATGCCGCGCAGCATCGACGGCCACGGCTGATCCAGGACGAGCAGACCGGACCCGTCGGGACCCAGCGGTGTGCCCTCGTCGTCAACGACTTTCGCGGAGATCCCCGGCAGCGGGCCCATCGCGGCGCCGGGCTTGGTGTCGGTGACGCCGGGCAGCGGCGCGATCATGATGGCGCCGGTCTCGGTCTGCCACCAGGTGTCGACGATAGGAGTCTCGTTGGCGCCGAAGACTTCCCGGTACCAGCGCCAGGCTTCGGGGTTGATCGGTTCGCCGACGGAGCCCAGCAGTCGCAGCGTGCTCAGGTCGTGCGCGTCGGCTATGTCGCGGCCCCACTTCATGAACGTGCGGATCAATGTCGGGGCGGTGTAATAGATCGTGACGCCGTACTTCTCGATGATCTCGAAATGACGATTCTCGTCAGGGAAGTTCGGAGTGCCCTCGTACACGATTTGCGTCGCGCGGTTGGCGAGGGGACCGTAGACGATGTAGCTGTGCCCGGTGACCCAGCCGATGTCGGCGGTGCACCAGTAGACGTCCTGTCCCGCTTTGTGGTCGAAGACGTTGTGGTGGGTGTAGGCGGTTTGGGTGAGGTAGCCGCCGGTGGTGTGCAGGATGCCCTTGGGTTTTCCGGTGGTGCCAGAGGTGTAGAGAATGAACAGCGGGTGCTCGGCGGGGAAGGGCTGTGCCTCGTGGGAAGGCGAAGCGACAGCGACGGTTTCGTCCCACCACAGATCGCGCACCTCGGTCCACGGCACGTCGAGGCCGACCCGGCGCACCACGAGCACATGCTCGACGCTCGACGGATCCGAACCCAGCGCCTCGTCGACGGCGTACTTCAGCGCGGCGGGCTTGCCGCGACGCCACTGCCCGTCGGTGGTCACGATCAGCCTGGCCTCGGCGTCGTCGACCCGCTGGCGCAGTGCCGTGGGGGAGAACCCGGCGAACACCACCGAGTGGGTGAGACCGAGCCGTGCGCACGCCAGCATCGTCACGATCGCCTCGGGCACCATCGGCATGTAGATCGCGACGCGATCGCCCGCCTCTAGTCCCAACGCGGTGAAAGTGTTCGCGGCCCTGCACACCTCATCGAGCAACTCCGCGTAGGTGATCGCGCGGGAGTCGCCGGGTTCGCCCTCCCAGTGGATGGCGACCTGGCCGCCGTGGCCGTCGATGACGTGGCGGTCGAGGCAGTTGTAGGCGACGTTGAGCTCGCCGTCGCCGAACCAGCGTGCGACCGGCGCGTCGGTCCAGTCGAGTACCTCGGTGAAGGGCTTGTGCCAGTGCAGCCGGTTGGCCTGCTCGGCCCAGAAACCGTCGCGGTCGGTGCGCGCCCGCTCGTACAGCGCGGCATCGGCATTGGCCTGCGCGACGAACTCCGGGGCGGGCGGGTAACTGGTCACAAGAATCTCTCCTTCGAAAAGCATGGGGGTACAACCCGTGCCGGTGGGGCGAACCACCGGCACGGGCAGGGTTGGCGTCAGTGCGAGATCGCCTTCTCCGCACCGACGCCGGTCAGGGACCGGACTTCCATCTCCGCGGCCTTGGCCTGGTCGATCTGCTCGCCGCGGCCACCCAGGTAGGTGCCGAGGATGCCGAGCACGAAGGCCAGCGGAATGGACACGATGCCCGGGTTGGACAGCGGGAACCAGTCGAAATCCGCGCCCTTGATCATCGCGGTCTTGTTGCCCGACACCGCGGGCGAGAACACGATGAGCACGATGGTCGAGATCAGGCCGCCGTACATCGACCACAGCGCACCGGTGGTGTTGAAGCGCTTCCAGAACAGCGAGTACAGGATCGTCGGCAGGTTCGCCGCCGCCGCCACCGCGAACGCCAGCGCCACCAGGAACGCGATGTTCTGGCCGTTGGCGAGGATGCCGAGACCGATCGCGAGGACACCGATCACCACCGCGGTGATCCGCGAGACCCGCACCTGTTTGACCTCGTCGACGTTGCCCTTCTTGAGCACGCTGGCGTAGATGTCGTGGGCGAACGAGGCCGACGCGGTGATGGTGAGACCGGCCACGACCGCGAGGATCGTCGCGAACGCGACCGCCGAGATCACCCCGAGCAGGATCACCCCGCCGAGTTCGAACGCCAGCAGCGGCGCCGCCGAGTTCTGGCCACCCGCCGCGGCGAGGATCCTGTCCGGGCCCACGATGGCCGCCGCGCCGTAACCGAGCACCAGGGTGAACAGGTAGAAGGCGCCGATCAGGCCGATCGCCCACACCACCGAGCGCCGAGCCTCTTTCGCGGTCGGGACCGTGTAGAAGCGCATCAGCACGTGCGGCAGACCCGCGGTGCCCAGGACCAAGGCCAGGCCCAGCGACAGGAAGTTCAGCTTCGACATCTCGCTGCCGCCGTATTGCGCGCCGGGCGCGAGCACGTCGCGGGCGGCGACCGCCTTGCTGGTGGACTCGCTCACCGATTCCTGTGCGGCACCGAGGATGTCGGAGAAGTTGAAGCCGAACTTCGCCAGCACCATCACCGTCATCAGCGCGGCGCCCGCGATCAGCAGCACCGCCTTGATGATCTGCACCCAGGTGGTGCCCTTCATGCCACCGACCAGCACATACACGATCATCAGCACACCGACGGCCGCGATGACGATGGATTGCCCGGTGCGGCTGGAGATATCGAGCAGCAGCGCCACCAGGCCGCCGGCGCCCGCCATCTGCGCGAGCAGATAGAACAGCGAGACGGTGAGGGTGGTCAGCGCGGCCGCGGTGCGCACCGGGCCTTCCTTCAGCCGGAAGCTGAGGACGTCGGCCATGGTGAATTTGCCGGTGTTGCGCAGCATTTCGGCTACCAGCAGCAGCGCGACGAGCCAGGCGACGAGGAACCCGATCGAATACAGGAACCCGTCGTAGCCGTAGACGGCGATCGCGCCCGCGATGCCGAGGAAGCTCGCGGCCGACAGGTAGTCACCGGCGATGGCGATGCCGTTCTGCGGACCGGAGAAGCCGCGTCCGCCGGTGAAATAGTCGGCGGCACTGGCGTTGTTGCGGCTGGCCCGGATCACCACCACCATGGTGACCGCGACGAACAGCAGGAAAATGGCGATGTTGGCGATGGGATTGCCCACCGTCGACGACGCGGCAAGGGTGACGCTCATGATGCCTGGCCCCCTTCGAGTTCTTCGCGGATGGCCGCGGCGCGCGGATCCAGTTCACGGTTGGCGAAACGGACGTAGAGCCCGGTGATGAGGAACGTGGAGACGAACTGCCCGAGTCCGAGCAGTAGGCCCACGTTGATGTTGCCGAAGACCTTCTGGGCCATGAAGTCGTGCGCGTACGCGCCGAGCAGCACATAGCTCAGGTACCACACCAGGAACAGCGCGGTCATCGGGAAGATGAAGCGGCGCAGCCGGTTTCGCAGATCTTGGAACTGCGGACTCGCTTGTACCGCGAGCCATTCGTCGGCACTCGGCGTGCGCGGATCTGGCGCCTCGGTGTCGGTTTGGGTCATGCCGGTCGTCCTAGCGTGAAGGGGGGTCGTGCGTGGAGATGACGGTAGGTCCCCGGACGCGGGCGCATGAGGGTGTGGCGTGGGTCACTCGGTGAAGGTGGCCGCCCGTGCGGTGAGCGGTCGGTGTGGTGCGACGAACGGTCGGTGCGAGATCACCGATGAGTGGCGGTTTCGGGGTCGCGATCGGCACTCATCCCGAGCCGTTCGGGGGCGTGCATGCGCAGGAACACCCCCGCCACCGCCCGGGGGTCCTGACCCGTGGTGGCGAGGCTCACCAGGATGGTCACCGCGAAGGCCAGCGGAACACTGACCGCGCCCGGATAGTCGACGATCGCGGCCGGCCAGCCGTTCGCCAGGTCGGGGGAGACGCCACCGAGCACCGCCAGCACGGTCGCGCCGCCCGCGGTAACCCCGCCGGTGAGCATGCCCGCGGCCGCGCCGGTCGCGGTGAGTCCGCGCCACCAGATGCCGAGCACGAGCAGCGGGCACAGCGTCGACGCGGCCACCGAGAAGGCCAGGGCGACAGTGCGCGACAGATCCAGGGACGCCACGGTGACCGCGAGCGTCAGCGGGACCAGGCCCGCGACCAGGGCGGCGAGGCGGAAGTCCCGGATCCGGCCGCGCAGCACGTCGGTACTGAGCACTCCCGCCAAGCTGACCAGCAGCCCCGACGAGGTGGACAGGAATGCCGCGATCGCCCCGGCCGCCGCCAGCGCGGCCAGCAGCTGTCCGCCGAGTCCACCGAGCACTGCACCGGGCAGCAGCACGACGGCCGCGTCGGAGGCGCCGGTGATCAGCAGTTGGGGCACGTAGAGGCGGGCGAAGACGCCGAGCAGGATCGGGAACAGGTAGAAGACGCCGACCAGCCCGATCACCGTCAGCGCGGTCCGGCGCGCGGACGGGCCGTCGCGATTGGTGTAGAAGCGGACGAGCACGTGGGGTAATCCCATGGTGCCGAGGAAGGTCGCCACGATCAGCGAGAACACCTGGTACTGCGGGTGTTCCCCGCCGAATCCGCCGCCGGGCGCCACCCAGCCGGCGCCGTCGGCCGGTGCGCCGGCCACCACCGGAACGGCCGAGCCCGGCGCGAGGATCAGTTCGGTGCCTTCGTCGAGGGTGTGGTTGCCCGGTGTCAGCACGACCGGGCCCGCGGTGGGGTGTCCGTCGAGTGTTCCGGTGATCGTCACCTGCTGCGAAACGTCGAGGTGCACGACGACATCGGTCGAGATGTCGACGGTGGTGCGCTCGTCGACCGTGGGTGGCACCGGGGTGGCGACCGGTCGTTCGTCGGCGAGGAAATGCATTCCGAGCACCAATGCGGGTACCGCCACCGCGGTCAATTTCAGCCAATACTGGAATGCCTGCACCAGGGTCACCGACCGCATGCCGCCGCCGATCACATTCGCCGACACGATCGCGCCCACCGCGACCGCCCCCACCCAGGCGGGTACGCCGAGCAGAATGTGCAGCGTCAATCCGGCTCCTTGGAACTGCGGAATCAGATACACCGCGCAGACCAGCACCACGAGACCGGCGGCCATGCGCCGCAACCGAATAGATCCCAACCGGAATTCGGCGAAGTCCGGCACGGTGTACGCGCCGGATCGGCGCAGCGGTGCGGCCACGAACATCAGCAGGCCCAGATAGCCAGCGGTGAAACCCACCGGATACCACAGGGCGTCCGCACCGTATTTGGCGATCAGTCCGGCGACACCGAGAAAGGAAGCGGCGGAGAGATATTCACCGGAGACCGCTGCGGCGTTCCATCGCGAACCCACCGTGCGTGACGCGACCAGGAAATCCGAAGTCGTGCGGGACAGGCGCACTCCATAAAACCCGATGCCGACAGTGGCAAGCGCCGCCAGCAGCAGTGCGGCGACCGTGAGCGCCGGGTTGTCGGGGCTCACGAGCTCGGCCCGCCGGACGGTACCGGTTTCGATCCGCGGGCGTGGTCAGGCCCATACGGCGCTGTCGACAGCTCGTACGGCATGTGTCAGTCCCCGGCCAGTTCCAGGAAATCGTCTTCGTTGCGCTGGGCGAGGCGAACATACGACCACCCCACCGCGTACAGCGCCGGGAACGCGAGCACGCCGAGAATCAGCCAGGGCAGCCGGATGCCGGCCACCGTCGCCTCGGCGATCGCGTCGACGCGCAACAGCACCGGCAGCGCGCCGAACCCGACCGCCACCATCAGTCCCAGGCGCAATGCCAGGCCCAGCTGCGCCCGGATCAGCCCACCGATCAGCGCCGCGCCGAGGTCGGTCTGCTCGACCATCTCCGTGCGCGTGCGCACCTGGCGCGCACCCCGCCGCTGCGCCAGCACCACGCGTTCCCGCGGCGGTCGCTGCGGACCCGTCACCGCTGTGACCAGTTCTGTCGAGGTCCGTGCACCAGCCGCTGCTTGAGTTCGCGCACCTGGCGACGACTCACCGGCAATTCCACCGCGCCCGCCGCCCCTTCGGCCCGCAGGCACACCACCGTCGCGTTGCCCGCGCTCCGCAGCCCGGTCACCAATCGCAAGGCCACCAGATAGGACCGATGCACCCGCAGAAATCCGGCATCCTCCCACCGTGATTCCAGCGCCGACAGTGGAATTCGCACCAAATGCGACCCGCTGCCGGTGTGCAACCGTGCGTAATCCCCATCCGCTTCGACCCACGCCACATCAGCCCGGTTCACCAAGGTGGTCACCCCGCCGAGCTCCACCGGAATCACCTCGCTCGGATGCGCGGACTGCGCCACGACCGTCGCGGGCACCGAAATACGCCCCGCCAGAATTCGTCGCACCGCCTCACCCAATCGAGCACCTCGCAGGGGCTTCAACAGGTAATCCACGGCCCCCAGATCGAAGGCGGCCACCGCGTGATCATCATGGGCGGTCACGAACACCACCGCGGGCGGCTCAGCGAATTCCGACAGGATTCCCGCCAATTCCATCCCCGTGAGCCCCGGCATATCGATATCGAGAAATACCGCGTCGATCGGATGTGCCCGCAACAACCGCAAAGCCCCGGTCGCTTCACCGGCTCGATAGATCTCACCGACTCCCGCCTGCGTGCTCAGCAGATACACGAGCTCGTCCAGCGCCGGTTTCTCATCATCGACGGCGAGCACCCGCAGAGCGGTCGAGGGTTCATCGGTGTTCCAAGTCACAACCCATCCATCGTAACCGGCAGGGTCGGCGGCGGTGCCGAACGCCGCCATGAGACCGGGATCAGGCGCGAATACCGGCGCGAAACTTCGGGACCCGCATGCTGACTTTCGTGCCTGCGCCGGGTGCGGTTTCCACGACCAGGCCGTAGTCGTTGCCGAAAGCGGCGCGGAGGCGGTCGTCCACGTTGGCCAGGCCCACGTGGGCCGCCTCGCCGGTGCGGGCGGGGCCGGAGCCGGTGTCGACGGCGTCGAGTGCGCCGGAGCGCAACAGGTCCGGGTTCATGCCGATGCCGTCGTCTTCGACACTGATCAGGCAGTCGGTGCCGGCGTCGGTGGCGACGATGCTCAGCTGGCCGCCTCGGCCGCCGCCGGCGAGGCCGTGCCGGACCGCGTTCTCGACGAGTGGCTGCAAGGCGAGGAAGGGCAGCACGACACCGAGAACTTCTGGTGCGATGCGCAGCCGCACGTCGAGCGCGTCGCCGAAGCGGGCCTGTTCCAATGCCAGATATCGCTCGATGTTGCGTAGTTCGTCGGCGAGCACGGTGAATTCGCCTGCGGCGCGGAAGGAATAGCGGGTGAAGTCGGCGAATTCGAGGATCAGTTCGCGAGCCCGATCCGGGTCGGTGCGGACGAACGAGGCGATCGTGTTGAGCGCGTTGTAGATGAAATGCGGGCTGATCTGGGCTCGCAGCGCCCGCAATTCCGCCCGGTCGACCCGCGCCCTCGACGCGTCGAGCTCGGCGAGTTCCAGCTGTCCACACGCGTAGCGCGCCACCTCCGCGACCGCCCCGAGCATGCCGGGCCCCGGCTTCCCGGTCGTCACCATGCCGAGCGCACCGACCGCCGCCCCCGTGTCGATCGGCAACGGTTGCGCGATCAACGTGTGCTCGTCACCGGTGACCAGCACGGGCCGCTCATCGGCGACGGCGCGGCGCGCAGCCTCGGCGAACGAGGCGAACATCCCGGTCTGCGGACCGTCCCACGCCAGCAGCGTCCCCTCGGCATCGGCCACACCCAGCGCCTCGGCACCCGCGAGCGCCCGCAGGTGTGGCGCCGCTTCACTCGCGGACTCCTCGGTCAGCCCGCGCCGCAACGGCACGGCGGCCAGCGACGCGGTGTGCAGTGCTTGGTGGACGGCCCGCTGGGCGGGTGTGGTGACGACCCGCTGGGTTCGCCGCCAGACCAGCAACGCCACGACCAGCAGGGCGAGGGCCGCGGCGGCCACGATGAAGGGGGTCATCGAGTCGGCCGATCGGTGTGCACCGATCGATTATGTCGGGGCGAGCGCCGGAATCGGATCAGGCCGCCTTCTTCGCGAGATCGAGGGCCCGTCGGTGACGTTCACCACGACACGCCGCCCCTCGCCCAGGCGCGGTTCGTGGCGTGCCGAATCTGTCGGACCCCCGTGCATAGAATGCCAAGGCCAACCCCCGCCGACTCTATGGGAGGAAGGACCGTCTTGGCTCCGTCCGGATCGTTCGTTCACCTGCACAACCACACCGAGTACTCGATGCTCGATGGAGCGGCGAAGATCTCGCCGCTGTTCGCGGAGGCGGATCGGTTGGGCATGACCGCGGTCGGCATGACCGACCACGGCAACATGTACGGCGCCTCGGAGTTCTACAACTCGGCCAAGAAGGCGGGCATCAAGCCGATCATCGGCATCGAGGCCTACATCGCACCGGGCTCGCGCTTCGACACCAAGCGGGTGAAGTGGGGCGATCCGGGTCAGAAGGGCGACGACGTCTCGGGCTCGGGTGCCTACACCCACATGACGATGGTCGCCGAGAACGCGACCGGCCTGCGCAACCTGTTCAAGCTGTCCTCGCTCGCCTCGATCGAGGGCCAGCTCGGCAAGTGGGCGCGCATGGACGAGGAGATCATCGCCCAGCACGCCGAGGGCATCATCGCGACCACCGGCTGCCCGTCGGGTGAAGTACAGACCCGCCTGCGTCTGGGCCACGATCGCGAAGCGCTCGAAGCCGCCGCGAAGTGGCAGGAGATCTTCGGCGCCGACAACTTCTTCCTCGAGGTGATGGACCACGGTCTGTCCATCGAGCGCCGGGTCCGCGAGGGCCTGATCGACATCAGCAAGCAGCTCGGCATCCCGCCGATCGCCACCAACGACTGCCACTACGTCACCAAGGACCAGTCGGTCAACCACGAAGCGCTGCTGTGCATTCAGACCGGCAAGACGCTGTCGGACCCGACTCGGTTCAAGTTCGATGGTGACGGCTACTACCTCAAGTCCGCCGCGGAGATGCGCGCCATCTGGGACGCCGAAGTCCCCGGCGCGTGCGACAACACCGAGCTCATCGGTGAGCGGGTGCAGTCCTACGACGACGTGTGGGCTCACCGCGACCGGATGCCGATCTTCCCGGTGCCCGAAGGCCACGACCAGGCCAGCTGGTTGCGCAAGGAAGTCCTCGACGGTCTCGATCGCCGCTTCCCGGACGGTCCCTCGCGCGAATACCTCGACCGTGCCGACTTCGAGCTCAAAGTCATCTGCGAGATGGGTTTCCCGGCCTACTTCCTCGTCGTCGGTGACCTGATCAAGCACGCGCTCGAGGTCGGTATCCGGGTCGGTCCCGGTCGTGGTTCGGCCGCCGGTTCGCTGGTTGCCTACGCGATGGGTATCACCAATATCGACCCCATTCCGCACGGTCTGCTGTTCGAGCGATTCCTCAATCCCGAGCGCGTGTCGATGCCCGATATCGATATCGACTTCGATGATCGCCGCCGCGGTGAGATGGTGCGCTACGCCACCGAGAAGTGGGGCAGCGACCGCGTGGCGCAGGTGATCACCTTCGGCACCATCAAGACCAAGGCCGCGATCAAGGACTCCGCGCGAGTCCTGTTCGGCCAGCCCGGTTTCGCCATCGCCGACCAGATCTCCAAGGCGCTGCCGCCGCCGATCATGGCCAAGGACATCTCGGTCTCCGGCATCACCGATCCCGACCATGAGCGGTACAAGGAAGCTGCCGAGGTCCGCGAACTGATCGGCTCCAATCCCGACATCGCCAAGATCTACGAGACCGCGAAAGGCCTGGAAGGTCTGATCCGCAACGCGGGCGTGCACGCCTGCGCGGTCATCATGTCCTCGGAGCCGCTCACCGACGCGATCCCGGTGTGGAAGCGCGCCCAGGACGGCGCGATCATCACCGGCTGGGACTACCCGTCGTGCGAGGCCATCGGCCTGCTGAAGATGGACTTCCTGGGTCTGCGCAACCTCACCGTCATCGGTGATGCCCTGGAGAACATCAAGGCCAACCGCGGCATCGATCTCGACATGGACAACCTGCCGCTCGACGACCCGGCCACCTACGAACTGCTCGCCCGCGGCGACACCCTCGGCGTGTTCCAGCTCGACGGCAGCGCCATGCGCGACCTGCTGCGCCGCATGCAACCCACCGGCTTCGGCGATATCGTCGCCGTCCTCGCGCTGTACCGCCCCGGCCCGATGGGCATGAACGCCCACAACGACTACGCCGACCGCAAGAACAACCGGCAAGAAGTCAAACCGATCCACCCCGAACTCGAAGAGCCGCTGAAAGAGATCCTCGCCGACACCTTCGGCCTGATCGTCTATCAGGAACAGATCATGCAGATCGCGCAGAAGGTGGCCGGGTACTCGCTCGGCCAAGCCGATATCCTGCGCCGCGCCATGGGTAAGAAGAAGCTGTCCGTCCTGGAAGAGGCCTATGCGGGCTTCCGTGACGGCATGCTGGCCAACGACTTCTCCGAGCCCGCCATCAAGGCGCTGTGGGACACGATTCTCCCGTTCGCCGGGTACGCGTTCAACAAATCGCACGCCGCCGGCTACGGCCTCGTCTCCTTCTGGACGGCCTACCTCAAGGCCAACTACCCGGCCGAGTACATGGCCGGTCTGCTCACCTCCGTCGGTGACGACAAGGACAAAGCCGCCATCTACCTGTCGGATTGCCGCAAGATGGGTATCACGGTGCTGCCGCCCGATGTCAACGAATCGGAGCTGAACTTCGCCTCCGTCGGCACCGATATCCGGTTCGGTCTCGGCGCGGTCCGCAACGTCGGCACCAACGTGGTCGGCTCGATCATCACCGCGCGCAAGGAGAAGTCGAAGTTCACCGACTTCTCCGACTACCTGAACAAGATCGACGCGATCGCCTGCTCCAAGAAGGTCACCGAATCCCTCATCAAGGCAGGCGGATTCGACTCCCTCGGGCATCCGCGCAAGGGCTTGCTGCTGATCCACTCCGACGCGATCGACGCGGTGATGTCGACCAAGAAGGCCGAGGCGATCGGCCAGTTCGACCTGTTCGGCGGCCTCGGCGACGGCGACGACTCGATGGCGTCGGTATTCAATGTCAAAGTCCCCGAGGACGAATGGGAGACCAAGCACAAGCTCGCCCTCGAACGGGAGATGCTGGGCCTCTACGTGTCCGGCCACCCACTCAACGGCGTCGAGCACGTGCTGGCAGCGCAGGTCGACACCCCCATCCCGGCGATCCTGGAAGGCGACGTCAAGGACGGCGCGCAGGTGACCATCGGCGGCATCCTCGCCTCGGTGAACCGCCGGATCAACAAGAACGGGTTGGCCTGGGCCTCGGCCCAATTGGAAGACCTCACCGGTGGCGTGGAGGTGCTGTTCTTCCCGCAGTCGTACTCGGTGTACGGCATGGATGTGGTCGAAGACGCCGTGGTGCTGGTGAAGGCCCGCGTCTCGGTGCGTGACGACCGCATCTCCCTGATCGCCAACGACCTCGTCGTTCCCGACCTCTCGGCCATCGGCGTGGCCAAGCCGGTGGCGGTGGTGATGACGACCCGGATGTGCACGCCCGACAAGCTCGGTGAGCTGAAGAAGGTCCTCACCCGGCACCAGGGCACCTCGGATGTCTTCATCCGCCATGTCGGCGCCCGGGAGAAGACCACCATGCTCAAACTCGACGACGCCTGGCGAGTGTCTCCCTCCTCCGCGTTGATGGGAGACCTGAAAGCGCTACTCGGCCCGGGCTGCCTGGGCTGAGCCCGAGACGTCGAAACCACCCGTATCTGTCGCGGGTGGTTTCGACGTCTCATGACCTACGGGTGGGTGAGCGCTGGTAGTCGCGGCTCGGAAGTGCCGGCGGCCGTGCGGGGTTCACGTTCCAGCCGATGGGACAGCCCGACGGTGGCGAGCATGGCCAGACCGAGTCCGGCGCCGATCCAGCCGACCGAAGCGAAGCCGAGCCCCGCGCCGATGGCCAGTCCGCCCAGCCATGGACCGACGGTGATTCCGACATTGAACGCCGAGTAGTTGGTCGCCGCGGCCAGTGTCGGGGCGCCGTCGGCCAGCGTGAAAACGCGGGTGTTCAGGGCCGGGTTCGTGGCGAAACCGACAGCGCCGAGCAACAAGACGAGCACGATCGTCGGCGCCGGGAAGCGCGCGGTGACAGCGATCGCGGCCGCGATCACCGTCATCCCCGCGGCGCCCACGTACAGCGTGCGGAACGGGTGCGCGTCGGCGAATCGACCGCCGATCGTGATACCGATCAACCCGCCGACGCCGTACAGACCCAGCACCGCCGGGACCCACGCCGCCGAGATGCCGGTGGTGTCGGCCAGCATCGCGCCGAGGTAGGCGAAGGTGACGAACGCCGAACCCGTCGACAGCGCGGTGGCGCCGTAGGACACCCACAGCCGCACATTCGCCATCACCCGCAATTCGCCCCGCAAGTCCGCGACCCTGGCGGGTCGACCGCCGGGAATCTTCGTGAACACACCGATCATCGTCAGTGCGGACAGCCCGGCGACCGCCCAGAAGGCCGCGCGCCAGCCCAGATGCTGGCCGATGACGGTGCCCGCGGGCACCCCGATGATCGTGGCGATGGTGAGTCCACCCGCGACGATGCTCATCGCCCGTCCGCGTAACTGCGGGGCCACCAGGCTCACCGCGGTCGCCGCCGCCAGCGCCCAGAACCCCGCGTAGACGAAGGCGCTCACCACCCGGGTCGCGAAGATCACCGAGTAGTCGCCGCTCAGCGCGCCGACGACATGCGCCGCGACGAAGATCGCGAGGAAGGCCAGCAGTGCGTCACGGCGTGGCCAGCGCAGCGTCACCACGGCCAGCAGTGGCGCGCCGACCAGCATGCCGAGCGCGAAGGCCGAGATGAGCAGTCCCGCACGGGGAATGGAGACACCGAGGTCGGCGGCCAGGTCGGGGAGGAGTCCGGCCAGCATCAGCTCGGAGGTGCCCTGGGCGAAGATGGACAGGCCCAGGATGTAGACAGCGGTCGGCATGACAACCTCTCGTACGTCGAACTATTTTGGATCAGTCAGTTCAAAATCAAGCCATGATGAAAGGCGATGGGAGCCGGTGGATCTCAGAGGCAGCGCATCGCGGTCTCGGCGATCGCGGTCAGGGTGGCGTGATCCGCGCCGCCGCGCGCCGCGACGCGCATGCCGCTGATGGTGGCGGTCAGGAACTGGGCGATGGCGCGTGCGTCCCGATCGGCGGCGAATTCGCCTGCGCGCTGACCACTTTCGACAGTCGCCGTGAGTGCGTCGAGACGGCGCTCGCCATCGGCATCCAGGAGCGCGCGCGCAGCGGCATCGTGGGGGGCGAGTTCGACGATCGAGTTCACCACGAGGCAGCCCGACGGTTCGGTTTCGGGCGCCTCGGCGGTCCGGCGCAGGATCTCGGCGATCCGCTCCCTGGCCGGTGCGTCGCTGTCGAGGATGTCGAAGAGGGGGGCGTTCCGGGTGGTCATGTAGTGGCGCAGAGCTCGATCGAACAGATCGCGCTTGCTGGTGAAGGTGTTGTAGATGCTGCTGCGGCCCAAGCCTGTCGCGGCGCAGAGGTCCTGGGTGGAGGTCGCCTCGTAACCGGCGGACCAGAACGCCCGCATCGCGGCATCCACGGCGCGGTGCTCGTCGAATTCTTTGGGTCTGGCCATGCCGACGACCGTAACACATTTTGAACAGATCAGTCCAAAACCGAACTGTCCGTGGACACAGCCCCTCGGTGACTCCCCTGTGGTGGGTCGTGATGGCCGCCTCGCGAACTACGGGCTAGCGTCGAGAGACGTGACGTCCGTGCCGCTGCTCGACTCGCCACCGCACTCCCGTGACCCGTCGCGGCCGGTGCCGTGGCGGATCACCGGGCGGACGGTGCTGCTCGTCGCGACGGCGCTGATCGTGGCGCAGCTGGTCCTGCGCGGCTGGGTGGCCGCGTCCGGATTCTTCTACTGGGACGATTTCCTGCTGATCGGCCGGGTGAGCAGCCAGCCGGTGTTCTCGACGGAATTGCTGTTCACCAGTCACGACGGGCACGTGATGCCGTTGGCGTTCGTGCTGACCTGGCTGGTCACCGAGGTGGCGCCGTTGAATTGGGCAGCCGCCGTCGTGGTGCTGGCCGGGTTGCAACTGCTCGCTTCGCTGGCGGTGCTGCGACTGTTGATCGTGCTGCTCGGGGTCCGCACCCGTCTGCTCGGACCCCTGGCGTTCTACCTGTTCGTCCCGTTGTCGGTGCCCGCGTTCGCCTGGTGGTCGGCGGCGGTGAACGCGCTGCCGTTGCAGATCGCGCTGGCGTGGGTGAGCGCGGACGCGGTGCTGTTGGTGCGAACGGGGCGGCGTCGATATGCGGTGTCGGGGGCCGCGGTGTTCGCGGTGGCGTTGCTGTTCTTCGAGAAATCGGTGCTCGTGCTGCCGGTGGCTTTCGCGGTGGCAGTGCTGGCCGCGCACGTGACGGGCGGATCCGTACAGGCGGCCGCTCGGCGTGGAGGCGCGCTGTGGACGGCGGGCGGCGCGGTGCTGCTGACGTGGTCGGCGTGTTTTCTGCTCGTCATCCAACGTCCGAGGGGGCTCTCGGCTCCCGAACATCCCGGGTCCCTGTGGAGCCGCGCGCTGTCCGACGGGTTGGTACCCGCGCTGTTCGGCGGTCCATGGCGCTGGGAACGCTGGCAACCCGCCACGCCGTGGGCGGACTCGCCGAGCTTGCTGGTCGCGCTGAGCTGGCTGTCGCTGATCCTGTTCGCGGCGTGGACGATTCGTACCCGCTGCCGGGTCATCGCGATCTGGGTGAGCGCCGCCGGATACGCGGTCCTGACCATCGCGCCCGTCGTCCTGCTGCGTGACGGCCCGAGTACCGCGGGTCTGCTCCTCCAATCGGTGCGCTACTTCGCCGATTTCGCCGTCATCGCGACCGTCGCGCTCGCGTTGATCACGCTGGCACCCCGTCGGCGCCGGTCGAGTTCTGCATTCGGATCGAACGAGCCCGCACACCGGCGAATTCCGGCTGACATCGATCCGGCACGTGCGCGCACCGTCAGCGGATCGGCTCCGGTCGCGGTGGGGCGTGATGGCCGAGCTCGGCAGGCAGTGGGTATCTCGGCGATCATCGTGTTCCTCGCGAGCAGTGTGTACTCGACGATCACCTTCACCAGGTCCTGGGAACCGAGCCCGGCCCGCACCTACGTGAGCGGCGTGCGAGCCGCGCTCCCCGGCGCCGCCGACGCGCCGCTGCTGCCCCAAGAGGTTCCGTGGAATGTCTTGAACCCGTTGGCCTTCCCCGAGAACATGACCGACCGTGTCTTCGCCCCGATCGCGACCCCCACCACCTTCGCCCTTTCGACTCCGCGCCTGCGGATGATCACCGATGAGGGCGCCGTCGTCGACGCGCAGGTCTGGTGGAACCGCGCCATCGTCGAGGGCCCCGAACCCCGCTGTGGGTACCGCGTGCACGGCACCGCCGGCGCCAACCTCCCCCTCGACGGCCCCATGCAGATCCGCGACTGGACCGCCCAGGTGAACTACAACGCCGAACGGGACGGCCGGATCGCGCTGTCCTTCGAGGGCGAGACCGAGACGATCGCCGACGTGCGCGCGGGCTTGAACACCGTGTACGTCCGGCTGCTCGGCGGTGGCGACACCCTGCGGATCAGATCCCTCGACGAGCGGCAGTCGCTGTGCGTCGGCGCGGGACCGGTCGGGGTCGCCGCGCACGCGCGGTGAATCGTTGATCGAGCACACCGGCGCGGGGCATGCGATGCTGGGCCGATGAGGCAGTTTCGGGTGTGGGCGCCGGAGGCGGGGGCGGTGCGGCTGCAACTGGACGGGGTCGAGCACCCGATGCGAAGAAACGGTGGCGGCAATTGGTCGGTCCGCGTCGACGCAGGTCAGGGTGCCCGTTACGGCTTCCTGATCGACGACGACCCGACGGTGTTGCCCGACCCGCGCTCGGCTCGCCAACCCGACGGCGTGCACGAAACCTCCGCAGTCCACGATCTCGATCAGACGGTCTGGACCGACCGGAACTGGACCGGCCGACCCGTGGCCGGCTCGGTGTTCTACGAACTCCACATCGGCACCTTCACCCCCGCGGGAACCTTCGACGCGGCGATCGAGCACCTCGACCATCTCGTGACACTGGGCGTCACCACCGTCGAACTCATGCCGGTGAACGCCTTCGACGGCACCCACAACTGGGGCTACGACGGCGTCGGATGGTACGCGGTACAGGAAAGCTACGGCGGTCCCGACGGCCTGCAACGCTTCGTCGACGCCTGCCACGCCCGTGGTCTCGCGGTCTGCCTCGACGTGGTCTACAACCACCTCGGCCCGTGCGGCAACTACCTGCCGCGCTTCGGCCCCTACCTCACCGCGGGCCGCAACACCTGGGGTCAGAGCCTCAACCTCGACGGCCCCGGCTCCGACGCGGTCCGCGCCTACATCATCGACAACGCCCTGCGCTGGCTGCGCGAATTCCACCTCGACGCCTTGCGTATCGATGCCGTCCACGCGCTGGTCGACCGCACCGCCACCCACCTGCTCGACGAGCTGGTCGTCGAAACCACCGCGCTGGCAGCACATCTGGGTCGACCGCTCAGCTTGATCGCGGAAAGCGACCTCAACGACCCCCGCCTGATCACCCCGCGCGCGGCAGGCGGCTACGGGCTCACCGGCCAGTGGAACGACGACCTGCACCACGCCGTGCACACCGCCGTCTCCGGCGAAAGACAGGGCTACTACGCCGATTTCGGCTCACTGGCCTGCCTCACGCAGACACTCACCCACGGCTTCTTCCACGCCGGGACCTATTCCAGTTTCCGCGGCCGCACCCACGGCGCGCCGCTGCGTCGCGACCTCGTCCCCGGCAGCGCGCTGTTCGGCTACACCTGCAATCACGATCAGATCGGCAATCGTGCGACCGGTGATCGCCCCAGCGCCTACCTCACCCCGGGGCAACTCGCGGTGAAGGCGGCGCTGGTGCTGCTCTCGGCGAGTACGCCGATGCTGTTCATGGGGGAGGAGTGGGGCGCGCGCACCCCGTTCCAGTTCTTCACCTCCCACACCGACCCGGTCGTCGCCGCGGCCACCGCCACCGGGCGTCGCGCCGAATTCGCCGAGCACGGCTGGTCCAGCGACGAGGTGCCCGACCCGCAGGACGCGGACACCTTCACCCGCTCCAAGCTCGACTGGACCGAGGTCGGTCGCGAACCGCATGCCCGATTGCTCGCCTGCTATCGCGGCCTGCTCGCCCTGCGCAAGTCGCGGCCCGAGTTCGCCGATCCATGGCTGGAACGGGTGTGGGCCGACTATGACGAAGCACAGCGTTGGTTCGTCCTGCGTCGTGGCCGAATCTCGGTGGTGTGCAACCTCGCCGAGGACGAAGTGGTGATCCCGGTGCACGGTCGGGTGCTGCTGGCCTGGTCGCCTGCCACCGAAAGCGGTGCGGGAACACTGATTTCGGGTCACAGTTTCGCGGTGCTCGAGGAAGGTGACGGCGCGGGCACGGTGGTCACCGAGTGATGACGCCGGGCTACGGGTCGGCCACATTCCGAAACGTGGCGTTGCCGAATAGGCATAACGCCGTATAGTCGGATGATGAGCAACGACGCTTACGGGCAGGACAGCGCTGCCCTCCCGGCCGGTATCGGGGGTTTCGCCCCGGCCGGATTCGGTCCGCTGGTGCGCGCTTTCGCCACCTTGATCGGCCATCGCCGCGACGCGGGCGGTGCGCTCGCGATCTATCGGCACGGTGAACCACTCGCCCATTTCTGGACCGGTAGTGCGGGTGACCGACCATGGAACGCCGAGACCGGCGCGATCGTGTTCTCCGCGACCAAGGGTGTCACCGCCACCGTCATCCACCGGCTCGCCGACCGCGGACTGATCGACTACCAGGCGCCGGTCGCCGAATACTGGCCGCGTTTCGCCGCGCACGGCAAGGGTGCGATCACCGTCGCCGACGTGCTCACCCACCGCTCCGGGCTGTCGTCGCTGTCCTCGGTCGCCAACACCGCCGCGGAAGCCCTCGATCACGAGTTGATGGAGGACCGCCTGGCACTGGCCACCCCGGACCGGATGCTCGGCACCCCCACCTATCACGCCCTGACCTACGGCTGGCTGCTCGCGGGCCTGGCCAGGGGCGTGACCGGCCGGAGTATGAGCGAGCTGATCCGCACCGAGGTCACCGATCCGCTCGGTATCGACGGTATCCACCTCGGTCGCCCCGCCGCGGACTCGTCGACCGAATACGCCCGGCTGGCCGGTGCGCACCTGAGCTTCGCCGCGCATCCCGTCGGCGCCAGTTTCCTCGCCAATGTCGGATTCCGGCTGCCCGGACCGCTCGGCGCGGCCGCTCGCTGCCTGTTCGTGCCCGGTCTCGACGGCATTCTCGACGGTGACGACCCCACGATCCTGAACACCGAGATGCCCGCGGGCAACGGTGTCGCGACGGCCGCCGGACTGGCGAAGATGTACGCGGCGCTGGCCGACGGCGTCACCGTCGACGGCATGCCGTACCTGCAGCAGAGCACGCACGCCGCGATCCGCCGGGTGCAGAGCTACCAGCTCGACCACGCGCTGTTCTACCTGCCGATGATGTGGCACCTGGGCTATCACTCGTTGCCCGTCCCCGGCGCGCGGCACGGCTTCGGCCATATCGGGCTCGGCGGTTCGTTCGGCTGGGTCGACCCGCAGTCGGGTCTCTCGGTGGCCTACGTTCACAACCGTCTCGACCAGATACTGCTGCCCTACGACCAGCTCGCCATGGGCTGGCTACTGCCGCTGGTCGTGTCGAGCGTGCGCGCGAGTCGCACGTCGGGACACCGCGAGGACCGCGCGGCGGCGTGACCGCCGCGCGGCGGACCTACGTCAGGTAGCGATAGGCGGGGGAGCCCGGTTCCAGGCGTTCGGCCTGGATCGGGGACTCCTCGATACGGTGCATCAGCGACGCCAGATTGTCGGTGGCACCGAGCTCGATGCCGACCAGTGCGGCCCCGGTATCCCGGTTGTTGCGCTTGACGTACTCGAACATGGTGATGTCGTCGTCGGGGCCGAGGACATCGTCGAGGAAGCGGCGCAGCGCACCGGGCTCCTGCGGGAAGTCGACCAGGAAGTAGTGCTTGAGACCGCGGTGCACCAGTGAGCGCTCGATGATCTCGCCGTAGCGCGACACATCGTTGTTGCCACCCGAGACCAGCACCACGACCGTGCTGTCGGGCGCGATGTCGATCTCGGCCAAGGCCGCGGTGGCCAGCGCGCCCGCGGGCTCGGCGATGATGCCTTCGCTCTGGTAGAGGTCGAGCATCGCGGTGCAGATAGCGCCCTCGTCGACCAGCATCACCCGGAAAGCCGCTGTCCCGGTGGAGGATCCGGGTGTGGTGAGCAGGGGCAGCGAGGCATGCGAGACCATCCGGCCGCCGAACGACGCCGCCGCCCGGTAGGGCAGTTCGCCGATGCGGCGCACGGCGGCGCCGTCGACGAACGGGTCGATCTCGGGCAGCGTCACCGGTGCGCCGGCGACCAGCGCGGCGGTCAGCGAGGCCGCACCCGCGGGTTCGACGGCCAGCAGACCGGTGTGCGGTGCGCGTTCGCGCAGGTAGGTGCCGATGCCGGCGAGGCAGCCGCCGCCGCCGACCGGGACGATCACCAGGTCGGGGGCCGTGCCGAGCTGGTCGAGGAACTCCGCGGCGATGGTGCCCTGGCCCGCGGCGGTGCGCGGGTCGTCGAACGGCGGCACCATGGTGGCGCCGGTGCGGGCGACATCGTCGGCGGCGGCCGCGGCCGCGGCGTCGTACGTCTCGCCGACGGCGATCAGCTCGACGAACTCGCCGCCGTGCACGCGGATGCGGTCGCGCTTCTGCTTGGGGGTGGTGGTCGGCACATAGATGCGCCCGCGCACACCCATCGCCCGGCAGGCGAACGCCACGCCCTGCGCGTGATTGCCCGCGCTGGCGGTGACCACACCGGCCGCGCGCTCGGCGGCGGTGAGCTGCACCATCAGGTTGTAGGCGCCGCGCAGCTTGTAGGAGCGAACCGCGGTGAGGTCTTCGCGCTTGAGGTACACCTGCGCACCGGTGCTCGCCGACAGCCGCGCGCTGTACTGCAGCGGAGTCGGCTCGATGATGTCGGAAATTCGCTTGGCGGCGGCGTCGATCTCGTCCGCGGTGAGCGGCGGACGGATTACGGACACTTCGGCGACGTCAGCGATGGGGGACACCCGGACAATGCTACCGAGGCGGTTCGCGCGCTCGGCGAGCGGAACCACCCGCCGTGGCGACCACGGCGGGTGGGCTCGGACCTGCGGTTCAGCGCGGCGTGAGGACGAAGACCGGGATCACGCGATCGGTCTTCTTCGTGTACTCGTCGTAGTCGGGCCACACGGCGACCGCGCGCTCCCACCACTGCGCTCGCTCGTCGCCGGCGAGCTCGCGTGCGGTGTAGTCCTTGGTGGTGGTGCCGTCGCGCAGTTCGACGTGCGGATCGGCCTTGATGTTGTGGTACCAGACGGGATTCTTCGGCGCCCCGCCCAGCGACGCGACGACGGCGTACTCGCCGTCGTGCTCGACCCGCATCAGCGGCGTCTTGCGCAGCTTGCCGGTCTTGGCGCCCTTGGTGGTGAGCAGGATGACGGGCTTGCCTTGCAACGAGGTGCCCTCGGCGCCGCCGGAGTTCTCGTAGGTCTCGGCCTGTTCGCGTGCCCAGTCCGAAGTGCTCGGTGCGTACTCTCCTGTGAGTGGCATGACCTGCACAACGAACCATCGCCCTGTGATGTTCCCGATAGAGCCACTCGAACAAGTTCGGTGGACCGAACTTCGATGTACGCCTATCCTGGTCTGCATGGCAGTGCTCACCTCATCGGCAGCATCCGCGACCGTCGACATCGCGGGTAGTGCTTGGCCGGTCTACAAGCTCGAGGCGCTCGTTGCCGCGCTCGTGGTCGCCGCGCTGCTGCTGCTGATCGTCGGGTCGCCGCAGGTCGCGGTGCTGGCGGCCGCCGCGGTCGCCGCCGTTCGCTGGACCGTCGGCGCCACCCGCACCGCCTCGCGCCACTGATTCGGGGCGCCAGGCCAGGTTCGTGCTCCCCGGATGGCGGATCATTCCGTCAGGTCGAGCGAACTCAACTCACCGCGCGACAGCACGCCCAGCTTCGGATACGCCTTGTACAGGTGATGGCCGACGGTGCGGTGGCTCAGGAACAGCCGTGCCGCGATCTCCCGATTCGACAATCCCTGCGCGGCCAGCCGCACGATCTGTGATTCCTGCGGAGTGAGCAGGCTCAGCGGGCCGCCGCTCGCACGCGTACCGGTTCCGACACCGAGCGCGCCCAGTTCGGTGCGCGCGCGTTCGCTCCACGGTGCCGCGCCGAGCCGATCGAACAGCGCTGTCGCCTGTTCCAGCTGGGTCCGCGCGTCGACCTTGCGCTTGTCGCGGCGTAGCCACTCGCCGTAGAGCAGCCGAGTGCGGGCTTCGTCGAACGGCCGGTTGGCGGCGAGCGCGGCCACGAAATGCTGTTCGGCCGCCGGGCCGTCGGCCAGCAACGCCCGGCCACGGGCCGCCAGCGCCGCGATCCACTCCTGCGCGGTCCGCTGCGACCAGGCGGTGAGCCGATCCAGCGCCTCGGTCGCGCGGTCGGTCGCGCCGAGCCGAACCGCTACCTCGATCTGATCCGGCAGTGTGCGCAGCCCGATGACGTGGTGCCGCGCCGGTTCGATCGTCATCTGCGCGAGCTCGGTCCTTGCCTGCTCCAGCCTGCCTTCGCCGAGGGCCAGCAGCGCCACGGCCGCGTGCGCCCACGACGCACCGACCGCGCCCGGCCCGCCGAATTCCTCGGCCGCCGCACGCTCGGCATGGTCGCGACACGCTGCCGAATCACCCTGTAGCGCGGCGAGATACGCGAGAAATGCGTGGATCTGACTGATCCACTGCGCCTGTCCGCTGTCCTGTGCGATCCGCAGCCCTTCCTCGGCCGCGATCCGGCTCTCCCTCGGTCGCCCGCCGAACAACAACCCCTCCGATCGGAAGAACAGCAGCGGCGCCAGCAACCCGATCCGCCCCTGCTCCCGGCATTCCCTGATCAACTCGCCGGCCAGTTCCTCGACCTGCTCGTCTTGCCCGACGACCAAACCGCTGCCACACAGCTGCACCAGGTCGGCCGGACTGTCCGCCCCGCCGGTCCGGGCGGCGGCCGCCGCGTCCCGCAGGTCGGCGACCCGCTGACCTGTCACCGACCCGGTCAGGTAGCGCGCGATCGGCGTCGCGGGGTCTTCCTCCATCAGCCGCAGCGTCGCCAGGACATCGGCGACCTCGTCGAGCTCATCGGGTCCGAGGTACCAGGCGGTGTGCACGGCCTTGGTCAGAATCCGGGCCGCGCCACGGGGATCGGATTCGCGCATCGCGACGGCCGCTGACATCAACCGCCGATGTGCGGAACCCGGTTTGCCGCCCGCGAATTCGGCCTGCGCCCGCACCAGGTCCAGCCGCAGCTCGAACGCGGCTCCGCCTTCCTCGGCCGCGCTGCCCTGCTCGCCGCCCCCGCCGACTACCCCGGCAGCGCCGACAGCCTCTCGTTCGCCAGGTCGCGCCGCCTGCTGCGCCGGGCCGCCGGTTGCTGGCGCGCCGGGGGCATCGCCTGCCGGCTCGCGGACGTCGCTCCACAGGGACGCGGCTCGCTCGGCCAGTCGCTCTGCGCGGTCGGTGAGGCCCGCCTCCGTCGCGGACTCGGCGGCGAGGACGAGTCTGCGCACGCGGGCGTTCGTGTCGATGCTCAGCGCGGCCGCGCGATCGTAGGCGGTCACGGCGGCATGGAGGCCGTGGCGGCGGCGGGCACGGTCGGCTGTGTGCTCGAGTGTGGTGGCGGTGTTCTCGTCGGGACCTGTTGCGGCACTGGCGAGATGCCATGCCCGCAGGTCCGCGGTGTCGTCGCCGCTCAGTGCGTCGGCCAGGGCGCGGTGGGCGGCCAGCCGGTCGGTGAGCGCGGCGCCTTGATACACCGCCGACCGCAGCAGTGGGTGGTGCCAGGTCAGCACCTGACCGTCGGTGCCGATCATGCCCGCGTCCTGGGCGGGTTGCAGATCCCGCAGTGACGCACCGAGACCGGCCGCGGCACGCAGGATCGGCGCCAGGTCCGCGGCACCGGCCGCCGCCGCGACCAGAAGCGCGGTCCGCGTCGACGCGGGCAAGCGGGTGACGCGGCCGTGGAAGGCCAGCTGTAACCGCTGCGACAACGGCAGCGGATTCGCATCGTCGACACTGCCGTCGCCGACTACTGCCGGAAGTTCCAGCAGTGCAAGGGGATTACCGCCCGACTCGGTGAGCAATCGATACCGGACGGCCGGACTCAGCGGGGTCGTACCGGCATCGAGCAGTGCCGCCGACGCCTCGGGACGCAGACCGGACAGGGCGAGTTCTGTCAGCCCGGGCGCGGGAAAATCCTGCGGTCCCGAGCGCGTGGCGAACAGCATCACCACTCCCTCGGCCTCGAGCCTGCGCGCCGCGAACAGCAGTGCCTCCGCGCTGGCCCGGTCCAGCCAATGCGCGTCGTCGATCAGGCACAGCAGCGGCCCGTCGGCTGCCTCCTCGGCGAGCAGGGTCAGTACCGCCAGCCCGATCAGCATCCGATCGGCGGGTGCGCCCTCGCCGAGCCCGAACGCCGACTCGAGCGCGTCACGCTGCCGCGACGGCAGGTGGCGCACGAGCTCCATACCTGGCCGGACCAGCAGATGCAGTGCCGCGAAGGGCAATTCGGCCTCGGACTCGATCCCCGCGCTACGCACTGTCGGAACACCTTGCGCTGCCGCGTAATCCAGCAGCGCGGTCTTCCCGATCCCGGCCTCGCCGCGCACCACCATGGCCCCGCTTCGCCCCGCGCGCGCCCCGCTGAGCAGGTCATCGATCCTGGCCTGTTCGGCATCGCGTCCGTGCAGCATGGGCTCCACCGTATCGCCGTACCGGTACCGCGGGCAGCCGCGCCGGGAAAAGTACCTATACGCGACTGATTCGACCGACCCCCCTCGCGCCATAACGTTGTGCCCATCGCAGGAACTACCAGCGAAACACCAGCTCACAACCTATTTCGGAGGTCGAGATGAACACCGTCGTCGCACAGTACCTGGAAGCGTGGAACACCCGCGAGCCCGCCGCCCGCCGCTCCGCCGTCGCCCGTCTGTTCACCCCGCGGGCCCGCTACGTCGACCCGCTGGTCGCGGTCACCGGCCACGCCGAACTCGAGGCCGCCATCGCCGGTGTCCAGGCTCAGTTCCCCGACTGGACATTCACCCTGGCCGGTCCCGTCGACGCCCATCACGACCAGGTCCGCTTCACCTGGGGTCTCGGCCCCGCCGACGCCCCCGCCGTGGTGATCGGCTTCGACGTCGCCGTCCTCACCGACGGCCGCATCGACAGCGTCTACGGCTTCCTCGACCAGGTTCCCGCCACCACCTGACCCCTTCGCAGCCAAGGAGATCCGCCATGACCACCACCGCTCCGTCCCGCCTGTCCTCGTTGTTCGCCGCCGGCGAGAACCTGCTGCGGCTGTCGCTGCGCCTCGACGCCGTCGTCACCACCGCCAACGGCCTGGCCTACCTGGCACTGGCGCAACCACTGGAACGGCTGCTCGGACTCGATGCCGGTGTCGGCCTCGCGATCGGCGCCTTCCTCACCGCCTACGGCCTGGCCGTCGCCGTCGTCGGCCGATCGGCGCCGGTCAACCGGGCCGCGGCGTCGGCGGTGGCGATGGGCAACACCGTCTGGGTCGTGGCCAGTCTCGCCGCGCTGTCGACCGGTGCGCTCGGTCTCACCACGGTGGGTGTGGTGTGGGCGGTGATGCAGTCGGTGACTGTCGGCGGTTTCGCCGCGCTGCAGTATCTGGGACTACGTCGTAGTCGCTGAGATGGACGCGAGGGACCGGCTCGCGCAGTGTCGGTCCCTCGCGGGTGCGCGCCTTCTGGCCCGTGAGTGCTGTCAGCGCACCAGCAACGCGACAGGAAGTCGAGCGAACAGTTTGTCCACCCGCGCACTCCCCGCGAAGGTGTTCCCGGTGAGCCGATCGGTCCAGTTGCCCTGCGGCAGCGGCAAAGTGGTGTCCAGCCAGCCCGTCGTGCCGAGCCCGACCGAATGCCGGGTCGCCGCCACGATCACCTCCGGCGCTTCGCCCGCGGGCCCCCGCCCGTAGGCGATGAACCGATGCGCGTGCTCACCGATGGCATAGAGCGGGCGGTACATCCCGCCGACGAAGCACTCCGGCCGCTCCCGGCGCAACCACAGCGCGTAGGCGACCACCCACATCTTCGCCGCGCCGGTGGTGTCCAAAGTCGGTGTGTCGGTGAGTGACTGGAGCATCCCGACCCGGGTGGCGAAGTTCACCGGCCGCCGGTTGTCGGGGTCGACGAGGGAGTCCTCCCACAACTCGGTGCCCTGATAGATATCGGGAATCCCCGGCGCGCCCAGCTGCAAGAGCTTCTGCGCCACCGCGTCCGACCACGCGTGCGGCGCGAGCTCGTGGGCCAGATCGCCGATGCCGGTACCGACCGGTCCATCGATCACCGCGTCGAGCCAGCCGTGCACGGCCGATTCGAACGCCGCGTCCGGCTCCTCCCAGGAAGTCTTCGTGCCCGCCTCGCGAATCGACTTCTCCGCGAACATGTGCAGCCGGTCCCGCAGCCCCGGCACCGACGAGGCGGGTCGCCCGTCGGCGGGCCACACCCCGAACATGTTCTGCAACAGGAACAACGCGGTCGCCCCGTCGGGCGCGGGGGTGGTCTCCAGCCAGCCTCGAACCCGCTGCGACCAGACATCGGCGACCTGCGACAACACCCCGATCCGGGCACGCACATCCTCTCCGCGTTTGGTGTCGTGGGTCGAGATCGTCGTCATGGTCGCGGGCCAGCGCTGCGCGCGTTCACTGTTGGACAGGTGGAAGTCGTTGACGGAGTGGCCGAATCGGGCCGGATTGCCGCCCACCTCCTGCAGCGACACCAGCCGCGCACCCTGATAGAACATCGTGTCCTCGACCGATTTGGCGGTGATCGCCCCACACACCTGCGAGAACCTCGTCGCCGCTTCACCCCCCACCGACAGCGCGGTCACCAGCACCGACAGCGGCGCCGTCAGCTCGGCGTTGCGCTTCTCCACCTCCGCCACGACCGCGGCCGTCATCCCGGCCAGCGGTGCGTAATCCACCCGGTACACCGGCATGAAAGCCAGTACCTCGATGGTCGCGTTGCTCACCGCGAGAGTGTCGAAACTGCCCGCGTTGCCGTCGCGTTTGATCGCGGCGACCAATCGCCGGATCTCCGGCGCCAGAATGGTTTCGGCGACAGCGCGTTTGATCCGATGCTCGGTTTCACCGAACCACGCCCGGTCGCTGCCGTGCCCCGCGACGTGCTGGGACAGTTCGGTCAGCGTCGCTTCGCCCGCCGGATCGATCAGCACCCCACCGAGATCGGCGAGCGCGTCGTAGCCGGTGGTGCCGTCGACCGGCAGCGTCGCGTCCAACGGCTCGCGATTGGCGAGGATCTTCTCGACGAGCAGGAGCCGTTGCGGCCCGATCAGCCTGCGCAACCGGGTCAGATACGCGCTCGGATGCGACAAGCCGTCCGGATGATCGACGCGAACGCCGTCGATCAGATCGTGTTCGCACCAGGCTGCCAGCTCCCGGTGCGTCGCCTCGAACACCTCCGGGTCTTCCTGCCGGATCGCGGCCAGACTGTTCACCGCGAAGAACCGCCGATACGTGCACACCCCGGCCTTCCAGCTCACCAGCCGGTAGTGCTGGCGGTCGTGGATGCGCAGTGCGTTGTCACCGTCGGTGCCCGCCGCGATCGGGAATCGCAGATCGTGCAAGGCCAGCATCGGTTCCGCGCCGGACCGGTCGACGGTGAGCGCGGCCGGGTCGTTCTCGTTCTGCAGGACCGGCAGCGCCAACCGCCCGCCCGCGCCGTTGCCCGAGCTCCAGTCGATGTCGAAATACTTGGCGTACTGCGACTTCTGGCCGTTGCGCAGCACATCCCACCACCACCGATTCTGCCGCGGATCGGCGACACCCACATGGTTGGGCACCAGGTCGACGATCAATCCCATACCCCGGCTCCGCACTTCGTCGGAGAGCGCTTTGAGGCCCGTCGGCCCGCCGAGCGCGGCGGAGACCGTGGTGGGGTCGGTGACGTCGTAACCGTGCGTCGACCCGTGCGTCGCGGTGAGGATCGGCGACAGGTACAGGTGCGAGATACCCAGCTGCTGCAGGTATTCGGCGATGGCGCGGGCATCGGCGAAGGTGAGCGCGTCGGGGCGCAACTGCAACCGGTAGGTGCTGCGCACCGTGCCCGCCCGGACGGGCGCGCGATGCAGCATGGTCAGCGGGTCGGTCACATAGGTCTCGGTCATCGTCTCGCTCGGCGGCTAGGTGGTTCGGCGCAATACGAGCAGGCAGCGGCTGGCGACCGGCAGCGTCGCCGCCGCGGCGTACACCGCGTCGGCCGCGCCGGTCGGGGTCGAACAATCCAGGGCGAGCGACCACTGCGCGCCGAACTCCGGTCCGGGCAGTACGAAATCGATCGCTTCGTCGTGCGCATTGAAGCACAGCAGGAACGAGTCGTCGGTGATGCGCTCACCCCGTGGACCCGGTTCGGCGATGCCGTCACCGTCGAGGAGCACGGCCAGTGATTTCCCGAAGCCGCTGTCCCAGTCGTCGTTGGTCATCTCGGTGCCCGCGGGCGCGAACCAGGCGATCTCGCGTCGGTGACCCTGATCGTCGCTCGGCCCCGCGGCCAGGAAGCGGCGACGCCGGAAGATCGGATGGTCGGTGCGCAAGGCGATTACCGTGCGGGTGAACTCGAGCAGGTCGGCATTCGACTCCGCCAGCGACCAGTCCATCCACGCCAGCGGCGAATCCTGGCAGTACACATTGTTGTTGCCGAGCTGCGTGCGTCCGATCTCGTCACCATGGGCGAGCATCGGCGTGCCCTGACTCAGAATCAGCGTGGCCAGCAGATTGCGTTGCTGACGTGCACGCAGCGCGAGGATCCGGGGATCGTCGGTCTCGCCTTCGACACCACAGTTCCAGGATCGGTTGTGGCTTTCACCGTCCCGATTGCCCTCACCGTTGGCGTCGTTGTGCTTCTCGTTGTAGGACACCAGGTCGCGCAGCGTGAAGCCGTCGTGCGCGGTGACGAAGTTGATGCTGGCACCGGGCCTGCGGCCCGTCGACTCGTACAGATCCGACGACCCGGTGAGCCGAGAGGCGAACTCGCCCAGTGTCGCGGGCTCCCCGCGCCAGTAATCACGCACTGTGTCCCGGTATTTGCCGTTCCACTCGGTCCACAGGCTGGGGAAGTTGCCGACCTGGTAGCCGCCTTCGCCCACGTCCCACGGTTCGGCGATGAGCTTGACCTGACTCACCACCGGATCCTGGTGTACCAGGTCGAAGAACGCGGAAAGCCGGTCCACATCGTGCAATTCGCGTGCCAGGGTGGCGGCGAGGTCGAAGCGGAAGCCGTCGACGTGCATGTCCAGAATCCAGTACCGCAGCGAATCCATGATCAGTTGCAGCGTGTGCGGATGCCGGACATTGAGGCTGTTGCCGGTGCCGGTGTAGTCCTTGTAGTGCTCGGGGTCGGCCTCGTCGAGCCGGTAGTAGGCGGCGTTGTCGATCCCGCGCAGGCTCAGTATCGGCCCGTTGTGGTTGCCCTCGCCGGTGTGGTTGTAGACGACGTCGAGAATCACCTCGATGCCCTCGGCATGCATCGCGCGCACCATCGCCTTGAACTCCGCGACCGCACCGTCGCCACGCGGTCGGGCCGAATACTGGTTGTGCGGTGCGAGATAGCCGATGCTGTTGTAGCCCCAGTAGTTGCGCAAGCCCTGATCGGTGAGCACGTGATCGTGGAAGAACTGGTGCACCGGCATGAGCTCGATCGCGGTGACGCCCAGCGACTTCAGATGCCCGATGATCGCCGGATGCGCCAGGCCCGCATAGGTGCCGCGCAGGTCCTCCGGGATATCCGGGTGCGTCATCGTCAGGCCCTTGACGTGCGCCTCGTAGATCACCGTCTCGTGGTACGGCCGGTTCGGCGGGCGGTCGGGGCCCCAGTCGAAGAACGGGTTGATCACCACCCCGGTCATCGTGTTGCCCAGCGAATCCAGCCCGTAGGTATAGAGCGAGGGATCGTTGACGAATTCGCCGTCGAACGCTTTCCCGTACGGGTCGAGCAGCAGTTTGCTGGGGTCGCAGCGCAATCCGAGCTCCGGATCGTACGGACCGTGGACCCGAAAGCCGTACCGCTGCCCCGGGGTGACGGAGGGCAGGTAGGCGTGCCAGACATAGCCGTCGACTTCGTCGAGGTCGACGCGGGTCTCGGAGCCGTCCTTGGCGATCAGGCAGAGCTCGACCTCGGTGGCGACTTCGGAGAACACCGAGAAGTTCGTGCCGCCGCCGTCGTAGGTCGCGCCGAGCGGATACGGGGTGCCCGGCCACACCTCGGGTCGGTCGTTCGGGCTCGACATGCTACGACAGTAATGGAACCCCGGGCCCCACCGCGCACGATGTGACCGGCCGCTCGCTGACCGCCGCTCAGGCCGATGTGGTCGCGAGCAGCCGCCGCGCGTAGCCCGTGCGCCGCGCGAGCCCGGCCAGTCCGCCGAAGATCAGCCGTTGCAGGAATGCGGGCGGACCGGCGAGATAGCCGTCCTGGTACTCCCACAGCAGCCCGAGGGCGAGCGGATTGCGGGGCAGTTTGCTCGTCGTCGTCTGGTTCGCGTTGTCGAGGCCGCTCCAGAACGCGAACATCTCCCAGTGCCGCAGCGGCGGACGGATCACGTGGTCCATCACGGTGTCGCCGGCTTCGTTCCAGAACTCGTGGACGACGCGCGGCGCAGCGGTGACCGTGTCGCCGGGCTTCGCGACGATCTCTTCGCCGCCGATCCGGAAGCGCACCTGACCGGTGCGAACGGTCCAGGTTTCGCTGATCTCCGGATGCCAGTGCGGGCCCGCTTCGCGGCCGACGTGGGGCAGTACGTGTTCGAGTCGGAGATAGGCGCCCTGCGCGTCGGCGCCACGATCGACGAGCGTGACCCGATGCCCGTTGCGAAAGGTGAGGACGGAACCGATGTCAGCCATGATCCAGGTATAAAGGTAACCTTCCTATTATGTCAATGGCTGAGCGGTCCTCCTTGCTGAAACTGCTGGTCCAGGCGGCCGATGCCTACGAGCGCGCGCTGAACCCCGCGCTGCGCGCCGGGCTCGGAACCGATCTGCGCCCAGCGCACTACGCGGTGTTCCGATACCTCGCACCGGAAGGCTCCCGGGTGACCGCGCTGGCCGAGGCCGCCGGAATGACCCAGCAGTCGATGGGGGAGTTGGTCACGCACTTGGAGAAGTGCGGATACGTGGAGCGCGCGCCCGATCCCGCGGACGGGCGCGCGCGGCTGGTGGTCACCACCACGGCCGGTCGGGAGGTGATGGCGCTGGCCGGGCAGCACATCCAGCGCATCGAACGGATGATCGCCGCCGAGCTGGGCGCGGAATCGCTCGCCGTGGTCCGCGACGCCCTCGCCCGGCTCCCCGCCGCGATCGCCCATCATGCCGACACCCCGCCCGCCGATGACGGCAGGTGATAACTTGAACAGTGTTCAAGGCTGTCGTCTCGGCAGCACCGGGCGACGACGAGGAAACCTGTGGACCTGACCCCCGAGCAGATCACCGCCCTCGATGCCGAACACGTCTGGCATCCCTACGGCGGATTCCCCGCGACCACCGAGCCGCTGGTCGTGGCGAGCGCGGCAGGAACGCGACTCACTCTCGCCGACGGCCGCGAACTCGTCGACGGGATGAGCTCGTGGTGGGCGGCCGTCCACGGATACTGCCACCCGGTCCTCGACGCGGCCCTGCTCGCGCAATCCCAGCGCATGAGTCACGTGATGTTCGGCGGGCTCACCCACGAACCGGCCACCCGGCTGACCCAACTGCTGGTCGAACTCACGCCCGCCGGTCTCGACAAGGTGTTCCTCTGCGACTCGGGCTCCGTGTCGGTCGAGGTCGCGACCAAGATGTGCCTGCAGTACTGGCGCGGCGCCGGGCGCCCGGCGAAGAACCGGCTGCTCACCTGGCGCGGGGGATACCACGGCGACACCTTCACCCCGATGAGCGTCTGCGACCCCGATGGCGGCATGCACTCACTGTGGACCGACGTCCTCACCGAGCAGGTCTTCGTCCCCGCGCCGCCACGAGAGTTCGAACCCGGCTACGTCGCCGAACTCGAACGCGCGGTCGCCGATCATCGCGAGGAACTGGCCGCGGTGATCGTCGAACCGGTCGTCCAGGGCGCGGGCGGCATGCGCTGGCACGATCCGCGCTACCTCACCGAACTGCGCCGGATCTGCGACGACAACGACGTGCTGCTCGTCTTCGACGAGATCGCCACCGGGTTCGGCCGCACCGGCGAGCTGTTCGCCGCCGACCACGCGGGCGTCGCGCCCGACGTGATGTGCGTCGGCAAGGCGCTGACCGGCGGCTACCTCACCCTGGCGGCGGCGCTGTGCACCACGCGGATCGCCGAGACCATCAGCGCGGCACACGGCGGACTGATGCACGGGCCGACCTTCATGGGCAACCCGCTGGCCTGCGCCGTCGCGGTCGCCTCGATCGAGTTGCTGCGCTCGCGGGACTGGCGAGGCGAGGTGTCCAGGATCGAGTCGGAGTTGCGGGCCGGCCTCGCGCCGCTGGCCGAGCTGCCCGGTGTCGCCGAAGTCCGCGTGTTCGGCGCGATCGGCGTCGTCGAACTCGACGAACCCGTCGATATGCGCGCCGCGACCGATGCCGCCGTCGACGCGGGCGCCTGGCTGCGCCCGTTCCGCAATCTCGTCTACACGATGCCCCCGTTCATCAGCACCAGCGCCGACATCGCCGCCATCACCGAGGCCGTGGGCGCGGCGGTGAAGGCCTCGATCGCATGAGCCCGACCGTCCTGAACGGTGTTCAAGTATGCTGCTCAACTGTGAGTACGGATCCGTTGAGCTGGTTGGACGAGCGTGCGGCCGAACGGGTCGACGCGGGGCTACGCAGGCATCTGCGCGAGCGCGTCGCCGAGTCGTCCGCGATCGACCTCGCCTCCAACGACTACTTGGGCCTGCACCGGCACCCGGAGGTCGTCGAGGGCGCGATCGAGGCGGTGCGGCGCTGGGGAGCAGGCTCCACGGGCTCTCGCTTGGTCACCGGAACGACCACCGAGCACGCGCTCCTCGAACTCGAACTGGCCGAATTCGTCGGCGCCGAAACAGGATTGGTCTTCGCGACCGGCTACGCCGCCAACCTCGGCGTGGTCACCGCGCTGGCCGGACGCGGCACCCTCGTGGTCTCCGACGCGGGCTCGCACGCCTCACTGGTCGACGCGTGCAGGCTTTCCCGCGCCAGAGTCGCGATCGCTGCGCACCGCGATGTCGCCGCGATCGAACGACTGCTCGCCGAGCGCACCGAAGAGCGCGCGTTGGTACTCACCGATTCGGTCTTCAGCGCAGACGGCGATCTCGCACCACTGGCCGACCTGCATCGCGTCACCCGTGCGAACGGCGCGATCCTGATCGTCGACGAAGCGCACGGACTCGGGGTCCGTGGCGAGGGCGGACGCGGGCTCGTGCACGAGCTGGGCTTGGCGGGCGAAGCGGACCTCGTGATCACCGCGACGCTGTCGAAGGCATTCGCCGCCCAGGGCGGCGTCGTCCTGGCCGATGCCAGAATCCGTGCCCACCTCATCGATGCCGCGCGCACCTTCATCTTCGATACCGGCCTGGCTCCCGCCGCCGTCGGTGCGGCTCGCGCCGCGCTGTCGCTGCTGCGCCGCGACCCGTCGATGGCCACCCGCGTTCTCGACCGCGCCGCCGACATCGCCCGGATCGCCGGGGTCCCCGAACCGGATTCCGCGGTTGTTTCCGTCGTCCTCGGCGAAGCTCGAGTCGCCTTCGATGCCGCGCAGGCATGCCGCGCCCGCGGCCTCGACGTCGGCTGCTTCCGCCCGCCGTCGGTTCCCGAAGGCACCTCACGGCTGCGGCTCACCGCCCGCGCCGACCTGACATCCGCCGAACTCGAGACGATCGCCGAGGTCCTCGGCGACGTTCTCGCGTCGGCCCGCGGCAAGGAATCGGTGACGGCATGACTGTCCTGCTGATCAGCGGCACCTCGACCGACGTCGGCAAAACCGTCGTCACCGCGGCACTGGCCGCGGCCGCGCAGGCGGCGGGACGCAC
Organism: Nocardia sp. NPDC058114; assembly: GCF_042884695.1. Classification (NCBI taxonomy): domain Bacteria; kingdom Bacillati; phylum Actinomycetota; class Actinomycetes; order Mycobacteriales; family Nocardiaceae; genus Nocardia; species Nocardia sp. NPDC058114. The sequence goes on along the minus strand of NZ_JBHVTK010000010.1, from coordinate 2,011 downwards.
GGTCGCTGTCTGCAAGCCCGCGCAGACCGGCATCGCCCCCGGCGAACCCGGCGACCTCGCCGAGGTCATCCGCCTGACCGGGGTGACCCGCACCCTCGAGCTCGCTCGCTACCCGGAACCACTCGCTCCCGACACCGCCGCGCGGCGCGCGGCCATGCCGCTGCTGACTCTGAGCGATACCGTCGCCGCCGTCGAATCGCTCGCCGATGCCGACCTGGTGCTGGTCGAAGGCGCGGGCGGACTGCTGGTGCGGATGGGCGAGTTCACCCTGCTCGACCTCGCCCAGAAGATCGGTGCACCGGTAGTGGTTGTCGCCGCAGCAGGCCTGGGCACCCTCAATCACAGTGAACTCACCACCCGGACCCTCGCCGCGGCAGGTGTTCCCTGCGCCGGCTTGGTCATCGGTTCCTGGCCGACCGATCCCGACCTCGCCTCCCGGTGCAATCGCGACGACCTTCCGCGAGTCACCGAGACCCCGATAGTCGGCGCGATCCCCGCCGGCGCTGGACAGTGGGACCGCCACCGCTTCACCGCGGCCGCACCGAGCTGGTTCACCGCCGGTCCGCTGCTTGGAAACCACCCTTGACCAGCCGATTTGACTTCGTGTTGGTCGGCACGTAACTTTATTCGAGTCAGAGCGACACGGACACCGACTCAGCCGCCCAGCGGCCGGGACACGAGGTAGGACGTTGAGCGCCTGACTGATCATGTGTTCAGGGTTACTTGATCGGAACTTGCTTCCGGTGAGCTTCCTGAGCTAAAGTTTGAACCCTTGCCTCACCGAAACCCCTACGAGAAGTTGTGGGTAGAAGTGTGTGCGTGTGTTCTTTGAGAACTCAATAGTGTGTCGATGAATGTCAGTGCCAATATTTATATTGGTTCCAGCTTTCATGTACCCCCCGGTCATGGAGGTTGGACATTGAAAAACAACAGCGAAACTTTTTTGCTGGTGTTTGGCTTTGCTAGGTTTTCGGACTCTAGTTAGATAATTTTGATTGCACCCCTCGGGGTGTTTTCGAGAGTCTTCAACGGAGAGTTTGATCCTGGCTCAGGACGAACGCTGGCGGCGTGCTTAACACATGCAAGTCGAGCGGTAAGGCCCTTCGGGGTACACGAGCGGCGAACGGGTGAGTAACACGTGGGTGATCTGCCCTGTACTTCGGGATAAGCCTGGGAAACTGGGTCTAATACCGGATATGACCCAAGGTTGCATGACTTTGGGTGGAAAGATTTATCGGTACAGGATGGGCCCGCGGCCTATCAGCTTGTTGGTGGGGTAACGGCCTACCAAGGCGACGACGGGTAGCCGACCTGAGAGGGTGACCGGCCACACTGGGACTGAGACACGGCCCAGACTCCTACGGGAGGCAGCAGTGGGGAATATTGCACAATGGGCGAAAGCCTGATGCAGCGACGCCGCGTGGGGGATGACGGCCTTCGGGTTGTAAACCCCTTTCGACAGGGACGAAGCGCAAGTGACGGTACCTGTAGAAGAAGCACCGGCCAACTACGTGCCAGCAGCCGCGGTAATACGTAGGGTGCGAGCGTTGTCCGGAATTACTGGGCGTAAAGAGCTTGTAGGCGGTCTGTCGCGTCTTCTGTGAAAACTTGGGGCTCAACCTTAAGCTTGCAGGGGATACGGGCAGACTAGAGTACTTCAGGGGAGACTGGAATTCCTGGTGTAGCGGTGAAATGCGCAGATATCAGGAGGAACACCGGTGGCGAAGGCGGGTCTCTGGGAAGTAACTGACGCTGAGAAGCGAAAGCATGGGTAGCAAACAGGATTAGATACCCTGGTAGTCCATGCCGTAAACGGTGGGTACTAGGTGTGGGTTTCCTTCCACGGGATCCGTGCCGTAGCTAACGCATTAAGTACCCCGCCTGGGGAGTACGGCCGCAAGGCTAAAACTCAAAGGAATTGACGGGGGCCCGCACAAGCGGCGGAGCATGTGGATTAATTCGATGCAACGCGAAGAACCTTACCTGGGTTTGACATACACCGGAAACCTGC
>NZ_JBHVTK010000009.1:0-262508 GCF_042884695.1 Nocardia sp. NPDC058114 | reverse complement strand
GGGCGTAGGCGACGAAGGAGCAAGCCCCGGTGCCTGACCGGCGGCCCCTCAGGGCCGCGGACACGCGCGCGCCAGCGCGCCAACAAACACAGTCGAACCGACCTGGGACTACCGAACCCGATTCCCCACCCCAGAACCCGTCACACCCGCACACGACGGCGAACTCGGCCCAGTGATGCCGATCGGCTAGTGTCGCCTTCGTGCTCGCACCCGAACGGCGGACGCGCGCCGATATCTTCGTAGCAGTCGCGATCGCCGTCACCCTCGTGGTGGCGGCGTTCGTCGTATGGGCGCGCGCCGATGCCACCGGAACGGATTCGGTGACGGCGGCCTCCCCCGCCCCCACCGTCACCGCGGCCACCCAGCTGCCCACCACCTTGCGCGAGCAGTGGCACGCCGCCGACGAGTCGAGCAGGCGCGCGCTCACGTCGGGCAATGTGGTGGTGACCGGCGATCACGGCACCGTGAGTGGGCGCGATCCGCTCACCGGCAATCAGCTGTGGTGGTATCGCCGGGATATGCCGCTGTGCGGGGTCGAGTCGCAGTTCGGGACCGTGATCGCGACCTATCGCGATCAGCGTGGGTGCAGCCAGTCCGTGATGCTCGAGGCCGATACCGGTGCGCGCCGGGTCGCGCGCAGCAGCTACATGGACGACGAGATCCGTGTCAGCGGTGACGGCACCTACCTGCTGGCGCTCGGCGCGAACCGGCTGGAGATGTGGCGTTCGGATCTGGTACGCACGCTCGAGTACGGCTACGTGGATGCCCCGGTGAATCCGAACACCCAGCCGCGCAACGGATGTGCCCTGCGGTCGGCCGCGTCGAGTTCTTCGCGGCTGGCCGTGCTCGAGCGCTGCCCGGGTGACGCGACCGACCGGCTGACCGTGCTCAATCCGGCGCCGAAGGAATCGACCGCCCCCGAGGAATACGGCTCGCGGGTGCTCACCGCACCGGGTGCCGACGCGCCGCAGATGCGGGTGATCGCGGTGTCGGACAACAAGATCGCGGTCTACTACCCGCCGACGCCCGCGACCGCCACCGGCCTCGGGCTGCCGGCCAGGATCGCCGTGCACGACGGCACCGGCAACGAGATCGCGACCTACCAGCTCGCCGCCCCGTGGGACGAGCGCACCACAGTGACCCGCCTCGGCTCGGCCATCTACGTCTTCACCGGCAACAGCCTGATCGCCTTGAGCTCCAGCTCATTACAGCCGGTCTGGACGGTGCGCGACGCTCTCGGCACCCCCGCCCTGATGGCGGGCAGGCTGCTGGTACCGGTCCCCGACGGGCAGCTCGCGGTGGACAGCGGCAACGGCGCGACCGTCGCCCAGATCCCGCTCGCCCGCACCGACTACCGCGGCGACACCATCTCCACCGCCGTCCTGGGCAACACGGTCTTCGAACGCCGCGGCGGACAGCTCTACGCGCTCGGCTGAACCCGCACTGCCATGATGGACCCATGTCCACACCCGATGCCCGCCTGGTCCTGCTGCGCCACGGCGAAACCGAGTGGTCGAGTCAGCGCAAGCACACCAGCTTCACCGACTTGCCGCTGACCGAGCTGGGCGAAACCCAGGCCGTCGCGGCCGGGCTGGTGCTGAAATCCCTCGACCTGCGCGATCCGCTGTGCTTCACCAGTCCGCGGCTGCGGGCGAGACACACCGCCGAACTGGCAGGTCTGTCGCCGATCGAGGTCGACGACGATCTGGTCGAGTGGAACTACGGCGAGTACGAGGGCATCACGACCGCGCAGATCCGCGAGACCGTCCCCGGCTGGACGGTGTGGACCGCGCCCGTGCCCGGCGGGGAGACAGTCGAACAGGTAGGCGCCAGGGCCGATCGGGTACTCGCCCGGGCGGAGCCGGAGCTGGCGCGGCGCGACGTGGTCCTGGTCGGTCACGGGCACTTCTCGCGGGTGCTGATCGCGCGCTGGGCGGAGTTCGCGGTGCGTGAGGGACGCCGGTTCGCGATGTCGACCGGTGCGGTGAGTGTGCTCGGCTTCGACCACGACGCCCGCTCCATCTGGGGCCACAACCTGACAACCCGCACCGAGCCGATCGAAGGAGTCCACCGATGAGCGCATTCGTCCGCCGCGCCACCCCCGCCGACGTGCCGGCGATGGTCGGGCTCGTCCACGATCTGGCCGAGTACGAGAAGGCTCCCGCCGAGTGCACGCTCACCCCGGAGCAGTTGCGGTCCGCGCTGTTCGGGCCTGCCCCCGCGCTCTTCGCACATGTCGCCGAGAACGATGGTGACGTGGTCGGCTGTGCCATCTGGTTCCTGAACTACTCCACCTGGGACGGCGTGCACGGCATCTACCTGGAGGACCTGTACGTGCGACCCGAGACCCGCGGTACGGGGCTCGGCCGCGCCTTGATCGCGGCGCTGGCCGCCGAAGCGGTCGAACACGGCTACAGCCGGGTGTCGTGGTCGGTGCTCACCTGGAACACGCCGTCGATCGAGTTCTACCGATCTCTCGGCGCCGCACCGCAAGACGAGTGGATCGGCTATCGACTCGCCGGTGCCGAACTGTCGGCGCTGGCCGCCACCGCGAGCTGAACCGTGCGCATCGCGTTGCCCCACGATTGGCCACGGACACCCGACGAGGCGATCGCCCTCCAGGACGAACTCCGCCCTTCGGTATCCACCGAAAACCCCGCGCCGCCGCAATTTTCGACGGCGGCCGGAATTGATTCGGCGTATGCCGACGACGGCACCGTCGCGACGGCCGCGGTAATTATCGACATCGCCACCATGGAAACGGTGGAATCGGCAGTTGCACACGGCATTTCGGAATTCCCTTATGTGCCCGGGCTACTCGCGTTCCGGGAACTGCCCGCAACGGTTGCCGCATTGGAAAAGCTCACTGTCACACCGGATCTACTCGTGTGTGACGCACAAGGTGTGGCGCATCCCCGGCGTTTCGGATTGGCGTGTCACGTCGGATTGCTCACCGGAATTCCGACCATCGGTGTCGCCAAATCGGTGTGGGGCGAATACCGCGCGCCGGGGCCGCGCCGCGGTGACGCCAGCGACGTGACGATCGACGGCGAGGTCGTCGGGCGCGCGCTGCGCACGCGCGACGAGGTGAAGCCACTGTTCGTCTCGGTCGGCCACCGCATCGACCTCGACACCGCCTGCGACCGGGTACTGGCCCTCACGCGGGGTTTCCGGCAACCCGAGACCACCCGCCGAGCCGACCACCTGTGCCGCCAGGCACTGCGCGCGGCCACGGCCTGACCTACGAACGCTCGTCGTCCTCGGGGATCTCGCCGTAATCCTGGGCCATGAATCGACTCGTGGCAGGGGCGAACAGCGCGGCCAATCCGGCGACCGCCACGAGCCCGAGCAAGCTTCCCCACAGCGGCTGATGCGAGTCGGTCAGCAACGACCAGGCCACCGGCAACAGCAACACGTTCGCGATGACCGCGATGGCCCGCCCCCAGCGTTTGCCGCGCAGCAGCCCGATGCCCGCGGCGAGCACCCCGCCGAACAGCACCCCGAACCAGATCGCGGTGCCGACCCCGCTGGCCGCGGACTGATCGTGTCCGGTCAGCGCCCGCACGATCAGCACGATCGCGGTCACCACCCCGGCCAGCCCCTCCAGCGAAACCAGCCCACCGGCCACCCGCACTGTCGTCGGGATACCGGTCGACACCTGGTCGCCGCCCTCGCGCTGGTCACCGTCTGTCACGTCCTGCTCTGCCACGTGCCCAGCCTACGACGACGTGTCGTGGCGCCCGGCGCGCGCCGGGTGTTCGCCCGCGCGCACTACCCTCGGCACTGTGCGGACGTTGCTCATTGTCAATCCCAATGCCACCTCGACGACCCCGGCCACCCGGGATCTGCTCGCTCACGCCTTGGAGAGCCGAACGCAGCTGACCGTTGCGCACACCCAGCATCGCGGCCACGCGGCCGAACTGGCCCAGTGGGCATCGACGCAGGAGATGGACCTGATCGTCGTGCACGGTGGCGATGGGACGGTCAACGAGACCATCAACGGCTTCCTGCCGGTGCCCCAGGTCGGCGACGACCAGGTGTGGCGCCCACGTCTCGGGATCATCCCGGGCGGCTCGGCGAACGTCTTCGCCCGCGCGCTCGGCATCTCCCCCGATCCGGTGACAGCAACCAACCAGCTCATCGATCTGCTGGCGCGCGATGCCGACCGCCGGATCGGGCTCGGCCTCGCCGACGACCGATGGTTCACCTTCAGCGCGGGCGTCGGCCTCGACGCCGATGTGTGCGAATCGATCGACACCGCGCGCGCCAAGGGCCGCAAGGCGACGCCCGCGCGCTATCTGCGCACCACGGTCCGGCAGTTCTTCCGGGCTCGGCGGCAGGATCCGAGCGTCACCCTCGAGGTAACAGGACGGGATCCGGTCGAGGAGGTCTATTACGCCTTCGTCACGAATTCGAGTCCGTGGACCTATCTCGAGGACCGCCCGATTCGCACGAATCCCACCACCACCTTCGAATCGGGCCTCGGCGTGTTCGCGGTGCGGTCGATGAGTGTGACCCGCACACTGCTGCTTGCGCGGCAGTTGCTGGCCGAGAATGGAAACCCCAAGTCGCCCATACTTTTCCGCGCCGACGACGTGCCGTCCGTGCGAATCGAGACGGGCCAGGAGATCGGCCTGCAAATCGATGGCGACTTCATCGGAAAACGCAAGATGGTGCATTTCACATCCGTCCCCAGCGTGCTCGACGTGGTGGCACCCAAGCCGTCCTGACCACCGGACGGCAAGAAAAATCTCCTGGTTGCGCTGCGAAAACCCGGAGACGCGAGTACAAAGGACCGGGCAGGTTCCCCTTGTGGGGGCCTAGAGCGTGATCTCCCCCACGGTGCGCCGGAGACCTATTGACATCTACGGTGATCGTGAAAGCATTCACAAGCAACCGTGCGGAAACATTCGAGTCGCACAAGTGAACGATCCACTAACTACAGGCGCCCTTTGTGGCGCCCTCGCAAAGGAGCAGAGGAATGGACTGGCGCCACAAGGCCATCTGTCGCGATGAGGACCCCGAACTGTTCTTCCCGGTGGGTAACAGTGGTCCTGCGCTCGCGCAGATTGCCGATGCCAAGCTGGTCTGCGCCCGCTGCCCCGTCACGGCCGATTGCCTGTCATGGGCCCTCAAGTCCGGACAGGATGCCGGCGTGTGGGGTGGAATGAGCGAAGACGAGCGTCGCGCGCTCAAGCGGCGCAACGCGCGCACCCGTACGCGTACCTCCGTCTGAATCGACGGACCTGGCGTTGCCGGGCCATCAGCCCCGGTCCGGTAACGCATGTGTGAGAACCCGGCACCTTCACGGTGCCGGGTTTATTGTTGCCCACCTGAGGTTTCCGTAGCCTCAGCGCCCGGAACGGCGTCCGAGCGGAACCCGCAACACCGCGTCGGTGCCCACATCGGCACCCGGATGCAAGCCGATCGAGCCACCCAGTTCCGAGGTCACCAGGGTGCGCACGATCTGCAAACCCAACCGGTCGGAACCTTCCAGACTGAACCCTGACGGCAGGCCACGGCCGTCGTCGGAGATGATCACGTCGAGCCAGCGAGCCGACCGTTCCGAGCGAATCGTCACGGTACCGTTCTCCCCCGCGTCGAAGGCGTGCTCGATCGCGTTCTGCACCAGTTCCGTCAAGACCATCACCAGCGGCGTCGCCCGTTCGGCGGAGAACACCCCGAGCGAACCCGCGCGGCGCACCTTGATCCGCGCGGTGTGCACCGTCGCCACATCGGCCATGATCGGCAGCAGCCGGTCGATGACCTCGTCGAGGTCGACTTCCTCGTCCACCGACATCGACAGCATCTCGTGCACCGAGGCGATGGAGGTGACCCGTCGCACCGATTCCGTCAGTGCCACTTGAGCTTCCGGGTTCTCGGTGCGGCGCGCCTGCAATCGCAGCAGCGCCGCCACGGTCTGCAGATTGTTCTTCACCCGGTGGTGGATCTCACGGATCGTGGCGTCCTTGCTCAACAGCGCGCGATCGCGCCGCTTCACCTCGGTGACATCGCGCACCAGCACCGCGGGCCCGGCCAGTTCCCCGCCCGGACGCAGCACCAGGGTGCGCAACAGCACCGTCGCCCCGCGCGCCTCGACCTCCATCCGGCGCCCGGTTCGCCCGGCGAGCGCGGCCTGGATATCGGCCACCACTTCCTGGGCGTCGAACGGATCGGTGATCAGCGAGCGGGTGGTCACCGCGAGATCCTGGCCGACGAGATCGGCCTGCATCCCCATCCGGTGATAGGCCGAGAGCGCGTTCGGGCTCGCGTAGACGACGATGCCGTCGGTATCGAGGCGGATGAATCCGTCGCCCGCGCGCGGGCTGGAATGCGTGGCCGCCCGATCCTCGGGCGTCGGGAAACTGCCGTCGGCGATCATCTGGCACAGATCGTCGGCGCACGACACATACGCCGTTTCGAGGGTGCTGCGGACCCGCGAGCGCGCCAGGTCGGAATCGCGGCTGAGCACGGCGATCACATCGTCGCCGCAGCGCACCGGAATCGCTTCGCGCACCGCGTGCACCGGGCTCGGGTGATAGACCCCGCTCACCTCGACCTCGGTGTCGGTGCGCACCGTGTGTCCGCTGAGCAGGGCATCGAAGACCTGCGGGAAGTCGGTGCGCGAGGCGGTGGTGTCGACCTTGTCGTCGAGATGCACGGTCGGCGCGGTCGTGGGCCGGATCTGGGCCACACACACCACATCGGAACCGTCGACGACCGGGCCCGCGCCCACCCACAGCAGCAGATCGGAGAACGAGAGGTCGGCGAGCAACTGCCAATCGCCCACCACCCGTTGCAGATGGTCCACGGCGATGCCGGGAAGGTCGGTGTGTTCGGCCAGGAGCTCGCTCAGTGTTGCCACGCTGGATCTACCGCTTCGTTGCTCGGGTGAGTTACGCGATGGTGGCGATGAGGTCGCCCGCCTGGAGAACCTGGCCCGGGCTGACGTCGACCGACGTGATGTCGCCCTCGACCTCGGTGAGCACCGGGATCTCCATCTTCATCGATTCCAGCAGCACCAGTGTCTGGTCGACCCGGACGTGTTCGCCCACGGTGACCTCGACAGCGAGCACGGTCGAGACCATCTCCGCGCGCACTTCTTCAGGCATGGCACCCCTTCGTTAGTATCCGCCGAAGCTACAGCCAACCACACGTGAAACAATGGCTCTCGACCAGACAGAGAAGGGAGCTCCCATGGGTAAGCGTGGACGTAAGAAGCGCAGCCGCAAGGGCAACGCCGCAAACCACGGCAAGCGTCCTAACGCTTGAGTCGTGCCGCTGCGCACAGACGACAACAGCACGCTCTCAGAAGCTACTGAGAGCGTGCTGTTTCCGTATCCGGGCTGATCAGCCTTCGGTGGTCTCGATCCTGGTCACCGAGATCGTCCGGTGGATCTCCAGCTTCAGCCGGTCGCGCAGGCCTTCGGGAGCGTGCTCGCCACCGCATTTGCGGCTGAGCAGACCCTTGATCTTCTCCTCGATGCCATAGGCCTCGATGCACGGGCTGCAGTGGTCCATGTGCTCCTGCAAGCGCTGCCGAGTGGCCTGATCGCACTCGTTGTCGAGCATGAGCCACACATCCGCGAGGACCGCGGTGCAGTCCATGTCGAGATCGGGATCGTCACTCACTTGACTACCTCCTGGCGTTCCCCACGGTCGAATCCACGTTCGCGCGCCACATCGGCGAGCAGGCCCTTGAGCTGCTTGCGTCCACGGTGCAGCCGAGACATCACGGTACCGATGGGGGTGCCCATGATGTCGGCGATTTCCTTGTACGGGAAGCCTTCGACATCGGCGTAGTACACCGCCATCCGGAATTCCTCCGGCAGCTGCTGTAGCGCGGACTTGATCTGGTCGTCGGGCAGGGCGTCCAGCGCCTCCACCTCGGCCGAGCGCAGACCCACCGAGGAGTGCTCGGCGGTGGCCGCCAGCTGCCAGTCGGTGATCTCGTCGGTCGGGTACTGCGCGGGCTGGCGCTGCTTCTTGCGGTAGGAGTTGATGTAGGTGTTGGTCAGGATCCGGTACAGCCAGGCACGCAGATTGGTGCCTTCCCGGAACGACTTGAACCCCTGGAACGCCTTCACGAACGTCTCCTGCACCAGGTCCTCGGCATCGGCCGGGTTCCTGGTCATCCGCAGGGCGGCGCCGTAGAGCTGGTCGATCATCGGGAGCGCATCGCGCTCGAACCGGGCCGCCAGCTCGGCTTCGTCGACTTCCGTGCCGGACGCACCGTCGGACACCACGTCGTCGTCGCTCGTCACACCAATCCCTTCGATCGCCGTAGTAGCCGAATCTACCGGCACGACGGAATCGACTGGCAATCGCGCACCCCGTGGCAGGACAGGACGCTCCTCGAGCAGCAGTGTCACTATCTCTCCTTCACGTCGTCTCTGGCCGCGTTGGCTTGTCACTTGTGTGCAACATGCACCCCCGCATTCGTGTTCCCACACCGGCGGAAATCTGGTTGCCGGACCGGGCGTGGCCGCGATTAAGGTGACCGCTTATGTCGACTCCCGCGATCAAGGTCCTCAGCGGTATCGCGCACACGGTGCATTCCTATTCCCACGATCCACGCGCCGACTCCTATGGAGACGAGGCCGTCGACGCACTCGGCGACGAACTGGGAGTGCGAGCCGAGCAGATCTTCAAGACACTGGTGATCGAACTCTCATCCGGCACGCTCGCGGTGGCCGTTCTGCCGGTGCCCGCGCGGCTGTCGTTGAAGGCGGCGGCCGCCGCGCTCGGCGCGCCGAAGGCGAGCATGGCCGACAAGACCAAGGCCGAGCGCACCACCGGCTATGTGCTGGGCGGGGTTTCGCCGCTGGGTCAGCGCAAGAAGTTGCCCACTGTTGTCGACGCCTCCGCGCTCGACTGGGATCGGGTGCTGTGCAGCGCGGGCAAACGCGGGCTCGAAATCGAGTTGGCGCCCGCGGATCTGGTGCGTGCCTGCGCGGCCGTCACCGCCCCGATCACCAGCTGAGGCAATCCGGTCGGCGCCTCGTTCCGAATCACTTCGACGCATTCTGCGCCCGGTACGACCGATTCGACCCGAGGATGTGATGCGAAAATGTCCGCTCGTTCGACGATCGCCGCCCTGTCCGGTGCCCTGGTAATCACTTTCGGCGCTGCCGCTATAGCTCCGGCCACCGCGGTTCCGCAGGTGGTTCCGCCGTCGCAGGCCGAGCCCGGCGACTATCCGCTCAACGGCCAGGGCACCACGCCGAAGAGTTCGCCGAAGACCGCACCCGAGACCGACGAGAAGGCCGAGAAGGCCGAAAAGCTCGGCGGTGGGGTCGCCACCGAGGTGATCGATCTGATCACGGGAGTCATCAAGTGCGGGTTGAACATCGCCACCGACTCGGTGCCCTGCTCGCTCTGAGGAACTGCTACCCGAGGCTCGCTCTGAGGAACTGCTACCCGAGGCCGGGCACGATCACAACACTGTGGTCTGCCCGGCCTTGTCGTCGCATGACCCGTCGGGCACCAGGAGTTCGGGCCCGTTGTTGCGCACATTGTTGACCAGGGTGGAGACCGGGCGCGCCACGATCGTCGCCAGCTCCGCCTGCGAGGGCGGTCGCAGCAGATCGGCGGGCGCCGGGTGATCCGGGTCGAGCCAGGCGTCCCAGTGTTCGCGCGGCATCGGCAACGGCATCCGGTCGTGGATGCCTGCCAGCTCGCCGCTCGCGTCGGTGGTCAGGATCGTGCACGACATGAGCGGCTCGGCATCGGGCAGGCTGCGGTCCCGCCAGACCGACCAGAGCCCGGCCATATAGAGCAGGGAACCGTCACTGTGCGACATATAGAAGGGCCGCTTCACCGCCTTGCCCTTGCCGGTCGGTGACGGCTCGACCAGCCACTCGTACCAGCCGTCCATCGGCACCAGGCAGCGCTTGTGCTTGGCCGAATCGCGGAACGAGGGCGCGGTGGTCGCCTTGTCGGCGCGCGCGTTGAACAGCGGTTTCCCCTTGGCGGGCACGCCGGGTTCGGCCGCCTTGGTCCAGTGCGGGATCAGGCCCCAGCGCATCCACCGGATCCGCAGCCGCGGATCGTCGTCGGGTTCGCCGTGCGCGTGCCGCTCCACGACCGTGAGCACCTGCGTGGTCGGCGCGACGTTGTAGCTGACGGCGGCGTCCGGCTCGTCGAGCCCCGTCTCGTCGACAGCGTCCAGTTCGGCCGCCAACCGGCCCGGATTCGTGGTCGTCGCATATCGTCCACACATAAAGGTCAAGATACGCGCGGGCACCGACATCAGGCACCGCCGACGACGCCACCCCACGCGGAAAAAGCGCACCACCGGTGCGTCCGAACCGCACATAAGCGAAGATGGGGACGTGAGTTTCTGGCCTGCGCCCCATATCGAGGTCCCCGTCCACGCGACCGTGACCCTGCCCGGATCGAAGTCCATCACCAACCGCGCGCTCATCCTGGCCGCACTGGCCGATGGGCCGTCCACGCTCACCGGCGCCCTGCGCAGCCGCGACACCGATCTGATGATCGGGGCCCTGCGCGCCCTCGGCACCGAGATCACCGGCGACGCCGAGATCCTCGAGATCACCCCGGCGCCCCTGCGCAGTGCCGCTGTCGACTGCGGGCTGGCGGGCACCATCATGCGATTCCTGCCGCCCGCCGCCGCACTCGCCACGGGCGATGTCGCGTTCTTCGGCGACGAGCAGGCGAAGTTGCGCCCGCTGTCCACCATTCTCGACGCCCTGCGCAAGCTCGGTCTCGATGTCGACGGTGACGCGCTGCCCTTCGTCGTACACGGCACCGGCGCGCTGCGCGGCGGCACCGTCACCATCGACGCGTCGGGTTCCTCGCAGTTCGTGTCGGGGCTGCTGCTCTCGGCCGCCCGCTTCGACGAGGGCATCACCGTCCACCACGACGGCAAGGCACTGCCGTCGATGCCGCACATCGAGATGACGGTCGAGATGCTGCGCCGCGCCGATGTGGCCGTGCAGACCCCGGCCGATTCCGGCAACGCCCAGACCTGGACCGTGGCGCCCGGCCCGATCCGCGCGGTCGACTGGGACATCGAGCCCGACCTGTCCAACGCCACCCCGTTCCTGGCGGCGGCCGCGGTGACCGGCGGCGAGGTGAGCATCCCGATGTGGCCGCGCGGCACCACCCAGCCCGGTGACGTGATCCGCGAGATCCTCGTCCGGATGGGCGCCGAGGCCCGCATCTTCGACGGCATCCTCACCGTGCACGGTCCGGAACGCCTGGCGGGCATCGACATCGACCTGCACGACGTCGGCGAACTCACCCCCACCGTCGCCGCGCTGGCCGCGCTGGCCGACTCTCCCTCGCGACTGCGTGGCATCGCCCACCTGCGCGGACACGAAACAGACCGGCTCGCAGCACTTTCCGCCGAGATCAATCGGCTCGGCGGCAATGTCACCGAGACCGAGGACGGCCTCGAGATCGTGCCCACCCCGCTGCACGGCGGACAGTGGCACTCCTACGCCGATCACCGGATGGCCACCGCCGGCGCGATTCTGGGCCTGCGCGTGCCGGGGGTGGAGATCGAGGACATCGGCACCACCGCCAAGACCCTGCCGACCTTCGTCGCGCTGTGGGAGCAGATGCTGGCTCCCGCGTTATCCAGTGACGGAGTGGCGCGCTGAGCCGCCAGGGGCGATCCTCAGCCAGCTACGACGAATCCGACGTCCGGGTACGCCCGGGTAAGGCGTCGTCGCGTCCCCGCACCAAGACCCGTCCCCAGCACGCCGACGCCGAGCCCGCCATGGTGGTGGCCGTCGACCGCGGCCGCTGGGGTTGCGTGCTCGACGGGGACGCCGACCGGCGCATCGTCGCCATGCGCGCCCGTGAACTGGGCCGCACCCCGATCGTCGTGGGCGATCAGGTCGACGTGGTCGGCGACCTCACCGGCAGGCCCGACAGCCTGGCCAGGATCGTGCGGGTGAGCGAGCGCAGCACCGTGCTGCGCCGCACCGCCGACGACACCGATCCGTTCGAACGCATCGTCGTCGCCAATGCCCAGCAGTTGTTCATCGTGGTGGCGCTGGCCGATCCGCCGCCGCGCACCGGTTTCGTCGAGCGGGCGATGGTGGCCGCCTACGCCGGTGGGCTGGAACCGATTCTGGTGCTCACCAAACGCGACCTGGTCTCGGAATCCGAATTCGCTTCCGCCTTCGACGGTCTCGATCTGAAGATCCTCTACGCGGGCATCGACGACCCGATGGAGCCGGTGCTGGAGATCTTGAACGACCGGCTCACCGCGCTGATCGGGCACTCCGGTGTCGGTAAGTCGACGATGGTGAATCGTCTGGTGCCCGATGCCTATCGGGCGGTGGGCGAGGTGTCCGGCGTCGGCAAGGGCAAGCACACCTCCACCCAGTCGGTGGCGCTACCGCTACCCGAAGGCGGCTGGGTGATCGACACCCCGGGCGTGCGTTCGTTCGGCCTCGCCCACATCACGCCCGACGATGTGATCGCCTCGTTCACCGACCTCGCCGGTGCCATCGAGGACTGTCCGCGCGGCTGTACCCATCTCGGGCCGCCTGCCGATCCGGAATGCGCGCTCGATCAGCTGCCCGGCACGGAACGGCGGGTCGCCGCGATTCGCACGCTGCTGACCGCCCTGATCGCCAACGATGCTTGGTAGCAACCGATTCCGTGCCGGGTGACACTCAGAAGCTGAACGACCCCGTGTCGACCCCGCCGCCACCGCCGCCACCGTCGGTCGGCACCTCGGCCACGGTCACCGTCGCGGTGCTCGACGAACCCGCCACTCCGCTGCGCCCGGAGAAGGCCGCGCCGATGCTGTAGGCACCCGGGGCGCCCGGCGTCCAGACGATGCTCGCCTTGCCGTTCGCGCCGACCGGGATGTCGCCGAGCACGTTGTCGCCCGCCTTGAACTGGATCGTGCCGCCCGCCGCGGCCGGGGTCACGCTCGCTTCCAGCGTGACGGCCTTGCCGACCTGCGCACCCGACACCGCGGTGATGGCGGTGCTGGACACGGCGTCGCCCGACACTGTGATGGCCGGCCCCTTGGCCTGGTAGATGCCGTCGCCGAGAGACCCGCCGTAGTGCATCGAGGTCGGCAGCGGGGTGTCGCGGGCGCAGTTCACGCCGACCTTGTACTGGATCTCGAAGGTCTGCGACTTCGGCGAGATATTCGGGTACACCGGGTATTTGGTGATGCCGAACTCGGCGCGGATCCAGTCCGACGACGACGTATCGATCGAGACCGCGTCACCCGACATCTTCGCCGAGCCCGCGACCGGCGTCAGGCACGCCGGGTGCAGGTCCTTGATCGAGTAGATGTATTCCACCGGGATGCCGGTACGTTCGAACTTCGTGGTCACGGTGACCGTGTCGCCGACCACCGGGTTGGTGTTCGATACCGTTCGGGTGAAATGGCTGTTGCCGTCATCCCAGGTGATCGATCCCGGAGCGGCTACGGCCGAGCCGGGAAACGCCGTCATCGCCAGCCCCGCCGCGGCGGCGAAAACGGCCGCGCGCTGCACTCTTCTGTCCACCATCATCTGTCTCCAACTACGTGCCGGACGCCCTCGACGTCGTCGAGGCGCTGATACGCCCGAGTGGCGAGCAGTAGATCACGCCATGGTCCCCGGCGGATCCAAATCCGAAATAGATCTCGTTCAGATTTCGAATTCGACTCGCGTTCGCTCGCGTTCACAACCACGACACTGTCCGCCGGTACCGTCATCCCCATGAAGCCACCGGCGATCGGTTACCTGCGCCGCGACATCTCGGGTGTCGCCCAGTCCTGGGACGAAACGCAGATCCGTTCCCTAGCCGAACGCCTGGGCTACCGCTTCACCAAGACCGTCGTCTTCAGCGACCGCACCGCCGACCCGATCGGCCGCCTGCTCGACGTGGTCACCACCACCGAAGCCGCCGCGATCGTCACCCCCAGCCTCACCCACCTCGGCTCCGACCTCCCCCACCGCATCGTCGCCGCCTGCGACATCATCACCGTCACCCCCGAGATCACCCACACGAGAACCCTCCCCGCCCTCCCTGCCTGAGCCGGCGAGGCGCCCAGCGAACTCGCTGGGCCCCGAGGCTATTTCGCGGACGCGGAGTGAATACGGCTCCCGGAACACGACTATCGGGGTGTCGTGCGGGAAAATGAGGGGGTGACCACCGAGAACGAGCGTCCTGGACCGCCGGCTATGAGCCCGAGCATTTTGGTGATCACGATGTCGCGGCGGGTGGAGGCGGCGTTGGGGGCCGAGTTGGGGGCGCTGGATTTGACGGTGGCTCGGCTGGGGTTGCTCGGGCATATCAACGGGGTGCCCGGGGCCTCGTTCAGCGAGTTGGCGCGGATGTCGGGGACGAGCGTGCAGAGTGTGCACGCCGCGGTAAAGGGGCTGGTGGGGGCGGGATTGGTGCAGGATCGGACGGCGCGGGCGGGGTCGGCGTCGGCGATCGAGCTGACGGAGGCGGGCGCGGGGCTGCTCGCGCAGGCGCGTCAAGCGGTTGCGCGGGTGGACACCCAGCTGTTCGGGGCGGAATCGGATCCGATTCTGCGGCGGGTCGGAGCGGCGGTCGTCGACGCGTTCGCCGGGACGATTCCCCCTCGACCCGAGGCGTGACGAATCCGACCTTCAATGTGGCTGAAACTCGAGCTAGGCTTCAATCACATTGAAGGTCGGAGGGAGTCGGTAGTTGGAACACGTCTTGTTGTCCGTGCATGTGCTCGCGGGCATCGTCTTCGTCGGCGGCTCAGCGGTCGCCACCAGTCTTTTTCCCCGGTACGCGCCGGTCGCGGGCGCGCCCGATCCGGAATCGGTGCGCAGCAGGCCGGTCGCGGCCGCCATGCACCGGATCACCGGGAACTACGCGAAACTCGCCATCATCGTGCCGGTGATCGGCATCGTGCTGGCCACGATCCAGGGCCGGATGAACGAAATCTGGATCACCACCGCGATGGTGACGACCGCGGTGGCAGGCGGGCTGCTCGCCGTGCAGATCGTTCCGATGCAGCGCGAAGCCCTCGACCAGCCCGACGACGGCAAGCGCCTGCGGGTGCTGTCGATGCTCGCGGGTATCTACAACCTGCTGTGGACGGCCGTGGTCGTTCTCATGATCGTCCGTCCCGGATCCGCCGCGTGACCGAACAGGAGCTCCCCATGACCGACCAGGGTGTCACTTTCATCAATGTGATCGAGGTTTCCGCCGACGACATCGAGGGATTCGTCGCGCAGTGGCGCGAACGCGCCGCGCACATGCGCACCGCCCCCGGTTTCCGCGATGTCCGCCTGCACCGTGCCTTGCTGCCCGATTCGCGATTCCAGCTGGTGAACATCGCGCACTGGGACAGCGCCGAGGCCTGCGAGGCCGCCGGACGTAACCCGACGGTCGTCGCCTCGGTCGACCAGGCGCGTCAGGTCGCTCGCGCCAACCCCGCCCTGTACGAGGTGGTCGCCGAGTTCTCCTGAGCGACAAGCATTCACCATGCGCCGGAACCCCGCGACGGCCCTGCCGAGGCGGGGTTCCGGCGCGGCCGAATCCTGCGAGCAGTGGATTCTCGACGTCAGTGCTTCGCGCCGATGGTGTGGAGAATTTCGTGGATGATCGGGTCGGTGAGCCGGTTGGTGACCGATCGGCCTTCGCGACTCGAGGTGACGCACCCCTCGTGCCGCAGCACGCGTAGCGCCTGGGAGATCGCGTTCTCGTTGCGGCCGACCGCGGCGGCCAGTTCGCCGACGCTGATGCCGGGCGAGCGGTGCAGACACAGCAGGATTTCCAGGCGGCCGGGGTCCGACAGCAGGTCGAAGCGCTGCGCCCATTCCCTGATCTCGACGTCGCCGATCGCGCGACGGCCGAGTTCGACCGGCGACCCGTGCAGTGTGCGTGGCTCTCCCATGGCGGTGCCCAGCTTAATCGCCGAGTGGACAGGACGGCGCCGCCCGCGACTATTATCTGTTCATCTGTTCAGATAAACATGTAGGGATGATGGATGCGCACTCGGCCGCTATTCGCTGTAGGAGCCGCGCTGGCGGTCGTGCTGACATCGTGCGGAGCGCCCGACAGCGGGTCCATCGACTCGCTCGTGCTCGCCGACGCGTATGAGCTGGGCGGGTACAACCCCGTCGCCGGGTACGGCGCGGCCGGCGAGGCCAAGGTCTACGACGGATTGCTGCGGCTCACCGGCGGCACCGGCCTGCCCGGTTTCGAGCCCGCCCTGGCAACGGCATTGCCGACGCCCGACGCCGACGCGACTGTCTGGACGGTGCCGCTGCGCCCCGGCGTGCGGTTCAGTGACGGGTCGGCGTTCGACGCCGCCGACGTGGTGGCGACCTACCGGGCGATTCTGGATCCGGCGTCGGCCTCGGAGGTGCGGTCGTCGTTTTCGATGATCGACCGGGTCGACGCCGTCGATCCGCTGTCGGTGCGGTTCACCCTGCGTCATCCCTATGCCGCGTTCCCGACCAAGCTGCTGATCGGGATCGTGCCGTCGGAGTCCGTCTCGACACCGGGGCCCGCGACCGAATCACCGCTCAATACCGCCCCGATCGGCACCGGCCCCTATCGGCTCACAACACTGGAGCCGACGAGAGCGGTATTCGAAGCGAACGAAAGCTATTGGGGTGGTGCGCCTTCGGTCAAGCGGCTGACTGTGCTCTACGTGCCCGACGACAACACCCGCGCGCAGCGGATGGCCGCCGGTGAACTCGACGGAACGTCACTGCCGCCCCTGCTGGCCGCCACCTTCGCACAACGGATGTCGGTGCAGGCCAACACTTCCGCGGATTGGCGCGGTGTGTCGATGCCCGAGCGCGATCCGGTCGCCGGCGACCCGGCCGTCCGGCTGGCACTGAACTACGCGGTGGACCGGCAAGCGATGATCGACAATATCCTCGGCGGCTACGGTCGCCCGGCCTACACGCCTTTCGCCGAGGTCTACGGCGAATCCCACAACCCGGCGGTCGCTTTCGCCTTCGATCGCGCGCGTGCCGAGCAGATCCTCGACGGTGCGCGATGGCGGGCCGGCGCCGACGGCGTGCGCGCGAAAGACGGCGTGCGCGCGCGATTCACCGTGATGTACAACTCCACCGACACGTTGCGCCGTGACCTCGCACTGGCTTTCGCCTCCGATGCGCGGCGGGTGGGTATCGAGGTCGATCTCGAGGCGCTGTCCTGGGATCGGATCGAGCCGCGCATCGCACAGGCCGGGATCCTGCTCGGCGGCGGGAGCGAGCCCTACGATCCCGACACCCAGGCCTACAACACCCTGCACTCGCCGCTGCTCGACCCGAGTGCGGGTAGCCCGTACGACAATGCGAGCAGGCACGCGGATCCCGCGATCGACGCGCGACTCGACACCGCACGGCGCAGTGTCGATCCCGCGGTGCGCGCCGCCGCGTACCGGGAGGTACAGAGCCGGTATGCCCAGGATCCGAGCCACGTCTTCCTGGTCCATCTCGATCACACCTATGTGGTGAAGGATTCTTCCTGGACGATGTCGGGACCGATTCTCGAGCCGCACGCGCACGGCGTCACCTGGGGACCATGGTGGTCGCTGCAGACCTGGACCCGCTGATGGGGCGCAGTCGCGTTCGCGGACGCGGCCTCCGAGCCATGGTCGGGTGGCGACTGGCGGCGTTGATTCCGGTGCTCGCCGCGGTGTCGGCCGCGCTCTTCGCCGCGGCGGCGGTGTCGCCGTTCGACCCGCTGGTCGGCTATCTCGGCGCCCGCTACGAGACGACGAGTGCGTCGGATCGGGCGATGCTCACCGATCAGCTCGGGCTGGACGCGTCGTGGTACCAGCTGTACGGACGCTGGATCGGCGACCTGTTCAGCGGCGACCTCGGCGTTTCCCGCGGGTTCGCCCAGCCGGTGAGTACCCTGCTCGCCCAACGGATTCCGTGGACAGTGCTGCTGGTCGTGATCGCGATGAGCGTGGCGATCGCCGTCGCGCTCGGCGCGGGCGTCTGGGCGGGCATGCATCGCGGTGGGGTGATCGATCGGCTGGTCACCACGTCGTGTGTGGTGATGCAGGGGCTACCGCCGTTCGTGGTGTCGCTGGCCTCGATCGGCGTGTTCGCGGTCGGACTCGGCTGGTTGCCGCCTGCCGGGCTCACCGACGCCGGGGCTGAGGCCGGGGTCGGTCAGGTGGCGCGACATCTCGTGCTGCCCGCTGCCGCGTTGGCCGTCTCACAGGTGCCGTGGCTCCTGCTGGCCGTGCGGGAATCGGTGTCGGGCAATCGCGGTGAGGATTTCGTGGTCGGTGCCGCCACCCGCGGCATCGACCCCGCGACGATCACCCGCAAGCACATCCTGCCCGCCTCGCTGGCCCCGTTCGTGACGATCCTCGGCGCGCGACTGCCGGAGGTCGTGGTCGGGGCGGTGCTGGTGGAGGAGATCTTCTCGTGGCCGGGGATCGCCGGTGCGTTCGTACAGTCGGCGAAGGATCTGGACATGGCGCTGCTTGCCGTGCTGACTGTCGGCACGACCTGCGCAGTAATGCTCGGCTCGCTGCTCGCCGATGTCGCGGTGGTGCTGCTCGATCCGAGGGTGCGCGCCGATGGGTGAGCGGTATCGCCTGCGCGCTCGTGCTCGCGACGTCCCGCGCGAAGCTGCCGAGGGGCGACGCGGTGCCTGCTGGGCGTCAGCGGGCGGTGAGCGGCGGCTTTGTGTCGCGCTGGCGGTGCTGGCCGCGGTGGTGCTGTACGCGGTGACGGTGCCGTGGATCGGTGGGGTCGACGATCGGCTGACCGACTTCGCGAGCGCACGGCAGGCACCGTCCGGACAGTGGTGGTTCGGGACCGACTCGGCCGGGCGGTCGCTGTTCGTGCGAATCGCGGCGGCATTGCGGACCTCGCTGGTGGTCGCGGCGTGTGCGGCTGCGGTGTCGACGGTGATCGGGGTGCTGGTCGGTGCTGTCTCCGCGCTGGCCGGTGGCTGGGTGGATCGGGTGATCATGCGCTTCGCCGATACCGCGAACGCGCTGCCGCATCTGCTGCTCGGAATCGTGATCGTGGCGCTGTTCCGGGGAAACGCGCTGGCGGTGGTGTTGTCGATCGGACTCACGCACTGGGTGCAGGTGGCGCGGATCGTGCGGGCGGAGAGCTTGAGTCTGCGCGAGCGCGAGTACGTGTCCGCGGCGGTGCTCGCAGGTGCGAGTCGCGCTCACCTGCTGGTCAGACATCTGCTGCCCGCCGTCGCCCCGCAGGCGTTGATCGCGGTGGTTCTGCTTCTCCCGCACGCGATTTGGCACGAGTCGACCTTGTCGTTCCTCGGGTTCGGACTGCCGCCGCACGAGCCGAGCCTGGGCACACTGCTGGAGGAAGCGCGCACGTCGCTGCTGCTTGGCGGGTGGTGGACGCTGGTCTTCCCCGCTGGATTCCTGGTGCTGACGACGATGGCGGTCGCTGTCTCGGGATCGTCACTCCGCGGGTTGCTGGCCCCACCGAAACCTGCACGGATGCCGCGATGAACCGAGCACGGCAGGACCCGCCGATGCCGGGATGCCATGGCCGACGTCGCGCTGCGGCGACCGCCGAGGAGGCCATATGAACAGCGCGAGACCGCACGAGTCAGGTACCTGCCTGTCCATCGACGCGCTGACCGTCCGCATTCCGGTGAGCCGCGGTGGCGTGGTGCACGCGGTGACCGAACTGTCTCTCGACATCGCGGCAGGCGCGATCACCGCGCTCGTCGGCGAATCCGGTTGCGGGAAGTCGATTGTCGCGAGTGCCGTGATGGGTGTGCTACCACGCGAAGCCATCACCACCGGGTCCGTTCGCCTGCAACTCGGTGGTGCGGACCCGGCCCCCGAACCGATCGACATCCTCGCCGCCCACCTGCCGTATCGCGGCCGTCACATCGCCCTGGTCCCCCAGTCACCGAGCACCTACTTCTCCCCCGTACGGACCGTCGGATCTCAACTCGCGGAGGCGATCACCGCGCTCGGCACCGCACACACCCCCGCCGACCTCGTCGAGCGCGCCGAGCTCTCCGTCGCCGCGCTCGATCTGTATCCGCACGAACTCTCGGGCGGCATGGCCCAGCGGGCAGCCGTAGCGGCCGCCTTGGCGGGTGACCCCGAGGTGATCATCGCCGACGAACCCACTTCCGGACTCGATCGCACGCGCACCGACCAGATCGGAAAACTGTTGCGTGAGTGCGCCGATGACGGTGCGGCGGTCCTGCTGATCACGCACGATCTCGGGCATCTGATCCGCGCGGGCATCGCCGACACTGTCGCGGTGATGTACGCGTCACGCCTGATGGAGGTCGGCCCCGGGGCGCACGTGCTCGACGATCCGTGGCACGACTACACGCGCGACCTGCTCGCCGCCCTGCCCGAACACGGCCTGCACCCGCTCCCCTATCCCCCGCGAGCGCTGACGAACCTGTCCGAGATCTGTCCCTACGCGGGTGGCCCGACGCACTTGGTTCCCCAGCTGCCGCGCATGATTCGCCGACCGAGGTCCTGATGCTGATCGCCGACTCCATCACCGCGGGCTACAGCTCGGAATCCGTCATCCGCGGGGTCGACCTGCGGATCACTCCGGGCGAGATCGTCGGAATCACCGGCGACTCGGGATCGGGGAAAACCACGCTCGCGCGAACCATGGCCGGGCTACTGACGCCCACCTCCGGCACTGTCACCGTCGACGGGCAGGCACCCCGCCGGGCTCGCGGCGCCATCGCCATGGTCTTTCAATCCCCCCGTGCCGCAACCAATCCCCACTTCACTCTCGCCCGGATCATCGCCGAGCCCGCCCGCATCCGCGGCGCCACGGTCCCCGATCTCGCCGCGCTGGCCACCGCTGTCGGTCTCACCCCCGACCTGCTCGACCGCCGCCCCCACGCCCTCAGCGACGGCCAGCTCCAACGCGCCTGCCTGGCCCGCGCCCTCGCCCAGAACCCCCGCTACCTCATCCTCGACGAAGCCACCGCCATGCTCGACGCGGCCACCACCGCCACCATCATCCGCCTGGTCATGACGCGCGCCGACGACAACCTCGGCGTCCTGCTGATCAGCCACGACGAGCCCCTCCTCGCGGCCGCCTGCACCCGCATCACCACGATGCACGACGGCACCCTCAGCCCGCGGCAGGCATCTCCGCAATAACCGCACGATTACCTCAGGCTGCGCACAGGAACCCGTTTTAGCGTGAGCCCCTGTGACATTCACGCAACCGAATCCAGTCAGCGCGTGCCGCAGCCTCAGCGGATGGGCCCGCACCGCACCGACCGTCGCCGAAGTGCTGCACACTCCCGACATCGCGGTGATCGCCGAACGGGTGCGGACCGCGGGACCGCGCGGGGTGATCGCGCGCGGGCTCGGGCGTAGTTACGGGGATCCGGCGCAGAACGCGGGCGGACTGGTGGTCGACATGACCGCGCTGGACCGCATCCACAGCATCGATCCCGACAGCGGGATCGTCGAGGTCGACGCGGGCATCAGCCTGGACACGCTCATGCGGGCGGCGCTGCCGTTCGGGCTGTGGGTCCCGGTGCTGCCGGGTACCCGGCAGGTGACGGTCGGTGGGGCGATCGGCGCGGATATCCATGGTAAGAACCATCATTCGCAGGGCAGCTTCGGCAATCACGTGGTGTCGATGGATCTGCTGACCGCCGACGGAACGGTACGTACCTTGGGCCCGGAGGGGCCCGACTCGGCACTGTTCTGGGCGACGGTCGGCGGGATGGGGCTCACCGGCATCATCATCGGCGCGCGAGTTCGGTTGAAGCACACCGAGACCGCGTATTTCCTCGTCGACAACGACCGCACACGCGATCTCGACGAGACGATGGAATTGCTGACCGGCGGTTCCGATGACGGGTACGACTACTCGATGGCGGTGCCGGACACCATTTCCACCGGGGCGAAACTCGGGCGGGCCGGATTCAGCCGGGGCTCGCTGGCCACGGTTGATCAGTTGCCGTCGAGACTGCGTAGCAAACCCTTGAATTTCGATGCCCCACAATTGTTCACAGTGCCCGATATCTTTCCGAACGGGATGGTCAATTCGGTGACCACCCGGATTGCCGCCGAGGCCGCTCATCGCCTGTTTCCCCGGCGGTCGCGAGGGCGCATCCAGAATCTGACGCAGTTCTATCACCCGCTCGACCTGCTCGGCGAATGGAATCGGGCGTACGGCAAGCGCGGGTTCTTGCAGTATCAGTTCTCGATGCCGTTCGGGGCCGAGCAGCAGCTGGCCGACGCGGTGCGCACCATCGCCGAATCAGGGCACCACTCGTTCCTCAACGTCTTCAAGCGCATGGGGGCGAGCAATCCGGCGCCGCTGTCGTGGCCGCATCCCGGATACATGCTGAGCTTGGATTTCGCGCTCTCCAGCGGGCTCGACCGATTCTGCGCCGACCTCGACGAGCGGGTGCGGGCGGCGGGTGGACGGCTGTACCTCGCGAAGGAATCACGGACCACCCCCGAGATGATCGCGACGATGTATCCACGGCTCGACGAATGGCGCCGGGTCAGGGACCGGGTCGACCCCGAACGGGTATTCGCCTCCGACCTCGCACGACGGCTGCGGCTGGTGACAGGACTTCGACATTGATGTGCTTCAGATCACGGCCGGTGAATTGCGAGCGAAAGCTGTTCACAGTTAATCGAATTCACCGGCAATGACGCACGTCACTGTCCGTTTTGAACTCTTAAGACTTTTTAAGTTACATTTCAGCAACAAACAGTTGGACACTTGATCATGGGTGCTCGATCGAGGGCCTGCGCTCCCCAGGGAGCATCGCCATTGAGGGAAAGACTGCATTCATGAACATCAGCAAGGTTGCCGCAACCTCCGCACTCGTCATCGCCGCGCTCGGCGTTGCCACCGGCACGTCGCACGCCGCTCCGGCGCCTGCTCCCGCGCCCGTCGCGGCCTTCCTCGACGGCGTGAACCAGGGTGTGAACCAGGTGCTGCCCGGCATCAACTGGAAGACCGGCATCGAGGGCGACGCGGTCGTCGTCGAGACCGACGCGGGCTCGCTCACCACCGAGAACAACCAGTTCCAGGTGCGCGACAACCAGGGCAACATCGTCGCCGCCCTGCCGCTGGCCTACACGCTCGACGACCTCGAGTACCCGATCGACGCCGCCGTCGACGGCACCCGCGCCACCCTGACCCCGCGCACCGACGTGGCCTCGGCCCGCCCGTCGACCCTGCTGAAGGACGTCGTCCGGCAGGACGCCTTCGACGACGCCGTCAGCGCCGCGGCCACCCAGTTCGGCATCATCACCGCCATCGGCACTCTCGTCGGCACCCTCACCGGTGGCCTCGCGGGCTGCGCCATCGGCGGCGTCGGCGGCCTGGTTCTCGGCGTCCCGGTGCTCGCCCTCGGCGGCGCCACCGGCCTCGCGGGTTGCCTCGCCGGTGCGGCCGTCGGCATCCCGCTGGGTGCGGCCGCGGGCCTGGTGCTGACCGGCGTCCCCGCCGCGATCGCCATCGGCATCGGCTTCAGCAACCGGATCAACGCGCCGGAAAACCAGTAGTCGTCGCCGGAAAGGCCCCGTCCACCCGGACGGGGCCTTTCGTGCTGTTCAGCGCGCGAGGCGGATGCGCAGCGCCTCGTAGGTGGGGATGAAAACCTTTCTGCGGTAGCGGCGTTCGACGATCTCCCACGGGCGTCCGGCCGCGGTCAACGCTTCGAGGAGCGCGGTGAGTTCGGAGTGGACGAGCTGGGCGCCGAGGCAGAGGTGGCGGCCGCCGCCGAACCAGAGCTGGCGGGTTTCGGGGTTGTAGTCCCGGTCGACGCGGAACTCGCCCGCGGCGTTGTTGATGGTCCAGGTGAGGATCTTGACGTGTTCGCCGGCGCGCAGGTCGCGGTCGGCGATGCGGACGTCCGCGGTGACCGAGCGGCCGACGAGGTAGGCCGGGCTCGTGACGCGCAAAGTCTCGCGGACCGCGTCGGGAAGGCGATCAGGAGCGGCGAGCAGGGCGCGGTGCTGGTCGGTGTCGTGCATGATCGCGACCATTCTGGTCATGGCGCTGGCGAGCGTGTCGGTGCCCGCGACGGCCATCAGGATCGCCAGGCCGCCCGCGTGCTCGACGTCGAGGCCCAGTTCGCGGCAGCGGCCGAGGGTGGTGTCGGGATCGGCGCGGGCGTACGCGTCGGGAACGTTGACGGCGAGCTGGGTGGCCAGCTCCCGCGCGCGGGCCAGCGCCACCGGGTCGAGCGTGGTCGAGGCCATCGTGCCGAAACCCAGGTTGACCAGTTCTTCGACGTGATGGAACAGGCGCAGGAACAGCGCGTCCTGATCGTCGGTGTAGTCGCCGCCGATGGCCGCGGCGATGTCTTCGGGGCGCATGCCGACCAGGTCGGAGACGCTGCGCCCGACCAGGATCTGCGCGCGGGCGGCGATGTCGACGGTCTCCCCCGCCGCCAGGCGTTCGCGCAGGTCGCGCAGGTCGGGGCCGATCACGCGCTCGACCAGGGCATCGGTGTGGCTGAGGGTGAACAGGTCGCGCACCTTGGTCCGCAGGTCGGTATGGCCGGGACCCTCGAACAGATCCTCGACCCAGTCGCCGATGACCTGCGCCCACCAGTGCCCGGCCGCGCCCTCGGACACGATGCTGAAATGGGTGCTGTCGTTGTAGATCTGGCGGGCCACCAGCGGATCGGCGACGAACCAGCCGAGTTCGGGCACCTTGCGGATGGGCCGCGCGAACCGTCCCAGCAGCAATAATCCAGGCAACCAGGGTTGACCAGCGGCGAGTAGGGTTAGTTCATGGCGTCGGGCGGAGCTCCACACCCCGGCAGAATCTAATCGAGCACGCCCGATTAGTGAAGGTCTGTGGCTAGGATCGACGAGATGCGCTGGTGGTGATCTGTGCATCACGCGATATCTGGAAGTGAACAAGCATGGTGAGTTCGACAATCGAAGCCGTCGGCGCGTATCTGCCGGCCAGAGAAGTGACCACGGCGGAGTTGCTGGCGCAGCTGGCCGTCGACGCGCCGCTGGATCTGGAGAAGGTCAGCGGAGTCAGGGCGCGCAGGGTACGCGGCGAATCCGAGGACTCCTTCACCATCGCCTCGGCCGCCGCCCGCAGCGCACTGGGCAATTCGCGCTACGAGGCCGCCGATCTGGATGTGATCATCTCCTGCTCGATCACCCGGACCCGGGGCGAGGACTTCTGTCTGGAACCGTCGTTCGCTCTGATGCTGCGCACCGCACTCGGGGCGAACAGGGCGATCCATTTCGACGTGTCCAACGCGTGCGCCGGGATGATGACCGGAGTTCTCCTGCTGGACAGGATGATTCGATCCGGTGCGGTGCGTCGCGGCATGGTGGTGTCCGGGGAGTGCATCACGCCGATCGCCGACACCGCGGTGCGGGAGATCTCGCAGAAGTACGACCCGCAGTTCGCCTCGCTCACCGTCGGCGACGCCGGGGCGGCCGTGCTGCTCGACGGTACCGACGGGCCAGGGCTCGACTACGTGGAGCTCAACACCAGCGCCGCGTTCGCGAAGCTGTGCTTGGGGATGCCCAGTGACCAGGGGCCGGGAGTCGCGCTCTACACCGACAACCGGGCGATGCACAACGAGTCCCGGTACCTGCTGTGGACCTCGCGGCAGCTGGAGTTCCTGGCCGCCCGCGGTTCCAGCTTCGCCGAGGAGGGTTACGACTACCTGATCCATCACCAGTTCAGCGGCCCCGCTGTGGAATTGATCAACAAGATCGCCGAGCGCGAATTCGACGCGGCGATGCCGCCGGGACTCG
Source organism: Nocardia sp. NPDC058114 (assembly GCF_042884695.1). Taxonomy (NCBI): domain Bacteria; kingdom Bacillati; phylum Actinomycetota; class Actinomycetes; order Mycobacteriales; family Nocardiaceae; genus Nocardia; species Nocardia sp. NPDC058114. Next base: position 236,818 of record NZ_JBHVTK010000009.1, on the reverse strand, counting down.
CGGTGCTGGACCGATACGGCAATACCGCGTCGACCTCGCATTTCGTGGTGTTGCACGACGCGTTGCGGCAGGGACTGATCGAGCCGGGGTCGAAAGTACTGCTGGTACCGGCAGCTTCCGGGGTGGTCGCCGGATTCTTGTCGGTGACAATCGGCGATCTGCGGGTATAGGACAGTATGGGAATCATCATTTCTTCGGCAGTGACGCGCAGCGGCGGAGTCAGCTCGGTAGGACAGGCGGCAAGCGCCGCGCGCGACGCCTTGGCGGGAGCCGGTTGTCCGCCGGAGCAGGTCGACGCACTGATCAATGTGGGGGTCTATCGCGATGCGAACCTGGTGGAACCGGCGGTCGCGGCGCTGATCCAGCAGGCCGCGGGGATCGGGCTGGACTATCGGCGCGGTGACGTGCCGTGCTTGTCGTTCGATCTGATGAACGGTGCCTGCGGGGTGGTGAACGCGGTCGGGGTGGCCGCATCGCTGCTGGCAGATCTGCCCACGGGACATGTCGTCGTCGTGTCGGGCGACGCGCATCCGTCGGGCCGGGCCGATGTGGAGTTCGCGTTCGAGCCGGTAGGGGCGGCTCTCGTGCTCGAGAATTCCGCCGAAGCGGCGGGTTTCGGCGGAGTCCATGTGAGTGCCGGCGACGTACTGCCCGACCCGCAGGGCTACGTGAAGCTGTCCGCGATGGGAGCCGAGGGGCGTTCCTCGCTGACGGTGGAATTGCTCACCGGGACAGCGGAACTCGTCGAGCACGCCGCTATCGCGGCGCGAGAGGCGTTGGCGGCGGACGGTATCGACGCCGGACAGGTGGTGCTGCTGTGCGGTAAACCGACGGCGGACTTCGCCGGCGAACTGGCGGCCCAGCTCGGCGTGGGCGCGGTGGTGACCGACGACTTCGCCGCCGACGCACACACTTCCGCGTTGACCGCCGCGTTCGTGGCGGCTCGTGACGCGGGACTGGCCGAACGGCCGTTGCTGTTCGTCGCCGCCGACGGTGGACCCACCGCGGCGGCAGTGACCTATCGAGGGGTTGGTGTGCGGTGACACGGTCTCTGCATGTTGTTCCGGATCCGGTGAGTGCGCCGCGACATGGTCGCCATCGCGCGGCGGCCGATACTTCGGTCGCGGTGCCCAGCCCGGGAGCGGTGCTGGCGCTGCGGTCGATTCCGGTGATCGGCTGGATATTCCTGATCGCCGGTGTGGTGCGGCCGTTCCGCGCCCGGTGGCTGCGGGTGGCCTTCTGGATCGATGTGGTGCTGAGCGTCGGAGTGCACGCCGCGCAGATTCCAGCAGCCCGGAAAGTGGCCGCTGAACGGGGGATCTCGGGTCGTCGTGCGGCCGTGATGACCATGCTGCTCGGGGCTACCTGGTGGAAGACGCTGGGCGAGGGCGAACAGTGACCGAGGCGGCACCGTCCGGCCGCGGCTTCGTGAGATCGTCGACGGGATAGCGTGGCGCGATGACAGTGCTGGTGACTGGCGCGAGCGGGTTCGTCGGCGGCGCGATCGTGCGCGGGCTGGTGGCGCGCGGGGTGCCGGTTCGGGCGATGGTTCGCGATCCGGCCTCGGCACCGGAGGGCGGCGAGGTGGCGGTGGCCGATCTCGCCGACGCGGGTGCGCTGGCCGCGGCGGTGGCCGGAGTGCGCGCGGTGGTGCACGCGGCGGCCCTGCTCGGTGAATTCGGCAGGCCCGCGGAGTTTTTCGCGGTGAACGTGGCCGGGACCGATCGGCTGATGCAGGAAGCCGCGGCGGCCGGAGTACGGCGGTTCGTGTTCATCGGGAGTCCGAGTGCGTTGATGGCACCCGACGGCGGGGATCAGGTGGGGATCGATGAGACCGTGCCCTACCCGGCGCGATTTCTGAACAGCTATTGCGAGACCAAGGCCGTGGCCGAGCAATTGGTGCTGGCCTCCGATACACCGGAGTTCACGACGTGTTCGCTGCGGCCGCGCGCGGTGTGGGGGCCCGGCGACCGGCACGGGCCGATCGTGCAGATTCTGGCGAAGTTGCGGGCGGGGCGGTTGCCGGATCTGTCCGGCGGGCGCGATGTTCGGGCTTCGCTGTGCTACATCGACCACCTCGTCGACGCCGCCACTCTCGCGCTGACAGCCGAGAAAATCGGTGGGCGTGCGTATTTCATCGCCGACGCGGAGCCGGTGCCGGTATGGGCGACCTTGGACGCGGTGGCCGCACGGTTCTCGTTGACCGGACCGAGCGTGACAGTACCCGCGACGGTGCTCGGCGGGGCCTTGGCGGCGATCGAGACTCTGTGGCGGATACCGGCGGTCGCGCAGCGGTGGACTCCCCCGCTCTCGCGGTACGCGGTCGCGCTCGTCACCCGATCGGCGACCTATGACATTTCGCGCGCCGCCCGTGAACTGGGCTATCGACCGGAGGTGCCGTTCACGACCGGCCTGGACGACTTCCACCGCTGGGTCGACCAGGTCGGCGGGCTGGACCGGCTGCTGGAGGACGCGTGAGTGATCTGTGGGTGGTGATTCCCGCCTTCGACGAGGAACGCGGGATCGACAGCACCCTGAATGCCATCGCAGCACAGCAGGACACGGATTTCACGGTGGTCGTGGTCGACAACAACTCCACCGACCGCACCGTCGAGGTGGTGCGGGCCTTCGCCGCCGCCCATCCACTGCCGCGCATCGTGGTGATCGACGAGCAGCAGAAGGGCACCGGCGCCGCCGCCGATACCGGGATGCGCTACGCGATTTCCCGAGGCGCCACCTACCTCGCGCGCACCGACGCCGACTGCCTGCCCGCCCCCGACTGGACCCGGCGGATCAAGGCCGGGTTCGGCTCCGGGCTGCGATTGGTCAGCGGTCAGCTGATTCCGCGCACCGATGAAGGCGTTTCCTGGATCGACCGCACGATCATTCGGGTGGCACTGGAAGTGGCGTCGACGTTCGGCAAGGTGCGCTCGGGCAACCGGGATCCGAAGTATCTCGGACCATATGTGATGACACCGGGGTGCAACATGGCCATCACCGCCGAATTGTATGTTGCCGCAGGTGGATTCCCGCGCACCGCGATCGAGGATCTCCACGAGGACCGGGCGCTGGTCAACGCGGTGCGCACGATCACCACCGACTATGGTTTGCGCCGGGACGTGCGGGTGCACGGCTCGAATCGGCGAGTGCGCGCCTGGGGTATTCGCAAGACGCTGGCCTGGTACGCCGATCATCGGTATCGGCCCGACGTGGTCGATATTCGGTGAACGCGGCCGGGCCGATCGGCAGTGGAGGGGAACATCGGTGACCGACTTTCTCGCACGGCTTGCCGCGCAAGCCGCACGGATTCCGGACGCGTCGGCGCTCGGCACGGTCGGCAAGCGCGCGCTCACCTACCGGGAGCTGGTGGAGTCCATCGGCCGGGTGGCACACAATCTCGGCGAGGCGGGGTTCGCGCCGGGCGATCGAATGCTGTTCTCGATCCGGCCGAGTGTCTCGTCGGTGCTGGTGATCTTCGGGGTGATCGCAGCGGGCGGGACGATCGTGTTCGTCGACCCCGGCGTCGGGCCGGAGCTCTTCGCCAAGCGAGTCGGCCTGGTCGAACCGGCTTGGGCCGCAACAGAATCGCTGCTGTACGCGGTGAGTGGCCCACTCTCCGGGTTCGGGCGCAAGAAGGGGCTGGAACTGCCGCGGTTCGGCGCGCTCGATGTTCGCCATATCCACAGCGGAGTGTGGTTGCCCGGTACGCCGTTCGGGTCGATTCCGTTGCGGCGGTTCACCGGTGACGCACGCGAGACCGCCCTGCCCGCCGCGGATCCCGACGCGGCGGCGTTGATCGTCTTCACCTCCGGAACGACGGACGACCCGAAAGCCGTGGTGCACACGCGTGCTTCGCTGAGCGCGGGACTCGCCGCGATGGGCGGAAAGACCAGCCTCGCGCCGGGCGCCTTCCTGCACACCGAGCAGCTCATGATGGGACTGCCCGCGTTGATGGCGGGGGCGCGGTGGGCGATGCCGCGGTATCCACGGTTCGGGACGCACATCGATCCTGTCCGATTCACGCGAAATCTGCGGAGCGCTACGCATACGTTCTACACCCCGGCCGATCTCGCTGTCGCGCTCGACGCGATCGAAGCCGGCGACCTCGAGCCGCCGCCGAATCTGCGTCAAGTGGCCCTCGGCGGCGCGCCGGTCACCTCCGCACTCCTGCGCCGCGCACGGAAATCGTTGCCCGACACCGAGTTTCTCGCGATCTATGGGATGACGGAGATCCTGCCAGTCGCGATCGCGACCGGCACCGCCAAGCTCGCGCACGACGGGGATCTGCTCGGCGCTCCGGTGCGTGGTGTGCAGGCGCGGATCGCCGACGACGGGGAACTCGTGCTGTCGGGCCCGAACCTGTGCCGCGGGTATCTCGGCGCGGAGCCGCTGACCGAGATCGCGACCGGGGACCTCGCACGGTGGGACGGAACGGAACTCGTCCTCACCGGACGCAAGAAAGACATGATGATCCGGGGGAAGACCAATATTTACCCGGGGTTGTACGAGCCGGTGATCACCGCGATCGACGGGGTGCGCGAGGCGATCATGGTCGGCCTGCCGGACGAGATCGGCGATGAGCGGATCGTGCTCGCCATTGTCGCCGCCGAACCGGGAGCAGACGACATCGCGGCCCTGCTTCGCGAACGACTGCCGCAGGTCATCGACACCACCGCCGTCCCCGACGACATCGTGGTGGTGGATCGGATTCCGGTCAGCGGGCGGACGAACAAACCGGATCGCGCGGCGCTACGGGAGCTTGTGGGCAAGCTGCTCGCCTGAGTGCGGGCCGCCCGCTGGACTCGGTGCTGCCGGTCGGCTCAGCGGGTCACCGAGCGGAGCGTGCGGTCGGCGAGGGATTCGATGGTGGCCCGAGGGAGCATGGTGTCGACGTAGCAGAAGGTGATCGACATCGTGGTGCCGAGGGTGGCCACCGCGACCGTCAGCGCACTGGCGCAGGAGTTCGTTCCGGCGACCGTCAGCGCCGTGATATCCAGCGGCTCAGGGGTTTCGGGCGGTGAGAGTCTGCCCAGATTGCTGAGAGTGACGTTCCACGGAGCCCGGCGGTCGATGAGTTCGATGGTGCGCCTGCCGGATTCGAGCGAGCGGGGGCAGCCGTAGCGGATGGCGGCCAGGGCGGTGAGGTCGGTGTTCTTCGCCAGCCGCTGGTGCAGTTGGGTTTTCGCCGCGCGAGCCGCGTCCCACAGGGAATGACCAGGGCCGTAGGGGACGAAAGTGGGGACGACCGCGGTGAACATGCCGGGCTCGTCGTCGGCCGGGGGCGGGTTCAAGCGGGAGCGGACGTCGACCGGAATGCCGATGCCCGCGACGCCGGAGGGCCGCGGGGCGAGTTCACCGAGGGCGTTGGCCAGGGCGGCGGTCAGCGCGGCGTTGACGGTGACGTCGTGCTGGTGGCAGCGGGTCCGGAGCTCGGTGAGGGTGTCGCCCTCGACGGTGCGGATCACGGTGCGGGTGCGGCGGATCGGAAGTGGTGGCGCGATGCCGGGCAGGCTGGTCGGGCGGCGCGCCATCGCCGTGAGCTGACCGGTGAGGTTGGTGCGCAGGCAGCGCAGCAGGCGCGTGTGTGCGGGAGGGATGAGGTCGTCGGGAGCCGGAATCGGCGGACGCGCGGCGCCGGGGAGGGGAGATCCGAAGGCGTAAGCGAGGATTCGCCACCCCAGCGACGTCATCGAGCGGCCGTCGAGCAGCACATGCGACAGCACCAGGATCAGGTCGTGGTGTTCCTCGGAAGTGCCCGGGCGCCACACCAGATCGATGACGCGCCCAGGTGCGGTCGCGAGGTCGACGGGCTCGGCCAGCTGTTCGTCGAAGACCGTGCGCCACTCGTCGGGGTCGTCGACCATGCGGTGCAGGACCGGTAGATGCGGGTCGGCGGACGGGGCGAAACGCGGGCCGTCGACAACGGTTGTCCGCAGTAGCGGAAATTCCGCGACCAGCGCGTCCGCGGCCTCTTCCAAGCGGTAAGCGCCGATCGGGCCGCGCACCCGCAATCGGACCACGCAATTCGCCGGCGACAACTGATCGACGAGCCAGAACCACCGCTCCGACGCCGACAGCGGGCGCATCACCTCGCCCAACACGGCCTCCGCTGTATCGACACACCGCGAGCGTACCGACGCCCGCCCGAAACTCAGCACTTTCACATGGCGTTACTACATGCGTATTATGGACTTATGGGTTTCGAGTGGCCTGATTGGGCGATCGCTCACCTGATCGGCATCGAACCCAGCGAGGTTCGGCAGGTCCTCGCAGCGTCACGACGGTGGCCACGCCCGGCCTTCGACGGCCAGGTGACCGTCCTGACGGTGTGGGGGCGCACCACAGCCGGCCGCCCGTTGATCGTGGTGATGCGGCAACGGGAGGACTGGACGTGGGTGATCATCGGCGCACGCACGATGCGCGCCGAGGAACTGGCGCAATTCGAGCAGTGGGAAAGTGAGACCCGATCATGAGCGAGCCAGGACTTCCGTCCAGCAAAGAAGAACTCGCCGACTTCATGGATCGGCTGAGTTTCTCCGACGAGCCCACCGATGCCCCACCACGTCTTCCCGTCAACGAAGACATCATGGTGACCACGTCGATCCGGCTCCCCCTCGGTCTGCACAGCCGGCTGAAATCCCTCGCCGACGAACGTCGGGTAGGAGTCTCCACCCTCCTGCGCGAATGGGCCGAAGCAGCCGTCGCCGATATCGACGACGAAGACCAGATGATCTCCCTGGCCGAAGCCAAACGCGCCCTCTCCCGAGTCCACCCCATCCACCGAGCGAGCTGACGCGCGGACCGACCGGTAGACGGAAATACGACTGAAGCCCCCGCCGAAAGCGGGGGCTTCAGTCGTCTCGATCAGCTGGCTCGCCTCAGCGGCGGCGCTTGCCCTTGGAGTCGGTGCGGGCGGCTTCGCGGCGTTCGCGGCGGGTGCCGCCCTGCTGATGACCGCCGTATTCCTGTGCGTCGGAATGGGATTCGGCATGGCCGTCCTCGGCGGGGCCCGAGTAGTTCATCGCTCGGGGAGCCTGGTCGCTGATTCCCTTGGCACGCAGAGCAGGCGGGGCCTGGGTCTCCGCGGGGGTGTCCTGCGGGCGGGCACCGACCGGGGAGCGCAGACCCTTGTCGATCGAGACGCCTTCGGGCTGGGGCTGCTGGACCTCCACCTGGAGGTTGAAGAGGAAGCCGACCGACTCCTCCTTCAAGCCTTCCAGCATGGCGGCGAACATGTCGAAGCCCTCGCGCTGGTACTCGACCAGCGGATCGCGCTGGGCCATGGCGCGCAGGCCGATGCCCTCCTTGAGGTAATCCATCTCGTAGAGGTGTTCGCGCCACTTGCGGTCGAGGACCGAGAGCAGAACCTGACGTTCCAGGTTGCGCATCGCGCCTTCGCCCGCGAGGCCGTCGATCTCCTGCTCGCGCTTCTCGTAGGCGGTGTGCGCGTCGTCGAGGAGCGTTTCGCGAAGCTCGTCGCGGGTCAGTTCGCCCGCGTCGCCGGTGGCGGTCTCGCCGGTGAGTTCCTTGTGATCCAGGCTCACCGGGTACAGCGTCTTGAGGGCGGTCCAGAGCTTGTCCAGATCCCAGTCCTCGACGTAACCCTCGGCGGTGGCACCGTCGACATAGGCGGTGGTCACGTCGGTGATCATGTTCTGAACCTGACCCTCCATGTCCTCGCCACGCAGGATCTGGTTGCGCTCGCCGTAGATGACGGTGCGCTGCTGGTTCATCACCTCGTCGTACTTCAGCACGTTCTTGCGGATCTCGAAGTTCTGCTGCTCGACCTGGGTCTGCGCGCTCTTGATGGCCTTGGAGACCATCTTCGCCTCGATCGGGACATCGTCGGGCAGGTTCAGGCGGGTCATGATCGACTCGAGCGCGGCGCCGTTGAAGCGGCGCATCAGCTCGTCACCCAGCGAGAGGTAGAAGCGGGACTCGCCCGGGTCGCCCTGACGGCCCGAACGTCCACGCAGCTGGTTGTCGATACGACGCGACTCGTGGCGCTCGGTGCCGAGCACGTAGAGACCGCCGGCCTCGCGAACCGTCTCGGCGTCGTCCTCGGTCTGCTTCTTGACCTGGTCGAGTGCGGAGTGCCAGGCGGCCTCGTACTCGTCAGGGGTGTTCACCGGGTCGAGGCCCTGCTTGCGCAGCAGGATGTCGGCGATGATGTCGGCGTTGCCGCCGAGCACGATGTCGGTACCACGACCGGCCATGTTGGTGGCCACGGTGACCGCGCCGGGGCGACCGGCCTCGGCGATGATCTGGGCTTCCTGCTCGTGGAACTTCGCGTTCAGCACCGAGTGCGCCACACCACGCTTGGTGAACTGCTTGGACAGGTACTCCGAGCGCTCGACGCTGGTGGTACCGATCAGGACCGGCTGGCCCTTCTCGTGCCGCTCGGTCACGTCGTCGACCACCGCGGCGAACTTGGCCTCTTCCGACTTGTAGATCAGGTCGGCCTGGTCCTTGCGGACCATCGGCTTGTTCGTCGGGATCGGGACCACGCCGAGGTTGTAGATCGAGTGCAGCTCGGCGGCCTCGGTCTCGGCGGTACCGGTCATGCCCGACAACCTGCTGTAGAGGCGGAAGTAGTTCTGCAGGGTGATCGTGGCCAGGGTCTGGTTCTCCGGCTGGATCTCGACCTTCTCCTTGGCCTCGATCGCCTGGTGCATGCCCTCGTTGTAGCGGCGGCCGACCAGGATACGGCCGGTGAACTCGTCGACGATGATCACTTCGCCGTCGCGGACGATGTAGTCCTTGTCGCGCTGGTAGAGCTCCTTGGCCTTGATGGCGTTGTTCAGGTAGCTCACCAGCGGCGAGTTCGCGGCCTCATAGAGGTTGTCGATGCCGAGCTGATCCTCGACGAACTCCACGCCCTGCTCGTGCACGCCGATGGTGCGCTTCTTGATGTCCACTTCGTAGTGGACATCCTTCTTCAGCAGCGGCGCGATGCGCGCGAATTCGGCGTACCACTTCGACGACGCGTCGGCCGGGCCCGAGATGATCAGCGGGGTGCGGGCCTCGTCGATGAGGATCGAGTCGACCTCGTCGACCACGGCGAAGTTGTGACCACGCTGGACGAGATCGTCCAGGGAGTGGGTCATGTTGTCGCGCAGGTAATCGAAGCCGAACTCGTTGTTCGTGCCGTAGGTGATGTCGGCGGCGTAGGCCACCCGACGCTCGGCGGGAGTCATACCGCCCAGGATCACGCCGACCTCGAAGCCGAGGAAGCGGTGCACACGGCCCATCCACTCGGAGTCGCGCTTGGCGAGGTAATCGTTGACCGTGACCACGTGCACGCCGTCGCCGGAGATGGCGTTCAGGTACGCGGGGAGCACACAGGTGAGCGTCTTGCCCTCACCGGTCTTCATCTCCGAGATATTGCCGAGGTGCAGCGAGGCGCCGCCCATGATCTGGACCTTGTAGTGCTTCTGGTTCAGCACTCGCCACGACGCCTCACGTGCCACGGCGAAGGCCTCGAGCAGCAGGTCGTCGAGGGTTTCCCCGTCGGCGTAGCGCTGGCGGAACTCGTCGGTCTTGGCACGCAGCTCGTCGTCGGTCAACGCTTCGATCTCGTCGCCGTACGCGATGACCTCATCGGCGAGGTTCGAGAGCCGCTTGACCATGCGACCTTCACCAATCCGTAGCAACCTCGTCAGTGTCAGCGCAGGCACGGGTCTCGTCAGTCCTCTGGTCGGAGTTGTGTTCAACGGCGATGGTAGTCCGCAGACCACCGTACCCGGCGGCGCGGACCCGTGCCCGGCGTACCGGCGCAGTCATTACCCCAGGTCACGACGCTCGGCGAGCCTCCTTGCCCGGCACCGCGATTCACCTGCCGTGACGTAGGATGTAGCGCGTGCCCGATCAGCGCCATACGGCACCGGAAGGAGTTTCGGAGCGCGTGATCACGAGATTGACGCCGCAGGACGCGTCGTTCTATCGGCTCGAGTCGAGCAGTAACCCGATCCACATCGGCTCTCTCGCGATCCTGAACAACTCCTCCCCCGACAGCACAGGCCAGGTACTGGACTACGAACGGCTCGTCGACCTGGTCGAATCCCGGCTGCCGATGGTGCCGCGCTACCGCCGCAAGGTGCGCGAGATCCCGCTCGCCATGGGCAGGCCGGTCTGGGTCGAGGACAGCCGTTTCGACATCAGCTATCACATCCGGCGTTCCGCGCTGCCGAGTCCCGGCAGCGACGGCCAGCTCTACGATCTCGTCGCCCGGCTCGCGTCGCGACCCCTGGACCAGGGGCGACCATTGTGGGAGATGTACCTGATCGAGGGCCTCGCCGACGGGCGCGCCGCGGTGTTCACCAAGTCGCACTCGGCACTCGTCGACGGTGACACCGCCCTGGAGATCGGGCACGTGATCCTCGACAACTCCCCGCTGCCGCGCGAACTGGCCGACGACTCGTGGCGTGCGCCGCGCGAACCCACCGATGTGGAACTGCTCGCCGGAGCGCTCTCGCAACTGGCCGCGCAACCGCGCGAGGCCTACAGCGTGATGCGCGACGCCGGATCGAACGCGTTCGGGGTGGTGCGCGGCACGCGGATGGCGGTGAAGGCCGCGGCCAGCGTGGTGCGCGCGGCGACCTCGAGCGCGGCGCCGGACAGCCCGCTCAACGCCCGCACCTCGCGCAGCCGCCGCTTCGACGTGGTGCGCACCGATCTGGACGACTACCGCACGATCCGCAGGCATTTCGACTGCTCGATCAACGACGCGGTGCTCGCGGTGGTCACCGGGGCGCTGCGCAACTGGCTGCTCTCGCGCAACGAGGCACTGGTCGAGTCGACCAATCTGCGCGCGGTGGTGCCGATGTCGGTCTATGTCGACGGCGACAATCAGCTGACCCCGGCCAGCGAGGTGTCCTCGTTCCTCATCGATCTGCCCGTGGGCGAGCCGAATCCGACGATGCGGCTCTCGCACATCTCGCATGCCACCGAAGCGGCGGGCAGGCAGCGCCGCGGGGTGCGGGCGCGCACACTCGTGCACCTGGCCGGGTTCGCGCCCGCGAGCCTGCACGCGATGAGTGTGCGAGCGGCGAGTACCTTCGCCGACAACAGTTTCAATCTGGTGATCACCAACGCGCCGGGACCACAGACCGCGATGTACATCGGCGGCGCGCGCATGCTGGAGATGTATCCGGTATCACCGCTGCTGCGCAATCAGACGTTGAGTTTCGGGCTCACCTCGTACGACGGTCAGGTCTTCTACGGACTCAACGCCGACCGCGACGCCATGGCCGATATCGATGTCCTCGCGGCATCGGTGCACGAATCGATGGAGGAGTTGCTCGGTGCCTGTCTCTGAGAACGACACGATGCGCGTCTACATCCCGGCGACGATTCCGCTGCTGCGCCAACTCGTCGACGAGCAGCAACTGCTCCCGCTCGGCGCGACCGCGTTCGCCGTGACGCCCGCGCTGCGCGAGGCCTACGCCGCGGGCGACGACGAGGAGCTCGCCGAAGTGGCGATGCAGGAAGCCGCCCGGGCCTCCATGCGGTTGATCGGCGCCGAGCGCGACGGACTCGACGATCTCGACGACGACGCCGAGGGCTCGGCCGCCACCCCGGGCGGCCCGGTGTATCGGCGCGCGGTGATCGCGGCGGATGTAGCGGGGGCGAAACTGCGGCCCGATCTCGACGATGCTGTGGTGAAGCTGTCGGGGCCGGTCACCTTCAAACAGGTCGCGGCCGTGCATGTGGACCTGGCCGAGGCCGAGCCGCAGGTAGCCAAGGCGGTGGACGTCATCGACGCCGCTGACCTCGGCGATACCGACGCGGAATTCGTGCTCGGTGACGCGGAGGACCACCAGCTTGCCTGGTACGCACCACAAGAACTGCCGTTCCTGCTCGAGCTGTTGTAATTTGCGGCGGGCGGCGGCGGGGTTGCCCAATGTTCACAACTGGCGCTGAACCTACGATGCCGTAACCTGGCTGCGAGAGGGCTACCCCACGGTGGACCGGATGCACGACAGGGAGAAATCGCACAGCATGGTCATCGACAAGTTCCGGGAATGGCTCGAAGCACCGGCGGCGCAGGTCGCCGACCGCGGCGGCAAGCTGAATATCTTGCGCGGCGCGGTAGCCCGGGTCACCACTCCCCTGCTGCCCGACGACTATCTGCATCTGGCCAACCCCCTGTGGTCGGCACGCGAACTGCGCGGGCGCATCGTCGAGGTCCAGAAGGAGACCGCCGACTCGGCGACCCTGGTGATCAAGCCGGGCTGGGGCTTCGATTTCAAGTACCGCCCCGGGCAGTACATCGGCATCGGCATCCTGATCGACGGCCGCTGGAACTGGCGTTCCTACTCGCTCACCTGCCCGCCGGACTGGACCGGCGAGGGCGGCAAGCGGCTCATCTCCATCGCGGTGAAGGCGATGCCGGAAGGCAAGTTGTCCAGCCACCTTGTCAACGGGGTGGCCGCGGGCACCATCGTGCGGCTGGCCGCGCCGCAGGGCGGGTTCGTGCTGCCGGAGCCGCCGCCGGCGAAGGTGCTGTTCCTCACCGCGGGCAGCGGGATCACCCCGGTCATGTCGATGTTGCGCACGATGGACCGGCGCGACGGCGTCAACGATGTGGTGCACGTCCACTCCGCACCCACCGACGCCGACGTGATGTTCGGCGCCGAACTGCGCGCCCTGCACGACAAGCACCCCAGCTTCGTCTCCCACCTGCAGCTCACCGATGCCCACGGCCTGTTCTCCCTGGCCAGCCTCGACGAGCTCTACCCCGACTGGCGCGAACGCGAGACCTGGGCCTGCGGGCCTGCCCCGATGCTCGACGCGATCGAAAGCCACTGGAAGAACGCGGGTGTGGGCGACCAGCTGCACATCGAGCGCTTCGAGGTGGAACGCTCCGCGATCGGCGAGGGCGGCACGGTGACCTTCGGCACCACCGGACGCACCCTCACCGTCGACGGCGCCACCAGCCTGCTCGAAGCCGGTGAGTCCGTCGGCGTGCAGTTGCCCTTCGGCTGCCGGATGGGCATCTGCCAGACCTGCGTGGTGACGCTGTCCGCGGGACACGCCCGCGACCTCCGCAACGGCGACGAACGTCAGCCCGGCGACAAGGTGCAAACCTGCATCTCCGCCGCCGCCGGCGACTGCACGCTGGACATCTAACCGGTTGCCGAACCGCCGAGCGGGTACCCTTGACCTATGCGTCGGCCACAACCCGTGACCGGCGGCTATCGCTTAGGCCCCTCACTTCGATCAATGCCTGAGGGCGCGACTTAGGATCACTCACAGGCCGAACAGCATCGAGGCGACAGCCCTAGGCGCGCAGCGCCGGGTTTTTCGGCGTCTCGATTCCGGACTCGCCGAAGAGTGCGACCGAGCAGCGCCCTCGACCAGGCAAGATCGAGGTTCCCAGGCCGAGAACCCGCGGCATCAGCTGCTGATAATCAACAGGAGGACCCCCGGTGGCCATCACCGATATTCAGGCCTTCGCCCATCTGACGGCGGCCGACATCGAGACACTGGGGAAAGAACTCGATTCGATCCGCCGTTCGGTGGAGACCTCCCGTGGCGAGCGCGACGCCCGCTACATCCGCCGCACCATCGCCGCCCAGCGAGCTCTCGAGGTCGCCGGGCGCGCGGTGCTGTTCGGCAGCCGCAATCGCTGGGCGTGGCTGGGCGGCACCGCGATGCTCTCGGTCGCCAAGATCATCGAGAACATGGAGCTGGGCCACAATGTGAGCCACGGCCAATGGGATTGGATGAACGATCCCGAGATCCACTCCACCACCTGGGAGTGGGACATGACCGGCACCTCGGCGCAGTGGCGCCGGGCGCACAACTATTCGCACCACACCTACACCAACGTGCTCGGCAAGGACGAGGACCTCGGCTTCGGCATTCTGCGGATGACCCGCGACGAGGCGTGGCGTCCGGTGCATCTGGTCCAGCCCGCCGCCAATCTGCTGTTGGCCGCGACCTTCGAGTGGGGTATCGCGCTGCACGATCTCGGCATCGAGAAGGAGCTGGCCGGCGTCGAGGGCGTCACGATGACCTCGCCGCCCGACATCGAGTTCTACCGCAAGGCGGGCCGTCAGGTCGCCAAGGATTTCGTGATCTACCCGGCGCTGACCGGCCCGGCCTGGAAGTCGACGCTCAAGGCCAACGCCACCGCCAACCTCGTCCGCAATCTCTGGTCGTACGCCGTGATCTTCTGCGGCCACTTCCCCGACGGCGCGCAGAAGTTCACCGCCGAGCAGCTCGACGGGGAGACCCAGGGCGAGTGGTACCTGCGCCAGATGCTGGGCAGCGCCAACTTCAAGGCCGGCCCCGTGATGGCGTTCATGAGTGGCAACCTCTGCTACCAGATCGAGCACCACCTGTTCCCCGACCTGCCGAGCAATCGGTACTCGGAGGTGGCGGTCCGGGTGCGCGAACTGTGCGACAAGTACGACCTGCCCTACACCACCGGATCGCTGGGCAAGCAGTACCTGCTGGCCTTCCGCACCATCCACAAGCTGGCGCTGCCGGATCGCTTCCTCAAGCGCACCGCCGACGATGCGCCCGAGACGTCGTCGGAGCGCAAGTTCGCCGGCATCTCGCTGCCCGACAGCCTGCGGGTCGACCCGGAGACCGGAAAGCGTTTCGGTCTGCGCTCGGCGCTGCACGATGCCAAGGTCTCGCTGGAGATCAAGGCGCGGCACGAGAAGGAAGTGCTGCGCGAGGCGAAGACGGCGCTCAAGGCTCGAGCCCGGCAGGAGAAGCTGGCGCTGCGCGAGGCCAAGCGGGCATTGGGTGAACGCGCCGTGCGCGAACGGGGCGTGTTGCGGGACAAGGCAGCTCGTCGCATGGCTCGCCATGCTCGATAACATTTCCATCTCGATCGCGCAATAGGACTTATCACACATTTCGTCCCGAAAATCGCCAACCTACGCTCTCGTAACTTACGGTACTGTAGCCGCCATGGCGATCTCGGATGTCAAGGAATACGCGCACCTCACCGCAGCGGATGTCGAAGCTCTAGGCGCGGAGTTCGATGCGATCCGCCGGGAGATCGAATCCTCTCGCGGCGCAGCCGACGCGCGCTATATCCGCAACGTCATCCGGCTACAGCGCGCGCTCGAGATCAGCGGCCGCACGGTGCTGTTCGCCAGCTTCCTGCCCCCGGCCTGGCTGGCCGGCGTCGCCCTGCTCGGCTCCGCCAAGATCATCGAGAACATGGAGATCGGGCACAACGTCATGCACGGGCAGTGGGACTGGATGAACGATCCGGAAGTCCACTCCACCTCCTGGGAATGGGACAACGCCGGCCCGTCGGCGCACTGGAAGATCACCCACAACTTCCTGCACCACAAGTACACCAACGTGCTCGGCATGGACGACGACATCGGCTACGGCCTGCTTCGCGTCACCCGTGACCAGCGCTGGATGCCGTTCTACCTGGGCAACCCCATCTACAACTTCCTGCTGCAGGCGCTGTTCGAGTACGGCGTCGCGATCCAGCACCTCGAGCTGGGCAAGGTCGCCAAGAAGAAGTGGGCCAAGGACTCGCCCGAGTGGAAGCAGTTCGAGGCCGACCGCACCCTGGTCCTGAAGAAGATCGGCAAGCAGGCCGCCAAGGACTACGTGGTCTTCCCGCTGCTCACCGGCCCGTCGTTCGTCACCACGCTCACCGCCAACATCGCCGCCAACGTGATGCGCAATGTGTGGACCAACGCGATCATCTTCTGCGGTCACTTCCCCGACGGCGCCGAGAAGTTCACCAAGGCCGACATCGAGAACGAGACCAAGGGCGAGTGGTACCTGCGCCAGATGCTGGGCAGCGCCAACATCAGCGGCGGACCGCTGCTGCACTTCATGAGCGGCAACCTCAGCCACCAGATCGAGCACCACCTGTTCCCCGACCTGCCGAGCAACCGCTACGCCGCCATCGCGGTGCGGGTGCGCGAGCTGGCCGAGAAGTACGACCTGCCCTACACCACCGGTTCGCTGCCGGTGCAGTACTTCAAGTCGTGGCGCACCATCCTCAAGCTGTCGCTGCCGAACAAGTACCTGCGCCACACCACCGACGATGCGCCGGAGACCAAGTCCGAACGCCTGTTCGCCGGCAACACCACCCCCTCGATCGACCCGGTGACCGGGCGTCGCCAGGGACTGCGCACCGCGCTGGCCGCCGGCCGCAAGCTGGCCCGCCGGACCATGGCCTGACCGGCTGCGGTTGTATGGTCGGCGTGAGTGCCGATCAGCTGAGCGTCTACGACGCGATCCGTTTGCGTCGTGACGTGCGCGCCGAATACAC
Organism: Nocardia sp. NPDC058114; assembly: GCF_042884695.1. Lineage (NCBI taxonomy): Bacteria > Bacillati > Actinomycetota > Actinomycetes > Mycobacteriales > Nocardiaceae > Nocardia > Nocardia sp. NPDC058114. Next base: position 220,554 of record NZ_JBHVTK010000009.1, on the reverse strand, counting down.
CGGCGAACTCGTCGACGACGACACCCTCCTGCGGATCCTCGACGCCGCGCATCGCGCGCCCAGCGTCGGGAACTCACAACCGTGGGACTTCGTGGTGGTTCGTCAGGCCGAGACCCTGCGCCGTTTCGCCGACCATGTGGCGGACAAGCGGGTCGAGTTCGGCGCGGCGCTGCCCGCCGAGCGCGCGATGACCTTCGCGCCGATCAAGATCGACGGAATCGTCGAGAGCGGTACGGGTGTGGTTGTCACGCACGATGATTCGCGTGGCGGGCCGCAGGTGCTCGGGCGGGCGAGTGTGCCGGAGACCGGCGTGTACTCCACCGTGCTGGCGATCCAGAATCTGTGGCTCGCGGCGACCGCCGAGCAGGTGGGGGTGGGCTGGGTGTCGTTCTACGATCCGGAATTCCTGCGCGAACTCGTCGGCCTGCCCACCGGGATCAAGCCGGTGGCCTGGCTGTGCGTGGGCCCGGTCGACGCGTTCCAGCAGGTGCCGGACCTGGAACGTTTCGGGTGGCGGTCCGGCCGATCGTTGACCGAGGCCGTACATCACGAGACCTTCGGCGGCTGAACTAACAAGATCCGGACACCCGCACAGCGGATGCCCGGATCGGTCAGGGTTCTAGGCCAGCTTGATCAGGCCGTAGTCGAAGGCGTGTCTGCGGTAGACCACCGACGGGCGGTCGGTCTCTTTGTCATGGAAGAGGAAGAAGTCGTGACCGACCAATTCCATCTGATAGAGGGCGTCGTCCACCGACATCGGCGTCGCGGTGTGCACCTTGGTGCGCACGATGTGGCCGGGGCCCGTCTCGTCGATTGCCTCGTCGTGGTCGTGGGCAGCGGAACCGTCCGGCGGGGTGAACAGCGACTCGTCGACCAGTGTGGCAGTGGCCTGCGCGACCGAGACCGGCGTCTTGTCGCCGTAGTGCACGACGCGCCGCTTGTCCTTGGCCCGGCGCAGTCTGCTCTCGATCTTCTGGGTGGCCGATTCGAGCGCGGCGTAGAAACTGTCGGCGCACGCCTCGGCGCGCACGATCGGTCCACGGCCGCGCGCGGTGATCTCCACACGCTGACAGGCCTTGCGTTGACGACGGTTGCGTTCGTGGAACAGTTCCACATCGAAGAGGAAGATCGACGGGTCGAAGCGCTCTAACCGAGACAGCTTCTCCGCGACGTAGATTCGATAGTGGTCAGGGATTTCGACGTTGCGACCGGAGACCACCACTTCGGCGTTCGGGGTCTCGAAGTCGATCGTCTCGGTGGCACCGTTCTGGAGTGCCGTGGTGGGTTCAGCATCTTGCACTGATGCCCGTGAAGAAGTCGTCACGCGTACCTCCCGGATATGGCCGCACAACTACCAACGTAGGGCGGCGGGATTGAGCTGTGCCGATCGGGAATCGCCCGGCACCTGTATCCGCGGCACCACCTCCCAAACTTGTGGTTCGGTGTGTGCTCGCGACGCTAGTCCGCCATCGGCAAGTCCGCCACTGTTCACGCGAACTTTCATCAGTCAAGCCGCGCAGGTCACCAAAACCGCGCGCGGAACTATGCCGATCCGGCTGAGAACACGTGTCGATTCGCAGGCGGTGGCACCGGTGGTGAGCACATCGTCTACCAGCACTACCTGGGCTTTCGCGCTGACGGCGACCCATTCGTCCGGTTCGGCGACAGTCATGATCTTGCCGCGCACATTGTGGGAACGCTCATGCGTCGTCAAGCCCACCGAATCCCGGACACCGCGTGCCATCCGCAGCAGCGGCACGCTCCGGCAATCGATCAGCCACCGTGCCGCGACCTCGGCCGAGCAGGCCACCGGGTCACCACCGCGTCGGCGCGCCGCCGCGGTTCTGGTCGGCGCGGGCACGAGCAACAGCGGGCGATCGGGGGCACGCAAGCGGGCAAGCGCGTGGGCGAGCGCCAGCCCGAGTGGGGCAGCGAGGTCGCGCCTGTTCTGTTCCTTGGCTGCCAGCACCGCCCGCTTGCCCACACCGGCGTAAGGACCGAGCGCCCAGCACGGAACACCGGGATCAGCGCGCGGCCGCACCCGGACGGGATCGCGGCCGAGTTCGGCCGCGCACTCGGCGCACCAACTCTCGCCGACCGCACCGCAGCCACCGCACCGATCGGGCAGGATCAGGTCCAGCAGGGTTCTCATAGCGCACGAGCATGACAGCGGGCACCGACATGATCAGCTCGGCAAGACCGGCACAACCCGTTCTCCGGTCAATCCGGGTACCTCACGCCAGAAACGGTCGTTGCGGGTCGGATCGGCGGTCTGTAGCTGCAGGACGGCCCGGGAATCGGCCACGTACTGCGTGGCCGGGGCCGCCGTCACCACCCGCACCGGCGGAGTGAGGTTCTGCGAGGTCACCGCACTGAACTGCGAACCGTCGATGGAGACGGTGAAGACCGGGTCGACATTGCCCTCGCGGGCCACCATGATCGTGTCGCCGGTGACCCAGCTCAACGACACCGCGCGCGAGCTCAGGCCGAGCGCGACCGGCAGCGGTGAGGTGAGCGCGTACTTGCCGTCGGGGCGACGTTGGACCACCGCCACATACACCTTGCCGTCGGCGATCAGCGCCGCGCGCACGCCGGTGCGCGAAACCACCACCTCGCTGATCGGCGGACGTGGAGCGCCCGCGCCTTCGAACAGGGCCGTGATGTCGACGTCCTCGGTGGAGACATTGCCGGTGGCCCGATCGGTGACCGCCCGGATGACCCGGTCACCGTCGATCACAGTCCAGGCGGCGCCGCCGTCGCTGGTCCAGGACGGACGGGCGATGCTGGCACCCTCGGCGACCGCGAACGCCTTGGCCCCGTAGTTGCCGATGAGCAGGGTGCGGGCGGCTTCTGGCAGCGGTTTGCCGGAGTCGGCGACCGCGGCGACGAACTGTCCGTCGGCCGAGATGCCGACGGACTGCAGGTTGGTCGCCTCGCCGAAGGAACCACTCGGGGTGACGATCCCGTCCGGGGTGACCTGCACCAGGGCGCCGTTGCGCAAGGCGTGCAGGCCGATCCGGTTCTGGCCGGGCGCCGAGGCGCTGTACTGGTCGACATCGGCGACCGACCAGCCGTTGGCCGCGTACCGGTCGTCGAGCGGTTTACCGTCGGCGAGCAACACGTACGGTCCGAGGATGTCGGCGCCGGCCAGGGTGAGTACCACCTGCGCGGCGAGCAGTTCGCGATCGCGCTGGCCGAGTCCGCCGATCCCGGCGAAGTCGATGCGCACTCCCCCGATGCCGACACCGACGTCACCCGGTTCGTTGTTGGCCTTGGTGATCGGACCGCGCAGCGAGACCGGCTGCGCCAACTGGTTGCGCACCACCGGGGCGATCGTGGACTGCGGGCCTTCGGCGAGCATGCCGATCAATCGCTCGGTGAGCTGGGCGCGCGGCACCGAGATCCAGCGCGGATCCGGGACCAGGAGCGAGTTACCCGGGTCGATGTAGTGCAGGACGTAGCGGTGGTAGGACTTGACGAACGCGTCGTTGCCCATCACGACGCCCGGCGGCAGCTCGGTGATCCGCCACTCGCCGTCGATCTTGCTCATCTCGATCTTGTTCTCGAGCGTGCCCTCGGTGGCGCGGTAACCGCCGTCGCGGGCGAGCTCGCCGACCTTGCGGGCGCGCAGCACATAGCTGGCCTTGTCGCCCGACCGCGACTCGCGCAGGGTGTCGGGGCGATCGTCGACGATGGTGGTGCTCGCCTCGTCGTTCCAGCTGCCCGCTGTCTCGGGCGCCATGTACTGGCGGGCCGCGGCGTGCTGGTTGGTGGGGTCGGCGCTGGCGGTGAGGAAGTCGCCCAGCAGCAGGTCGGGGTCGCGGCCGGAGGTCGGCGGGGTCGGGCCCTCGGAGGTGGGCGCGCGGTTGATCGTGCCGAGTGCCTGCGGTGCGGAGGACTCCGGCAGGCTGGCGCACCCGGTGAGCACCATCAGCCCGGCCAGAACCGCCGCGACCAGTGCGGCGCCGTGCCGATCCCGACGATCACCACGCGCACTAGTCATGACTTCCTGTCTCTGGTCTCGGTGGGCGTCGACTCGTCGCGGTCGGCGTCGGCGGGGGCCGCGTCGTGGCCGTTGGTCGCCGGGTGCGCGCCTGCCGCAGGCGGTTCGATACCGGAATCGTCGGCCGAGGGGTCGTCTCGCGGTTCGTCGCCCGGTTCGTCTCCCGGCTCGACGACCGTCAGTTCGACAACAGTCGAGGCGGGTCCGGCCGAGTCGGCTCCGGTCGGCTCCACGTCGGCCGTCTCCGATCCCGTCGCCTCGTCCGCGGTCGGTCCGGCCGGTTCTGCTTCGACGGTCGTCGGCTCGGGTTCGGCTTCCGGCAGCGCGGGGACCTTGCGCAGCATCGGTTCCAGGGCGAGCGGGCTCTGCCCGAGTTTGCGGCCGCGCACCATCGGGAGCAGCAGCCGGAAGCTCGCGCCGACGCCGGGATCGCCCCATGCCTCGAGCCTGCCCTCGTGCAGATTCGCGTCCTCGACGCTGATCGACAAGCCGAGCCCGGTGCCACCCGAGCGACGCACCCGCGAGGGGTCGGAGCGCCAGAACCGGTTGAACACCAGCTTTTCCTCGCCCGGCCGCAGCCCGACGCCCTGATCGCGCACCACAGTCGCGACAGCGTTGGACTCGGCGTCGCCGCGCATGCGGATCAGCACCGGCTTGCCCTCGGAGTGGTCGATCGCGTTGGCCAGCAGGTTGCGCAGCACGCGCTCGACGCGGCGCGGGTCGACCTCGGCGACCACCGGCTCCTCCGGCAGATCGATCACCACCTCGACCTGGGCGTCGCGAGCCAGATGGCGGACCGTGGAGATCGCGGCACGCGCGCACATCCGCACATCCAGCGATTCGATCTGCAGTTCGGCCACACCCGCGTCATGGCGGGAGATCTCGAGCAGGTCGTTGAGCAGGCCCTCGAACCGGTCCAGTTCGTTGACGAGCAGTTCGGAGCTGCGCGCGAGGGCGGGATCGAGATCGTCGCTGGAGCCGTGGATGAGGTCGGCCGCCATGCGCACCGTGGTGAGTGGGGTGCGCAGTTCGTGGCTGACATCGGAGGTGAAGCGGCGCTGCAGATTGCCGAATTCCTCGAGCTGGGTGATCTGGTTCGACAGGCTCTCGGCCATCTCGTTGAACGCTTGCGCGAGCCGGGCCATGTCGTCCTCGCCGCGCACCAGCATGCGTTCTTTGAGTCGGCCGTCGGCGAATCGGCCCGCGATCCGCGCCGCCGACCGGATCGGCAGCACCACCTGCCTGGTCACCAGCGCGGTGATCGCGGCGAGCAACACCAGCAGCACCACGCCACCGATGAGCATCGTGCCGCGCATCAGCGACAGGCTCGATTCCTCGCTGGCCAGCGGGAAGATCAGGTAGATCTCCAGGGTCGCGACCTCGGCGCTCGGGCTGCCGATGACCAGCGCGCGCCCGCGGTAGCCGTCGGGGTCGGCGACGGTGGTGAACTGGTAGGAGACCTGATTGCGCTGGACGAATCGGCGCAGCTCCTGCGGCACCTCGGCGAGCGGTCCGGCCGCGATCTCGTGTGGCGGAGTGCCGCCGACCATCGCCAGCGCCGAGTCGAAACTGCCCGCGGCGCCGCTGGACTGCCCGGTGCCACCACGGCTGGACAGCGCGGCTCGCGCGTCGGCGAGTTGCTGATCCTGGCTGTTACCGGACGGAACGCCGGACATCTTGTTCTCGATCGTGCTGCGGGCACGATCCATCTCCTCGACAGCCGCGTTGATCTTGGCTTCGAGGAGCCGGTCGGTGATCTGACCGGTGAGCACGACCCCGAGGATCGTGATCACGATGAGCGACAGGGTCAACGTCGAGACGATGACCCGCAGCTGCAGCGATCGGCGCCACAGGTGGCCGAGTGCGGTCCCGACGGCCTGGAACCAGGCCATGATCGGGCTCGCCCATCGCCGCAGCTGCGCCACTGGACCAGTGGTCACAGCGGCGCCCCGCAGTGACCGATCACGGCGGTCCGGCCTTGTAACCGACGCCGCGCACGGTGAGCACGATCTCCGGGTTCTCCGGATCCTTCTCGACCTTGGCGCGCAGTCGCTGCACGTGCACGTTCACCAGACGGGTGTCGGCGGCGTGCCGGTAGCCCCACACCTGTTCGAGCAGTACCTCGCGGGTGAACACCTGACGCGGCTTGCGCGCGAGCGCGACCAGCAGGTCGAACTCCAGTGGGGTGAGCGAGATCTGCCCGGGGCCGCGGGTCACCTTGTGCGCGGGCACGTCGATGACGATGTCGGCGATCGAGAGCAGCTCGGCGGGCTCGTCCTCGGTGCGGCGCAGACGCGCCCGCACCCGGGCGACGAGCTCCTTGGGCTTGAAGGGTTTGACGATGTAGTCGTCGGCACCGGACTCCAGGCCGAGGACCACATCGACCGTATCGGTCTTGGCGGTGAGCATGACGATCGGAACGCCGGAATCGGCCCGCAGCACCCGGCATACGTCGATACCGTTCATGCCGGGCAGCATCAGGTCGAGCAGTACCAGGTCGGGGCGGATCTCCCGCACCGCTGACAGGGCCTGTGTGCCGTCGCCCACCACATGCGGGTCGAACCCTTCCCCGCGCAAGACGATGGTCAGCATCTCAGCGAGTGCCATATCGTCGTCGACGACCAGAATCTTGGGCTTCATAGTCCTATGTTGTCATCTCCATGGCCAGGATCGGGCCGCCACGCCATTAATGGTGTGAACCCGTCGCGTATCCAACCTTATCCGGAAAAGATTTCCGAGCAGAGGGTGAGTAACGCAGGCCTATCGTCATCGGATCGGTATGTCCACCACCGGCCGAACCAGTCGCGGTCGGCGAGTTCACGATAGACCTCGCCGGTGCGCCGCTGCAGACCGCCGTCCCGTTCGTAGGCATCGAGGGCGCGGGTGTCGTCGAGTTCGCCTCGGAGCCGGGCGCGTTCGGCCGCCACCTCGGTGGGCACGTCGAGCAGAACGGTGAGATCCGGCGTCGGCAGTTCGAGTCTGCCGAACTCCAGATCGCCCACCCACGACACGATTTGGCCGTCGGCGTCCTGGTGCGCCCGCGCGGCCGAGTAGGCCGCGTTGGACGCCACCCACCGGTCCAGGATCACGATGTCGTTGCCGCCCAACAGGTCCGACAGCTCGGCGCGCGCCGCCGCCCGGTCGAGCGCGAACATGATCGCCATGCCGTTGATCGAGCCGGCCAGGTCGCCGTTGCCCCCGCGCAGCGCCTCCGCCGCCAGATCGGCGTGGATCGAATGCCCGTATTGCGGAAAGGCCAGACTGTCCGCCCGCAGCCCCTTGGCCGACAATTCGGCGATCAGTCCATCGATCAGCGTGCGTTTGCCTGCCCCGTCGAGCCCTTCCACCGCGATCAATACACCCATGCGGTGAGATTACCGCGCTCGCGCGCAAGCCCTCGCACCTCACCGTCACCCCAGAATTGCGGTCTGGTCGCCTACCGGCCCGGCGAACGAGGATCCCCCCATGACAACGATCGTCCGCACCACCGCCGCCGCGCTCGCCATCACCGCCGCCGTTGCCTGCGGCACCGCCTCCGTTGCCTGCGGCACCGCCTCCGCACAGACAGCGGCCCCGACCGCCGCCCCCGACGCGGGGTCGTCGGCAGCCTTCAATTCGGTGATGTGCGCGCTGCTCGGGATCAGCAGCGAGCACAACATCTTCTGCACGGGTCTGATCATCGGCTAGTCGAGGCCGAACATGCCGGTGGCCCGTCGACCAGCTGGTTCGACGGGCCACCGTTGTCAGTGATCAGTAGCGGTAGTGCTCCGGCTTGTACGGGCCTTCCACGTCCACGTTGATGTACTCCGCCTGATCCTTGGTGAGCTTGGTCAGGGTGCCGCCGAGGGCCTCGACGTGGATCTTGGCGACCTTCTCGTCGAGGTGCTTGGGCAGGCGGTAGACCTCGTTGTCGTACTCTTCCGGCTTCGTCCACAGCTCGATCTGGGCGATGACCTGGTTGGAGAAGCTGTTGGACATGACGAACGAGGGGTGGCCGGTGGCGTTGCCCAGGTTCAGCAGGCGACCTTCGGACAGCAGGACGATCGCCTTGCCGGTCTCCTGGAAGGTCCACTCGTCGACCTGCGGCTTGATGTTGATCCGGGTCGCGCCCGAACGCTCCAGCGCCGCGATGTCGATCTCGTTGTCGAAGTGGCCGATGTTGCCCAGGATCGAGTGATCCTTCATCGCCTTCATGTGGTCGAGGGTGATGATGTCCTTGTTGCCGGTCGAGGTGATGACGATGTCGGCGTCGCCGATCGCCTGCTCGACGGTGACCACGTCGTAGCCGTCCATCAGCGCCTGCAGCGCGTTGATCGGGTCGATCTCGGTGACCTGCACGCGCGCGCCCTGGCCGGCCAGCGACTCGGCGCAGCCCTTACCGACATCGCCGTAACCGCAGATCAGCACCTTCTTGCCGCCGATGAGCACATCGGTGCCGCGGTTGATGCCGTCGATCAGCGAGTGGCGGGTGCCGTACTTGTTGTCGAACTTGGACTTGGTGACCGAGTCGTTGACGTTGATCGCCGGGAACACCAGCTCACCCGCGGCGGCGAACTGGTACAGCCGCAGCACGCCGGTGGTGGTCTCCTCGGTGACGCCCTTGACCGAGTCGGCGATGACGCTCCACTTGGTCTTGTCGGCCTCGAGGCTCTCGCGCAGCAGGTCGAGGAACACCGTGTACTCGGCCGAGTGATCGGCGTCGGCGGGCGGAACCAGACCGGCCTTCTCGAACTGCGCGCCGCGCAGCACGAGCATGGTCGCGTCGCCACCGTCGTCGAGGATCATGTTGGCCGGGGCGTTCGGCCAGGTGAGCATCTGCTCGGCGGCCCACCAGTACTCCTCCAGCGTCTCGCCCTTCCAGGCGAAGACGGGGATGCCCTTGGGCTCCTCGACGGTGCCGTTCGGGCCGACCACGATGGCGGCGGCGGCGTGATCCTGGGTGGAGAAGATGTTGCAGGAGGCCCAGCGCACGTCGGCGCCGAGAGCAACGAGGGTTTCGATCAGGACGGCGGTCTGGACCGTCATGTGCAGCGATCCGGAGATTCGCGCGCCCTTCAGCGGCTGGACGTCGTGGTATTCACGGCGCAGCGCCATCAGGCCCGGCATCTCGTGCTCGGCGAGGCGGATCTCCTTGCGGCCGAATTCGGCCAGCGAGAGGTCTGCCACCTTGTAGTCGATGCCGTTGCGGACGTCGGGGGTGAGCTCGGTGCGCGCGGGGAGTTCTGAGGTCGTCACGTTGGCTAGGTTACCGTCTGGGGCCGCGCGAGTTCCCCTCCTCCGCCGAGGTGGAGTCTCAGGCCGCCGCGCGGTATCGGGCCAGCAACCGTCGCGGCTTCGCGGGCGAGACATTGGCCAGGCTCAGGTCGCCGCCGTAGTGCGCCGCGACCTTGGGGTCCATCACCGCACGCCACAGCGGCGGAACGGCCGCGAGCACGATCATGGTGGCGTACCCGGCGGGCAGCTGCGGAGCTTCTTCGCTGCTGCGCAGGGTCTGGTAGCGGCGGCCCGGGTTGGCGTGGTGGTCGCTGTGGCGCTGCAGATGGAACAGGAAGATGTTGGTGACCAGGCGATCGGAGTTCCAGCTGTCGCGCGGGGAGCACCGTTCGTAGCGGCCGTTGGGCTTGCGCGCGCGCAGCAGCCCGTAGTGCTCGACGTAGTTGACGGTCTCGAGCAGCGCGATGCCGATCGCGGCCTGGACGGCCAGCCACGGGAGGATGGACGGGCCGAACACGAGCGTCAGCGAACCGAACAGCACCGCCGTCATCGCCCAGGCCTGCAGGATGTTGTTGTCGGCGCTCCACCAGCCGCGACCCTGCCGGAGCAGGCGGGCGCGCTCGAGGTGCACGGCCGACCGGAACCCGCCGATCACGCTGCGCGGCAGGAACTCCCACAGCGATTCGCCCAGCCGGGCGCTGGCCGGATCCTCAGGGGTTGCCACGCGGGCGTGGTGTCCGCGATTGTGCTCGACGAAGAAGTGCCCGTAGCCCGACTGGGCCAGCGCGATCTTCGACAGCAATTTTTCGGCACTCTCCACCCGATGACCCAATTCGTGGGCGGCGTTGATGCCGATGCCGCTGACGAAGCCGACCGTGGCGGCCAATCCGAGCTTGTCGACCAGGGCCAGCTCGGGGCTCGTCCACATGAAGCAGGCCACGCCGAGGCTGATCAACTGGATCGGCAGGAACAGGTAGGTGCACCACCGGTAGTACCGGTCAGCGGAGAGCGCCGCGTAGTCCTCGTCGCGGGGATTGTTGCCGTCTTCGCCGACGATCCAGTCCAGCACGGGAATGGCGATCAGGACGATGACAGGCCCTATCCACCAGAACACTTCAGCCTTGGTATGGAACACCAGCTGGGAGGGCAACAGCGCGCTCGCCGGGGCGATCAGCCCTAAAGCCCAGAGATACCGTTTGGGATCACGAAGACCCCCCGGTTTGCCAACCGTTTGCACACCCGCTCCGCTACAAAAAGACCAATCGCCGACCGATGTGAATACTGACAGACCGTAGGCGCGTTACACAGCGGCAGATCCTCAAACGTGGTGATGGTTACACAGGGGCGAATCAGAGCTTGTGACTTCTCTCAGTGATCCACTTCACCGGATGGGACACGGATGCCCCGTACCTGCACAATTGCCTCGACGTACGGGCTGAGCAGTGCGCTCATCTCGGCCGGGGCGTCGCGTTCGGGCACGGGCGGATTCGGAATGTAGCTCAGCGCGATCCGCACCAGCGCGTGCGCGAGCACATCGGCCTCGGCATCGGTCGCGTTCACCCAGCTGTGCACGAAAACCTGAGTCAGACGCGTGGTGGCGTGCTCGAGCAGCGGGGCCGCGTCCAGCGTGATCAACCGCAACAGGTCCGGCTTCATCTCCCCGCTCAGCAGCGAGCGGACCAGCGGGTCACCCGCGGCGGAGAGGAAGAAGCCGGTCATCCCGACCCGGATCGAGGCGCGGGCATCGCCCACATTGGCATCGAGCGCCTCGCGCACATGGTCGACGAGGTCGTCGGCCAGGCGCAGCGCGTAGGCCTGCGAGAGCCCCGCGCGCGAACCGAACTCGTTGTAGAGCGTCTGCCTGCTCACCCCGGCCCTGGCCGCGACGTCACCGAGCGTGACCTTGGACCAGTCACGCTCGGTGAGCAGTTCGCGCATCCCGTCCAGGACCGAGTTGCGCAGCAGTTCGCGCGCGGCCTCCTGGTACGGGATGCGCGAACCGGTGCGCGGGGTACCCGCGACGCTCACGAACGTTCGATCTCGACCATGAAGAAGTCGGACTTGCGGGCACCGCAATCCGGGCAGGTCCAGTCGTCGGCGATGTCTTCCCAGAGGGTGCCGGGGGCGATGCCGTCGTCGGGCCAGCCCTGCGCCTCGTCGTACTCGAAACCGCACTGTGCGCACTGGTACAGCTTGTAGTCGGTCACTGCGAAACTCCTACCGCCTCGAAGTCGATCTTTTCCCGCACCCCACAGTCCGGACAGCACCAGTCGTCGGGAACGGCCGTCCACAGTGTGCCAGGCGGAAATCCTTCGCGTGGCGCGCCTTTGGCTTCATCGAAGACGAAATCACACACCGGACATTTGTAGGCGCTCACGACCCGACCTCGGTTCCGTACTTTTCCAGCACCTGTTCCCGGCGCTTGGGTTCGATATTGGCGAGGGTGACGTCCCCGCCGTAGTGTGCGAGCACGCGCTTGTCCATCACCTTGCGCCAGATCGGCGGGAAGTAGCCGAGCAGGATCATGCTGGCGTAGCCACTGGGCAGGTTCGGCGCACCGTCCCAGCTGCGCAGCGTCTGGTAGCGCCGGGTCGGATACGCGTGATGGTCGCTGTGGCGCTGCAGATGGTAGAGGAAGATGTTGGTGACGATGTGGTCGCTGTTCCAGCTGTGCGCGGGCGCGGGTCGTTCGTAGCGTCCGCCGGCAGTCTTCTGCCGGACCAGGCCGTAGTGCTCGAGGTAGTTCACCGACTCGAGCAGGCTGAACCCGATCACGGCCTGCAGGATCAGATACGGCAGCACCTCGATGCCGAATACGGCGATCAATCCGAGCCACAACACCACCGACATCGCCCAGGCGTTGAGCACGTCGTTGCGCGGCGTCCAGGGACTCTTGTCGAGCCGACCCAGACGTTGCTTCTCGAGATGCCAGGCCGAGCGCAGGCTGCCCCAGACCGTGCGCGGCCAGAATGCCCAGAAGGACTCACCGATGCGCGAACTCGCAGGGTCCTCCGGAGTGGCGACCCGCACGTGGTGACCACGGTTGTGCTCGATGTAGAAGTGCCCGTAGAACGACTGGGCCAGCGCGATGCGCGCGAGCCAGCGTTCCAGTTCGACCTTCTTGTGACCGAGTTCGTGCGCGGTGTTGATGCCGATGCCGCCGATCATGCCCACGCTGATCGCGATACCGATCTTGTCGACCACATTGGCGCCGCCAGGGAAGCCCAGCCAGTGCAGGTTCGGCGCGGTGATGATGTAGCAGGCGAAGATGAGCGAGGCGTACTGGAACGGCAGGTACAGGTAGGTGAGGTAGCGGTAGTACTTGTCGTTCTCCAGGTACTCCATCACCTCGTCGGGCGGGTTGTTGCCGTCGGGACCGAAGAACAGGTCCGCCAGCGGGATCACGAGGTAGACCAGCACCGGCCCGAGCCAGAACGGGATCTCGGCGATGCGATGCCAGCCGAGCTGGTTGAGGCCCCAGATCAGGGGGATCGCGATCGTGAACAGGCCGGTCGGGGCGAACAGCCCCCACAGCCACAAATATCGCTTGGAATCTCGCCACTGCGGCGGTGCGACCCGCTGCTCGGACGCGTTGGCATCAGTCGACATCATCGTCTCCAGTCCCGAGGCACATCTCACACGTGTGATGTGCGTAACTCTCTGTCACAGACGATATGTCCGGATGCGTCCGCTGTCTAGACAAATTGGCCAATTTGTAAAGCGGTGACGACTCGATAACGCGGACGGCGACCGTGCCCGAACTGGACACGGTCGCCGTCGTTACAGGTCAGTGACCTTTTCAGGGGCCTTTACATTCGGCCTCTGACCGGAAGTAGCACGTCCGCGCCCGGTGGTAGCCCGTCGACCGGCCACCACCGCAGATCGGTCGATTCGGCACTGCGGACCGGCACCGCACCGGGGGGCGCCACGATCTCGAAGAGCAGGTCCAGATGCCGCGTCGGCACGCCGAGCGAGCAGGTGATCGGGTGCGCCTGCGCGCCGTAGAGACCCGGCGTGAGAATCAGGTCGGGGATGCCGGATTCCTCCACCGCCTCCCGCAGCGCCGCGTCCTGCACGGTCTTGTCATCGGGTTCGCAATGACCACCCAGCTGGATCCAGCGACCGACGCGTGGGTGCAGGGTGAGCAGGATGTCGCGACGGTCGTGCGACAACATGATCGCCGACGCGGTGATGTGGCCGGGCGCGTGTTCGCGCAGACACCCGCGGGGAGCCGAGCCGAGGAAGGCCAGAATCGCTTCGCGCAGTGAGTGATCCGCGCGGGCCTCGGGTTCCCAGTGCGTGAGCAACTCGGTCGCCGACGCGTGCAGCGACTCCGCGCTCACAGTTCCACCAGGCCCGCGCCTGGCGAGCCGACGGTGCGCGCCACCGGCTCCTCCAGGGGATGACCGATCGCGATGGCGCCCAGCGGCATCCAGTCCTCGTCGAGCCCGAGGACCTCGCGAACGACCTCGGGCGCGAAGATGGTCGAGCCGATCCAGCAGCTGCCGAGGCCGTCGGCGGCCAGCGCCACCAGCAGCCCCTGCACCGCCGCGCCGACGGCCACCGTGAACATCGTCTGCTCGGCCGCCTGACGACGAGCGTCGGGATAGTCGTGGGCGCCATCGGGCACGCAGAACGGGATGATCACTTCCGGCGCGTCGAAAAGGATTCGGCCACGCGCGATCCGACGCCGCACGCGTTCGGGGTCGAGCCCGTCGGCGGTGAGGTCCTCGCTCCACTTCTCGGTCATGGCATCGAGCAGCTGGGTCCGCAGCGTCGCCTTGCGCAGCCAGACGAAGCGCACCGGGCGGGTGTGGTGCGGCGCGGGCGCGGTGAGGCCGACCGCCACGGCGGCGCGGATCCGTTCCGGGTCCACCGCCTCGGTGGTGAACGCGCGCACCGAACGACGCAGCGGCACAGCCTCTTTGCGACCCTGCTCGAGCGCTTCGGCGGTGCCGAGCCAGAACAGGTCGTCGATGCCACCGCGCAGCAGTGCCGCCGCGGTCGACCCGTCGTCGTCGGTCCGCAGCCCGCGCACCACCGCCACCGGGACTCCGCCGAGCTTGCCCTTGACCAGATCGGCGGCGGCGGCGAGCTCATCGGCGACGGCCACCTGCGTGACGTGCAGTTCGTTGCCCTGCCCGTCCACCGAGCCGGCGTAATCATGGAGCACCCGCAGCCCGGCCGACCCGATGGCCGCGTCGATCTGCCCGTTGCGCCAGGCCCGGCCCATGGTGTCGGTGATGACCACGGCCACGTCGACGCCGAGCCGCTGGGCGAGCGCGGTGCGCAGCGACTTCGCGCTGCCGTCGGGATCGACAGGCAGCAGCACCAATTCACCCTCGGCCACGTTGGAGCCGTCCACCCCGGAGGCCGCCTGCACGATGCCGAGCCGGTTCTCGGTGATGAGGGTGCGGCCCTTGCGCGCGAGCACCCGCACGGCTTCGTCCTCGACCAGCTTGCGACGAGCGGTGTCGCGCTCCTCGGGGTCGACCGGCGCGACGACGATGCGCCCCTCGACCTTCGACACGATCTTGCTGGTGACCACGATGATGTCGCCGTCGGCGAGCCAGGGCGCCTGTGCCACAAGGTGTTCGGCGATGTCGTCGCCGGGCCGGAACTCCGGCAACCCGGTCACCGGGAGGATCCGCAACTCGTCGGCGGCGTGGTCGGGCAACGCGCCGCCGGTGTCGTTCGTCTGCGAACTCATACCTTCACTCCCGCCAATTCCAATGCGGCGCGCGCCATTTCAGCGGTGGCCTCGGGGTCGGTCATCAACAGCGGAACGCTGCGCACCTCCACGCCGGGAACATCGGCGGAGTCGGTGGAGTGCACCAGCCACCCGTCGAGAATGCCGGTGGCCGAGCGGGCGCCGTAGTGGCGGCCGATCGCCTCCGCGGTGGACTCCACGCCGATCGCGGTCAGACACTCATCGGCCATGCCTCGCAACGGCTTTCCATCGATCACCGGCGAGAGCCCGATCACCTTGGCTTCGCTGGTGCGTAGCGCGCCTCTGATTCCGGGCACGGCGAGGATCGCGCCGATGCTCACGACAGGGTTGGACGGGGCCAGTAACACGGCGTCAGCGGAGCCTATGATTTCGGTCACATTCGGCGCCGGCGAGGCTTGCTCGGCGCCGATCGAGGCAAATCCGTGCGTCGGGAGCGCCGCGCGGTACCGCACCCACCATTCCTGAAAGTGGATCGCGCGACGTTCGCCAGCATTGTCGGGATCGCTGACCACCACGTGGGTTTCGCAGCGATCGTCGGTAGCCGGAATCAGCTTCACCCCCGGCTGCCAGCGATTGCACAGCGCTTCGGTGACCGCGGACAGCGGATATCCGGCACGCAGCATTTCGGTGCGAATGAGGTGGGTGGCGATATCGCGATCGCCCAGGCCGAACCAATCGGGCTGGGCGTTGTATTTCGCCAGCTCCTCTTTCGCGTGCCAGGTTTCGTCGGCGTGGCCCCAGCCACGCTCGGTGTCGATGCCACCGCCGAGGGTGTACATGCAGGTGTCGAGGTCGGGACAGATGCGAAGGCCATGCATCCAGACGTCGTCGCCGACGTTGACGATGGCCGAGATGTCGGCTTCGGGCAGCAGCTGCCGGACGCCTTGGAGGAACCGGGCACCGCCGACACCGCCGACGAGAACGGCGATCTTGGGCTCGCGCACCGCGTGTTGTGCAGTCACAGGGTCACAGCCTAGTGAGTGACGGTTGCCCGTCGCTTCCGCGCCGAATTACAGCGAAGTTGCTGGTCATTTGCCACGGCACATAACAAGATCAACACGAAAGGCGGGTGCGGAGTGTAACGGAAGGGTGACGGCGGGTTGACCACCGGCAAGTGCGGCGTGTCTAATCACAGACATGTCATTCCGGTCACCGCGAGAGGGCATAGCGCGGGGGCGTTTGCGAGAGGGTTCCACGTCGCCGGAAACGGCCACGGCGCGAGGACATAGCGCAGGGGACGTTTGCGAGAAGGTTCCCACTCGCCGGAAGGCAGGCTCGGGGAAGCCCGCGAGACTACGTCGCGGTGTTGGGCCGTCGGAGATCTCATTCGGACCGACGGAAAGAATCATTCTGCGCTAACACATAGTGAGGAGGCGGAACGATGACCGAAGATCTGGTCTCGCCGACCGATTCCACAGCAGGCGCAGCTCACGCTGTCTGCGCTGACATGAGCTGGCAGGAACCGGACGTGGTAAGCGAAGTCGCGGCTCCCCGGCTGAGTCTGGTCGTTACGGGCTTCGACGAAATGTTCGAGTCGATCGAAGAGCAGTGGCAGGAACGTGCCCTCTGCGCTCAGACCGACCCCGAGGCGTTCTTCCCCGAGAAGGGCGGCTCGACGCGTGAGGCCAAGCGAATCTGCTTGGGCTGTGAAGTACGTGACCAGTGCCTGGAATACGCACTGGCACATGATGAACGCTTCGGCATCTGGGGCGGTCTCTCGGAACGAGAGCGTCGCAGGCTGAAGCGCGGAATCGGTTAAGTGACTGTTCGAAAGTAGACTCTCTCCAGGCCTGGCCCGGAGCCACGCAGGCGCAGTACGTCGGTGTCTCCGGGCGAACGCCCTTGTTGATCTTCACGGTGCAGGCGAGAGAGGTGAAAGACCCATGGCACGTTCCCGGCGTCATTCTCCGGCACCCACCGCTCGTTCGGTGACCCGCCGCGGCCGCGGAGTCCGAGGCCCCATGCTTCCGCCGACAGTGCCCGCGTGGCGCACCAGGGGCCAGAAATTCGATCGGCTCGTGCTCGAGGCGTTCGCCCCACTCGACACCCGCTGGCACGATCGCCTCACCAAGCTCGATATCGCCGTCGACGATGTGCCGAAAATCCGTCCACTGCATCCTGATTCGGTCACCTGGCCGGACGAGGTGGTCGCCGACGGACCGGTGCCGCTGTCGCGGCTGATCCCCGCGGGCGTCGACCGGCACGGTGCGGCCACTCGCGCCAGAGTGGTGTTGTTCCGCAAGCCGCTGGAATTGCGGGCCGCCGATCCCGACGATCTGGTCGAGTTGCTGCGCGAGGTCCTCGTCCAGCAGATCGCGACCTACCTCGGTGTAGACCCCGATCTGATCGATCCCGAGCCCGAATAGGCGTACCTCCGCCTTCGCTCCGGCCGTGCACTCGAGACCGACGAACGCTGCGCGGCCGTGCCGATCATGCGTACCTCCGCCTTCGCCCATTAGGGCGTGTCCGTATCCACTTTCGGGCCGCGGAGGGCTAATCTCGACGTCGTGATCCCTATGCGTCGTTGCTGCCGACCCGGCTGCAAGAACCCGGCTGTAGCGACGCTGACTTATGTGTACTCCGACTCGACCGCTGTCGTCGGGCCCTTGGCCACCGTCGCCGAACCGCATTCCTGGGATCTCTGCGAAACGCACGCCTGCCGCATCACCGCGCCCAAGGGCTGGGAACTGGTCCGCCACGAAGGCGGCTTCTCCTCGAGCACCCCGGACGACGACGACCTCACCGCGCTGGCCGAAGCCGTCCGCGAAGCGGGCCTGCGTCGCCGCCCCGCCGCCGAAGCCGACCAGCCGGGCTACCGCGACAACGCCGCCGCGGCCCCCCGCACCGCGCGCACGGGCCGCCGCGGCCACCTACGGGTTCTGCCGGATCCGTAGCTAGTCCGGCCAGGATCCCGAAGAGTCGGCGCAGCCCGCTAGGGTTAGCCCCATGACGACCCTCGCGCGCTCTGGCGAACTCGTGAATGCCGTGATCAAGGCTTATGACGTCCGCGGGGTGGTGGGCGAACAGATCGACGAGGCGTTCGTCGGCGATGTCGGCGCTTCCTTCGCGCGTCTGATGCGCGAAGAAGGCGCCACCCGGGTCGTGATCGGCCACGACATGCGCGAGTCCTCCCCCGCGCTGTCCGAGGCGTTCGCACAGGGCGTGCGGGCCCAGGGCCTCGATGTGGTGCACATCGGTCTGGCCTCCACCGACCAGCTCTACTTCGCCTCGGGCAAGCTCGGTTGTCCCGGCGCCATGTTCACCGCCAGTCACAACCCGGCCGAGTACAACGGCATCAAGCTGTGCCGCGCGAACGCGCTGCCGGTCGGGCAGGACACCGGGCTGGCGACCATCGCGGCCGAGGTGATCGAGGGTGTGCCCGCCTACGACGGCGCGCCCGGCACCGCCACCAGCACCGATCTGCTCGCCGACTACGCGGACTACCTGCGCGAACTGGTGAACCTCGACGAGATCCGCCCGCTCACCATCGCGGTCGACGCCGGCAACGGTATGGGCGGCCACACCGTGCCCGCCGTCCTCGGCACCCTGGGCCCGATCACGATCGTGCCGCTGTACTTCGAACTCGACGGCTCGTTCCCCAACCACGAGGCCAACCCTCTCGACCCGAAGAACCTCGTCGACCTGCAGGCACTGGTGCGCTCCAGCGGCGCCGACATCGGCCTGGCCTTCGACGGCGACGCCGATCGTTGCTTCGTCGTCGACGAGCGCGGCGAGCCCGTGTCGCCGTCGGCGATCACGGCGATCGTGGCGCAGCGTGAGCTGGCCAAGGAGCCGGGCGCGACCGTGATCCACAACCTGATCACCTCGCGCGCGGTGCCCGAGCTGGTCGAGGAGCTGGGCGGCAAGCCGGTGCGCACGCGGGTGGGCCACTCGTTCATCAAGCAGGAGATGGCCTCGACCGGCGCGGTGTTCGGTGGCGAGCACTCCGCGCACTACTACTTCCGCGAATTCTGGGGCGCCGACTCGGGCATGCTGGCCGCGCTCCACGTGCTGGCCGCGCTCGGTGAGGGCGAGCGGACGGTCTCGGACCTGATGGCCGCCTACGACGTGTACGCCGCCTCGGGCGAGATCAACTCGACCGTCGCCGACGCCGCCGACCGCACCGCCGCCGTGCTCGCCGCGTTCGCCGACCGCACCGAGTCGGTGGACCGGATGGACGGCGTCACGGTCGACCTGGGCAACCACGCCTGGTTCAACCTGCGCGCATCGAATACCGAACCGCTGCTTCGACTCAATGTCGAGGCCGGATCGCGCGACGATGTAAACGCACTCGTGACCGAGATCCTGAGCATCGTCCGCGCCTGACTGGGAAGATGAAACCAGTACCCGTGGAATCACATGCCCGGTATTCGGCGACGGCAGATCACGAGCATTGCCGGTGCCCGGCTGGAATAGTGGAGTCACAGACGACACAGCGCGATGAGGGGAGGTGGATTCGGCGATGATCGCTGGAACACCGGTATTCGACCTCGACGATGCCGAGTCACTGGCGGCGGCCGACACCGGCGGCGCCCTGCGCTCGGCGGCCTCCGGCGGCGCCCAGGTGCGGGCCACCGCGGCGGCGGTCGCCGAAACCTCGCTCATCGAACGGCTCTCCGACCTGCGCCCGCGCAGCCTGGTGCTGGTCGCGGGATCGGGTCGCGCCGCGCGCGCGGCCGGACTGCTCGTCGCCACGCTCGGCGATCGGGCCGGGCTGCCGATCGTGCCCGTCACCGCGCTGCCGCCGTGGGTCGGTCCGCTGGACGTGGTCCTGGTGGCCGGCGACGACGCGGGTGACCCGCGGCTGATCGATGCCGTCGACCGTGCGCTGCGCCGCAGTGCCGAGGTGGTGATCGCCGCGCCCAACGAGGGTCCGTTGCGCGCGGTCGCCGCCGGTCGCGCGATCGTGCTCGAACCGCGGGTGCCCGTTCTCGACCAGAATCGGCTGCTGCGTTTCCTCGCCGTCGGCATCGCCGTCCTGCGTGGGGTCGACGCCCAGCGCAGCGGCCCGGCCACGCCCGATCTCACCGCGCTGGCCGACATGCTCGACGCCGAAGCGCTGCGCGACGGCCCGACCAACGAGGTCTTCCACAACCCGGCCAAGACCCTCGCCGCGCGGATGCACGGGGTGGGTGTCGTCCTCGCGGGCGACTCGCCCGCCGCGGTGGAGCTGGCCGGTCACGGCGCCGAAGTGCTGCTGCAATCCGCGGGCCGGTTGGCTTCGGCCGCCGATCTCGCCGACGCCGTCGCCGCGGTCGGGCGCCTGGCCGCTGCCACCGGCGGCACCGCGCCCGGCTTCGATCCGCTGTTCCATGACGAGGAACTCGACGGTCCCGCACCGGTCGACCGGGTCCGGGTGCTGGCCTTGAGCGTGCATCCCGATCAGGCCGCCGCCCGGCGCAAGCTCGCGGTCTTCGAAGGCGCGGGCGCGGGCCTGGTCGACGCCGATCTCGTCCATGCCGATGTCGACGTGCTGCAATCCCAGCTCGCCGACCCCGGCGCCGCACCCGCGATCGAACGCACCGCTGCCGATTCCGCCGCAGGGGGCGGACACGGCAGTGAACTCGAGCAACTGGCTGTGCTCGCGCTGCGGCTCGACATGGCCGCGGCCTATCTTCGACTCACCGGTGCGCGCGGTGCCGCCGCGCCCGAACCGGATCGATACGACGGGGGACGCTACTAGTGCAGGAACTCGTTGGTGCGCTGCGTTCTTACGCATGGGGGTCGCGCACCGCGCTCGCTCAGCTGTGCGGACGGCCGGTGCCATCGGCCCATCCCGAAGCCGAACTGTGGTTCGGCGCGCACCCCGCCGATCCCGCGCACGTGCAGACCGGCTCGGGCACACGTTCACTGCTCGAGGTCCTCATGGCCGACCCGGCGGGTGAATTGGGAGCAGCGGCCGACACTTTCGGCGCCCGGCTGCCGTTCCTGCTGAAGATCCTCGCCGCCGAGGAACCGCTCTCGCTCCAGGCGCACCCGAGTTCGGCGCAGGCGCGTACCGGTTTCGAACGCGAGAACCGCACCGGCGTGGCACTGGATTCGCCGCTGCGCAACTACCGCGACGACAGCCACAAGCCCGAACTCGTTGTCGCACTCGAACGTTTCGAAGCGCTGGCCGGGTTCCGCGATCCGCACCGCACCGTCGACCTGTTGCGCGCGCTGGATGTTCCCGGCCTCAACATCTACGCCGAACTGCTTGCCGCCCAGCCCGATTCGGCCGGTCTGCGCACCCTGTTCACCACCTGGATCACGCTGCCGCCCGCCGTGCTGTCGAAGCTGCTGCCCACGGTGCTCGAGGGCTGTGTGAACTACCTGTCGGCCAAGGGCGCGCGCGAGTTCACCGCCGAGGTGCGCACCGCGCTCGAACTGGCCGAGGTCTACCCCGGCGACGCGGGTGTCCTCGCCGCGCTGCTGCTCAACCGGCTGACCCTGGAACCCGGCCAGGCGCTGTTCCTTGCGGCCGGCAATCTGCACGCGTACCTGCGCGGGGTCGGCGTGGAGATCATGGCCAATTCCGACAACGTGTTGCGTGGTGGGCTCACCCCCAAGCACGTCGACGTGCCAGAACTGCTGCGGGTGCTGGACTTCGAGCCGATCGACCTGCCGGTGATCGAACCCGAACCCAGTAGCGACGGCGGTATCCGATACCGCACGCCCGCACCGGAATTCGCCCTGTGCCGTTTCGACCTCAGCGCCGACGACGAGCCGGTCGTGCTCGCCGACGCGGGCCCCGGCATCGTGCTGTGCACGGCGGGCACGCTCGAACTCTCCGAGAACGGGCACACGCTCATCGTCGAACGTGGCAGCGCGGCTTGGATCTCCGCTACCGACACCGACATCAAGGCGCGCGCGCTGCGCGGCCCCGCCCAGCTGTTCAGCGCCTGCGTCGGCGACAACTGAACCGCCTTCGCCGCGGCCGTGCCGCACGGGACTGATGACCGGTTCGCCGCTGTGTCCGATTAGGCTGTGGCGAGTCGTGTTCAGTGAACAGAAGGGCGGGCCGGCATGTCGGCTGGTGGTGGCAAGAAGGCGATCGTCGCGGCGTTGACGGCCAACGCGGGGATCGCGGTGGCGAAGTTCGTCGGCGCGTTCATCACGGGTTCGGCCTCGATGATGGCGGAGGGCGTGCACTCGGTCGCCGACACCGCGAATCAGGGCCTGCTGCTGTTCGGCCAGCGTGCCGCCGCCAAGGATGCCGACGAACTGCACCAGTTCGGGTACGGCCGCAATCGCTACTTCTACTCGTTCGTCGTGGCGCTGGTGCTGTTCACCCTCGGCTCGGTGTACGCGATCTACGAAGGCATCCACAAGATCCAGCACCCCGAGGAGCTGAGTCAGCCGATCGTCGCGATCGTCATCCTGGTGATCGCGATCGGCCTCGAGACCTTCAGCTTCCTCACCGCGGTGCGCGAATCCAAGCCACTCAAGGGCAACGCGAGCTGGTGGCGGTTCATCCGCAACTCGCGCAGCCCCGAACTGCCGGTAGTGCTGCTCGAGGACACCGGCGCGCTGATCGGTCTGGTGCTCGCCCTCGGTGGCGTCGGGCTCACCATGGCCACCGACGACCCGATCTTCGACGGCATCGGCACCCTGTCGATCGGTGTCCTGCTCGGCATCATCGCGATCGTGCTGATCGTGGAGATGAAGAGCCTGCTCATCGGTGAGGGCGCCACCCCCGAACAGGGTCGGGCGATCCGCGAGAACCTGGTCGACGGCACCAGGATCACCTCGCTGATCCACCTCAAGACCGAGTACCTCGGCCCGGACGAGATGCTGGTCGCCGCGAAGGTCGCCCTCGCCCCGAACCTGGACATCGCCGATGTCGCCGAAGCGATCGACGCCGCCGAGACGCGCGTGCGCGCAGCAGTCCCCACCGCCCGCCTCATCTACCTGGAACCCGACCTGTACAGGGTTAAATAGCGGCTGGAGCCGCGGTTCTCGGCGCTTGACTCCGCCTCTTCCCTCCCTCCGGGCACTCCTTAGTCGCACCCTCCGCTCAGTCCAGAGGCGGAGGCGCGCCGAGAACGCCGGGCCGACGACACGGTGCCGGGGTCGGTGCGTGGCTCGGTGTCGGCGGTAGCGTTCCGATATGGCCGAGCAAGGTGGAGACAGCAAGATCGCGATCCTCGCCGCACTCGGGGCGAACGCGGGGATCATGGTCGCGAAGTTCCTCGGCGCGTTCATCACCGGCTCGTCGGCGATGCTGGCCGAGGCGGTGCACTCGGTGGCCGATACCGGGAACGAGGCGCTGCTGCTGGTCGGCCGCAATCGGGCCGACCAGCCCGCGGATACGCTGCACCCCTTCGGGTATTCGCGCAATCGGTATTTCTATTCGTTCGTCGTCGCGCTCGTCCTGTTCGTGATGGGGTCGCTGTTCGCGATCAACGAGGCGATCCACAAGATCCGGTTCCCGGAGCAGATCGTGTCGGCCTGGGTGGCGATCGGGATCCTCGGGGTGTCGCTGGTGCTGGAGAGCGCCAGTTTCCGTACCGCGCGCAAGCAGTCGGCGCCGCTGAAGGGCAAGAATTCGTGGTGGTATTTCATCCGCCACACCCGCAATCCCGAACTGCCCGTGGTGCTGCTCGAGGACGCGGGCGCGATCATCGGCCTGCTGTTCGCCCTGACCGGGGTGAGTCTGTCGGTGCTCACCGGCAACGCGGTGTGGGACGGTGTCGGCACGCTGTTCATCGGCATCCTGCTCGGCGTGAACGCGGTGATCCTGATCGTGGAGACCAAGAGTCTGCTGATCGGTGAGGGCGCGACGGCCAAGGACGACACCGCGATTCGGTCGGCGCTGCTGGCCGATCCGCGGATCGAGCGCGTGATCCGGATGCAGACCCAGTACCTCGGGCCCCAGGATCTGCTGATCAACGCCAAGATCGCGCTACACGCGGGCCTCGACATCACCCAGGTCGCCGAGGTGATCGATGCCGCGGACGACCGCATTCACGCCGCAGTGCCGAATACGTGCACGATCTACCTCGAGCCCGATGTGTTCGAGCCCGACAAGATCCACGACGCACCGATGAAGCCCTACCGGTAGGCGGGCGCCTCGCCGCGCAACAGGTCGAGCGGGTCGGTGACGATGCCGAATCGGTTGCGCAGCATGTGATGCGCCGCGTGCAGGCCCGGCATCCCATGGACACCGGGACCCGGTGGAGTCGATGACGAGCACAGGTAGGTGCCCGGAATCGGGGTGGAGTAAGGATTCCAGCGAGCGAGCGGCCGGAACAGGGTCTGACGCGTGGTCATCGCCCCTGCCGAGATGTCGCCGCCGATGTAGTTGGCGTTGTGCGCGGGCATGAAGGCCGCCGGTGTCACGTGTTTCGCCAGGATCAGGTCGCGGAAACCGGGTGCGAAACGTTCGACCTGGTCGATCACCTGATCGCTGATATCGCGATCGGTGCCGTTGGGGACGTGGGCGTAGGTATAGAGGGTGTGCTGCCCCTCCGGCGCCCGGGTGGGGTCGACCACGCCGGGCTGAATGGCCAGTACGAAGGGCTGATCGGCGAAAGTGCCGGTGGCGACCTGGTGTTCGGCGTGCATCGCCTGCGCCCTGGTGCCGACCAGGTGCAGGGTGCCCGCCAGGTCGGCGCCGGGGGCGGCCCACGGCACCGGTCCCGACAGGGCGAAGTCGACCTTGCACGCGGCATTGCCGTACTGGAAACGCCCGAGGCTGTTGCGGTATCGCGAGGGCAGACGGTCACCGGCGACGCGAAGGAGTTCGGCGGGCGAGGTATCGAACAGCACCGTGCGCGCGGTGGCGAGTTCGGCGAAATCGTCGACCCGGTGCCCGGTGCGCACCTCGCCACCGAGACGTTCGATCTCGGCGATCATCGCGTTCGGGATGGCTTGACTGCCACCGCGCGGGATCACCCAGCCACCCGCGTGCGCGAGAGTGCCGAGCAGCAGGGCCGCGCCCACGGCGGGAAAGGCGCGCGGTGAGGTGATGGCGTGGGCGGCCACCCCGCTGAACATCGCGGGCGCGACGTCACCGCTGAAACGGCTGTCCGACAGCGGGGACGCCTGTTCGAGCAGGCGGGTCGCGAACTTGATGCCGGTGCCGACGCGCAGTGGCGGGTGCCGCAGATCCGACATGGCCAGGTCGACGACATCGGGCCAGTGCTCGACCAGCGGCGCGAACAGGTCGCGCCATGGCCGACCGTCACGGCCGAGGTCGGCGACGGTGGATTCGATGTTGCGCCACGCCAATCCGGCGATCCCGCCGTCGAGGGGGTGCGCGTAGGAGACAGTCGGGGTGAGCAGGTCGACGCCGTGCGCCTCGAGGTCGAAAGCACGAAAGAACGGTGATGCCAATGCCATCGGATGCGCGCCCGCACAGATGTCGTGATGGAATCCGGGCAGGGTCAGCTCGGCCGTGCGCGAACCGCCGCCCGCCTGCTCCTGCGCTTCGAGGACTCGCACCGACAACCCGGCGCGAGCGGCGATCACAGCCGCGGCAAGACCGTTCGGCCCCGACCCCACTACTACGACTTCCGCCATCCGCCGTCCCTTCACCCTCGCCCCGCTCTGCCAACCTGCGTCGTTGCCTCCAACCTACGCGGAGCGACGAGCCCGTCCAGGTGCGCTGGGTCACCCAGTCGGTTCGACGCGCCGTCGCCTCGCTCAGGCCGGATCGGCTGTCGCCTCGCTGGTCCCGTCGACCAGCAGGGTGAGGCGTCGTTCCCGGAGTTCGGGGCGTAGCCGTCCACCTCGGTCGAGGGTGGCCAGGCCGTGCAGTGAGGCCCAGGCCACTTCCGTGCGGGCACCGAGATCGTCGCCCTCCGCATACGGGGAGAACATCGCTTCCAGGCCCGCGAAGGCGTCGCGCAGGGGCTGCGGGGCGTCGAGGCCGAAGTTGAGGTCGGTCTTCTGCTGGAAGATGGCGTCGTAGCGGGCCGGGTTGGCGGTGGCGAAGTCGAGGTAGGCGCGCGCGACGTTGGCGATCACCTCGGAATGGGTGGTCGCCGCCTCGCGGGCCTGCTTCAATTGCTCGGCGAGCTCGACGCAGCCCTGCAGGGCGACGGCGCCCACGATGGCCGCCTTGTTCGCGAAATGGCTGTAGAGCACGGGCTGGCTGTATTCGATGCGGTCGGCCAGTTTGCGGATGGTGACCGCGTCCCAGCCTTCCGCTTCGGCCATCTCGCGCGCGGTGTCGATGATCCGCTGATGCCGTTCGGCGCGTTCGCGTTCCTTGCGCTGCTGAGTGCTCATGCTCGATATTCTAGCAACGCTAGACAAGATAGCGAGGATCAGGTTATTGTTCTCTCAACACCTAGCGCCGCTAGATTTCAGAGCAAGCAATAAGATTCAGGAGCACCTCATGACCACCTCGCGCATCGCCACCGCTCTCGCCCTGCTCGGCGGCCTGTTCATCATCTACGTCGGCATCAACTACCTCATCGCCCCGGAGATCACGGCCGCGGGCTTCGGCCTCCCCGCCGTACCCGAGGGCGACGCGGTGGCCTTCCTGAACCTCAAGGGCGTCCGCGACGTGGTGAGCGGCCTGGTGATCCTCGGCTTGCTGGCCACCAAACAGCGCTTCGCGCTCGGCGTCGCGATGCTGGCGACCTCGCTCACCCCGTTCGGCGACATGGCCACCGTCCTGAGCTGGCACGGCTCCACCGCCACCGCGTTCGGCGTCCACGGCTTCACCGCCGTACTCGTCGCGCTTGCCGGCGTACTGCTGATCCGCGAACGCCGCTCGACCACCACCGATCGCGCACTCGTCGCGGCATGACCCCGGCAGCGATGAATTCCGCACCGCCGCACCGTCACCACCGATAACGATCACCTGTCGAGGAGGAACCACCATGGCGAACGCGCCGCACGGCCCCGCGTCCTACTTTCCCACCATCGAGACCAAGTACGGACGCACCGTCGACGAGTGGTTCGCCCTGCTCGACGCGGCCGAGCCGACCGGGCACACCGCTCTGGTCACCTGGCTGAAGTCCGAGCACGGCCTCGGCCACGGTCATGCCACCGCCCTGGTGCAGTTCCACCTCAACCCCGGCAAGTGGTCCAGAATCTAGCCGGTCCAGGAACTGAACGATCCGACACCGCCGAAAGGCCCCGCGATCTCGTCGCGGGGCCTTTCGGCTGTCTTACTGCGCGTCGACCACCTGGGCCGGAACAGGTTTCGTGATGTCGACGCGATGGTCGTCGACGTGGTTGTCGAGGTGGTCGTCGACCATCGTCTCCTCGTCGAAGGGCAGCTCACGATCGAGCACGCGCCGGGTCCGGTCGGCGTCGACGGTCTTGGTCCAGGTGCCGATGAGCAGGGTGGCCACCGCGTTGCCCGAGAAGTTGGTCAGCGCACGGGCTTCCGACATGAAACGGTCGATGCCGACGATCAGGCCGACGCCGTCGAGCAGGTCGGGGCGATGGCTCTGCAGGCCACCGGCGAGGGTGGCCAGGCCGGCGCCGGTGACGCCCGCGGCGCCCTTGGACGCGATGATCATGAACAGCAGCAGGCCGAACTGCTCACCGAGCTCGAGCGGCTTACCCATGGCATCGGCGATGAAGATCGAGGCCATCGTCAGGTAGATGGCGGTGCCGTCGAGGTTGAACGAATACCCGGTCGGGACCACAACACCCACGGTGGTGCGCTCGACCCCCGCGTGTTCCATCTTCGCGATCAGGCGCGGCAGCGCCGACTCCGACGACGAGGTCGCCACGATCAGCAGGTACTCACGCGACAGGTAGCGGCACAGCTTCAGGATCGAGACGCCCGAGACCATCCGCAGGATCACGCCGAGCACACCGAACACGAACACCAGGCACGTCAGATAGAACGCGATCATCAGCGTCGCCAGCTGCACCACCGCCGACCAGCCGGTGCGGCCGACCACGTTCGCGATCGCGCCGAACGCGCCGATCGGCGCCAGCCACAGGATCATCGACAGGATCCGGAACACCAGCTTCTGGCCCAGCGAAACCGCGCGCAGGATCGGCGCGCCCGCCGCGCCCATCGCCTGCACGGCGAACCCGACCAGCAGCGCGACGAACAGCGCCTGCAGCACGCTGCCCGCGGTGAGCGAGGACACGAGCGTGGTCGGCACGATGTTCTGGATGAAGTCCCAGGTACCGCCCGCGCTGTGCGCCTGATCGGCGTATTTCGCGCCCGCTCCGGTGGCGCCGACGTTCAGGCCCTCGCCCGGGTCGATGAGGTTGCCGACCACGAGCCCGATGCCGAGCGCGACCGTCGACATCGCGAGGAAATAGCCGATGGCCAGCCCACCCACCTTGCCGACGGTGGCAGCCGCGCGCACCGAACCGATGCCCAGGACGATCGTGCAGAAGATGACAGGTGCGATCATCATCTTGATCAGGTTCACGAACACGGTGCCCAGCGGCGCGAGTGACTGACCGAATTCCGGGGCCACCCGGCCGACAACGACGCCGGCCACGACGGCGATGATCACCGCGATGTACAGCCAGTGGGTATGGTCGCGTTTCCGCGCTGCGGTGGTATCACTCATGCCGACGAGCATGAGCAACTATTGTGACGGCCGTCACTTTGGTCCATAAGTTTCATATCTGCGCATAACGTTCGAGAAATCCAGGTCGGAGGCAAGAGGTGCGACGAGGACGACTGTCGCTCGCGGGACAGGCCTTCGTATGGCAGCTGGTGGTGCTGGCGCTGCTCATAGCCATCGGCACGATCCTGGCCGTGCTCGATGCCCGGCGCGACCATGACCTGGCCGCGGAGATGCAGGTCAGAGATGTCTCGGTCACGGTGGCGCGGTCGCCGTCGACCTTGGCCGCGGTGAACTCGCCCTACCCGAGCGGACTGCTGCAACCGACCACCGAGCGGATCAGAGCGGCCACCGGCATGGACTTCATCGTCGTGATGGCCCCCGACCGCACCCGCTACACCCACACCAACCCCGACCTGATCGGCAAGCCGTTCGTCGGCAGCATCGACGGCGCCCTGGCGGGCCAGACCCTCACCGAGACCTTCACCGGCACCCTCGGCCCCTCGATCCGCGCGGTCACCCCGGTCTACGACAACGGCCGGGTGGTCGCGCTGGTCTCGGCCGGTGTCACCCGAGCCAAGATCAGCACCCAGGTCGCCTCCCAGCTGCCACTGATCCTCGGCGTCGCCGCGATGGGTCTCGCGCTGGCCGCGCTGTCGTCGTTCCTGATCAGCCGCAGGCTGCGCCGCCAGACCCACGGTCTGGCCCCGGACGAACTACGCGCGCTCTACGAGCACCACGACGCGGTACTGCACTCCGTCCACGAGGGACTGGTGGTGTTCGGTGACCAATCCGAGGCCGCGGAGGTGGTCAACGATCAGGCGCGCACGCTGCTCGACCTGCCCGACGGTCCAGTCCTGCGCAGCGACCTGCCGGTCTCGCTGCAGCAGATGAGCGGGGGCGTGGTGCGCGACGAGACGCACGTGACCACCGACCGCATCCTGCTGGTGAACCAGGACCTGGTGAGTTGGGAGGGCCGCGATATCGGCACCGTGCTCACCATCCGCGATCAGACCGAGCTGCGCACGGTGCTCGGCGAACTCGACTCGGTGCGCGGCTTCGCCGAATCGCTGCGCGCACAGGCGCACGAGGCGGCCAACCGGCTGCACACCGTGGTGACGATGGTCGAGCTGGGCCGCCCCGAGGAAGCGGTGGCCTTCGCGACCGCGGAACTCCAGCTCTCGCAGGTGCTGATCGACCGGCTGCTGGCCGCCGTCGGCGACGCGGCGCTGGCCGCGCTGCTGCTCGGCAAGGTCGACCAGGCCGCCGAACGTGGCGTGAGCCTGGCGATCAGCGAGGACACCGCGCTGGACTCCACCGATCCACTGTCCGCGCACGAGACCGTCACCCTGGCGGGCAACCTGATCGACAACGCGATCGACGCGGCGGCGGGCACCGTCGACAAGCGCGTCGAGGTGTCGGTGTGCCATCGTGACGGCGCGCTGTGGGTCCAGGTGTCCGACAGCGGACCCGGCATGTCGGCCCAGATGTTCTCGCGAGCCGCCGAACGCGGCTACACCACGAAATCCGACCACGCGGGCCTCGGCCTCGCGCTGGTGCACCGCCTCGTCGATCGACATCGCGGCACCATCACCACCACGGCCGCACCACACAGCGCGGTCATCGTTCGCATTCCGCTGAGGGAGACACCATGATCCGCGTCCTGATCGTCGAGGACGAGCCGTTGATCGCCCAGGCACATCGGGCCTATCTCGAACGGCTCGACGGTTTCGTCACCGGTGGGGTCGTCCACACCGGACGCGACGCGCTGCGGGTGGCGGCCGAGGCGATCGCCGACGGCAATCCGTTCCATCTGGTGCTGATGGACATCGGCCTACCCGACATCAGCGGCCTCGATGTGGCCGCCGCGCTCAACGGACTCCAGCCGCGCCCCGATGTCATCGCGATCACCTCGGCGCGCGAGCTGAACATGGTGCGCAGCGCGGTGGCGCACGGCGTGGTGCTGTACCTGCTCAAGCCGTTCACCTTCGCCGCGTTCCGGGAAAAGCTGGAACGCTACCGCGGTTTCGACACCGCGCTGCCCGCGGGTGAGGCGGCCCTGTCGCAGTACGACATCGACCGCGCGCTCGGTGCGCTGCGCACCGCCGACCAGAAGGCCGGTGCGCCGAAAGGCGTTGTCCAGCACACCCTCGAAGAGGTGTCGCGCGCGGTACGCGCGGCCGAATCCGGCATCACGGCCACCGATGCTGCAGCGGCCGTTGGTGTTTCGCGGATCACGGCATGGCGGTATCTCGAGAAGCTCGCCGACGACGGATTGGCCGAGCGTCGCGCCGATTACGGCCGGGCCGGCCGGCCGAAGACCCGCTACCGCTGGCGTACGAGCTCATAGCCGCGCACCCGAGCTCGGCCCGGTGCGGGCAAGCGCGAAAGTCCGGCCGACGACCGGTGAGCACCGGACTCAGGCCGGACGGGACGCCCCCGCCAGGTCATCGGGGGCCGAGATGCGCGCGACCGGACCCAGGTCGACCGGCATGTGCTCGAAACCGTGCAGCGTGAACAGGTTTCGACGGACCGGCTCGCCGCGCAAACGCAGATTCGGGTAGCGGGTGTAGAGCGCGCGCAGGGCGTGGACCGCTTCCATCCTGGCCAGGCTCGCACCCAGGCAGGAGTGCACGCCGCTACTGAACGCCAAGTGCTCCTTGGCATTACGGCGGTCGATGTCGAAGCGGTGCGGGTCGGGGAAGACCGCCGGGTCGCGGTTGGCCCCGGCCAGCGACAGGATCACCGTACTGTTCGCCCGCACTCGCACACCATCGATCTCGACATCCTCGAGCGTCTGGCGCGCGGTGGTCTGGACGGGAGGATCGAACCGCAGCGTTTCCTCCACCACGTCGGGCCAGCGTTCGGGATCGTCCTGGGCGAGGGCGAGCTGATCGGGATGGGCCGACAGCGCGGCGACCGCGTTGCCGATCAGGTTCACCGTCGTCTCGAAACCGGCGCCCATCAGCAGACTCGCGCCCGCCTGTAGTTCCCGCAGACTCAGATCACCCGAGCGGACCAGGGTGGACAGGATGTCCTCGCCCGGTGCGCGACGCAACGTGGCGATGTGGTCGGCCAGGTAGTCGTCCATGGTCTCGATCGCGGTCATCGCGGCTCGATAGGTTCGCCATGAGGTGCCGAGATCGAGCAACGGGGTCACTTTGTCGCCCCAGCGCAGAAACATCTCGCGGTCCGCGGGCGGGAAGCCGAGCATGTCGGCGATGATCGCGATCGGCACCCTGGCCGCGAAATCGGTGATCAGGTCGACCGAGCCGTTCGCGGGCATCGCCGCGAGCAGTTCGGCGGTGACCACCTCCACGCGCTCGCGCAGCCGAGCGATAGCGCGCGGGGTGAACGCCGACGCCACCGGCTTGCGCATCCGGGTGTGCTCCGGCGGGTCGAGGACCAGCATCGACGGCGGCTCGACCGGGTTGGGCGGCACCGTGACCACCCCGGCGAGCTTGCGCCACGCGGCGGGCAGATCCGCGTTGAGGGCAGGGCGCACACCGAATTCAGGGGCACGCAGAATCGCTCGGACCTGCGCGTGATCGAACGTGGCATAGGACACCGACGTCTTGATCAATCCGCCGCGACCACGCAGTTCATCGATCAGCGGATACGGATCGTGCAGGCCCCGCTGACCGCTGAGCAACGTCGAGAACGGATCGCCGCGACGCGCCTGCCAGCGAAGAATCGCGCGCGGCGCCCCGTGTTCGGCCGACCATCGAACCCAGTATTTCGCAATCATCGCCACCCCTGCCACTCTGCCGAAGTCTTGCTTCCACAGTACGGACGGGGTGTGACACGCGACACGTCCCCCAGGTGGACCCGAACCTATACCTGGGTAGGAGTCAGCGCCGGACGGTCACCTTCTCGGTGACGACCCGATGTTCGACACCGGCGGGATCGGGATTGACGACCTGCACCAGCGAGGCGCCGGCGAACAACACCGCGACGAAGCCGTCGATCAGCTCCTCCACCGTCTCCCACGGCGTACTCGACAGCACTCGGTCGCCAGCGGAAAAATCTTGCAGCGCAGCAGATTTCCGGGCCATCGTCAGCACTTCCGGCACCGAGAGGCCGTCGAGCGCGGCCCGAAATCCACCGGGCAGGAACTGATCGCCGTGCACGCGCACCGCGGTCGCGAAGTCGGTGACTCCGACCGGCAGGTCGCGCACCGGCGTCCCCATGGCGTCCAGCGACAGCACCGCCACCTCGTCGACACCGTCGGCGTCGTCGAGTCGGTCGGGCGTGACCAGCGCGAGGTCGGCGTCGGGATCGGGCGTGAGCACCACCTCGGTGCCGGCCCACCAGCAACCGAGCAGCACCGCGGCGGTCTGCCAGTGCGCGGGCAACAGCACCGCGACCCTGGCGCCCGGGGTGAGCGCGAATTCGTCGCGGATCAGGTTCGCGGTCTTGGCTGCCCAGTTGGCCAGCGTCAGCCCGGACAGTTCGATCCGCGCACCGGTGGCGTCGTCGTACCAGGTGACGCGCGGTCCGGCGGGATCACGTTCGAGAATGGGGTCGAGGAGGGCGTCGGTCAGGGTCGAATTCGGCTCACGCATGGGTCAATTCACACATTTCGGTCCGTTCTGGCCTGCGTCGATCGGCGGGGCGGGCGGTATCGGTGTCGCGGTCGCCGAGGATGTCGCGTCGAGATCGAACATGCCTGCCGCGGCCGAGCCGGGACCAGAATAGTCGCTCGCCAACACCACGCTCACTGTATCCGCCGACACCGTCTTGTCGGCGACCACCGTCAAGCCACCCAGCGCCTGCGCGACCGCCGCCGCCTTCGGGTCGTCGGCGTCGGCGGCCAGCACGCGGCTCGAGCTCACGCTGCCGTCGGTGTAGTTGCCGACCGTGCCTTCCCGGAATCCCTTGCCCGTCAGGGCAGTGGACACCTTGCCCGCGAGTCCGGTGGCGCCGCCCGCGTTGAGCACGTTCACCGTGACGGTCGAGGTATCGATCTTCGGAGCGGTGTCTTCCTCTTCCTTCTTCTCCTCCCCCACCAGACCCGCGACGAACCTCTGCACCGTCTTCGGGTCGACCTTCACCACCGACTCTCCGGCCGAGGTCATGCTGTTGAGATCGGAGACGGGAATGGTCTCGAATTCCACCTTGCCGCCGGACAGATCCTTGAGCTGCTGCAGGAAGGCCAGCACGTCCCAGTCGTCGTCGAGCACGACGGTGCGCCCGACCGCCTCGCTGATCTCGCTGAGCTTGCCCGGATTGGCCAGGGTCTTGGCGTTGAGCAGCTGGCCGACCAATTGCGCCATGAACACCTGCTGACGCACGATCCGGTCGATGTCACCGCGTTCGAGATCGTGGCGCTGGCGCACGAAACTCAATGCCTCCTGACCGTCCAGCCGCTGACGCCCGGCCGGGAAGTCCGCGCCCGACATCGGTTCGTCCACCGCCTGGTTCAGGCACACCTCGACACCGCCCACCGAGTCGGTGAGCAGCACGAAGCCGAGCAGGCTCACCTCGGCGTAGTGATCGACGGTGATGCCGGTCAGGGTCGCGACCGATTTGATCAGCGCCTGCCTGCCCGCCTTGGTCGACTCACGCTCGGCCTCGGCCTCGGACTTGCCGTCGGCGAGCAGTTCGGCGCGTTCGGCCTCCTTGGTCGAGCCGTACGCGGAGTTGATCTTGGCCTTGCCCTGGCCGCCGACATCGACGTAGGAGTCGCGCGGGATGGAGATCGCGGTGGCCGAGCGGCCGTCGTTGGGCACGCGGATAAGCACGATGGTGTCGGTGTTGGTGCCCACCTCGTCGCCCGCGTGCAGCATCGCGCGTTCGGCGTTGGTGAGTGGGTTGCCGTGCGCATCGGTGCGGCTGTCGACGCCGACGAGCAGGATGTCGACAGCGCCGTCGCGCTCACCGCCGAGGCCGAGGCCGCCGATCCGGTCGATGTTGGCGATCAGGTTATCGACACTGCGCCAGGCGAATCCGGTGAGTGCCAGCACCAGCACCGCCGAAATCGCCACCATCAGTTTGGCCGGACCGAAGGTGCCCGCAGGCGCGCTGACCGGTCTTGTCGACTCTCGCACTCGTGCATCCTCTCGACGAACTCCGCGCCCGGCCCGCTCTTCCCCCGGCAAACTCCGCCTTTGTCGTTAACCCGGGCTCGTCCGAGGACACCGGCCATCACAGGCTAACCAACAGTTACCACACTCGGGCCCAACCGCACGTGCCCCGGCGTGCCAGACTGGCCGCGTGAACGTCGATTTCCCCGCCCCCGCTCACCTGATCGTAACCGGCGCACATGGTCTGCTGGGACGACAGATCCTGCGCCTGGCACCCGAGGCGCGCGGCTTCGGGCGGGCCGAACTCGACATCACCGACCGCGCCGCCGTCGACGCCGTCCTCACCCCGGGGGCCGTACTGATCAACTGCGCGGCCTACACCGCGGTCGACGCCGCCGAAACCGACGTCGACGCCGCCTTCGCCGCCAACGCGACCGGACCGGGCGTCCTGGCCGCCGCCTGCGCCGCGGCGGGCGCGCGGCTGATCCACGTGTCCACCGACTACGTCTTCCCCGGGACCGCGCGCACCCCGTACGAACCCGACGACCCCACCGGACCGGGCACCGTCTACGGCCGATCCAAGCTCGCCGGTGAGCAGGCGGTGCTCGCGCTGGGCGCCCAGGTCGTGCGCACCGCCTGGGTCTATTCCGGTGTCGAGGGGGATTTCGTCGCGACGATGCGCAGGCTGGAGGCCGAACGCGACACCGTCACCGTGGTGAACGACCAGCTCGGCTCTCCCACCAGCGCCGCCGATCTCGCCGCGGGCCTGCTCGAATTGAGCACCCGCCCCGACGCCCCCCGTGTGCTGCACGCCACCAATTCCGGCACCGCCACCTGGTTCGACCTCGCCGCGGCGGTCTTCACCGACCTGGGCGCCGACCCGAACCGGGTACTGCCGTGCGCCTCCAGCGAATTCCCCAGACCCGCACCGCGCCCGGCGTATTCGGTGCTGTCCCCCGCCGCCTGGAACGCGGCGGGCCTCACCCCGCTGCGCCCCTGGCGTATCGCACTCACCGACACACTGCGCCGGTTGTCCGACTAGGCTCCGCAGTCGTGAACGCAGCAGACGCAGCCGATTCTCCAGCCACCGCCGGCCTTGCCGTGGTCACGGTGACCTATTCACCGGGTGAGCACCTCGAGCACTTCATCACCACTCTCGCCGACGCGACCAGCGAGAAGCCGCAGGTGATCCTGGCCGACAACGGCTCGACCGACGGCGTCCCCGAACTCGTCGCCGAGGCCAACTCGCACGTGACGCTGCTGCACACCGGCGGCAATATCGGCTACGGCGGCGCCATCAACCGGGCCGTCGCCGAGATCGATCCGTCCATCGAATTCGTCATCCTGGCCAACCCGGACATCCGCTGGGGCGTCGACTCCATCGACAAGATGCTCGAAGCCGCCGCACGCTGGCCGCGGGCGGGCGCGATCGGGCCGATGGTTCGTGAGCCCGACGGCAGCATCTACCCGTCCGCACGCCGGGTCCCCGGCCTGGCCGATGGCGCCGGGCACGCGATCCTGGGCTCGGTCTGGCCGAAGAACCCCTGGTCGGTGCGCTACCGCCAGGAGAACGAGCAGATCTCCGAGCGGGTGGTCGGCTGGCTGTCCGGCTCCTGCCTGCTGGTGCGCCGCGCCGCCTTCGACACCATCGACGGTTTCGACTCGCGCTACTTCATGTACATGGAGGACGTGGACTTCGGTGACCGCATGGGCAAGGCCGGCTGGCACAATGTATTCGTCCCGGACGCCGAGGTGACCCACGCCAAGGGTCATGCCGCGGGCAAGCATCCCGAATTGATGCTGCCCGCCCACCACGCCAGCGCCTACCGCTTCCAGGCGGACCGGCATCCGCACTGGTGGCAGGCACCGTTGCGGGGCGCGTTGCGGGCCGGACTTGCGGTTCGCTCCAAGATTGCGGTTCGATCGGCGCTGCGTGAGCAAGCGCGAACCGGAGCCTGAGTAGGTACCGGTCCACTGTGAACAGGGGAAACTCGATGGCAGGCAATGCAGGCACCGACGCGGTCATCCTCGTCGGCGGACAGGGCACGCGGCTGCGTCCGCTCACCCTCTCGGCGCCCAAGCCCATGCTGCCGACGGCCGGGCTGCCGTTCTTGACCCACCTGCTGGCCAGGATCGCCGAAGCCGGGATCACCCACGTGGTGCTCGGTACGTCCTTCAAGGCCGAGGTCTTCGAAGAGCACTTCGGTGACGGCTCGGAGCTGGGCCTGGACCTGGAGTACGTGACCGAGACCGAACCGCTCGGCACCGGCGGCGGTATCCGCAATGTGCTGCCCAAGCTGCGCGCGGACAACGTGATGGTGTTCAACGGCGACGTTCTCGGCGGCACCGATCTCGGTGCGATCCTCGACACCCACGAGTCGACCAACGCCGACGTCACCCTGCACCTGGTCCGCGTCAGCGACCCGCGCGCCTTCGGTTGCGTGCCGACCGACGACGACGGCCGGGTCACCGCGTTCCTGGAGAAGACCCAGGATCCGCCGACCGACCAGATCAACGCGGGTTGCTACGTGTTCCGCCGCGAGTACATCGAGAAGATCCCCACGGGTCGCCCGGTCTCGGTGGAACGCGAGGTCTTCCCCGCGCTCCTGGCCGAGGGCGCCCGCGTCCAGGGCCACGTCGACGCCTCCTACTGGCGCGATATGGGCACCCCGGAGGACTTCGTGCGCGGCTCCGCGGACCTGGTCCGCGGCATCGCTCCCTCCCCCGCTCTGCCCGGCCAGCGTGGCGAGTCTCTTGTCCACCCCGGCGCGGGTGTGGCACCGGGCGCGCTGCTGATCGGCGGGACCGTGGTCGGGCGCGGCGCGGAAATCGGCGCGGGTGCGCGACTGGACGGCGCGGTGATCTTCGACGGCGCGGTGGTCGAGGCGGGCGCTACCGTCGAACGCTCGATCATCGGCTTCGGTGCCCGCATCGGCCCCCGCGCACTGGTTCGCGACGGTGTGATCGGTGACGGCGCCCATGTCGGCGCCCGCTGCGAGCTCCTGCGTGGCGCCCGGGTGTGGCCCGGCGTGGTCATCCCCGACGGCGGCATCCGCTTCTCCACCGACGTCTGATCCTCGCGACGCCGGGTCACCGCCGATTCCCTCGGCCGGCGACCCGGCGTTGTGCTGTTCACGCGAGCCCATACGCCTCACGGAAGACATTGCGCTCCCTGGCCCGGCGGCCCGGATGCTCGCGGCGCTCGGCCGGATGACCGACCGCCAGCAGCAGCGCGATCGCGAGATCGTCACGGTCGCCGATCCCGATCGTCTTCTTCACCTTCGCTTCGTCCCAGCCGTTCATCGGTGCGGTGGCCAGCCCCAGCTCGGTGGCCGCCAGCATCACGTAGGTCGCCGCGATCATGGCGTCCTTGACCGCGTATTCACGCAGTAGCCCGCGCCGCGCGAGATCGGTCTGGAACTCGTGTGACGCCGAGGCGAACATCTCGATGAACTCCTCGGTCCACGCGCCGTTGCCGCGAGCCTGGTCGTAGACGTCGCGATGGTCCGCGCGCCAGGACTCCGGTTCGGCGACGAACACCAGCATCAGTGGCGCCTCCCGCGATTGAGGCTGGTCACCGGTCGCCCAGGCCAGACCGGCCCGACCTGCCTCGCTCGTGATGGCGACGATGGCGCGATCCTGCAAGTTCCAGCTGGTGGGCGCCTCGATGGCGAGATCGAGCAGCACCTCGAGATCGGTCGTCGAAACCGGATCCGGGCGGTAGTGGCGGACGGTGCGTCGGGTGCGGATCGCTTCGGCGACCGACAGAGTTTTCGATGTCATGCACCCACTATCAGAGAGTCACTCTCCATTGGGAAGTAGGCACTAAATAGTGCGTTACTATCCCCCGATGACAACCTTCGTGGAGTCCTCGGGCCTGCCCGCCGACGCCTACTCGGCGAAGTGCCCGACCCGGCAGGTGCTCGATCACATCGCGGGCAAATGGACGATCCTGGTGATCGACGCGCTCCTCGACGGCACGCAGCGCTACACCGACCTCAGCCGGCGCATCGAGGGCGTCTCCCAGAAGATGCTCACCCAGACGTTGCGCAGTCTCGAGGCCGACGGATTCGTCACCCGCACGGTGTATCCCACGATTCCGCCCAGGGTCGACTACGCGCTCACCGCGCTGGGTCGCAGCCTCGCCGAGCCGATCACCGCCCTGAGGCAGTGGACCGAGACCCACATCAACGAGATCGAACGCGCTCGCGCCGGGTCTAGCTGAAGCCGACGGCGTGGTCGCCCCAGGCGGTGTGGAGGTCGGCGTCGGGGTTGTCCACGATGCGGTCGATGGTGTCGATCAGCAGGGTGGTGCGGGCGGTGGGGCGGTAGCGGGGCCAGTGTTTGGAGCCGTCGATGGCGGCGGGGACACTGTGTTCGGCGAAGGCCAGCCAGCGACGCTGCATGCGGCCCGAGACCGCGACCGAGGCCTTGCGTCCACCGAGCCAGAAGGTGGGGTCGTGGTTCAAGGTACCGAAATTGCCGAAGACATACGGTAATTCGGTGGCGTGACCGGCTCCCACCCTGGCCGCCTTCAACATCGGGGTGGCGTAGTCGAAGCGGTACATCCAGGTCGGCGAATGCTGGGCATGCCCCTCGGCAACCCAGGCCGCGGGCATCCGGAAGGCCGCGTCGGTCGACATCGCCAGTGCGCCACGGGTTTTGGTGAGGTCAGGGTAGGCGGAGGTGATCTCGGCGATCCGCTCGGGCGACATCTCCGGATGCGAGGCGGCGACGTCGCGCAGCATCGCGTTCACCGCGTCGGGCGTCACCGGCATGATCGGTGAGCGCAGCACCCGAAACAGCGACGCCTCATCGCGATTGGTGCCGATCAGCAACGGCACCCGATGCGAATGCCCCTGCTGGAATCGGTCGATCGGGTAGCCGGGCAACAGGTCCGCGTCGACGACCGGTGCCGCGGCGAGCCTGCCCGGTTCCTTGATGGGCACCTCGTCCAGCAGCACGGACCCGATCTCGACGAGCTGTTCGATCGGCAATTCCAGCAACCGATTCGCCTCGCCGGGCCCGAGTTCGAGCAGCTCGAGATAGCGCTGTCCGACGACCGCCGCCCGTTCCTGCCCGAAAACCGTGGTAGCGGGCGGACTCTGGGCGATCGCCTTGTGGAACAGCCCGGCCGCGGCGGGCGAGGTGAGCAGCGCGGTGACACATCCCGCGCCCGAGGACTCACCGAAGAGGGTCACATTGCCCGGATCACCACCGAAGGCGGCGATATTGTCTCGCACCCACGCGAGGGCGGCGAGCTGATCGTGCAGACCGAGGTTCGCGGTGAACTGCTCACCGAACGAGGACAGATCGAGGAAGCCGAACACCCCAATGCGGTAGTTCACCGAGACGACCACCACGTCGCCCGCCTCGGCCAGCTTGCGTCCGTCGTAGATGGCCTGGGCGGCGGTGCCGAGGCAGTAGGCGCCGCCGTGCACCCAGACCATGACCGGACGCGGTGCGTCGTCGCTGGGCTCGGGCCGCGGTGACCAGACGTTGACCCACAGACAGTCCTCGCCCATCTGCAGGTCGGAATCCACCGGCACCATCGCGCCCATGGCCTGCGGTGCGATATCGCCGAACACCACACAGTCGCGCACGCCGTCCCAGGGCTTCGGGGGTTCGGGTTTCGCGAAACGAGCGGGCCCAGCGGGAGCGGCGGCGTAGGGAATGCTGCGCCATACGGCGACCGGTCCATCCCAGGTTCCACCGACCGTGCCGTACTCGGTCTCCGCCAGTGGGTCGGCATCACGGGTCCGCGTGTCCGGGTCGAAATCGGGCTGAATGCTCATCGCACACCTCCTAGCCGGCACGACCGCACGGGTGCCTGTGTATTTGCTCCCGCTGGTCGCAGCACCTGGTGACTTCCTACGAGCGTACGTGGATACCGCCCGAACGCGTGCCCTACGCGCCATTTCCGCAGGTAACAGTTACTCCGCGGTACACGCGAAAGTACCGTTCCGCGCCGACACCCGGCGGTCGTGACGCGGGTTCGGCGGCGGATGCCGCCCCTGCCCGCCACTCCCGGGGGGACCGAGGTCGGCCGCCATCCGGATCTCCCCCACCGGACAGCGGCCGACCTCTCGCCGATTAGCTGGAAATGTGCTGGGCTTCGTCACCGACATAGGCGGCCCACAGGCGCCGATACGGTCCATCGACGGCCACCAGCTCGGCATGAGCGCCGATCTGCACGAGCTTGCCCCCGCCGACCACCGCGATCAGATCGGCATCAGCGGCGGTGGCGAGCCGATGCGCGACGACGATCGTGGTGCGGCCCGCGGTCAGCACGTCGACCGCGGCACGCACCCGTGCCTCGGTGGCCAGATCCAGCGAGGCGGTGGCCTCGTCCAGGATGAGGATGTCCGGGTCGATGAGCTGCGCCCTGGCCAATGCCAGCAGCTGCCGCTGCCCGGCCGACAGACTGCGCCCGTGCGCGCCGATCGGCTGGTAGTACCCGTGTTCGAGCGCCGCGATCATCTCGTGCGCCCCGACCGCGCGGGCGGCCCACTCGATCTCGGCGGGCTCGGCATCGGGGTTGCCGTAGGCGATGGCCTCGCGCACGGTGTCGCCGAACAGGAACGGCTCCTGCGGGACGACACCGAGACGTTTGCGGAAGTCGCGCAGCCGGAACCGGCGGATGTCGACACCGTCGACGAGAACCGCTCCCTCGGTCGGGTCGTAGTACCTGGCGAGCAGCTTGACCAGCGTCGATTTGCCCGCCCCGGTCTCTCCCACCAGGGCCACCTTCTGGCCCGGCTCGATCCGCAGGTCCAGTCCGTCGAGCACCGTGCGAGCCCGCGACGAGTACCCGAAACTCACCGCGCGCAGTTCGATCGCGCCGTCCAGGCCGGTCACCGGGAGCGGATCGGCGGCCTCGGGGGTGTCGACGGGGGTGCGCAGCAGGTCACCGATGCGGTCGACGCCGACCACCGCCTGCTGATAGCTGTCGAACACCTGCGAGAGCTGCTGGATCGGGGCGAACAGCAACTCGATGTAGAGCAGGAACGCGATGAGCGTGCCCGCGGTGAGCACGTCGTCGCGCACCTGGTGTACGCCCACCGCGAGCACCGCGGCCGTGGCGATCACCGACATCAGCTCGATGCACGGGAAGAACACCGCCATCAGCACCTGCGAACGCAGCCGCGCGTCGCGATAGGCCCACGACCGGCGCTCGAACTCGTTCTGGTTCACCGACTCCCGGCGGAACGCCTGGGTGACGGTGATGTTGTCGACGTTCTCCTGCAGATACGCGTTGACGGCGCTGACCCGCTCCCTGGCCAGGTTGTACGCGGGAATCGACGCGCGCCGGAAGGCCACGGTCGCCACGCCGAGCACCGGCAGCAACACGAGGACCACCACGGCCAGCTCGGCGTCGATCACCAGGAGTGCGGCGACCACGCCCGCGATGGTGACCGTGCTGGTGAGCGCGGTGGCCAGGCCGGTCTGCAGAAACGCCGACAGCCCGTCCACGTCGGTGGTCATCCTGGTCATGATCCGGCCACCGAGCTCGCGCTCGTAATACTGCAGGCCGAGCCGTTGCAGGTGGGCGAAGGTCTTGAGCCGCAGACCGTAGAGCAGCCGCTCCCCGACCCGCCCGGTGACGCGCACCTGGGCGACGCTGATCGCCCAGTCCACCACCACGACCACGATCGCCAGCGCGGCCGCGCCGATCACCACGTCGCGCGCACCGGCCAGGACGCCGTGATCGATGCCGTAGCGCACCAGGAACGGGATCAGCACCTGGGCGATGGCATCGAGTCCGACCAGACCGAGTCCGGCGAGCAGCGGCCAGGTGAACGGGCGAAGCAGTCGCGGCAGGGAGAACGCGGTGTCGGGGGTGTGGGAGAACGACGGGTCGACCTCGGGTTCGCCGGACACCGGCGGCAGCCGGTCGAGCAGGGCGACGATATCGCCGCTGGGTGGCGCGCTCGCCATCATGCCCCCGCCCGCGCCACCGCCGGGACCCGCGGGCGCGCCGGCCGAGCGCCGCGCGAACGCCTTGGCCAGGTGTTCCATCGTGCGGTCGTCGTCGGAGTCGACTTCCGGTGCCACCCAGAGCTCTTCGGTGGCGACCCGCGTGCTGTCGCGGTGCGGATCGACGCCGATGCCGACGACTTCCGGCGGAGTGAACAGGGCCCGGAACAGTTCGCCGGACTGCTGTAGTTCGCGCAGTGTGCCCAGTTCGGCGACGCGACCGCCGTCGAGAACCGCGACCCGATCGGCGAGCGCCAGGGTCGAGATCCGGTGCGCGACGACGATGGTCGTACGCTTGCGCAGCTCGGCGCCGATCCGCCGGTAGATCTGTTCCTCCACCTGGGCGTCGATGGCGGAGGTGGCGTCGTCGAGCACCAGGACCGGCGCCTCGGTGAGCAGGGCCCGGGCGAGCGCGATGCGCTGGCGCTGACCACCCGAGAGCCGTTGTCCGCGTTCACCGATGGTGGTGTCGATGCCCTGTGGCAGGGCGGTGACGAATTCGTCGGCCGCGGCCAGATACAGCGCGTGCCAGACCTGTTCGTCGCTCGCGTCGGGTCTGCCGTAGGCGACGTTGGCCCGGATCGAATCGGCCATCAGGTGCGTGTCCTCGAAGACCATCGCCACCTGCGCGCGTGGGTCGGGCAGCATTCGCAGGTCGATCCCGTCGAAACGCACCGCGCCGGAATCGGGCTCGAGCAGGGCGGGCAGCAACGACACCAGGATCGACTTGCCACTGCCCGCACCACCCGCGACGGCGACGGTCTCGCCCGAGCCGATCCGCAGGTCGACGCCGTCCAGGATCATCGTGTCGTCGAAACCGAAAGTGACCGCGTCGAATTCGATCGACGGCGGCTCGGTGGCGCCGAGTCCGCTCGAGACGGCGACCGGCGTCCCCGTCGCGCCGAGCGCCGCGCCCGCGTCGTCCGGCGCTTCGATCACCTCGCGCACCCGGTCGAGGGACGCCTTGCCCTGCTGGCTCACGGTCAGCAGCATCGAGAACTGCCGCACCGGCCCCACGAAAGCGCCCAGATAGGTCATGAACGCGAGAAACGTGCCGAGCGTGATGGATTGGCGCAGCGCGAGCAACCCGCCGACGATCAGGATCAGCGCCTGCCCCGCCGCGGGCACCGCCTGCACGACGGGGGTGAACCGGCTGGTGATCCGGGCGACCCGCAACCGCGACCGGTACAGCACCCGCGCACGCGCGCCCAGCTGATCCAGCTCGTATTGCTCCTGCCCGAAACCCTTCACCACCCGCACACCGGCCACGGCGGCCTCGACCTGCATCGCCACTTCGGCGGCCCGCGCCTGCGCGTCCCAGTTCGCGGGGAACAGTTGACGCTGGCTGCGCCGGGTGACGATCCACAGCCCCGGCAGCACGACCAGCGCGATCACGGTGAGCGCAGGCGACATCACGGCCATCAGCACCAGCACCGCCAGCAGCAGCGCCACATTGCCCGCGATCATCGGGATGAGCTGCAGGAACATCTGGATCAACGTGACATCGGTGATCGCCCTGCTCACCACCTGCCCGGTGCGCAACTGTGCCTGCTCGCGCCCGTTGAGCCGCAGCAACGCGGCGAACAGGTCGCGGCGCAGGTCGTGTTGCACCCCCAGCGACAGCTCGGAGGAGGCCACCCGGCGCGCGTACGACGACGCGAACCTGGCCACCCCGATCACCAGCAACAGCACCACCCACGGCGTCACCGACGCCGCGGTGGCACTGAGTGTGTCGACCACATGCCGCACCACCAGCGGCAGCGCCGCGGTGAGCAGTGCCGCCGCCAGCGCACCGGTGTAGCTGACGATCACCAGCCGCCGGTGCTCGAGACAGCGGCGGGTCAGGTACCGGATCCAGTCCGATCTCATCGGGCGGCCACGAGCGCGTCCGCGTCGTCGAACTGGTTCGCCGGTCGCGCGAGACCGTAGTGGCCGCGCAACGTGGTCTCGGTGTACTCGGTGCGGAACAGGCCGCGCTCCTGCAGGATCGGGACCACCTCGTCGACGAAGCGCTCGAGCCCCGACGGCAGTACCGCGGGCATGATGTTGAAGCCGTCGGCGGCGCCCTGGCGGAACCAGTCCTCGATGGCGTCGGCCACCTGGACCGCGGTGCCCGCGAAGGTGCGGTGCCCGCGTCCGCCACCGAGCCGGGCGATCAGCTCGCGCACCGTGAGCCGTTCGCGCCGAGCCAGATTCACGATCAGGGTGAAGCGGCTCTTGGCGCCCTCGATGTCGTCCTCGGTGGGCAGCTCCTCGGGGAGCTCACTGTCGAGGTCGAGCTCGTCGACGGGCAGCTTGAACCGCTCGGCGAGTTGCTTGCGCGCGTATTCGGGCGAGATCAGCCGCGCCAGTTCCTCGTCGAGTGCGCGGGCCTGCTCC
Source organism: Nocardia sp. NPDC058114 (assembly GCF_042884695.1). NCBI lineage: Bacteria > Bacillati > Actinomycetota > Actinomycetes > Mycobacteriales > Nocardiaceae > Nocardia > Nocardia sp. NPDC058114. The sequence goes on along the minus strand of NZ_JBHVTK010000009.1, from coordinate 175,746 downwards.
TCGGTGTCGCCGATGATCGGGACGATGCCGGGCAGGATCTTGATGCTCTCCGGGTCGCGGCCCGCGGCGACGGTGCGGGCCTTGAGGTCGGTGTAGAAGGCCTTGGCATCGTCGAGCGTCTGCTGCGCGGTGAACACGGCTTCGGCGTAGCGGGCGGCGAACTCCTTGCCGTCCTCCGATGATCCCGCCTGCACCAGCAGCGGATATCCCTGCGGGGAACGCGGCAGGTTCAGCGGGCCGTCCACTCGGAAGTGCTCGCCGTGGTGCAGGATCTTGCGCACCTTCGAGGCATCGGTGTGGATGCCGAGTTCCTTGTCGGCCAGGATGGCGTCGTCGTCCCAGCTGTCCCACAGTTTCGTTGCCACGTCGACGAATTCGGCGGCCTTCTCGTAGCGCAGCCGATGGTCGGGGGTGTCGTCGAGACCGAAGTTGCGGGCCGCGTCGGCACCGGCGGTGGTGACGATGTTCCAGCCCGCCCTGCCGTTGCTCGCCCAGTCCACCGAGGCGAACCGGCGGGCGAGGTTGTAGGGGTCGTTGTAGCTGGTGGAGGCCGTGGCGATGAGGCCGATCCGGCTGGTCTGCACGGCGACCGCGGTCAGGATGACGGTCGGCTCCAGTTTGCCGCTCGGCCGACGACCCGGGTCGCCCATCAGTACCGGGCTGTCGGCGAAGAAGATCGAGTCGAGCTTGCCGCGCTCGGCGGTCTGGGCGAGCCGGACGTAGTAGTTGATGTCGGTGTGCGCGTGGGGATCGCTCTCCGGCAGCCGCCAGGCCGCCTCGTGGTGACCGACCGACATCAGGAAAGCGTTGAGGTGCAGTTTCTTCGACATGATGGGTGCCTTTCAGGCCGCGGTCTCGGCAAGCCCGAGTGCGGTGAGCAGAGTGCGGCGGATGCGCTGGAACGCGGGCTGGCTCGGATCACGCTCGCCGGGCAGGTCGACCGGAATGTCCACCGCGAGCTTTCCGTCGTCGAGCACGATCACCCGGTCGGCCAGTGCGACAGCCTCGTCGACATCGTGGGTGACCAGCAGCACGGTCGGACGATGCCGGCTGATCAGGTCGCGCAGCAGAGCGTGCATCTTGATCCGGGTGAGCGCGTCGAGCGCGCCGAAGGGTTCGTCGGCCAGCAGCAGATCCGGTTCGCCGACCAAGGAGCGGGCCAGCGACACTCGTTGCTGCTCACCGCCGGAGAGCTCTCTGGGCCAGGCGCGTTCCCGACCGGCCAGGCCGACCTCGGCCAGGACCTGCTCGCCGGCGGCGCGGCGCGTGCGCGGCTGCCCGTAGAGCACGTTCGGCAGCACCCGCTGCCAGGGCAGCAGCCGTGAATCCTGGAATACCACCGAGGTCTTCGCCGGGATGCGCAGTGTGCCGCCGCCGTCGACGTCGTAGTCCAGCCCGGCGAGCGCCCGCAGCAACGTGCTCTTGCCGGAGCCGCTGCGTCCGAGCAAAGCGACGAACTGGCCGGGCGCGATGGTCAGGTCGATCGAGTCGAGCACCGTGCGATCGCCGAATCTTCGCGTGAGCGAGCGCACTTCGACACCCGCGACCTTCGGCTCGCTCACCCCGCGATAGTGCGTCGCCATGACAGCACCCTCCGTTCCACCAGGCGGATCGCCGAATCCGAGGCCAGTCCGAAGACGGCGTAGACGACCAAGCCGACCAGGATCACATCGGCCTGCCCGTAGTTCTGCGCGTTCGACATCATCTTGCCGAGACCGTCGATGGCGTTGACCGTCTCGACCACGATCAGCACCAGCCAAGCACTGGTGACCGACATCCGCAGACCGAGGAAGAAGCCGGGCAGCGATCCGGGCAGCACCACGCTGCGAATGAACTCCGCGCGTGAAACGCCTTGCACCTCCGACAGTTCCACCAGTTTCTGGTCGATCGTGGTGAGTGAGGCGTGGGTCTGGATGTACATGTGCACGACCACGCCCAGGGTGATGAGCACGAGCTTGAATTCCTCGCCGATACCGAGCCACAGGATCATCAGCGGAATCAGGCCGAGGGTGGGAATGGCCCGCTTGATCTGGACCGGGCCGTCGATGAGCGATTCACCCCACCGGGAAAGTCCCGCGATCACGGCGAGCGTGGTGCCGATGAGCACGCCGAGGACCATGCCGATCAGCACCCGTTGCAGCGACACCCCCAGGTTGGCCAGCAGTGGCCCGTCGACCAGCAACTCCCAGCCGGTCGCCAGGACAGTCCACGGCGCTGACAGTTTGCGCGGGTCGATCAGTTCGAGCAGTGAACCCGCGGCCCAGGCCGCGACCACCAGGACCACACCGAGCAGGCGGGCGGCGGGGAAGGCCTTGCGCAGTCCGAGCCGGCGCAGCGTGCGCCGCTCGACGAATCCGTCACCGGACGGTGCGGAAACCGGAATCGCGGTGCGAGACAGGGCGATGGTCATTGCTGCCCCTTGGTGCGATACGGCGCCGACACCGCGTCGAACGCGATCTTCTCGAATCGGCGGTCGAACAGTTCGCCGGCGGGGAAGGAATTACCGAAGAAGCCGGCTTTCGTCACCAGATCGATCGTCTCCTGTTCCCAGGTGATCGCCTCGTTCCAATTCTCCGGGAAATACGGCTTTTCCGTCGTGGCGACAATGCGTTTGCCGTCCTCGGCCGAGACCGACTGATCTTTGACGTAGTACGCGTCGATCCATTCCGTGGGATGCTCCCAGGCCCAGACTTCGCCGCGTGCCCAGAATTTCACGAATTCGGCGACGGCAGCGGCTTTGCTGTCGTCACGCAGCACCGAGGTCGGCGCCCACAGCACGGTCAGCGCGTCGACGGCGGGAGTGTCGATCGCGGTGGCACCGTCGACGCGGTACTTGTCGAGGTACTTGGTCAGGGTCGGTTCGCCGAACGGGGCGACATCGATTTCCTTGGCCTGCAGGGCGGTGAGGAACTTCGTGCTCGGCAGCTCCACGAGCTGCACCTCGTCGGTGCGGATGCCCGCCGCCTTCAGCGTGCGCAACACCACCAACCCCTGCGCCTGGCCCGGCGAGAAGCCGATCTTCTTCCCGCGCAGCCCATCGAGGTTGGTAAAGGTCGATCCGGGGGCGGTGGCCAGCTTGTACAGCGGGGTCGTGCGCACCTTGACACCGACGATCTTCGCGTCGAGCCCGCTGGCGTGCGCGTGGATCGGCGGAATGCCCGCGTTGGTGGCCAGGTCGACCGAGCCACCACGGAAAGCCTGGATGACATCGGGGCCGGCCTGCACGGCGGGCCACGACGACACCGTGAACCCGAGCTTGTTCAGTTCTCCCGACGCGGTCAGCGCCACTTTGGCGGTATTGGCCGCGACCGCGAGCGAGACCCCGGCGGGGACCTGGGTGGGCAGCGGATTCGTCAGCGCGGCGCCGCCCTCGTCGCCGGTGGCGCAGGAGACCGCGAGCAGCGAAGCCGCCGCGGCGAGAAGTGCTATTCGTCGAATATTTTTACGCAAGGTGATTTCCCGGATTTGATGGAAGAATTGTCGGCGACGGAATTCGAACCGCGACAACACAGCACATCCGACGTAACCCGGGCGACGCCGGACTGCATTTTGTTCATAGTGTCAACTGTCGCGGGTGACGCCGCTTCCGGTCAATATTCGACTGTCTTAAAATAACCACGAATCAAACTGCCTGCGCGACAACCGTGCTCAGAGGATCACTGAACAACTCCTGCAACACCACCCCGGCCGCCGCCATCACCAGCACCTGACCGGGGAACGTCGACGCGAAGATCACCTCGGACGGGTCGGCGCTGATGGTCGAGTGGGCGCGCACCGCGTCGTCGTAGGCTTCGCGGACGCCGGGAACCGTGATCAGGCCACGGTCGATCAGTACCAGCGCTTCCGGGTCGATCAGATCGATCAGTGCCGCGGCGACCTCGCCCATCACTGTGGCGCGCTCGATGAAGTACTCGCGTTCCGGGCCACCCGCCGCGGCCGCCGCCACCAATGCGGGGAAGCCGTCGTACCGGCCGGCCGCTTCGGCACGCGCCAGCAACGCGTGGTCACCGAGAGCCTCGAGCGCGAATCTGTCGGTCGTGCCGAGCAATCGGGCGATGGAGCCCGCCCCGAAATGTGGCCCGCAGTGGACGCGGCCGTGCACGGCGATGGCGGCGTCGATGACATTGCCGACGAACAGCACGATCGAGCTCGCCGAGCCACGCAGGCGTCCGTAGAGCTGCTCGGCGTGCACCGTCGCGCGGGTATGGCTGTCCACACTGACCGGTAAACCCGTTCGGGCACTCAGGTATTCGCGCACCGGCACATCACGCCAGCGCAGGTAGGAGTGTTCGACGACCGAACCGGTGGCGGTGTCGACACGGCCGCCGATCGCCACCCCGAGCCCGCGGATCCGCACCTGGTCGGCGAGGGCGGCCCCGACCGCGCGCACTCGCTCCAGCACGGCGTCGAGGATGTCGTACGGGGCATGGGTGCGATGGGGCACCTGCTCGCTGTGCAGCACCGCACCGGCGATGTCGACCACCGCGACGGTGATCTGCACCGCCGCGATGTGCACCGCGATCACCACATTGCCGCCCGCGTCCAGCGCGATCGGACTGTGTGGCCTGCCCACGCCACCCGGCCCGGGTGACTCCGGCAGTTCGACGAGCAGTCCCGCCTCGACCAGCGCCCGGCTCTGCCAGGTGACCGTGGCCGGGGAAACCCCGGCGTGTCTGGCCACCACGCTGCGCGGTGCCGACCCGAGGTCGAGCACCGCCCGCAATACCGCCCCCGCGCTACTGTTCGCCATGCGCCACCTCGCCATCACCGCTGTTCGCTCACGGTACGGAGCGCAGCGGCCACGACGAAGCGTTCGGCGCAGCGTGATCGCAAGCATCGGCCTTACACTGGGCCGATGCCGAACTACAGCTTCCGGTGTCGCTCCTGTGGCGACACGTTCGACGTCAACCGGCCGATGGCGCAGTCCTCGGATCCGGCCACGTGCCCGGCCGGCCACGACGACACCGTCAAACTGCTCACCACCTTCGCGGCGGTGGGACGCGGCTCGGCGCCCGCCCCCGCGCCCGCGCCACGTCCGGCGGGTGGGGGCTGCTGCGGTGGCGGCGGCTGCTGCTGACCCCGCCGGTTGCCCGGCCGTCAGTCGCGGCGGTCGACGTGGCCGAGGTCGCGATCGGGTGCGATCCGGTCGCGCACGCGCTGCTTGAGGACGGCGATATCGGGAAAACCGCCGTCCGCCTTGCGTTCCCAGAGTTGTTCGCCGTCGAGGGTGATGCGGAAGATGCCGCCCTGACCGGGCACGAGCGCCACCTCACCGAGTTCGGTGGCGAACGTGGTGAGCAGTTCCTGCGCCATCCAGCTCGCGCGCAGCAGCCAGCGGCATTGGGTGCAGTATTCGATCGCGATACGGGGCACCCGAGCAGTATCCCCTGATCAGGCCTGGAATGTCCCGTCGAGGTAGACCCAGGCCCTGTCGACCCGCACGAAGGTACTCAGCTCGTGCATAGTGTCCCGCGCGCCGTCGAGTGTGTAGTGGGCGATGAACTCCACGGTGCCGTTGTCGTCGAACGGCCCGCCACGCTGCGTGCCCACGATCTCGAGGAACAGCCATCGCTGGTCCGGATCGAGCTCGAGCTCGGCGGGGCGGGTACTGGGGTGCCACGAGCCCAGCAGGTAGTCCACATCGCCGACGACGTAGGCGGTGTAGCGCGAACGCATCAGCGTCTCCGCGGTCGGCGCGGCCTTCTCCCCGGCCAGAATCGGTCCACAGCAGGCATCGAACGACTCACCTCGACGACACGGACACGCTCTCACTTCACCCATACCGTCATCCTGCCGGACCCAACCCCCACGCCACGCACAGGTCCGCTCGGTCCGCTGGTCACCCGAACGGCTGGTGCGCGAGGGGCGCGAGCTCCAACGCCCGCGCCAGCTCCGCGGTCTGATCCCGCCAACGCCGCAGATCGGTGACACTGGGCGCCATCTCGTAGTCGAGATGATGCGCCGCCCGCGACAGCGCCGCCCACAACGCACCGACCTGACCGGCGGTCTCCGGCCCCGCGTACACCCGCAACGCGAGCAGCTGCGCCCGCATCGGACACCGCATCAGCTCCGGCGCCACCTGCGCCCACAGCTGGTCCACCGCCTGCTCGAGCGCCAACCGCAGGATCCAGGCCACTGCCCGCGACCACACCCCGCCGGCGTCCGATACCGACCCGTCCAACAGGTTCTCGGCGGCTTCCAGCCGCTGCGCCACCGAGGGCCGTGGGCTGAACTTCGCGCGAGCCGGCCTGCCGCGACGATTCACGACCCCACCGTACCGGCACGGGTGCGCGCGGCCATCGCCTCCCGTCGGCCGCGAAGACGCCTGCCGGAGTCTCCGGCGAGCCCACTCATGGGCGCACCGCCGCCGGCTCGTGCGCCCGCAGCCAGGTGATGAATCGTTCCGTGTCACTGATCAACTCGCGCATCGGACGATCGATCGGCACGTGCGCTCCCGCGGTCGCATCGCGAAGGACGCCGACGAGCCAGCGTCCGCCGACCGCGCTCAGGTGCTTGTTCAGGTCGTCCACGCGGGCGCCGACACCCATGATGGCGAGGGTGATCATGGCACGGGTGGTGTGCGCGTTGCGCACGCGCCGCTCCACTTCCCCGTGCTCGAGGCCCACCGCCAGGAGTTCCTGGCGGGCTTTCGCCAGCCCGGCCGCTTCGATCGCCGAACGGCAGCAGGTAGCGACGAGCTCATCGGCGATCGCCGGGGGGAGTTGCGGTGTGCGCAGCAGGGATCGGGCATCGTCGAGATAGCGGCGGACCGGGTCGCCGGTCACCCTGACCTCGACGATCGACCGCTCGCGACGCTGCACCTCGAGCACTGTCGCGTCGAGCTGCATGCGGCGCACCGCCTCGGCGAGGCGCTCGTCATGGGTGAACACCACCACCTGCCGGGAGGCCGCCACCTCGGCGAGCACCCTGGCCAGCCCGTCCACCTTCGCGGGATCCATCGCCTGCACCGGGTCGTCGATCATCACGAACCGGAAAGGGCTGTGCGCCACCGTGGCTCGCGGCAGGAACAGCGACAGTCCGAGCGCGTGCAGCTCCCCCTGGCTCATCACGCCGAGCGCCGCGCCGTCCACCTCGTCGACGGTCACATCGAGCAGCACCCGCCGCGCTGTGCCCGCGCTGCCCTGCAACCGAATCGCCCCGAGCTCGACATTGCTCTGCTGCCGCAGGGTGCTCCACACCCACCGTGCCGTGGTCTCCAGCGGCCGCATCCGCTCCTCGCGGATCGTCGCCGTCGCCGCCTTGAGCCACTCGGCCGCCCTCTTCACCACCCGCAGTTCGCTCGCGTGGTCGGCGACGGCGCGGGCGGGGTCGAGCCACGCGAGAACGCGCGGGACCAACGGCGACCACACCGCATCCAGACGGTCCAGTTCGGTGCGCGTATCCCGTTGCAGTGCGGCGAGTTCCGCGGTGAGGTCGGCGTGAATCGTGCGCAGCCGGTCCGGAAGCCGGCCTTCGTAGTCGGCCGTCGCGAGCGCGGCCCACTCCGACCAGAGCTGTCCGACGATGTCGCGCTGTTTACGCAACGAGTCCGACGTGGCGTACGGCGCGGGCGCATCCGCCCGGCGCCCCGCCGGATCGAACACCGGCCCCGAGAGACTCACTGCGCCGGCACCGACCGCGATTGCCGAACCGAACTCGATCGGCAGGTCTGCGGGGAGGTTGCGGGCCGCTGTCAGAGCCGTGTCGAATTCCGCCGTGGCCGACTGTAGGGCCGCGAGTTCCCTAGTGCGGTAGGTGATTTCGGTATCGGCGGCGGCGAGCCAGTCGGCGTCGAGTTCGTCGCGTCCACAGACCGGGCAGGGGCACGAACCTGCCGTCGAGACGTGTGCGCGCGCCCGCGTGAGCAATTCGAGCACTCGCAGATCGGCTTCGGTATCGACGGTCTCGTGGCGCGCCACATTCCGGGCTGCTTCGGCGAGTCGATCGGTCGTGGCGGCAACCCGCGCGACATCGGGCAACGACAGACGCAGGATCGCGCGCAAACCCTCCGGCCCGTCGATGCCGAGGACCGAACCGGCCACCGCGCCCGCCACCGCGTCGAGATCGGGGTCCGGCGTGCGCAACAGGTCGGCCACGGCACGGGCACGTTCGTCATCGGCCTCGGCCAGCTCGACCAGCAGGTCGGCGCGGGACTGGCGCGAATCCTTCACGGCGCGTTCGAGTTCCAGCTTGCGCAATCGGATCTGTTCGGCCGCGGCGGCCAGCTCGTCCAGGCCGAGCAGGCGATGCAGCGCGTCGAACAGGTCGCTCGGCTTCCCGTCGACGAGCGCGCCGAGCTCGCTGTAGGACAGGAACGGCCGGTACAGATCGAGTCGCCTGCGCCGTCCGTGCGGGTCGACCGAGGCCGCCGGTTCGGATCCACGCCGCTCGGTCCACCGCGCGTCGGCCAGGTCCGCACTCGGGTCCCAGCTGGTCGCGACCGAGAGTGCGGGGTCGTCGCCCGCGGTGAGCAGCTCGACGTCGATCCGGGCGGTCTCGGGTTCGTGCAGGTTGCGCCATCCCTCGCGCCAGGTGGTCGAGCGACCGTCCCAGCGGCGATTCCCACCGGTCAACGCGAATTCCGCGGCCTCGGCGAAACTCGATTTCCCGCTGCCGTTGCGACCGACCACCAGGGTCAGGCCGGGCCCCGGATTCAATCGCAGCGTCGCCGCGGGACCGATTCCCCGGAAACCCTGCACGGTGATCGACCGCAGAAAGACCCCGGTATCACCGGAATCCGTTGCGGCCGAGTCACCGTCGACAGCTGTGAGCGCGGCGAGCACGCAATCGGCGACCCGTTCCTCCACTGCCGGGTCGGCGGCGAGCTCGCGCGCGACCACCTCGGCGATCCGATCCGAGCACACTTGCGACATCCCCCTTCGCGTCGGCGCGCAACGCGGCGATCCTGGTTGAAACGCTACCCGATCGCCGGATGTTCGCCCAGGGGATGCGCAGGGCCCTCAGCGAATCTGCCCGCGGGAGTGGAATGGCCATCGCGGCGCCACGGCGGGCCCTCGATGTCCACCCCTCGCCCACCCCGGCGGGCAGCTCGATGAGGTGTTCACACCCGCGTTACGCTGCGTCGAGCAGCGCGGGCGGTCCGGGCGGTGCCGAACAGGTCAGAATGCCAGAGATCGCCACCCAGGGCAAGAGCTGGAGCACGAATTTGCCGCGGCACCAGTGTTTTCCGAGCGTTACGCCGCCGGGTCCGCCAGTTGTCGGTGGGTTGCGGTAGATATTCGGCGAACACGAGAACGGGGGAACCGATGACCGAGCAACGCACGCCGTGGACCGAGGACCAGGTCCGCGCGCTCGCGCCCGATGCGAGCTCACTGGCTGCCGCACGCAAGCTGGCCGGTCGCTGGCGCGAGACCGGCACCGCGGGCAATGCGGTGTGGGGGCTGTGTCAGGGCAGCGGCGCCAAGCCGTATCAGGCGATCGTCGACCTGGACGGGCCCGCGTACAAGTGCTCGTGCCCCAGCCGCAAGTTCCCGTGTAAGCACACGCTGTCGCTGTTGCTCACGTGGTCGAGTGGCCAGACCCCCGTCCAGCAGGCACCCGCCGACTTCGCGGCCGAGTGGCTGGCCGGGCGGGCCGCGAAGGCCGCCGCGCCGGCGAAGGCCAAGGCCGCGAGCACGCCGTCGCAGGCCACCGTCGAGCAGCGACGGGCGCGGGTATCCGCCGGGCTCACCGAACTGGAGGTCTGGCTCACCGACCAGATCCGAACCGGGCTGGCCCAGACCGACCGTTCGTACGCCGCGTACGAGGCGATCGCGGCCCGGATGGTCGATGCCCAGGCGCCCCGCATCGCCGAGGCCCTGCGCAGGCTGCCCACCGCGGTCGTCACCACCGAACACTGGCCCGAACTGCTGTTGCGCGAGTACGCCCGCCTGCACCTGCTGGTGCTGGCCCATCGCAGGCTCGACGCCCTCCCCGAACCGCTGCGGGCGGGGATCCGCACCCATATCGGCTACCCGACGTCGGCCGAGTCGGTGCTGAACGAGCCCGCGGTGCGGGATCGCTGGCTGGTGCTCGGCATGCGGGCGAGCGAGGAGGAGCGACTGCACACGCGCCGCACCTGGCTGCGCGGTCGCGGTAGCGGACGGTGGGCCCTGCTCATCGAACATTCCTTCGCCACCCCGAATTTCACCGGCGAGGTGCCCGCACCCGGCAACGAGGTGGACGCCGAACTGCACTATTACCCCGGCGCGGTGTCCCTGCGCGCGCAGTGGGGCACCCGCCACGGCGCACCCGAACCCTTCACCACCGTCCCCTCGGTCGGCGGCGCCACGATCGACGACGCGCTCGACGCCTACGCGGGCGCGTTGAGTGCGGATCCGTGGCTGCGTTCCTGGCCCGCGCTGCTCACCGATGTCGTGCCGGTGCTCGACGAGACCGGATGGCAGCTCGTCGCATCCGACGGCACCGCGCTACCGCTGGCCGCGGGCGCGCGCCCGTGGCGGCTGGTCGCGGTCGCGGGCGGTCACCCGGTGACGGTGTGCGGCGAGTGGCGAGCCGACGGCTTCGACCCGATCTCGGTGTTGTGCGCAGGCGAGGTGAGCGACCTGGAAAACGAATTCCCCACCGAAACCACCCCGACCCCCGCGCTGGCCGAACTCGTCTCGGTGGCGCTGCTCGGTACCGCCCGGCGCAGCGCCGACGGTGTCCACCTCGACTCCGCGGTCGCCGCCGCCGTTCCGCAGCACGCGGGCGAACCGGCCACCCGGCTGCTCCACACCGCCGCGCTACAAGATCTGTATCTGCGCGGCGGACAACTCCCCCGTACCGCGGCGAAACCCGAACCCGCCGTCGATGATCCGCGCCCGCTTCTGCCGCGCCCCGCCGCCGACCGCCTCAGCCGCCTCCTCGCGGACAAGTCCCCGTTCTTGACCGAATGGTTCACTGCGGCAACACCATTCGACTTCCGCCTGCCCGATGTGCTGTGTGTCCAGGCGCTCTCGGCGGCCTCCGACACCACGCTGCGTCCGCCACTGCTGCGACTGGCAGGCCGCCGCGGACGCTGGCTCGCCGCGCGCAACCCGGCATGGGCGAAACTGGTCGACGAGTTCCCTGCCGACGTTGCCACATCGTCGGCGGAGGGGAAAACCCGCAACAGCCGGCCGGAGCTGACGGCGAGCGTCGCCGACATCCAGGTCGACATCGACGCGAGCACGACCCGGAGCGCCGGGCCGACAACGTCCCCGGATCACGATGCCGATTCCGGCACCACTGCCGACTCGGGCTCCGGTACGGAGCCGGGCGCGCCCGCTGTCCACGATGTCTGGTTGTTCGGCACATCCGGCGAGCGAAAGGACTGGTTCGCGCGTACTCGCCGGGCCGATCCGGCCGCGGCGCTGACCGTGTTGACCGCTGCGTGGCCGAAGGAGTCGGGGCCGGTGAAGGCGGAGCTGCTGGGGCTGCTCGCCGAGGGACTGAGTCCGGCCGACGAAGCCCTGCTCGAGCGGGCCCTCGACGACCGGCGCGGTGATGTCCGGCGCACCGCCACGACGCTGCTGAACAAGCTGCCGGATGCCGCTTTCGGGCGGCGGATGGCGGCGCTGGTGGCGTCGTGGATCCGGGTGGCGGACGACGGGACGGTAGACGTACGGGTACCCGCGGAGCTCGACGCGCAGGCCCGGCGCGACGGCATCACCGATGCGACCGATCAAGCGAAATTGCGCTGGGACACCCCTGATTCGACGATCACGACGCTGCACCAGGCGATCGCCGCCACTCCGCTCACCGCATGGTCCTCGATCGTGCGGGCCCCCGGCGGGCAGACCCCGACCACCGCGTTGACCCTGTCGCTGCCGCCCCGCTACGCCAAGGCGATCGTGGACGGCTGGGTCGATGCCACGCTCGCCCAGCACGACACCGCGTGGGCCCGTGCGCTGTTCGCCCACGCGACCCCGACCGAGCAGGCGGTGCTGCGGCGTCGCGAACTGTTCACGCTGCTCGATGCCGCCGACCGGGTCGAGCACGTGCTCGACCTGGACGCGCACCAGCTCAACGAACTCCACGCGATCCTGCCCGGCCTCGATCATCCGTGGCCGCAACCCGTCGCCGACCATGTGCTGCGTTTGCTCGGCGAGCGCGCCCGCACCACCGCGCGGCAGCCGCACGCCAGTGCGGGCGTGTACACCGACCGGGCGCTGCTCACGGCCGCGAGCGTCCACCTGCCTGTCGAACTCGCGACGCGCGTCAGCGCGCTCGCCGACACCACCGACGATCCCGCCTGGCACCAGGCATTCCACCGACTCGCCCACGATCTCACCGATCGTGCCACCATGCTCGAGGAGCTGCGTTGACCACCATCGAACCCTCCACCACCCTGCTGCGTCCCCACGCCGAACAGGCCTTCGCCGACGAATTGGCCGCCCTGGACCGCGTCGACGATCGCGTGCGCCCGCCGTCCTGGAAACTGTCGCCGTGGGCCGTGGTCACCTATATTCTCGGCGGCACCCTCGACGACGGCACCGTGATCACGCCCAAATATGTCGGCCCGCGCCGACTGATGGAGGTCGCGGTCGCCACCCTCGCCACCGACCGCGCCCTGCTGCTCCTCGGGGTGCCCGGCACCGCGAAAACGTGGGTTTCCGAACATCTTTCGGCCGCCATCAGCGGCGAGTCGACACTGCTCGTGCAGGGCACCTCCGGTACGGCGGAAGAAGCGATCCGCTACGGCTGGAACTACGCCCGCCTGCTCGCCGAGGGGCCGAGCGACGCCGCCCTGGTCGCGTCACCGGTGATGACCGCTATGCGCACCGGCGCCATCGCACGCATCGAGGAGCTCACCCGCATCCCCTCCGATGTGCAGGACGCGCTGATCACCATCCTGTCCGAGAAGACCCTGCCGGTGCCCGAACTCGGTGGGGAAGTACAGGCGGCCAAGGGTTTCAACGTCATCGCCACCGCCAACGATCGCGACCGCGGCGTCAACGATCTCTCCTCGGCCCTGCGGCGCCGCTTCAACACCGTGGTGCTGCCGCTGCCCGCCGACGAGGATTCCGAGGTCGCCATCGTCAGCCGTCGCGTCGAACAGCTCGGCGCCGCACTGGAATTGCCGACCGTTCCCGCCGCCGCCGAGGAAGTCCGCCGCGTGGTGCGGGTCTTCCGCGAATTGCGCTCCGGCATCACCGCCGACGGCCGCACCAAGCTCAAATCCCCCTCGGGCACCCTGTCCACCGCCGAGGCGATCTCGGTGATCACCAACGGCCTCGCCCTGTCCGCCCACTTCGGCGACGGCGTGCTGCGCGCCTCCGACATCGCGGGCGCCGTGCTCGGCTCGGTGATCAAGGACCCGGTGGCCGACACCGTGATCTGGACCGAATACCTCGAGGCCGTGGTCCGGGAACGCCCCGACTGGGCCGACTTCTACCGGGCCTGCCGCGAAATCGCCGGCTGAGAACCGCCCGCAGGGGAGGACGGAACACACACCACACATGGGGTTTTCGATGAGTCAACGCAACAAGGCGACCCACCCGGCCACCGGTGACACCACACCGGGCGAGCCGGCGAGCCGTGCCGGAATCCGCGAGAGCTCCGACTCGGATACGGGCGAGACGCGCGCGGTCACCACCGAGGCCGAACCCGGTGCGGGTTCGGTGACCGACACCAATTCGAGTGCGGGCGCGGCGGCGGTGACGCGGGTGTTCGGCATCCGTCACCACGGGCCCGGATCAGCGCGCTCGCTGCGCCACGCGCTCGAGGAGTTCCGGCCCGACGCCATTCTCATCGAAGGCCCCGCCGACGCTGATCCGCTCGTCGGGTTCGTCGCCGCCGACACGATGGCCCCACCGGTCGCGTTGCTCGCCTACGTCCCGGATTCGCCTGCCCGCGCCGCATTCTGGCCGTTCGCCGTGTTCTCCCCCGAGTGGCAGGCGATGCGCTACGGCGTCGAGCACGCCGTCCCGGTCCGCTTCTGCGACCTCCCCGCCACGAACGTCCTCGCCGCCGACGACGATGCCCGTGGCGGCGGCTCCGACCCGCTGGCCGCCCTGGCCTCGGCCGCGGGCTACGACGACGCCGAACGCTGGTGGGACGCGGTCGTCGAATCCGTGCCCGACAGCGCGGCTTTCGACGCCATCACCGAGGCGATGACCGCCCTGCGTGAGGATGCCCGACACGCCGCGATCACGTCACCCACAGCGGACGCGCCATCGCAGCTCGGCGCGACGGCACCGACCGACACCGAAGTCCCCGACCCGGTGGTACTTTCGCCACTCGACGCTCCTGAGCTGCTGGAGAAGCCTTCGACAGGGAACGGGTTCGAGTTCCCGGCAGCCGCGGATCGACCGGACCCCGCGATGGCGCCGCTGATCGTCGACCAGCACACTCTGGTCCGCGAGGCGCATATGCGGCAGGTGATGCGGCAGGTGCTCAAGGGTGGTGCGAAGCGGTTGGCGGTGGTGTGTGGTGCCTGGCACGCGCCCGCGTTGGTCGAACCGCTCGGTCCCGCCGCACCGGATATGCGACTGCTCAAGGGTTTGCCGAAGACGAAGGCCGCGTTGACCTGGGTGCCGTGGACGCATTCGCGGTTGGCGGCCGGGTCCGGCTACGGGGCGGGCGTCACCTCGCCCGGCTGGTATCACCACCTGTTCACCGAGACCGAGCGGCCGGTGGCGCGCTGGCTGACCAAGGTCGCCGGAGTGTTGCGCTCGCACGATCTGCCGGTGTCGAGTGCGCACATCATCGAGGCGGTGCGGCTGGCGGACACCCTCGCCGCGTTGCGCGGCAGGCCGCTGCCGGGATTGTCCGAGGTCACCGAGGCTGTGCGGTCGGTGATGTGCGGTGGCGACGAGACCATGCTGCGACTGGTGGTCGACGAACTGGTCGTCGGCGAGACGCTCGGCGGTGTTCCCGAGGACACTCCGACGGTCCCCTTGGCGGCCGACCTGCGGGCACGCTGTAAAACCCTGCGGCTCAAGCAGGAGGCGCTCGCTCGAAATATTGACCTCGACCTGCGCAAAGAGCGCGATGTCGAGCGGTCGCATCTGCTGCACCGCCTGCGCCTGCTCGGTGTCGGTTGGGGCACTCCGACCACCGGCGAGGTCCGCAGCACCGGCACCTTCCGTGAGACGTGGACCCTGCGCTGGGAACCCGAATTCGAGGTCCGCATCGTCGAAGCCGCGGTCTGGGGCACGACCCTGCGCACCGCCGCGGAGACCAAGATCCTCGACACCGCGAGCCGCGACGACGTCACCGTCACCGCGCTCGCCGACGCACTGGAAATGGCCCTGCTCGCCGACCTGGGCGGCGCCACCGAAGGATTGATCACCAGGCTCGAAGCCGCCGCCGCCCTCGACCACGATGTCACCCATCTGCTCGGCGCCCTCCCCGGCCTGACCCGCACCCTGCGCTACGGCGATGTCCGCGGCACCGACACCAAGGCCCTGGCCCACGTCGCCGACGGCCTGCTGGTGCGGATCTGCGCGGGCCTGCCCGGCGCCGTCACCGGCCTCGACACCGATGCCGCCCAGGCCCTGCGCACCCAGATCGACGCCGCGCACACCGCGATCAGCACCCGCGACGACGAGCACGCCACCACCGAATGGCTGGCCACCCTGCACCGCATCGCCGATCGCGACGACGTACACGGCGCGATCGGCGGCCGCGCGGTGCGCCTGCTGTGCGACGCCGAACGCATCGACGACGCCGAATCCGCCCGCCGGCTGGCCGCCGCACTGTCCGTCGGCAACACCCCCGCCGCCAAGGCCGCCTGGATCGACGGCTTCCTCGGCGGCCGCGGTCTGCTCCTGGTCCACGACCGAGAGCTGTTGCGCCGCATCGACGAATGGCTCCGCGACCTCAACGAAGACCAGTTCGTCGCCACCCTGCCGCTGCTGCGCCGCACCTTCGGCTCCTTCGAATCCGGCGAACGCCGGGCCATCAGCCAGGCCCTGCGAGACACCGGCTCAGCACCGACCGCCGCCGACGGCCCCGCCGCGGTCGACCCGATCCGCGGGCAACTGGCGTTGCGCGCGGCGACCGCGATCCTGGGGGCCGCTGGGTGACCCACCTCCGCAGACGCCCGACACCCACTCGCCACCGCATCCCGCTCGACCACCAGGAGCACCGATGACCGAACCCGACGAAACCCATTCGCGCCGTTGGCGTCTCGTGCTGGGAACCGCCGCCGAAGAACAGCTCGGCGGGTTGAGCTCCGGTGCCGATCAGGCGATGGACCAGGCACTGTCCGCCCTCTACAACACCGGTGAAGCCGGCGGTTCGACGAAAAGGTCTGGTGGACTGGGTGGTTCAGCGCCCCGAGTCGCGCGCTGGCTCGGCGATATCCGCACCTACTTTCCCGCGACCGTGGTCGAGGTGATGCAGCGCGACGCCGTCGACCGGCTCAACCTCACCCAACTGTTGCTGGAGCCCGAGCTGCTGGAATCGGTCGAGCCCGATGTACATCTGGTGGGCACACTGCTCGGCCTCAACCGGGTGATGCCCGAAACCACCAAGGCCACCGCGCGCATGGTGGTCGAGAAGGTGGTGCGCGAGATCGAGCAGCGCATCGCCGCCAAGACCGTGGCCGCGGTCTCGGGCGCCATCAACCGTGCCGCCCGCACTCATCGCCCGAAACTGCGCGATATCGATTTCAACCGGACCATCCGCAAGAATCTCGCCAACTACCTGCCCGAACACCGCACCATCGTGCCCGAGCGGCTCGTCGGCTACGGCCGCAAGTCGCAGTCGATCCAGCGCGATGTGGTGCTGGCCATCGACCAATCCGGCTCGATGGCGGCCAGCGTCGTCTACGCCTCGGTGTTCGGCGCCGTCCTCGCGTCCATGCGGTCGCTGAAGACCTCGCTGGTCGTGTTCGACACCGAGATCGTCGATCTCACCGATCAGCTCAGCGACCCGGTCGACGTCCTGTTCGGCACACAGCTCGGCGGTGGCACCGACATCAATCGCGCCATCGCCTACTCGCAGACGCTGATCACCCGGCCCACCGACAGCCTCTTCGTGCTCATCTCCGACCTCTACGAAGGCGGCGTACGCAACGAGATGCTGCGCCGCTGCCATGCGATGAAAGAGGCGGGTGTCCAGGTGGTGGTGCTGCTCGCGCTCTCCGACGAGGGCGCGCCCGCCTACGACCACGACAATGCCGCGGCACTGGCAGCGCTCGGCATCCCCGCCTTCGCCTGCACCCCCGACAAGTTCCCGGACCTGCTCGCCACCGCGCTGGACCGCGGCGACATCACGCGCTGGGCCGACACCAACGCCCCGGCGGTGTGATCGAGCCCCGGGGAACGTGGCGGGACTCGGCAGCGTTGCGAGCCCGCGCCAACTAGGCTGCGAACGATCGGGTTCGTTGGACGGGGTGAGGCGATGTTGCGGCGCGGGGCGGTGTTCGCCGGTTTCGTCATCGAGCGTGAGCTGGGACGTGGCGGCATGGGCGCGGTGTACGCGGCCAGAGACCGCAGGCTGCCGCGGCTGACCGCGTTGAAGCTGATGCACCGTGACCTGTTCGCCGACTTCGAGATCCGCGCCAGATTCGAACGCGAAGCCGACCTGGTGGCCCAGCTCGACCACCCGAACATCATCACCGTCTACGACCGCGGCGTCGACGAAGAGCGTCTCTGGATAGCCATGCAGTTCGTGGACGGTGTCGACGCCTCGGCGGTGCCGGTGCAGCAGTTCGGGAGCGAGCGGATCGCCCAGATCGTCACCCAGACCGCGAGTGCGCTCGACTACGCCCACCGCCAGGGCGTTCTGCACCGCGACGTGAAGCCCGCCAACATCCTGTTGTCGCACACCGCGGGTGTCGGCGCGGGCTTCGACGAACGAGTCGTGCTGACCGACTTCGGCATCGCGAAACTCCTCGACGACACCGGCGGCCTCACCCGCACCGGCCAGTTCACCGCCACCATCGCCTACGCCTCGCCCGAACAACTCAGCAGCGCACCACTCGACGGCCGCGGCGATCAATACTCCTTGGCCTGTACGGTTTTCCGCCTCCTCACCGGCACCGGCCCCTTCGACGCCCCCAACCCGGCCACCGTCATGCTCGGCCACCTCAACGCCCCGCCTCCCGCGGCCAGCACCCGCCGCACCACCCTGTCCACCGCGGTCGACACCGTCCTGTCGAAGGCCATGGCCAAAGACCCCAGCCACCGCTTCCCCACCTGCACCGCGTTCGCCACCGCGCTCACCGAGGCACTGCGCCATCGCCCACCCACACCGCCGGCGTCCGGCCGCATCCCGACCGCCGGGCCGCGGCGAACCGCCTCTGCTCCCGAGGTGCGCCCGACCGGAACACCGCTGCCGCCGAGCGCCGGTTCCAGGCCTGAGTCGCGCACATCCTCGAGTCACCCGAATGCCGGTCGGCGACATGACCCGACCGTTGTCCGCAACACCATGTCCGAGCCGGAAAGCAGCGTCTCGGTCGACGTTCGTGGCTTCGACACCGCCATGTCCGCCCGGCCGGGAACGCCACCCGACCTCGCCTCGAACCCGGCCGCGAATCCCCGTTCTCCCCACGGCCGGATCGATACACGCGCTTCCTCGACCTACGGCAGGGACGCGCGAGACACCAGCACCGCACCGGTATGGCTCGACGCCGTACACGGCTGTCTGCTCGGCGGAGCGATCGGTGACGCCCTCGGCGCTCCGGTGGAAACCCGTTCGCTGCAACAGATCCGGAACGAGTACGGCCACGCCGGGCTGACCGACGTCGACCCGCTTCGCATCTCCGAGGAGACCCAGCTGACGGCCTTCACCGTAGAAGCGCTGATCCGCGGGTCGGTGCGGGCCAGGGCCAAGGGCATCGGCGGAGCGACGATGGGCCTGCTGCAGCAGGGCATGCTCGTGTGGTTGCGCGGGCAGGTCACCGAAATGCCGGAGCAGCCCTTCGCGCTGTACAGCGCCCTCAGCGACTACCCCGAGCTGATCGAGCAACGTGGCGTGGCGAATTCGGTCTACACCGCGCTGCGTCACGCGGCCGCCCGGAAAGCGCCGATGAATCCGCTCGGCACCCGCGACCAGCCCATCAACCATTCCAAGGGCAGCGGCGCGGTGATGCGCGCGGCCCCCTGCGGATTCGGTTACGCCGCAGACCGTTCCGGAGCCGCGACCGATACCATCTTCGAATTGGGTTGCGATGCGGCCGCGCTCACCCATGGTCATCCCAGCGGTTGGCTGCCCGCGGGCACCCTGTCCGCCCTGATCTATCAGCTCTCGCGCGGCGCCGACACCGCAACCGCCCTCTCGCGCGCCCGCACCGAGCTGACGGGCTACGCCGACCACGGGGAGACCTCGGCCGCCTTGAACGCGGCCAACCGGCTGGCCGCCCGGATCGAACGCGAAAGGCGCTATCCCACACCGGAAGATGTCGAGACGCTCGGCCAGGGATGGATCGGTCCAGAGGCCCTGTCGATCGCCGTCTTCGCCACCCTCGCCGCCGAGGGACTCGGCGGCTCGCCCCACGACATCGTCCGCACCGGACTCCTGCTGTCGGTCAACCACTCCGGCGACAGCGACGCCACCGGTTCGATCGCGGGCAGTCTTCTCGGCGCCCGGTACGGCCGTTCCGCACTCCCGCGAGGTTGGGCGAATGCGGTCGATGCGCGCCCGATTCTCGATCTCCTGGCCACTGGCTACTGCACCGAATTCGGCCTCACACCACCGAGTGACTCCCACGGGATACCACCCGAACACTGGTGGAACCGCTACCCGGGCTGGCCCCCGTCCGGCTAGTTCCGCACTGACCCCAGTGGCCGTCAGATATTGCCCAGTCGATCGACCACGAGCGGCGTACCGCGCCCCATGACACCGTTCGACCCCCCACCGAGAACTCCGGTGGGGGGTCGAACGTGCCTGTGCCGCCTACAGATCCGCGATAGCCGCCAACGGCGGCGTCCGCGCGGCCCGCACACCCGGCCACACCGCGGCCAGCACACCCACCACACCGGACGCGATCAGCACGATCACCAGCTGCGACCACGGAATGGTGATCTGGTCGATGCCCATATCGCGCAGGGTGCGCAGGAATCCGACCCCGAGCGCGATGCCGAGCACCAGGCCGACGATCGCGCCGAAGATGGCGATCAGCATGGACTCCAGGTAGATCGTGCGACGCACCTGCGCACGCTGGGTGCCGACCGCGCGCAGCATGCCGATCTCGCGCCTGCGCTCCACCACCGACAGCGCCAGGGTGTTGATGATGCCGAGCACCGCGATCACCACCGCCAGCGCGAGCAGCCCGTAGAGGATGGCGAGCAGGGTGTTGATCTGCTGACCCTGCGCGCCCTTGAACTGTTCGTGGTCCTGGACCTGCACCACCACGAACGGTTCGGTGGCCTTCTCCAGGTTCGCCCGCATCGCGGTGAGATCGGCCCCCGGCGCGGCCTTGACCAGCACGAAGACATTGGTGCGCAGACTCTGTGGCATCAACTGCTCGTAGATACCGGGATCGACCACCATGGGCCCGAGCAGCGGCGAGTCGGCGAAGATGCCCCCGATCGTGAGCTCGATCTGCTTCTTGTCGAGACTGGTGATGGTGACCTTGTCGCCGAGCTTCCACCCGCGCTCGGTCGCCTCGGTCTCGTCGATGAGCGCGCCACCGGCGGGGATCGTGGTGGTGCCGCTGATCATGTCGATGTCCATCACCGGGTCGATCGGACCGTCCGGTGAGGTGGCGCCGATCTGCTCGTCGCCGACCTTGAACGCGACGATTCGGATCCCGGTGACATCGCTGACGCCGGGAACATCGGTGCGCACCGCGTCGACCGCACCGATCGGCGCACCGATCATCTGCGGCCCGGCGAGCACGTACTCGGCCTTCACACCCTTGTCGATGAGCACACCGACACTCGTCTTCGCCGAAGCACCGAGAATGCCGATCGCCGAGACCAGCATCAGGCCGAGGGTGAGCGCGAACGCGGTGGCGGCGGTACGCCGCGGGTTACGCGTGGCGTTGTTGCGCGCCATCTGCCCGATCGCGCCGAACGGCCTGGTGAGCACGCCGAGCACGAGCACCATCGGCCGCGACAACGCCGGCGCCGCCAGCAGCACCGCCAGAATGAGCCCGAGCGCGCCGACACCGACGGTCACCGCGGAGCCCTTGCCGGTGCCCTGCGCACCCACGTACACGAGCACGCCACCGGCGACGGCCATCACCGCGCCGATGATCGTGCGCAGCCGCAACGAATCACCCGCGCTGGCGAACTCGGACCGCATGGCCTCCACCGGCGGCACCTTCGCGGCCCGGCGAGCGGGAGCATAGGCGCTGGCCACGGTGACGATCAGGCCGACGAGCAGCGCGACGATCGCGGTACGCGGCAACACGGTCAGCGACCCCGTCGGCAGTCCGAGATCGAACGCGTTGAGCAACGCCGACAACCCGTAGGCCAGCCCGATGCCCGCGGCCAGCCCGAGCGCGCTACCGATCAGCCCGATCACGATCGCCTCGGACACGACCGATCGCCCGACCTGCTGACGACTCGCTCCGATCGCGCGCAGCAGCGCGAGTTCGCGCAGCCGCTGGGCCACGATCATCGAGAAGGTGTTGTAGATGATGAACGTGCCGACGATCAGCGCGATCGCGCCGAAGGCGAGCAGGAAGTAGTTGATGAAGGTGAGCGCCTCGGAGATCTCCTTCTTCATGTCCTCGCGGACCTCGTCGGAGTTCTGCACCTTGTAGTTGGGCAGGCCGGCGGCGAGCTGATCGCGCAGGTCATCGGCCGAAACACCGGGCGCCGCGGCGATGTCGGCGTAGGCCACGTGCGACCCGTCGGTGAACAGCTTGCGGCCCTGGGGCTCGGTGAACATCACCGCGACCACACCGCCGCCCTCGGCGCCCGGCATCTCGTAGATGCCCGACAGCGTCACCTCGAACGGGTCACCCTTGGACGGAATCAGCACCTTGGTCTTGTCGCCGACCTTCAGCCCGGCCTTCTCGGCGCCACCGGCATTGAGCGCGATCTCGTTCGGCTGGGTGGGCGCGGCGCCCGACAGGAACTTCTCGGGTTCCTCGACGGACTTGTCGGGCGGCAGGTAGGACAGGCCGAAACTCGGTGCGCCACCGGTCTGCACGGCCTTCTTGCCGTCGGGCTCGAGCAGCACGACCGGGCCGTTCACGGCGGGCGCGACCCTGGCCACACCGGGAGTCTTGGCCAGCGCGTCGACGATGTTCGTCGGTACGCCCAGTGATTGGCGGTCCGCCGGGCCGACGCGCACGTCCACGCCCTGAGCCTGGCCTTCGAAGATCCCGTCGAAGGTGCGCTGCAGGGTGTCGGTGAAAACGAACGATCCGGAGATGAAGGCGGTACCGAGCACCACCGACAGCAGAGTCAATGCCAAACGCACCTTGTGCGCGGCGAGGTTACGCAAGGCGACCTTGCGCATGGGATTGCTCATCGGGTTTCCAGCGCCTTCATCCGGTCGAGGATCGAATCCTGGGTCGGGTCGCGCAGCTCGTCGACGATGCGGCCGTCGGCGAGGAACACGACGCGGTCGGCGTAGGCGGCCGCGCGCGGGTCGTGGGTGACGATCACGACGGTCTGGCCGAACTCGTCGACCGAGGCGCGCAGGATCGAGAGCACCTCGCCCGAGGAATGCGAGTCCAGGTTGCCGGTCGGCTCGTCACCGAAGATGATCTCCGGCTTGCCCACCAGCGCACGCGCACACGCCACCCGCTGCTGCTGGCCGCCGGACAGTTCGGACGGCCGGTGCTCGAGGCGGTCGCCGAGACCGAGGCGCTTGACCACGGTGTCGAGCCATTCCTGGTCGGCCTTGCGACCCGCGATATCGAGCGGGAGGGTGATGTTCTCCAGCGCGGTGAGCGTCGGGACCAGGTTGAACGCCTGGAAGACGAAACCGATCCGGTCGCGCCGCAGCGCCGTCATCTGTTTGTCGGACAGGCCGGTGAGCGCGGTGTCGCCGATGCGGACCTGACCTGCGCTGGCGCTGTCGAGCCCGGCCAAGCAGTGCATCAGCGTCGACTTGCCCGAACCCGATGGGCCCATGATCGCGGTGAATTCGCCCTTCGCGAAGTCAGCCGACACCCCGTCCAGGGCCTTGACCTGTGTATCTCCCGATCCGTACAGCTTGACCAGATCGAGCGCGGCGGCCGCGATATCGGTAGCGGCCGCCGCATCGGCGGCCTCGGTGCCCAAGGCGTGCGAAGTCATGCTGTCCAGTCTGGCTGCCCACCGAGAACCGCGCCATCCGGGATCCCCCCGATACCGCAGGTCTTACCGACCTCTCAGCGAACGACCCATTCGAAGGCGTCGGCCTCCGAGCGCGCGCCTTCCAGAGCGCGGGAGCGGTTGGGCTCGCCGAGCTCGGCGAGGAGTTCTTCGGTGAGCCCGACGAGGTCGGCCAGCGAGGCCGGGGTGAACCAGTCGGGCCTGGTCGCGAAGAGGATGTCCTCGGACGCGGTATTGCCGCTGGCACCCGGAGCGAAGGGGCAGCCGCCGAGGCCGCCCAGCGCACCGTCGACCATGGTCGCGCCCGCGGCGACGGCTGCGAGCGTGTTGGCCACGCCCATGCCCCAGGTGTCGTGACCGTGGAAGACGATGCGGCGCGGCGGGGTGGTGTCGCGGACGGCGGCGACCAGGGCGCCCACCTGACCAGGGTGGGCCTGGCCGAGGGTATCGGCGAGGACGATGTCGGCGGCGCCGTCGGTGCGCGGATCGTTCGCGATGGCGAGCACCCGGCCGGGATCGACGGGACCGTCGAACGGGCAGGTGAACGTGGTGGCCAGGCACAGCTGGATCGCACCGCCCGCCTCGTGGGCGAGGCGGATCGCCGCGGGCATCGCCGCCACCGAGGTCTCGGTATCGCGGCCGATATTGGCCCTGTTGTGCGCGTCGGACACCGAGAAGCAGTACTGGAAATTGCGCGCGCCCGCTGCGGCGGCCTTCTCGACATGGCGCGGGGTCGCCACCCACACCCAGCATTTCGCCAGTTCGTCCGGGGTGAGCGCCGCGATCAACTCGAGCGAGTTGGCCATCGGCGCGACCAGATCCGGCCGCGCCATCGAACCGATCTCCAGCGCGGGCACGCCCGCGGCGAGCAGTCTGCGCACCACATCGATCTTCTGCTCCACCGGCAGCACCTTGCCGGTGAGCTGCAAACCGTCGCGCAGCGTCACATCACGCAGCAGCGGTGCAGTCACCGCCGCTGCTCCGGTTCCCGCGCGGGCACGCACATCACGCCACCGCACGGTTTGTCGCCCACGCTGGCCGGGGTGGGGTGGACCGTCGGACGCACATGACCCGGGCCGCGCGGCTCCCACTTGTTGCGCACCGGCGGGCGGCGCCTGCCGTGTACTCGCCTCGTCACAGTGCCTCCAGCGCGTCGATCTGATCTTCACTCATCCCGAGCAGCCCGCCGAGCACCTCTCTGGTGTGCTCGCCGAGGTCGGGGCCGACATTGCGGATCGGCAGGGATGCGTCCCCGATCACCGGGACGATGCCACCGAAACCCACCTGCTTGGGTTCGGCCTCGCCCACGTCGACGGGGAACATCTGGATCATATTGCGTGCGCGGTACTGCTCGTCGGCCACGATGTCGGCGGCGGTGTAGATCGGGCCGCACGGGATGGCCGCGTCATCGAGCAGTTTCAGCGCCTGCGCGCGCGTGTGTTTGCTCGACCATTCCGCGATCGAGGCGTCGAGGCGCTCGCGGTTGCGCCAGCGGCCGTTGTTGTCGGCGAGCTCGGGGTCGACGGCCAGGTCGGGCCGGCCGATCACCTGCATGTACCGCTGGAAGATGGCATCGCCGTTGCCACCGATGATGATGGAGTAACCATCGCTGGTCGGGTAGGCGTTCGACGGCGCGATGCCTTCCATCCGGCCGCCGACCCGCTCCCGGTTGATGCCGTAGGCGAGATGGTCGGGGATCAGCGATTCCATCACCGACAGGATCGACTCGTTCAGCGCGACATCGATGATCCGCTCCGCCTGCGGCACCGCACCCGTGACCCGTTCGCGCTGGAACAGTGCCATCACGGTCCCGAACGCCGCGTAGATGCCCGCGATCGAATCACCGATCGACACCCCGGTGCGCACCGGCGGCCGATCGGGATCCCCCACCAGCTCACGCAGGCCACCGACCGCCTCCGCGACCGCGGCGAATCCCGGTCGCGCGGCCATCGGCCCGGTCTGGCCGTATGCCGAGATCCGCGTGATCACCAGCTTCGGGTTCGCTTCCTCGAGCGCCTCGGGCCCCAGCCCCCACTTCTCGAGCATTCCGGGCCGGAAGTTCTCCAGCAGCACATCGCACTGTTTCACCAGATCGAGTACGATCGCGCGCCCCGCCTCGGTCCGCAGATCCAGCACGATCGATTTCTTGTTGCGGTTGACGGTGCGATACAGCATCGAGGTATCGCCACCGTACAACCGCCAGTTGCGTAATTCGTCGCCCGTGCCGGGGCGTTCCACCTTGATCACCTCGGCGCCGAAATCGCCGAGGATACGTCCGGCAGTGGGAGCGGCAACATAGTTACCGAGTTCCAGGACGCGAACACCGTCCAACGGCCGAATACTCATACAGGCAGTATCGCAGTGCGACCTCCGGTGACGCCGGGCACGTGCGGGCCCGGCGGCGAACCGATAGTTCAGCTGGCGAGGAGCTCCACTTCCTCGATGATCGAGTAGTCCTCGGCATTGCCCTTCAACACGGTGCTGGCCTGTCCGTCGACGCCGACCGGGATGTCACCGGCGAGGGTGATCCGGGTGAGGCGACGCGGCTGGTCGTTGTAGTCGTCGATGGCGTAGTGCTGAGTGGCACGGTTGTCCCAGATCGCGACGTCGCCGTCGGACCAGTTCCAGCGGGTGGTGTTCTCCAGGCGGATGACCCGATCCTGGAGCAGACGGAACAGTTGGTCGGACTCGCGGGACGGAATCCCGACGAACTGCTTCACGAAATGGCCCAGCAGCAGCGCACGCTCGCCGGTCTCGGGGTGCACCCGCACGACGGGGTGTTCGGTCTCGTACACATCGGACTGGAATTCCGTCGAGTACTCGACCTGCGACGGGCGCACCTTGTCGACCGCTCCGGCGTAGTCGTAGAGATTGGTGTGCACCGCGCGCAGGTTCTCGGCCAGCGCCTTGAGCGGAGCGGGCAGCGAGTTGTAGGCCGCGACCGTGGACGCCCAGGTGGTCGAGCCGCCGTAGGTGGGTAGGTGCTCGGCGCGCAGGATCGACGCCTTCGGCACGCGGTCCACGAACGTCACATCGGTGTGCCAGGAGTTGGCGCGGCTGCGCTCGGAGTCGATGGCCAGGCTCTTCACACCGGCCGACTTCACCGTGGGATGCGGGGTGGTCGGGCTGCCGAGCAGCTCCGCGAATTCGTACTGACCGTCCTCGGTGAGGTGGTTCTGACCGCGGAAGAAGATGACCTTGTGCTCGTTGAGCGCGCGCCGGATCTTGGCTACGGTCGCCGCGTCCAGGTCACCGCCGAGCCGGACACCATCGATCTGCGCGCCGATGTGGGCGCCGAGCTTGGTCACCGTCAGGGTGGCGGGGAGGGCGTGGTCGACCGTCATGGGGATCACCTTCACTGTCGTTCTCGATCGGTTGGTATGCATCAAGCACACCGTGAATCCCGTTCGACAGACAGGGTTTGCCTCGGAGTGATCCCAACGGCGTCAGCCGATGTGCTCCCGCAGGTAGGCCAGGTCCTCGGCGACCCCGTCGGCCGGGGTTTCCAGGATGACCGGCGCACCGGCCGTGCGGCAGACCTCGGCCAGCAGTTGCGGGTCGATGGTGCCGTCGGCGAAGTTGGCGTGCCGGTCGGCGCCGGAGTCGAATTCGTCGCGCGAGGAGTTCAGGTGCACGAGATCGATGCGCCCGGTGATGGCCTTGATCCGCTCGACCACCCCGACCAGTTCCTCACCACCCGCCCACGCGTGACACGTGTCGAGGCAGAAGCCCGCGCCGTAGTCGCCGACCGCGTCCCACAATCGCGCGATCGAATCGAAATGCCGGGCCATCGCGTGATTGCCGCCCGCGGTGTTCTCGATCAGGATCGGCACGGCGAACCCGCCTTTGTCCTGCTGACGCTCGAACAGCTTGCGCCAGTTGTCGATTCCGGTATCGAGCTCGGCGTCGGAGCGTACGTGTCCCCCGTGCACCACCAGGCCGAACGCACCGAGGTCGGCCGCGGCCTTCGCCTGCTGGGCCACCGCGTTGCGCGAGGGCATCCGCAACCGGTTGTTCAGACTCGCCACATTGATCTGATAGGACGAGTGCACAACGACATCGATCGGACTGGCCAGAATCTCGGCGGCCCTGGGATGCGGCTGGGGTTTGTCCCAGCTCTGCGGATCGACCACGAACAGCTGCACGACCTCGGCACCGAGCTTCTCGCCGAAGCCGATCGGATCGCTCTCGTCGCGAACATGTGCTCCAATGCGCATAGCTGCCACCCTAATATCAGGCACCGACAACTTCGCTCGCGATGTTGCGCGGCGGTGGGTTCGGGAGATACATCGGTAGAATTTCAAACGGGTGCTCTGCCCTGGAGGGGGTGACTTCGCGTGTTGCGCAAAGGCGACGTGTTCGCCGGATACACGATCCGGCGCGTGCTGGGCCAGGGTGGAATGGGCGTGGTCTACCTGGCCAGGCACCCCCGGCTGCCCCGGCTCACCGCGCTGAAACTGCTCAGCCGTGAACTGTCCGCCGACGAGGAGATCCGCCGCCGCTTCGAGCGCGAAGCCGATCTGGTCGCCCAGCTCGAGCACCCCAATATCGTCAATGTCTACGACCGCGGCACCGACGACGACCAGCTGTGGATCTCCATGCAGTTCGTGGCGGGCACCGATGTCGCGACCGCCGACGTGAACGTGCTGACACCCGGCCGGGCCGTGCAGATCGTCGCCGAGACCGCCACCGCACTGGACTTCGCGCACGCGGGCGGCGTGCTGCACCGCGACGTGAAACCGGCGAACATCCTGCTCGCCAAGCCACCGATCGGGCGCCCGGAACGCGTGGTGCTCACCGACTTCGGCATCGCCGCGGTGCGCGACAGCGAGACCACGCTGTCCTCGGCGGGCACGATCACCGCCACCCTGGCCTATGCCGCGCCCGAGCATCTGGCGGGCGCACCCCTGGATCATCGCGCCGATCAGTACTCGCTGGCCTGCACGCTGTTCTGGATGCTCACGGGCTCGGTGCCGTTCCCCGGACCCAGCCCGGGCGCGGTGATCCAGGCGCACCTGAGCAAGCCCCTTCCCCCGCTGCGCAGTCTGCGCCCCGACCTGCCCGCGACCCTGGACGCGGTGCTGGCCAGAGCCACCGCCAAGCGCGTCGAGTCCCGTTTCGCCAGCTGCGCCGAGTTCGCGCAGGCGGCCAAAGCGGCGCTGTTCGCGGTGCCGGGGCCGTGGCATCAGCAGCAGCAGTACACCGCGGCCGGTGTGGTGCTGCGCGCCCGCGAGTCCTACCCGCAGGCGCCGGGATATCCCCGGCCGCCCACCCCGGCGCAGCCCTACCGCAACGCGCCCCCGCCGACCACCCCCGCGCAACCGCACCCGCACGTGCAGCCGACCACTCCCGCACAGCCGCATCCTCACGCGCCGCGGCCGTCGACGGGCGGTCCGGCCATCCCGCCGCGACGCGGAAGCGCACGCCCGGGCACCATCGATTTCCCTGGTGGCCGTAACCATCCCGGCTATATCGTGCCGCCGCAGCAGCGGCGTCCGCCGTGATCGTGGCAACCGTCGGCGTCGTCGCCGACTGATAAGGTTTCGTTGATTTTCCCGTGGCGGGCAACGTCGGCCGCGGCTTTTATGCTGTACGCGCGTGCGCTGGTGGGTCCCGGCGCGCGGCGGGAAGTGGAGCAGACATGCTGGCCAACGGAGATGTTTTTGCCGGCTACGTCATCGAACGGCAGCTCGGCCGCGGTGGCATGGGTTCGGTCTATCTGGCCAAGCACCCCCGCCTACCGCGGATGACGGCGCTGAAGCTGCTCAATCGCGAGATGTTCTTCGACGCCGAGGTGCGGGCACGGTTCGAGCGGGAGGCCGATCTCGTTTCGCGCCTCGATCATCCGAACATCGTCACCGTCTACGACCGCGGGCACGACGACGAACAGCTGTGGATCTCCATGCAGTTCATCGACGGCGTCGACGCGGCATCGGTGGATCCGCAGACGCTGCCGCCCGCCCGCGCGCTGCAGATCGTGAAGGAAACCGCCGACGCGCTGGACTACGCGCACGGTATGGGCGTGCTGCACCGCGACGTGAAGCCGGCCAACATCCTGCTCGCCCGCTCGGGCGCGGGCCGGGGCGAACGCGTCTACCTCACCGACTTCGGCATCGCCCGATTGCGCGACGACACCGGCCATCTCACCCAGACCGGTACCTTCACCGCGACGCTGGCCTATGCCTCCCCCGAACAGCTCACCGGCGCCTCGCTGGACCACCGGTCCGACCAGTATTCGCTGGCCTGCGCACTGTTCTGGCTGTTCACCGGTTCGGGACCGTTCGCGGCGACCAACCCGGCCGCGGTGATCCAGGGTCATCTCCAGCAGCCGCCGCCCACGCTGAGCAGCGTCCGGCCCGGCCTGTCCTACGCACTCGACGGCGTGCTCGCCAAGGCGATGGCCAAGCGGCCCGATGACCGGTTCGACTCCTGTTCGGACTTCGCCGAAGCCGCGATCGAGGCGTTGAACAGTCCGAGCGCACCCGCGTTGCCGATCGTCGGTCCACGACCGGGCACCGGTGGGTCGCTGCCGATCGCCGGGCGGCCCACGACAGGTGGCGCGATTCCGCAGACCGGTCTGCCGTATCCCGTTGCCACACAGGGCCCGATGACCGGCGGCCCGATGGGCACCGCGCAAGGCCCGATGACCGGCGGCCCGATGGGCACCGCCCAGGGCCCGATGACCGGCGGCCCGATGGGCACCGCCCAGGGCCCGATGACCGGCGGCCCGATGGGCACCCAGCGTCCGATGAACCAGTCGCCCACCGGCGCTTCGCAGCCCTACACCCAGCAGTCGCGGCCGCAGTACCAGTCGGCGCCGCGGCCACAGGCGAGTGGTTTCGCCCAGTATCCGCACGGGCAGCGGCCGCCGTCGAAGTCCAACACCGGGCTGATCATCGGCATCGTCGTCGCGGTGATCCTGGTGATCGTGCTGCTGATCGGCATCGGTATCGCGGCCAGCGGCGATGACGCGGGCGGCGGCGACCGCACGACCACCACGTCGGCGGGCACCTACATCACCCCGAGCGCCGACGCCATCAGCGCGGAGTTCGGCCGGATCGTGCCCGCCACGGTCGACGACTCCACCGGATACAACGGCGCCACCTGCTGGGAGACCGACAACAGCGATCCGCCGTCGCCCGCGGAAGGCGAACCCGACTTCGGCGCCTGGGTGCACCTGTGGAGCTGCTTCGGCGGCGGCGACAGCGACGATCCGTTCTACCGGATCTATGCCTTCAACTCGGCCGCCGACGCCAAGTCGGTGCTCGACGGACTGCCGGCCAACACCAAGTCCACCGACAGCAACGGCGGCAAGCAGTACACCAACTACAAGTACACCGACAACGGGAACAAGATCATCACCCAGTTCACCGGCGATCCCGGCCGCGCCCAGTTCCTGATGTACACCGATGGCTACGGCACGGCCGACGAGGTGCTGCGTTGGTGGCGCTCGGCCCCGCTGAACTGACCGCGATGTATGACGAGGGCGGCGTTTTCGCCGGATACACCATCGAACGACTGCTGGGCCGCGGCGGCATGGGCTCGGTGTATCTGGCACGCCATCCACGGCTGCCACGGCGCACCGCGATGAAGCTGCTGAACCGGGAGTTGTTCTTCGACACCGAGATCAAGGCCAGGTTCGAACGCGAGGCCGATCTCGTGGCGCAGCTCGAGCACCCGAATATCGTCACCGTGTACGACCGGGGCGTCGAGAACGACCAGCTGTGGATCTCCATGCGCTACATCGACGGCGCCGACGCGTCGTCGCTGCCCTCGCCGGTCGACCCGGCGCGGGCGGTCCGCATCGTCGCCGAAACCGCCGCGGCACTGGACTTCGCGCACAGCCGCGGCGTGCTGCACCGCGACGTGAAACCCGCCAACATCCTGATCGAATCGGTCGACGGCACCGAACGCGTCTACCTCACCGACTTCGGCATCGCCCGCCTGCACGACGACAACGCCGCCAAGCTGACCCAGACCGGAACCTTCACCGCCACCCTGGCTTTCGCGTCTCCCGAGCAGCTCTCCGGCATCGCCCTCGACGGCCGCGCCGACCAGTATTCCCTGGCCTGCACGCTTTTCCGGCTCCTCACCGGAACCACCCCCTTCGACGCCACGAACCCCGTCGCGGTGATCCAGGGCCACCTCCAGCAACCCCCGCCCCGCGCGAGCACCCTCCGATCGGGCATCACCCCCGCACTCGACGCGGTCATCGCCCGTGGCATGGCCAAGCGCCCCGAAGAGCGCTTCGCCACCTGCGCCGAGTTCGCCGCCGCCGCGCTGCGGGCCCTCGCCGGTCACGCTCCCCCGCAGCAACTCCACGGCTCGGCGGCCACCAGAACCTACCCGCCGAACTCGCCGTATACCCCCGGTGCCGGATACCCGATCGCAGGTCGTACCGACCCGAATTCGTCTGGCGGACAGCCGCCATGGCCGGGCACGACCGGTCCCGATCAGCCGTGGGCCGTGAGCGGCCGACCCGCCGGTTCACAGTGGGCCGGCAACGCCGCCCCCGGCCTCGGTCAGCAGTGGCCGGCGGTCGGTGGCGGTTCCTCCTGGGCCGCGCAGCCGAACCCGTCGTGGCCCAACGAATCCGCGAACCACGCGAGTGCGCCGAACGCGGGCGCGCAACGTCGTCGCGACGCCGGGAATTCCAGGGCGACGGGTAGGGGCGCGCGCCCTTCGGTCGCCGAGGAGTATCTCGGCAAGAAGCGGAAATCCCGCTGGGAGGGATCGCCGATCGGCTGGCTGGCGATGATCGCCGTCGTGATCTTCCTCGGCTGGATTCTGGTGACCACCTTCGGCGATGACGGCAACGCCGGTGCGTCGGGCGGGCAGGGTTCCGAAACCTCCGCGGTCGCTACACCGTCCGTCGACGCGACGACCTCCGCTCCCCAGCGGCTGACGTCGACCACCCCGCCGACGAGCGACCGACGGGTCATCGGCGCCAACGCGGCGAAGCTCAGCGACGAGTTCCCCCGCATGCTGCCCGCCACCTCGGCGAGCAACCTGGTCCATGCCGGTTCGGGGCTGGGCAACGCGGGCTGCTTCGCCTACGACCGCGCGACCGCAAGCCGCGATTCCGACGACGCCGATATGGGCGACTGGTCGGTGATGTGGCATTGCTTCGGCGGCGGCAACAAGGCCACCTACGAGTTCTTCCTCTATCCCTCCGCAGATCTTGCCGCGCAGGCGATCGCGGGTCTGCCCGCCAACGACGTGCGCCCCATGTCGCACACCGGCCACACCTGTACGAACTTCGTCCTGCACGACAGCCAGCCCAGGTCGCCGCGCATGGTCACCCGCTTCGACGGCGACCCGGCCCGCGGCGCCATGCTCATGTACAGCCGCGGCTTCATCGCCGACGAGGCCCAGGTGCTGGATTGGTGGCGCTCCGCCCCGTTGGTCTAGGTGCGCGTTCGCGCCAGGCTGCGCACGGTTCGAGGACCGCTGCGCGTCCGCGCCCATCAGGCGGTCAGTGTGTAGTGCACGAAGTCGCGCACCGGCTCGAAGCCGATTCGCTGATAGATCTTGTTCGAGGTCGGATTGGCCAGGTCGGTGAACAGGCAGACATCGGCGCCTTCCGCGCGAATCCGACCGGCGACCGTCGCTGTCAGCGCGCTCGCAAAGCCGTTGCCCCGGAACCGCGGCGGTGTGTAGACCGGGCCGATCCTGGCCCAGCCGAGGACGGCGGGCTGCCGCGCGACCAGGGTGACCGGCGTGCCGTCGTGCTCCCACAACCACGAGCTTCCGGCCTCGATTCGCCGGCGCACCGCCGTCTCGTCCAGGCGATGGGGTGCGCCGGTCTCCACGCCGAAGTCCTCGACCATCGCGATACAGGTGGCCACGTCGTCGACGGTGGCCTGTCTGGGGGCTCCGGGGGCGTCGGGCACCTGCAGGGCGTCGAGGCGGAACAGCCTGGCCGAGTGCCGGATGCGGTAGCTGCCACCGGTGGTCTTCGACCACCGCGTCGCGAAGGTGACGGCGTCGGCCTCGTGGCCCTCGACGCTGCGCAGCGCGATCGCATGCGCGGCGAAGGCGTCTACGACCGCCGAAATACTGTGCGCGGGTACCTCGCCGAGGTAGGCGGCGCCATTGGTGCATTGCGCAATGCCGACGATCTGACCGGCGTTGTCGCGAATGCTCAGGAACCGAGTGGACAAACCGCCGGACCTACCGTTGGCCAGGTTGACCAGGACGGTGGCGATGACCGTGTGCCGCAGCGGATCACGGCGAAGGAACGGTTCCACGTCGTCCATGAACCGGGCAGCGTCGCTGGTGATGTCGATGCGCACCACACCGACGGTAAGCCGTCACACCCGCGACCGCATTCGAATTATGAGGTGTCTCAGGTTGTTTCGGGGATGTCCCGATCGGTGCGCAGCTTCAATAAGATGAGTCCAGCCGTACAGGCCAGGATCAGCCCGGCGACGGTGATCTCCACGTGCAGGCCCGCGATCCCGAGGCCGGCGCCGACGAGACCGCCGACGAAGAACAACCAGCCCATGATCCGCGCGACCACCGCGAGGGTGCGGTTGCCGGGCGGTGTCGACGAAAGATGCCCGACGGTGGCCGAATCGGTGTTCGCCGCCGCGGTTTCCAGCCGGGGTGTCGAGAGTGCTCCCATGAGATTCTCCTCGATGACGCCGATCAGATACTTGCGCCGCGCGACCTCGCGCGTCAGGGGTAACGTTGCCGGACGTCTCATGCGTAACTTTGCTCACACACGCTACGACTCGGCGACGTCGAACGCGCGCGACACGTCCCCACGACACGCTGAATTGATCAATCCGATATCTGGACCACTAACGTTTAAAATGCGCTCTTTTGCCCGACCTGCACTACTGTGAGGCGATCTCGAAGCCGACGAGGAGTAACAGGCGATGGATAACAGCAGGGCCAAGTTCGTGGGTCCGGCAGTCGCTGTTGGCGCGGTGTCGCTCGGACTGATCATCATCGGTGCGTGCGGTGTCGGGCAGCAGGATGTCTACGTGCCGGCGCCGCCGTTGAGCGCGGACCTGGCCGCCGCCCCCGCGCGGTCGGCGGACGAGCCCACCTCGACCACGGTGCACATCCCGATCCCGCCGTCGCCCAGCTGGCGGATCGCGCCGTACATGTCGCCGCGGAAGCCGTTCAGCCTCAGTTCCACCGAGACCTCGCCGTCGGAGACGCCACCGCCCGAGGGCGAACCGGCGCCCGAATCCCGCCCGGCCGAGGCGACGACCGAATCCCGGCCCGCCGAGACGACGACGCGCCCGCCGGAGACCACCGAAGACGAGCCGACGACCACCCGGCCACAGATCCCCACCCGGCAGAACCCCACCCGAACCGTCACCCCGCCCCGCGTGGGCGATGACGAAGCGTCCGAGGACTATCCGCCGACCCACGCCTTCGACCGCGCGACCCCGACCACTGTCGTCCCGGCCGACACCGGCGCCACCCCGACCACGGTGACGACCACCGAGGCGGCGACGACCACCGCAACCCCGGCCCCCACTACCGCCGAGGGCTGACACAACGATGGTGCGCACCCGAACCCCGGGCACGCACCATCATCGACGAAGCTACAGCTCGACCAGGTCGTACTCGCCGATCCGGTCGGCCAGTTCCCGCCGATGTTCCAGCGCCCCACCGAGTGTCTGCCCGATCGCGGTCAACCGGGCGACATAGTGGCTCACCGGGTACTCCGCGGTGACGCCGATGCCACCGTGCATCTGGATCGCCTCCTGGCCGATGTGCTCGGCCGACTTCCCCACCTGCAACCGCGCCCGTGACGCGACCACCGGATCGTTGCCGCCGTCGGCCAGCGCCGCCGTCGCGTACAGGCTCATGCTGCGGGCCAGTTCCAGCGAGACGTAGCAGTCCGCCGCGCGCTGGGTGAGCACCTGGAACTTCGACAGCGTGACCCCGAACTGCTTGCGGGTCTTGAGGTATTCGGTGGTGAGCGTGAGCGCGACCTCCATCGCCCCGACCGACTCCGCGCACAGCGCCGCCTGCGCGTAGCCCTGGGTCAGGGCGATCTGCTCGGCGGCGTCGACGGCGTCACCGAGCAGCTGGCCCGCCGCGTTGTCGAAGTCGAACTGGGCGGCGCGACGACCGTCGAAGGTGCGGTACGACCGTCGTTGCACGCCATCCTGATTCGGGTCGACCAGGAACAGCCCGGTCCCGCCGCCGGGCAGCAGTGCGCTGACGATCACCTCGTCGGCCACATCACCGCGCAACACCGGATTCTTCACACCGGTCAGCGCGTAGTTGTCGCCCTGGGCCACCGCGGTGGTGGTGAGCTCCGTGGACGGCCACCGCAGGCCGGGCTCGGCGTGCGCGAAGGCGAGCAGGATGGTTCCCTCCGCCAGCGCGGGCAAGAGCCGTTGACGCTGCTCGGCACTGCCTGCCAGCCGCAGCAGTTCGGCCGGGATCACCACCGAGTCGAGCACCGGTTCCGGGGCCAGCGCGCGACCGAGCTCCTCCTGCACCAGCATCGCCTCGACCGGGCCCGCGCCGACACCACCGTCCTCCTCGGGAATGGTCAGCCCGAGCACCCCGAGGTCGGCGAGTTGCTTCCAGACCGTGCGATTCCAGCCGGGGTCGGTGTCGCCGCTCTTGGTGAGGGCTTCGCCGTCGTAGAACCGGTGCAGCAGTTCGCGCACGGTGTCGCGCAGCATCGTCTGTTCTTCGGTCAGTGCGAGTTCCATGTCAGCGCCTCACAATCCGAGGATCGTGGAGGAAATGATCGAGCGCTGGACCTCGCTCGAGCCTCCGTAGATGGTCACCTTGCGGTAGTTCAGGTAGCCGGGGCCGGTGTGCTGGGCCCACGCGGGCGAGGCGATGTTGTCGGCGTCGACCGGCAGCGCGTCGGCGCCCGCGACGTCGAGCAGCAGTTCGGTGGCGGCCTGCTGCAAATCGGTGCCCTTGAGCTTCAGTACCGACGACGCCGGATTCGGCTTGCCTTCAACAGAATTGGAGACCACCCGCAACTGGGTCAGTTCCAGGGCGAGCAGTTCGTTCTCCAGCTCGGCCAGCCGCGCCGCGAACACCGGGTCGTCGAGCAGCGTGCCGCGCCCGGTCCTGGTCGCGCGGGCGTAATCCTTCGCGAGGCCGAGCTTGACCTTGGTCTTGCCGACGCCGGTGATGGAGGTGCGTTCGTTGCCGAGCAGATACTTGGCGTAGGTCCAACCCTGGTTCTCCTCGCCGACGAGCTGATCGGCGGGCACCCGGACGTTCTCGAAGAACACCTCGTTGACTTCGTAGCTGCCGTCGATCAGCTTGATCGGGCGCATGGTGACACCGGGCGACTTCACGTCGAAGAGCAGGAAGGAGATGCCCGCCTGCTTCTTCGGCGCGTTCGGGTCGGTGCGCACGAGGCAGAAGATCCAGTCGGCGTACTGGCCGAGCGTGGTCCAGATCTTCTGGCCGTTCACGATGTAGGAGTCGCCGTCGCGCACCGCCGTGGTACGCAGTGACGCGAGGTCCGAGCCCGCGTCGGGTTCGGAAAAGCCCTGGCACCACCAGATGTCGAGCGCGGCGGTGGGCGGCAGGAAGCGCTGCTTGAGTTCCTCGGAACCGAACTGGGCGATCACCGGGCCGACCATCGAGGCGTTGAACGTGAGCGGCTCCGGTACCGAGGCCAGCTGCATCTCGTCGAGCCAGAGGTGGCGCTGCATCGGCGTCCAGTCCTTGCCGCCCCAGGCCACCGGCCAGTTCGGCACGCACAGGCCGTTGTCGTTGAGGATCTTGTTCGCGGTGACGATGTCCTCGCGGGACAGATCCTGGCCGTGCTTCACCCGATCGCGGATGTCGGCGGGGATCTCGGTCGCGTAGAAATGCCGGAGCTCGTCGCGGAAAGCGACCTCTTCCGGGGACAGGGCTAACTTCATACGGGTCTCCCAGTCACTCGTAGCCGTCGAAGAGAAACCTACCCTTCGGTAATCCTCGGTGTCGACTACATCACACACGATGGCTGTCCCAGCGGCCCCCGCCGCGCTGTCGGCGGCTCGGCGACCCGCGCGACGACCTGGTACGTTGCCAGACGAACCGGACTATCCGGCGACGAGCATCCATCGAGGAGTCACGGGTGAACGGCAGATCCATCGCAGGTAGAGCAGCGGTCGTCACCGCCGCGAGCATCGGCGCGCTGGCCCTGCTGGCCCCGAGCGCGATCGCGTCGCCCACCGACGACGCGATCGGCCACCTCACCCACCTCG
This sequence comes from Nocardia sp. NPDC058114, assembly GCF_042884695.1. Classification (NCBI taxonomy): domain Bacteria; kingdom Bacillati; phylum Actinomycetota; class Actinomycetes; order Mycobacteriales; family Nocardiaceae; genus Nocardia; species Nocardia sp. NPDC058114. The sequence goes on along the minus strand of NZ_JBHVTK010000009.1, from coordinate 138,392 downwards.
CCGGCGAGGACACCACGGCGAAGGCCGGTGTCGGCGCGATCGCGAGCTTCACCGGCATCGTCGGCGTCGACGCCCTGCGTGACATCTCGACGCAGTTCACCCCCTTCACCTACGCGGCCCCCACCTTCGGCTGCGGCAGCAATGGCCCGATCACCACGATCATCGCCGCGGCGTCGTTCGAAGGGCCGGGCCCGCGCACCGCGACGAGCCTGACGCCGGGCGATATCCGTTTCAGCGCGAGCCCGCGCCACTCCGGCGTTCCGCTGGCCTCCGGCCTCAGTGTCGCGTGGGTCAACGTCAACAACGGTCAGAGCGGCATCGTCGGCCTCGACGACCAGACCGAGTTCAATCTGCCGTCACTGTCGAAGACGGTGCACAGCGGTGCGGGCACCGTGGTCGCCTCCATGTGGGGAACCATCGACTACGCGGGCGCCCGCTGCGTGATGACCCCGACCGTCGGCACGTTCGTCGTGCCCGATCTGCCGGTGGTGGTCCCCGAAGCCCCCGCGGCACCGCCGGCCCCCGAACCGCAGGCCGTGAGCCCGGGCTCGGGTGAATCCTCCTCGAGCGCACCGACATCGAAGGCCCCGGCGCCCGCTCCGGTCGAAACGCCCCAGCCCGCCCCGGTGCCCGCTCCCCCGGCCCCGCCCGCGGCGACCAACGTCGGCGGCTGAGCCGGGTTCAGTAGGTCCCCTGGCCGGCGGACGAATTCGCCGACCGGACAACGGCGGCCCGGTTCCGCGCGCCGGTCACCTCGACGGTCGCGTCAGCCGATCGGGCGGATGCGCAGGACCGTGCCCTCCTCGGAGCCCGCGAGCAGCGCCGACGGGTCGGACGGGTCGGCGACGACGGCCGTGAGCGGCTGAGTGGCGACGACGGTGCACGCGGTGCCGGTGTTCGGGTTGACGCGGACCAGGTGCCCGGCCAGCGTCGTGACGTACAGGGCACCGTCGCGCACAACCAGGTCATCGACGAAATCGGGCAGTGTGCCGAACGAGGTCAGGTCGGCGACAGTGGTCGCCGCGCCCGGGTGGGTACGGGACAGTCGCAGTACGCGACCGACGGGTCCACCCGCACCGACGAAGTTCGCGGTGACGTAGACCGAGTCACCCGACACCACAACACCGTTGGGTCCCTCGATGCTGACGGCCGACCACCAGTCCATGTCCTCGCTGCCGTCGCGGCGCAGGCGGTGGAGTCCGTTGCCGGTGGTCACGTACAGATTGCCGTCGGCGTCGAAGGCGGCACCGTTGGGCTGCGGGAAGCCGGTGGCGAAGGCGACGGGGTTCGGGCGCGCGGCCGCCGGGTCGAAGCGGACGATGCCGCCCGAGCCGGCCAGCGGCGAGTTACCGGTGACCACGTACAGCAGTCCGTCGGGACCGAGCCGGACGGCACCGGGCGAGGGCACGGCCACCGTGGCGGTCAGGCGCCCGTCGCGGTCGTAGCGCTGGACCTCGCCGCGCATGACCCGCGAAACCCACAGGTCACCCTGGGCGTCGATGCCGAAGTTCTCCGACCAGTCCAGCAGCGGCACACTCGACCTGATCGCGACGTCCTGGCGCGCCTGTCCGCACAGGGACAGCGGGGCGGCGCCCGCGACGGCGCCGGAACCGAGCGAGGCGCTGGTCACGACAGCCGCACCGACCACAACACGGACGACGCAACGACGGAACGACAACATCTGTAACCCTCGACTCTGTTGACCCGGTTCGACGCGCGAAGTCTAACGGCTGCGGGCCCACCGTGTGCAGCCCACGTCACCTGCGGTTCCCATCACGGGGTACCACGTACTAGTGCTGTCTCCCAGAACAATTCGATCGGCCGAACAGCGATAATCGACAGGTGCCCTATTTCGACAGCGAGCGTGGACGATTGCACTGCCGGTGCTGGTCCGTCGACCGACCGGCGGCGCGGCTGGCGCTGCTGCCGGGTACCGGTCAGCACAGCGGCCACTATCACCGCTTCGCCGCGGCGTTGCGTCCCGCCGGGATCGAGCTGTGGGCCCTCGACACCTCGGGGCAGGGACTGAGCGAGGGCGATCCCGACGCGCCGGGCACCATCGACGAGCTGACCGCCGACGCGCGGGGATTTCTCGAACTCGTCCGCGCCGATCACCCGGACCCGCCGGTGTTGATGGGGCACTCCCTCGGCGCCGTGACCGCCGTGCACCTCGCCCACGAAAACTCCGCTGACCTGGCCGGACTCATCCTGTGTGGTACTCCGCGCCGCGTCGCCGACATCGCGCCGGAGCCCGGTCTCGCGCTGCTCGCGGTGCACGGCGTGGACGACCGGCGCGCACCCGTCGATGTAATCCGGCTATGGACAGCACGGCACCGATCGGTAGATTTGCGCGAGTACGCCGACGCCGGACACGACCTGTTGCACGAACCGGTGCAGCACCGCGTGGCGGCCGATATCGCGGAGTGGGTACTCACCGCGGTGCGATGAACGACGAAGGGGGAACCGGTGCAACCGAATCGAACGGGGCTGCCGAATACGGCGGCTCTCGGCCAAGCCGTCGACGAGGGCGGGTTGTGGATCGACGGGGTGCTCGTCGCCGACGGCGCGCCCGAGCGCTGCGCGCTGCGCTACGAACGGCTGGCCGATGAGGTCGAGGCCCAGGTGCGGGCGCTCAGCGCGACCGCTGTCATCCCCGGTTTCGGTGGTCTCCCCTCGGGCGGCGCCCTGCGCACCGGTTTCGAGTCCAAGGCCACCGAGGCACTCGACGAACTGCGCGCCTACGCGAGCACCGCGCGTGACCTGGCCGCCGTGTTCCGCGCCGCCGGGGCGAACTTCCGCGAGGCCGATCAGGCACTGGCGGGCGCGGTCGCCGCGATCGAGGTTCCCGGTGATGGCGATGCGTAGCATTTCCGGCCGTACCGATGTGGACTACGTTTCCGTCGTCGAAGTCTTCGACAACCTGTCCCATGCCGACATTCACAGTGCGGTAAGGCAACTCGATCCAGCCGCACTGGCAGGCGCGGGCGAGACGTTCCTCACCACCGCCTCGGGCCTCGGCGACGGCGTCGAGATCGCACACGGTGAGATCCGTGCCGCCATCGCCGACGGCTGGCGCGGCGCGGCGGCCCAGCAGGCCGCCGACGCGGTACGCGACTTCGAGCAGGCCGGTCGGCGCATCGCCGATGTCTTGACCGCGGTCGGCGTCCGGCTCAGCCAGGCCGGTGACGCCGCCGAGTCCCTGCGCTCCGCGGTCGCGGAACCCGAGGGGGCACAGCCCGATCCGGCGGCCGCGCTCCTGGACTCCGAGCAGGCCGCGAACAACGCCACCATCACCCGCGAGGCCGAGAACGCCCGCCTCGACGCGGTGCAGGCGATGGAGACGATCTACGCCGGAGCCTTCCTGCCGACCGGGTCCGGGGTACCCGCCTTCACCGGAATCGCCACGGAGACAGGAACTGTCACCGCCGCTGCGACGGCGTCGGGTGCCGCTCTCCCGGCCGGAATTCCGCAGGCGAGCGCCGTCGTCTCGTCGGCGACGACACCGGCCACCGTCACCGCCGCCACGATGCCCGCCGCATCCGCGCCGGTCGCCGGAACTGCGGGCACCCTCTCCACCGGCAACGGCGCGCTCCCGACCAACGGGACCGCCGCGACCCCGGGCGTGGTCGCGAACGGGACGACTCCGGCGACTACCGCCCCTGCCGCGACAACAGCCCCGAACCAGCCGCCTGCCAACGCCAGCAGGGTGAGCACCACCACCCCGGCCTCGACCACGGCCTTCCCCGGCACGATGTCCGTCAGTGCCCGAACCCGTCGCGCGGGAACCTCGACTACGTCCGTACCCGCCGGCGCGACACCGCCCCCCGGCGAATCGAACGACGAGACCCACTCGGCGAACACCGCGGCCGCCGGCAACGCGACGGGAAGCGATACGGCCACGGAGGCAGCGAGCGAGGGCAGGCAGGAGCGCGATCCCTCGGTGTCCGGTGGCGAAGCCGCCACCGGGATGGGCGCGGGCGCGATCGGCGGAATGATGGGTGGGGCGATCGCCGCCGCGGATCAGACGCGGCCCTCCGGTGGTCCGCGTCCCGCCCAGGTGGCCGAGGAGCTCGAGGACGAGGAAGACGAGTTCCTGCGGTTCCTCGAGGAGGAGCCGACCTACCTCGAGCCCGCCGACGAAGTGAACGCGCTGATCGGGAAGATGGAGCCGACCAGTCCCGCGGTGCTCGGTGAGTGGACCGAACGGGAGTGAACTGGCACTTCACCCCGGACCAGTTCGCGCTGGGCTGGGCGCGCACCGACGGCGACCGGATCCCCTATCCGCTCGCCGTCCGTGCGTCCGCACGCGACACCGTCGAGCGGGCAGCCCAGCAACCCGCGCTCGACGCCTGGTGTGCTCGCACCCTCGACGCCGACCTCGCGGCCGCCCTGCGGGTGCTGGCGAAACCGGAGATCCGGGTCGAGGTCTGTGGTCACGCGCCCGCGCCGGTGCGGATGCTCGGCGCGGTCACCGCGGATGTCGCGGTTCTCGCGGTGCAGGATCCCGGTAGCGCTGCCGACCGTGGCGGTTCGGTGCACGTGCAGGTCGGTAGTACGAAACGTCTTGCCGCCCAGGTGTTCTCCCGGCTCCCCGCCCAACGCCCCGGACTCACCCCGCGCATCACGGCACCGGCGACCCGGGTCGAGGAGGACAGCCGCGACCTGGTGACCGCCCCCGTCGCCGGCCCGTCCGACGCGGCGCGCATACGCCGGCTCCTCCAGCGCCCCCGCACTGGCATCGGCCAGATCCTCGTCGCGGCAGGCACCGACCCCAAGCCCTCGGGCGTGCTGTCGTGGATCGACCTCACCGGCGACGGCCGCTACCTGGTCCACGCCAGCCGCCACATCGACATTACCCCCGCCACCCCCGACACCGCCGTCGAATGGCTACGCCGCCTACTCCGCAGCGTCTGAATCAGCCGAGCTGGAGAAAACCGGCGAGGTCCGCGAGTTCTTCGGCGGTATCCGGGAGGTACTCGGTGAGCAGGGGTGAGCGGATGACGATCGCCTTCCACATAGCCCGGCACAGCGTGGCATGGATGACGGTGCGCGACAACAGCGGCCGCATCCCGAAGGGCGCGTCGGCGGGGGTCGACGTGGTCATCGACAACAGGACCACCGCGGCTTCCCGGCCACGGAAGCGATCCGGAGTACCCACCAGCACGTCTTCGATCTTGGCGCGGGCCAGCAGCGTCCGGATCCGCGCCACCTGGGCGGCGTACGGCGCGACCACGAAGATGTCGTGTGGGTGGAGTTTGCGGGTTCCGCCGTCGGAGGTCCACGTCTCGCCGAGCAGGATCCGGACCTGGCGCACCACTTCGCGTGCCTCGGCATCGGATTCGGTGGCACTGCCGCGGTGCTCGACGAGCACCGTGCTCACCCCGGGCGCGATCCCCGCCAGATCCCTTGTCAGCGTGATGGCCTCGTCCGCGCGCAGCCGGCCGTCGTAGCAGCAGGCCGACACGGGCTCGCAGATCGCGGGGTGCATGCGCCAGGTCCGGTCGAGGAAGTAGCCGCGTTCGACGGGCAGGGTCCCCGCGCCTGCACACAGCCATTCCAGGGCCGAGACCTGCACGGGCTCCGGATGTTTCGCCTGCGCCCTGGCCGGGACCGGATCGCCGATCAGCAGCAGGTTGCGCGCGCTCACCGCGACCGCGACGGTGTCGGCCAGTGAGCATTCGCCCGCGTCGGCGATCACCAGCAGGTCGAGCGCGCCGGGCGCGATCAGTCGTTCGTCGACGAAATCCGCCGTGGTACCACCGATCACGCACCCGTTGACAGCATTGTCCAGAAAGCGCGGGTACCGGGCGGCATCGATCGCCGACCAATCCGGACCGACCGAGGCGACGTCCTTCTTCGCCACGAGTTCGGGCAGCAGGCCCGCTTCCACGACCGCGTCGAAGATCCGCTCGATCACCGCGTGCGACTGCGCCACCACCCCGATCCGCCATTTGTGGCGGGTGACGAGCCGCTCGAGCGCACGCCCGGTGATGCCGGTCTTGCCGGTACCGGGCGGCCCGTGCACGGCCAGGTACGAGGCGTCCAGTGCGCCGACCGCGTGGGCGAGGACGGCGCCGAGATCGTCGTGGGGCTGCGGCAGCGCCATCCCGTCGCGCAGCCGGGGCGCGCGACGCAGCAGCACATCGTAGACCGCGTTCTCCGGCACCCACGGCAGGCTCATCAGCAGATCCTGAGCGGTGTGCTCCAGTGCGGCCTCGATCTCGGCCTCCCCGTCGGGCGGGCCGGGAGCGATGGCGGCGGGCAGGTCGTCGTAGGGCGGGCAGCCTGCCGGGAGCAGCTCTTCCAGCCGGACGGTGTCGTCGAAATTCGGGTCGACGGCGCACCCGAGCACGGTGGCGGTGGCGGTGGCGCGGCGGCCGAGCGTCTGGGTCATGCCCGCCGCGGCGGCACCGTCGTAGATGGTGACCATCTGGGTGCCCGGGGTGAGCGTCGCGCCCGTGCCCAACCTGCCGGTGAGCGTCAGGTAGCGGCGCATCGTCGGAAGCTGTGGCGTGCGATGCCATTTGGTGTCGACGGTGCCCCATTCGACGACGAGCACACCCGGTGCGTCGGCCCAGTCGCCGACCGGATGGCCGAGCCGATCGATGTGGGCCCACCAGCGCGGCTGCCGTTCACGCCGGTGATAGCCCAGGACCGCGGCCGTCAGGGCGGCGGCGCGCGCCGAATCCCCCTGCGCGTCCGCGGCGAACTCGCTCAGCGCCGCTTCCAGCGAGCCGGGGTGCAGCGAGGGCGGCACGTCGGATTCCGCCACGGCGAACCGGGTGCCCGGCACCGCGATTCCCGCGTCGGCCGCGCGGTCGAGCAGCCAGTCGCGGATGCCCAGAACCGTCGCCGCCCGACCCGGCGTATCCGGCAGCAGCGCGGCGAGTCCCGTTGCGTCATAGGACTGTTCGCCGATCAGCAGCGCCGTGCGCACGATCGGCGCCAGGTCGACCAGCGCGCCCTCGGCCAACAGCTCGTCCAGCAGATCGGCACCGGTGCCGAGCCTGCCCGCCCCATCGAGCAGTGCCGTGCGAATATCCGAACCGTAGTGGTACACGCGCACATCCGGATCCGCCGCCCGATGCTCGGCGATGATCTCCAGCAGCTCCTCGAGCACTCCCCCGTCCTGCGTCGACGGGCCCGCGTGTTCGAGGCCGAGAGAGCTGCGCGGCACCGCGTCGACACCGGTCTGGCGCGGATCGGCGGCAAGCGGATCCGCCGGGTCGTCGCCGATGGCCGAGTCGTCACCGATGACTATGCGCCCGAACGAGATGGTGTCCGCTTCGGCCGGATCGGCGCTGGGGTAGCCCGCCGCGTTCGCGGGTTCGACGCCGCCGGGCCCGAAGACCACGGCGTTGGTGTCCATCGGACCGACGGGCATACGCGGCCGGTAACCGACGCTGTTCGGCTGCTCCACACCGGCAACGACCGGCCGGAAGACGATGGTGGTGGCGTCGGCGAGTTCGAGGCCGGTCATGGCGCCGTGCCGGTCCAGGTCGATGACCAGGGCGAGGTCGCCGGGGCGCGGTGCGGGCAGGGCCCCGAGCGCGGTGGCGTCGCGCAGGGTGAAGGCCGGGCGGCCGGTGCGTTCGCGGACGAGCTGGATATCGGCTTGTTTACGCAGGGCCGCCAGCGTGCGCGGAGCCAGTCCTGGGACAGGCGTACCGGTGGTGGCGAGACGATCGATCGTGAGCACACCGGCCTCACGCAGCCTGGCCCGCTGGGTGGGTCGGATCCCCGCGACCAGCAGCAGGTCTCGCGCATTCGCCGCCGCGGCACGGCAGCTCGGGCACCGCCCGCAGGCCAGATAGCGCGGGTCACCCCACTGGACCGGCAGCAATTCCGCCAGCTTGTCCTCGATGATGTGCTCCACACGAGCCCGCCGCGCCGAATACACCGGCGCCAGTTCCGCGCTCACTTCGCGCCGCACACCCTCGGCGGTCCACAGATACGCGCAGGGATCGACTCCGATCCCCGCATCGGCGAGTGCCTGCGCGCACGCCGCGAATTCCAGGCGCGCACTCAGCAATTCACGAGCCGGATCGACCTTGATCGCCTGCACCGACGCCGCGACGCGCTCGAAAGGCGTCCGGCCCGCGGCCAATTCGCGTCGCAGCACCCGGCTGTCGGCAGGAGATACCGCGCCGGATCCGGCGAAACTACTGAACTCCTCGTCCACCGATGCCGAATCGCGTGCCGGCAGAGGCGTTCCCGCCGGACCTGGCGACACCGCAGCGTCCTCGACGTGCGACCACGCCGACGGCGCGTTCCCGCGACCGTCGCCACGATGCGGCGCGCCGGGAACGCCGACCGAATACTCACCGAGCGCGCTGTGCACGGTGTAACCAGCGCGACCACGGACCAGAAGGTCGGCACCACAGGCGAATCGACCGTCGAAGAACACCGCGCCGTAGATCGCCTCGGCGCCGGAACTCAGCGCTCGCGCGGTGTGCTCCGCGGCGGCGGTCAGCGCCGCGATCCTGGCCGTCGCGTCGCCACCGAGCACCTCGGGCGACGGGATCCGGACCAGCCTGTCACCGAAGTGGGCGACCAGTTCGGCGGACGGTTCGGCCGCGCGCACCAGCGGGGCTGTCGTGTCGGGAACCCCGGGCAGATTGCCGAGAGCGGCGTCGATTCCGCGCAACACCGCGAACTCACAGTTCGCCGCGCGCGCGAGATCGCCGACGGCACCGACCACCCGATCACCGGACACGAACAAGCGCGGCCCTCCTGTGTTCACGCACACCCGACGCCCATCACCTTAACCAGCGCTGCGAGCGACCAGGGCACTACCCACGGACAGGACGAACGCGCCTGACCTCGGCCCTGGTGCGCACGAGCGGACTAGGTGCGCGGCTTACGCCGTTCGGTGCGCGGACGTGCCTCGCGGTCGCGGCGCGGGCCGCGAGCGTTCAAACGCTGCGCCGGTGCGCCCTGGTCGGGCGTCAGCTGGATCAGCACACCGCTGATCCTGGTGCGCCGCAAGGCTTCCAGCGTTTCGTTGGGCAGGTTGGCAGGCAGCTCGACGAGGCTGTAGTCGGGCCGGATGCTGATGTGACCGAAGTCGCTGCGACGCAGGCCGCCCTCGTTGGCGATGGCGCCGACGATCGCGCCGGGCACCACACGGTGCCGCTTGCCGACACTGATCCGGTAGGTGGCGAGTTCTTCGCCGTTCTCCCGGTTGAACGACGGCGGACGCGGGGCGCGGTCCTCGTCGTCGTAGCGGCGCGGTGCGCGCTCACGGTCGCGGTCGTAGTCACGCTCGCGGCGCGGGGCGGGCTCCGGCTCGGGCGACATGAAGAAGTTGTCGCCGTCGTAGCCGCCCACGGCCAGTGCCGCGGCGATGTCGGCGAGCGGGGTGTTGTGCTCGGCCTCGTAGTCCTCGATCAGCTTGCGGAACAGCGCGATGTTGTCCGAGGCCAGGTTCTCGGTGATCGAGTCACCGAACTTGGAGGCACGCGTGGCGTTCACGTCGTCGACGCTCGGCAACTGCATCTCGGTGAGCGCGCTCTTGGTGGCCCGCTCGATCGACTTGAGCAGGTGACGCTCGCGCGGGGCCACGAACAACAGCGCCTCGCCCGAACGGCCGGCCCGGCCGGTGCGGCCGATGCGGTGCACGTAGGACTCGGTGTCGTGCGGGATGTCGTAGTTGACGACATGGGAGATGCGGTCCACGTCGAGACCACGCGCGGCGACATCGGTGGCGACCAGGATATCGATGCCACCCGCCTTCAGCTGGCCGATGGTGCGTTCGCGCTGGTTCTGCGCGATGTCACCGTTGATCGCGGCGGCGGAGAAACCACGCGAGCGCAGCTTCTCGGCCAGCTCTTCGGTGGCCTGCTTGGTGCGCACGAAGATGATCATCGCCTCGAAGGTTTCGACCTCGAGCACGCGAGTGAGGGCATCGAGCTTGCGCTGATGCGACACCTGCACATAGCGCTGGGTGATGTTGGAGCTGGTCTGCGTCGTGGACTTGACCGTGATCTCGACCGGATCGTTGAGGTACTGCTTGGAGATCTTGCGGATCACACCCGGCATGGTGGCCGAGAACAGCGCGACCTGCTTGTCCTTGGGGGTGTCACGCAGGATGCGCTCGACGTCTTCCTGGAAGCCCATCTTGAGCATCTCGTCGGCCTCGTCGAGCACCAGGTAGCGCAGCTGCGACAGGTCCAGCGTGCCCTTCTCCAGGTGATCGATCACGCGGCCGGGCGTACCGACCACGACGTGCGCGCCACGGCGCAAACCCGACAGCTGCACGCCGTAGCTCTGCCCGCCGTAGATCGGCAGCACGTGCAGACCCGGGATGTGCGAGGAGTATTTGCCGAACGCCTCGGCGACCTGGATCGCGAGCTCACGAGTCGGCGCGAGCACCAGGGCGCTCGGCTTGCGCTGCGCGGTGTCCAGGTTCATCAGGATCGGGATCGCGAATGCCGCGGTTTTGCCGGTGCCCGTCTGTGCGAGGCCCACCACGTCGGCGCCGGAGAGCAGCGGGGGAATCGTCGCCGCCTGAATCGGGGACGGCGACTCGTAGCCCACATCGGCGATGGCCCGCAGCACGCGGTCATCGATCCCGAGATCGGCGAAAGTCGGGCCGGTGTCGTTCCTGTCGTTGTCGGCAGGAACGCTGTCGACCTCATTTGTACTCATTGACCACGAGTTTACTGCCTGGCGGTAGCTGCCCCAACCACCAGGTGAATACGGTGAGACCTATGCAACTGCGCGACGGGTCAGCACATCAGGAACTTCAGCCGGTGACAGTAGGGATCGCGGTGGTCCAATTCGCCCCCGGAACCGATCCCGAAACCAATCTGTCGACCCTGCGAGAACACGTGCGGACGGCGGCCGCAGCGGGTGCGCGCGTGGTGCTCGCGCCCGAATACTCGATGTTCGCTGTGACTCGGCTCGATGAGCGGGTGGTGGCGATCGCGCAACCACTCGACGGTCCGTTCACCAGTGGACTCGCGGCGCTCGCCGCCGAATTCGGCGTATTCATGGTTGCCGGTGTGGTGGAGTTGCCGTCACCGGGGGCGACCCGGATCAGCAATACCCTCGTCGCGCACGGGCCCGACGGCGCGCGCGTCGCGGTGTATCGCAAGGTGCATCTCTACGACGCGTTCGGTCATCTGGAATCGGATGTGGTGGCAGCGGGGCCGCTCGTCGCGCCTGCGACTTTCGCTGTCGACGGTGTGGTATTCGGCATGCAGACCTGTTTCGATCTGCGATTTCCGGAAGGGTGTCGGCGTGTCGCGGCGGCGGGCGCACACGTGTTGCTGCTGCCCGCGCAGTGGATTCCGGGACCGGCCAAGGTCGACCAGTGGACGACGCTGCTGCGGGCACGCGCCATCGAGAACACGGTGTACGTGGCCGCGGCCGATCAGTGCGCGCCACGCGGCGCGGGTTCGTCGATGATCATCGACCCGGCGGGCACGGTGCTGGCCGAACTGGGCGATGAACCGGGCGTGGCCTCGGCAACGGTCGACACGGCGCATCTGGCCAGGGTGCGCACCGCCAATCCCAGCCTGTCGCTGCGACGGTTCACCGTTTCCGAGGCGTCCGGAGCGGAGTAGCGTTCGAGGCGATGGTGTACCCCGATCGGGCAGCGGCGGGCCGCGCTCTCGGCACGGCCCTCGAACACCTGCGGACCACCCGTCCACTGGTGCTCGGGTTGCCACGTGGGGGTGTGCCGGTGGCGGCGGCGGTGAGCGCGGCGATCGGCGGGGAACTCGATGTCCTGCTGGTCCGCAAGCTGGGGCTGCCATCGCAGCCGGAGCTGGCGATGGGGGCGCTCGGAGAGAGCGGACTGCTGGTCCTCAATCGTGACGTCGTCGAACACAGCCGGGTGAGCACAGAGGCGTTCGACGAGGTGGAACTGGCCGAGCGGGCCGAACTACGCCGTCGGCAGGCGATCCTGCGGGTCGGCGACTCGATCCCCCTGGCGCGGCGCACGGTGGTGATCGTCGATGACGGGATCGCGACCGGGGCCACGATGGTGGCCGCGTGCCGGGTGGCGCGGGCGCAGCGGCCGGATCTGCTGGTGGTGGCCGTGCCGGTGTCCGCGCCCGAGGCGGCGCGGCGGGTCGAGCGCGAATGTGACGAGCTCGTCTGCCTGTGGACGCCCACCGACCTGGGTGGAGTCGGCATGGCGTACAGCGACTTTCACCAACTGGACGATGACGAGGTCATCGCGCTCCTGCGCTGAGACGCCTGTCGACCTCAGCCGAAGCACTGACCTTCGCCGCGGTAGGTGGGAACCGTCGTGCGGGTGCCCGCCTCGTCGACCAGATGGAGCTCGGCGAAGCGTTCGCACAGTTCGCCCGCCTTGGCATGGCGGAACCAGACGCGATCACCGATCTCGAGTTCGGCGCCACCGGCCAGGGGCGTCTGGACCTCGCCCGCGCCTTCGGAGCCGAGCAGCTTCAGCCCCGCGGGCCACACGGGGACCGGGACGCGGCTCGGACCCGCGGGGCCCGACGCGATGTAGCCGCCCGCGAAGACGGTCGCGATGGTCGGTGCGGGTTTGCGCAGGACAGGGGTGGCGAAGAACAGCGCGGGGCGGGGCGTGAACGAGCGGTAGTGGTCGAACAGGGTCGGCACGTAGAGGCCGGAACCGGCGGTCACCTCGGTGACATCGGGATCGGTGATCGAGACTTCGATCGAACCGGTGCCACCGCTGTTGACGATCTCCAGCGGGCCCGTCACCGCCCGGACAGCATCGACCACCCGGGTACGGCGGCGCCCGATTTCGAGTGCGGACAGGCGTTTCACCACGCGCACCGCGGGGTTGCTGTCGGGCAGTCCGGCGATCTGCGACTCGTAGGTCATCACACCGACCACAGCGAACCCGCGCCGCAGCGCCTCGGCGGCCAGCGCGGCGGCGTCCTCGGGGCTGCGCACGGGCGAGCGCCGGGCACCCAGGTGCAGGGGGCCGATCCGCAAAGCCGCGTCGACGTCGAGGCAGACGCGGGGGTGGACCAGCTCGGTGCCGAGCGCGGCCCGGGTGAGTTCGAGCTGGGCGACATCGTCGATCATCAGCGTGATCGCCTCGAGCAGGGCCGGGGCGGCGGCCAGTTCGGCCAGCGCGGCACGGTCGAGAACCGGGTACCCGAGCAGCACGTCGCGGGCACCGAGGCGGACCAGCCAGATGGCCTCACGCAGCGAGTACGCCATGATCCCGGCGAAGCCGTCGCGGGCGGTCAGTCCGTCGCCGAGTACGCGCTCGAGCACCGCCCGGCAGCGCACGGATTTACTCGCCACCCGCACCGCGATGCCGTTCGCGCGCCGGACCAGGTCGGCGGCGTTGCGGTCGAGCGCGGTCAGGTCGACGGCGGCCAGCGGCGGGTCGAGCTCCGCGGTCGCCGCGTGCAGATGATGCAGCGATGTCGTCGGTGTCACACGACTACTGAACCACCTATTTGGTCAGTCGTCCAGCATTGCGGGTCAGCTTTCGACCGCCTTCAGCGTCAAGCAGCCGACCAGGTCGTCGATCACCACGAGGATCGTCTCGTCGTTTCCGTCGGCCAGCCAGCGCAGCACCGCGCCGTGGAACACCGACACGAGGTAGCCCGCCACCGAGTCGACCGGCTCCAGCCACTGCGTGCCGGACAGGCGCGCGCACATCCCGAGGAAGTCGGCGGCCTCGTCGTCCATCTCGCGGAACATCGCGACGGCGGTCGGGTCGCCGATGGTGTCACCGGTGGGCGCCCACCGCAGACGCAAGGTCTGCAACGCGGCTTCATAGGCGGCGATTCGCCGGGCTGGCGCGGCCTTCACCAACGGCCAGTAGGTGCTGAGCCCGGCATGTAAGAACACCCGCAGCGCCCGAACGCCGGTAGCGTCCGAACTGGCGGCGGCTTGTTCGACGGCATCACATACGGCGGGCCGTAGCGAAATTTCAGTTAGTTCACGGCTGGCGCTCAACGACGACTCCTCGGCAACAAATATCGCTGCCCGCGGCGATGCGAGCTTGGTGGTCACCGAGCTCGATCTTAGAAGGTTTTCAGGATTCACGAACTGGTTCAGCCATCCTTTTCAGACTGAAAGATTGTTTTGTTATCCGAATGCGACCTTTTGTAAAACCGACCATACGGCCTCAATTTGTCGCATTCCTGGATATCCGACACCCCCGCGCCGGAATCCGCGCACCTGGTCGATTGTACAAGTAGGCCCTGGTCAGCTCCGTGGGTGTGAGCGACGACGCTCCGGAGGTGTGTGCGACGGCACAGTGGCACCCACCGGAACGGACGCAACACATCCGGTGACCGATCCGCGAACTCGGCGCGGCGGCGACGGAGTCGCCGATAACCTGGTCAGGTGACTCTTTCGCCTCCTGCCGACCAGTTCGCTCTCAGCGGCACCTTCAATTTCCGCGATGTGGGCGGCCTTCGTACCGCCGACGGCACCACCGTTCGCCCCGGCGTCCTGCTGCGGTCGGCCCAGCTGAGCGGTCTCGACGACAAGGGGCACGACACCCTGCGTGAATTGCGGGTCACCGATGTGCACGATCTGCGCGGCATCGTGGAGATCGACCACATCGGCCACGACACCCTGCCCGGCGACGTACGGCTGCACGTGACGCCGTTCGATTCGCGGATGGAAGAGGCGCCGCCGCACGAGGCGAAGACCATCTCGGCGTTCGCGCACATGATCGAGGTCTACCGCGCCTTCCCGACGCTGCCCGAGGCGCACACCGCGATCGCCGAGCTGGCCGGCTCGGTCGTGCGCGGCGACGGCGCGGTGCTGGTGCACTGCGCGGCGGGCAAAGACCGCACCGGCTGGGCCGTGGCCACGCTGCTACGCGCGGTCGGCGTCACCGAGGAGGACGTGTACACCGACTTCCTGGCCAGCAACGCGGCGGTCGAACCGCTGCGCAGGCTGCTGGAGCCGAAGATCGGCAACGGCGACGCGCTCTCCGACGACCTGCTCGGCGTCCGCGAGGAATACCTGCGCACCGCCGACGCCAGCGTCCGCGAGACCCACGGCGACATCGAGACCTACCTCACCACGGTCGGCCTCACCGGCGACCTCCGCGATGCCCTGCGAGCGCGCTTGCTCTGACCCGCCCGGATCAGAGCCCGCTGACGCGACGGCTCGGGTCCACCCGGACCAGTCCGTCGGCATCGATGCTCACGAAATCGCCCGTGTGGAACCAGCTTCCGCTGAACCGGGCGGCCGAGGCGTCGGGGTTGTTCCAGTAGCGGCGGCTGACATTCGGTCCGCGACACAGCAATTCGCCGTGACCGGTGCCTGCCTGCGGGCCGGCCAGGGCCAATTCGGTTCCGCCGAAGGCGAATCCGAGGGCCGATCCGGCGTCGACACGCTCGGTGTCGTCGACCACGAGGCCGATTCCACTGGTCTCGGTGGCCCCCCAGACCGACCACTGCTTGGCCGCGGGGAACAGCCCGCGCAGCGCGGCGGTGAGGGTGGCGGGGGCCGCCGCGGCGGCGCGTTCGGAGCGGTGACAGGCCTTGCTGATCCGGCGTACACCGGCGCCGGCACGGCGGGCGACGAGTTCGGGTACCAGCCCGGCGAGGATCCGCGGCGTCCCCGAGACGGTGTCGATCCGCTCCCGCACCAGCACGTCGGCGAGACTGCGCGCACCCGGCGCGAGCACGACCGTGCCACCCACCGCGAAGGTGGGCAGCAGCTGATCCACGCACCCGCTGGCATGGGCGAGCGGCAGCAACACCAGATTGCGCAACCCGTCGGCGGGCAGCCCGAGCGCGCCGACCACCGACGACACCGCCGACAGCAGGTTCTCGTTGGACAGCTCCACACCCGCGGGCATGGACCGACGGGTGCCGGTGTAGCAGAGCAGCGCCGGATCATCCAGGGCCGCACCGTCATCGATGTAGGCGGTGCTGTCGGGCAGCGGGCCGTCGGGGCCGAGGACGAAATCGGCTCTGCTGTCGGCGATCACGCGGTCGGCGATCGCGGCGGGCAGGGCGTCGGGCACCAGCACCGGCACTGCACCCGAGAGCAACGCGCCGAGAAACGCCTGCACCCAGCGCGCGCTGGTCGGCATGTGCACCGCGACCCGATCGCCGTAGCCGATGCCGTGACCCTGCAGGCCGCCCGCGATCCGCGAGGCGCTGTGCCAGAGTTCGCGGTAGGTCAGCCGCGGCCCGCCGACCTCCACGACCGCCTCCCGATTCGTGAACGAGTGCACGCGCAGGTCCAGCAGTTCGGTGAGGGCCGGGCTGAGGTCGCCGTAGCGCAGCACGCCGTCGGAGCCCCGCCGCAGCTGCGTTGCCGCACTGGTGGCGGGGAACTCGAAGACGGCCGCGCCCGGTTCGTGCTCGCCATGACCCATCCGGACCTCCGTACGTCGATACAGCCGCACCTGTGACTATATGACGTGGATCACATCACTGTCAGGCAGTCGGCGCGCTCATTCGCCGCGATAGGTCGCCTTACCCGGTCCGATATCGAGAAAGCTGCGGACCGCGCCGCGCAGGTCCGCGGTGGCGAACAGCTCGCCCGAGACCTCCGGCGTCACCGAATCAGCGTGTGCCACACCGCGGGAACGCCACGCCTCGATGATCTGCTTGGTCGCCGCGTGCGCGCGTGTCGGGCCGTCGGCGAGACGGGTGACCAGCGCGCGAGCCTCGGTCTCCAGGTCCTCGTGGACCGCGTTGACCACGCCCCACTCGGCCATCGTCGCGGCAGGGTAGAGGTCGCCGGTCATCACGAACTCGCGGGCGCGGCCCGAACCCGCCCGCTCGGCGAGCCGCTGCGGCCCGCCCATCGACGGCGTGAGCCCCACCACGGTCTCCACCAGCCCGAACTTCGCCTTCGGCGCGGCCAGGATGATGTCGCAGGCCAGCGAGATCTCGAAGGCGGCGGTCAGGGTCAGCCCGTGCGCGGCGAACACCACCGGACACGGCAGCGCTTCCAGGGGGTGGATGATCTGCTCGAACAGCTCACGCCACAGCTGCGCGCCCTCCTCGACGGTTCGGCCGTCGAAGATGTTCACGTCGACTCCGCCCGAGACGACCTTTCCCTCGGCCCTGATCAGCAATGCCCGCGGCGGCAGCCGGCGCACCGCGGCGATATCGGCGATCAGCGACGCGATGAGTGTGCGATCGAACAGGTTCAGCGGCGGGTGGTCGAGGGTGATCGTCGCGAACTCGGCACCGGCTTCGGTGAAATCGCGGATGAGTCGGGTTGGCTGGTTTTCACTCATCGGGTCAGCGTAGAACCCGGGCCCGCGGCCGACAGCGTCAGTCGGACCGGCCGACCGGAATCGGTCGCGCACGTCACGGAACCGCGGGCTGTCGGTGGTCGTTGGCATGATGAGCTCTGGGGCGCGCAAGTGCCCTACAGTTCGACTCGTTGGGGCGAAGAGGAGGACGACGCCGTGTTCAAGAACGCGATCGAAAAAGCCGTGGTCGATGTGCTCGACACCGGATCGAAGCTGCAGGCGCCGGCCGTACGCCGCTATGTCGAGTTCCTGCGTGAGCGTCATCCCGGGGAGAGTCCGGCCCAGATCGTGACACGGCTCGAAAAGCAGTATCTGCTCGCCGTCACCGGCAGTGGCGCCGCGGTCGGCGCCACCGCGGCGGTGCCCGGGGTCGGCACGATCGCCGCGCTCGGGGCCGTGAGCGCCGAGACCGTGTTCTTCATGGAGGCATCGGCGCTGTTCACCCTGGCCCAGGCCGCGGTGCACGGCATCGAGCCCGAGAACAAGGAAGCCCGGCGCGCGCTGGTGCTCGCGGTCGTGCTCGGTGACGCCGGAATGGCGATCGTGCAGAAGGGGCTGAGCACCCAGTCGAAGAACTGGGCGGGCGCGCTGGCAGGCAAGGTTCCCGGCCTCGGCGGGATCAACAGCAAACTGCTGCAACAGTTCATGAAGCGCTTCATCACCAAGCGCGCCGCGCTGATGGCGGGCAAAGTGCTGCCCGCCGGCATCGGCGCCGCCATCGGTGGCGCGGGCAACCGGGCGCTGGGCAAGGTCACCATCGAGAACGCGCACAAGGCTTTCGGCCCCGCGCCGACGATGTGGCCCACTCCGCTGCACAACGTGATCGACGCCGATCCGCTGCCCGCGATCGGCACCGGCAAGGTGAACAAGAAGTGAGCAGGAGCCGCGGCGGTGACGCTGTGCTGGTGCGTGGCGTCGGCAAACAGTTCGGTCCGGTGAGCGCGGTCCACGAGATCGACTTCACCGTCCCGGCGGGGTCGGTCACCGCGCTCGTCGGTCCCGCGGGAGCAGGCAAGTCGACGGTGCTGCGGATGGTGCTGGGACTCCAGCAGCCGACCACCGGCGATATCGAAGGCCCCGGCCACGGTCCCGCCGCGGTCGGGGCGGTACTGAGCCCCCGTGGGCTGCATCCGGCACGCACCGTGCGCGAGCAGCTGCGGTGCTACGCGCCGGTCGCGGGCGCGTCCCGTCGCCGGGTCGCGGCGGTGCTCGACGAGACCGGGCTCACCGCCGTCGCCGAAACCGTGGTGGCGCAGCTGCATCCGGGTCAGCAGACGCGTCTGGCCCTGGCCATGGCGTTGCTGGCCGATCCCCCGCTGCTGGTGCTCGACGATCTGTTCGCGGGTGCGAACGGCATCGAACGCGGCTGGCTGCACGAGCTGCTGCGCCGCCAGGTGAACCGCGGCGGCACCGTGCTGGTGAGTTCGGACGCACTGGCCGATGTGGTGGCGAGCGCCGATCAACTCGTGGTGCTCAGCGAAGGCACTGTCGTCTGGCAGGGCGCACCGGCCAAGCTGCGCCGCGGCCATCCCGACCGGCTCGTCGTCGCCGCGTCCCCGTCCATCGCACTGGCGACCGCGCTGGCGGGACGGGGCTTCACCGACGCGGTGATGCGCCCCGACGGCCGGCTGGCCGTCGCCGAGGCGGACGAGGCCACCATCCGTGCCGTCGCGGAGCTCGCGCAGGTCCGGATCGGCAGCATCGTGGCCGACCCCATCCACCCCGACCGGGTGCTCGCCTCGCTCACCAAGCCACGCCGTCACCGGCACACCCTGCCCACACCGAATCCCGCCGCGTACGCCCCGGCGCCGACCTCGTATGGGATGCCCCGATGACCACCTCCGTGCTGCCCGCCGATCTCGTTCCCGGTATCGATACCGAGGCGCGCAAGATCGTCGCGCTGCGACAGACCCGGTTGCTGCTGGCCGCGCCGATCGCGCTGGCACTGGTCGGGACGCTGATCACCGCGATCATGTCCGGGCCTGCCGATCCGAAGGGTCAGCCCGCGACCGGCGCCGCCACGGTCGGGCTCTACCTCGGGATGATCGCGGTCTTCGTGGTCGCCGCACTGCTCGGCATCGCCGCCACCGGAGGTGAGTACCGGCACAAGACCATGGCGCTGAGCGTGCTGTTCGCGCCCGATCGCGACCGGTTGGCCATCGTGAAATACCTCGCCACCGCCGCGTTCGCCTTCGCTGTCGCGCTGGCCGCCGAGCTGGTGAGCTTCCTGGTGCTGCTCGTCGCGGCGCGCGGAAAATTCGCACTCGGCTGGCAGCTGATCGAGGTGCTCGCCGCCGGTCTGCTGGTCGCCATGTGCTGGGCGGTGCTCGGCGCCGGAATCGGGCTGCTGCTGCGCACCTTCAGCGGCGCGGTGTGGCTGGTGCTCGGCTGGGCGTTCGCGCTCGAACCGCTGATCTGGGTGGTGGCCAAGGGTTTCGGCGCGGGCGGATTCGCCGCGCTGCTGCCCGTCTCGGCCACGGTGGCCGGAGTGAGCGCGGGCTCGTTCGACGAGGCCGAGGTCTTCGCACCGACACCGGCGGCCCTGGTGGTACTGCTGCTGTGGACCGCAGCGGTCGGCGCCGCGGGGTGGTGGGACCTGCGCAACCGAGACCTGTAGTGCCCGCGACCGCGGGTTCGTCGGGCTGGATCCGCAGGCTCTGGCGGCTGTGCCTGGAACATCCGCGGCTGCTGGCGGGCATCGTGGTCTCGGTGCTGGCGGGTGCGGCCGTCGCGATCGCCGCACCGCTGGCCACCAAACGCGCGGTCGACGCCGCACAGGTGGGCGACACCGCGGTGATCGGCAGCGCCGCCGCTGTGCTCGCCGGGCTGGCTGTGACCCGGTTCGTCGTCACGTTCGCGCGCAGGCTCTGGGCGGGCAAACTGTCGCTGGAAGCGCAGCACAGCCTGCGGATTTCGCTGCTCGCCGCCCTCCAGCGGCTCGACGGCGCGGGTCAGGACGCGATCCGCACCGGACAGGTGGTGTCGCGCTCCATCACCGATCTGCAACTGGTGCAGGGACTGCTGGCGATGGTGCCGTGGTCGGGACTGGCCGTGTTGCAGTTCGTGCTGTCGGCGGTGGTGATGGTGTGGCTGAGTCCGCCGCTGGCGCTGGCCGCGCTGCTGGTCGCGCCCGCGATGGCATTGATCGTGTTGCGGATGCGGCCCCGGCTCTACGCGGCGACCTGGTCGGCCCAGCAGCGCGCGGCCGACCTCGCCGAACACGTCGAACAGACGGTGACCGGAGTCCGGGTGGTGAAGGGATTCGGGCAGGAATCCCGGATGGTCGACATCCTCGAAGACCACGGTCGGCTGCTGTTCGCCGAGCGGATGCGCGCCGCGCGGATCAATGCCAGGTTCGCGCCGGTGGTGTCGGCGCTGCCCCAGGCCGGGCTGGTCGCGGTGATCATCGTGGGCGGGGTGCTCGCCGCGCACGGCGCGATCGGCATCGGCACCTTCCTCGCGTTCACCGCCTATCTCGCCACCATGACGTCCTCGGCCCGCACGATCACCTCGGTGGTGATCATGGCTCAGCTCACCAAGGCCGCCGTCGATCGGGTCTTCGGGGTGATCGACGCGGCGCCGATACTCGTCGATCCAGCGGACCCCACCGAGCTGCCGCCGGGACCACTCGGGATCGAATTCGATGCTGTCGGTTTCGGTTTCGAACCGGATCAACCGGTGTTGCAGGAACTCGATCTCACCGTGCACCCCGGCGAGACGGTGGCGGTGATCGGCCCGGCGGGCTCGGGTAAGTCCACGCTCTCGCTGCTGCTCCCCCGCTTCTACGCACCCGATACGGGCCGGATCAACCTCGTCGGCGCCGACGGCACCCGCGTCGACCTGGCCGACCTGCGCGCCGACGAGCTGCGCGGCGCGGTCGGTGTCGTCTTCGACGATCCGTTCCTGTTCTCCGACACCATCGCCGCCAACATCGCGCTCGGCAGGCCCGACGCCACCGACGCGGAGATCGCGGCGGCCGCGAGGGCCGCCGCCGCGGACGAGTTCATCGCCGCACTGCCGGAGGGCTACGACACCGTCATCGGCGAACGCGGGCTGACGCTCTCGGGCGGTCAACGCCAGCGCATCGCCCTGGCCAGGGTGCTGCTCACCCGTCCCCGCGTGCTGGTGCTCGACGACGCCACCTCCGCGGTGGACGCCGTCACCGAAGCCGAGATCTTCCGTCGCCTGCCCGATCCGGGCGGGCGGACCACGTTGATCCTGGCGCACCGCGAATCGACGCTGGCCCAGGCCGACCGTGTCATCCGGCTGCCCGCACCCACCGGTTCGGTGGTGCCGACGGCCGCCGACCCGACCACCCCGCGCGACGACGCGGGCAGACCCCGATCCATGGCGTCGGCGTCGACCGACCTCAGCGAAACGCCGGAGCTGCGCGCCGCCGTCGACGCACTGCCACCGGCCACCGAAGACCCCGCCCTGCCCGGCGACCTGCGCGCACCCCAACCCGACTTCGGCCTGCGCGCACTGCTGCGCCCGGTCCGCGGCCTGGTGTGTGTGGTCGTCCTGTTGCTCGTCGTCGACGCGCTGGTCGGGATCGCCTTCCCGCCGCTGGTCCGCTATGCCATCGACACCGGTGTCACCGCCGGCGACGACACCGCGCTGCTCGTCTCGGCGGTGATCGGGATCGGTCTGGTACTGGTCGGTCTGGTGGTCGGCGCCGTGGTCACCGTCCTCACCGCGCGCACGGGCGAGCGCGTGCTGTTCGGTCTGCGGGTGCGTAGTTACGCCCAGTTGCAGCGGCTCGGCCTGGACTTCTACGAGCGTGAACTGTCCGGCCGCATCATGACCAGGATGACCACCGACGTCGACGCGCTGTCGACGTTCCTGCAGACCGGGGTCGCCACCGGGCTGGTCGCGCTGATCACCCTGATCGGCGTCGCCCTCGGGCTGTTCCTCATCGATGCGGGGCTGGCCGTGGTGGTGCTGATCGCCGTCGCGCCGATGCTGCTGGCCACCCTTGCCTTCCGGCGGGTGTCCTCGGTCGCCTACACCGTCTCGCGCGAACGGGTCTCGGTGGTCAACGCCGGATTCCAGGAGAACATCGCGGGCCTGCGCGCCGTGCAGGCCGCCCGCTACGAGCCTGCCGCCGCGCGGCGTTTCGCCGAATACTCCCACCGCTATCGCGATGCCAGGATCCGCGCCCAGCGCGCGATCGCGGCCTACTTCTCCTTCGGCCTCGCCTGGGCCGACGTGGCCTTGGCCGTGGTGGTCTACCTGGGCGCCAACGCCGTCGCCGACGGACGCACGTCCACCGGAACGCTGGTCGCGTTCGTGCTCTACCTCGGTCTGCTGTTCAGTCCCATCCAGGATCTGTCCCAGGTCTTCGACGGCTACCAGCAGGCCAGGGTCGGACTCCGGCGCATCGGCGACCTGCTGCGCACCACATCGTCGATCGCCGCCGACCCACCCGACGCGATATCTGTCGATCGCCTGCGCGGTGAGATCAGCTTCGACGACGTTCACTTCCGCTACCCCGGTGCGAGCGCCCCCGCCCTCGACGGCGTCACCTTCACCGTTGCGCCCGGCGCGACGCTGGCACTGGTGGGCCCGACCGGCGCGGGCAAGTCGACGATCGTGAAGCTGCTGGCCCGTCTCTACGACCTCCCGCCCGATCCGGCGGCGGGCGCGATCCGGGTCGACGGTGTGGATCTGCGTAAATATGTCCTCACCGAGTACCGGACGCGGCTGGGAATTGTGCCCCAGGAAGTTCACTTGTTCACCGGCGACGTGGCGAGCAACATTGCATTCGGGCAAACATTTGCCACATCGGTGGACATCGCGATCGCGGCCGACACCGTCGGGGCGTCGGAAATGATCAATGGTTTACCTCGAAAAATGCATCATCCGGTCGGTGAACGCGGCCGCGGGCTGTCCGCCGGACAGCGCCAGCTGATCGCCTTGGCCAGGGCCGAACTGGTCGATCCCGACCTGCTGCTCCTCGACGAGGCCACCTCCACCCTCGATCCGGAAACCGAGGCATCGGTGCTGGTAGCGAGCCGATCGCTGACACGGGGGCGGACCACCGTGGTGGTCGCGCATCGACTCGCGACCGCGGCGCGCGCCGATCTGGTCGCGGTGGTCGAACACGGCCGTATCGTGGAATTCGGCGCACCGTCAGACCTACTCGCCAGTAACGGCCGGTACTCCCGACTCTGGGCGGCGGGGCTGGAGGCAGAGGGCATAGTGTCGACCCAAGACCGGTAGCGACGCCTGTCAACCGCTGGGCATATGCTCGGTGAGGGCGCATCGGCAGCCATCCGCTGATTCCCCTGCCGGGCACGTCACAAACGTCGCAGCGCGAAGAACGAAATGAGGCGAACACCAGCTGTGAGCAGCTCAACTTCCCAGTTCGGACAGAACCAGTGGCTAGTCGACGAGATGTATCAGAAGTTCAAACAGGACCCGTCCTCGGTCGACGCGAGTTGGCACGAGTTTCTCGCGGACTACACGCCGGAAGCCACCGAATCCGCTAACAGCCAGACACCGGTCGCCTCCTCCGCTCCCTCAGCAGCCGCAGCCCCCAAGGCGGCTGCTGCGCAGACCCCGGCTCCCAAAGCCGTGGTAGCGACGGCACCGCCCAAGCCCGCCGCGGCTCCAGCCGCCGCTCCGGCTCCGGCTCCAGCCGCCGCTCCGGCTCCGGCCGCCAAGACGGTGCGCGCACCGCAGACCACACCTGCACCGGTGTCTAACGCACCGGCCACCACCGCGCCCAAGGCTGCCGCCGCCGGTCCGGAGAACAAGGTGCTGCGCGGCCCCGCCGCCGCGATCGCCAAGAACATGTCGGCCTCGCTGACGATCCCCACCGCGACGTCGGTGCGCGCGATCCCGGCCAAGCTGATGATCGACAACCGCCTGGTGATCAACAACCACCTCGCCCGCACCCGCGGCGGCAAGATCTCGTTCACCCACCTGCTGGGTTACGCGATCGTGCAGGCGATCAAGACGTTCCCGAACCTGAACCGCCACTTCGCCGAGATCGACGGCAAGCCGAACTCGGTCACCCCGGCCCACACCAACCTGGGCCTGGCGATCGACCTCCAGGGCAAGGACGGCAACCGATCGCTGGCCGTGGCCGCCATCAAGGAAACCGAAGACATGAGCTTCGGTCAGTTCCACGCGGCCTACGAGGACGTCGTGCGCCGGGCCCGCGAGGGCAAGCTCGGTAACGACGACTTCTCCGGCGTCACCATCTCGCTGACCAACCCCGGCACCATCGGTACCGTGCACTCGGTGCCGCGCCTCATGCCGGGCCAGGGCGCGATCATCGGCGCCGGTGCGATGGAGTACCCCGCCGAGTTCCAGGGCATGAGCGACGAGCGGATCGCCGATATCGGCGTCGGCAAGCTGATGACACTGACCTCGACCTACGACCACCGCATCATCCAGGGCGCCGAGTCGGGCGATTTCCTGCGCACCATCCACAACCTGCTGATCTCCGACGAGTTCTACGACGAGATCTTCCACGGCCTCGGCGTGCCGTACGAGCCGATCCGCTGGCGCAAGGACATCAGCGCGCGCGGTGTCGACAAGAGCGCGCGGGTGCTCGAGATGATCGCGGCCTACCGCAACCGCGGTCACCTGATGGCCGACACCGATCCGCTGCGCCTGGTCAAGGACAAGTTCCGCAGCCACCCCGACCTCGACGTCACCGAGCACGGCCTCACCCTGTGGGACCTGGACCGCACCTTCGACGTGGGCGGTTTCCACGGCCAGGAGCGGATGAAGCTGCGCGATGTGCTGTCGATCCTGCGTGACGCGTACTGCCGCCACGTCGGTGTGGAGTACACCCACATCCTCGAGACCGATCAGCTCAAGTGGATGCAGGAGCGGGTCGAGCAGAAGCACGTCAAACCGACTGTCGCGCAGCAGAAGTACATCCTGAACCGGCTCAACGCCGCGGAGGCGTTCGAGACCTTCCTGCAGACCAAGTACGTGGGCCAGAAGCGTTTCTCGCTCGAAGGCGCCGAGGCTGTCATCCCGATGATGGACGCCACCATCGACCAGTGCGCCGAGTACGGCATGGACGAGGTCATCATCGGCATGCCGCACCGCGGTCGCCTCAACGTGCTGGCCAACATCGTCGGCAAGCCGTACTCGAAGATCTTCACCGAGTTCGAGGGCAACATGAACCCGGCGGCCACCCACGGCTCCGGCGACGTGAAGTACCACCTCGGTGCGCACGGCCAGTACCTGCAGATGTTCGGCGACAACGAGATCGAGGTCTCGCTCACCGCCAACCCCTCGCACCTCGAGGCGGTCGACCCCGTGCTCGAGGGTCTGGTCCGCGCCAAGCAGGACCTGCTCGACAAGGGCGACGGCCCCGACGGCTTCTCGGTGATGCCGCTGATGCTGCACGGTGACGCCGCGTTCGCCGGTCAGGGCGTGGTGGCCGAGACGCTGAACCTGTCGGGTCTGCGTGGTTACCGCGTGGGCGGCACCATCCACATCGTGGTGAACAACCAGATCGGGTTCACCACGGCGCCGGAGAACAGCCGCTCCACCGAGTACTCCACCGACATCGCGAAGTTCATCGGCGCGCCGATCTTCCACGTCAACGGTGACGACCCGGAGGCCTGCGACTGGGTCGCGCGCCTCGCGGTCGACTTCCGGCAGA
This sequence comes from Nocardia sp. NPDC058114, assembly GCF_042884695.1. NCBI lineage: Bacteria > Bacillati > Actinomycetota > Actinomycetes > Mycobacteriales > Nocardiaceae > Nocardia > Nocardia sp. NPDC058114. The sequence continues at coordinate 112,557 of NZ_JBHVTK010000009.1, read as the reverse complement.
AGTTCCGCAAGGACGTCGTCATCGACCTCGTCTGCTACCGCCGTCGCGGGCACAACGAGGGTGACGATCCCTCGATGACCCAGCCGGAGATGTACGACATCATCGACACCAAGCGTTCGGTGCGTAAGGCGTACACCGAATCGCTGATCGGCCGTGGCGACATCTCCATGAAAGAGGCCGAGGACGCGCTGCGCGACTACCAGGGTCAGCTGGAGCGTGTGTTCAACGAGGTCCGCGAGCTGGAGAAGTACGTTCCGGAGCCGTCGGAGTCCGTCGAGGACGACCAGAAGGTGCCCGCCACCGTGGTCACCGCGGTCGACAAGTCGGTGCTGCAGCGCATCGGTGACGCGTTCCTGAACACTCCCGACGGTTTCAACGTGCACCCGCGCGTGAAGCCGGTGCTGGAGAAGCGTCGCGAGATGGCCTACGAGGGCAAGGTCGACTGGGCCTTCGCCGAGCTGCTCGCCTTCGGTTCGCTGATCGACCAGGGCCACGATGTGCGCCTGACCGGTCAGGATTCGCGGCGCGGCACGTTCACCCAGCGTCACTCGGTGATCATCGACCGGATCAACGCCGTCGAGTACACCCCGCTGCACAACATCGGTTCGGAGAAGCCGGGTTGGTTCGCGGTGCACGACTCGGCGCTGAGCGAGTACGCCGCCGTCGGTTTCGAATACGGCTACTCCCTGGGCAACCCCAACGCACTCGTGTTGTGGGAGGCGCAGTTCGGTGACTTCGTCAACGGCGCGCAGTCGATCATCGACGAGTTCATCTCCTCCGGTGAGGCCAAGTGGGGCCAGCTCTCCGACGTGGTGCTGCTGCTGCCGCACGGCCACGAGGGTCAGGGTCCCGACCACACCTCCGGTCGTATCGAGCGGTTCCTGCAGCTGTGCGCTGAAGGCTCGATGACCGTGGCGGTGCCGTCCACCCCGGCGAACTACTTCCACCTGCTGCGCAGGCACGCGCTCGACGGGATCCGTCGTCCGCTGATCGTCTTCACGCCGAAGTCGATGCTGCGCAACAAGGCCGTGGTGTCCGACGTCAAGGACTTCACCGAGTCGAAGTTCCGTTCGGTGTTCGACGAGCCCACCTACGAACAGGGCATCGGCGACACCGCCAAGGTCAAGCGCATCCTGCTCACCTCGGGCAAGCTCTACTACGAGCTGGCCGCGGAGAAGGCCAAGCACAAGCGCGAAGACGTGGCGATCGTCCGGATCGAACAGCTCTACCCGATCCCGACGTACCGCCTCAACGAGGCGCTGGCCAAGTACCCGAACGCGACCGACATCGCCTGGGTCCAGGAAGAGCCGGCCAACCAGGGCGCATGGCCCTTCTTCGGCCTCAACCTCCCCGAGGTGCTGCCCGAGCGCCTGGGCCGTCTGCGCCGCATCTCGCGTCGCGCCATGTCGGCCCCGTCCTCGGGTTCGTCGAAGGTGCACGCCGTGGAGCAGGCCGAGATCATCGGCGAGGCTTTCGAGCCGACCACGTAAGTTCTTCTCGCACAACGGCCTGCGCCGGGTGGATCATCGCGATCCGCCCGGCGTTCGCCGTTTCCGGACACTGTGGCGAGACATCGGTCACAGAGTTCTCTTATCCGGGTGGCAGCGGTGCCACAGTGTGCCCCGGTAATGTCCGGCGCGAACTACCCCAAGGGGCCCGCCCTGATCTGGACTGAGTGGAGGGTGCGACGAAGGAGTGCCCGGAGGGAGGGAAGATCAGGGGCCCGAAGGGCCCCGCTCGAGCGCGCCAGCGCTCAGAAAACACAGGAGCGTGGCATGGCGAACGGACGTAACGGATACCTGCTGTTGGGCGGGATCGCGTCGGTGGGGGCGGGCGCCGTGCATTTCATGGCGGCGGGCATGCACACCGAGCACGCCACGCTGGCGCGGCTGATGGTGGTGCTCGCCGCGATCCAGTGCGCGACCGGGCTGGCGGTCTTGCTGAGCGAGCGGAAGGTGGTCGTGAGCTCGATGCTCGCGGCGAATGCCTTCGCCGCCGCGGTGTGGGCGTTCACCCGGTTCGCCGATGTGGGGTGGATCGCCGGGTTGACCGCGGAGTCACCGCAGGTGGCCGACACCGTGTGCGCGGTGCTGGGTGCGCTGGCCGCCGTCGCCGCGGGCATCGGTCTGCTCCGGCCCACCGCGACCCTGCCGCCGATGCGCTCCGGAATCGCGGCCGCCGCGGTAGGTGTGCTGGCGCTGGCGGCGATGCTCAACGGTGTCGGGCACGTCCACAGTCACGGCGACACCGGCGATCACGCGCATGCCGGGGGCGATGACCACGCGCACGGCGCGGGCGACGATCACGGCACCGAGGCGAACTGGCCGCGCCCGTGGGATCCCACGAAGCCGATCGACCTGTCGGGTGTCGCCGGTGTGACGTCGGACCAGCAGTCGCGCGCGACCAACCTGGTGCGCAGTACGCTCGACGGCCTGCCCGCCTTCTCGGATGTGAACACCGTTGGCGCCCTGGGCTTCCGCTCGATCGGCGACTCGGCCACCGGGTACGAGCACTACATCAACATGAGCTACATCCGCGACAACAACTTCCTCGACCCCGCCCACCCGGAGTCGCTGGTCTATCGGGTCGACGGAACCGGCCGCACCCTCGTGTCGGCGATGTACATCGCCAACGGCAAGAAGATCGACGACCCGAGCCTGGTGGACTTCGGCGGTTCCCTGATGCAGTGGCACGTCCACGACAATCTCTGCTGGAAGGCGGGCGACAACGGCCCCGTGGTCGCCGGTGTCCTCGACGCCCAGGGCAATTGCCCGCCCAACTCCATCAACCCCGGTGCGGGCAATCCGATGGTGCACGTCTGGATCGCCCCGCATCAGTGCGGCCCGTTCGCGGCGCTCGAAGGTCATGGCGCGGGCCAGGCGAGCGCCGACGGCCGGCGCACCGATACGTGCAGTCACGACCACGGCGGCGGCCACAAGTAAGCGGTCATCTCTCAGCCTGGCTGAACCCAGCGGCGCAGGGCGTCGATGGTGGATTCCGGAGACGTGTTGAAACAGAAGCCGATTCCGGGCGCGAGGTCGGAGGCGACATTGATCAGCCGCTCGAACAGCAGGGTGTGTTCGGGCGCCATCCGCACACCCGCGCCGATCATCGCGACCCGGAACTCCCCACCCGCCGCGCATTCGCGCAGGACCGATTCGGCCGCGTCGGGGTCGGCCGGGACCTGGCAGGAGACAATGTCGAAACCTGCTTCGCGCAAGGCGGTTTCGCCTGCGGTGATGCGCGCGGTCAGGGTGGCTTCGTCGATCTGCGGGTAGCGCGTGTAGTCGACGGCGCTGGGGTGCAGACCGATCGACAGCACCGTGCTCGTCTTCGGTTGTGGCACTGGGCTCTCCGTTCTCATCAGGTAGGTGGTGATGCCGAGGCCGGCGAGCACCGCCACGAGCAGGGCGCCCGCCTTCACCACGAGGTGGGGCCCGTTCGGTCGAAGAATCCGCCGGTCGGGCCGTCCCGGTCGGCCGTCGCCACGGCGACGACGGCGTCGGTGCCCTCGGTGACGGTCTGGAAACCACTGTGCCCGTTGAGGTCGGTGGCGGTGTAGCCGGGATCGATCGCGTTGACCTTCATCTCGCCGAGTTCGCTCGCGTACATGACGGTGAGCATGTTCAGCGCCGCCTTGGTGCTCGGGTAGCCGAGGGCGGGCGGCAGCAGGCCCTGCCACTTCGGGTCGGTGACCGTCGCGATGGAGCCGACACCGCTGGACACCATCACGATGCGGGGATGGTCGGACGACCGCAGCAGACCCACGAACGCGTTCGTCACCCGGACCGGGCCGAAGACGTTGGTCTCGAACACTTCTCGCAGATCATCGGGGCCGGTCTCGGAGGGTGCGCTACGGGGACCACCGATGCCCGCGTTGTTGATGAGCACGTCGAGGCGGCCCGCGGTGGCCTTCACGATGTCGGCGGCCGCGGCGACGGAGTCGTCGGAGGTCACATCGAGCGGGACGAATCGAACGTCGACACCGGCCGCGGTGAATTCGGCGGCGGCGGCCTCGCCGAGCGCGGTGTCGCGGGCGGCGAGGAACACCAGCCAGCCGGCTTCGGCCAGTCTGCGCACCGTTTCCCGGCCGAGTCCCTTGTTGGCCCCGGTGACCAAGGCAATCGTTGTCATGGCTCCAGAGTCACCCCGACCCGGCCCGGTCTCCAGTGCTGCCTCGGCATAGGACCCGCGGTACCACCCCTGACCCGCTGTCCTGCGGCACCATGGGAAGGGTGGACAGAGCGGAATTGGCGACGGTATTGCGCACCGCGCGTTCCCGGCTGACCCCCGCCGACGCGGGCCTGCCGGGCGGGTCACGCAGGCAGGTCCCCGGATTGCGGCGCGAGGAAGTGGCCAACCTGGCCGGGGTGAGCGTCGACTACATCGTGCGGTTGGAGCAGGGTCGCGGACCGAAACCGTCGGAGCAGGTGCTCGGCGCGCTGACCAGGGCGCTGCGGCTCACCGATGTCGACCGCGATCTCGTCTTCCGGCTCGCCGGGTCGGAACCGCCGCAGGCCGGGCGGATTCCGATGGTGATCCGTCCCAGCGTGCTGCGGCTGCTGGATCGCCTGGCCGATCTGCCGGTGCTCGTGCTCTCGGCCAAATCCGACGTTCTTGCCTGGAATCCCTTGTCGGCGGCCCTGCTCGGTGATTTCTCCGCGATCCCGGTGGGCCGGCGCAACATCATGTGGCAGCGCTTCCTCGGCACCGGCATGGGCCGCGTCGTGATGACACCCGAGGAGGCCGACAGCAACGCGGCCGCCTGCGTGGGCTGCCTGCGCGCGGTGAAAGCGACCTACCCCGACGACCCCGGCCTGACCCGCCTGCTCACCGAACTACGCACCGGCAGCCCAGAATTCGAGTCACTCTGGCAGGCAGGCCGCTCCAGCGCCATGCACAGCCTCACCAAAACCATCGCCCACCCCGACCTCGGCGCCCTCACCCTCGACTGCGACGCCATGCACGTCCCCGACACCGACCAAACCATCATCATCTACTCCGCCGCCCCCCACACCCACACCGCCACCGCCCTCGACCTCCTCCGAGTAACCGGCCTCGAATCCTTCGCGACACCGCCCACCGAATAACAAATGGCCTCCCCAGGGCTACTCGGATACGGTGCGTTACTCGCGAAGGAGTAACGATGACAACCGCACCACGCACCACCATCCTCTGGCGGCCGACCGGCCCCAAGGAGCTGGCGCTTGTCGCCGAATCCGGTTGGCGCACCTGGCCACCACGCCTACCCGACCAGCCGATCTTCTACCCGGTCCTCAACGAGGCCTACGCGGTGCTGATCGCCCGCGATTGGAATGTGCCCGCGTCCGGCGCGGGATACGTCACCCGCTTCGCAGTCCGAACCGACTACCTCGACAACTACGACGTGCAACAGGCCGGTGGCCGCGACATCCTCGAATACTGGATCCCCGCAGCGGATCTCGACGAATTCAACCGCAACATCGTCGGGGTGATCGAAGTCGTGCGCCGCTTCCCGGAAGGCGCGCCTCTTCCCGAAACGGCGTGACCAGGACATCGAGAGTCAGACGGCTCGGTCAGGGTCGTCACCCGTAGGCCGGATGCCGGGTGCTGTGGACATCCCGGCGGTTCACCTGCTCATGGCGTGGCCGACGGCGCGGATCGTCGCCCGGAGACCCCGAATCGACAGCCGCAACCCTGGTTTTCAGGGCTACCGGTCGGTCGGTTCAGAAGGCAGCATCCATGTCGTCAACTGTGACAACACTTGTCGAAATTGGGAGTTAGCGTGTCGATCGGGAAATTCGTGATGGCGGGCATGGCGATGGTGGCACTCGGTGCGGTGGTGCCCGCTACCGCGGCGGCCGCGCCGACGGTATCGGTCGCCGAGGCGGGGACCGGCAGTGCCGACGCGACCAGCGGGAGCGCCACGTTGGTGATGCTCATCGAGGAGCTGTTCAAGCCGTGCCCGTTCAGCAGCACCGTGTGCCCGGCCACCGATAACTGAGCCGACAGCGAAGGACCCCGGCATCACCTCAGACGGGGTCCTTCGCTGTCGTACCGAGGATCGATCGGGCCTACACGGACGCAGATTCGACGCTATCGGCTCGGTGTGCCGCCACCGCGGCAGCGGTTTCGGCCATCACGAGTTCCGCGTTGATCTGTGCACCGGCCATGGCCCCGGCTGCCGCGGCAGCGCCGACCTGGGCGGACGGGTCGGTGGCATTACCCGCGATCCAGACGCCGGGCACCGAGGTACGGCCGACGGGATCGGCGGGGATATGGTCGCCCATGCCGGAGGGGTGGGGTTCGGGAACCAGGCCGAGTTCGGTGAGGAAGGTGGCGCGGGTGTTCATCCGGGGTGCCACGACCAGCGCATCCCGTGCGATGACGGTGCCGTCGGCGAGCTGGACGCCCGTCAGCCGGTCGGCGCCGAGCACCTCGACCACCTTGCCGTCGACGATCCGAATACCGCGTGCCACCAGCTTTTCCACGTCTTCGTCACTCAATGGATCGGCCGTGTGCGACAGGAAGACGATGTCGTCGCTGAGCTGACTGAACAGCAGCGCCTGGTGCACCGACATCGGGCCGCTCGCCAAGACGGCGATGCGCTGATCGCGCACTTCCCAACCGTGACAGTAGGGGCAGTGCAGGACGTCGTGTCCCCAGTGTTCACGCAGCCCGGGAACGTCGGGGAGCTCGTCGGCGAGTCCGGTGGCGACGAGAACGCGCCGGGCCCGCACGGTCCGGCCGTCGTCGAGGGTCACGAAGAATTCTTCGACATCCGACCGCCGACCCGCCCCCGCCGCAGCGCCGTCACCCGGACCGACCTGAACTGAATCACGCTCGTCCGCAACGATTCCGGGCTCGGGTGCGCGATTCACACGCGCGACGTTCACCACCCGTCCCGCCACCACATCGCCGCCGTACCCGCGCACCTCGGCTCGCCCGAGCTCGAGCAGCTCCAGCGGCGACATCCCCTCCCGCCCGAGCAGTCCGTGCACCCCCTGAGCAGGCGCGTTGCGCGGCGCCCCCGCGTCGATCACGGCCACCGAGCGCCGTGAACGCGCCAGCATCAGCGCCGCGTTCAGCCCGGCGGCTCCACCGCCGAGCACCACCACGTCGTACGAATCATCCAGCTGTGTCATCTCGACCTCCTTCGAGCGTCCACAGTGCATTCCAACGCCGAATACTGGCAACCTTCTTTGCCGATATGGCAAAGTGGGGAGCATGGAGGACCTCGATCAAACCCTCGACTCGGTCGGACCTCGGCTGCGTAACCTGCGCAAACAGCGCCAGACCACCCTCGCCGACCTGGCCCAGGAGACCGGCATCTCGGTGAGTACCCTGTCACGTCTGGAATCCGGCGACCGCAAACCCACCCTGGAGCTGCTGCTCCCCCTGGCCAAGGCATACGGCGTCACCCTCGACGAGCTCGTCGACGCCCCGCCCACCGGCGACCCGCGCATCCACCTGCGCCCGGTCACCCGCCACGGCATGACCATGCTCCCGCTCACCAAGCGCGCGGGCGGCATCCAGGCGTTCAAGATGATCATCGCCCCGGGCGCCCGCGATCGACCCCAGACACCGCAGGTGCACGAGGGCTACGAGTGGCTGTACGTGCTCAACGGTCGCCTGCGCCTGATTCTCGGCGACAACGATCTGATCCTCACCCCCGGCGAAGCCGCGGAGTTCGACACCCATATCCCGCACTGGTTCGGCGCGGCCGACGAACAATCCGTCGAATTCATCAGCCTGTTCGGCAAGCAGGGCGAGCGCGCGCACCTGCGCGCCCGCCCCAAATCCGACTAGGGCAAGCCCGTCGGGGGCGAGCGCACTCACCTGTGCACTCGCCCCGACGGAAGACAGCGAGAATCAGCCGAGCGTGAAGCTCGCGCGTCCCGCGATGTGCTCCAATTCCTGATGCTGGGGCAGGGATTCGTCGGTGGTCACGATCCAGGCCTCCACCCGGCCCTTGCCGGGCGCGGTCCCGAACCCGACGATCACATTGCCCGGCGCGTGCAGGATCTGACCGTTCTCCACGGGGTGCGACTGGCCGTCGCTGTAGCCGGTATCGAGATTGCGGAAGCGTACGGCCACCTGGTAGCGCTGGCAGAAGTCTCCGGTCTGGGTGATCGCCACCCGCACACCGAAGGTGCCCGATTGCGGCTGCGGCACGGTCTGGGCGTTGATGATCGCCGCGCAGTTGGCGCCGGGAGTCCGGCTCAGCGTCGGCGTGAACACCGCGATCGGATCCGACGGCAGCGCGCCGGCGGGCGCACCGAGCCCGACGAGGACGGCGCCGGCGGAAACAACCACGGCCGAGAATTTGCGAATTGTGCTGTTCGTGAGAGTCATACCCACTTCGTCGTGCCGAACAGCCGCACCGTTAGCCACCGCAATGGTCTCGATTCGGCATCCGAATATGTTGTGCCACAACAGATTCAGGGCCACCGGAACTGTGGGCACGCAGCGGCGGAGGGCAGTGCAAGCCCCTCAGTTGTTCGCGACACTCCCGTCGGCGCGTTAACAGCGATCCGGAGAAATTTAGCCCTGGAGCGCGGCGATCAACGCTGGACTCAGCGCCAGCGCGGGCAGCGACTCCACCAGCAGATCGACCAGCGACTCGCGGCTGATCGGCTTGTCGATCATCCAGGTGAGGATGGTCTCCTCGACGAAGGCGATCCAGCCGCGAATGGCCAAGGTGAGCCGGGCCAGATCGGGATCCTCGGGCGGCAGCGGCAGTTCGCTCACGATGAGATCGGCGATGGCGCCGCGGGTTTCGTTGACGTAGTCGGCCATGTCGGGAGTGACGCTGGCGGGCCCGCGCAGCACCGAGCGATACGACGCGGAGTGTTCGGTGGCGTAGTCGACGAATCGTTCGATCGAGTCGCGCAACATGTCGAACAGTGACAACTCGCGGTTGGGCATGATCGCGACGAAGAACTCGGTACTCACGTGCCGGGCGATCGCCTCGTGGAATTCCTGCTTCGAGGCGAAGTAGTGGAACAGCAAGCCCCGCGAGATGCCCGCCTGCTTGGCGATGTCGTCGACCGAGACGTCCTCGAGCGACCGGTCGACCAGCATTTCGGCGCCGAGGGTGATCAGCTGCAGCCGGCGCTCCTCGGGGCTGAGCCGCACACGCTTCGTCTCTCCCGCACTCCTGGTAGTCACACCCGCCATCCTAGCCACTACTGAACCAGGCTCAATAGCTGTTGACTCCGGCTCAATAAGACCGTATTCTGCAATACATGAGTCGTAAGGTTACAGACAACGTTGTCGAGCCCCGGGTCGCTGAAACCCGCCACGTGAAGACGATCATCGTCGGCAGCGGGTTCGCCGGCCTCGGCCTGGCCATCCGCCTGCGCCAAGAGGGTCGCGACGATTTCCTCGTGCTCGAGCGCGGCAGCGAAGTCGGCGGCACCTGGCGCGACAACACCTACCCGGGTGCCGCCTGCGACGTGCCTTCGCACCTGTACTCGTACTCGTTCGCCCCGAACCCGAACTGGACCCGCTCGTTCTCCAAGCAGGGTGAGATCCAGGCGTACATCAAGAGCGTCGCCGAGCGCTACAACGTGCTCGACCGCCATGTCTTCGACTGCGATGTGCAGAGCATCCGCTGGAACGAAGCGGCCGCGCAGTGGGAGATCAGCTCCAGCCAGGGCGAGTTCACCGCCGACACCGTGGTCTCCGCGGTCGGCGCGCTGTGTGAGCCGTCGCTACCCGACATCAAGGGCATCAACGACTTCGAGGGCGAGATCTTCCACTCCGCCCGCTGGAACCACGACGCCGACCTCACCGGCAAGCGCGTCGCGGTGATCGGCACCGGCGCCTCCTCGATCCAGATCGTGCCCGCCATCGCGAGCGAGGTCGCCACCCTCGACGTCTACCAGCGCACCGCGCCCTGGCTGCTGCCGCGTATGGACCGCCCGTACCTGCTGCCCGAGCGGCTGGCGTTCAAGCACATCCCCGCCGTCCAGCGCCTCTCGCGCGCGGCGATCTACGCGGCCCGCGAGACCCAGGTCGTCGGCCTGACCCGCTTCCCCGTGCTGATGAAGGCCTTCGAGGCCCTCTCGCGCGCCAAGCTGCAGATCGAGATCCGCGATCCCGAACTGCGCAAGAAGGTCACCCCGAACTACCGGATCGGCTGCAAGCGCATGCTGATCTCCAACGAGTACTACCCGGCGCTGGATCGCGACAATGTCGACGTGATCACCGACGGCATCGCCGAGGTGAGGGCGGGCTCGATCGTCACCAAGGACGGCACCGAGCGCGAGATCGATGCGCTCATCGTGGCCACCGGTTTCCACGTCACTGACTCCCCGACCTACAACGCGATGGTCGGACGCGACGGGCGCACGCTGGCCGAGGTGTTCGACGACATCGGCCAGCAGGCCTACAAGGGCTCGGCCATCGCGAACTTCCCCAACATGTTCTTCCTGGTCGGCCCGAATGTCGGCCTCGGCCACACCTCGATGGTGTTCATGATCGAATCGCAGATCAACTACGTCAGCGACGCGCTGGCGACGATCGACTCCCAGGGTCTGCGTACGGTCGAGGTTCGCGAAGACGTGCAGCAGGCCTACAACGCCGACCTGCAGGAAAAGTTGGGCAAGACTGTCTGGAACACTGGCGGGTGCGCCAGCTGGTACCTGGACAAGCACGGCAACAACACCACGTTGTGGCCGGACTTCACGTTCGAATTCCGTAGGCTCACACGGCATTTCGATGCCGCCGCCTACACTACGACAACCGCAGACGCCGACAGGGAAGTGGTGGCAGCACAGTGAGCAAAGATGCTTACTTCACGAACAAGGTATGCGTGATCACCGGAGCCGGCTCCGGCATCGGTCGCGCGCTGGCCGAGAATCTGGCCGCGCGTGGCGCCAAACTCGCGCTGTCCGACATCGACGCCGAGGGCCTGGCCCAGACCGTCGCGTCCTGCGAGAAGCTGGGCGCGCAGGTGAAGTCCGACCGGCTCAACGTGGCCGAGCGCGAGGCGTTCCTGCTCTACGCCGATCAGGTGAAGGCGCACTTCGGCGTCGTGCACCAGATCTACAACAACGCGGGCATCGCCTACCACGGCGACGTGATCAAGACCGAGTTCAAAGACATCGAACGCATCATGGATGTGGACTTCTGGGGCGTCGTCAACGGCACCAAGGCGTTCCTGCCGATGCTGATCGAGTCCGGCGACGGCCACGTGATCAACGTGTCCAGCCTCTTCGGCCTGGTCGCCGTGCCCGGCCAGGCGGCCTACAACTCGGCCAAGTTCGCGGTGCGCGGCTTCACCGAGGCGCTGTTCCAGGAGATGAAGGTCGCCAAGGCGCCGGTCAAGGTCACCTGTGTGCACCCCGGTGGCATCAAGACCGCGGTCGCCCGCAACGCCACCTACGCCGAGGGCATGGACGGCGCCAACGCCGCCACCCTGTTCGACAAGTACCTGGCGATTCACACCCCGGAGATGGCCGCACAGACCATCACCGAGGGCGTGCGCAAGGGGCAGGCCCGCGTGCTGATCGGCTGGGAGGCCAAGGTGCTCGACGTGAGCGTGCGCTTCCTCGCCTCCGGCTACAGCCGGATCTCGGCCGTGGTCAACGGCCGCTTCATGCCACACTGACGCTCCTCTGGACCCGAGGAAACTCCATGCGCGAGTTCAAGATTCCGCTGCCGATCGCCCGTGCGTTGCTCGACCCGGTGTTCCGGGTGACACTCAACGCACGGCTACCGGTCGCGGTACAGCGCGTTCTGCTCGACGCGGTCTCCCGGCTGCAGTTGGTGCCCGACGGTTCCGTCGTGCAGCACCTGCAGCTGGGTGGGCGCCCCGCCGAACGCGTGATCGCCGAAACCGCCATTCCGGGTTCGCGTACCCGGGCGGTCCCGCCCGAACGTGCCGCGGGCGCGATCTTGTACCTGCACGGCGGCGGCTATGTGGTCGGCTCGATCGCCACACACCGTTCGCTGGTGGCCGGTCTCGCGCGTGAGACCTCCTGCGCGGTGTATTCGCTGGACTACCGGCTGGCGCCGGAACACCCGTTCCCGGCCGGGCTCGACGACGCCGAGGCCGCGTTCCTCGACCTGGTCGGCAACGTCGGCTACCGGCCCGAGCAGATCTGCCTGGCGGGTGACTCGGCGGGCGGCGGCCTGGCGATGGCACTGGCCCAGCGGCTGATCGAGAAGCATCAGATGACCCCCGCCGCGCTCGGCCTCATCGCGCCCTGGGTGGACCCCACCGAGGTGCCGAGCAGGGATCGCGACCTGGTGATCAACCGAACGTGGTCGCGAGCCTGCGCCGCCCACTACCTCGGCGACTCCGCCGCGACCGAAGCGGGTTACGCCCCGCTGTCGGGCAACCTGATCGGCCTGCCGCCCACCTACGTGCAGGTCGATGTGAGCGAACTCCTGCACGACCAGTGTCGCAAGCTCGTCTCAGCCCTGCGTGGAGCGGGCGTGCACGTCCGCTTCACCGAAACCCGCGGCCTCTGGCATGTCGCGCAACTGCAAGCCGCGCTGGTCACCGAGGCAGCGCTGGCTCTCAGCGAACTCGCGGAATTCCTGCGAGAAGCAATTCAGCCGGTATCGATAGACGATTTACGATAAAGCCTGGTGACGGGCAATTCGGGCGGCGATATCGCGACCCGCCCGAACGTGTCGTAGATTACTGGCGAGTAGAACCCACTGGAAGGGCACAGATGCGAGAGTTCGAAGTTCCGGCTTCCTACACCATCCCGGACGATGCGAACAATGCCGACAACGTCTTCCGCTTCGCGCAGGAGACGCCGAACACGGTCTTGTTCAACGTCCCGAACGGCAGCGGCGGCTGGAATGACGTCACGGCAGCACAGTTCGAGAAGGCCGTCCTCGGCGTGGCCAAGGGCCTGATCGCCGCCGGCATCGAGCTGGGCGACCGCGTCGCGATCATGGCAGCCACCCGCTACGAGTGGACGCTGCTGGACTTCGCGATCTGGGCCGCCGGCGGCGTGACCGTCGCGATCTACGACAGCTCGGCCGCCGAGCAGGCCAAGTGGATCCTGCAGGATTCCGAGACCAAGCTGCTGGTCGTCGAGAACGACAAGCACCGCGCCACGATCGACGAGATCGAAGCCGGTTCGCTGCCCGCGCTGGCCGAGACCCTGCAGATCGACAAGGGCGCGATCGATACCCTCGTCGAGCGTGGTGCCGGGCTCGACGACGCCGCCGTGCACGAGCGTCGCAAGCAGGTCGGCGCGGCCTCGCCCGCGACCCTGATCTACACCTCGGGCACCACCGGCCGCCCCAAGGGCGTTCAGCTGACCCACGCGAACCTGTGGGCGGAATCGCGTTCGGGTGGCATCGAGCTCAGCGCGTTCGTCTCCGAGGGCCAGAAGACCCTGCTGTTCCTGCCGCTGGCGCACGTGTTCGCCCGCGCCGTCGCGCTGATCGCCTTCGATTCCAAGGTGACCATCCGCCACAGCTCGGACTGGACCACCCTGGTCGAGCAGTTCGGCGACTTCAAGCCCGACTTCATCCTCTCGGTGCCGCGCGTGTTCGAGAAGGTGTTCAACTCCGCCAAGCAGAAGGCGCACGACGGCGGCAAGGGCAAGATCTTCGACGCCGCCGCGGAGACCGCCATCGCCTACAGCACGGCGCTCGAGACCAAGGGCGGCCCCGACCTGCTGCTCAAGGTCAAGCACTTCGTGTTCGACAAGCTGGTCTACAGCAAGCTGCGCGCGGCCCTCGGCGGCCAGTGCCTGGCCGCTGTCTCCGGTGGCGGCCCGCTGGGCGCGCGTCTGGGCCACTTCTTCCGCGGTGCTGGCGTGACGATCTACGAGGGCTACGGCCTGACCGAGACCACCGCCGCGTTCACCGTGAACACGCCCGCGTTCATCCGGGTCGGCTCGGTGGGTCGCCCGATCCAGGGCCACGCGGCCAAGATCGCCGAGGACGGCGAGCTGCTGCTCAAGGGCTCGGTCGTGTTCGACGGTTACTGGGGCAACGCCGAGGCCACCGAGGAGGCGTTCGAGGACGGCTGGTTCAAGACCGGCGACCTGGGCGCCATCGACGCCGACGGCTTCGTCACCATCACCGGCCGCAAGAAGGAAATCCTGGTCACCGCGGGCGGCAAGAACGTCTCCCCCGCGATCCTCGAGGACTCGCTGCGCGCGCACCCGCTGATCAGCCAGGTCATGGTCGTCGGTGACGGCCAGCCCTTCATCGGCGCGCTGATCACCCTCGACCCGGAAGCCCTGCCGGGCTGGAAGGATCGCAACGGCGTCGCCGCCGACACCGCGATCGAGACCCTGATCGAGAACCCGGCGCTGGTCGCCGAGGTGCAGGCCGCGATCGACGAGACCAACAAGAAGGTCTCCAAGGCCGAGGCGATCAAGAAGATCCGCATCCTCCCGGTCGACTGGACCCAGGAGGGCGGCGAGCTCACCCCGAAGATGTCGCTCAAGCGCGCCGTCGTCATGAAGCAGTACGCGGGCGAAGTAGACAAGATCTACTCCTGATCCCACACAGACGAGAGGCCGGTTGCGTTCGCGCAACCGGCCTCTCGGCTGTTCAGAACCGTTGCGCCGCGAATTGTGCCGCGGTGATGGTCATTCCGTTGATGCTGTACAGGGTGTGCGAGACGTTGGGCTGGGCGAGCGGGGAACCGTCGCAGATGTTGTCCGAGGGGACACACAGCTCGATGGTCTTGTCCTTGTAGAGCGCGCCGACCGAGACCGCCGGTGCGTCCGCGTCGGCCATGAACCGATCCGACGGTTTGCCGAACAGCGCGACCGCCGCGACGTGCTCTGCCACCTCGGGCGCCATCGGCTGCGGCAGATACATCTCGTACTCCGGCAGCACACCCTCGGGCACACCGACACCGGTCGCGAAACCGGCCAGCGCCGCGCCTTGGGAATATCCGCCGAGGACGATGCGGGCGCCCGGGCAGTTCGCCGCGAGGTATTCGACCCGTCGCTGAGCATCACCGATGCCCTGCACGACGGTGCGGGCGAAGGCCAGCCGGTCGGTGAAGTCGCTGCTGGCCGGGTAGTCGACGCCGTACGAGCCGACCGAGCGTCCGCCCGCGTTCGCGCGCAGCGCTTCGACGAAGGAAATACCGGTCAGACCGAGTTCACCACCCTGCTCGGCGGTCCCGCGAGCGAACACCACCTCGACATCGGAACAGGGCTCGGCGGTAGCGGGATGGGTGGGCGATACCAGGGGAATCGCGGCTGCCAAGAAGACTGCAGACACGAATCGCGAGAAGGAACGTGCTGTCATGCCGCGCAGACTACCGACCGCGACCGTTCACCATCGCCTCGACTCGGCCGGATTCGCCGCCGGGTGAGCGACGGCCCCGACGTTCAGGCCACACTCACCGCCCTGGACCGCAGCATCCGCAGACCCGCGATGCCGATCGCCAGATCGGCCGCGATCTCGAACAGTGCGGCGAACCAGGAGAATCCGGTGACACCGGAGGCGGCAGGCGCGTTGATGAAGCTGTCGCTGAGCGGACCGAACCAGTCCGGAAGCAGGTGCACGATCGTGAAACCGATCGCGCTCGCGAAGCCGATGAACACCGCGGCGCGGGGGGCCGCCGGGTGCCTGCGGAACACGAGGAACACCGTGAACAGGGCGAAGAGGATTTGCAGGGTGCCGAGGGCGTTCACCAGCGATGAGGTGGCGCCCATGCCCCGGCGTAAGTGGTCGGCGCCGTGGACCAGGAGGGCGACGGCGAAGACCGCCGTCGTGGCGCGCAGTGTCGAGTCCGGTGCTGTCTCGGTCATCATGTCTCCTGCCGAGCGGGATCAGTTCTACTACACAGTGTAGTTTTGATGGCCGATCCGCGGGAGGTGTTCGGCCGTCACAAATCGGTCACCGGGGCGATCCGGGCGCGACGTACGCTCTGTGCATGGCGTTCTTGCGGGCGATAGCCGGGATCGTGGCCGCTGCACTGGTACTCGGTGTGGCGGAGTTGGTCGCGGTGTTCACCGGGTCCGGGAGCGCACCCGCCTACGCACTCGGCGCGACGGTGGTCGACCACACCCCCGACGGGGTCAGGGAATGGGCGATCTCGACGTTCGGAACCAGCGACAAGGCCGTGCTGTTCGTGTGCATGGGCATTGTCGCGGTGGTGGTCGCGGGGATAGCGGGATATTTCGAGCGAGCGGCTCGACCGATCGGATCGGTACTGTTCGCGATCTTCGGCGTGGTCGCCGCTGTCGTCGGCGCCGGGAGAGTCGGCGGGTTCGCCGGTGCGCTGCCCGCGCTGATCGGTACCGCCGCTGGAATTCTCGCGTTGCGAGGACTGACCCGGCGGATCGATGACGCATCCGATTCGCGGCGACCGGCGACGGAACCCGCTGCGCCACAACTCGGTGAGGCCACCGCGGCGCCGGAGGTAGGCGGCGAGGACAGCCCGGTCCGCACCGGCGCGTCGATCGCAGGAGCCGGGCGGCGGCGCGTGCTCGGTGGCATCGCGGCGACCGGGGTACTCGCCCTCGGAGCCGGCCTGGCGGGCCGGCTGCTCGGCGGCGCGCGCCATGATGTGACGGCCGAGCGCGAGACCGTCGAATTGCCCAGGGCGACAGCACCGTTGCCAGATCTCCCGCCGGACGCCGATCTCCGGGTACCCGGACTCACCTCGTACATCACCCCGAACAGCGACTTCTACCGGATCGACACCGCGCTGATCGTTCCCCAGGTGTCCACAGACTCCTGGTCCCTGCGCATCCACGGGATGGTCGACCAGGAAATCACTCTCACCTGGGACGACCTGCTTCGCCGCACTCCGGTGGAGCGCCTGGTCACCCTGGCATGTGTCTCCAACCCGATCAACGGCGACCTGATCGGCAACGCCCGCTGGCTCGGCTATCGCCTCGACGAACTCCTGGCCGAAACACGACCGCACCCCGACGCCGACATGGTGCTGTCGCACAGCGAGGACGGCTGGACCGCGGGTTCACCCCTCTCGGTCCTCACGGACGGCCGCGACGCCCTCCTCGCCATCGGCATGAACGGCGAACCCCTCCCGGTCCGGCACGGCTACCCCGCTCGCCTCGTCGTCCCCGGCCTCTACGGGTACGTCTCCGCCACCAAATGGGTCACCGAACTCGAGGTCACCCGCTTCGACAGGGCCACCGCCTACTGGACCCGGCGTGGCTGGTCGGCGCAGGGCCCGATCAAAACCGGCACCCGCATCGACACCCCACGCGGGCGCGGGCGAATCCCGCAGGGCCGCACCGTGATCGCCGGTGTGGCCTGGGCCCAGCATCGCGGCGTCACCGGCGTCGAGGTGCAGGTCGACAACGGCGACTGGCGCCCCGCCCGCCTGTCCACCGAGGTCACCGTCGACACCTGGCGTCAGTGGACCTACGACTGGGAAGCCACCCCCGGCCAGCACACCCTGCGCGCCCGCACCACCGACACCTCCGGTCAGCCACAAACCGCCGTCGAACAAGACGTCGTCCCCGACGGCGCCACCGGCTACCCCACCCTCACCATCCAGGTGAACTGAAACCTGCCCGCCACGTTCGCACGTGACGGGCAGGCGACTCGGCACTCGCGATCAGGCCGAAGCGTCGGCCTTCTCCCGCGTGGGAGCGTTTCCGGCGGACTTGCCGTGGCCGACGAACAGGGCCGAAGCGACGATGCCGATCACCAGGATGGCGGCGGGCAGGATCATCGACTGGGCCAGCGCGGTGCTGAATTCGTCGATGATCTGCGGCGGGAGTGGGCCGGTGGCCGCGCCCTCGCCGACCGGGCCGCCACCGCCGAGGCCGTTGGCGGTCAGACGGGCGGCGATCAGGGCGCTGATCGCGGCGCTACCGAGAACCGAGCCGACCTGACGGGTGGTGTTGTACACACCGGCGCCCGCACCGGCCTGGGCGACCGGCAGATTGTGGGTGGCGGTCGAGGCGAGCGGTGCCCAGATGCAGGCGTTGGCCAGGCCCGCGACGGCGGCGGCGACGAGGAACCAGATGATCGACGAGTCCGGGCTCATGAGCGCGCCGAAGGACGCCACCGATCCGGCGAACAGCACGAATCCGATCGTCGGCAGCAGCCGCGGCGGCAGCTTGTCCGACACCTTGCCGATGAACGGCGCGGTGAAACCGGTGAGGATCGCCATCGGCGCGAAGACCAGCGCCGACATGGTCGGCGTCATCTCGCGCACCGCCTGCAGGTAGAAGTACGAGGGCACCATCATCGAGGTGATCGCGGCGCCCATCGCGGCGATCGCCAAGTTCGACAGCGCGAAATTGCGGTCCCGGAACAGGCTCAGCGGCACCAGCGGTTCGCCCTTGTTGCGGGCCTGGTTGATCACGAACACCACCAGCATCACCACGCCGAAGCCGATCAGCAGCCAGATCCGCAACGACCAGTCCTGCGCATTGCCCTCCTGGATACCGAAAACCAGGGCGAGCATGCCGACACCGCTGAGAATCACACCGACGATGTCGAACTTGTGGTCGCTGGTCGGCAGCGCGGGCACCAGCCACACAGCCAGGCCGAACGCGATGATGCCGACCGGCACGTTGACGAAGAAGATCCATTCCCAGCCGAGGTTGTCGACCAGCACGCCGCCGAGGATGGGTCCGATCAGCGTCGCCAGCCCGGCGACGCCACCCCACAGGCCCATCGCGGCGCCGCGCTTGTCCGGGGCGAAGGTGCGGGTGATCACGGCCATCGTCTGCGGGGTCATCAGCGCGGCGCCGATACCCTGGGCGGCGCGGGCGGCGATCAGCATGCCGATGCTGCCGGACAGGCCGCACCAGAGCGAGGCGGCGGTGAAGATCGCGAGGCCGATCAGGTAGATGTTCTTCGGCCCGAACTTGTCACCGAGCCTGCCGGTGACCAGCAGCGGCACCGCGTAGGTGAGCAGGTAGGCGCTGGTGACCCAGATGACGTTGGAGATGTCGGTGCTGAGGTCGGTCATGATGGCCGGATTGGCGACCGCGACGATCGTCATGTCCAGCAGGATCATGAAGAACCCGACCACCAGCGCGAAGAGCGCTAGCCACGGATTACGTTGGGTGGTCATCGAATTCGTTCCAATCGAGGAGAAGGATTCAGCTTCGGGCGGCCCAGCGGGGCCGGGGCGCGGCGTCGGGGTGATCCCCGGTCGGCCATTCGTGGACGTGATCGTCGGTGATCCGTTCGCCGGTGTCGGGGTCGTACTGCTCCCACGGCACGGCACCGCTGCCGAGTTCGGCGGCGAAGCGTTCGATCCACGTGAGTTCGGCGTGGATGGTGGCGCGAATGTATTCCAGGACAACGAAATACCGGCGCGGGATGGCTCGGCTGCGCGCCCAGTCGAGCAGCACGTCCGTGTCGGCCCGCGACTGAGTCAGGTACTCCACGCGCTCGTCGAGCAATGCGATGACCTGTTCTTGCGGAAGGGTGTGCGCTTCGGCCAACGCCACCCGGAAGATCGGATATTCCTGCACCGGTGTCCGCAGCAGCTCGGCGATCCGTCCCCGCAGCGCGGTCCGCCCGGAATCGGTGATCCGATAGGTGGTTCGCTCGGGCCTGTTCCCGGCCCGGCCGATCCCCTCCGCCGCCACCATCTCGTCGTCGGCCAGCCGGGCCACCACGTGATACAGCGACCCGGGCCGCACCTTGACCAGCAGGTCCTCCCGCCGAGCGATCAGCAGTTGATACATCTCGTACGGATGCATGGGGCGCTCGTCGAGCAACGCGAGCACCGCGATCGCCAACGGCGTCATCACATTCCGCCCGGGCTGCCCCACCCCGCCACCTCCACTCAGCTCTATGTTCCACCACCAAATATTCCAGTAGGAATATACGGAGCGGAACAAAGCTTGGCAAGGGCGCGACCCACCCGACGACGTCACACCGAACACCACTGTTGGCCGCCATCCGGGTTCGCGTCGGGAGTCCGTGCGCGCCGATACCGCGGCGAGTACCGTGCGCGCCGAATCACGGAGGGGAGCAAGACTGCCTGATCGTGGGCATCGTGCGAATCGGCCGGGCCCAAGCCGGGTGGTCCGACGCTGCTTCCTGACCGCCCGTTCTGTGCGACCGTGCGCTACAGGCCGTGGGCGTCCAACCAGGATCTGGCCGCGTCGGCGGGGCTGGTGCCGGATTCGATCTGGTTGATCGACTCGGTCAGACCCTCGGTGGTCAGCTCGCCCGCAACGTAGTTGAGCTTCTTCAGCTGTCGGCGGTCGAAGATGCCGCTGCGGTAGAGGGCGACGATGCTCTGGGAGCGGGCGGCGCCCTCGGGCGCTCCGCCCGGCGCGCGCAGGCGCAGGTCTGTGCCGTCCGCGGCGTCGGAGACCGAAATGCCCTGGGGCAGAGCCGAGTTGACCGCGGCGACCACCTCGTCGGGCGTGCGGGCGGGCGAGGCGGGGTTCCAGCGGTCCACGAGGGCGCCGTTGCGGGCGGGGAGGACCGCGATGCGGCCCGCGTCGAGATCGGCGAGGGGGGTGGCCGATCCGGTCGAGACGGTGGAGTCGGCGCCCGCACGGTCCAGTGCTTGGGAATAGATCTCAGCGAGCAGAACCGATTCCGTCGTCGAATTCCCACCCACCACGACCACCGGGGCGGCGTCGTCGGAGGCGCAGGAAAGAGTGGTGAAAGCGCAGGCTGCGGCCAGGATCGCGGCGGCGGTTCGACGCACGGCGACCGAGTACATGCGGCGACACCAACTTTCCGTATTTGCCGTCAACCCGCGCAATTCGGCCCGACGGCGGGCAGTATGAACTACCAGAATGTACCTGTGGCCCCCGGGTCGCACGCACAGCGCACTGCCCGCCTTTGCCGGAAGGACACCAGTGAAAACCGACTTCGCCTCCTCATCGCCAGGACAACGTCGACCGGCACGCCGCCTCGTGATGCGGGCGGGCCGGGTACTGGTTGCCGCGGTGGCGCTGGCCGCCGCCATGATCGCCTCCGCCTGCGGCAACAACGATCCCCTTGCCGCCAAGGGTGATTGCACCAGCGACGCGTTGATCATCGGGTCGGCCAACTTCCCCGAGTCCGAGACCGTCGCCAACATCTACACCGAGGTGCTGCGGATCAACGGCTTCAAGGTCGACACCAAGTTCGACATCGGCTCGCGCGAGGCCTACATCCCCGCACTGCGCCAGTGCGCGATCTCGCTCATCCCCGAGTACACCGGCAACCTGCTGCAATACCTCGACAAAGACGCCACGGCCACCGCCGCGCCCGAGGTGAACGCCGCGCTCACCACAGCACTCGGCGACGACCTCGCCATCGCGACGCCCGCCCCCGGCGAGGACTCGGACGCGGTGGTCGTCACCCGCGCCACGGCCGACAAGTGGAACTTGAAGTCCATCGCCGACCTCGCGCCGCACTCGGCCGAGGTGAAGTTCGGCGGGATGGCCGAATTCGCCCAGCGCCCTGGCGGACTGCCGGGCTTGAAGAAGAACTACGGCCTCGATATCACCGACGCCAATTTCGTGCCGATCGCCGACGGCGGCGGCCCCGCGACCGTGCGCGCACTGGTCGACGGCCAGGTCACCGCGGCCGACATCTTCACCACGTCGCCGGCGATCGCGCAGAACGACCTGGTCGTGCTGGCCGATCCGAAGCACAATTTCGCCGCGCAGAACGTGGTCCCGCTGTTCAACGCCGCGAAGAAGTCCGACAAGGCCGTCGCCGTGCTCGACGCGGTCTCGGCCAAGCTCACCACCACCGAACTGATCTCGCTGAACACGGCCGTCTCCGGCGACAGCAAGATCGAACCGAAGGCCGCCGCGCTCGCCTGGATCACCGCCCAGGGGCTGAACTCCCCCATCGGCTAGGCGAACCCGCGCCTCGAGGAGAATCGCATTGTCCGACATCGAATTCCGCGGTATCGACAAGACCTATCCGAACGGCACACACGCGGTCCGCGATCTGAACCTGCACATCGACTCGGGATCGTTCACCGTGTTCGTCGGTCCGTCCGGCTGCGGCAAGACCACCTCGATGCGCATGATCAATCGAATGGTCGACCCCAGCGCGGGCACCATCACCGTCGACGGACGCGACATCGCGACGACCGATCCGGTGAAACTGCGCCTCGGTGTCGGGTATGTGATCCAGAGCGGCGGGCTGCTGCCCAACCGCCGGGTGATCGACAATGTGGCGACCGTGCCGATGCTGCTCGGACAGTCACGCAAGGCCGCCCGCGCGGCCGCACTGGAGGTGATGGACCGGGTCGGGCTGGATCGTGATCTGGCGCAGCGGTATCCGGCGCAACTGTCCGGCGGCCAGCAGCAGCGGGTCGGGGTGGCGCGAGCGCTGGCCGCCGACCCGCCGGTGCTGTTGATGGACGAGCCGTTCAGCGCGGTCGACCCGGTGGTACGCGCGGAACTGCAATCGGAGATGCGGCGGCTGCAGTCCGAATTGCACAAGACGATCGTGTTCGTCACCCACGACATCGACGAGGCGATCACACTCGGCGACAAGATCGCGGTGTTCGGGCTCGGCGGGGTGCTCCAGCAGTACGACACGCCGGAACATGTCTTGGCCCAGCCCGCCACGGATTTCGTCGCCGGGTTCGTCGGCAGGGACCGCGGGTATCGCGGACTGTCGTTCCGCAGCGCCGAAGCTGTTGCGCTGGCGCCGATTCGGATGATCGAGCCGGACGGCATCGCCGGATTGCGGCTCACCCAGGGCGAATGGGCACTCGTCGTCGACGAGCTCGGCAAGCCGGGCGGCTGGATCGACGTCACCGGCGTCGAGCGGGTGCGGGCCGGAAAACCGCTGGACTCCAGTGTTTCCGCGGGCGGTTCGCTGTTCACCCCGACCGGCGACCTCCGCCAAGCCCTGGACGCGGCGATCTCCTCGCCCTCGGGAATCGGCGTCGCCGTCGACGAGGCGGGCGCCGTGCGCGGCGGGCTGCTCGCCACCGATGTGCTGACCCAACTCGCCGAACAGCGAGTAGCCGAAGACTCCCGACGCAATCAGGAGTTCTTCGCCCAGGGCACCTCGTGAGATACCTGATCGACAACTTCGCCGACATCATGGCGATCACCCGCACCCACCTGGTGCTGGCACTTGTTCCCTTACTGCTCGGCCTGGTGATCGCGGTCCCGGTCGGCGCACTGGTGCACGGAAACCGCTGGGCCCGGCGGATCACCACCACGACGTCGAGCCTGGCCTACACCATCCCGTCGCTCGCGCTGTTCGTGATCATTCCGCCACTGGTCGGCATCTCGATGATCGACCCGCTCAATGTGATCATCGCGCTCACCGTGTATTCGACCGCGCTGCTGCTGATCGCGGTGCCGATGGCACTGGATACGGTGCCCGACAGCGTGATCGATGCCGCCGACGCGATCGGGTTCGGCCGGATGCGGCGCACCGTCACCGTCGACATGCCGTTGGCGCTACCGGTTTTCACCGCTTCGCTGCGCGTCGTGGTGGTCACCAATATCGCCATGGTGTCGGTCGGCGCGCTGATCGGAGTCGGCGGGCTCGGGAAACTGTTCACCCAGGGCTACCAGCGCGATTACCCCGACCAGATCGTCGCGGGCATCATCGTGACCCTGGTGCTCGCGCTGATCTTCGATCGGCTGGTGTTCCTGCTCGGCACCCTCGCAACCCCGTGGACCAGGGCAGACGCGCGCGTGAGCGGGGCCCGCTCGTGAACCTCTTCGTCGAAGCCTGGAACTATCTGAGCGACAGCGCGAACTGGGGCGGACCCACCGGCATCGAACATCGCCTGCTACAACACCTGTGGTACAGCTTCCTCGCGGTGGCGCTGTCGGCGGTGATCGCGGTGCCGCTCGGCTCGATCATCGGGCACACGCGCCGCGGCAGTGCCGTGATGGTCGGCTTCGCCAATGCCATGCGGGCGCTGCCGACACTGGGTCTGCTCACCTTCCTGGTGCTCGGACTCGGGCTCGGGCTGATCCCGCCGCTGCTGGCGCTGATCACCGTCGGCATCCCACCGCTGCTGGCGGGGGCCTACGCGGGAATCGCGAATGTGCCCGCCGATGTGGTCGACGCCTCGCGGGCGATGGGGATGACCGAACGCCAGATCCTGTTCCGGGTCGAGGTGCCCAACGCGATGCCGGTGCTGCTCGGCGGGTTGCGCGGCGCCACGCTGCAAGTCGTCGCCACCGCGACCATCGCGGCCTATGTCAACCTGGGCGGGCTCGGCCGCTACATCTTCGACGGCATCGGGCTCTACCGATACGACCTCGTCTTGGTCGGCGCGCTGCTGGTCGCGGTGCTGGCGCTGGTGCTCGACGGCCTGCTCGCGGTGGCGGTGTGGGCGAGCACCCCGGGCACCGGCAGGCTCACCCGCGCGGGGACCGACCCCCCGATCTCAGTCGTCGCCGAGTAGCTCCCGCAGGTGCGGGTCGTCGGCCAGCACCTGCTGCATCCTGGCACGTTCCCGGGCACGCTGAGCGTTGGCGTGAATCCACTCCTGCGCCGCCTGCACCATCGCCACATTCACCGAAACGCCCGCGGCCGCCGCGGCCTCCGCGAGCTGTTCGGCGACGTCATCGGGAAGCTGCACGGTGATGGTGGTCATCGTTCGATGATCCCAGATGACACGACAGCGCCCCCGTTCCGTGGGAACGGGGGCGCTGTCCGGGAGAAACTAGGCGACGCCCTCGGCGCGCGCCGCTTCGGCGACGGCCTCGGCCACTGCCGGAGCCACGCGCGGGTCGAGCGGGCTCGGGATGATCTTGTCCACGGCCAGCTCGTCGGCGACGACGCCGAAGATGGCGTTCGCGGCGGCGACCTTCATGCCCTCGGTGATCCGGCGGGCACCGGCGTCGAGCGCACCCTTGAACACGCCGGGGAAGGCGAGCACATTGTTGATCTGGTTCGGGAAGTCGCTGCGGCCCGTCGCCACGATCGCCACGTACTTGGCGGCCACGTCGGGGTGGATCTCCGGGTCCGGGTTGGACATGGCGAACACGATCGCCTCGGGCGCCATCGAGGCGATGAGCTCCTCGGGGATCGTGCCCGCGGACAAACCGAGGAACACATCGGCGCCGGCGAGCGCCTCGGCCGGACCACCGGTCAGGCCACGCGGGTTGGAGCGGGCGGCCAGGTCGGCCTTCACACCGTTGAGGCCGTCGCGACCGGCGCTGACGATGCCCTTCGAGTCGAGCACGACCACATCGGGAACGCCGGCGGCAATCAGGATGTTCGCGCACGCCACACCGGCCGCGCCGGCGCCGGAGACGACAACCTTCAGCCCGGACATGTCACGGCCCTGCACCGCGGCCGCGCCCTTGAGGGCGGCCAGCACCACGATGGCGGTGCCGTGCTGGTCGTCGTGCATGACCGGGCAGTCCAGCGCCTCGATGACGCGACGCTCGATCTCGAAGCAGCGCGGGGCGGAGATGTCTTCCAGGTTCACCGCGCCGAAGCTCGGACGCAGGTGGATCAGCGTCTGGACGATCTCGTCGGGATCGGTGGTGTCGAGCACCAGCGGGATCGAGTTCAGGCCGGCGAACTTCTTGAACAGCGCGGCCTTGCCCTCCATCACGGGCAGCGAGGCGCGCGGGCCGATGTCGCCGAGGCCGAGCACGGCGGTGCCGTCGCTGACCACGACCACGAGCCGGTCGGTCCAGGTGTAGGTCTTGGTGAGCGCGGCGTCCTCGGCGATCGCCCGGCTGACCTGGGCGACACCGGGGGTGTAGGCGATGGACAGGTCGCGCTGGGTCTCGAGGGGGGCGCTGAGCTCGACAGACAGCTTTCCACCGAGGTGACCCGCGAAGATCTCCTCCTGGGTGATCGCAGCGAGGCTCGCTGCGTCATCGGCCTTGGGCGCCGCGGTGGCATTCGGTGCGTCAGTCACAGGTGACACGATTTCACTCCTGCTCGAGTCGGGCTCAACCGGGGGACGGTTACCGCCGGGTATATCGGAACTACGATTTTCTGGGACGCCGGATCGCTACGACACTGATGCGCTACGACGCTCATCGGGTGCGCGTCCGCACGCGTTTCACGGTGGCAACCGGTACACGTGGCGCGGCACTGATCCGCCGAGCGGAACCGGACGGGTGTGTCCGGGCGAGCAAAACGGGTCGACCAACGCTGCGACGGTGCGTCGCACGGCGGAAGGTCACCGATGTTTCCCCGAACCCGGCGGTGGCAAGGGAAGGGAATCCGCAACATTCTGCCAGCACGATGCGTCGATTGCCAAACCGCGTCATGTGTCGAGCGTAGCCGTGTCGAATTGCCGTGGCGTAAGCGAAAACTCGCAGCGCAGCGGGAACATCCGGTGAACTTTCACACCGTGGCGGGGGTGGCCGCGGTGAGCTCGCCACCGAGTGGCTCCGGCCATTCCTCCCGGCGCACCCAGACGTCGTCGAGCCCGCCGCAGCGCAGCCGGACCAGCCAGTCCGAGTGCGCGGCGGGGTGGTCGATGCGGCGGTGGATACCGCGGCTCTCGGTGCGCACGAGCGCGCTGTAGCCCGCCCACCGGGCGACGGCGAGCAGCGCAGCCGCCTGGCGAGCCCGCAGCTGCCCCACCCCGAGGCCACCCAGGTCGAACTGGGCGCCGGGCCACATCGCGTCCAGTTCGGCGATGCTGTCGCCGAGGCTGCCCGCGCTGCGCCGGTAGCTGCGGCGCAGCGGCAGCGTGTGCTCCTGCACCAGGCCGATCACCGACCGCGGGTCGATGTGGGCGTGCGGCCCGAGGCCCGCGCCCGGCACCGGACTCGCACTGCTCGCCCTTTCGTTGGCGACCGCGAACGCGGCGGCGCCCTGCCCCGCCCAGGTGCCCGAGGCCAGCGCCCAGGCCCCGTTGAGGCCGCCGCGGGCGCCGGCCGCTCCGGTGACGATCTGCCGGCCGGTCACATCGCCGGCACCGAACAGGCCGCGGATCGTCGTCGAGCAATCGGTATCGGCGAGGGCCAGCCCGCCGGCGCCACGGATCGTTCCCGCCAGTACCGCCCGCACGGGCACCCGGCCCGCGGCGTCGACCGCGCCGTGCCTGCTCAGCCAGTGCCGGACGGTGTCGGGCACCTCGCTCAACGCCGCGAAGACCCGCCGGCCGTCCGCGATGGCGGTGAGCGCCGCCGGGTACCGGTCGGGCAGTTCGGCGCCCGCTTCGTCGTAGAGGGCAGCGAAATGCACCGACAGCCCGGGCGCGACCGCCGGATGCGGATGGACTCGCGACAGCACCGGCGCCAGTCCGTAGGCACTGGAGAATTCCATCCCGCACAGTTCGGCGCCTGCCTCGGCCGCCATCAGCAGGCCCTCGCCGGTACTCACCTCGGTGCCCGCACCGCCGGACAGGAACGCGCAACCACCGGTGGCGACCACGACCGCGCCTGCCCGGATGACCCACGGCCGAAACTTGTTGTGGCGCTGGACCCCCGCCGCACCGACCACGGTGCCCGCCGGGTCGACCAGCAATTGCAGCGCCGGATGATGATCGAGGATGCGCACGCCCGCCTCCAGCGCGCCGCGCCGGAGCCGGCGCAGGTAGCTCGCGCCGTCGAAGTGCGCGTGGGCCGGGTCGCCGCTCGGATCGGGCACGCGATGGCGGGTGCCCGACCAGGTCTGCAATCGCCGGTGGGTCTCGTCGACCACGCGGTGCAGCCAGGCCCGATCCCCGAGCCCGCCGCCGGAGACGAACATCTCCTCGACCGCCTCCGCGCGGCCCGGACCGGGCGGAATATCCCAGAGCACGGTCGTGCCGTACACGGTGGGACCGCTGGAACCGCAGCGACTCTTGTCGACCAGCACCACCCGCGCGCCCGTCGCCGCGGCCGAGACAGCAGCCCAGAGCCCGGCGGGTCCACCGCCGAGGATCAAGACATCCGTTTCGATGCTGGTCACAAAGAGAAATATTCGGGCACAGTTCACCCGTCCGCAACCATTACGCGGCCGTCAACCCCACCATTGTGTCCAAAGCAATACACCGGCCGTGACCAAGACCGCCGCGGACCCGAACAGCGTGGCCACGCCGCGGCGCCGATCGGCGAAGACCTGCGCGACGACCACCACGACCGCGGCCACGAAATGCCACGCCAGCGATTCCGCGCCCGGCCCGGGAAAATCGCGGCGCGAGCCGATCACCGCCGCGCCGACGACCACGCACAAGAGCACGAGTACCCCACCCGCGACAACGCCGCTGACCGCACGCAACAGCGTCACGGGGCGATCACCGGCGTCCCGCTCGCCTTGTCGATGAGTGCTTCGTACTGATCGGGATCGGTGCCACACGCGCCGATCTCGATGGTCTTGTTGCTGCCGTGATAGTCCGACGAGCCGGTGCGCACCAGGCCCAGTTCTCGCGAAAGCCCGGTCAGTACAAGACGATCGGCTTCGCTGTGATCCGGGTGGTCGATCTCGAGCCCACCGAGGCCGAGCCCGGCCAGCTCCCTGATGTCGTCGAGCGCCAGCAGCCTGCCCCGCTTGCGTGCGCGAGCATGGGCGATCACGCTGACTCCGCCCGCGGCCGCGATCAGCCGCACGGCCCTCGGCAGCGGGGTGTCGGCCTTCTCGGCGTAGTACGGCCCGTGCGGCGCGAGCAGATCGACGAACGCGGCATTCACGCTCTCGACCACGCCCGCCGCGACCAGTGCCTGCGCCAGATGCGGCCTGCCCACCGCCGGACCCGCGGTCGCCATCACATCGACGGGATCGATCGGTAGTCCGTCGGCCGCCATCTTCTCGGCCATCGCCCGCACTCTGGCCACCCGCTCGCCGCGCAGCCGCTCGCGCTCCTCGGCGAAACCGCGGTCGGTGGGGTCGAACAGATACGCCAGCAGGTGCACCGGCACGGGGTAGCCGTCCTCCCCCATGCCCGTGCACGACATCTCCATGCCACGCACCAGGGTGAGTCCCGAGGGGCGGGCAGCCTCGGCCTCGGCCCAGCCACCGGTGGTGTCGTGGTCGGTGATCGCGACGACGTCGAGGCCGGCCGCCGCGGCATGCCGCACCAGTTCGGCGGGGGTGTCGGTGCCGTCGGAGGCGGTGGAATGGGTATGCAGGTCGATGCGCACACCTCAGTCTTACAGTGCGGTGTCGGGTCCCGCGCGTTCCCGGGTGCGCGAGGACGGTGCCCGTAGGATCCACTCGGTGCCCTCATTTCCGCCGATGCCGTCGTTCCACGGGCCCCATCGCGCGACGAAAACTCCGCGACCGCGGGTCCCCGTGCCGACGGCACGAGCGATCGTCGACTGCGGGGTCTACGTCGACGGCGAGCGGCAGCCGGGACATTTCACACCGCAACAGGCACTGACCGCGGCGGAGAAGACCGATGCGGGATTCGTCTGGATCGGCCTGCACGACCCGGACGAGCGGCAGATGAACGACATCGCCTCGATCTTCGACCTGCACCCACTGGCGGTGGAGGACGCGGTGCAGGGCAGGCAACGCCCCAAGCTCGAGCGCTACGGCGACACCCTGTTCCTGGTGATGAGCACGGTCTGTTACGTCGAACACGACATCGACTCGACCAGCGAGATCGTGGAGACCGGCGACATCATGGTCTTCACCGGGCCGCGCTTCGCCGTCACGGTGCGCCACGGCGAGCACACCCACCTGTCCACTGTGCGCCACGAGCTCGAAAAGCAGCCCGAGCAGCTGAAATACGGGCCGACCGCGGTGTTGCACGCCGTCGCCGACCACATCGTCGACACCTACGTCGATGTCACCGAGTCCGTCGGCGTCGACATCGACGAAATGGAAGAGGCGGTGTTCACGCCCGCCTCCAAGATCGGCATCGGCTCGATCTACCAGCTCAAACGCGAAGTGGTGGAATTGCGAAGGGCGGTCGCGCCGCTGGCGGTTCCGCTGGAGCGGCTGGTGAACAACACCGACTTACCGGTGCCGACCGAGATCCGCCGCTATCTGCGCGACGTGGCCGATCACCAGGCCAGCGTCTCCGATCACATCAGCTACTTCGACGAGGCGCTCAGCGGGTTGGTCAATGCCGCGCTGGCCAAGATCAGCGTTCAGCAGAACACCGACATGCGCAAGATCTCGGCCTATGCCGCGATGGCGGCGGTACCCACGATGATCGCGGGCGTTTACGGCATGAACTTCGACCACATGTGGGAGCTGCACCAGGTGTGGGGCTATCCCGTGGTGCTGATCGTGATGGCGGTGCTGTGCGCGGTGCTGTTCCGCAGCTTCCGCCGCAACGGCTGGCTCTAGAGGTTCACCGCACCGCGCTCGGGATCACGCACGTCGATCCCGGCTTCGGCCCAGGCGTCGCGCAATGCCTGGGCGCCACGCACGCGCACCCAGGCGGCCTCGGTCGCGGTCACCGGGGTGACGCTGAGGTAGCGCACCGGGTCGGCCGGGTCCGGCAGCGCGATCGCGGGAATATCGCTCTCGCCGAGCACAACCGCGGTGAACTTCGCGTTGCGCCACAGCGGTTCTCCGAGATCGAGTAGCGCGTCGGCCTGCAGCACAACGCCTTCCACCGCGGGCGAGGCGACCAGCACACCGAGGGATTTGGCCACCCCGACCTGCGGGTCGGCGCTCATCAGCAGCGTCAGGACCAGTTCCGCACGCGGTCCGCGCACCGGGTCGGCCAGCAGATCGGTCGGATCACCCATCGGATGACGGGAACCGCCCAGCGTCGCGTAGTGGACCGCGCCGTCGCCCGGAATACGCAGGATCTCGACGGGTTCCAGCCCGAGGAAGGTCAGCGACGCCGAATCGACCTGTGCGCGTTCGACATCGAAGTGGTCCAGCACCGCGGCGCGAACCGTGTTCTCCACATCCATCGCGCTACAAGGCCAATCGGGCGAGCATGTCGCGGGCTTGTTCGGCGGACTTCGGATCGCACAGCACGTCGTAACGGCCCGCGACCAGCTGCATGGTCGAGGCGAAGTCGCGCTGACCCTTGGTGGCCGCGTACGGGATCGACGTGGTGATGACGCCGAAGACGATGCCGCCGAGCAGACCGACGACGAGCGGGCCGAGCGCACCGCCGGTGGTGGTGAACAGGCTCAGCAACAGACCGAGGAACAGGCCGAGCCAGGCACCCGACACCACGCCGCCGCCGATGACCTTGCCCCACGTGAGCCGGTACAGCACCCGCTCCACCTGCATCAGATCGACACCGACGATGGTCACGTCCTGCACCGGGAACTGCCCGTCGGCCAGGTAGTCGACCGCACGCTGCGCCTCGGCGTAAGTCGGATACGAGCCGACCGGCCAGCCCGACGGCGGCGTCGGCAGCGCCTGCCGCCCGCGATTCGAGTTGCCCAAGGGATTCGTCATAGTCCTATTCTGCTATTCGTCGACCGACTGTGCCGCAGTGAAACGCGCCATTCCACCCCCGCGGGATCAAGCGCCGGTTCTCGTCATCCCCGCGGCGCGCCCCTTGTCGGCGACAACCTGTGCCATCTTGGCGCTCGCTTCGTCGATCATCTCATCCCCCAACATGACAGCGCCACGCGCGCCACCGGCCTCGGAGGTGTGGAAGGCGTAGGTCTCCAAGATCAACTCGGCGCGGTCGTAGTCGGCCTGACGTGGACTGAAGATCTCGTTGGCCGCGTCCACCTGGCCGGGATGCAGTACCCACTTGCCGTCGAAACCCAGCGCGGCCGTGCGAGCAGCGGCCCGGCGGAAGCCGTCGACATCGCGAATCTGCAGGTAGGGACCGTCGATCGCCTGCAGCCCGTGCGCGCGGGCGGCGAGCAGGATCGTCATCAGGATGTGGTGGTAGGCGTCGCCGACGTCGTAGCCTTCCGGCTGCTCGCCCACCACCAACGTGCGCATATTGATACTGGCCATGAAATCGGCGGGCCCGAACACCAGCGTCTGCACGCGCGGGCTCGCGGTGGCGATGGCGTCGATATTGCGCAGTCCGAGCGCGTTCTCGATCTGCGGTTCGATGCCGATCCGGCCGACCTCGAGGCCGCTGGCCTTCTCCACCTGGGTGAGCAGCAGATCGAGCGCCTGCACCTGCCCCGCGTCGGTGACCTTGGGCAACAGGATCGCGTCGAGCCAGCTGCCCGCGCCCTCGACCACGCTGATCACATCGGCGAAGGTCCATTCGGTGGACCAGTCGTTGACCCGCACCACCCGCAACTGCGAACCCCAGCCCGGTTCGTTCAGGGCCGCGACGATATTCGCCCGCGCGGCCGCCTTGGCGCCGGGGGCGACCGCGTCCTCCAGATCGAGGAACACCTCGTCGACCGGCAGCGTCTTCGCCTTCGCGATCATTTTCGGGTTGCTACCCGGCACTGCGAGCACCGAACGACGTGGCTTCATGAGGAGTGCCTCCTGACTGGTGCGGCCGTCCCCGACCGATAGCCTGATGGTCATGGCAACCACCAGGGTGTATGTCGCCCGGCTCGCCGGCCTGACGGTGCTGGGTCCGGACGGGGAGTCTATCGGCCGGGTCCGCGATGTGGTCGTCGCCGTCCGGCACGGACGCCAGCCGCCGCGTGTGCACGGACTCGTCGTCGAATTGCTCACCCGGCGACGCATTTTCGTGCCGATGCTGCGGGTCACCGCGATCGAACCCGGCATGGTCACCCTCAATACCGGGACCGTGAGCCTGCGCCGCTTCGCCCAGCGCCCCGGCGAACGCCTGGCCATGGCCCAGATCCTCGATTCGCCGGTCCGCGTGAACGACCCGGATCTGCCGGACCTGGCCGATATCGACGTGCTCGTCGCCGACCTCGGGATCGAGCAGACCAGGACAAGGGATTGGATCGTCAG
The DNA here is from genome assembly GCF_042884695.1 of Nocardia sp. NPDC058114. Lineage (NCBI taxonomy): Bacteria > Bacillati > Actinomycetota > Actinomycetes > Mycobacteriales > Nocardiaceae > Nocardia > Nocardia sp. NPDC058114. The sequence continues at coordinate 79,971 of NZ_JBHVTK010000009.1, read as the reverse complement.
CCGGGTCGCGGTACGCGGGCATCGGCGGATCGGGCGCAGGCGCTCGGTGCACGTGGTCGAGTGGTCGCAGGTCGACGGGCTCACCCCGGCCGAGGTGGACCGGCCCGGCCAGGACGTGACCACCCTGCTCACCCAGTTCGAGGGGCTGCGCGCGGCCGACGTGGCGCACCGGTTGCGTGAGCTGCCGGAGAAACGTCGCATCGAGGTGGCGATCGCTCTCGACGACGAACGCCTCGCCGACGTGGTCCAGGAACTGCCCGACGACGACCAGGTCGACCTGCTCGGCCATCTCGAGGTGCGCCGCGCCGCCGACGTGCTCGAGGCGATGGACCCCGACGACGCCGCCGACCTGCTCGGCGAACTGCCCGAAAGCGAAGCCGAATCGCTGCTGGCCCTGATGGATCCCGAGGAATCCGAACCGGTGCGCCGGCTGCTCGCGCACTCCCCCGACACGGCGGGCGGTCTGATGACGCCGAAACCGGTCGTCCTCGGGCCCGCGACGACCGTCGCCGAAGCGCTGGCCCGGGTCCGCGACCCCGACCTCACGCCCGCACTGGCCTCGATGGCCTTCGTCGTGCGACCACCCACGGCCACGCCGACCGGCCGCTACCTGGGCTGTGTGCACATTCAGCAGCTGCTGCGGGAACCGCCCGCGCACCTGGTGGGCGGGATCGTCGACAGTGACCTGGCGCCGCTGTCACCCGACCTGCCGCTGTCGGCGGTGACCCGCTATTTCGCCACCTACAACCTGGTGTGCGGGCCGGTGGTCGACGCGGAGAACCATCTGCTCGGCGCGGTAACCGTCGACGACGTCCTCGATCATCTGCTGCCCGAGGATTGGCGCGAAGAAGAGCCTCCGGCGCTGCAGCAGGTCGAGGCGAGCGGGAGCACGGCATGAGTGAGAAGAATCCGGCGCGGCAACGCTTGGAGACGCCGGTCGGGTCGCGCTTCCGCTTCGACTGGGATTCGGACGCGTTCGCGCAGGCCAGTGAGCGCGTCGCCCGGTTCCTCGGCACCGGGCGCTATCTCGCGATCCAGACGGTGATCGTGATCGTGTGGATCCTGCTCAATGTGTTCGCGGTGGCGCTGCGCTGGGATCCGTACCCGTTCATCCTGCTCAACCTGGCCTTCTCCACCCAGGCCGCCTATGCGGCGCCGCTGATCCTGCTGGCGCAGAACCGGCAGGACAACAGGGACAAGGTCTCGCTCGAAGAGGACCGGACCCGGGCCGCGCAGACCAAGGCCGATACCGAGTTCCTCGCCCGCGAACTCGCCTCGCTGCGGCTGGCGGTGGGCGAGGTCGCCACCCGCGACTATCTGCGGCGTGAACTGGAGGAGATCAAGGACGTGCTCGACCGCATCGATGCGGTCACCACGCCCGACGGCGCGCCGAAGCCGGACAAAAAGCGAAAAGCGGTCCGCAAGAAAACCTCCGGTCAAACGGCCTCTTCCGCCCCGATTTCGCCTGGTGCTCCAGATGTATGACCGGAAATGCTCAACAACTTCCTGACCGGTAGGTAACCTGGATCACGTTGTTCCGGGTGGGCCGGAGGGGGACTCTGCGGCCTGCCGCTTTTCGACGAAAAGGGTGTGGCCGTGCGAATTTCTGCTCCGATAACGATGTCGGCCCTTGTAGTCGCAGGTCTGGTCGCCTCCGGGTCCGGGGTGCACACCAGCGACCCGAGCACCGCGCCGACCGCACCGGAGGCCCTGCTGGCGGCCACGGCGAGCACCGCCGAGGACACACCCGAAACCGATCCGTCCGAGATCGTCGGCCTGCTGCCGGTCGCGCAGGAGGCGCCGCGCCGGTTGCGCGCGCTCAACGCCAACACCGCCGCACCCTTCGCGGGAACCGTTCCGCTGCAAAGCATTTCGCTGCCAACGGGCAGCGGCGCACTCGGCATCCCGGAGATCGTGCTCGCCGCCTACCGCAACGCCGAGCTGGCCATGGAATCCGCGCAGCCGGGCTGCGGGCTCACCTGGAACCTGCTCGCGGGCATCGGCCGGATCGAATCCGGACACGCCAGCAGTGGCCGCACCGACGCCGCCGGTACGACGACGACGCCGATCTTCGGCCCCGCGCTCGACGGCACCCTGCCCGGCAACGAGGTGATCAAAGAAGCCGACGGCGGTTTCGTGCGAGCCCTCGGGCCGATGCAGTTCCTGCCGAGCACCTGGGCGCACTACGCCGCCGACGGCAACGGCGACGGCGCCTCGGACCCGCACAATGTCTTCGACGCGGCGCTGGCCGCGGGCAAGTACCTCTGCTCGGGCGGCATGAACCTGCGCGAGGCGGCCCAGGAGTTGCGGGCGGTGCTGCGCTACAACAACTCGATGTCCTACGCGGCCAACGTGCTGAGCTGGTCGGCGGCATACCGGACCGGTGGCGCGCCGAGTCAGGTGGCCATCTCGCCGGAGATCATCCCACCGGGCAGCGGTCCGCTGGTGGCGCCCAATGTGCTGGCGGCCTCGACCAACACGCCCACGCCCACCACCACGCCCACCCCGACGACGCCCAAGGTCACCACGCCCACACAGGTAATGATCACGCTCCCCGGTCTGCCACCGATCCCCTGCGGGATCTTCTGCCCGGCGCCGGTCGCACCGCCCGAGACCTGCGTGAGCGAACCGCTGCCCGCGCAGATGCCGAACCCGCTCGCACCCGAGCCGCAGCCCGCCGACAAGCCCGCCGAGCAGACCTACGGCGCTGCGGCGCCGAAGGATCCGGCCGCACCCGAGCAGCCGGTGGTCGAGCCCGCCGCGTGTACCCCGGCGACGGTCGCACCCACGGAGACCCCGGCACCCACCACACCGGAGAAGACACCGGAACCGGGTGTCGCCCCGGCCGAGGAGCCCGCACCCGCCGAGCCCGCGCCGGTGGCGCCCACCCAGCAGCCCGGCATCACGCTGCCGTTCGGCATCGTCATCCCGCTGCCGCCCGCCCCCGCACCAGCCCCGTAGAAATCAAACCGAAATACAGATCACGGAGGGGTAACAAAAAGGTCTCGGGTGCGGTAATCTCTTCTCATCCAACACGGTTGAGGAGGGCACCACACAGTGGGTCGTCATCGGAAACAGCCTGCTACGACAGTTCGCCGTAGCTCGCTCATCGCACTGACCGGATTGGTCCCCGCCGGACTGGTAGCCGTGACCGCGGCCGCCACCGAGGCGACCACGGCAACCAACGCAGCTGTCGAGCACGACCTGCTGCCCGGCGCCGAGCCGGAGGCTACGGCCGATCTGGTCTCGTCGCCCCAGGCCGACATCGCCGAGATCGTCCACGCGGAAGCGCGCCAGTCCCCCTCGGCCGCGCCGGTCGTGAAAACCGTTGCACTGCCGGATGATCGCGCGTCCGCCGATCTGCCCGCGGGTCCGCTCGGCATTCCGGGCATCGCCGTTGCCGCCTACCAGACCGCCGAACAGCAACTGGCCGTGGAGAACCCGCACTGCGGGATGTCCTGGTCGCTGCTGGCGGGCATCGGCCGCGTCGAATCCACCCACGCCTACGGCAAGGCCGACGCGCAGGGTAACCCGATCAAGGCGGTCTACGGGCCCGTCCTCGACGGCAGCCTCTCCGGCAACAATGTCATCCACGACACCGACGGCGGCGACCTCGACGGCCTCGGCGGCTACGACCGCGCCATCGGCCCGATGCAGTTCCTGCCCGAGACCTGGCACCGCTACGCCGCCGACGGCAACGCCGACGGCATCGCCGACCCCCAGAACCTCTTCGACGCGGCCCTCACCGCGGGCCGCTACCTGTGCGACGGCGGCCTGAACATGCGCGACCTCTCCCAGCAGTCGAAGGCGATCCTGCGCTACAACAACTCGATGGCCTACGTCGCCAACGTGATGGCGTGGTCGGGTTCCTACTCCAGCGGCCTCGCCCCCAAGCCCCAGGACCTCCCCCGAATCCACTAGGAAGCGGGCCTACCGGCCAGCGACTGTCGTCCCCGGATCGTCGACCGATCCGGGGACGCATAACATCGGGGGTATGTCAGTGATTACGGAAGCGGATGTGCGGGCGGCGCTCGCGAAGGTCGACGACCCGGAGATCCGCAAACCGATCACCGAGTTGGGGATGGTCAAGTCCATCGCCATCGCCGACAGCGGTGACGTGCACATCGAGATCTACCTGACCACCTCCGGGTGCCCGTTGCGGACCGAGATCGTTCAGCGGGTCACCAAGGCCGTCGCGGATGTCAACGGCGCGGGGGCGGTGACCGTCGATCTCGATGTGATGAGCGATGAGCAGCGCACCGAGCTGCGCAAGTCCCTGCGTGGCGATTCGGCCGAGCCGATCATCCCGTTCGCCCAGCCCGGCTCGCTGACCCGCGTCTACGCGGTGGCTTCCGGTAAGGGCGGCGTCGGCAAGTCCAGCGTCACCGCCAACCTCGCCGTGGCGCTGGCCCAGCGTGGACTGTCGGTCGGTGTGCTCGACGCCGATATCTACGGCCACTCCATCCCGCGCATGCTCGGCTCCGACGCCAAGCCCACCCAGGTCGAGCGGATGATCATGCCGCCGGTGGCGCACGACGTGAAGATGATCTCGATCGCGCAGTTCACCCAGGGCAATACCCCCGTGGTGTGGCGTGGTCCGATGCTGCACCGCGCGTTGCAGCAGTTCCTCGCCGACGTGTTCTGGGGCGACCTGGACGTGCTGCTGCTCGACCTGCCGCCCGGCACCGGCGACGTCGCGATCTCCCTCGCCCAGCTCATCCCGAGCGCCGAGATCCTGGTCGTCACCACCCCGCAGATCGCCGCCGCCGAGGTGGCCGAGCGTGCGGGTGCGATCGCCCTGCAGACCCGCCAGCGCATCGCCGGGGTCGTGGAGAACATGTCCTGGCTCGACCTGCCGGATGGTTCACGCATGGAGCTGTACGGCTCCGGCGGCGGCCAGGTCGTCGCCGACCGCCTCACCCGCGCAGTCGGCTCGAATGTGCCGCTGCTCGGCCAGGTCCCGATCGAGCAGGCCCTGCGCGAAGGCGGCGACGACGGCAACCCGATCGTGCTCTCCGACCCGGCGAACCCCGCCGCCGTCGCCCTGCTCGGTATCGCCGACAAACTCGCCGTCCGCAAGCGCGGCCTGGCAGGCATGTCACTGGGAATCGATACCACCCGTCATCTCTGATTCGGGACTTGTCAGTGGCGTTGCCTAGGCTGGCTTCATGCTGACGCTGCTTCTATACGTGCTCATCGTCGGGTTGGTCGCGGCGATGCTGTTCCTCGTCGCCAGTGCGGTATTCGGGCGGTCCGAGGAGCTCGGGCCCTTACCCGAGGGGACCACCGCTACCGTGCTGCCCGCCGACGGCGTCACGGGGGCCGATGTGCGGGCGTTGCGATTCCAGCAGGTGGTGCGCGGGTACAAGGCCGGCGAGGTCGACTGGGCGCTGGGCAGGCTGGCCGAGCGGATCGACGAACTCGAGTTCGAGCTGGCGCAGGCTCGGCAGTGGCAGGCGCAGGTGGCGGCAGGCCAGGATCGCGGGTGAGCGAGCTCGCCGACGACGGCCTCGTGCGCTGCGACTGGTCGACCGGCTCGCAGCTGTACCGCGATTACCACGACACCGAATGGGGCCAGCCCCTGCACGGTGACGATGCCATGTTCGAACGGCTCTGCCTCGAGGCCTTCCAGTCCGGGCTGGCCTGGATCACCGTCCTGCGTAAGCGGCCCGCCTTCCGCAGCGCGTTCGCCGGTTTCGAGATCGCGAAGGTCGCCGAGTTCGGCGATCACGACCGCGCGCGGCTGCTGGCCGACGCGGGCATCGTGCGCAACCGCGCCAAGATCGACGCGGTGATCAACAACGCCCGGGTTGCTCGCGACCTGCCGGTGAGCCTGGACGAGCTGCTGTGGTCGTTCGCACCCGCGCCACGCCCACGGCCGGCCTCGATCGAGAATGTGCCCGCCACCACACCCGAATCCATTGCTCTGGCAAAGGAATTGAAGCGCCGAGGGTTCGCTTTCGTCGGTCCGACGACGGCGTATGCCCTCATGCAGGCAACCGGCATGGTGGACGATCACCTGGATGTTTGCTGGGTGACAGCGGTACCGAACGGAACCGACTCCGCAGTCACATTTCGCACTCAGGTGTCCGCCCGCGACGGCAATAGGGAAGAATAGGACCGGTGTGGCCCGCCGAACACCCGGCGAGCCCGCTGGTTGGCGACAACCGGCAGACGAGAAAACAGTGCGCAGAACCACCGCGCAGATCTGGAGGGAGCAGAGGATGGCGGCCATGAAGCCCCGTACCGGGGACGGTCCCCTCGAAGCAACCAAGGAAGGTCGTGGAATCGTCATGCGGGTTCCACTCGAGGGTGGCGGGCGTCTGGTCGTCGAACTCACACCGGACGAGGCTGCGGCGCTCGGTGACGAACTGAAGAGCGTCACCAGCTGAATGCGCTGACCGAGGTCGCCGCACTTCTGGCCTGCCCGGAGTGCGGCGACGAGCTGCAACCGCACGATCGTGCGCTGCGATGCGGTACCGGTCACAGCTTCGACATCGCCCGCCAGGGCTATGTGGGACTGCTGACCGGCGCATCGACGAAAATGACCGGCGACACCGCCGACATGCTCGACGCCCGCGCCGCTTTCCAGGGTGCGGGCCATTTCGCCCCGATCGCCGCGGCGATCGCTCGTGCCTTCGACACCGCCGCGACGGTGCTCGAAATCGGGGCGGGCACGGGCTACTACCTCGCCGACGTGCTCGACGCGCATCCCGATGCCCTCGGCATCGCCTTGGACGTGGCCAAGCCCGCCGCCCGCCGCGCCGCCCGGGCGCACCCGCGCGCGGCCTCCGTGCTGGCCGACGCCTGGCGTGGCCTGCCACTGCGCGAGGACGCCGTCACCGGCGTGCTCTCGGTGTTCGCCCCGCGCAACCCCGCCGAGGTCGCCCGCGTCCTCGCGCCCGGCGGACGTTTCGTCGTCGTCACTCCCACGACGCGTCATCTGGGCGAGCTGATCGGCCCCCTCGGCATGGTGGGCGTCGATCCGGACAAGGACCGGCGCCTGGCCGACTCGCTCGCCGGCGCGTTCGCCCGTGCCGAGCACACCCTCGTCGAGTTCCCGATGAAGCTGTCGCGCACCGATGTCACCCGTGTCGTCGCGATGGGCCCGTCGGCCTTCCACCGCACCCCCGCCGACGATCCACGCATCGCGGCACTCTCGGACACCACCGAAGTGACGGCGTCGGTCACCGTGTCGACCTATCTGCCGAACCGCTGACCTAGCGCAACACACTCCGATACACGTCGAGCGTGTGCTCGGCGATCCGCGCCCAGTCGAACTCCGCGATCGCCCTCGCCCGCCCGGCCTCGCCATAGCGCACCGCCAAGGCCGGATCCCCCGCGACCTCGTTCACCGCGGCGGCGAGCCCGCGCTCGTACTCCCCGGTCGCCTCGGGGTCGTAGTGCACCAGACGCCCGGTGACCCCGTCGTCGACCACCTCCGGAATCCCGCCGACATCCGAGGCCACGACGGCGGTCGCGCACGCCATCGCCTCCAGATTCACGATGCCCAGCGGTTCGTACACCGACGGGCACACGAAGACCGACGAGGCGGACAGGATCTGGCGGACCTGCTCGGCGGGAAGCATCTCCTTCACCCAGAAGACGTTGCCGCGCTGCCGCTGCAATCCGTCGACGGCGGCGGCGACCTCCACCTCGAGTTCCTTGGTATCGGCCGCACCCGCGCACAACACCACCTGGATGTCGGGGGCGAACGAGGCGGCCGCGGCGAGCAGGTGCCCGACGCCCTTCTGCCGGGTGATCCGCCCGACGAAGGACACGATCGGCAGGTCGGCGCGCACGCCGAGCCGCTCGAGCACCGGCGCCTCGTCGGCGGCGGGCGGGCCGGGGTGCCACACGCTCGCGTCGATACCGTTGTGCACCACATGAACTCGATCGGGGTCGATCGCGGGATAGGCGTCGAGCACATCGTGGCGCATGCCTTCGCTGACCGCGATCACCGCGTCGGCGTTCTCCATCGCGTTGCGTTCCGACCACGACGACAGCCGATACCCGCCACCGAGCTGCTCGGCCTTCCACGGCCTACGCGGTTCCAGCGAATGCGCGGTGAGCACATGGGGGATCCCGTACAGCATGGCGGCGAGATGACCGGCCAGGCCCGCGTACCAGGTGTGCGAATGCACCACGTCCACGCCGCCGGCCGCGTCGGCCATCCGCAGCTGCGCCGACATCATCTGCAACGCGGCGTTGGCGGCGTACAGCTCGGGGTCGGGGCGATGCACCACAGCACCGGCGCGCGGCGCGCCCATACAGTGCACGGTGACGTCACAGAGCTCACGCAATCGGGAAGTGAGTTCGGTGACATGTACTCCCGCACCGCCGTACACCTCGGGGGGATACTCCCGGGTCAGCATCGCCACCCGCAGCGCTTGCGCTGGAGTCTGCTCGCTGTCGGTGCCATCACTCACCGGTCCAAATTAGACCCTCGGGTCGACATGGGCCACCGTAACCTCGCTGGCCCTGTACTTTGAGCAGGGTGAGGAGCCAGCCGCACGTACTCGGGATCGTGCTCGCCGGTGGCGAGGGCAAACGACTGTTTCCACTCACGGCCGACCGCGCCAAGCCGGCGGTTCCGTTCGGTGGCGCCTACCGGCTCATCGACTTCGTGTTGAGCAACCTCGTGAACGCGGGATACCTGCGCCTGTGCGTGCTCACCCAGTACAAGTCGCACTCACTCGATCGCCACATCTCCCAGACCTGGCGGCTGTCCGGCTTCACCGGTGAGTACATCACCCCGGTGCCCGCCCAGCAGCGTCTCGGGCCGCGCTGGTACACCGGCAGCGCCGACGCGATCATGCAGTCGCTCAACCTGATCTACGACGAGGATCCCGACTACATCGTGGTGTTCGGCGCCGACCACGTGTACCGGATGGATCCGGAACAGATGGTGGCCAGCCACATCGCCTCGGGTGCCGGCGTCACCGTCGCGGGGATCCGGGTACCGAGGGCCGAGGCCAGCGCGTTCGGCTGCATCGACTCCGACGAGTCCGGCAAGATCACCCAGTTCCTGGAGAAGCCCGCGCACCCGCCGGGTACCCCCGACGACCCGAACGTGACGTTCGCGTCGATGGGCAACTACGTGTTCACCACCCGCGTGCTGGTCGACGCCATCCGCGCCGACGCCGAGAACTCCGATTCCGACCACGACATGGGCGGCGACATCATCCCGAAGCTGGTCGCCGACGGCAAGGCCGCCGTCTACGACTTCGCCGACAACGACGTCCCCGGCGCCACCGAACGCGACCGCGGCTACTGGCGCGACGTCGGCACCATCGACGCCTTCTACGAGGCGCACATGGACCTGGTCTCGGTGCACCCCGTCTTCAACCTCTACAACAAGCACTGGCCGATTCGCGGCGCGGCGGAGAACCTGCCGCCGGCGAAGTTCGCGCAGGGCGGGCTCGCCCAGGAATCGATCGTCGGGGCAGGCTCGATCCTGTCGGCGGCCACGGTCCGCAATTCGGTGCTGAGCTCGAACGTGGTGATCGAGGACGGCGCGACAGTCGAGGGCAGTGTGTTGATGCCCGGTGTGCGGATCGGGCGTGGCGCGGTGGTGCGCCACGCGATCCTGGACAAGAACGTGGTGGTCGGCGAGGGCGAGATCATCGGCCTCGATCTCGACCGTGACCGCGAGCGTTTCGCCGTCAGCAACGGCGGTGTGGTCACCGTCGGCAAGGGGATCTGGGTCGGTTAGCCCCGCGAGGCGCAGAGCAGACCGTCACCGATCGGGATCAGCACGCTGGTGAGCTCGGGGTTCTCGGCGATCGCCCTGGTCGCCGCGCGCACGGCCTGCGTCGCCGGGTCACGCTGTTCCTGGTCGGGCACCCGCCCGCCGAGTAGCGCGTTGTTGAGGATGAACGCGCCACCCGCACGCAGCAGCCGCACGCCCTGTTCGACGTAGTGGGGGTGTTCCATCGGCGCCGCATCGATGAAGACCAGGTCGTAGGAGCCATCGGCCAGCCGGGGCAGCACGTCCAGCGCGCGCCCGTTGATCAGGCGCGTGCGCGACGGGGTGATCTCGGCGGTCCGGAACGCCTCCTTGGCCGCGCGCTGATGCTCGGGCTCGGAGTCGATCGTCGTCAGGGTTCCGTCCTCCCGCATCCCGTCGAGCAGCCACAGCCCGCTGACGCCCGCTCCGGTACCGACCTCTACCACCGACCGCGCGCCCAGCATCTGCGCGTACATGCTCAGCAGCGCGCCGACCGCCGCGGGCACCGGCGCGGCACCCAATTCGGTGGCCCGCTCACGCGCTTCGAGAAGGACCTCGTCCTCGACGACGGACTCCTCCACATAGGCCAGGTTCCGCTCCACGTTCGATGCCACAGCTATGAGGCTAAGCCACCGGAGGGGTATGTGTATTCAGCAAAGGGACGGATCCGGCACTGTGTCGCACAGATCCCGAACAATTGCCGAAGGTTTGCGGATCGGTCACAACAGTCCCCGAACTGCTGGTTCTCCGTTGCCGGCGGGACTAGGCTCGAGTCCGACCAGAATTCTCAGGTCACACTCAGGATCTCCACACCTGACCCATATCAGCGCAGGAAATAGTTGCCCTACGCAAGGCCAGCCGATCGCGGCGGGCACGAGGCTCGGGAACAACCACACACAGTTGCTGGTTGATTGTCGGTAAGCAAGGTTCGCTGACCCGGACCAGCAAGGTTTCGTGCCAGCGGTCCCGAGTAGGAGGTGTCCCATCCCGATGGTAGACACGGCGCGTCAAGACGCCACCGACCAGACTCTGCCCGCTGATCTCATCGCGGCAGAAGCCGAAGAACTCGACGCCGAACTCACCGGCACCGCCGCTTTCGACGCGACCGGCGATCGCGCCGCCATGCCGTCCTGGGACGAACTCGTCCGCGAACACGCCGACCGGGTCTATCGCCTGGCCTACCGCCTCTCCGGCGATGCCCAGGACGCCGAGGACCTCACGCAGGACACCTTCATCCGGGTGTTCCGCTCGCTGCAGAACTACCAGCCCGGCACCTTCGAGGGCTGGCTGCACCGCATCACCACCAACCTGTTCCTCGACATGGTCCGCCGCCGCAACCGCATCCGGATGGAAGCGCTGCCCGAGGACTACGACCGGGTGCCCGCCGAAGGGCCGACCCCCGAGGACGCCTACCACGACTCCCGTCTCGACCCGGACCTGCAGAAAGCACTGGATTCGCTGGCGCCGGAGTTCCGTGCCGCCGTGGTTCTGTGTGACATCGAGGGTCTGTCCTATGAGGAGATCGGCGCCACGCTCGGTGTGAAACTGGGGACCGTGCGCAGCCGGATCCATCGCGGGCGTCAGGCACTGCGCGAGTACCTTGCGCATAATGGAAGTGAGCAGCGGTACTCCGCTGAAGCCCCATCGGTGTGACGGGTGTTCCGACGTCACCCGGTGGCTCAGGTGATGTCGGTCGGAAGGAAGAAATCCGCATGAGTGTGGACCCCAGTGCCGCAGGTCGCCCGCCGCGCTTTCAGCCCACCGAGCACTTGGCCAGTGAGGCAGTCGCGGCCTTCGTCGACGGCGAACTGCGGATGAACGCGTATCTGCGCGCCGCCCAGCATCTTTCGGTCTGCCCCGAGTGCGCGGCCGAGGTCGATGCCCAGCAGCAGGCGCGGATCGCGCTGCGCCGCGCCGCCGAGGTGGCGATTCCGCGCAGCCTGCACGACAGTCTCTCGCGTATTCCGCTGGCCGACCTCCCCGGCAACGCACCCCAACCGCAACGCCGTAACGAGGCATTTCTCGGATTCATCACAGATTCCTTCACCGCGACCCGGTGGACAACGTGGCGGCGCAAGTAGAGTCTGCGACGTGACAGGCGAATCGACGAATTCCGGATCGGCCGACCGCTCGGATTCGGGGGCTGAATCACCCAGCGCGGATGCACGCACGGACGCGCGGGGCACCCTGCGCCCTTCCGACGCGCCGAACCTCGGCCCGCGCCCGGTCTACCGGCCGCACATCGACAGCCACACCGCGCGCGCGTTCCGCCGCCCGAACGGCCAAGCCGGTTCGTTCGCACCGCACGACCCCCAGCGCGTGGCCGGTAAGGGCGCCGACGACGGAATCGTCCAGCGCCCGCCCGACGGCGTGCTCGCCGAGGCGTTCGCCCGGCCCGAGGGCTCCTCGGAGCTGCTGCAGCGCGAGCCCGGCGCCGACGAGCCGAAGACCGTCGTCGCGGGTCCGGTGGATCCGTGGCGTGACCCCGACGCGGCGGCCAGGCTCGGTTCGCCCGCCGTCGACACTCCCCCGCCCGCCCGGCTGCCTGTCGCGGACAAGCTGAGCGCGCGCGAGGTGCTGTTCGGTTCGCGGGTGGCGCCCAAGGCGCTCGCGATCTTGGCCGCGCTGGCGCTCGGCATCGCCGTGATCGGCGGCCTCGTCGGCCGCGTCACCGCGGAGACCGCGTCCACGCTCACCTCACGCAAGGTGACCCTCGATCAGAGCGCGGGTGTCGAGACCCCGCACAGTCAGATCGCCGCCGTCGCCAATGCCGTCCTGCCCTCGGTGGTGTCGATCCGGGTCACCGTCGGCGACAACGGCGCGACCGGTTCCGGCGTGGTGATCGACGGCGGCGGGTATGTCGTCACGAACAATCACGTGATCTCGATGGCCGCGACCGACAAGTCCAACCGGGCCGCCATCCAGGTGCAGTTCTCCGACGGCACCCGGGTGCCCGCGCAGATCGTCGGCCGTGATCCCAAGACCGACCTCGCGGTGCTCAAGGTCGAGGCGAAGAACCTGACCGTGGCCAATCTCGGCAAGTCCGCCGACGTCCAGGTCGGCGACGACGTGCTGGCGGTCGGTTCGCCGCTGGGCCTGAGCAAGACCGTCACGTCCGGCATCGTCAGCGCCCTGCACCGTCCCGTGAAGCTCGCGGGCGAGGGCAGCGACACCAACGCGGTGATCGACGCCGTCCAGACCGACGCCGCGATCAACCCGGGTAACTCCGGTGGCGCGCTGGTCGACATGCAGGGCCGCGTGGTGGGCATCAACACCGCCATCCGCAGCGAGACCGGCGGTTCGGTGGGCCTCGGCTTCGCCATCCCGGTCGACGTGATGACCACCGTCACCCAGACGCTGATCCGCGACGGCCAGATGCACCACCCGGTGATCGGCCTGAGCGCGCGCACCAAGACCGTCGCCAACGAGGTGATGAGCGGTGCCGCCGTCGCCGATGTGACGCCGGGCAGCCCCGCCGACAAGGCGGGCATCGTCGAGGGCGACGTGGTGGTGCGGATCGGCGACCGCGAGGTCACCGGGCCCGACGAGCTGGTGGTCGCCGTGCAGCAGCACAAGATCGGCGACAGGGTGAACGTGCAGTTGATCCGTGATGGCAGGCAGGTGGACGTGCCGGTCACCCTCGAATCCGACTGAGCTCCGACGCCGCGCGACGGGTAGCCTGGATCCGTGTTCAGCAACATCGGGTGGAGCGAGATGATGATTCTGCTCGTCGCCGCCCTAGTGATCCTCGGCCCGGAGCGACTGCCCGGTGCCGTCCGCTGGACCACGGGCGCGCTGCGCCAGGCGCGCGACTACGCCAGCGGCGCCACGTCCCAGCTGAAGCAGGAACTCGGGCCGGAGTTCGACGACCTGCGCAAACCGCTCGCGGAGCTGAACGAGTTGCGCGGGATGAGTCCGCGGGCCGTGGTCACCAAGCACCTGCTGGGCGGTGACGACTCGGTGCTGCGCGATCTGGAGAGCGCGGTGCCCGACAAGCAGCAACTGTTCGGCACCAGTAGCGGCATGCCCGGCACCCCGGCCAAGCCCGAGCCGCAGAAGTCGCTGGAGCGCAACGAGCGCCCCCCGGTCGACTACGACGCGACCTAGCACGCCCCGGACCAGGGAACACACCGCACGGTCGGCATTTGCTACGAGGTCGCGCCGGCCGAACACTGCGGCGGCGACCTCGCCCGTCTGTGATTTGCCGACAATCCGCATCCGAGACCGTTGTCTCGCAAGACAGTTCGATGTCAACCGATATAGACACACAACGCTGTCGAGCTGTCTAGACTTCGCACATGTCGGCCGATGACGTGGCACGAGTTTTCGCGATCGAAGACAAGGTCGAGAGACTCAAAGCAGCCACCGACGGGGTGGCGGCTGCCCAGCAGACCATCAACGAACTAACGAGGATCCGGCGAGCCGTGATCCGGGAACTCCATGCCGACGGCTGGACGTTCGCGCGGATCGGCGCCGCCGCCGGATTGTCGCGTGCGCGCATCCACCAGGTGAGCACCCAGGGCCCCGTGCCCGAGGGACTGTTCTTCGGGCACGGCACGCTGACCGTACTCGCCCCCGAGGTCCGCTCCGGCAGGCTACTCGGCGCACCCGACCCACAAGCCGCCCAACGCCTGGCCGAGCTCCTGCGACAGCTCGGCTTCGCCGCGAACGTCGAGACGTTCATGCCGGGCAGGCCGATCGACCTCAATCGCGACGGGCTGGTGATTCTCGGCGGGCCCGAGCTCTCGCCGAGCCTGCGTCAGCTGGTGGTGGCCGATCCCCGCCTGCGCCGCACCGTCACCCGCGCGGGCGATACCCGGCGTGGCATCGAGGACAGGGCCGCGCGCCGCGTGTACCGGCCGGGCGGCACCGAACCCCACGACATCGCCTACCTCGCCCGGCTGCCCCGGCCCGACCGCCGCGGCAGCATCATGCTGATCGACGGGCTGCACCCGCCCGGCTCGCTGGGTGCGATCCGATTGCTGGCGACCCGGTTGGCGACCCTGCACGAGCGCGCGAGCAGTCATCTTTTCTCGGTTCTCATCGCGGTCCGATACGACCGCGCAACCGGCGAACCAGTTGATGCGGATCTACTCACCCCGGTATACCGGCATGAAACAGACCCCAAGTTGGCTACGACCCGGGTTCGTCCATAGTCTGAATTAAACTTGCCATACTTGGTGATCTGCATCACTGTACTGTTATGGATCACAAGTCGCCCGCGATGGTTAGATTGCTAGCGAGTAACCGAGTGTGAGTAGGTGAGCATCAGATGTTCTCGTCTCCTGAGGCCGGCGCATGCCGGGTTCTGCCCGTGCACGCGAGTGGTCACCCGAGGCCCGTTCCGCCCTTCGACGCGGGGCCGGCCAGCGGCGACGTCATCGTCACCACCCATCGCATCACCTACAGCGACCGGCTGAAGGTCTTCATCGGCCCGCACGAGGACGTGGACAGCTTCTTGCGCCCCCTGCGCCGGATGGACGGTCATCAGCGTTACGCGCTCGATCTGACCGTGCTGCCCGAACCGGTGCCCGCCACCGAGGTCACCACCTCGGTGAGTTCGGCGCGTGGCGATCTCGCGCTCGGTTGCGCCGGCTCGGCGGACGCGATGACGCTGCAGCTGCGCAGGACGGTCGATCACGTCACCCGGCGCTTCACCCTCGGCCTACCCGGCGGACGGCTCGGCCTGCCGACCGTTTACCTCCCGCACGGCGACGAGGACACCTACGTCTACCCGGAAGAGGTGTTCACCGCCGACAACGCGGTGGAGATCTTCCGCGACTTCTTCCACACCGGTGCCGTGCCGCCCGGCCTCCAGCAGCGCGAGATCCTCGACTGACGACTCCCGGCCGCTCGCCGCGCGAGCATGCCCGGAGATAGCTAGGCTGGTCAGCACGGTCACAACGCCCGGACGGTGATCGTGGAGAGGCCGGTGCGCGATGCGTGATCTGCTCGGGCAGGTGCTCGAAGTGCTCCCCGATCAGGCCCTCGCGCTGGCCAGGATCGTCGACCGGACCGGTGCCGGGCCGCGCGAAACCGGGGCCGCGATGGCGGTCACCGCAGACGGACGGGTCCTCGGCTCGCTGTCCGGCGGCTGCGTCGAATCGGCGGTGCTCACCGCCGCCCACCAGGTTCTCCTCGACGGCCATGCCACCCTCGAGCGTTTCGCCGCCGCCGATGAACTCACCGTCGGCCTGCCGTGCGGTGGCGAGATCGAAGTCTTCGTCGAACGCCTCGATCGCACCGACCTGCCCACACTGCGCGCACTCCACGCCGCGCTCGACGCGCGCCGCCCGGTCGCCTACGCCACGACCCTGGAGTCGGCCCCCGACCGAAAACTCCTGTACCCCGGCACTTCCTCGCCATGGCGCGGCCTCGATCACGACGCCGCCGCCCTCCTCACCGCAGGCCACAACGGCCTCGTCGGCGCCCAGGACTGCACCCCGGCCCAAGCCGACCGCCCCCGCACCTTTGTGCAGGTCTTCCGCGCGCCCGCCCGGATGATCCTGGCCGGCGCCAACGACTACACCCGAGCACTGACCGTCGCCGCGATGAACCTCGGTTACCACGTCACCGTCGTCGATGCCCGCGAGACCTTCACCACCCCGGCCCGTTTCCCGGCAGCCGACGAGGTGGTCGTCGACTGGCCGCATCGCTACCTCGACGCGGAACAGGAGGCCGGCCGCGTCGACGATCGCACGGTCGTCTGCGTTCTCACCCATGACCCGAAATTCGATGTCCCCCTGCTGGCTTCGGCCCTGCGCCTGCCCGACGTCGGATTCATCGGCGCACTCGGCTCCCGCCGGGCGCACGCCGAACGCACTGCCCGCCTGCGCGATGCCGGCCTCACCGCCGCCGAAACTGCCCGCGTCCGCAGCCCGCTCGGCCTCGACCTGGCCGCCGACACGCCCGAAGAAACCGCCGTCTCCATCCTCGCCCAGATCCTCGCCGACCGGGGAAACACGACGGCACAACCCCTGGCGAACCTCGACGGCCCCATCCACCGTCGGCCGAATTAGCGCCGCCTCGAGAATACGAACAACCCGGCACCTGTTCATCCGCGAATAATTTCGATACAGTTTGTTTCAAAGTTCTGAAACAGATTGTCCGGAAGGAGTTCGGTGCGACCACCCGATCCACGAACGGTGCGCAGTCGTGACACCGCGCTCACCTCGGCTCGCGAACTATTGATCGAGCAGGGATTGGCCGGGCTCACGCACGGCGCCGTCGCGGCGCGCAGCGGGATCAGCCGGGCCACCCTGTACCGGCTCTGGCCGGAGCCGACCGATCTGGTTCGCGCCACCCTGACCCAGCACATCACCCTCGCGCAGCCGGAGCCGACCGGGGATCTGCGCGCCGATCTACTGACCGAACTGACGGCCACTCACGCGATGCTGCACGAACCGGCCACCGAGCAGGGCATGCGGGTGATGATCGAAAGGGCCGCTGTCGACCCGAGATTCGCGCAGGTCA
The DNA here is from genome assembly GCF_042884695.1 of Nocardia sp. NPDC058114. Taxonomy (NCBI): domain Bacteria; kingdom Bacillati; phylum Actinomycetota; class Actinomycetes; order Mycobacteriales; family Nocardiaceae; genus Nocardia; species Nocardia sp. NPDC058114. Next base: position 62,768 of record NZ_JBHVTK010000009.1, on the reverse strand, counting down.
AGGAGGCGCTGTACCGGTCGGGAACCCGGGCCGCGCGCACGACCTTGACCGAAGCCGTCGCCCGCGGGGATCTGCCTGCCGAACTCGATGTCGACCTCGCGCTCGATCAGCTGCACGGTCCGCTGTTCTTCCGTCGTCTGGTCGCCAACCGGACTTTCGACCTCGACTATGTGCGTGATGTCCTCGACGACTTCCTCCGCACCCACTCCCCGAAACACCTACGTCAGCAAGGAACTTCGTGACATGACGACCGTCGTCTCCAGAAACCTCTCCGCCCCGCGTGTTCTCGTCACGCTCGTCGCGGTCATCACCGTATTCGGCGCTCTGCTGGCGGATTTCATCATTCCGGCGGGAGCGGCACAGCATCTGCGCAACGACGCGTGGCCGCCGCACGCGAAATTCCACGACGCCCAGTACATCGCCATGTCGATCCTGCTCGGCGGGCTCGCGTTGACGCTGCTGCTCCGGCGCGATGCCACCCGGACGCGCTTGTGGACAGCCTGCGCGATCCTGGCCACGCCGTGGCTCGGCCTGCTGGCGGCAATGCTGTTTCCCGGCACCGCCGTTCACGATCCGGAGTTCGCCGCCACCACGATCATCGGCCTGCATCCGCAGGTGTTGCTGGCGGTGATCCTGTTGGCGCTGCTGACCGTCGCCGTCACGCTCAGCGCGCGTCATCGGGACTGACACACCGCGGGCGCCGCACCCGGTCCACCGACCGAGGCGACGCCCGAGGTGGACGACTACGCCGCGACTTGTTCGGGGCGCAGGGTTTTCATCGGAGGGCGGTCTTCGAGGGAGACCGTGGTGGTGTGGGCGATGAATTCACCCTCGATCAACGGGAACTGGGTGAGGGGGGCGCCGGAGTCGGGGACGCCGCTGCGGCGCAGGGCGGTGCCGAGGATCTGGCGGCTCATGACGCCCAGATCGGCGAGGGGGCGGTTGCGGTGGGTGCGGACGCCGAGGTTCACCTGGGTGATGGCGTCGAGGCCCATCGTGTCGTAGGTGTCGAGGAGCAGACCGATTTCGACGCCGTACCCGGGGGCGAACGGAACCGAGGTGAGGAGTTCCCGGGTGCCCGCGTATTCGCCGCCCAGCGGCTGGAGGACCTGCGCCAGTTCGGGACGAAGAGCGGCCAGCAGAGGGCGGGCGACGAGTTCGGTGACGCGGCCACCGCCGTTGGCGTCCACCGACTCACCCTGACGTAACGGGCGGCGGTAGTACGCCTTGGACAGGTGGGTGCCCTGCATCATCAGCAGCGGGCCGAGGAGCTTGGGCACGAAGGCTGGGTCGGGATCGATCAGGTCGGAGTCGACGAAGGCGATCAGGTCGCCGGTGGTGGCCGCCAGCGACCGCCACAGCACCTCCCCCTTACCGGGGACCGGGTCGAGTTCGGGAACGGCCTCCTCGCGTGAGATCACCTCGGCGCCCGCCGCGCGTGCGCGTTCGGCGGTCGCGTCGGTGGACCCGGAGTCCAGCACGATCAGTTCGTCGACCAGCGTGCCGAGCAGCGGCCGGATGCTGGCCACGACATCGGCGACGGTGTCCTGTTCGTTCAGCGCGGGCAGCACCACCGAAACGGTGCGGCCCTCCTTGGCGGCGACGAGTTCGCCGACCGTCCAATCAGGGGTGTCCCATGTGTGGGTAGTGGCCCAGGCGGGCTCGCGGTGTTGGATTTTCATGCCAGACCTCGCAGAGTTCGTGCGGGGGGCCGGATGCCCTGGATCGCGGCGATCATGTCCACGACCCGCCGGGTTTCGGCGACTTCGTGAACCCGGAAGATCCGAGCGCCCGCGGCGGCCGACCATGCGGTTGCCGCCAGTGTGCCCTCGACCCTTTCGGTAAGACCTACCCCTAGAGTCTCCCCGATAAAATCCTTGTTGCTCAGTGCCATCAGGACTGGCCATCCGGTTTTTACAAGACCGTCGATTCCGCGCAACAACTCGAGCCCGTGATAGGTGTTTTTCCCGAAATCATGAGTGGGATCGATCACGATGCCATCGGCTCGCACCCCCGCGGCCGCGGCGTTCTCGGCCGCGGCGACCACCGTCGCGGTCACCTCGGCCACCACATCGGCATACCGAACACGGTGCGGCCGGGTGCGCGGCACGGCGCCACCGGTGTGACTACAGACGATGCCCGCGCCGGTCTCGGCGGCGACGTGCACGAGATCGGGGTCGGCGCCGGCCCAGGTGTCGTTGATCAGGTCGGCGCCCACGGCGACCGCCGCCCGCGCGACGTCACCACGCCAGGTATCCACACTGATCAACAGGTCCGGATACTTCGCCCGGATCGCCGCGACGAACGGCACCACTCGCTGCGTTTCCTCGGCCGCGTCGACGGTGACACCCGGCCCGGCCTTCACCCCGCCGATGTCGACCAGATCGGCGCCCTCGTCGACCGCGCGCGAGACCCGTTCCATCGCGGCCTCGTCACTGAACGTGGCCCCACGGTCGTAGAACGAGTCCGGCGTGCGATTCACGATCGCCATCACCAACGCGCGATCCGTCGCCACCTCGCGCCCGCAAAAAGTCTGCTCGGTCCGCTTCCCCGGGACTTCTGCCGACAACTCGGGACCGCGACTGCTGGTGCTCCGGGCAGGCGGTTCGTTCTCTGGTCGGGGTCCGGGCGTACCCGACGAGTTACCGATGTTCATGCGAAATCAGACGTTACCTTGCTACCTCGGGGCCTTGCCGACGGCAACGTCAGCCGCGTATTCGTCGTAAGCCGGGATGTAGCCGTCCGCCGGGCCGGACAGCACGTACAGCTGACTGTGCGGGTCGGGTGCGTAACCCTGCTTGCGCAGTTCCACCTTCCGGCTCTTGAACGTCGAGGTCTGTTCCAGCTCCTGCACCACTCGCACGTACAGCGGGACCGCGTACAGCGGCAGGCGCCCGTAGGCGGTGGCGGCCAGTGCCTTCCCGTCGAACGCGGCGTCGGTGGCGAGGGTGATCGCGGCCATGCCCGCTTTGCCGTCGGTGCCGGGGATGTCGACACCGTAGACGACGGCCTGTTCGATGCTCTCGTGGTGCCCGAGCGCGCCCTCGACCTCCGTGGTCGCCACGTTCTCACCCTTCCAGCGGAAGGTGTCGCCCAGCCGGTCGACGAACGCGATGTGCCAGAAGTGCTGATCGCGGACGAGATCGCCGGTGTCGAACCAGCAGTCGCCCTTCTTGAAGCCGTCGCGCACCAGCTTGGACTCCGACGCCTTCTTGTCGGTGTACCCGTCGAACGGCTGACGATTGTTCACCTTCGCGAGCAGCAGCCCCACCCCGCCGGACCGCACCCGGCGCAGCTTCCCGTCCTTACCCCGCCGGGCGTGGCCGGTCTCGTCGTCGTACTCCACCACCGCGTACGGCAGCGGGCACAGCCCGGCGGTCCGGTCGACGCCGAACGCGTTGACGAACGCCAGCGGCGCCTCGCTGGACCCGTAGAACTCGACCACCCGGCTGATACCGAACCGGCGACGGAACTCGTCCCACAGTTCGGGCCGCAGCCCGTTGCCGACGGCCAGCCGGACCCGGTTGCCCCGCTCGGCGGGCCGCACCGGCTGGTTGATCAGGTACCGGCACAGCTCACCGATGTAGATGAACGCGGTGGCCCGTTCCCGCGCGATCTCGTCCCAGAACCCCGACGCCGAGAACTTGCGGCTGAGCACATAGGCCGATTCGCCCGCGAGCACCGCCGACAGCGCGACCGTGAGTGCGTTGTTGTGATAGAGCGGCAGGCAGCAGTACAGCGCGTCGTCGGCACGCAACCGGACGCCGAGCCCGCCGAGCCCGGACATGCTCTTGGTCCAGCGCTGATGGGTCATCACACTGGCCTTGGGCAGGCCGGTGGTGCCGGAGGTGAAGATCAGGAACGCCCGCTCCCCCGCCCGCACCCGCTCGCACACGGCAGGATCGGAATCGGCCGCGGTGCGGGCGGATTCGGCCAGTTCCTCGGCGGGGAGCACGTTCGCCGCGGGCTCGGGCAGCGATTCCAGCGCCTCGGCGCACTCCTCGCCGACGATGTTGAGCACGCTGCCGAGCAGTCCGATGCTGTGGGCGAGGACCTGATCGCGCTGGTTGTAGTTGAGCAGACCGACCGTGGCGCCGAGTTTGAGCACCGCCAGTACCGTGAACAAGGTCTCGGGCCGGTTGGTCATCAGCACACCGACCACATCGCCGCGCGAAACCCCGCGCGCGGACAGCACCGCGGCGTAACGGTTCACCTCACCGTTGGCGGCGCGATAGGTGTAGGAACGGCCCTCGAAACGCAGGAACACCCGATCGGGTCTGCGGTGCGCGACCCGCTGGAAGTACAGGCCGATGGAGGCTTTGTCCTTGGGCCCCACCAGCATTCCGCGCGCGTTGCGCAGCATGCCGGGGGCATCGAGTGCCATTGCGGGCAGGGCTTTGGCCAAGTCGAACACGCTTACCGTGTCGCGGGCGTCTGTGCTCACGTCGATCTCTCCTACTGGGCTGCCGGTTCGAGCGCGGCGAACGCGGTGGGCAGGTCGGTGGCCACGACGAGGCGCTCACGCGCCTGCCTGGGCACAATTGTGCGTTCGGACAGTTCATCGATCCAGCGGAACAGGCCGTCGTAGAAGCCGTTCGCGTTCAGCAGGACCACGGGTTTGGCGTGCTCGCCGAGGTAGCCGCCGGTCCAGGTCTCGAACAGCTCCTCGAGTGTCCCGATGCCGCCCGGCAGGGTGAGGAACGCGTCGGCGCGCGCTTCCATCAGCTGTTTGCGCTGGCGCATGGTGTCGGTGACGAGCAGTTCGTCGGCGTCGACATCGGCGACTTCCTTGTGCACCAGGTGTTTCGGGATCACGCCGATGGTGTGCGCGCCACCGGCCCTCGCCGCGGTCGCGACCGCGCCCATCATCGACACATGACCACCGCCGGAGACCAATTGCCACCCGCGCCGGGCGATTTCGGTGCCGACTCGCGCGGCGAGGCTGATCAGATCGGGATCGGTGGTGCTGGCGGAGCAGTAGACACAGACGGAATAGCTCACCATTGATCCTCGGTGCCGAGACGTTCGATGTTCGCGTGGTCGCCGGTCTCGCCCTGGATGATCCGCACGACCTCGTCGACGCTGTCGGTGAGCTGGATCAGATCGAGATCCTCGGGCGAGATCTTGCCCGAGCCCGCCAGCGAACTACGCAGCCAGTCGACCAGGCCCGACCAGTAGTCGACCCCGAACAGGATGATCGGGAACCGGGTGATCTTGCGGGTCTGCACCAGGGTGAGCGCCTCGAACAATTCGTCGAGGGTGCCGAAGCCACCGGGCAGGCAGACGAAGGCCTGGGAGTACTTCACGAACATCGTCTTGCGGACGAAGAAGTACCGGAAGTTGATCCCCAGATCCACCCAGTTGTTGAGCCCCTGCTCGAACGGCAGCTCGATGCCGAGCCCGATCGAGTAGCCGCCCGCCTCCGAGCAGCCACGGTTGGCCGCTTCCATCGCGCCGGGCCCGCCACCGGTGATCACCGCGAAACCGGCTTCGCTGAGCGCGGTGCCGATCGCCTTGCCCGCCACGTACTCGGGATGATCGGAACCCGTACGCGCCGAGCCGAACACCGTCACCGCGCGCGGAATCTCCGCGAGCGCACCGAAACCCTCGACGAACTCGGCCTGGATCCGCAGCACCCGCCACGGATCGGTGTGCACCCACTCGCTGTCCTGCCGCGTATCGAGCAGGTTCCGGTCGGCGGTCCGCACGCCGGGCTTGCGCTCCCGGCGGAACATCACCGGCCCACGGAACTTCGGCTTGGCCTTCCCAACCTGTTCATCAGCGGAATCGGTAGACATGAACCCAACCTACTGTGTTGGATTCCGGGCACGGGCGCGCAGTTGCCGGATCGGCCGGGCCACGGCCACCCCGCGCACTCGATCGAGCCGAAGGATTCTCTGTGTCGCTTGCAGTTCCGGCGCGTTCCGGTCGCGTTCTCGCGGTGCTGGTCGCCCTGGCCGGTGCGTTGATCGCCGCGTTCGTCGTCGCGCCGCGCCTGCTGGCGAACGGTACGGGCGCCGGCTTCGGTGACGAGAGCGATCTGCGGCGAGCATTGCGCACGGCCTTCGCCGAGTACTGGCAGGCCGGAACCCGGGACTTCCCCGCCGAGCTGACGACGGTGGTCGACTACTGGTTCCGCTATCACCTCGCCAAAGCGGTGCTCGCGGCGATGCTGCTGGCCGTGCTCGTCGCGCTGGCGGTGCTGCTCTGGCGGGCGTTCCTCGCGGCGGGTGCGGCCGGACGCGGTCAGCGGGTGACGCTCGCGGCATCGGGTGGCGCCGCCGCGGTGCTGGCGCTGTGCTCGCTGGCGCTGGTGCTCGCGAACGCGCAGGGCGCGCTGACGCCCTTCGCCTCGCTGTTTCCCTTACTGCCGGGCGACGAGCCCGCCACGGTCCTCGCCCAGGTCGACCAGCGGTTGGCCGACGGCACCCGGACACCCCCGCTGGATGTGATGATCGAGGAGTTCGCTCGCTATCACGTCGCGATGGCCGCGCTCGCCGCCGTCACCGCCGTTTCGCTCGTCGGGGTGTGCGCCTTCCTGTGGCGTGCCGCCGTCTGGTCCGCCGACCGGCGCTCTCGCCGCGTCCTCGCCGTGTTCGGCACCTTCTCGGCCGTGCTCGCGCTGAGCATGGTCGTCGTCGCCGTCGCGAACACCACCAACGCGTCGGACCCGGTCCCCGGTCTGGCGGCCCTGTTCACCGGCGGTTGGTGAGCGGCTAGGGCTTCGACAGGTAGGTCCGCAGCATCGCGGTGACGGCGGTGATCTGGCTGAGCGGGACGTGCTCGTCACGTTTGTGGGCCAGGTTGGGATCGCCGGGGCCGAAGTTGACGGCGGGGATACCGCGGGCGGCGAAGCGGGACACGTCGGTCCAGCCGTACTTGGCGCGCACGCCGCCCCCGCCGTGCGCGTTGACGGAGTCGATGAGGGTGCGAGCGGCCGGTGCGGTCAGGCCGGGCAGGGCGCCGGGCGAGGAATCGGTGACCTCGAAGGCGACATCGAGTCCGTCGAAGACCTCGCGGACATGCGCGACGGCCTGCTCGACGCTGCGATCGGGGGCGAAACGGAAGTTCACATCCACCTCGGCGACATCGGGCACCACATTGCCCGCGACCCCACCCGAGACCCGCACGGCCGACAGCCCCTCGCGGTACACGCAACCGTCGATATCGACTTCGCGCGCCTCGTAGGCCGACAACCGCGCCAGCACGGGCGCGAGACCATGAATCGCGTTCTCCCCCAGCCACGCTCGCGCCGAATGCGCGCGCACACCCGCGGTGGTCAAGCGCACCCGCAACGTGCCCTGGCAGCCTGCCTCGATCCAACCCGCCGAGGGCTCACCGAGAATCGCCAGATCGCCTTCGAGCCATTCCGGCAATTCCCGCTCGATGTGCCCGAGGCCGTTGAACTCCGCGGCGATCTCCTCGCCGTCGTAGAAGATCAGCGTCAAATCATGGGCCGGATCGGCGATCGTGGCGGCCAGGTGCAGGAATACCGCATCGCCGGACTTCATATCGACTGTGCCACAACCGAACAGCACCGCTTCACCGTCGACTTCGTCGGGTCGGCTCGGCACATTGTCCGCGATCGGCACGGTATCCAGATGACCCGCCAGGATCACCCGCGTCGGCAGCCCGCGCCGCGTGCGCGCCAGCACCACGTTTCCGTGCCGCAGAATCTCGAACCCGGCGGTCTGCTCCCGTAACGCCTGCTCGACCAGATCCGCGATCTTGGCCTCGTCACGCGACACACTCGGCACGTCGACGAGGGCGGCGGTCAACTTGATCGGGTCGGCACGCAAATCGAGAGTCACATCTTCGACAGTAGTACGGGTGCGCCCCGATCCCGGAGATCCGGGCGAAGCAGACCGCGTGGTCGAACGCACAGGGCCCGCGGCACACCGCACCGGCCGCAACGGGCAAAATGGCCTCCGTGAGTATTCAGGGAGCAACTGCAGTCGGTATCGCCAATGTGACCTCGGACGGAACCGTCCTCGATACCTGGTACCCCAGCCCCGCGCTGGGCGAGTTCACCGAGACCGGCTCCCAGCGCCTCGACGCCGCCGACGTGCCCGAGTTCGCCGAACTCCTCGGCGTGGACGCGGCGCGTGGGGTCGAGGTGATCGCGGTGCGCACCACGATCGCGGACCTGTCGGCCGCCCCGGTCGACGCGCATGAGGTCTACCTGCGTCTGCATCTGCTCTCGCACCGCCTCGTGCGACCGCACGGCCTGAACCTCGACGGCCAGTTCGGCCTGCTCAGCAATGTCGTGTGGACCAACCACGGCCCGTGCGCGGTCGACGGCTTCGAGCAGACGCGCCTGAAGCTGCGCGCCCGCGGCCCGGTGACGGTACTCAGCGTCGACAAGTTCCCGCGCCTGGTCGACTACGTGGTCCCCGCCGGTGTACGCATCGGCGACGCCGACCGGGTTCGGCTCGGCGCGCACCTGGCCGCGGGCACCACCGTCATGCACGAGGGCTTCGTCAACTTCAACGCGGGCACCCTCGGCAACTCGATGGTCGAGGGCCGTATCTCGGCGGGCGTCGTGGTCGGCGACGGCTCCGATGTGGGCGGCGGCGCCTCCATCATGGGCACCCTGTCCGGCGGCGGCACCCAGGTCATCTCGGTCGGCGAGCGTTCGCTGCTCGGCGCCAACGCGGGTGTCGGCATCTCCCTCGGCAACGATTGCGTGATCGAGGCCGGCCTCTACGTCACCGCGGGCACCAAGGTCACCGGACCCGACGGCACCGTCGTCAAGGCCGCGAGCCTGTCGGGTCAGGACAATCTGCTGTTCCGTCGCAATTCCACCACCGGCGCCGTCGAGGTCGTGCCGCGTAAGGGCACCGGCGTCGAACTGAACGCCGCATTGCACGCCAACGATTGATCTCCTCGAATTGCCGGGCCGAGCGGCCCGGCAATTCGCGGAACCAGAAACAATTCAGCAAATATTGCGGTTTCATGACGATGAACCCGAATGTGCGACAAGCAATTTCGCACGCTAACCTTCGTTTCGCTGGTCCGATCAGGACGGCGAAAAAGCGGAGGGATTACAAGAATGAAGTTCGGAAAGATCACTACTGCTGTTTTCATGGCAGTCGCTGCGGTGGGGATTACCGCGGCCACTGCTCACGGTGCGCCCGCGGTGGCCACCGAGCAGCCCGCTGTAGTGGCTTCGGGGGGCGTGACTTCTGGCGTGACGCACGGAATCAACTACCAGACCACGGTCTCGCCCGCTGACAAGACCGTCACCTGGGCGGTCGACAGCGGCAAGTTCGAGCTCGCCGCCGACGGCGCCTCGGTGCTGCTGAAGGCCACCGACGGCGCGATCGTCGACCAGGCGCCGCTGCGCTCCGAGGTCGCGGGCCTGCCGATCGCCGTGAACCAGCAGATCAGCGAGGACGGCCGCACCGTCAAGCTGACCTCGACCATGGCGCCCGAGGATTCCGCGAAACTGAGCAACATCGCGGAACTGAAGGACATCAGCTCCTACGACCGGCTCATGGAGCAGGTCAACAAGAACCTGCCCGGCGTCGTCATCGGCGGCGTCATCGGCGCGTTCTTCCCGTTCCTGTGGCTGTTCACCATCCCGGCGGGCATGGTCATCGGCGGCTACGTGATGGGTGGCCAGGAATTCCTGGATGCCGTGATCGCGTTCGCGACCGGTCAGCCCTGATCTGACCTCGCGATAGCGAAAGGCCTCGTACTTCTGCGGAGTACGGGGCCTTTTCGCCGTGATGCGGATCACTGTCACAAACGAGGGCCTCGCCGCATCCCATGGTTGAGCACACAGTTCCCATGGCAGGAGGCACAGATGAACATCGTGGTTATCGGCGCAGGATACGCGGGTACTGTCGCGGCGAACCGGCTGCAGCGCAAGGCCCCCGATGCCCGCATCACCGTGATCAATCCGCGCGGCGTCTTCATCGAGCGGGTGCGATTGCACGAACAGCTCGCGGGCAGCGGGACCGCGGCCCGGCCGCTCACCGAGATGCTCAGGGACCCGATCGCGATCGAGACCGCGAGCGTGGACAAGATCGGCGACGGTGTCGTCACCCTCGACGACAGCCGGAGCCTGGACTTCGATCACGCCGTCCTCGCGGCGGGCAGCATCGCGAACCCGCTACCCGGCGCGATCCCGGTCGGCACATGGGAAGGTGCCGAGCAGGCACGAATCGCGCTCGAGGCGCTGCCGTCCGGCGGGATCGTCACGGTGATCGGGGGTGGGCTGACCGGGATCGAGACCACGGCCGAGGTCGCCGAAGCCCGGCCCGACCTGCGCGTCCGATTGGTGAGCGGGACCGTCGCCGCCGCGCTGTCGGCCGGTGCGCAGCGGCACATCCGCACCACACTGGCCCGGTTGAACGTGGAGATCGTGGCCGACCAGATCGCCGAGATCGACGGGACGACCCTGCGACTCGACTCGGGCACCGAACTGCGTTCCGACCTCACCCTCTGGGCGATCATCTCCGCGGTGCCCGAACTGGCCGCCCGCAGCGGACTCGCGGTGGACGTCGACGGCCGAGCCCTGGTCGACGCTTCCTTGCGCAGCGTCACCGACCCGCGTGTCTTCGTCGTCGGCGACTGCGCCGCCGTCCCCGGTATGCGCATGGCCTGCGCCACCGCGGCTCCCCAGGGCGCACACGCGGCCGATACGCTGGCCAGGATGATCAAAGGACGGGAACCGCAGCCATTTTCGATGGGCTACGGCGGGCAGGGCATGAGCCTGGGCAGGCGCGACGGAGTGCTGCAGACGACCGACCGCCGAGACACCGCCCAGCGGCTCTACGTCAGCGGACCCGTCGCGGCGTTCACCAAGGAACGCATCAGCCGCTATGCCGCCTACGCCTCCCGCACCGGCAACAGCGTGTGGATCAACGGCCCGAAACGGTGATCCGGGCACACGTCGACACCTTCACCGAGAACCGGCGGCTGCTGTTCTCGATCGCCTACGAGATCCTGGGCTCGGTGGTCGACACCGAGGACGTCCTGCACGACAGCTACCTGCGCTGGTGCGAGGTCGACCGCACCCTGGTCGACAATCCGCGCGCCTACCTCGCACAGATCGTCACCCGGCAGGCGCTGGGGGTGCTGCGCTCCACCGCCCGCAGACGCGAGGAGTACATCGGGCCGTGGCTGCCCGAACCCCTGGCCACCGAGGCGGACGGCGGGGTCGAGCACGTGCTGACCGGCGAGGCTGTGACCACCGCGATGCTGCTCGTGCTGGAAACGCTCACGCCGGTGCAGCGGGCGGTGTTCGTGCTGCGCGAGGTGTTCGCGTTCGATTATCCGGAGATCGCGGCGGCGGTGGACAAATCCGAAGCCGCTGTGCGACAGCTGAATCAGCGCGCCCGCAACCGGGTGCACGCCGCACGCCACACCGCCGTCGCCACTCCCGCGCAGGCCCAGTCGGTGGTCGAGAAGTTCTCGATCGCGGCCGCCACCGGCAATGTGCAAGCGCTGATGGACGTACTCGCTCCCGAGGTGGTGTTCCTCGGCGACGGCGGTGGTGTGGTGAACGCGGTGCGCAGGCCGGTACACGGCCAGGACAAGGTGGCCAGGCTGGTCATCGGCTTGCTCGCCAAGGGACAGCGGCTCGGTGTCCTGGGCGCGCACCTCGGCATCTACAACGCGATGCCCACGATCCTGGCGACCGTCGACGGCGTGCTCGACCAGGTGACTTCCATCGAGGTCACCAACGGCCGGGTCACCGCGATCTACTCCATGCGCAACCCCGAAAAGCTCAGTGCTGTGCGGGTTCCGGACTGAGGCCGAAGGCGATCACCCGGTCGGGGTGGATCCGGATGAGCGCGTCGGACTGATCACCGAGGTAGGACTCGACCCCGGTCAGCGCCTCGGCGGTGCCGCGGATCTCGAGGCAGCGCACCCGCCACGGGCGCACCGAGGCGATGTCGTCGACGACGAAGGCCACCTGTGCGTTGTCGGCGAGATTGCGGAACTTCTTGGAGGCGGCCAGGTTCCAGCCCGCGATGTCGATGGTGCCGAGTTCGGCGTTGTAGCGGAAGCCGACCGGATTGTTCTGCGGGGTGCCGTCGCGGCGGACCGTCGCCAGACGCCCGAGCTGCTGGGTCGACAGGTAAGCGAGGTGTTCCGATGTCAGCGTTGCGCTCATGCACCGACGCTAAAACCTCGAGTGCGGTCTAGGTCAAGGGTCGCCGGGGGGAGGGGGCGAGCACACAGCCGCGAGCGGGCCTCACCCCTCGACCTCACAGGGTCCGCGCGCTAGGCTGTCAAATATACGGCACCGTATAACTGGAGGTTCGACATGACACTTCCCCCTGGTCAACGCGCGATCGACGGCTTCCCCCGTTTCGGCACACATCTCCATCACCCACCGCCGCCGATTCCCGCGAACCCGGTGATCGAGATCGGCGGGCCGCTGACGGAACCGCTCACGCTCACCCCGGCGGACCTCGCCGAGCTACCGCGCGTGCAGGTGCGGGCCGACTTCCACTGCGTGGCCGGCTGGTCCGCCACCGACCTGCGCTGGGCGGGCGTCCCGTTCGCCACGCTCTATCGCACGCGCGTCGAACCGCTGCTCGCGCCGGGTAGCTCGATCAGCCATGTCGTCTTCGAAGGGCTCGACGGTTATCGATCGGTCGCGCTACTCGCCGACGCCATGGCCGATGACGTGCTCATCGCCGACCGACTCGACGGACAGCCACTCACCAGCGACCACGGCGCGCCGATCCGGCTGGTGAGTCCTGGCCAGTACGGGTTCGTCAACACGAAACACCTGTGCCGCATCGAATTCCACACCGCGCAGCCCGTCGACCCGGACAAGTGGTCACCGCTCGCGGGGCACCGCAGGGCGCGCGTCTGGGCGGAAGAGCGCCATCGATACCTGCCGGGCAGGGTGGTCCGGCCGATCTATCACGCGTTGATCGGGCCGATCCGCCGGATGAGCGCTCGCGGAAGTGCCGAACGAACTGCGTGAATCCCGGTGCCGGACAGCCTCAGTCGAGCAGCTTCTTCTGCACCTTGCCCATCGCGTTGCGCGGGAGCGCGTCGACGAAGCGAACCTCCCGTGGGCGCTTGTGGGCCGAAAGCTGTTCGCCCACATAGGCGGTGAGCTCGACGCCGAGCGCGTCGGAACTCCCGTCGCGCGCGACGACGAAGGCCACGATCCGCTGCCCGAGGTCGTCGTCGGGCAGCCCGACCACGGCGACCTCGACGACCGCCGGATGCCCGAGCAGCGCGGTCTCGATCTCCCCCGCGCCGATGCGGTAACCACCGGATTTGATGAGGTCGATCGACTCGCGCCCGACGATGCGATGGAACCCGTCGGCATCGATGACGGCCACATCGCCGGTGCGGAACCACCCGTCCTCGGTCCAGTCCCGCGCGGTGGCCTCCGGCCGGTTCAGATACCCGCCGAACAGCATCGGTCCGCGCACCTGCAGGCCGCCGATGCTCGCGCCGTCGTGCGGAACGGGCTCGCCCGCTTCGTCGCGCAGCCTGGTCTGCACCCCGCGCACCGGCGTGCCGACCCAGCCGGGCCTGCGCTCACCGTCGGCCCGGGTGGACAGCGTGATCATGGTTTCGCTCATCCCGTACCGCTCCACCGGCGCCTGCCCGGTGAGCTCGGCCAGCTTCTCGAACACCGGCACCGGCAGCGGCGCGCTGCCCGAGACGAGCAGCCGCGCCCTACTCAGCTCCTTGGCCAGTTCGGGCCGCTCGACCACGCGTGACCACACCGTCGGCACCCCGAAATACAGACTGCCACCCGCGGCCGCGTAGGCCTCCGGCGTCGGCTTACCGGTGTGGATCACCGGACTGCCGACCCGCAGCGGCCCGAGCAGCCCGAGGATCAGCCCGTGCACGTGGAACAGCGGAAGCCCGTGCACCAGTGTGTCTTTCCACGTCCACGCCCACGCCTCGGCCAGCGCGTCGAGCCCGGCGGCGATCGCGCCGCGGCTGAGCATCACGCCCTTGGGCGCACCGGTGGTTCCCGAGGTGTAGAGGATGAAGGCGATCGCGGCCGGATCCGGTTCGGGATAGGTGTGCCACGACCGTGCGTGCAGCCGCACCGGTACCACCGGCAGGTCCGTGCCCTCCGGCGCCGGGCCGAGCCAGGCCTGCGCACCCGAATCGCGCAGGATGTGCTCGCGTTCGGCGGCGCCCGAGTCCGGCGGCACCGGAACCACGGTCACCCCTGCGATCAGGCAGCCGACCACGGCGATCACGGTTCGCAGAGTGGGTTCGGCCAGCACCGCGACCCGGTCGGCGCGAGCGATGCGTTCCGCCACCGATGTTGCCGAACCCAGCAGATCGCTGCGCGAGACGGTGGCATCATCGATGGTGACGGCGTCGGGAATGTCATCCCCGGCGGCGACGGCGGCCGGATTCAGCGAGGCGAGCAGCAGCGGCGGACCATAGGGCATCCGTCAACGCTAACGTGACGCGATTCGGTGGGTGCCGCCGCCGTCGTTGACACTCCGACACCGTGGTGAGACATTAAATGTATAAGTCTCTCACGCTCTCTTCGACGAAAACGGGGTCAACGATGACCATCCTGTCGCGCTCGCGTTCGCAGCGGTCCGAACCGGCGCCCTTCGACATCCGCGACTACGTCAACGGTTCCGCGGCCTTCTACGGCGCGACCGCCAATGTGATCATGCAGCTCAGCCTGGCCCCCGTCGGCTACGGCGTCGCCGAATCGACGGTGCACAGCGGCAGCATCATGAAGCACCCGGTGAAGCGCACCCGAACCACGCTCACCTACCTGTCGGTGGCGCTGATGGGCACCGACGCGGACCGCGAGGCCTTCCGCACCGCCATCAACGGCGCACACCGCCACGTTCACTCCACCGCCGACAGCCCCGTGAAGTACAACGCCTTCGACAAGAACTTGCAGCTGTGGGTGGCCGCGTGCCTGTACTGGGGCTCGGTCGACGTGATGCGTCGCCTCTACGGCCCCGTCGACGACGCCGTCGCCGACACCTTCTACGACTACGCCCACTACCTCGGCACCACCCTCCAGGTGCCCCGCGAGATGTGGCCGGCCGATCGCGCCGCGTTCGATGCCTACTGGTCCGAGCATCTGAAGCTCACCAGCATCGACACCAGGATCAAGGCCTACTTCGACGACCTGCTCGACCTGAAGATGGTGAGCCCGCCCCTGCGCCTGCCCTTCGCCCGCTTCCACCGCTGGTTCACCACCGGCCTACTCCCCCAACACCTCCGAGACGAACTCGGCCTGTCGTGGAGCCCCGCCGACGAGCGCAAACTCAACCGCCTGATGCGCACCACCGGCACGGTGACGGGCCGCCTGCCACGTCCCCTGCGCAACTTCCCCTTCAACGTCGCCCTCGTCGACATGCGCCGCCGCAACCGGCGCGGCAAGCCGCTGATCTGATCGGCATTGCCGCGCGCCTCCCACGCCGACCTGCGGCGTTCGGGTTTCATTCCCCACGATCGCAACGCGTCGCGCGGAATCGGAGGACGTTCGTGAGCATTCGGACAGTGACATGGTGTGCGGCGGCGGTCGCCGTCGGCCTCATGGCGGCCGCGCCCGCCGCCCACGCCGACGAGGACCCGGCGACGGTGCCGCCGCGAACCGCCATGTCGCTGCGGATGCCGGGCGGATTCGCCTGGGGCACCGCCAACGAGCACGAATCGCGGGCGGCGCTGTCGATGTCGAAGCTCTACATCGCCGATTACGCGCTGCGCCACGGCGACGGTTCGCCGCAGGACCGCGCGCTGTCGGAACGGATGATCCGTGACTCCGACGACGGCGCCGCCACCCAACTCGCCGGCAAATATCCGCAAGCGATCGAAGCGACCGCGGGCGAATACGGATTGCGCGGGACGCACGGCACCGCCGACTGGGGCCGGTCGAGCACCAGCACCGCCGACATCACCGACTTCCTGGCCGCCAAGCAGCGCACCGACCCGGGTTCGCCGATCTTCGAGTGGATGGCGGGCGCGAGCAACACCGCCGCCGACGGCACTCCCCAGAACTGGGGCACCGCCCAGCTGCCCGGCGTACACGGCAGCAAGTGGGGATGGTCGGATGTGGGCGCCCCCGAGGTGGCCTCCGCATCCTTCGGGCCCAGCTTCTCGGTCGCCGCGCACACCTACGGCACCCCGGCCGACCAGTCCGCCGATGTGCTCGACGCCCTGCCCGCGCTGATCCTTCGGCTGGCCGGGGCGTACTGACAGCAGTTCATGGTGCGACAGCACCGCCCGCATCAGAACGGGGCTTGCTGCCACCAGTCGTCGCGGGTCTCCTCGAAGGTGTGGCCCGGCCATGACACCTCCACCACCGAGTTCGCGCTGAAGACGTTGCCGCGCTCCCTCGCCGCGAGAGTGAACGGTGCGGCGGGGTCGCGTGGCCGGTAGGCGGCGAGGCTGGTGTGGTGCAGTTCGCGCGTGAGGTCCTCGGTGGTGTGCCGCAGCAGGTAGGCATCGGCGTCGGCGGCGGAGGGGTACTCGGTGTACCACGCGATGAGACCGTCGGTGTCCGTGCAGGTGATCTGCTGGAGCGGCGCCGGGTCGCCCGGCAGCACGACCAGCGACGGAGTCGCCGAACAGTTCGCCTCCCGCCAGCCGCGCCCGGCGGGTCCCGACGGGATCAAGTCGGTGAATCCCGAGGCCACCGACGCGTGCGCACCCCAGGTGGGCGGCGGCGGAACTCGATTCGGGCGCAAGAACTTCCAATAGATCGCACCGACGCCGATCACCCCGACCCCGGCGACCATCGCCAGCACGAGCAGACTCACCGCGAGTACGCGCCACCGCGAGGAAACCGCCCGCTGTGGCCGCGCACGGCCGACCTGCGCCCCGCCGCGATCTACGGCCTGCTGCGGCACGGAGGCAGACGGTGAACTCACCAGAGTCGGGTTCAGCGAATTCGCCGCAGGATCCGCAGACCACACTTTCCGACCGGAAGGGCGAGGCGCTTGCGACGGCCCGAAACTGCCGACACCCGGCGACACGAGATCGGTGTGGACCAGCGCCGCCGTCGCCGCCTGCGCGAATTCCACACAGCTGTCGAATCTTTCGGCAGGTTCCTTCGCCATGACCCGCGCGATGACCGCGTCGATTCCGGGCGGCAGGTCGTCGATCATCGCGGACGCGCGCGGCACCGGCTTGGTGAGGTGGGCGGCGACCACCGCCCCGGGATTGTCCGCGGGAAAGGGGCTTTGGCCGGTGAGCAGCGTGAACAGAGTGCAGCCGAGCGAGTACTGGTCGCAGCGGTGGTCGACCGGGGCGCCCGAGAGTTGTTCGGGCGACGCGTAGGCGAGGGTGGCGAGAAAGGCTCCGGTGCGGGTGAGCTGGCGGGCGTCGCCGCGCAGCCGCGCGATACCGAAATCGGTGAGCAGGACACGGTCGCCGGAGCGGCTGGGGGCCAGCAAGATGTTGGCGGGCTTCACATCTCGGTGCAGCACACCGCGATCATGGGCGTAGTCCAGTGCCTCGGCGGTCTGCGCGATGATCCCGATCGCCCGCGCCGGATCAAGCGGCTCGCCACGGAACACCGAGGCGTCGCGGCCGTCGACGTACTGCATGGAGATCCACATCAGGCCGTCTTCGACGCCACGGTCGAGCACCGAGACGATGCCGGGATGATCGAGATGGGCGGACACGTCCGCCTCCCGCTCGAACCGCCCACGGACCTCGTCGTCGGAATACAGTTCGCGATCGAGCAGTTTCAGCGCCACCTGCCGAGGCAGGCGCGGATGCGCCGCGAGGTACACGGTGCCCATTCCGCCCCGGCCCAGCAGCCGGTCGATCCGGTACCCCGCGAAGACCGTGCCCGCACTGAACTCCACCCCGCGCATTCCGCTGTGCCTCTCGATCTTGTGCAGGACAGCTACCGCCCCTGTGCTCCACACGATATCGGCCGCCGGGGACAGCGCGAACCGCTGGGCGCGATCTACCCAGCGGTTCGTGCGGAGACGGTGTTCAGGACAGGCGTGCGGCCGCTTCGGCGATGCGTTCGTCGGTGGCGGTGAGGGCGATACGCACGTGCTCGGGCGAACGGGGACCGTAGAAATCGCCGGGAGCGGCGAGGATTCCGCGTTCGGCGAGCCAGTCCAGGGTGACGCGGCAGGGCTCGCCGCGGGTAACCCACAGGTACAGACCGGCTTCGGAGAAGTCGATACGGAAACCCGCCTGCGTCAAAGCTTTTCGCAGGATCTCGCGACGGGCGCGGTAACGCTCACGCTGCTCGGCCTCGTGCACGTCGTCGCTGAGCGCGGCGGTCATCGCGGCCTGGATCGGGAACGGCATGATCATGCCGGAGTGCTTGCGCACCTCGAGCAGTTCGGCCACCAGTTCCGGGTCGCCGGCGAGGAAACCGGCACGGTAGCTGGCCAGATTCGAGGTCTTCGACAGGGAATGGATGGCCAGCAGACCGGTGTGGTCACCATCGCAGACGCGCGGGTCGAGGATCGAGACGGCCTCGCCCTCCCAGGTCAGGCCCAGGTAGCACTCGTCGGACGCGACGATCGCGCCGCGCTCGCGCGCGAACGCCACCACCTTGCGCAAGTGCTCGACGGGCAGCACCTTGCCGGTGGGGTTCGAGGGCGAGTTCACGAAGATCAGCGCCGGATTCTGCGGGCCGACCTGAGTGAGACCGTCTGCGCGCCAAGGCTTCGCGCCCGCCAGCAGCGCGCCGACCTCATAGGTCGGATAGGCGATCTCGGGGATCACCACCAGATCGTCGGCGCCGACACCGAGCAGTCGCGGCAGCCCGGCGATGAGCTCTTTCGTGCCGAGCACCGGCAGCACCGCCGCCGGGTCGACGCCGGTGACGCCGAACCGGCGCGCCAACGCGGCGACAGCGGCGGAGCGCAGCTCAGGGGTGCCGTGCGTGGTCGGATAGCCGGGAACGGCCGCCACCGAGCCCAGGGCCGCGCGGATCAGCGGATCGACCGGGTCCACCGGTGTACCCACGGACAGATCGACGAGGCCACCGGGGTGGGTGGCCGCCTTCTGTTTGACCGCCGCGATGGTGTCCCAGGGAAAATCGGGCAGCAGGCCGCTCACCCGGCCCTTCCGGCTCTGGGTGGGCACCCCTGCGCTCACTCTTCGGCCATCGGGGGCAGCGCCTTGATGAAGGCGGGGTCGAAATCGACCACACCGACCTTGGTCGCGCCACCGGGGGATCCCAGCTCGTTGAAGAAGTCGACGTTGGCGTTGATGTAACCGCTCCACTGATCCGGAGTGTCGTCCTCGTAGAAGATCGCCTCCACGGGGCAGACCGGCTCACACGCACCACAGTCCACGCACTCGTCGGGTTGGATGTAGAGCATGCGACCACCCTCGTAGATGCAATCCACGGGGCATTCCTCGATGCACGCCTTGTCCTTCACGTCAACGCACGGTTCAGCGATGATGTACGGCACTGCCGTTCTCCTAGTCTGTCCTCACCTGCGGGGTTACTCCGCCCACGAAACACTATCCCGACCGCCCACATTACTCCCAGGTCAGCCTGCCCTAACTCACACTGACAATCATCCGATAGCCAATGGCAACGGTGCCGGTTTGGCCTCGACCACTCCGTAGGTGGTGGTGCGTTCGCGGACCGGACGGTCGATGCCCGCCGCGATCTCGGTGAGCTCGGCGACGGTTTTCGCCGAACCGTGCTGGGATCCGGCCATCCGGGAGATGGTCTCCTCCATCAGCGTGCCACCCAGATCGTTGGCGCCACCGGTGAGCATGGCCTGGGTACCGAGGGTACCCAGTTTCACCCAGCTGGTCTGGATGTTGTGGATGCGGCCGTGCAGCATGATCCGGGCCAGCGCGTGGACCGCGCGGTTGTCGCGGTTGGTGGGGCCGGGCCGGGCCGCGCCTGCGAGGTAGAGCGGTGCGCTCTGGTGGACGAACGGGAGCGGGACGAACTCGGTGAAGCCGCCCGTCTCGTCCTGGATGCCGCGCAGCACCCGCAGGTGGCCCACCCAGTGCTTCGGGTTGTCCACATGTCCGTACATCATCGTCGAACTCGACGGGATGCCCAGTTTGTGCGCGGTGGTGATGACCTCGATCCAGGCCGAGGTGGGGAGTTTGCCCTTGGTGAGCACCCAGCGGACCTCGTCGTCGAGGATTTCGGCGGCCGTTCCGGGGATCGAGCCCAATCCCGCTTCCTTCAGCGCCGACAGCCAGTCGTGGATGCTCTGGCCCCCGCGCGAGGCGCCGTTGACGATCTCCATCGGGCTGAACGCGTGGACGTGCATCGACGGCACCCGCGCCTTGATGGCGCGGACCAGGTCGGCGTAGCCGGTGACCGGGAGTTCGGGGTCGATGCCGCCCTGCATGCAGATCTCGGTGGCGCCGTCGACATGGGCCTCCCACGCGCGGTCGGCGACCTCGTCGGTACTGAGGGTGAAGGCGTCCGCGTCGCCCTTGCGCTGGGCGAAGGCGCAGAAGCGGCAGCCGGTGTAGCAGATATTGGTGAAGTTGATATTGCGGTTCACCACGTAGGTGACCTCGTTGCCGGAGACCTCGCGTCGCAACGAGTCGGCCAGTGCGGCAACAGCTTCCATGTTCGCGCCGTCGGCGGTGGCCAAGGCCAGGTACTGATCGTCGGTGAGACCCGCCGGGTCCTTCTCGGCGGCGCGCAGGGCGTCGAGCACCTCGGAATCGAGCCGCTCCGGCGCGACGACGGCCAGGTCGCGGGCATGTTCGCGAATCGTCTCCCAGTCGCCGAACGCGCCGACGACTTCCTGACCGAGCCCGGAATCGCTGCGGCTGTCGGTATTGCGTCCCTCGGTGTCGATGGCGGTGTTCAGGTCGACGCGGCCGACCGAATCCCATGACTCGTCGGGTTCCTGCCACGGCAGGCCGACCGGCACGGCCTCGGGCCTGGCCAGGCCCGTCGCGGGGTCGGTGAGCGCGTCGACGTGCGCGCCGATCCGGGGATCGATCCACGGATGGCCCGCGCGAACGTATTTCGGGTGCGCGGAGGTGCGCTCGACGAGGGTGAACCCGGCCGCCTCGGTGATCTCGCGCAGGGTGTCCAGGTTCGGCCACGGGCGTTCGGGGTTGACGTGGTCGACCGTCACCGGCGACACCCCACCCCAATCGTCGATGCCGGCGTCGATCAGCGCCCGGCAATCACTGTGCGACACCAGGTTCGGCGGGGCTTGCACCGGGACATCGGGGCCCAGCAGCAATCTCGTCACCGCGACGGTCGCCAGGAACTCCGCCACGCCGGCATCGGGAACATCGCGCATGGCGGTGTCGTCCTTGGCGCGGAAGTTCTGCACGATCACTTCCTGGATGTGCCCGAACTCCCTGTGCTGCTTGCGGATCGCCATGATCGACTCGGCGCGTTCGGTGAGATTCTCGCCGATGCCCACCAGGATGCCGGTGGTGTAGGGCACCGAGAGCCTGCCCGCGTCGGTGATCGAGCGCAGCCGGACCGCCGGATCCTTGTCGGGGCTGCCGTAGTGGCATTCGCCCTTGTCGGTGAACAGCCTGGTGGCGGTGGTTTCGAGCATCATGCCCATGGACTGGGCGACAGGCTTGAGGCGGGAGATCTCGTTCCAGCTCATCACGCCGGGGTTCAGATGCGGCAGCAGGCCGGTCTCCTCCAGCACGAGGATGGAGACGGCGCGCAGATAGTCGAGGGTGGAGTCGTAGCCGCGCTCGTCGAGCCACTGCGCGGCCTCCGGCCAGCGGTCCTCCGGCCGGTCGCCCAGGGTGAACAGCGCTTCCTTGCACCCCAGGGCGGCACCCTGACGGGCGATCTCGAGCACCTCGTCGGGTTCGAGGAACATGCCCTTGCCCTCGGCGCGCAGCTTGCCGGGCACGGTGACGAACGTGCAGTAATGGCACTTGTCCCGGCACAGCTTGGTGAGCGGGATGAACACATTGCGCGAATAGCTGATCGTGCGTGGGCGGCCCGCCGATTCCAGGCCCGCGTCGCGGACTCTGGCGGCGCTGGCGCACAGATCGGCGAGGTCGTCGCCGGTGGCATGCAGCAGGACGGTGGCCTCGTCGACGTTCAACGTGACGCCGTCGCGGGCTCGGCGCAGGGCCCGTCGCATCGCGGCGGGACTCGGCGGCGACATCGGAACGCTCGGCTTCGGAAGATCGGTCACCCCGTCGATCATGCGCTACTTCTTCCCCGGACGTGTGGTCGGTGAGGTCACGGGCCCACGGCGGGCGCGGCGTGGTCGTCCTTGTCCGACGACAACCTCCACCGTGACCACGCGTATTCCCGACGGGGTGAAACCGTCGCACGCGCATGGAACCATGGGCAGCATGTCACTGCCGCGTTCCACCATCCTGGCCGAACCGGCCTGGCGTCCGAGTGCCAAGGCCAAGCTGCTGTGGGCATTGGAGAACACGATCGGCGTGGTGGTGTTGTTCATCGCGCTCGGGGTGTGGGCGGTGCTCGACGGGGACCGTCGCGGCTGGCAGGTGCTCGCCGGGCTGGCGCTCGTGATGCTGGCGGTGCTCGCCGTCGTGGTGATCCCGGTGTGGCGCTACGCGGTGCATCGGTGGGAGGTGACCGATGAGGCCGTGTACACGCGGGTGGGGTGGCTGGATCAGGAGTCACGGGTCGCACCGATCTCGCGGGTGCAGACCGTGGACACCGAGCGTGGTCCGCTGGAACGGATCCTGGGGCTGGCGACGGTCACCGTGACCACCGCGTCGTCGGCCGGAGCGGTGAAGATCAGTGCGCTCGACCTGCCGGTGGCCGAGGAGACGGTGCTGCGGCTGACCGCGATCGCCGCGCAGCACCGCGGGGACGCGACGTGATCCAGCCTATCGAATGGCAGCGCCTCGACCCGCGCATGCTGCTGGTGTATCCGGTCAACGAGATCATGAAATACATTCCGGTGCTGCTCGGTTCGATCATCGTCGGCACGACCAGCGGCAATCCGCTGTGGAGTCTCATCCCGGTGGTGCTGGTCGCGGCGTTCGGTATCGCGCGCTGGTTCACCACGTCGTATCGGATCGACGCCGATCACGTGCAGCTGCGCAGTGGAATCGTGGCGCGCCGGACCTTGTCGGTGCCGAGGCCGCGCATCCGGTCGGTGGATGTGGAAGCCGATCTGCTGCACCGGGTGCTGGGGCTGGCGGTGCTGGCGATCGGCACCGGGAAGCAGACCGACAAGGGCGAGGAGTTCAAGCTCGACGCGCTCGATACGAGTCAGATCCCGGCGCTGCGGGCCGAATTGCTCTCCCACACCGGCCAACACGCGCCCGATCACGTCGACGCGGCCGGAGCGCCCCATATTTCGCGCCCTGACGCGCTCGCCGAGTCCGGGGTGGAGATCGGGCACTGGCGGGCGGCGTGGGTGCGCTACGCGCCGCTGTCGCTGACCGGACTGGCTGTCGTCGCGCCGATCGCGGGGCTCGGCGCGCAGTACGGGGTGATCGACGTGCTGTCGGAAAGCGCGGTCGTTCAACATCTCGACGACGACACCGCGGCGATCGTCACGATCACCATCGCGGGGTTGACCGTGCTGACGTTGGCGCTGGTGAGCCTCGCCGCGTGCGGCCAGTACCTCGCCACCTGGTTCGGCCTGCGCGTGCTCGACAACGGCACCACCCTGCACCTGCGCCACGGACTGTTCACCACCCGCCAGATCACCCTCGACCTCGCCCGCTTCCGTGGCGCCACCCTCAACGAACCGCTCCTGCTGCGCGCCGCCCGCGCCGCCCAGCTGGAAATGATCATGACCGGCGAGAACCCTCGCCAGAAGATCCTTCCCCAGGCGCCCCGCGTCGCCGTCGAACGCACCCTCGACGAACTACTCCGCAGCCGTCGCGGCCCGCAGTCGAAAGTATCGGCCGATTCGGCCACGCCACAACCGATCACCGGTTCCGCCCTGGGCACCGTCGACCTGCGCAGACACGGACCCGCCGCCCGCCGTCGCCGCTACACCCGCGCCGCGTGGCCCGTCGGGATCGTTGTCGTCGCCATGCTCGCCGTCGTGCTCACGGGTGGTCATCTGGCACCGTGGGCCTGGACCTTCCCGGTGGTCTTCGCCGTCGTCATGGCCCTGCTCGCCGAGGACCGCTATCGCGGCCTCGGCCACCGCGTGCTCCCCGGCACCACCGGCCCGACCTGGCTGATCACCCGCCGCGGCAGCCTCGACCGCAATCGGGACTGCCTCGAAGCTCCCGGCATCATCGGGTGGACTGTGCGGCAGACCTTCTGGCAGCGCCGCGCCGGACTCGCCACCGTCGTCGCGGCCACCGCCGCGGGCAAGAAGGCCTATCTGGTGGTCGACATCCCGATCGCTGCGGCCGCGGCGCTGATCGAAGAAGTGACCCCGGGCGGACTCGGCACACGCTGAAAGATCCGGCAAGACCCGCCGAGCCCGATAGCGACGCGGGCGACAGCGACGCGGCGTAGCGTTCGATTCGATCGCCGTGCCGCTGACGCTAGGGGTGATTCGTGCATTTCACCGAGGTTATCGAGAACGCGGGCAAAGTGCTGGACGCCGCGGGCGTCGCGGCTATCGTCATCGGCGCGCTCGTCGGCACGGTCCGCTTCCTGCGACAGCTGGCCGGGCACGAGGAGTTCGAGCTCGCCTACGGCACCTATCGGCGCGGGCTGGGCCGGGCGATCCTGCTCGGACTGGAATTCCTGGTGGCGGCCGACATCATCCGCACGGTGGCCATCGCGCCGACGTTCACCAGTGTGGGCGTGCTGGCCTTGATCGTGCTGGTGCGGACGTTCCTGAGCTACTCGCTCGAACTCGAGCTGACCGGCCGGTGGCCGTGGCAGAAGACGAAAGCTACCGGCTGACGTTCGACCGGTAGTACAGGTACCCCGCGGGCGCGAGCACACCGCAGGCGAACAGCAACAGGGTGCGGCCGTCGCTGCCGAGCATGATGTCACCGCCGGGGCCACGCGAGGCGCAGACCAGGAACCCGAACACCCACACCACGATCGGGGCGAAGGTGAAGCCGATCCGGTCGGTCACCGATTCCATGCCGTAGACCAGCGCGATGTTGATGGGTGCGGCGAACAGCGCCACCACCGGAAACGCCAGCGAGCCGATGTACAGGGGCAGGAACAGCACTTCGACGGCCAGGGTGATCAGCGCGTCGACCAGCAGCAGCACGACGATGAGCCCCGAGATCAGCGGATCCGCCACGCCGGAGATGCGTGCGGACCGCAGCACGGCGGTGGGCTGATCGCGATCGGTCACCATGCGCGTGAGTCTATTCGGCCGAAGCGGTCTGCTGTGCCGCCCGCGCCCGGGAGAACCGCCAGCCGATCAGCAGCGCGGGCCCGATCACCAGCAGGCTCGCCACCGTCCAGGTCCCGACCGGGCGGTCGATCGCCATCAGGACCAGCACCGTGCACAGGAAGGCCAGCGTGGCCCAGCCGGTGTACGGCGCGCCCATCATCCGGAACGCGGGCCGCTCGAGCTGCCCCCGCTTCCACAGGTGCCACATCCGCAGCTGACAGAGCACGATGGTGGCCCACGACGCCAGGATGCCCAGCGAGGCCACATTCAAGACGATCTCGAAGGCCTGATCCGGAACGAACCCGTTGAGCACCACCCCGAGCAGCGCGATGCCGAAGGTGAGCAGGATCCCGCCGTAGGGCACGCCGTGACTGCTCATCACCGAGGTGAACCGAGGGGCGCTACCGCGCATCGACATCGAACGCAGAATGCGCCCGGTCGAATACAGACCCGCGTTGAGACTGGAGAACGCCGCGGTGAGCACGACGATATTCATCAGCGAGCCGATGCCGGGCACGCCGAGCGCGGCGAAGAACGTGACGAACGGGCTCTCCCCCGCGTGATAGGACGTGTACGGCAGCAGGAGTCCGAGCAACAGCAGCGATCCGACGTAGAACACCGCGATCCGCAGGATCACCGAGTTGATCGCCCGCGGCATCAGCTTCTCGGGATCCTTGGTCTCCCCCGCCGCCGTACCGACCAATTCGACGGCGGCATAGGCGAAGACCACGCCCGAGGTGACCAGCACCAGCGGCAGGATGCCGGTCGGGAACATGCCACCGTGCTCGGAGATCATCGACGGGCCGGTCTGTTCGCCACGAATGGTGAAGCGCCCCAGCAGGAACACCGTGCCGATCACCAGGAAGGCACACAGCGCGGTCACCTTCACCAGCGCGGCCCAGAACTCCAGCTCACCGAATGCCTTGACGCTCACCAGGTTCACGATCAGCACGATCACCAAGGCGATCAGCGCCAGCACCCACTGCGGTACCGAGGTCATCGGCTGCCAGTAGTGGAAGTACAGCGCGATGGCCGTGGAGTCGGCGATGCCGGTCATCGACCAGTTCAGGAAATACATCCAGCCCGCGACGAAAGCGGCTTTCTCCCCGAGGAATTCGCGTGCGTAGGAGACGAACGAACCGGAGGTGGGGCGGTGCAGCACCAGCTCGCCCAGAGCGCGCAGGATGAAGAACACGAACACGCCGCAGACCGCGTAGACGACCCACAGCATGGGCCCCGCACTGGCCAGCCTGCCACCGGAACTCAGGAACAGGCCGGTGCCGATCGCGCCGCCGATCGCGATCATCATCAGCTGACGTCTGCCGAGGGACTTGTGATACCCGGCGTCCTCGGCGTCGAGATCCGGTCGATCACCCACAGCGGTCATGACACCCCACCCATCGTGTGAGAACACCCGAGAACGCGGACACCGGAACGGTACCGGCCCGCGCGCCGAGGCACGATGGCAACCCTGTGGCTAGCTACTCAATCGAGACCGGCGAACAGGTCGTGCTCGAACCCATCGGCACCGAGCTGGCCGCGAGTACCGCGCACCAGCCTGAAATGTTCCTCCGGCAGCACCGGCAGCGCGATGTTGTTCGACAGAGCGAATTCCCGGCCACTCGGCGCGACGGTGACCTGGGTGGCGTGCGCGCGCATGGCGGCACGCTTGGCCGAGACCGCGTCGGAGACGTCGACCACGGTGGTCACCCCGCTCGTCGACATGGCGGCCAGTTCCGCCTCGACGGGCAGACGCCAGCCCGGGGGCAGTGCACCGGGCAGTTCGTCGACGGTGCGGCGAGCCAGCGCGGCGGTGTGCTGGCGCAGCAGGTCGCCGTCGGTGACGGTCCAGTAGAACTTCGGGACGTCCCAGCCCTGTTCGGCAGCGGCCACGACCGCCGCGGTGGTGATCTCGTGCGCGCGAATGTGGTCGGGATGGCCGTAGCCGCCGCGCGGGTCGTAGGTGACGACGACCCGGGGTCGCAGTTCGAGAATCACCGCGACGAGCGCGTCGACGGCGGCGTCACCGGAATTCACGAAGGCCCGCGGGTTCGCCGCCGACGGCGTGCCCGCCATGCCGGAATCGCGCCACCGGCCGGGGCCGCCGAGGAACCACGGCTCGCCCGCGTCGAGGGCCGACAGCGCGGCGGTGAGTTCGCCGATGCGGTAGCCGCCGAGCTGGTCGGCTTCGGCGGCGATCAGGCGCGACCACCGTTCGCCGATGACCTCACCCTCCTCACCGAGCGTGCAGGTGACCACCGTCACCGGGACACCACGGCGGCGGTAGTGCGCGATAGTGCCGCCCGTGGTGAGGGTTTCGTCATCGGGGTGGGCGTGGACCAGGAGCAGGCCACCGGTCTCGGTCATGGGATCCTCCGCCACTGTGCCGTATCACCGAAGATGCCGACCTGGATGGCGCCCGACAGCGACACACCGTCGACGCGCGGACCGGCCGCCGCGACGACGTTGTCCTGCACGATCGGCAACACGGTCGCCAGTTCCCACAATCGTGGCTCGGATTCGGCCAGGATCCGCGGCACCTCGAACCCCCGCAGCGCTTCGTCGATCGAGGGTTGCAGAGTCGGATCGCACACACCGCCGATATTGCTGGGCGCCTTGCGGTACGCCTCGGCCGCGGCCAAGGCGGGACCTTCGGCGCCGGCCGGTTCGACGGGCGGACAGCCGTAGCGGGAGGCGAGCGCGGTGGCGGGGTCGCCGCCCGCGAGCTCCCAGCCGACGATGGCGTCGATCGAGGATTCGGTGAGGTCCTTGCCGTACAGCTCATCGGCGGCCAGGCCGCGAACGGTGGCATCGATACCGGCACTGCGCAATTGGTCGGCGGCGGTATTGGCGACGGCCAGCGCCGACGCGTCCTCGGTGACGGCGCCGATCCGCACCGACAGCCCCTTACCGTTGCGCGCCACCGAGCGCGGGCGCGGCGCGGGCGAGGTGGGCGAACCGGTCTGCTGTGCCTCCGGTGCGCGACCGAAGCCCGCCTCGGCCAGCAGTGCGAACGCTTCATCGGCGGTCATCCGCGGCGGCGCGGTGGGCACATAACCGGGACTCGACGGCGAAAGCACTTGTGCGCGTGCGGGTTCTACCCAACCACCGGTCTGCGCACCGACGGTCGCCAGCAGGGCGGGGTCGAGCAGCGCGAGCACGGCCTTGCGGACCCGGACATCGGCGAGATCGCCGGAACGGCCGTTGAGCGCGAGTTGCAGTTCGCGGGCCTGCGGCATGATCGTGGTCCGCACCGAGGGGATCGCGGCCAGTTGCGCCTGGGTCGCCACACCGCCGTGCACGAGCGCCATCTGCGCGTCGCCGGTGCGCAGCGATTCGGCCAGCTGCGAGGGTGTGCCGCCGCGACGGAACTGGATCTGATCCGGGGAGGCCGGGGTGCCCCAGAAGCGGTCGTTGCGTTCGAGCAGGATCTCGTCGCGTCCGCGATCGACCGATTTGATGGTGAAATTGCCGCCCGAGACCGGGATCTTGTCGACCAGCCCGCTGGTGAACCCACCCGGCGAGTCCTTCACCAGGTGCGAGGGCAGCAGATTCGAGAACAGTTCACGCCAGGCCGGGTAGGGCTGGGTCATGGTGACCGTCACCGTCTTGCCGCCACCCGAGGACGCCACATCGGAGATGAGCCGATAGCCGGCCGGGTCCACCACACCGGGCTGGCTGATCATCTGCTGCCAGAGGAACCGGAAGTCCTCGGCGGCGATCGGGGCGCCATCGGACCAATTGGCCTGATTACGCAGGGTGTAGGTGATGGTGAACGGCTCCTGGGCCGTCACATCGGCCGACACGATCAGCGAGGTATCGGGCACCCAGTCGACCAGACCGGGATGCACGGGACTCGGCGCGGCGCGGAACGGGCTGGGCAGCACCATCGAACTCACCGCGCTGGTCACCGGCGACTGATCCGAGCGCAGATGCGGGTTGAACCCGATCCCGATGTCGTCGATCGCGACGACGACGGTGTTCTTGCCCGGCTTGACCTGGGTGGTCTTGGGAGAGTCGGAGGACTCGATCGGCGGTGGCGGATTCGCCGTGCAACCGGCCACGACCGCCGTCGAGGCAATCATCGCCAGCACCATCGCGCGCCACCTTGCGCGCCGCCCCAGACTCACTCTGCGCACTCTACCCAACCCCGCTATCCACTGCCGGTCGCCCATTACAGGCCCACAAAACGGCGTCGGCCGGGTCCGTTTCCGGTACCCGGCCGACGCCGTTCGAAACTACTGCCGACTAGTTCGCGGCGGCCTTGTCGCGCGCCTTGCGACGCGACAGGTCGCGTGCCCGCTCGTTGGCGCCGAGGACGACCTTGCGCACGCGAACCACCTCGGGGGTGACCTCCACGCATTCGTCCTCGGTGCAGAACTCCATCGCCAGCTCGAGGTCGAGCTGCAGCGGCTTGGCCATGGTCTCGAAGGTGTCCGCGGTGGCGCTGCGCATGTTGGTCAGCTTCTTCTCGCGGGTCACGTTGATATCGAGATCCTCGGCACGCGGGTTGATGCCCACGACCATGCCCTCGTAGGTGTCGGCGCCCGGCTCGACGAAGAACTGACCACGGTCGGCCAGCTGGATCATCGCGAACGGGGTGACGGTGCCCGCGCGGTCGGAGACCAGCGAACCGGTGTGGCGGGCGCGGATCTCACCGGCCCACGGGGCGTAACCGTGGGCGACGGCGTTGGCGATGCCGGTGCCGCGGGTCTCGGTGAGGAACACGGTGCGGAAGCCGATCAGGCCACGCGAGGGGACGATGAACTCCATGCGCACCCAGCCGGCGGCGTGGTTGCTCATCTGCACCATCTTGCCCTTGCGGGCGGCCAGCAGCTGGGTGATCGCGCCCAGGTACTCGTCGGGGCAGTCGATGGTCAGCTCTTCGAACGGCTCGTGGGTCTTGCCGTCGACCTGCTTGGTGACCACCTGCGGCTTACCGACGGTGAGCTCGAAGCCCTCACGGCGCATCTGCTCGACCAGGATGGCCAGCGCCAGCTCACCACGACCCTGCACCTCCCAGGCGTCGGGACGGCCGATGTCGAGCACGCGCAGCGAGACGTTACCGATGAGCTCGGAATCCAGGCGCGACTTGAGCATGCGGGCGGTGAGCTTGTGGCCCTGCACCCGGCCGACCAGCGGCGAGGTGTTGGTGCCGATGACCACCGAGATGGCGGGCTCGTCGACGGTGATGCGCGGCAGCGCGACCGGGTTCTCCGGATCGGCGAGGGTGTCGCCGATCATGATGTCGGGGATACCGGCGATGGCGACGATGTCACCGGCCTCGGCGACCTCGCCGGGCTGACGCTCGACACCGATCGTCTGGAGCAGCTCGGTGATCTTGACCGTCTTGGCGCCATCGGCGTTGATCCAGGTGACGTTCTGACCCTTGCGCAGCTCGCCCGCGTAGATGCGGACCAGGGCCAGGCGGCCGAGGAACGCCGACGCGTCGAGGTTGGTGACGTGGGCCTGCAGCGGCGCGTCCTTGTTGCTCTTCGGCGCCGGGATGTAGTCCATCAGCACCTCGAACAGGGCATCGAGGTTCTCGGCGTCGGGTGCGGAACCGTTTTCCGGCTCGACCTTCGACGCCTTGCCCTCACGGCCCGAGGCGTAGAGAACCGGCAGATCCAGCGCCAGCTCGGCGGCTTCGGCGGCCTCGTCGTCGAGGTCGGAGGCCAGGTCGAGCAGCAAGTCGTGCGACTCGGAGACGACCTCGGCGATGCGGGCGTCCGGGCGGTCGGTCTTGTTGACGACCAGGATCACCGGCAGCTTCGCCGCCAGCGCCTTGCGCAGCACGAAACGGGTCTGGGGCAGCGGGCCCTCGGACGCGTCGACGAGCAGCACGACACCGTCGACCATGGACAGGCCGCGCTCGACCTCGCCACCGAAGTCGGCGTGGCCGGGGGTGTCGATCACATTGATGACGGTGACGGAACCGTCGGGGTTGTGGCGATGAACCGCGGTGTTCTTCGCGAGAATGGTGATGCCCTTCTCGCGCTCCAGATCACCGGAGTCCATGACTCGGTCGACCAGTTCGGCTCGCTCAGCGAACGCGCCCGACTGACGAAGCATGGCGTCCACCAGCGTCGTCTTGCCGTGGTCGACGTGGGCCACGATGGCGACGTTGCGAAAATCGCGTGAAGACGACACGCCTCAATCCTCCTGCTGTTGATGTATTTGGCGCGCATTCATCTGGCATCGCGGCCTGTTACACCCTACCGGTACCTTCGCCGCGACCTCGTGTCAGGCTTTGTACTTAGGTTACGCTAACTCCCATGGGCAAGGTGAAGGCGAAGAAGGTCTCGAGCCTGAAGCCGAAGAAAAAGTGCTGCAGGAAGAAGACGCGCTGCTTCAAATGCCCCGTCGTCATCATGCGAATGAAGAAGGCCGAGGCCGCCGGAACATGCGGTAAAGATCTCAAAAAGGCGTTGAAGCTGGCGCGTGCCAAGTAGGCGGAAGGGTACAACCGAAGTATGAGTACTCCGCTGCTCTCCGCCCCCGAACTCACCATCGCGCTGGCCACCCTGCCGGAGTGGTCACGCGAGGGTGACGCGATCACCCGCACGGTGCAGGCACCGAGTTTCCTCGCCGGCATCGAGACGGTACGCAAGGTCGCCACCGCGGCCGAGGCTGCCGATCATCATCCCGATATCGATATCCGTTGGCGCACACTGCGTTTCACGCTGAGTACGCACTCGGCGGGTGGGCTCACCGCGCTCGATACGGCGATGGCGCACACCATCGACGACCTCGTCGGCTGAGCGTCAGCTCGCGGGCACCTCGGCCGTGCGACGGCCGGGGAGTTGAGCGCGCAAGCTCTCGCGACCGCGCCAGATCAGCCAGCCGAGCAGCACGAACACGCCGATCACGTCGACCGCGCCGAGCCAGGCCAGCGGCCACGGGCGCGGGATGGTCCAGATCGTCGGCTGCGCGAACGAGAGCACCCACGGCACACCCACCAACATCGTCAGCACCCAGAACCCGGCGATGATCCGCGCGACCCGCTCGTCGCGCAGCGGCCCGTAGAGCAGCCACAGCGCGGTCGGGATCAGCCAGACCCAGTGGTGCGACCAGGAGATGGGCGAGATCATCAGCCCGAACAGCTGCACCAGCACCAGGGTGCCGAGCCGGTCGTCGGGGCCGAGGGTTCGCCACGCGCAGAACGCCAGCACCGCCGTGACCGCGACCGCGGCCAGCCACCACGGCCCGGACTGCACGTCGTAACCCAGGATGCGGCTCAGCGCGCCGCGCAGCGACTGGTTCCACACCGAGCCCACGGGGCCGATCCGGTCCGCGTCGCCCAGGAGAGTGCCGAAATAGCGCTTCGCCTCGTGGGCATTGATGAGAAAGCTCACAGCGACGGTCAGCCCGAAGGCCCCCGCCGACCACAGCACCGTCGCCCAGCGCCGCCGCGCCACGAAGTACAGACCGGTGATGGCCGGGGTCAGCTTGATGCCGGCGATCACGCCGACGAGGGTGCCCGAGATCCACCACCGCGCACTGCGGACGGCCAGCATCGCGCCGAGCACCAGGAACACATTGACCTGGCCGTAGTCGATCGTTGTTCGCACCGGCTCCAGCCAGACGCCGAGCGCGGTCCAGCCGACGGCCGCGGTGATCCACGGCGTCTGCTTCGCCTTCGCCGCGCCGAGGAGCAGTTCGAAACTGATCCGGATCACGCCGTAGAGCGCGGCCACCGTGGCCAGCATCCAGCCGACCGCCACCAGTGTGAACGGCAGATAGTGCAGCGGGAAGAACACCAGCGCCGCGAACGGTGGATAGGTGAACGGCAGCGGGAAGTCCGGCGTCACCTCGGAGTAGGTGAAGTCGTAGAGCCGATCGGTGAGCAGCGAGGCCGAGCCGTCGACGTACACGTGCAGATCGACGACATTGAGCCCGTTCGGGGCGAAGAGCATCCAGGCCAGCCTGGCGAGCACGGACAGTCCGAGCAGCGCGAGAGCCCATCGGAGGTGTCGGTTCAAGGCCAGGCTTTCGGTCGGATGGGTGGCGTCGCGCGCCATTTCGCGGTGCTCCGCTACTTTAACCAGGCGCCCGCGCGCCACCGGCGGCCACCGGCCACCCCGACACCATGGATAACATTTGCATCAACATCCCCAGGTGTAACACCGGTCAGGGCTAGCGTCGATGAACATGGTTCGGGCCGGTGATCCGCTCAGGGCCCGGCGGCTGTACAACACGGCAGCGTTGTCCTTAGAGTGACCCCCGACATGTTGGGGTCGACAACCCTCGCCCATCGCAAAACCGAGGTAAGGACGGCTAGACAAGTGCTTCGTAGCCGAGGATCGCGGATCGCAACGACCGCTCTCGCCATCGCGGCAGGCGCCATGCTCGCCGCGCCTGCTTCTATCGCCGCGCCCGCGCCAGCCCCACAGGCGGCGCCGATCAGCGTCCCGATGGTGCCGGAAGGCGTCCCTGTCGACGCGCTAGCCGCCTTCGCCCCCGCCGTGGCGGGCCTGGTCGCAGGCCCCGCCGACGTCGCCAGCCCGCAGACCGCCCTGCTCGATCAGGCACGCGTACTGCTGGCCACGCTGAATCTGCCACCCGCCATCAAGGCCACCCTCGAGCGGATCATCACCTTCCTCGACGGCAGCGGCGGCGGCGGTCCCGAGCTCCCGCAGGACGGCCCGGCCATCGCGCAGTTCCTGTACCCGACGATCGGCAAGGGCTGCATCGGCGACGGCGCCGATTCGGTCGGCACCGCGCTCGCGGTCGCCGGTCCGGCGCAGCTGCCCCCGCCCGGACCCGCCGCCGGACAGGCCGGTTTCGTGTTCACCGCGCTCGGTACCAAGGCCCCGACCGGCGAGCAGAACCCGCCGATGACGGTGCAGTGGCTCAACCTCGATACCCGTCAGTCCGCGATCCAGACGCTGACCGACGAGGCCAAGATCAACCCCGGCGGTCCGGCCACCCTGTCGGCCATCGCCAACACCGGCCACGGCCGCGTGGTCGCGGTGATCTCGGGTTCGCTCACCACCGCCGCCGAGGGCGCCGCACCGCGCACCTGCACGTTCATGCCGACCCTTGGCTTCTTCACCGTCTGAGATGCTCTCCCGCCTCCCCGCGACTTCAGGCCGGACCTGAGTCGCGGGGAGGTTTGCGTTCGGCGGCCAGACCATGGTTGTCCTGCTTGCGTTGCTATGTGCTCGCGCAGGGTTCCCGCCGGCTGAGCGGTGTGGTAGACCGGGATCCATGGCGACCACGCACGGTTCTTCCCGGAATGTTCGGTCGATTCGGAGCAGCCGCTCGATTCTGTCGTATCGATCCGAGGGGTCGATCCTGTCGATCGGATCGGCCTATTCGGTGTTGTCGATCGGCAGTGTCGGATCGGTGCTGTCGATCGGCTCGATCGGGTCGTTCGGGTCCGCGATCTCCTCGCTGTCGTTCGCCAGCGTCGGGTCGGCGCTGTCGGGTCTGTCGCGGTGGTCACTGATGTCGTGGCGCGGGGTGCTCGCCGAGCCCGAGATACGGTCAGCGTTGCGCGTGACGCCCGACGACGAGCCCGATATCCGGCGCGGAGCGACCTGCCACTGCCAGACCTAGCTCACCACTGGCCGTAGTCCTCGGCCAGCACCCGGTTCAGGTCGACGCCGATGCCGTCGATCGAGCGTTTGTCGATCTCGAATTGGTGCAGATGCGCGGAGTCGTGCACGAATCCGCGCTCGGTGCCCCAGTTGTGTTGCCAGAACCAGGAACCCAGGCCCGCGTCGAGTGCGCGGTCGATGGTCGGCGCGTTGGCGTAGATGCCGACGAGGTCGGGTCCGAGCACCGACTGCCAGCCCTCGATATAGGGCGCGATCATCTCCTCGAAGTCCTCGTCCGAGGGGTTGTCGTCGATGGAGGCGTAGATCGGCGCGTTGTCGGGTCCGCCCGCGGCGGTGTGGATGGCCCAACCGCGTTCGGCGTGTTCCTTGCCCGCTTCGAGGCCACCGCGCCAGTCGGCCGTCGGGCCCTTGCCGAACTGGTAGTTCGACACGATCGACAGGCCGTGCGTCCACAGGTCTTCGACCTCGGCGGCGAGCAGCGGTTTACCTTCCATCCACTCCGCGCCGGGCCTGCGCTCGGAGACGTAGCGGATGACGCCGATATGTCCTTCGGCCGCGATCGACGCGGCGGAGGGGACCCCCGCGGCGTAGTCGACCATGGTGCCGAAGGATTGGGCCCGGGCGGGTGCGGCGGCGAGGCCGGCACCGATCGTGGCCGCGGCGGCAGCCAAGCCGAAGAACTTCCGCCGGGTCACCGGAACAGAACGCATCGCAGGACTCCTTCGCGCAACCCGACTTCAACCGGTAAGCGAACCCGGCGCGCCTTCCCCGAATGTCGCGCGCCGGGGGTCTAGAACGTGCGACTCATTGCACCACAACCCCAGGGGAACCGCCAGAACCAATGGCAACATTCGCCCCACGAGTCACAGGAGTCAGGCCGCGCCGTCGATCGCCGCGCCCACATCGATGGTGCGTCCGGTCGGATCGGCCAGTTCGGTGCTGACCACCGCGACGACCTGTGCCATCACCTGCTTCTTGATCCCGGCCAATCGGCCGAGGGTGGCCGCCCGCAGGCCCTTCGCGGTGAACTCCATCGAGATGTCCTCGAGCGCGGGCGGCGGCACCTCGATCACGATCTGGAGCGGCTCGGCGGCCCGTGCCGTGAGAACGAGCGGGATCTCCAGGTCGGCACGGTAGTGGTTGGCCTTGAGCACGTCGACGGTGATATCGAGCCCCACCGGCAGCGTCATATCGAAGATCCGCAGGTCACCCGGCTCACCGAGGCCACGGTCGATCACCCGTGGCTGCTCGATCGCCCCGCGCACGGTCACCGTGGCCGCGCCGCGCGGGCCCTCGGACAACGGTCCCACCTCGATCGCGCTGCCCGCGAGCTGACCGACCACGCCGTGCACACGATCCCTGGTGACGATGGTGGTGAAGAAGCGCAGCCCGAACTCGCGGTAGTCGATCCAGTCGAAAACGGTGTCGTTGCGATGCGGTGAGCGGTAGCCGTCCAGGATCGCCTCGATGTCGAAGACGCGCTCCGAACGGACCTTCGGATCGCCCACGATGGTGTTGACCCGGTTGGCGACCTCGCGCTGCACCAGGCCCGCGATCGGGTCGAGCAGCATTTCCCACGCACCGTCGATGGCCTCGGCACGCAAGGTGAAGCTGACATCCTTGGCCGTCACCGGGGCGACATCGATCACGACCAGCAGCGGAGCGGCGGTGCGGGCGTGCAGCGTGAGCCCGATCTCCACCACGGCTGCCAGGCGCAGTTTGCGTCCGCCGAGAACCAGGTTCACGGCCAGGGTCAGCGGGATCCGCACACCGAAGCTCAGCGCGTCACCGGGTGTGCGGGTGACCACGGGGGTGCCCAGCGTGCCCTCGGCGACGAAACCGGCCAATCCCGCGGGCCCGAGCGAGAACGGCCCGATCTTCACGCCACGCCCGGTCATCCCCGACACGGCGGCGGCGATGCGCTCCTCGGTCACCGCGTACGTGACGAACCGTTCGCCGAAATCGGCGTACTCGATCCACATCGGGTCACGACGTGGCTCTTCGTCCACCTTCACACGCACATCGAACACGGTACGTGACGTCGGCGAACCCGCTGCTGGTGGCACAACTCCCCCGTCCTGCCGATGAGGGGGAAGCAGGACGGAGGAGCCGGCGACGGCGCTGCCGGGCGCCGCGAGTTCCATGGTACGGGTATCAGCGTGGTACCGCCGTCCAGGATCCTCGCAGTTGTCTTGAGCGCCAATCGATTTCAGAATCGCCCGTAACCGACCAGATCTGCGGTTTCGGCCGGGGTGATGGTGCGTACCCGAACCCCGCCCAGCTCGTTGCCGCCGATGGTGGTGATCGTGTCCCCCTCCGCCTTCAGCACGATGTTGGTGTGCTGACCGAGCGGACTGTCGGGACCGTAGAGCACCACGTCGCCGGTGCGTGGCCGGTAGCCGACGTCGGGGCGGGTGAATCGGCCGACCCGCTGGTAGTACTCCTGCAGCGTGTACACGCCGGGGATGCGCCAGGAACCGGAGTTCGGGTTCGCCAGCGGCCTGCCCGCCTCGCGCATCGTCCAGCTCACGAAGTCGGCGCACCAGGCCTCCTGGACGCCCTCGGCGTACTTCGGGCCGTCGCCGGGCTGCTCGTATTCGCGGCGCAACACATCCACGAGCACGATCTGCTGCTCGTCGAGACGTTCGCTGTCGAGCGCGGGGAACTGATCACCCCAATCGTGCTGCCACCACACCAGTCCGACAGCGACGACCGTCGCCGCCGCCAGCATCCCGGAGATGCCGGCGATCCAGGACGTGCGCCGTCCAGGTCGTTCGGCTCGAATCTGCGTCATCGCCCCCCGCTCTCGTTCATCCTTCTGACCTATTGGACGAATCACGAGCGCTTTCGGTTCCCGCTCACGCGTGTTTTCCGAAGCGGACGGGCGACCACCGGATGGACCCCTGCGCCACCCGGGTATCAGCCCGGCAATCGCTCTCGGCGCGCACGAGGCGAGCGCGCGCGCCGTCCCCTCCGGCGACAATCGTCCGCGCAGGGGTGGTGTCGAACACTTCCGCTCCGGAACACACTGGCCCGACCAGCACAAAGGCCGAAAATCGTCCTGGGCGCGGCGACCGGGCAGCCAGGCGGTCTCCCGCTCGGCTGACATGAGTGTCAGCGAAACCTTTACCCTCGGTCAAGCTAGACGACTGTCCCAATTTGTACCGGCGACCGAAACAGGAGTGCATTGTGGAAGACCCGAACGCGTCGATATCGCGGTACCTGCGCGAACGCCGCGAATCGTCGGGCCTGACCAGGTCGGCGCTCGGCGAGGCGGCAGGCATCTCGCCCGCTCTCATCCAGAAGATCGAACAGGGTACCCGCACACCGACATTGGAGGCGCTCACCGCGCTGTTCGACGCGCTCGACGTACCCGAAGTGTTCCGCGACCATCTGGTCTCGCTGTCGGTGGCCCCTCGCTACGACTCGCCACCGTCGCTGGTCCGCCCGGCCGACCAGGTGCTGATCGACGGGATCACCCATCCGGCCAGCCTGCAACTACATCCGGTCTTCGAGGTCCTGGCCACCAATGCCGCGTGGCGACTCGTCTTCCCCGGCCTGGAAACGGGCGAGTCGATGCTCGAGTGGATGCTCCTCGATCCGCGCGCCAAGGCGGCCCTGGTCGACTGGGAGCAGCAAGTGCACATGTGCGTCTACGGGTTTCGCGTGATGGGGCCGGGATTGGCGGCGCGGGCACGGATCGCCGAGATCGTCGGCACGTGCGCGCAGGCTCCCGAGTGGGAGAAGTTCTGGACCACCGAGCCCCCGGCCGCGCACGGACCCGACGGCCCGGTGGTGCAGCTGCGCGATCCGCACACCGGCGCGGCGATGCCGATGGCGGTGCACTCCCTCGGCGCCGCCCTGGTGCCGCGCCGGGACTGGTCGCTGGTGGTGTACTCGCCGATCGCGGACTGACTCAGCCGGCTTTCTTCTTGCCCATCGGGATGCACATGGTCAAAGCGATCGCCGCGACCGCACCCGCCATCGCAATGAAGAACGCGGTGTGGAACGCCGACCGGGTCGGCACCAGGTGCGGGCCCAGCTGCATGGTCATATGGGCGAGCACGACACCCATCACCGCCGCCGAGGTCGAGGTGCCGATGGAACGCATCAGCGAGTTGAGGCCGTTGGCGGCGCCGGTCTCGCTCAGCGGCACCGCACCCATGATCAGCGCGGGCATGGCCGCGTACGCCAGGCCGACACCGCCCGCGACGATGACCGCCGACAGGATGATCTGCCACACGGTGTCCATCATCACGACCGCGCACAGGTAGCCGACAGCGATCACGGCCGAGCCGAGCGCCAGCGTGAACTTCGGGCCCTTCTTCGCCGTCAGGCGCGCCGACACCGGCGAGAGCAGCATCATCACCAGACCGGTCGGCGCCATCACCAGTCCCGCGACCACCATCGACAGCCCGAAACCGTAACCGGTCTGCTCGGGCGCCATGAGCAGCTGCGGGAACGTCAGTGACATGCCGTAGAGCGAGAAGCCCACCGCGATCGAGGCCATATTGGTGAACAGCACCCGTGGGCGGGCCGAGACCCGCAGGTCGACGAGCGGCGCGGTGCGGCGCAGTTCATAGGCGCCCCAGCCGAGGAAACTCACCAGCGACAGAGCGAACAGCGCGAGGATCGAGCCGCTGGCCCAGCCCCAGTCGGCGCCCTTGGTGATGCCGATCAGCAACGTGAGCAGGGCGATCGAGAGGCCGATCGCACCAGCGAAGTCGAAGCGTGAGGGCGTGCGCACCGGCGATTCCGGCACGAACACCACAACCAGCACCGCGCACACCACACCGAGTCCGGCCGCGGTCCAGAACAGCATGTGCCAGTTCGCGTTCTGCGCGATCAGCGCCGAGAACGGCAGGCCGACGGCACCGCCGACACCGAGGGTCGCGCTCATCACCGCCATCGCGCCGCCGACCTTCTCGGGCGGGAGTTCGTCGCGCATGATGCTGATCCCCAGCGGGATCGCGCCCACCGCGATGCCCTGCAGCGACCGGCCGATCACCTCGGGCAGCAGCGAGCTCGCGGTCGCGCAGACCACCGAGCCGACGATCATGAACCCGAGATTGGTGACGAGAATGCGGCGCTTACCGAACATGTCGCCGAGTCGTCCGGCGATCGGCGTCGACACCGCGCCGGCCAGCAGGGTGGCGGTGACCACCCAGGAGGCATTGGACGCCGACGTGTTCAGCAGGGTCGGCAGCGACGGGATGATCGGGATGACCAGCGTCTGCATGAGCGAGACGACGATGCCGACCGTACTGAGCACCGCGATCAGTACGGCCGGGGCCGGACGTCGGGTTTCGGGGATGGCCGGTGCGGCCTCGGCAGTTACAGACACGAAATTGCACAGTACACAGCATGTGCATAGTACACAATTTGGTGCCGGGGTGACCCACACGACATAGTTGGCACATGCCCGATTCCGGCCCCGCCGACGACACCCCCTTCACCCGCCTGGTGTTCGAGCTGAACCTGATCTCGCGGCACTTCCCCACCACCACCCGCAGACGCCCCGGTTTCCTGCTCGACCGATCGGCGTTCCTCATCCTGACCCGGCTCGATCTCGGCGAACCGCTGAGCCTGCGCGAGTTGTCGGAGTCCTTCCAGCTCGACATCTCCACCATCAACCGCCAGGTCGGCGCGATGTTGAAGCAGGAACTGGTGCAACGAGTTCCCGATCCCGACGGCGGTGTCGCCCGCAAGATCAAGATGACCGCCGACGGGAAGGCCGCGCTCGAAGCCGATCGACGGCACCGCAGCAGCGATATCGGCAAGGTCGTCGCCGACTGGAACGCCGACGATGTCACCGAGCTCAGCAGGCTGATGCGCAAGTTCAACCGGTCGGTCGAACAGCTGGAGGAAAACCCGTGGCCCAGACCGCCGCACAGCGACAGCTGAGCGCGCTAGGCTGCCCGGCGTGGTCACTCACCGGTCTACCCGCCCGAGCTGGCTTTCCTGGGACAACTACTTCGTCGGCGTCGGCGGACTGGTCCTCGGCCTGTGCTTCGGTGTCTGCGCCGCGCTGATCGCCGGGCCAGGACACAATCTCGCGGCGATCGTCCTCGTCGCGCTCGCCGTGCTCTGCGTCCTGCCCGCGCTGCTGCGCGCCCTCGGCGAACTCAGTGTGTGGGTACGCCTGGCGATCCTGCTGATCGGCTTCGCGCTGCTGCTACCCGCGATTCTGCTCAGCGGCGAGGTGCGCGACTGGGCAGCGGAGCGCTGGGAAAAAGCCTGGAACTAACTGTTGCGCAGCGGGACCGAGAGCAGCATGCGCAGGGTGTTGTGGATGAACTGCGTCGACTGCCAGGTGAGGTAGGAAGCGACCGCCGGATCGACCGCACCCGACCCGGA
Organism: Nocardia sp. NPDC058114; assembly: GCF_042884695.1. Classification (NCBI taxonomy): domain Bacteria; kingdom Bacillati; phylum Actinomycetota; class Actinomycetes; order Mycobacteriales; family Nocardiaceae; genus Nocardia; species Nocardia sp. NPDC058114. The sequence goes on along the minus strand of NZ_JBHVTK010000009.1, from coordinate 21,667 downwards.
AGCCGAACCCGAGGCCAGGTTCGCGGAACCACTGGCCGAACCGGATGCCGAGCCCGAACCCGGAAGTGCCGCAGCGGTTCCCGCCGAACCGAGCAGTCCGATCAGCACCGTCGCTCCCACCACTGCGACTCGAACGGCATACGGCTTGGACGTTTCACGACCGGACAACATCAGATGAATCCCACTCTGTCGAAAAGCATTGCGAATGCCCAGTATTCACACCAGAACTCACCGCCAAACCTAATTCGCCGGATTGCCCCGATGTCAGGTTCGCGCGGTGAGTTCGTCGGTATGCCCGACCCCGGATTTATGGTGCGCCACAGCAGGTGGGAACGCCAGACCACGATTATCGGGGCATAACGAACAGACCGGCCGGGTTCACCTCGTCATCGTGGCCCGGCCTCGGAGATTCGAGTGCTATCGCCTCGACCACCGGCGTGCGGGAGCTGCGATCTCCTCACGCTCCCGTGCGGCGGTGGCCAATTCCGAACCGCGTTCGCGAGCCGTATCCACCAGATACGTGCCTCGTTCGCGCGCGGCTTCGGCCAGCTCGGGACCCTTCTCCTTGGCGACGTCGGCGATCTGGGCACCGCGGGTGCGCGCCGCCTCGGCCACCTCGGGACCTCGATCCTTGGCCACCTCGACCAGGTGCGCGCCACGGCTGCGCACGGCCTCGGCCACCTCGGGGCCACGATCCTTGGCCACCTCGACCAGATGGGCGCTGCGGCTGCGCACCGCGTCGGCCAGCTGCGGCCCACGTTCCCGGGCGATCTCGGCCAGCGCGGTGCCTCGCTCGTTCGCGACCTCCGCCAGATGCGCGCCCTGCTCGTGGGCGACGTCGGCGAGGTGCGCGCCCCGAACCTTGGCCGCGGCGGCGATGGCAGCGCCCTCGGCCGCGATGCGGGGCTCCTCACGCGAGAACGCTCGCCGGGCCCGCCAGCCCAGCGACGGCTTGCCCTCGGTGTCGGCCGCCGCGATCATCAGCCCGCCGAGCAACCCGAGGTCCTTCAAGAACCCCACCCGCTTGGCTGCCCTGCGGTCGGGGTCGTTCTCGGCCCAGAAGTCCTGCTCGGTGACGGTTCCCGGCACCACGGTCGCGGCGAGCACCAGGGCCGCGGGCCGCGGCGCGCGTCCGCTGGCCAGCAACAACCCACCGACCACCTGCGCCGCGGAGTTCACGCGGACGAATTGACTCGGATCGTCGGGCACCCGTGCCGCGAGTGCGTCGGGCAGGCCGGTCCTGCCCTTGTCGGCCAGCGCGTTGGCGGCGGCGGCGCGGGGCTTCTGATTCATCAACCCGTTCACTCCGGCGGCCACGAACGTGGTCCCCAGCAGTGCGCGAGCAATGCGTCGAACAGGCTTGATCGGCATCGTCGATCCCTTCGTGTCTACGACTGGGAAAACGGCTCCCTACATTCGACTACCCGGGTCTTCCCATCACAAACGATGGACGAAACCGGGCATGCCCTGTTCAGTGACTAGCGTCGACCGGGTGCCCGACAACACCGTCCAAGCCGCCTACACCGCCATCCACACCCTCTACATCGATCTGTTCGGCTCCCCTTCCGACCTCCCCCCCGACGACGCGGCCTTCGCCCTCACCCACCTGGCCCCGGGCCCCGTCCTCGACCTCGGCTGCGGCCCCGGCCACTTCACGAAGTTCCTCACCGACGCCGGCGTCCCCGCCACCGGCATAGACCTGGTCCCCGAATTCATCGCCTACGCGCGGGCGGCCTACCCGGACATCGCGTTCGAACTCGGCTCGATCCGTTCCCTCGATGCGCCCACCGCGTCCGTCCCCGGCATTCTCGCCTGGTTCTCGCTCATCCACATGCCCCCTGCGGAACTCCCCACCGTGCTGGCGGAATTCCACCGGGTGCTCACCCCGAACGGCCGCCTGGTGATCGGCTTCTTCGAGTCCACCGACACCGTCGAACCCTTCCCCCACAAAGTCACCACCGCCTACCGTTACCCCACCGACCAGCTCGCCGAAGTCCTGCGCGCGGCCGGATTCACCGAGGTCGACCGCCTCCACCACCCCGCAGTGGGAGACGTCCGGCCCCACTCCGCGCTGGCGGTCGTCAAGTCGTGAAACCACGACGCCGTCACCTGGCTGACACGGATCGCCATTCTTGACTAAATTTTCAGTCAGGATGTACGGTTCTCGACAGCGGAAAGGAGAACCCGATGCGACGACGTACGTTCGTCCAGGCCACGATGGCCGCGTTCAGCGTGCTGGTGGCGGGCTGCGACGACAGCGCAGACAGCGACGACAGGACCTGGCTCATGCCCGAGGAGGGGCAGCCGCACCAGCGCACCTGGATGGCGTTCGTGGCCGACGAGCAGATCTGGGGCGCGAAGCTGGTGCCGGAGGTCCAGCGCAACCTGGCCACCATCGCCACCACGATCGCCCGCTTCGAACCGGTCTCGATGCTGGTGCGCCCCGGCGATCTGGCACGGGCGCAGAGCCTGATCGGTAACGCGAACGTGGAGCTGATCACCACCGACCTCGACGACCTGTGGATGCGCGACACCGGCCCGGTGTTCGTGCGGAGCGGCAATGCCAGGGCCGGTGTGGATTTCAACTTCAACGGCTGGGGTGAGAAGCAGGATTACCGCGCCGATAGCAAGGTGGCGCAGTTCGTCACCGGCCGCGCGGGCGTCGAGACTCTGCACACCGATCTGGTACTCGAAGGCGGCGCGCTCGAGGTCGACGGAGAGGGCACGGCGATCATCACCGAGAGCTGCGTACTCAACAACAATCGCAACCCCGGCTGGAAGAAGGCCGATGTCGAAGAGGAACTCGACTACCTGCTCGGTATCGAGAAGGTGATCTGGCTGCCCGGCATCGCGGGCGCGGACATCACCGACGGGCACACAGATTTCTACGCCCGCTTCGCCGGTCCCGGCGTGGTCGTCGCCGGGCTCGACAACGACCCGGATTCCTTCGACTACGACGTCACCCGTCGCCACCTCGACATCCTGCGCTCGGCGACCGACGCGCACGGTCGCGCGCTGCGAGTCGAGGTGCTCGAGGGTCCGGCCACGGTGCGCGAGCAGTTCGCGGACGACGATTTCGCCGCGGGCTACATCAACTTCTACGTCTGCAACGGTGCCGTCGTCGGCCCCGAATTCGGTGATCCGGCGACCGATGCCGCCACCAAATCCACCCTGGAGCGGCTGTTTCCCGGCCGGGAGGTGGTGCAGATCAACATCGATGGCATCGCCGCTGGTGGCGGCGGTATCCACTGCACCACCCAGCAGGAACCCGCCGGCTGAGCCCGGCAGCGGCACCACCGCCGCGATCACGTGCGCCTACTGTGAGGAATCGTGTCGGACCGTCGTACCCAGATCATGGAAGCCGCCGTCCGCGTCATCGCCGAGGACGGCGTACGCGGCCTGCGCGTCGAGAAGCTCGCCGCGGCGGCCGAAGTGTCCACCGCGTTGATCTACTACCACTTCAAGGATCGCGCGGGCATCCTGCGCGCCGCGCTCGAACACATCAACCACCGCGCCCAGACCTACACGGACGCCGCCGATGCGACCGATCCGCGCGCGCAGGTCGAGCACATGCTGCTGCTCGAACTCCAAGACACCGACCGAGTCCGCGAAACCAGCGTCGCCTGGGGCGAACTGCGCGCCAGCGCGGTCTTCCACCCCGACCTGCGCGCGCCCCTGTGCGCCACCACCGAAGCCTGGAACGCCGACGTGGAAACCCTCATCCGCCGGGCCCAGCAATCCGGCACAGTCGCGGCCACCGTCGACGCCGGCATCACCGCGGAACGCCTCACCACACTGGTGGAAGGCCTCAGCGAACGCTGGCACAGCGGCTCGCTGCCCCTCCCCCGAGCTCGCCAGCTCCTCACCAGCGCAATAGAACTCGAACTCGACAGGGCTTAGCCGACTGCTCGAGCAGTCTTCGCTCGACCGGCCCGTCACTTGTTCACGGCGTCCGCGATCCGCTGGGCAGCCTCACCAGGGGTGAGAAGCGTGGTGTCCACGACCTCGGCCTCACTGTGCAGCCACGTACGGGCAGCCTCCGCGTAGGGCTCGAGATACGCGAGACGGAATGCCGACGGACCGAGAACGGTGTCGCCCTCGATACGCCCGCGCAGGGTCTGCTGGTCCGCGTGCAGGACGAAGTGCCGGAGCGGGATCGCGTGCCGCGCGAGCCCGGTACTGATCTCGCGCCAGTACTGCTCGACCAGCACGGTCATCGGCATCACCAGCGTGCCGCCGGTGTAGTCGAGAATGTGCCGGGCGGTCTCGACCACCAGGGGGCGCCACGGTGGCCAATGCTGGAAGTTGTTCGTCGCGAGCAGCCCCGGCGTGACGTCCATGAGCGTCTCACCGACCTTCTCGGCATCGAACACCCGCGAATCCGGAATCAGCTGTTGCACGAGCCCACTGGTCGTCGTCTTGCCTGCGCCATGGGTCCCGTTGAGCCAAACGATCACAGAATCGGACCGTAGCAGCTACTTCGCCGACGTCACCGGCCGATCCGTCCGGCGTCCCCAGCTCGACGAGAGCTGATCCTGCGCCGGTGGCTGACTCAGGCGGCGAGGGCCAGCTGGGCGCGTGCGGGCCGACCGGCGCGGTCCGCGCGAGCGACCAGCCGGGCGATGGCCTGGGCGACCTGGGCGGGCTGTTCCAGGATGACCGAATGACCCGCGCCGTCGATCTGAACGAAGTCGGCGTAGTCGACGGCGGCGGCCATGGCGACCGAATGCGACGGCGGCGTCATCAGGTCGGCGGAACCGCACAGGATCATGGTGGGAACGGTCGAGAGGGTGCCCAGGGCGGCGGTGCGGTCGAAGGTCTTGAAGGCGCTCAGGAAGGTGGCCATGGTCACGATCGACGTCGCGTTGTGCATCGCCTCGGCCAGTGCCAGCACGCGCCGGCTGACCTTGCGATCACCGAACTCGGCAGCGCGCACGACCGGGGCGAAGACCTTGCAGGCCAGCACTTTCGCGTGCTGCATCAGCCGCGGTGCGCACCGCACCGCGGCCTGGAAGACAGGGACGATCGGGTTGTGCAGCAGCCGGCCGAAACCCGCGTCGGCGAGCCCGCTCGCGGCGGTGGCGACGAGCCCGACACCGACGATGCGCGTCCCGACCTCGTGCCGGTACTGGTCGACGTAGGTCAGCACGGTCATGCCACCCATCGAATGCCCGACCAGCACGACCGGGCCGGTCGGCGCGACAACGTCGAGCACGTCGTGCAGATCATGACCGAGCTGTTCGATGTTGTAGGTCTTCCTCGACGCGATAGCGGAGTCGCCGTGCCCGCGATGGTCGTAGCAGACGACCTTGGCACCGGAGTGCGCGCGCAGCAGCGCGTCCCGCACATCCGTCCACGATTCGGTCCGCAGGCAATGCCCGTGAATGAGAACAACCGTCATGTCCGCGTTCCGCGCCCCGTACTCACGAACCGCGAGCTCCACCCCGTCACCGGTCGACACCGAGACACGACGCTCCGCCGAGTGGGCGATTGTGCTGATGATCGACATCGGAGCCTCCGGTTTCGCGTGTGGTGACAGGTTCAACTCTCCACCGAAACGGGTTTCACCAGCAGGTCCCCGAGTGCTTGGACCGCTCCTCCGAGGGTGCGCAGAACACCACCTAGGTGTCGCTCGTCGAGCTCACCCGGTGGCGGGGCGTGCTGAGCGGGTCAGCCGATGGGGACCTGGCTGCGGACGCGTGGACCGGTGTGCGCGGGTAGGTGCTGATAACCGTGCAGGGTGAACAGCGGCCGACGGGTGGGCGGATGGGTCAATCGCAGATCCGGATACGTCTCGAACAGCGCGCGCAGGGCATGCGCGGCTTCCATCCGGGCCAGACCGGCGCCGAGGCACACATGACTACCGCTGCTGAAGGACAGATGATTCTTGGCGTTGCCCCTGGTTACGTCGAAGCGGGCCGGGTCGGTGAACACGGCGGGGTCGCGGTTCGCGCCGGCCAGCGACAGCACCACCGTCGACCCCTCGCGCAACCGGACACCACCGATCTCCAGCGCTGTCCTGGTGGTGCGCGCGGTGGACTGCACCGGCGGATCGATCCGGAGGATCTCCTCCACCGCGTTGGTCCAGAGTTCGGGCTCGGCACGCAACCGGTCCAGCTGTTCGGGGTGCTGGAGCAGCCAGACGATGCCCTTGCCGATCAGGTTGACCGTGGTTTCGAAGCCCGCGGCCATCAGCAGGGTCGCCGACGCGCACAGTTCGTAGGTGGACAGGTCCCCCGAGGTGACCAGGCTGCTGAGGATGTCGTCGCCGGGCTCGGCGCGCAGTCGCTCGAGGTGCTCGACGAGATACTGGTGCAGTCGCTCCGAGGATTCCATCGCCCGCTGGTGCGTCTGCCACGAGATCCCGAGGTCGAGCAACGGACTGATGTCGTCACCCCAGTGCAGGAACATCTCGCGGTCGGCGTCCGGGAAGCCGAGCATCTCGGAGATGATGGCGATGGGGACCTGCGCCGCGTACCGCGCGACCAGGTCGGTGGGCCCGTCGTCGGGGAGCGCCCAGAGCAGTTCCCCGGTGACCGTCTCGATCCGGTCGCGCAGCCGGGCGATGGCACGCGGGGTGAACGCCGCGGAGACCGGTTTGCGCATCCGGTTGTGCTCGGGATCGTCGACCACCAGCATCGACGGCGGATCCATCAGATTCGGCGGGAGGGGCCGGCGCTCCAGCGCGCGCATCACCGGCCCCGGAATCCCGAACACCGTCGGTATACCGACACCGAAACGGTTGTCGCGCAGGATTTCCCGGACCATATCGTGATCGAAGGTGATCCATACCGGAAGGGCGCGGATCAACCCGCCCTGCCCGCGCATCTCCTCGATCAGCGCGTACGGATTCTCGATACCCTCCGCGCCGCCGATCAACCGGGCGAACGGATTGCCACGCCGGATCAGCATCTTCTTGAACAGCAGAACCAACCCGTGATTGTTGACCCACCGATACATGTAATGCGGTTTCATCCAGCCCTCCGTCGTTCGAACCGGCGCATCCTGTGGTTGCAACGAATAGCACACGGCTATAACGAACATCACAGGGCGCGCGGGACCCGCCGGAAGGGGATCTCGAGAGCATGGGCAGGCAGCGCGGCGGTCCGTCGAGCGACCGAGGTCAGCAGCACAGGACAGAACTGGTCAAGACCTCCCGAAGGGAGATCGTGCGCCTGAGGCTTCGCCGATCGCCCCAGGCGCAAGGGTTTACACGTTGAAGCGGAAGTCGCAGACGTCGCCGTCGTGCATGACGTATTCCTTGCCCTCCATGCGGACCTTGCCCGCGGCCTTGGCGGCGGCCATCGATCCCGCCTCGACCAGGTCGTCGAAGGCAACGAGTTCGACCTTGATGAAGCCGCGTTCGAAGTCGGTGTGGATGACGCCGGCGGCCTTGGGGGCGGTGTCGCCCTGATGGATGGTCCAGGCTCGGGATTCCTTCGGGCCTGCGGTGAGGTAGGTCTGCAGACCGAGGGTGTGGAAACCGGCGCGGGCGAGGGCGTGCAGGCCGGGTTCGGACTGGCCGATGGATTCCAGGAGTTCGAGGGCGGATTCGTCGTCGAGTTCGAGAAGTTCGGCTTCGACCTTGGCGTCGAGGAAGACAGCGTCGGCGGGGGCGACGGAAGCCTTCAACTCGGCGACCTTGGCCTCGTCGGTGAGGACGGACTCGTCGGCGTTGAAGACGTAGAGGAACGGCTTGATGGTGAGCAGGGAGAGCTCACGCAGCAGGTCGGCGTCGATCTTCTTGCCCGCGGCGAACAGCGTGGTGCCCTCGTTGAGGAAACCTTCGGCGACCTTGGCGGCGTCGAGCAGGGGCTTGCGGTCCTTCTTGACCCTGGCTTCCTTCTCGAGGCGCGGGATGGCCTTCTCGAGGGTTTGCAGGTCGGCGAGGATGAGCTCGGTTTCGATGACCTCGATGTCGGCGGCGGCGTCGACCCGGCCGTCGACGTGGATCACGTCGTCGTCGGCGAACACGCGCACGACCTGGCAGATCGCGTCGGCCTCACGGATGTTGGCCAGGAACTTGTTGCCGAGGCCGGCGCCTTCGGAGGCGCCCTTCACGATGCCGGCGATGTCGACGAACGACACCACGGCGGGAACGATCTTCTCGGAACCGAAGATCTCGGCGAGCTTGTTCAGGCGCGGGTCGGGCAGCGGGACCACGCCGACGTTGGGCTCGATGGTCGCGAACGGGTAGTTCGCGGCCAGCACGTCGTTCTTGGTCAGCGCGTTGAACAGCGTCGACTTTCCGACATTGGGCAGGCCGACGATTCCGAGGGTGAGGCTCACTGTGATTATCTTGCCGCACCTGCGGCGCGGCGGGTTCGCGGCCCCCTTGTGGCCCGCTGGTCAGGCACCTGACCAGCGAGCCGGACCGCGAACGGCCCCTCCCGACGGATCGGTCAGGGAACGAGGACGACCTTGCCCAGGTTGGCGCGCTGTTCGATGACCGCGTGGGCGGCAGCGGCGTCGTCGAGGGCGAACTCGGCGTGCACCACCGGATGCAGCAGGCCGGAAGCGTAGTACTGCCACACCTCCTGTCGCAGGTCCTCGTAGCGAGCCGGGTCGCGCTGGGCGAGACGGCCGATCCGGAAACCGGTGAGGGATTTGCCGCCCGCGAGGAGGTCTTCGGTGTCGACGAGGCCGCCGCCGGTGCCGTAGGTGACCGCGCGACCGCCTTCGGCGAGACCGGCAAGGGTGCCGCCGAGACCGGTGCCACCGACACCGTCGAGGGCGTAGTCGGCCTGCTTGCCGCAGTGCAGCTGGTCGTAGGTGAACACCTCGTCGGCGCCGAGTTCACGCACGAAGTCGACCTTCGACTCGTCGGAGACCGCGCCGACTACCCAGCTCGCGCCACGCACGCGGGCCAGCTGCACCGCGAGGTGGCCGACACCACCCGCGGCGGCGGTGACCAGCGCCGTTTCGCCGTCGCGCGGTACGGCGGTGTCGAGAGCGCCGAGGGCGACGAGACCGCTGCGCATCAGGGCGACGGCGTCGACGGCAGAAGCGCCGTCCGGGATCGCCGAGACCTGGTCGATCGCGAGCACGACGTACTCGGCGTAGGCGTCAGCGGTGCACAGGCCGACGACGCGGTAGCCGGCGCTGTAGCCGTCGACCCCGTCACCGACCGCGACGACCTCACCGGCCACCTCGGCACGCACCTGCTCCGCGTCGCCACTGATCCGCCGAATCGCCGACAGGGTGACCCCGATCGCCTCGACCCGCACCAGCAGCTCACCGGCACCGGGCACCGGCACCTCGGCCGCGACGACTTCGAGCGCCTCCGAACCACTGCCGCGCTCGTATTGAACCCGCCGCATGACACCTCCTGCGTAAATTGAGCGAAGGCGCAAGATTAACCGGCTGACCTCGCGTTTCCACAGGCCATGAGCCCGTGAGTGCGAAATCTCACCGCCTCCGCCGCGCCGCGGAGAGCACCCTCACGGTCCGGTTACCCCGCGGCGATGCTCGAGACGCGTGGGTAATCCCACACACCCGGCGTAGCGTGGCCCGTATGGAGGCGACCACGGAGGTGGTGACCGCGGCCCCCGCGCCGGTGCTGGCAGCGTTCATCGACCGGTACGTGGGCTATCGACTCGCGGGTTTCGAGCCGGGCCTGCATCGCGGCCTTCCCTCACGGCACATGACGTTCATCGTCGCCGTCGGCCCGACCATCGATGTCGTCGAGCAGACCGACCCGCACCAGGCCCCCGGCAGCTACCGCTGTGTCTTGAGCGGCCTACAGGCGAGCCCGGCGTTGATCGCGCACACCGGTTTTCAGGAAGGCGTCGCGATCGAGCTGACCCCGCTGGGTTGCCGAGTGCTGTTCGGCATGCCCGCGAGCGAACTGTGGGACATGTCGATCGAATGCTCCCAAGCGCAGAGAACTCTGGGCGATCAACTCGCCGATGCCGTGCAGTCGCACCAGGATTGGCCGAGCCGGTTCGCCGCGTGCGATCGAGCCTTGACCGCCGCGGCACGCACCGACACGCTGGCCGGGCCCGAATTGACGTGGGCCTGGCACGCTCTCGTGAAAACCGGCGGCACCTGCTCGATCAACCCGCTCGCGGATCGGATCGGCTGGACCCGTCAGCACCTGACCCGCAAGTTCACCGCCGAATTCGGCGCGAGCCCCAAGCTGGCCGCACGGATCATCCGATTCGAGCGAGCCAAGCGCATGCTGGCGGGCACCCCGTCCTATGTCTCCATCGCCCAGATCGCGACCACCTGCGGCTACTACGACCAGGCGCACCTGAACCGCGACTTCGCCGAGCTGGCAGGCGTGGCCCCCACCGCCTGGCTCGCCGAGGAGATTCCATCCGTCCAAGACCCGAACGCGGCGGAAGCGCGAGGCTGAACGCATGGACACTTCAACCAACACCACCACCATCTGGCCCTGCCTCGCCTTCGACGACGCCCGCGCCATGATCGAGTTCCTCACCACCGCCTTCGGTTTCGAAGCGACCGCGGTCTACGCCAGGGAAAACGACGACTCGGTCGTCGAACACGGTGAACTGCGCCTGCCGGGCGGCGGCGGCATCATGTTCGGCTCCACGGGCCGCGACGACACCCCCTTCGGCACCCGGCCACCGGGCGTCGCCAACCTCTACCTGGTCACCGACAACCCCGACGCGCTCTACGACAGGGCGAAGGCCGCGGGCGCGAGGATCATCCGCGAGCTACGCGACGAGGACTACGGCTCCCGCGGCTTCAGCGCCGCCGACCCGGAAGGCAACCTCTGGAGCTTCGGCACGTACCGAGGCGAATGACCTGCTGAACAAAATTTCATTCTGCGCACGATCGTGTGCGAACCTCTCCGTCGCAGTTCGGCGATCGGCTACGTTGTCGTTTGCTTCACCCGAGGCTCTGCGCGTTATACAGGAGAGTTGAGTCAATGGCGACCATCGAACATCTGCGGACCGACCCGGACTTGCCTCCGGTCGGTGTCGTCGATCGCACGCCGATCACGCCCGCCAAGAAGGCCGTGTTCGCGGGGATCGCCGTTCTCGGCGCTATCGCGTGGGCGATCATCGCGTTCGTGCGCGGCGAGTCCGTGAACGCGGTGTGGATCGTGATCGCGGCGGTCTGTACCTACATCATCGCCTACCGCTTCTACGCGCGGTTCATCGAGTGGAAGATCACCAAGCCGCGCGACGACGTGGCCACGCCCGCCGAAATCTATGACAACGGCAAAGATTTCATGCCGATGGACCGGCGGGTGCTCTACGGGCACCACTTCGCCGCCATCGCGGGCGCCGGTCCGCTGGTCGGTCCGGTGCTGGCCGCGCAGATGGGCTATCTGCCCGGCACCATCTGGATCATCGTCGGCGTGGTCTTCGCCGGCGCGGTGCAGGACTACCTGGTGCTGTGGGCCTCCACCCGTCGGCGCGGCCGCAGCCTCGGTCAGATGGCGCGCGACGAGCTCGGCCTCGTCGGTGGCGTCGCGGCGATCGTGGCGATTCTGGTGATCATGACGATCCTGCTCGCGGTGCTGGCACTGGTCGTGGTGAACGCGCTCGGCGAGAGCCCGTGGGGCGTGTTCTCCATCGCGATGACCGTCCCGATCGCGCTGTTCATGGGCGTGTACCTGCGGTATCTGCGGCCGGGTGCGGTCGGCGAGGTGTCCGCGATCGGCATCGTGTTGTTGCTGGCCGCGATCATCGGCGGTGGCTGGGTATCCGAAACCGAGTGGGGCGCGGACTGGTTCACCCTCTCGCGCACCACCATCGCGTGGTGCCTGATCGCCTACGGCTTCATCGCCTCGGTCTTGCCGGTGTGGCTGCTGCTCGCCCCGCGTGACTACCTGTCGACGTTCATGAAGGTCGGCACGATCGTGCTGCTCGCGGTCGGCATCCTGATCACGATGCCAGTGCTGAAGGCGCCCGCCGTCTCCGAATTCGCGCATACCGGTGCGGGTCCCGCATTCGCGGGCAGTCTGTTCCCGTTCCTGTTCATCACCATCGCCTGCGGTGCGCTCTCGGGTTTCCACGCGCTGGTCTCCTCCGGCACGACACCGAAACTGCTGGCCAAGGAATCCAATGCCAAGATGATCGGCTACGGCGGCATGCTGATGGAGTCGTTCGTCGCGGTCATGGCGATCATCACCGCCTCGATCATCGACCAGCACCTGTACTTCGGCATGAATGCCTCGGCCGGACTCACCGGTGGCACGGCCGAAGGTGCTGCCAAGTTCACGAATTCGCTCGGCCTGTCCGGGCCGCCCGCGACACCGGAGCTGTTCACCGACGCGGCCGCCGATGTGGGCGAGAAGTCGATCGTCTCGCGCACCGGCGGCGCCCCGACCCTGGCGGTCGGCATCTCCGAGGTCTTCTCCCAATTCCTCGGCGGCTCGACGATGAAGGCCTTCTGGTACCACTTCGCCATCATGTTCGAGGCGCTGTTCATCCTCACCACCATCGACGCGGGCACTCGTGTGGCGCGCTTCCTGGTCTCGGACGCGCTGGGCAACTTCGGCGGCGGGTTCAAGAAGTTCCGCGATCCGTCGTGGCGGATCGGCGCCTGGCTGTGCTCGCTGATCGTGGTCGCGGGCTGGGGCGGGGTGCTGCTGATGGGCGTGAACGATCCGTTCGGTGGCATCAACGCGCTGTATCCGCTGTTCGGCATCGCCAACCAGTTGCTCGCGGCGATCGCGCTGATCGTGGTGCTCACGATCATCGTCAAGCGCGGGCAGTGGAAGTGGGCGTGGATTCCCGGTGTTCCGCTGGCGTGGGATCTGCTGGTCACGATGACCGCGTCGTGGCAGAAGATCTTCTCCGACGATCCCAAGCTCGGTTACTGGAAACAGCACAGCCTGTGCCAGGCCGCCAAGGACGCGGGCAAGGCCTGCCTGACCGCCAAGACGCCCGAGCAGGTCGACATCGCGATCCGCAACACCTTCATCCAGGGCACGCTGTCGATCGTTTTCGCGGTGCTGGTACTGATCGTCACCGCCGTCGGAGTGCTGGTGTGCGCGAAGGCGATTCGCACGGGCACGGTGACCAGCACCGAGTCCGAGGAACAGCCGTCGAAGATCTTCGCCCCGAGCGGTTTCGTCGCCACCTCCGCCGAGAAGGACGTGCAGAAGGAGTGGGACGTGCTGATCGCCGAGGGCAAGGTGAGCGCGCCCGGATCGGCGCACGTCTCTTGAGCGGGACCAGGGATGCGGGCGGCCGGTTCAGTGGATCGGCCGTCCGCGCCCCGGCCGTGACGACCGACCGCACCGGGCTGGTCGACAGGACAGCGTCGATCGCTACCGCGAGCTCGGATGCGACCGTGGGGGCACGCCTGCGGGCGGTTCTCGGCCGAGCGTGGGCGGCGATGCGCGCAGTCGCCCGCTGGTACAGCGCGATCAACGGCGGCCAGGATTACCAGCGGTATGTCGACCACTTGCGTCGCACGCATCCGGGGGCCCCGGTGCCGTCCGTGCGCGACTACTGGCGCGAACGCTATGCCGAAGCCGAGCGCAATCCCACCAATCGCTGCTGCTGATCGCGGTCCCAGACCCGCGGGATCGGTGGCCGATTTCCGCTAGCACCCCGCTCGCGCGGGTGTCATTGTGGAACTCGTGACCATCACTGCTTTGGACTTCGAGGGCTGCTACCGGGCGGTCTCCACCCGCGACTCCCGCTTCGACGGGCAGTTCTTCACCGCGGTACGCACGACCGGCATCTACTGCAGGCCCTCGTGCCCGGCGATCACACCCAAGCGGGCCAATGTGTCGTTCCTGCCCACCGCGGCGGCGGCGCAGCAGGCCGGTTATCGCGCGTGCCGCCGGTGCCTGCCCGACGCCGCGCCCGGGTCACCCCTGTGGAATGTGCGAGCCGACCTGGCCGCTCGCGCCATGCGGCTGATCGGCGACGGGGTGATCGAGCGTGGCGGGGTACCCGGACTGGCCGCCACCCTCGGCTATTCGCAGCGCCAGCTCACCCGCGTGCTCACCACCGAACTCGGGGCAGGCCCGCTCGCGCTGGCCAGGGCGCACCGTGCGCACACCGCGCGGCTGCTCATCCAGACCACCGAGATGCCGATGTCGGATATCGCGTTCGCGGCGGGGTTCGCCAGCATTCGGCAGTTCAACGACACCGTGCGCGAGGTCTTCGCGGTGAGTCCGACAACGATGCGGACCGAATTACGCCGGTCGCCGCGCGCCGATGTCGTCGCACCCGGCACCCCCGGATTGCTGACCTTGCGGCTGCCGTACCGCGAGCCGCTCGATACCGGGTGGCTGACCTGGTTCCTCTCGGCGCACGCGGTGGCCGGGACGGAACAGTGGGAGGACGGGGTCTACACGCGCAGCCTGCGTACTCCGCACGGGCACGCGACTGTTCGGCTGTCTTTCCAGCCCGGTCATGTGCGGGCGGAGTTGGCATTGCGGGATATGCGTGATCTCGCTCCGACTGTCGCCCGGGTGCGGCGTCTGCTCGATCTGGACGCGGATCCGCTGGGGATCGACGCGGCACTCGGCATCGACGCAACGACCGGAGCCGACGGCCGTGGTGGTCACGGCGGCGGCCGCGTGTTCGGCAGTGACGACCGATCCGGTGATGGCGCAACCGATTCGGGTGCCGCAGGGGTTGCGCACGGAATCGCGGGGCACGGATTCACGCCGGGGATTCGCGTGCCCGGGTGCCTTGATGGATCAGAGTTGTTGCTGTGCACGATGATCGGGCAACAGATTTCGGTGCGGGCAGCGGGGACGCATGTCGCGCGGCTGGTGGACGCACTCGGCGAGCCGATCGAAGGACCGGTGCCGCGACTGTTCCCGACGGCCGAGGCGGTCGCCGAACACGGTGCCGAGGTGTTGACCGGGCCCGCGCGCAGGGTGGCCGCGATCGTGGCCGCGGCGCGGGCGCTCGCCGACGGCGAACTGGTCCTGCATTCCGGCCGTACCGCCGATGATCTGCGGCGCGACCTGCTCGCACTCGATGGAGTCGGGCCGTGGACGGCCGACTACGTCACCATGCGATCGCTGGCCGATCCCGACATCCTGCTCGACACCGACCTCGTCGTGCGCCAAGGAGCCGCGCTGGCCGGGATCGACCTCGGCGACACCACCCGCTGGGCGCCGTGGCGCTCGTATCTGTCCATGCACTTGTGGAAGACCGCGCTCGAACATCGTGGCGCGCTTGTCCGTGAACCCTCTCCTCAGGAAGCGAAAACCCATGACTGACACTGCTCTTCGTCTCGCCGATGTGGCGACCGTCAGCACGCCGATCGGCCCGTTCACCACCATCGCCGATTCCGACGGCGCCGTGCTCGCCTCGGGCTGGACCGGCGACCCGACCACGCTGACCGGCCTGATCCATGCGACCTTGCGCCCGGCCGAACTGCGGCAACGGGATTCGCTCGGCGCGGTGACCAAGGCCGTCATCGACTATCACGCAGGTGATATCACCGCGATCGACGCGATCGCGGTGCGTCAACAGTCCGGTGAGTTCCTCGTCCATGCCTGGGAAGTCCTGCGCAAGGTACCGGCCGGTGAACCGGTCACCTACACGGAGTTCGCCGGACTCTCCGGGCGTCCGGCAGCCACGCGGGCCGCGGCCAACGCCTGCGCGCGCAACTCCGCCGCGCTGTTCGTGCCGTGCCATCGTGTGCTGCGGATCGGCGGAGCGCTCGGCGGGTTCCGGTGGGGGCTGCAAGCCAAGGCCTGGTTGCTCGCGCACGAAAGCTGAGCAGCGGCACACGATCAGGCCAGTGATCGCCGATTGGCTCTTTTTTCCAGGTCCAGTAGGCCGGATTCTGTTACCTATGCTCACTCGTCGGTTGGTCGCGCTGTACGTCGGTTTGTGGTTGTACGGCACCTCGATGGCAGTGATGATCCGAGCAGGGCTCGGGCTCGACCCGTGGGACGTGTTCCACCAAGGGGTCGCCGCGCATGTGCCGCTGAGTTTCGGTGTGGTGACCGCGCTGACCGGGATCGCTGTGCTACTCGCCTGGATTCCGTTGCGGCAGCGGCCGGGGCTGGGGACCGTCAGCAACGTGGTGGTGATCGCGATCGCGGTCGACGCCGGGTTGTGGGCGATCCCCGCCGTGGACGGCGTGTGGCTGCGGGTACTGGCCATGGTCGCCGCGGTGGTGGTGAACGCGGCGGCGACAGTGCTCTACATCGGTGCGGGAATGGGGCCAGGTCCGCGCGATGGACTGATGACTGGACTGGTCGCGCGGACCGGTTGGCCGGTGTGGTCGGTTCGCACCGGGATCGAGGTCTCGGTGCTGACCACCGGGTGGTTCCTCGGCGGCAGCGTGGGAATCGGCACGCTGGTCTACGCCTTCGGAATCGGCCCGCTGGTCCAGCTGATGATCCCGTTCGTCGACGGCAAGCTCCCCGGATTCACGCCGCTCGCCCGCCAGGAAGCGGCGCCATCCGTGGAGCGTCCGCAGGCTCCCGCCGCGCCGTGCTGACATGGTGACGGCCTCACCGGGCGAACTCAGGCGACGGTGGCTTCCAGCCGCGATCCTGCCCGGCCGCGCACCACGTGGAGGCGGCTGGGGATGCGCTGGCGCATTTCGTCTACGTGGCTGACGACGCCGACCACGCGCCCGTTCGCCCGCAGTTCGTCGAGGACACCCATCACGGCGTCGAGAGTGTCGGCATCGAGGCTGCCGAAGCCTTCGTCGATGAACAGGGTGTCCAGGACCAGCCCACCGGTTTCGGCGGCGACCACATCGGCCAGACCGAGTGCCAATGCCAGCGAGGCCATGAAGGTTTCGCCGCCGGAGAGCGTTTTCGCCGAGCGGATCGCGCCGGTGTAGTCGTCGCGGACGTCGAGCCCGAGGCCGCCGCGTCTGCCCCGTGGTCCCGCCTTGTCCGAGTGGACGAATTCGTAACGGCCACCGGACATCCGGCGCAGACGCAGTGATCCCGCGACCGCGACCTCTTCGAGCCGTGCCGCGAGAACATAGGAGCGCAACGACATTCGCCGGTTGTTCTCGCCCCTGCCCGCGACCACTTCCGCCAGGGCCGCCAGTTCGTCGAAGACACGCTGCTCGGGCGCGATCCGCTCGACCTCACCCCACAGCTGCGTCCCCAGCTGCTCGAGCTGGGCGACCCGCTCGGTGGCCGCCGACCGGGCCGCCACCGCCGCGGTGAGCGCACTCTGAGCTTCGGTGAAGCGCTGCTCGAGCGCGTTCAGGTCGCCCGGCGTCTGCTCGGCGACCGCCTGGATCCGGGGCTCGGCGAGCACCGTCTCGGCATGTGCGCGGGCCCGGTCCGCGGCGGTGAGTTCGGCTTCGATCGCGGCCTGCTGCTGCGCGGTCCGAGCGGCGGCGGTGACGACCTGGGCGTAGGCGGTCAGCAGGGCGATGTCGTCGCGAGGCGGTGCTGGTTCGACCGGCTCTTCGCCGACCGGCTCGTCATCGAGCGGCTCGTCATCGAAAAGATCGAACAGGCTGGGAACGCCCGTATCGGCATCGGCGACCGCAGTTCGCCCGGCGGTACGAGTCGTCGATTCGTGTGCCTCGAGCTGCGCACTCGCCTCGTATCCCGCCGGAACGAGACCTGCTGTACGGGCGAGGTTTTCCACACGGGTGGCGACGGTGCGGACGGCGTCGCGGGCGGTGCCCTCCTCGGTACGGGCGGTACGGAGGGTGGTGGCGGCGGTGATGAGGGATTCGAGGCGGGTCGTGCGGGCGTCGACGGTGGCGTCGGCGCCCGCGGCGGCACGCAGGCGGGTGGTGAGTTCTTCGAGGCGGGTGCGAGTGGCCGCGATGTTGGCCGTGCTGGTGCCGAGGCGGGCGTCCAAGTCGCGGGACTGCTCGTGCAGGGCGGCTTCCTCGGTGCGCAGGGCCTCCAGGCGGCTGGTCAGGGCGGGGGCGCGTTCAGCGGCTTCGGCCGTATCGTCGAAGCGGTGGGTGGCGGTGCGGACCGCGGCGGCGAGGGCGACGGGGTCGGCGTCGCCATCACGCGCGGTCAGCGCCTCGATCTCGCGTTCGATGGCGCTGATGCGTTCGGCGAGGCGATCCCGCGCGGCCTCGGCGACCTGTTCGGCCGCCTGTGCGGCGTCCTCGGCGTCCTTGGACACCGCGTCGTCGGTGGGCTGCGCGGGCTCCGGGTGATCGGCGGACCCGCAGACCGTGCACGGCGCACCCTCGGTGAGCGCGCCCGCGAGTTCGGCGGCCATGCCGGCAAGGCGGCGGGTGCGCAGGTCGAGGACACGCTCCCTGGCGTCGAGGTGGGTGCGCCATGCGGTGTCGTGTTCACCGCGCGCCGCGTCCAAAGCTGGTCGGCGACGGGCGATCTCGACAGCGGCCGCCGCCGCGTCCTGCCACTTGGCCAGCTCGTTGCGAACCCCGGGCAGCGCTGCGGCCGCGTCGGTGGCCTCGCGGAGCTGTTCCTGAGCAGAACCGATCAGTGCCGGCAGTTCGACCCGCCGCTGCGCCAGCTCCGCCGCACGCCGCGTGAGCTGGGCGGATTCGCTCTCGTGAACGGCGAGATCGTCGGCGAGCCTGCGTGCGATCACCGCATCCGCGCGCACCTCACCGAGCACACCGAGCAGCGCGTTCCACTGGCTGATCGCCGCATCGAGATCACCCTGGACGTCCACGCCGCCATCGCTGTTCGGCTCGGCCGGTACGACGGTCAGCAGGCCCACACCCGCGATATCGGCCGCCGCCGGTGCACTCAGACGATCGGCCAGATCAGCTGCGGCGCCGCGGGTGGCGGCTTCCGAGCGACGCAGGCCACGGACCGCGGAGCGAGCCTCGTCGATGGCATGGACGACGGGCTCAGCCAGGCGAGCTCGGTCGAGTTCGCGTTCGAGTTCGGCGCGGCGAGCAGCGGAGGCGGTGTAGGCGTCCAGTTCGGAGCGGGCCGCGGCCATGCGGGTGCGCAGCTCGGTGACGCGGCGTTGCTCTTCGGCTTCGGCGCGGGCCTCGGCCGATTCTTTGTGACGCAGTTCGGAATTCGTGGTCGCCTCGGCGAGGGCGGTACGCGCGGTGGCCAGCAGCTCCTGAGACCACGTCACCGAGTCCTTGATGCCGATCGATTCCGCGCCGCCGTATCCCGCCGCCATGCCGACCTTGGTGATCAGGCGGTCGATGCCCTGCTGGCGCGTGGTGAGTTCGCTTTCGGCCGCGCGTCGCCGATCCGACAACCATTTCTCGGCGGTACCGAAACGTTGGGTATCGAAGAGCTTTTCGAGCAGTTTCTCGCGGTCCTCGTTCTCGGCTCGCAGGAATTTGGCGAAGTCGCCCTGCGGGAGCAGCACCACCTGGAAGAACTGGTCGGCGCTCATGCCGAGCAGACGCAGCACCTCGTCGCCGATATCGGTGATGCGCGAGAGGTTCTCACCGCTGCCGTCGAGCCAGGTGAGCGTGGCCTGGGGTTGCAGCAGCCGGGTTCCGGTGCCGTTCTTCTTCGGGCGCTCGAATTCGGGCGAGCGGGTCAGGCGCAGCAGGCGGCCGCCGAGCGTGGCCTCGAGCACGACACTCGGTGGTGTCTGCGAATCGGCGTGGTCGGAGTGCAGGCGCTTGCTCTCGCCGCGCGCCCCGGGCACCTTGCCGTAGAGGGCGAAGGCGATGGCGTCGAGGATGGTCGTCTTGCCCGCGCCCGTATGCCCGTGGAGCAGGAACAGCCCGTCGGCGCCGAGTGCGTCGAAATCGACAACGGTGGTCTCGGCGAACGGTCCGAACGCGGTGAGTTCGAGCCGGTGCAGCCTCACGCGATGACCCCGGCGACGAGCGCCGCCGTGAACCCGGCGCGCGAGCTCACGCAGTCAGCTCCGATGCCACCGGCTCCTGGGCGGATTCGCCTCGGCCCGAGTCGGTTTCGCGAACCGCCGCGGCCAGCGCCCGCTCCACCCATGCCATCTCCCCCTTGCTCGGTGTGCCACGCACGTCGGTCAGGAAGCTCGCCGCGACCTCCGTGTCGCGACGACCGTGCACCCGCTCGCGGTAGTGCAACTCCGGATTACCTTCCGGCCGTGCCCATTCCACGTGCACCGCGTGCGGAAACCGCTCGCGCAGCTTACGCATCGGATCCACCGGACGGGTGATGTCGGTGATCGTGGCGGACACGTAGTGCTCTTCGGCCGCGGCGAATTCGGCGCCGGTGAGCAGGGAATCGATGGTGCCGGTGAGTCTGCTGAGCCCGCGCACCTGCGGCAGCTCGCGGCGGTGCACCGCCGCCAGACCCTTCGCGTCGAGGTCGACGATCCAGACCGCCTTGCGATGGGAGCTCTCCCCGAACGAATACGGCAGCGGGGATCCGCTGTAGCGCACCGACTCCGAGAGCGTCTGCGGCGAATGCAGGTGCCCCAGCGCCACATAGTCGATGCCGTCGAAGGCCGACATCGACACCGTCTCCACACCACCCACCGAGATGGACCGTTCCGAACCCGTCGCCTCGCCGCCGATCACGAACGCGTGCGCCAGCACCACCGTGCGCGCGCCGGACCTGGCGGCGATGTCGGCACGAATCCGGCTCATCGCGGCATCGAGGATCTCCGTGTGCGAGTGCGCGTGTGGCACACCGAGTTCGGTCCGGGTGATCTCCGGTTCCAGATACGGGATGCCGTAGAAGGCCACGTCGCCGTCGTCATCGGACAGCACGATGGGCCGGTGCGCGTCGGCGACCCGCGTACACAGGTGCAGGCCACCGGCCGCGGCGAAGCTCGCGCCCGCACCGAGCCTGGCGGGCGAGTCGTGATTGCCCGAGGTGGCGACGATCGTCGCGCCCGCCGCCCGGATCGCCTCGAATCCACGATTGCAGACCCCGATGGCATCGGCATTGGGGATGGAGCGGTCGTAGATGTCGCCGGGCACCACCACCACGTCGACCGATTCGGCCGCGACCAGCTCCGCGACGGCCGACAGCACCCGCGCCTGATCGGCCAGCAGGTCGACACCGTGAAAGGTGCGCCCGATGTGCCAGTCGGAGGTGTGCAGGATCCGCATGTCGCGAACCGTAGGGCACACCCCCGACAGATTTCAATCGACGCACCACACGCGTGTAATTCACCGGCGTGGCGCGCGAGGCCGCGCGCACACCACCAAGATGTCCGGCGGGAATGCCGCCGCCATGCCCGGTTTGCCCGGGAATTGCGAACTTGTCGGTGGGCTCGGGCAGTATCGCCTCCCATGACCGCTTCGATGCTCGTCGCGCTCGTCTTCGTCTTCGCCGCAGGCTTCGGTCTCGGCTGGCTGGGGCACTCCGCCCGGGGTGGCCAACGCGCCGCCACCGCGGAAGCCCGGCTCGCCGCGGCCGGCGACAATCAACGGTTGCTGCAGCAGTCGCTGCACTCGGCCAACGAGGATGCGGCGCGCAGGCATTCGGCCGCGATCGGCGCGATGGTCGATCCGCTGCGCGACGCGGTCGGCGCGTTGGAACAGCAGATCCGGCAGGTCGAACACCATCGAATCGACGCGTACTCGGGATTGCGCGAGCAGGTCGCGGGCATGCAACGCACCTCGCATCGGCTCTCCGATCAGACCGGCCAGCTGGTCGCCGCGCTGCGGGCGCCGCAGGTGCGCGGCCGGTGGGGTGAGATCCAGCTGGAACGCGTGGTCGAACTCGCCGGCATGACCCGGCACTGCGACTTCGATACCCAGGTATCCCGGCCCGGCGGCGACGATCGGGGTGCGGTCCGGCCCGACATGGTGGTGCGGCTGGCCGGCGGCAGGCACATCGTCGTCGACGCGAAGGTGCCGTTCTCGGCGTATCTGGACG
>NZ_JBHVTK010000008.1:0-309462 GCF_042884695.1 Nocardia sp. NPDC058114 | reverse complement strand
GACACACCTGCAGCGAGGTTGATCCGAACTTCCCGAAGAGCCTCCGACACTACCGCCGCAAGCCCTCCCACACTCCGAATTTCCTTACGCTGGGCCGGTGTCCGCGACCAAATACGCACCCCGCACGGGCGCCCGGCTGGTCGAGGAAATCCTGGCCACATTGCCCGCCCCGAACCGTCGTCGTTCCTGGTACCCGCCCCGCCGAGAGTGTGCTGCCGAGACTCGCCGACTCACTGAAAACCGTTCCGCTGCACCGACAACAAATTGCTGTCGAGATCGAGGAGAGTCGATCACCCTCTCTCCCAGGTCCTGAACTCGATGCCGGGCATCGGAGTCAGGACCGGCGCCCGCATCCTGCTCGAGGTCGGCGACGGCACCGCTTTCGCCTCGGCCGACCACCTCGCCTCCTACCCCAGCATCGCCCACCGATCGAGCAGCTCGTCCCGATCGGGCAACCACAAGCTCAACGAGTGCAGTTCCTGTTGGCGTTCGCGGCCCTGCACGATCCCACCAACCGCGCCTACCACGACCGAAAGAGCAGAGGGCAGAGGGCAAGACACACGATGCTGCTCTCATCTGACTGGCCCGGCGACGCTGCGATGTCCTCTACGGGATGCTCGAAGACCATGCAGCCCTACCGATCTCCGCACCGATTCCGGCTTGACGCACACTGAGAACCCGATTCGTTCATCCTGGTAGGCATGGAAAACCGATGGGTCGGGATCACGATCGACTGCGCGAACCCCATGCGGCTGGCATCGTTTTGGAGCGCGATCCTGAGTATCCCCGCCACGGCCGAACACGGCGATGATCCGGGATGGGCAACCGTCGGTTCGCGCTTCGACAGCAGACCGCGCTTGACCTTCCAACGAGTGGCCGAGCCCAAGATCGGAAAGGTCCGCAACCACCTCGACATCGAAGTTGCCGATATCGAAGCCGGTTGCCGTCGGGTTCAGAACTTGGGCGGGCGCTGGTCCGGCGAGCGGCACGACTACGACGAAGGGGTTGTCCTGGTCATGCGCGATCCCGAGGAGCACGAATTCTGCCTGGTCCAATACTTCCGTTAAGGCCCCGACTGGTCCCTGGACGGTTCGACGAATCCCAGAGGGACACCCCCACACCGGATGAATCCGCAAGATTCGGCTGACCTCGCGGTGAGGAGACATCATGGTGGTCATACCCGCTCTCGGATTGGCCTTGCTCTGCCTGGGCATGGTGGCCGCCGCGGCCCTGGTCTACCGGCTTGCTCACTTGGGCTCACCGACCGTGGTGCCCGCAGCGGCGGGGCGAGCAGTGCTGCAGTTGAGCGTGATAGCGCTGATCCTCGCCGCGGCGCTGCGCCATGCGTGGTCAGCGGTGCTAGTGCTGCTGGTCATGTTCGGTGCGGCGGCCTTCACCGCCGCGCGACGCGCCGAGGCAGGCCGGTCGGGAACATGGCTCGCTCTGGCCATCGCCGCCGGTATCGCCGCGGTGCTGCCGGCGACGCTGCTCAGCGGAGTCATCCCGATCCGCGGGGTCACCCTCGTGGCGATCGGCGGCATCCTGCTCGGCGGCACCATGACAGCGACCTCGCTCGCGGCGCGGCGCGGGCTCGACGCGATCGCTCAGCGTCGGGGTGAGGTCGAGGCCGCGTTGAGCTTGGGGTTCGGAGACCGGGCGGCGCGCCTGCTCGTCCTCGACAACACCGCGATCGACGCGCTGATACCGGGTGTGGACCAGGCGCGCACGGTCGGGTTGGTCACTCTCCCCGGCGCTTTCATCGGTGTGCTGCTCACGAGCGGGTCGGCCGTGCAAGCCGGTGCCGTGCAGATTCTGGTCCTGATCGGGTTGATGCTGTCGCAGGCTTGCGCGGTCGCGGTGACGGTCGAACTGGTCGCGCGAACACGTGTCCACCGATCCATGCCACCTCAGCGGTCGCGCTAAGTGGTGACGACACCACCGAGTATGGGCGGATTCGATTTCGCCGTGCCTGAGCAGGTCAGTCGCACCGGTTAGGAACTACGATCCCGCCGTCGGTATCCGACGAGCAGGCCATCGGAGATCCATTGCGCCCAGCGGTCACCGCCGGCGGGCAGGTGGCCCGCCGACGCCAGCATCGCGGCGTCGTGCGGCAAGCGGGTCACCCACCTCACCATCACCTGATCAGTTCCTGAACAGCGTCAACAAATGTTCAGCATTCCCGGTGGTGCCGCGCTCGGATGTCACGACGCTGCAGGTCAACCCCACCCCGGCCCGTCCGGAACCGAAATTCCTTAACCAGGAGGTTTGTCATGTCCACATCCGCCACCGAAATCGAGGCCCCAACCGATCCGGGCACCACCGCCGAACCGGGCGTTGTCGACTCGATCGAGCGGACGGAGTTCATCCGACGCGAACACCTCGGCACCGCCGGCCCGATCAGCGCCGTCCCCGACGAGGCGACGATCGCGCGCTGGCGCGCGGATTACCCGCGATGGCGGGGACGGCACTGGACCTACACCGCAGGCAACGACGGTGTCCTGCTGCGTCTGCGACCGGTCAACGTCGCTCGTGCCGCCCGTCGCCGCCCCGCCTGACCCTGCCCGACCCTCGCACCCGCACCAGCGCGCCCACCCGACACCGTGGGCGCGCTGGTTTCGTTTCTCGGAAAGGAACGCCCAATGCCCTCGACCCTGGCCGAACTCGGCACCCCGGACCTCATCGAGGCCGAGCAGATCGAACCCACCCCACGCGGCGACGCCGATTACACCGCCTCCGACGACACTGTTTCGCCAGACACCGCCCCGGAGGTAGCCAAGCCACCCAATGCCGAGGCCGGTTTCCGTGATCCGGGCGAGTTGGTGATCGGGGAGAACATCCGGCAAGGGTTCGACCCGGCCGAACACCCGAAGCAGGCCGCCTCGATCCGGGCGTTCGGTGTTCGAGCGCCGGTCCTGGTCGAACGCGAGACCGACGGCAGCCTCCACGTCCTCGACGGTCAGGTCCGCACCCTGATCGCCGTCGCCGAGAACGTGGCGCAGGTGCCAGTGTGGATCACCGACGTCGACACCAGCATCGACATCGATGAACGCCGGATCACCCGGGCGCTGTCCCAGCTCAATCTCAACGACCGGCGTATCCCGATCACCGATTCCGACCGCGCCGGCGGTGTCGCTTTGATGCTCGACCTCGGTGCCAGCGTGACCCGCATCGCCGAAGGTTTACAGACCGAGCACGCCAAGATCCGCACCGCCGCGGTGATCGGTCGATCCGCCACCGCCCGCAGGCTGCTCGACGACTCCCAGTACTCGCTGGCTCAGCTCGAGACTATCGCGCATTACGAAGCGCTCGGCGACACCGACGCCGTGGCCCAGCTCAGTTTCCCCCGCATCAACTTCAGATATCGCGCCACCTTGATCGAGCAAGATCGAGCCATGACCCGTGCCCGGCTGGCCGCGGCACTTCCCTACGCCGCGTTCGGGTTCGGTATCTTGACCGAGGACCCCGACCTCGCCACCGAACCCACGAACCTGATTTCGGCCACCGACCTTGTCACCGGTGAGGGTGAGCCGGTGACCGAGACCGAGATCTACGCCGATGCCCATCGGTGGGCGGTCTACGTTGTTGTCGATGACAGCGACGCTGATCTCGTCGCCGAGGACACCGGTGAGCTTGTCGATCCCGACAGCGTCGACTGGGACGCCACCGAACCGGGTGTCGAGCCGGGCGAGGGATTGCGCAGCGCTCATGGGCTGGTGACCCGAGAACAGTGGGTTCCCGCCTACTACCTGCTCGCCGAACACCTGCCCGCCAGCGGACTCCAGATCCCCGTTCCCGAACCCGCAGTCGACCGTGCCGACGATCCCGTCGACGCAACCGACATCGAGCAGGCTGACCGGGAGGCAGCGCGGGCGGCGCGGCGGCGGGTGATCGAGTTGAACAAGCAGGGCTCGGCCGCCAAGATCCGCCGCATCGAGTTCCTGACCGAACTGCTGGCCGCGCGGACAGCCCCGCCCGGGACCGCGGTGTTCGTTGCTACGTCGCTGAACCGGGAGCCAGGGTTGCTCTCGAGCTGGGGCGCATCCACCACGACACAGAAACTGTTGGGCGTCACCAGCACCGGCGAACTCACCGAGAAGATCGCCGCAGCGGCGACCGGACGCGCGTGGGTGATCGTGCTCGCGCTGGTCCTCGGCGCGCACGAATCGCAGATCGAAAAGGACTCTTGGCGCAGGCCCCCTTCCGGGGCAGCCCGGTACCTGACCTTCCTCGCCGAGCTCGGCGCGAGGAAAGGCTTCGCGCTCGTTGACGTCGAGCGCGCCATCACCGGCGAGGTCGACTACAACGACATCGATCTCGACAACCCGGCCGCGCCAGCGGTCGAGGAGGAAGTGGTCCAAGCCCTCGCCGCCTGATTTGGGTGGCCCAGAGCAGAGCAACATGGGTGCAGCGCCCCGGTCCGGAGGGGATTGGACCGGGGCATCGCTGACCGTAGCGACATTGATCTATCCGCGCCTGCCGCCATTTCCTCTGTCACCTGCCGGTGGAAGATGTTGAGGTTTAGTAATTTTCATTGCGTGGAGGGCGCTGACCGCGAGGGTTAGGCAGCGCCGATCCACCGTGACACCGACTGCGAATCACTGGTGCTCGGTCGTTGGCTGCGCAGCGACCCGAGTGATGGCCGGTCGACGTGGCCACAGCGAAGCGGAGCCGCTTCGTGCCACGTCGACCCGGCCATCGGTGGCCGAGAGCATTCCTGAACCCCGGTATGCCCTCACCGAACCATCGTGGTCAGTCAGTCAGGCAGATAGCGGATCGGCACCGCACGCTCGATACCGGCGGCGTCGAGATCTGCCAGCGTGAACACCAGCTGCGCGTGCTCGCCCAGTAGCCCGGTCAGCAACAGGTCCAGCAGCGCCCGATGCTTGGACCTCGACGCTTCCACCGTCGTGCGCAGGTCCACCACCATCGACCGGTGTGCTTCGCCGATACCGAGATCATCGAGTGCCTTGAACAGTGCGCCGGCTTCAAGGTAGCCGTCCCACGGGCTCCCGGTGCGCAACAACGACTTCGCGGCGTTGAGCACCAGGCCGTGCACATACCGGGCCGGATTCCAACCGACGCCCTTGCGCGAGGTCGGCAGATCGAGTTCGAACAGCCCACACAGTCCCTCGAAGTAGGCACGCCGTTCGGCGGCCATCGGTCGTTGGACGTCTTCGTCAGCGACGGCATCGACGTAGGCATCTCGTAGCTCGGTCAACCCGAAACTGGTCGGCGGATTCGGTACCAAGCTCGCGTAGTCGTCATCGGGCAGCATGCTGCCATTGTCGCCACTGTGGCGGTGCCTCGGGCCGATCGCGCGCGGTGGATGTGTAGATCCGATGAGCGATCACCATGTCGGCTCGAGCCGGTCCAGACCAATAACCCTGTGCGGCCTCGTAGCTCGACGCAGACACGCCCGTTTCACAACAAGGTCAGCCCTGTCGGCGCTGGCCACGTAGTCCGCCCGAGAACTCCACGCGGATTCGTCCGCAATATCGCGCCCGAATCCGAAAGGGACCTGCCGTGGAACCCCATGACGAAGCCCATGCACCCGAGTCCGATCCGGCGGAGAACAACATCGCTTTGCGCCGGGTCGCCGATCCTGGGGAGTTGATCGCCGCGATTCCGGCGATGCTCGGATTCTGTCCCACCCGGTCACTGGTGGTGGCGTTGCTCGGCACCCACCCCGAGAACGAAGGCGTCCAGGTGATCGGTGCCGTGACCCGGTTCGACATCGACTCCGCCGCCGACCCTGCCGAAGCCCGTGGTCTGGCGCACATGTTGGAATCGGTACGCCAGTGCCAGAAAACTAGTTCCACGATGGCCGTCGTCATCGACGATCGCCCGACCGGGTTGACCAACGCCGAACATCTGCTGCGCCACCTCGCTCGAGCAGGGATCGAGCCCAGTCACGCTTGGTGGGTCGCGCAGATCGCGACAGGTGTCGAGTACCGGGACCTGTGCAGACACGGCCGCGATGGCAGCGTGGGTGATCCTCGCGCCTCCACCGTCGCGTTCGCTCAGGTCCTGGACGGCCACCAGATCTACGCCGCACGCCACGAAATCGCCGACCTGCTCGACTCGGACCCGGTCCTCGCCCAGCAGGTTTTGCCCTATCGCGGTTGCGCCGTTGCCCGCTACCGCGACGACCTGGCCGCCGCGCGCACCCCCGATCGCGTGCGCGATTACCGACGTGACCGCATTCTGTGGGTCCTGTCTCAGATCAGCACAGCGGAAGAAAAGCGGCCCAGCGCGCAGGATCTCGCCACGGTTGCCGCGCTGCTGCGTGACAGGACCATCCGCGACAGCATGTACGGCCTCGCCCGCAGCGAGTACCACGGCGCGGCAGAGGCACTGTGGCGCCAGATCGCGTCGGCGACCGACGGTCTCGACCGCGCCGAGGCCGCCGCCCTGTTCGCCTACAGCGCCTACTACTACGCGGACACCGTGCTCGCCGGGATCGCGATTGCCACTGCCCTCGACGCTGAGCCGACCCATGCCATGGCGCAACTGCTGGCGATCGCGCTCGACGAGCACCTGCCCCCCGAGAAGATCCGGGGCATGGCTGAGGGCGGAGTGGTGGTCGCGGCCGACCTCGGCCTCGACATCACCTGACCGGCTGCGGTCAGATCCGCGCGTTCGTCACAGCCTTCGCCACATCGAGCCAACGCCGAACACCAGCGATATCGAACAGGACCAGCTGATGCCACGACTACACATCAATGACCGCTTCCGCGTCCTGGACCAGTCCGCGCGCACCATCGTCGCCGACGGCTTGTCCGTCGACGATGTCCACGCGACGCTGGAGCAGATCCTCACCGATCACAGCGACACCGATCCGACCGTGGGGATATGCCGATTTTGGGCGCGGGCCCGATACCAGGGGTCGAGTTTCTATACCTGGTATCGGATCCTGCCGGTCGAACCCGATGACGCCGACGCCCACACCCAGCTGCTCGCCGCGGCGCTGCGTCGCCGCTGGCCCGACGCCGCGTTCACCGTGATGCCGATCGGCGATAGGTCGGTGTCGATTCGTTGGATCGATGGCCCCTCCAACTTTGCCGTGTACGACTACTGCCTGCACGTTGCTGGCTCGCGCGGCACGTTCGACTCCGCCAGGTACACACGGATTCTCACCCACCGCGCATGGCAGTCGGTCGCCAGTCTGGTCGAGGCGTGGTTGCCGGTGACTGTGCCGCGTACCGAGACCGGCGAGATCGACTGGTTCGCAGCGGAAGCGATCGATCTCGACGGTGCCGCGTTGGTCGCCGGTCACCGTGTGTGTTGCAAGCCCAACCTGATCTCGGTCACCCTCGGTGAGCTCCTGCGGCACCTGCCCGACGCCTGCGACCTGACCGACCAGCACGGCCCGACCGTCGCGCCCGCACACACCCAGGAGCCAGATGCCGAACAACTCTGATGACTTCACCACCCGCACCACGCTCAACGGTTACCTGGTGATCGTCGGTCACGTGTTGACTCGCCACTTCCACATCCCGCCGGGCGCGGTGGTCACCCCGTTCCCCGAGATCGATTTCCACGATTGGACCGGCACCGGCAGCGACCCTGTCGCGTTGGTCTTGTCCTATCAGGATCAGTCGGTCGCGGTGGCCAGCCCTGAAGAATTGCTGCGGGCACCTGATGCCTCGGGCCCGAAGTTCCACGGCAGCCTCGTCCCGGTCTGGTTTCACCGGCCCAGCAGCCGACTCGTGCTCGCACCCCACTACTTCGCCGGGGGCGACAAAGGTACGGCCCCGATACCCGCCGGTGTCCGCGCGCACCTGCCCCATGCCCCCGACACCATCAACGACATCTACAACGACCTCGTCATCTAGCAACACCCTGCGCCGGTATCCACGTGCACATTCGACCTCACTCGTCACCTGTCGGGCTCCGACGCCTGGCTGATCGCCCCACGTCCTCGACCCATCCACACGATCAGAAAGGTCCGACTATGCCCGGCGAGCCGGTACTGCCCTTGGTAGGCAACTTGGCCTCCGAGATAGAGCTCACCTTCACACCTGCGGGTGTGGCGGTCGCTCACTTCACCGTCGCTTCCACACCGCGGGTCTTCGACCGCAACACCAACCAGTGGCGTGACGGTGACCCGTTGTTCCTGCGCTGCAACATCTGGCGCGAGGCCGCCGAAAACGCCGCGGAGTCGC
The DNA here is from genome assembly GCF_042884695.1 of Nocardia sp. NPDC058114. Lineage (NCBI taxonomy): Bacteria > Bacillati > Actinomycetota > Actinomycetes > Mycobacteriales > Nocardiaceae > Nocardia > Nocardia sp. NPDC058114. The sequence continues at coordinate 301,297 of NZ_JBHVTK010000008.1, read as the reverse complement.
TGTCCAGGGGCGCACGAATCCTGGTGATGGGACGGCTCAAGCAGCGCAGCTACGAAACCCGCGACGGCGACAAACGCACCGTCTACGAGATCGAGGTCGACGAGCTCGGGCCCAGCTTGAGGTTTGCCCGCGCCCAAGTCACCCGCACCACCGGCCGGACCGGCGGCGGTGGGTTCGGCCAGCGCGACACCACGACACCCACCACCCCTACGAGCACCGAGACCACCACGGTGAGTGGGTCTGCGGCTCCGCGGGCCGGTGACGCCACCGATCGTGATGATCGGCGTGAGTCGTGGGAAACACCGGTACTCGCCGGTGCCGGTGCAGGTTTCGGCGAACCACCCTTCTGAACGCACCGGTCTCCTGACCGCATCCGGATCCGCCGGCGGCCGACGGTCATGAGGTTGTCGGTAAGTGGTGGGTCCGGGTGACGGTCTGGGGTGGGCCCAGCCGATCGAGGGCTACCAGGACCGCGTGCGCCACGCCGTCGGGCCCGCGCCCGGCGCAAACGAATTCCCCGCGCCACCACCAGCGCCACCCACCGGTCCGCGGTCAGCGCGAGGAATTCGTTTCCGCACGCCCAGGCGCGTTCCCGCCGTCGTGTCGCCCACGGTCCTGGTCGGTAGCCCTCGGCTGGGCCCACCCCAGCCCGGCACCCTCGTTTGTGCGAAAAGCGTGGCAGTTCCAGCGCGCCCGGGTGCCGTCGACTCTTCCGTCCTAGTCAGGAGATCTGCCGTGTCTGTTCTCGTAGCACCTCACGCCACTGTCCCCACTGATGCCAATGGCACTAGTGTCGCCCAGCCCGAGTTCGGCCCGAGCGCGTTCATCGGTCCGACACTCGTCACCCCGACCGAGTCGGCCACCGTCGCCCCCGAGCCCGTCGTCGAGCCGATGCCGGAGCCCGGCACCGCGGCGTTCCTCGACGCGATCTCCACGATCGAGCTCACCTTCAGCCGCGACCGTCGCGCCGCCAAGCGCACGTTCCGCAGCGCTCTGGAGTTGGCGACCGACGCCGACTGGGACGTCCTCAACTACATGGTCGAAGTCTTCACCCTCTACCCGCGCGAGGCAGCGCTGCGACGGCTGCGCGCGCGATGGGCCGCCGGTGACGACCTCGAGCGCGAACGGCTGGTGCGGTTGGTCCCCGATACCGACCCCTTCCTGCACTCCCACGCCGACCACGACCTCGCCCAGATCCTGGAAGCCCGAGCGAAGGCCAACCCCGACACCACCGCGGCCGACGAGTTCGCCAAACTCCACGTCCAACTCCTCGCCGCCGAAATGCCACGCCAGTCGATCCGCATGTGGCGAAACCCGTTGCCGCGACTGACGTTGCCCGCTTCCCGGGCCGTCGATGCCTCCAGGCTCCGGCCCGAGCAGATCCGTGCCCGCGTCGGCGCGCGCGGCAAACGCCGACCCGCCGAAGCCGAACCGTTCGAAGTCACCGACTACGTCACCGAGTCGTTGTTCGTCGACACCGAAGTCGAAACCCAAGCCAAGTTGCGGCAACGCATGGCCGAACTGATCGCGCGCGGCGTCCGATTCACCCGAGCCGAGCCAGGGTGGACACCGCGCCGCCCTGGCGAGCGCGCACCCTTGCCCACCGAGATCTCCGAAGCGATCTGGGACCACCAGTACTGTGCCTTCGTCGCCGACCAACACGACCTCGACCGCGCCGAGGCCGGTGCCCCCGTGAAATCGCACGAGCACTCGTTGCAGTGGGCCGAACGACGCTCCGGACTGGGCTCACGCTCGGACCGCCGCGACTCCTCCATGTTCCAAGGCAACGGACTCGATGACTTCCGCACCGCCATGAACCCAGTCGCGGGATGGCGGTGCGTGTCGTGCTTTGTCGAACGCGCCGCCACCGACCAACGCCCCCTCCACACCCGTGACGCAGTGCTGCGCTCCGACGACGGGCTGTGCGACTACTGCCGCAGCGACAACCGCACCGGGTTGCCCGCACTCGAGGCCGGGTTCGAACTGTCCGACCTCGCCACCGCGTACTGCACCTACTTCGCCGAGCACTACCCCGACGCAGCATCCGCGCTGATCGCCGAGGTACGCCGACGGGCACCCGAATGGCTGATCCGTGTCGTCGACGGATTCCTCGCCACGCATCCGGATCTGCCCGGTGCCCCCACCCTCACCGACATCGATGACGAGCCCGCGCCCACGCAGTCAACACCGCGCCGAGGAGCTCGGGTGCTTCCGCCCGGCCAGCGTGCGGGCCGCTGCGAGGGCTGCACCCAGTACCTGCCCGTCCACGACGACGGGTTCTGCACCCAGTGCCGCGTCTACCTCGGCCTGTATGTGCCGGCGGCGGGCGACACCATCGCCGCCTGATCTCGTCCTCGCCCGACCCGCCTTCTCCGTAGTCGGTTGGGGCACTGCGCGACTGGGTGCCCCAACCGCTCGCCCGATGGAGGTTCCTCATGTTCGGCCGTGCCCTTCACCCCCGCGCCCGCCGCCGGTTCCGACAACAACCCACCGGTTCCGCGCTGCGGCAGTTCTGCGTGACGGTGTATCTGGCAACCGAACCGCACGCCATGCTGCGCGGGTACCCGCCCGGCATCACCCTGGTCCTCACCGACCGTTTCCTCGTCACCGTCTCAGCGCGCAACACCGACATCGAGATCCTCCACGACATCTTTGAACCCAGCTTCGACGACCCGGCGGTGGCTGAGCACGCCAACGGCGCACGCGACGGACTCCTCGGCACCTACGACCACAGCACCCGCCGCGGCTACAGCCCCGCGCGCCGACGCCTGATGGTCGGCGACGTCATCGCCCTGGGCTCACGCCACTGCGCCTGCACCGCGCTCGGGTGGCTGCACGCCCCCGGCTGACCCCCAGCTCTCACCACTGCACCGACACCCGATCCGAAAGGTGAACCACCATGGGCCAACACTTCAAACCTGTCTTCCTCGCCGAGGACTCCGACACAGTCATCGGCCACCTCGATCCAGGGATCTTCTACAAACTCGCCGAGCACGCCGACCGACGCGACAACTGGTTCGTCTCCGACGTCGCACAAATCCTCACGACACCGACGCGCATCGTCTGGGTCGGCGAGTACGCCGATCCCGAACCTGGCACTGAACCGCCTACCAACCTCCATCGCCTCGCTGACCGGCTTCCCGAGACACCAGTCCCCGATGGCCTGCCCGGGCGGCATCTGATCAACCACGACCGCCGCGTCTACCTCCTCATCGACTCCACGCCCAGCGAGGACGAGGTCCATCCGCTGCCCGCGCTCACCGTCGAAGGCGGTGAGGGCTACATCGAGGACGAGCATGGCCTGATCGGGTCCTGGGCACGCCAACGCATCAGCGTCGCTGACCCGCCGCCCACCGGATACACCGAAATCCAGTTCCGCGCCTGGTTCGTCTGACCCAGCACCGCCACCCGGCCGCACCGTCGCTGCACAGCGAGTCGGTGCCCCACCCATTCCACTCCCACCGGAGGTATTCGTGCTCCACCGAGCCCGCCACTGCCTCACACGACTCGGCGTAATCGCTGCCCGCGCCCTGCGCCGACACCGCCTTGCTCGAACGAGTCTTCGCCCGAGACACCGGCGGTCCCGACGACGTCGTGCTCGGCCGAATCTTCGACGCACTCAACGACCACCCCGAACCCGGCGACGAGCACCTGACCGCCCGCTGGTACGGCGGCGGGCATCGCTCGCTGTCGGTCGGCGACGTCGTCGCGCTCGGACCCCGCCACTACGCTTGCGCGGCAATCGGCTGGGAGCCGATCACGCGGCCGGACTGAGCGGCCCGGCGGCCGGTGGGATCAACCGCGTTTCACCGGTTGATCCCACCCAAGCACCCCCGAATCAGCCCGCCACACTCACCGTCACTGCATCCAGCCCATGCCTGCCCTCCGCCACACCTCTCGCCGCCACTCCTGCACCCTATTTCGCGCTCCCACACACCTCCCCTTCGTCTCTCTCCGCCCCATAAACAAGCAGACGGATCTCGTCACGAAGTCGCAATATTGCGCTCAAACCACACAGTATGTGACATCCACCACAAACTCCCGGGGGGGAGAGAAAAAATTGAACGAACGAATTGCACGGCCCCACAAGGGACGCCAACGTCGACGTGCCCCCAACCGACCACAGGTCTCGATCCCGGACCTCGCCACCACAATCCGGTGGATCCGGGAAGATCTCGGACTCACCCAGGCCCAAGCAGCCGCAGAGGTCAACTTCAGCGCCGTTCATCTGGGGCGTTTCGAACGCGGCGAGTCCAAGCCGCCCCCTGACACTCTCGAAAGAATCATCAGCGGATACCGCCTGGATAAGGCGATGGCCTCCCATCTTCGTGAGCTCGCGGGGCCCGCGATCATGCTGGCACCACCCGACGCCCTGCGCAGGTACGTCCGGGCAGAGAAGTCTCTGAGGCTCAACCTCGAGCGGTTCCAAGCCCGCGCCATCCCCGCCGCCTTCATCGATCCGTTCTGGAACCTGCTGGCGCACAACGACTTGTTCGCCGCAGCCCTTCCCGGCATCGACGACAGCGGCTCGATATCGGTGTGGATGTTCAGCGATTACAGCAAGACCGTGGTCACCGACCCTGAAAGCGAAGGTTCCTGGACGGTCGCGATGCTGAAATCGGCTCTGGGAAGGCACCGGAGTTCAGCGCAGGCAAAGGATCTCGTTTCCACCTTGACACCGATCAGCGATGCTCGGCGGCTGTGGGCAGCCAGCGTGAACGTCTCCCACGGGCGCGACTCGCAGTGTCCGCTGCACGCCTACGACGCCAACCACAGACTGGTCTCCTACCAGCTGTCACTGACCGACGGCATGCTCGCTCACCATGTCCAGCTCGTCACGGCCACACCAGAGGCGTACTCCGGCCCCGAACTCGTCTAGCTACCAAGGACATCCGGCCGGCGCAGCAGCGACAGATCTGCTCGCGCCGGTCGGAGCTTTGTGATCATTCACAGGGCGAGGGCTTGTCGCCCTGTTCCTGAATCGCCACCAATTTCTCGGTGCCAGCAGAAAACTGGTGGCGAACATCGCCGAATTTGTGTTTTCCTGTATATGGGAAAGAGCCACTGATCGGGCCGAAAGGTGCCCGATGCAATTTCATACGACTGCCATCCCGCTCCCGGGGCGCGAGGATTCTTCAGCGCTGCCGTCGCGAGCTGTCTTCGCTTATCTGCTGTGGCATTTCCGGTGCCGCACCGGCTCTGACAGTTGCCGTGTCTTGAGCGCTGCCCCGCCACGTGATCACAATTCTGTGCGCTGTGGCCTCCGCCGACACCGCACGAATAGCCGCAATTCTCTCGGCGATTGCCGCCCTCCTCAGACGCGGCGCGTACAGCACTGCGCACCCGTGATCTACGTCGACCGCGACCGGAGGCACGTCGGTGAGCGATGAAGCCTCGACCCCGCCTCCACCGCCGCTTCGCCGGTGGGTCAACACCAGGTCCGCGGCCGCCCACATCGGCATCCATCCCGAAGTGCTGCGACGCTGGGCCCGCCAACCAGGCAAGCACACCTGGCTACCCAAACCCATCCGAGTCGGAAAGGAATTCCGATGGGACATCGACGCACTCGAAACAGCCCTGACGCACCCCGACGACCAACCACAGGAGCACGACGATGAGACGGGGTAGACCGCCACGGCCTCTCGGGGTTCCCGGCAAACCGATGCTCACCGAGATCGCCCCCGGACACTGGAAAGCACGCATCTACGTACGCGACACCTCCGGTCGACGCCGAGACGTCACCCGCTTCTCCCCGATCAAACTCAACACCCAAGGCCGCGCGCTTCCCGACCGCACCGGCCAACGTGCCCTCGACGCCGTTCTCAGCGCAGCCACGGACATCCGTGTCGATCTCGATGACGCACTGTCGGATTCGATCACCGTGCGGGAGCTGTGGAAGCACTATCGCGATCACCTCATCTCCCTCAACCGCGCCGGCACGACCATCAGCCGCTACGACGAGGCCGCCAAGACCTTCGACACCGCCTTCGGCGGTCGCCGGCTGTTCGAAGTCACGACCTCAACCGTAGAAGCCTTCCTCCAAGAGGTCGGCCACGCACGAGGACCGTCGAACATGCGAACCGCCCGCAACGTGCTCTCGGGAATGTTCCGGCTCGCGTGCAGCCGAACTCCCCTCGAGGTCAACCCTGTTCAAGAGGCCAAGATCGCCGAGAACGTCGAAGCCAAGGGACGCACCGGCGGCGCAGGCGATCTGACCGTCGACCAGTTGCGCTTCATCTCGTCCTCGGTGCGCGTCTCCACCACCCCGTGCCCGCGCAAACTGGCCAAGGCCGAACCTGAGCGGGGCAAACCCGTCAAGGGCATACACCCCGCCGACGGTGGCTGCGTACTGCGAGGCGCCGACATCGCCGACGCGATCACCCTTTGCGCCGCGACCGGCCTACGTCGCTCCCAGATGCTCGGACTGGTGTGGTCTGACATCGACTTCGACGAGTCCACACTTCGCCCCACCGGCAAGGTCATCCGTCTCGCGGGCGTCGGACTGGTCCGTGTTACCGACGACAACGATCCGAAGAACCACACCGGCACCATGGCGTTGCCAGACTTCGCCGTGGTGATGCTCAAGCGTCGCAAGGCCGCGATGGCTGCGCGGCGCCTGGCCTCACCGCCGGAGTCTGGCTCCGAGGATCTCGATCTGGTCTTCCCCTCGGCGGTATGGACGTTGCGCGACCCGCAGAACGTCGGCCATGCGTGGCAACGTGTTCGGGAAGCTCTCGGATTCGATGAGGACATCACCCCGCACAGCTTCCGCCACGCCGTAGCGACGATCCTCGACGACGCCGGAATCTCGGCCCGTGTGACCGCCGATGTTCTCGGCCACACTGATCCCTCGATGACCCAGAAGCACTACATGGCACGAGGTCGTCCGCACCGTGCCGCAGCCGCCGTCCTCGACCGAGCCATCGGCGACTAGGCGACTGCTCCAGATGAGTGATGTGTTCGCTTTCGCCAACCGGTCGCTCATCCCGCTGCGGATGTTCGCGACAGAGCATCGCCGGACTGGCAAGAACCCCCAGCGGGCACTGAGCAGCGCAGCTGCGGGCATAGACATTTCGGCGTATCCGATCGACGATGGCTACCGGGTCCAGCTCGCGTAGTGGCAGGCTTCCTCGGTGAATGGCCCAGTTGCCACGGGTGCTGTAGCTGTGCCGTCTAATCAGCTGTCGCAGTGCCAATGCGTTGCCGGTTACTTATCCGTATAGATCTGCCGGGCCCCTGTAGTTGAGCTCAACGGTATTTTCTGCGGAGATACCCGACACCTCTAGCAGACCAGCCCGTTTCGGATTGAGCGGCTCGTTGAGGAATCCCACGCGTCGCCCATCTGGCATGTCGATGAAGGTTCGCCCCTCGTAAGAGACGGCTCGGTACGGGGCGGCGCTGCTGGATGGGTGGTCATCGAACCAGGTCACTGCCGCGTACTCGACTGTGTGGGTCCATGTCTTTTGCCCAGACGCCACACTTCGGTTGGTGAACCCGGTCCACAGGTCGTGTGTAGTCGGCGTTGGCCAGTCATCGTCGTCTGCATGTCGACGCACATCTGCGGAGCCCAACCACAGGTGAAGCTCTGCCAAGGTGGTGAATTGCCCACTCTCTGACAGAACGGCCGCGATTGCACCTGACCGAGAAGAGAAACCAGCTCTCATGAGCAGAGCTGCGGAACGGTTCAGCGTTCCCGCTTCAACCGCCGCCACCGCATGTCCTTGATCTGGCTCGATCAGCAACCACGCGTCGTCAGCACATTCATGGGCGGAAGCTCGAACGCGCACAGCCTCCATCGCCCACGGCAATCGGTAGGCGAGAGTGTCCTCGATCAGCTCGAGCGCGTCGAAGGTGTCGTCGGCGGCAATCTCCACAACGGTTTTGCCTTCGAGCCAACCCGCCAACGTCGCCTCCCAACCGACGGAAAGCTTGAGTGGTGCGAATGGTTCGATTGCGAGAGCGATCGCAGCGAACTGAGTGATAGCGGCGATGGCTCCGTGATCATCACCGTCGAGGATGCTCCGCTCAGCATCTCTCAGATGTTGATTCAACACGTCGGCGTTTTCGTCGAGCTTGCGCCCAGTCTCGAGACCAACACCTGCGAGAAAGTAGCTGCGGCGCTGAGTTGCCGTCGTCCGATCCCATAGGAAGCGGGCTCTGGCGGAAAGACCAGCACGCAGGGCGATCTGAACGGCATCTTGTCTCCGTGCCACGCTTCGCGTCCAGAGTGACGAAGCGAGCGCGTTGTCGAGAGCCTCTTCGATGCCGACCTCGTCGACTGCGGAGTCATTGAGGAGGCTCAGCAGAGCGCAGTCAAGGCTGGAAAGCTGTTCCCTCCATTTGCGCGGAGCCTTGGCAGCCTGAGCGGCATCCTCGCCGGAGAGTTCAGGGAAATCCCACGCTGCATTGCCCGCCACGTAGTCGATGAGCACCTCGAAGTCTTCGTCTCCAAGCTTCCGCTGCATACGAATGAGCAGAGCCTGTACGAGCTGCATCAATCCGCTACTCATGTCGCGAATAGTGCTGTCGTCGACCAGTTTTTGCCAGTTTGGTCGGTCCCAAGGCTTGTTCTCGTAGAGCGGGTGAAGCACCAGGCCGACGGAGTCGACGAACGCTCGGCCAGCCCTACCAACGATATTGCGAAACTCAGACGCCTTGATCACCACGCGATCCCGCCAGATGCTGTGGACGATCAGCGCGCTCGCCGAAAGGTTCAGTCCTTGGGCAAGTGTTGGCGAGGACACCGTAATCTTCAAAATACCCTCCCTGAGGAGACGTTCCACTTCCTTCCGATACGGGGTAGGAAGTGAGCCATGGTGGACCGCAACACCCAGCTTCAGGCAGGCAAGAATCGGGTGTCTCGGTCCGAGCCACTCTTCGCCGATCGTCAACGCTGTGTTCAGCTGTGCGGCATCCCCTTCGAACACGTTCCTCAGTGCGCCTTGACGATTGAGTTTGACGATCGCTTTGGCCAGCGAGTTGACCGACTTTCTGAGTGGGCAGAAGATCAGGACCGTCTGCCCTTCGTCGACGAGTTGCCACGCGGAAGCGAGCGTCAGTTCCTGTTGGTCGTTCGGGAACGATATCCGTCGCCCGTTCTTCGGTGGAATGAAGGCAGTCAGGAAACGGGGAACGAACGGCTTCTCACTACCCACGGTCACGGTGAGACGGGCGTGGTCGTCATGCCAGGTGATCTCGCCATAGCGCAACGTGGTGGGCCGCCATGAGTTGGCGATCAGGCCTGCAGGTTGATCGTCGGTGAGCCAGTTGACGAAGTCCTGCATTTGATCGCCGTCTGGGAGGATCGCTGACAGACATACGATGCGGCGGCTCGCGGCGTCGGGGCGGCGCAGCAAACGCTGAACCTGAATCTCATAGCGGACCTCCCGCTCGTTTTGCCCGATCATATGGCCCTCGTCCAGCACGACGAGGCCTACGTCGTTGAGCAAGTCGGGATCATTGCGCAGAGCGAAGTCGAGCTTCTCTGGAGTGGCGACGATGATGTTGCGCTCACCGAGAATATCTTGGTCCACTTCGCTGAGGCCGGTCGTGCCGTAGAGCGATGACACAGTCTTTCCCAAAGGGACGAAAGTGCGCTCTAGGATCGCCTCGGTCTGAGCTGACAGCGCACGTAACGGGGTCACGACAACGATTCGCCTCCGCTCCGCCAGGGTGGCGAGGATACAAAGCTCGGCGATGCGTGTCTTCCCCGCGCTCGTAGGGAGTGACAAGACGAGGTTGTCGTGTGTATCGAGCGCGCGAGCGGCAGCTTCGAGCTGGGACGGCCAGAGTTCGATCTCTGCCCGACGACGTCGGAGCAGCGTGGCAATGAAAGTTGCACGTAGCTCTTGCCAGTCCTTTCCTCCTCCTTCCAGGGGATCTACTGGAAGAACGGCATGGAAGCTGGCCTGCCACAGACCGTCGATTAGATGAATGGCAAGCCGGTGGCACCACCATTGGGGAACCAGATTCAATTCGCCGGCAGCATCAAGTCCAGTTCTCAGTCTGTGCACAGCATCATCGAGAAGCTCGGCATCACCTCGCTCGAAGGCGAGCATCGCAACGCTCATCGCAGCCATGAAAGCATCGGTAAGCGCTAGGTCCACCACATCGATGACGTCAGGTACATCTTCCTCCGCGAGGTCGTCTACTCCGACTGCTTCGTAGGAGCGCTCCAGCGCAGTCACAAGTTCAGCATCCGATGCCCTCGATTCGGCCCGCCACTCAAAGATCAGAGCAGAAAGATCGTCGAGCCTTCTGAGCATGAGCAGGACCAAACACTGCTCGCTTGACGTGGTCTGCGCCGAGTTCCGAACCTTCGACAGGAGCGAGTAAGCGCGCGCAGAAAACCCCCCCAAGTGGTAAGCCGCAGCCGCAACGACGCGGTGGAATTCTCGATCATCGGCATCGGGGCCTCGCGCAATCACGGACTCGATCGCAGCCGCGGCATTCTCGAAGGCACGTCGGCTGAGCTGGCGAGATCCCTCTGCCTCGATGAGACGCAGCCCGCTTCCGAGCAAAGCGTAGCCGTAGGACAGCAGATCGTAGTCCAGCAGTGGTCCGAACTCCGGCGCATCTTCTGGCAGGATCCCTTCACGCCAGATCATCCCACGCGCTTCGCCGCGAGCAAGGAGACCTCCTCGGAATCCTGGTGACACTGCCTCCCGTATAGCTGCTTCGATAGCCTCACGGCTTTGAGGCATCTGCGACCACCTTGGCGTAGACGGCGGCTACGAACGCCTGGACATCAGGAACCTGCAGTCCAACCGCATGACGCGTTATGGGGCCTTCGTAGGTTGTCGTACTCTCCCGAAGAATTTTGCGGGGGTCGTTGCTGGTGAAAGTGAATAGAAGCTGCAGTACCTGATGCTGATCGATCCGCGTCGACAGCTGCGCGGCGTAGATTCGGTCAGCAAGGTCGACTTCGCCCTTCTCGTCGAGTCGATCTGCGAAGAATCCCAGCGCATGAGCAGACGGGCGGCCGTTGTCGCTCTGCAGCGCCTTGTCCGCCTCAGCCACCGTTCGTCTGTCGAGAAGCGTGCGGCTCTTTACCTCGCCCTTCAAGAACTCAACCGACCCGCTCTGCGGTACCCGAACTCCGACGATGTCGTCGCCACGCATCGGCATCTGACGGTGGTCCTTCCATCTCAACTTGGCAATCATCCGATAGCCGAGATCCCGCGCTGCGTAGTGCGAGCCGATGACCTCGCCGAGGTCTCCGGAGCGCGTGTTAGGCGTTGACGGCAACTTGTCTTCCAAGTATTCAGCCGCCTCAGGCTTCCCCAGCCGCCGAAGGACCCTCGCTGCCGCGTACTGTCTCGGTGTCGCAGCTGCGGCCCAAGCGATCCCCGCATCGGCAGTGTCGTCGGACGCACTCATATGCACAAGGCGATGCGGTCCTAGCTTCTCGCGGACAGCTGGCGCCCACGACCTGATTCCGGCCATAACTCGATTCTCTCAGAGCCTGGCAAACACTATCGAAGATCATTACGCAGCAACGCCTTCCGCGCGACTGCGCCCTGTGAATCTCCCTAGTTGTCGTCGCTGACATGCACACGGACTCGGCGACAGCTCGGTCGGGCCGCCGATATGATCTCCAAGTAGGCAGCGACTGCGGGCGCCATTGAACACTGCGACAGGTCACCTGATTCAGTGGTGACTTCGTGGGGAAAAGAGTCAGGCTGGGTTCCGAAGAAATCTTCGAAACCCAGCCTGAACTGCGTATACTGTGGAGCTAAGGGGAATCGAACCCCTGACCTTCTCGATCCGGGGTCGACAGCACTATCTCGCGCCGAGGTCTTCGCGACGCGCCGGGGCCGCCGCTGAGCCCTTTGCTCAGCGACCTCCTGGTGTGGGGCACAGCCAGGCCCCAGCGCGCGACATGAACTTGAAACCGCGCGCACCGCACCGCAAGAGCACCGTCAAGGTGTGGCTGCCCTACCCCGACCAGCCCGAGAATCGATCTGCTATTGCCTCGAGCCAACCCGTGTGGTCGCGGAACCAGCCCTGCACACTGCCGAGCACGGCGGCCAACGCCAGCGAGCGGAATCCGACAGCGAGTCGGTTCCGGTGCGGCGGGCGTGTATCGGCGGGCCGGTCCTGTCGCGGGGACGCGTCCGGTTCAACGAGTCGGCCGGACGGGCGCCGCTCATGCTCACGGGCCGGAATCTGCGCGGAGTTCCCAGGGTCGGTGATGACCGCGTTCCGGGAAAGACTGGACGTCGGTTGCCGCATTGATAGGCGCGCGGCGAAGGAAAAGAGTCGGGACAGCATGATCGCAGGTCTCCAGAGATCGTGGAGTTGCCCGTACCGAGGCCAACGGCGCTGTCGAACCGACGTCGGTGCGCGGGACGGACCCTCAAGGGTGTCGCCCGGCCCGAGGCCAGCAGCTGATGGTGGTGTAGTTCTCGACCTACCGACATGCGGGCTCCTCAGGTCCTGAGTGCCCGGCCCGCGGCCAGCGGCGATGCGTCTACATCCGTTCGGCGTTGAATGTAGCGCACGTGGCAACAGATGCGGCTACGACGCGCCGAACGATCCGTACCACGTCGGTGACGCGCAGGGACTCGGTGTCGATTCGCGGTGCGGTCGGCGAACCACCATGCTGGCGAATCAGTCCGAACGCGCCAGGGGCAAAGCGGTGTCCCAACCGAGGACAAGCTGCCTATATTGGGACCGTCCATGCAGCACTGAGGGGCGAACGGCGACTGCGGCACCATTCGGCGGGAACAGCGCTTCCGAGAGGGAGGGGCTGTTATGTTCAGCGGAGGTCGTGCGATGCCTAGAGGTGGAATTTACTGACATAGCGGGAAAACACTGGAAATACGACGAATCCGCCCCACTAGGCAAAGGTGGCTACGGGACGGTGTTCCGCGGCCACGACGAGCAGGGGCATCCAGTGGCGGTCAAGGTCATCGCCTCTGAAGGCAAACCGATCAGCCGCAAACTGGACCATCGTGAACTTGAGATCATCGAGCGGGTGTGGAACTCCGGTCTGGCCACTGATCACCTGCTCGTCGCGCTGGGCATCATGCAGGACAACGATTACACCTTCATCGCGATGCCGTTGGCCGAAACTGTCCTGGCCGACCACATGCACTCATCGGAGTTGCCGCTCGCGGACAAGCTGGCCATCCTGCGCGAGATCGCCGTCGGCTTGGAGCAGCTCGCAGCGATCGGGATCGTGCACCGCGACCTCAAACCGCTCAACGTCTTGCGTGTCGATCGACGCTGGCACCTGTCAGACTTCGGTACCTCACGCGACCTGCAGCAGTCCACCAGCACCTACACCTTCAAAGGTGGCGGAGGATCCTACGAATACACGGCGCCGGAAATCTTCGACAACCTCACCCCTACTCCGCGAAGCGACCTCTATTCCTTCGGAGTGCTGGCCTACGAGCTGCTGACTGGGCAGGTGCCATTTACCGGCGAGGCTCACGAGATCGCAGAGCAGCACCGTCACAGCATGGTGCCCTCGCTGCCGACCTCGCTGCCGCCACGGCTGCATTCCATCGTGCTGCGGCTGCTGGCGAAGAATCCTAACGAACGCTACGCCGATGCCCGCGCCGTCGGCGCCGCGCTCGACGGTCTAGCCGTCCCGCTCACCGAGGACCAAACAGCTTTCGCCCACACCGTCGTCGCGGCGCGCCGACGAGAAAACATCCGAAAGGAAAGCGAAGCAATACGACAACGCGCCGAGCAGGCCATACACAACGTGCGCGTGCGAGCCGCCGCCGATCTCCGAGAGATCATCGACGTGACCTACAACGACGTCAACGCGTCAACCGCCGGGCAGACCCGATGGCTGGGCCCCGAACACGAACCACTTGATACCAACCGGCGGATGGGCTTCGTCTACGACGACTATGTCCTGCAAGCGAGACTGTGGAAACCCATTACTCCTCCCACGAACGCCACAGACGATTTTCCTCTTCTTTGGGGTGGTCTCTATCTCTACGAGTACGGGGCCGATCACGGTGCCAACAACCCCGCCCCCTCCGCCAACCTCTTGTACCTGCCCAGCGCCCCAAATGCGGCCACACATAGCACCTGGTCCCTGCGTCGCTGGGATATCGAAGGACGCGACGGACAAGCGGGATTGGACGAAGCCGACATCAGAAGCAAACTGAATGCCTATCACTCGTCCGTGATCGCCATGAACCGCTTCGTCGTCCACGACGAAGTCCTCGACGCTGCCCGTCTGTTTGCGCTGTTCCACCAGTTCATTCAAACCGCAATCGCCTAGCAGCGTCGCCGCGCCTCGGTCTCGTCACAGTGCCGCACACATCGAAGTGGCGGCACTTCGCATCGTGACGGGCACGGGCACGGGCACGGGCACGGGCAACAAATAGGCGGTGGGAGAGTCGACACCACAGCGGAGTACCAGCAAGAAAAAATCTCGATACCGGAGCCGATGCTCCCGAACTCCTTGTCGCATCCAACTAGGAGGGCTGCGCCCGGTTCCTCGCTGCGGCGATGAGTTGCCGCACGGGCTCGGTCTCGACCTCCCAAACACCGAAGTTGGTCACGCGTCGGGTCTGGTCCGCGACCTCCATCATGGCGTCGCCTAGCGTTTCGTCACTGACCCCGCCGAGCACCGCAGTGCGGAACTCGACATCGTCAGCAAGCTTGGCCCACCACGGTTCCGACCGTCGGGAGAAGTAGTTGCCGAACTCGGGGTAGTACTCGCTTCCCTTGCCGGTGGGGCGTTTGGGTCGAGTGGTGATGATGAGCGCTGCCACCGCTTCGAAGCCGCACAGCGCGTCCAGTACTTGATCGCGTTCGGGGACAGCGGTTCCGGGTTCTGGGTCATATCCGCTGTCATCCTGAACGTAGGGACGCAGAGCCGGCAGCCGATGGGTAGTCCGACGCGCGCGCGAGATGAAGCCACCGGCTTCGTCTCTCCCGTTGACCATCGGGAAGGCTGCGCTGCGCGACCCCATGACCAGCGCGTGCCCGAGCCAGATCGACCAATAGGGATCGGGGGATGGTTGCAGGGCGAGTCGGCGCACGACGTCCCATTTGCCCAGATGCACCGCCAGACCGCCGAGCGCTTCTACACGGAAAATGATCTCGAGCCACAGCACCGCCTCCCACTGCTGATTCGAGTGCCGCGGCGCGGGCGGGTAACAGTAGAGCTTGGCGAGCTGATCGATGACCGAAGCCGCGGTGACGTCCTGATCGAGGGTGAGCGCGATCCCGGCCAGGGAGATCAACCGATCGAGGATCGTTCGGTACTCGTCGATGTCTTCGCGACCGACTGCGGCGAGGGCGTCCCCGGGTCCCGTGATGAGCATCAACCGGATCGGCGCCAAGTCTCGCTCGCGCAGCATCTCCAGCACGGCGCTGTCGAACGATGCTTCGTCGAGCTGCCAGGTGAGCGCTCGCGCCGGACCGCGAGCGAGAGACTGTCCTCGCGCGTCGGTCTGGATCGCAGCGACCGTCGCGGCGAAGTCTTTTCGGTACTGCTCGCGCAGTTCCTCATCTCGGGCTGCGAGTAGACCCGCGACCTCATCTTCATTCCAGCGCACGCTGGAGGTACCGCGGCGGAGGAACACATCACCGGGCCGCAGCACCCGTTCCACCTTTCCCTTCTTGGTGTACTCGCCGATCGCTTTGACCACGGTGAATCCGACCGGGTGGCATGGGACATACACCAGCACGACGTGCGATCCGTTCACGACGTGTTGGGCGGGTATCACCCCGGTGGGGTGGAGGAGCTTCTCGAGCTTCTGCCGCAGGTTGGCCTCGTCGAACTGTTTGGCCAATGCCCTGGTCAGGTCGCCGGTTACCTGCCCCTGGTCGTCGGCGCCTATGAGGATGTAGCCGCCACGAGCGCGCATGGCCGCAACGTCCTTGGCGAACTCGACCAACTCGGGGTGCTCGTTGAGATCGACCGTGCGCTTGTAATCCAGGTTCGACAGCTCATTCCCCACGGCGAGTAAGGCTTTCACCTTCTCTTCAGAGACCACCGGTTCGACGACAACGACGTTCGCGGAGGGCATTCCCATGCACTGCAACCTACCTCGCCCGACTGACGCACAGGGCCCTCCGCACCCAGGCAAGTGCTCGCACCGCGGCACCACCAAGCAGGCAGTGCGGCGCACAGCATTCGATCTTCCGAGCAGCGTCGGCAGTCGAGGCTAGGGCAGTGCCGGGCTCGGGAGGCGCGGTGTGGTAGCGACCGGAGCATCACAACTGCGGCATCCTCAGGAAGTGAATACCGACTTCGCCACGAGGACGCCGGTCAGGTCGGTCAAATCGTGCAGGACCGTGGTTCCGTACTGCTGTGCGAGCCCCAGCTCGTTGACGCGGACGGCCCATTGCCGTTCAGTCACCACGACGTCGCAGTACGGCACAGCGATCGACAGCGCGAGTAGGTCATTGAGATCATTCTTCTTCCATAGCTGCTGGGGATTGCGCAGGCGCACCCGCCGCAGTTCGCTCATCACCCAGCGACTCGGAAGGGCTTGTAGCAGCGCGCGGGCACTGTCGATCGTGGCGATCCGATCGCGCACATCGACTCCGCGTTCGCGGCATCCGGCGATCAGCGGCTCCCAGATGTCCTCAAGCTCGGTCGAGATAGCGACTTCGTCGAGACGATCGCGTAGGCGGTTGGACGCGACGTATCCACCGATGGTGTCCTGGGTATCGACGAAGGTTTGCGCTCCGTCGCGGATCGTTCTGGCCACCTCCAGCATTCGTTGCTCGGCACCGTTGCTCGGCGGTGGCGCGGCGAGGACGCACAACTCGGCCCACCACCTGTAGGCCGCACGCAGTTCGGCGTGCTGACCGAACGGGGTATCGGCCAGCTTCGACGGATCGGGAGAACCCAGGTCCGCGTCGGTGTGGAAGGCGTGGTTGAAACCGACGCCGAACAGGTTCATCTGTGAAGTCAGTGGTCGACCGGTGAGCGCCTGTTGGATCTCGGCGGGCACCACGACCCGCGTGGGCGCGATGGCGTGGAACCGGGAGAAGTCGGCTATCGTCGCGCCCAATTCGCGGCGGCTGCGCGGGTTGGAGCGAGCTTGGGTCTCGTAGTAGTGCGCGGTGGACAGCACGAACGAGGCTAGCCCTCGTTCGACAGCGTGGCGGGCGAGGTCGTAGACCTCCTGAAATTTCTTGCCGTCCGCGCGTCCCGCTCGACACTTGAGCAGGTCGATCCACTTCGCCTGGTCGAGATAGATCCGCAGCATCCTCTAATTGTCCCCGCGTCGTCCATGCAATTTGCTGATCCGGTGCCCGCATGCCCAACTTCGAGTCGGGTCATGCCGAACCGCAACGCGGCGAATGCACTACCGGTCCCGATCATCGCCCTAGGTTCTTTGGTCGTTGCTGGCCTGGAATCTGACCAAGTCAGGAGGCCGTTGTCGGTTTCCCTGAAGCGTGGGGCTGCTGCACGATACGGTGACAGGTGGCATCTGCTCATGCAGCAGTCCCAAATCATGGGAAGAGTCCGACACCTTCGGGAACCTGCGGAAACGCTGTGTCGACTTCATGACCCGTCAAGCCTTGTCGCGCCCAGTGATACCCGGCACCTCATCAACTCTCCCACTGACCGCCGGTAAAGATGCCTATCGGCGGTTGGTTGATGTTTGCACGGCCTGGTCCACCTGTAGTCGGGTCTCGCCGATAGAACGACGACACGACTCCCGACGATCCAGAGCGTCTCCCTTTAGTGGCCGTTCGTCGGTATGGCTGCGGCGGCGCCCGGTAGACTGCCGGACGGCTTAACGCGGCCACACCTCACCAGAAGACTCACAGCGATCTCAGGGAGAGTCAATTGAACTGGGACGATCTTGACTGGGAAACGTTCGAAGCACTCGTCGCGCTTTTGATGCAAGGTGCCGGTTTCGTGATCACCTCGCCTCCAGGAAAGTCTCGGGGCCCAGACGGCGGCGTCGATTTCGTTGCCCGCAGCACCGACCAACGTGATGTCTACGTCCAAGCAAAGCACTCGCGGCGACCCCTGAGCTCATCCCAGCTTCGCTCGGCGGCCGACACGGCACGTCGGTTGAACGAACAGCTGCCCGATGCTGAATTCTTCTTCGTCTCGTCCACGAAACTACGCGCAGAGGACCGACACGCTCTCACCGAAGCCGAGGTGACAGTGTGGGACCGCGCCGACATCGACCGGCAGTTGCTCAATGCTAATCCTGATGTCGCGCAACGGATTCAAGAAACCGCCAAAGCGAGAGATCTTTCAGGGCTGTTTGCCGAGGCTGGCCCCTGCCCGGAGTCGACTTTGGCGAGCCGGGTCGCCAAAGAACTCGCTGCAATCCCACGGGGGCATGCAGGCTGGAGAACCTTCGAAAAGGAGGCCGCCCGAATACTCACCGAAATCTTCCTGCCGGATCTCGGCCCGCCCGACACACAGGTCCGCACCGCGGACGGGCTCGACATCATGGACGCTACATACCCCATCGCCTATGTAGGCTCATCCTGGTCGGACTTGCGGACGCAGTTCCAGACACGCTTCGTCGTCGCCGAGTTCAAGAACCACACCGATCCGATCGGCCAACACGAAGTGAAGTCGATCGCGCAATACCTGTTCCATAGAGCATTCCGAATGTTCGGCCTGCTCGTCTCACGAACGGAACCGAGCGCTTCGGCAGAAGCGGAACGGCGAAAAGCATGGATGGAGCCAGATTTCGAACGCGGAAAGATGATCGTCTTCCTCAGCGATGAGGACCTAGTCCAGATGGCTCAGTACAAAGACGACGGCCGTGATCCCTACCAGGTGATAGATCAGAAATTGACGGCCTTCCTTATTACTTTGAGCCCGTAATCCAGCGACTGCGCCGTGCGATCTGCGTACCATCGGTGTCCTGATCGTCCCTCGGGCCATCGTGAAACGCCGAGGCTCATGCCCTCGTGATCGACAGCATTGGCAGAACATGCGCGATAACACGACCACACCACAAGGTTCGGATCCTGGAGCCCGATGGGTCCGGAAGCCTCTCGACGCATTCGACCAGCGTGAGAGAGTTTGGTGCCACAAGACGTCTCCCCCATGTAGCAGTCACGATGCGCTCGGCGGTAGCTGTCCATCCGCGAAGGATCGCGGACCTCGTCGCGATCGCCCCAGCTCATCACACTGACGTGTCACGCTTAACCCACGCTCTGTTCAGCAACATTTCGATCGCCTATCTGCCTGGACATCATCGATGCGGATCACGTTGCGATAGGCCTCGCCCAGCGACCTACCGAAGCTATCGACAGGCCCAGGATGTGAGGGTCCGAAGACGTGGGTTGTGGCGCGATGTGAACATGCGCTGCTTCGTTCAATTCCACGACTTCCACCTCACTACGACCGCCCGATCCACAAACTATCGGTGACACAGCATCGCCCGTTAGATCCGTGTCTGAATGACGTCTGCCTCGAACGGGAAGGAACCAACTGAGGTTCCAGGTTGGGTTCCTCCCGTTCAACCGCACGCCCACAACGGTTCGAGCCGTAAACCGGTGTCCCCACCTGGCCGCCGGGGAGGAACGCTTATTGGCGGTCAGGCCGTCTATCGAGCCCAGCGTGCGTATTCGGTCGCTGGTCCCCGGCGCTGATCCGGCAGTCCCAGCTGCGCAACGCCGAACGCCCCGCTCGCGCAGAGAAGCGAGTTCGGGGCGTTCGTGATTGGGTAATCGGCCGAGCACAGGCTTGATGCAAGCTAATAGTTGGCACTTCAGCGTGTAGGTGACGCAGGCTGTTAGGGGAATCGGACAGGCCGCACGCTGAACATGACGACGAGTTGCCTACGACCATGGCTGCTGGCAGATGTCGGACTGTCGCGTCGCTTCATCATCGACAACTGCTCGGGCCTGCCCGGATACCGCTGTCGATGGGTACCGCTCAAGACCTCCCTCGACACTGCCCCCTTACGTCCACACCGGCTAACCTGCGAAACCCGGCCTGACCTGCATCTAAAGTGGAGCTAAGGGGACTCGAACCCCCGACCCCCACATTGCCAGGTTCGAGTTCATAGCAAGCCGCTAATACCGAGGACCACAGCTGCCGCGGGCAGTTGGCTTTGGATCAATCCCCGTTCGCGCGGTGCCCACAGCGACGAAGGTAACGTTCAGTCCCACGACTCGGGCTCCTCCCCGCTCCTTTTTGCCACCGGCGACTCGCCTCGACCGATGAGCCGGTCGAGGCGAGTCCTTCCCCGTGCACCCACACGCCGCCGCCACGTCGCGGGGCGCGGTCCAGCCTAGGCTCCGCAGGGCCACCGCCGCAGGAGCCGCGCCCGCCGACTGGATATCGGATCTACGGTCGCTTGATAGCCACTGCCACCACGACTTCGCGGATCGCTCTGCCGCCGCACGTGATGCGAAGGCCGGGCTTCGCGATTCGCCATAGGGAGTAGCGACTTCGGCTGTAGCAGCGCAAACCTGACATCGAGAGACGGCGCACGGGACCACTCAGAGTCCAGTTCGACTCACACGCGCGGTCCACCCTGTCGGTGCCGACTGAATACTGATCGGATTCTGCCGTCTGAAATTTGAGCAGCCCTGTACCCCTTGGAGGGTGATAGCTGTGGAGGATTGGGCCGAGATCCGTCGGTTGCATCGCGCTGAGGGCGTGTCCATCAGCGAGATCGCGAGGAGGTTAGGCATCGCCCGTAACACTGTGCGGACGGCGCTGGCCTCGGACCGACCACCGAAGTACGTTCGACCGCCACGCGGGTCGAAGGTCGATGCGTTCGAGCCGCAGATCCGGGCGTTGCTGGCGGAGTTCCCGCGGATGCCGGCGACGGTGATCGCTGAGCGGATCGGGTGGACGCATTCCTCCTCGATCCTGCGGGCACGCATCCATGAACTGCGTCCGGAATACGCCGGGGTCGATCCGGTCGATCGAGTCGAGTACCAGCCAGGCCGGATCACGCAGTGCGACTTGTGGTTTCCCGACGCACGGATCCCGGTCGGTCACGGCCAGGAACGGGTGTTGCCGGTGCTGGTGATGGCGGTGGCGTATTCGCGGTTCCTGGCCGCGGTGATGCTGCCCTCGCGTCAGGGCGGTGACTTGCTGGCTGATATGTGGCAGTTGATCTCGGGGTTCGGCGCCATGCGCGTTCCGGGGTGATGAGGCTCATCCCCGCTCGCGCGGGGAGCACGTTCCATGCGAAATATTAAGGTCAAGCATCCGGGGCTCATCCCCGCTCGCGCGGGGAGCACGCCGGGGGCACCGCCATTGCCGCCCCAGCCACCGGGCTCATCCCCGCTCGCGCGGGGAGCACATTCCGAACGATCTGAACGTTCCACCGACTGTGGGCTCATCCCCGCTCGCGCGGGGAGCACACTAATTCACCTGTATGTTTATCCTCCAGTACGGGAACGAACCTCAGCCTTAGATGTAGTCGATCTGTTCCACCATCCACATTTCGAAGCTCGAGTATCCGATGTCGGTACCGCTCTGACAATCAAAGTAGCGAACCGGATCTTGGGCTGGCGTCGTCGAGAACACCGCAACCAGGAAGCGCGCACTGAACTTGCTGACCCCCACCAACAACAGGCGCGTTCCCTGAGGGGCAACGAGTTTGCCGTCCTGCTCGCTCGCCAGGTACTCAACCAGCAGAGCGTCACCGTCAGCCCAGACCCCCTGAGCGCCGAGTTCCGAGGCGTTGTACAGATACCAGTCATCGCCGAACCCGTCCCACCCGTTGCAGGATCGAAGGAAGGCACGGTATTCGGAGTCCATAACGACTCCGCACCGCGACTCTGCCTGACAAATCTCCAGCTCTGTGGATCCAGCAGGAGGCGGCGCTGGCTGCGGATCACCGATGGAGGCCGCACCGCGCTTCTGTCGAACGAACGCCTCCTCGACCAGGCGCTTCCACTCGGTCATCGAACGCTCCTCCTTCGCGTCAAACTCGTGCTCTGGGTCCACTGTCCGTGGACTGACTCCAGGGCAGGAGTACTACTTCGGGAACTTGCCCTGCCCAGGGACAGGCGCCGGGGCGCGACCGGGCTTTGCCACTGGCCGCGTCTTCGGCTGCCCCGGCCCCTTTCTGGTCTCATCGGTGATGAGGCACATGTCCCACTTGGATCCCCGGCCGCGGTTGTAGGGCTTCTCTTTTCCCGCAGTGCCCAGCTCCGAAGCCTGGCTTCCACCCTCGGCCAGACGGATGAATTCGTTGAACCCGTCACGAGGACGGTAGACCGATCCGTATCCCTCAGTGTTCGACGTGAACGTGTACGTGACGATGATCCCGTCGCCGTAGCGCACTGTTCCCTTCGGGCCCAGGGGACCCTCACATTCTGCGGCCGGGGCTCCATACAGTATTTGAAGCACCTTCTCCGTCAACTCCTCTTGAGACCACCCCGGGAATTCGTGGCAATGCTTCTTCCACGAGGGCCCGTACACGATCTGTTGAGCGCGCCGCCGGTCCTGCTCGGAGCTCCAACCTCCTGATGGCGTGGTCGAGCCGGTCGTCGAGCATGGCCACTGAATCACGCAGATCTCGTTCACCCAGGCACCTGCAGCGAAACCGGTCGCGAGATAGCCCACCGGATACGCGCCGATCTGGCCCCCGAGCGCCGCATTGAGGCTGATAGACATCGGTAGCCACCCTCCTGGCGGGTTGGCTTCACCACCCCACGCGGTATCGGGGACGTGGCCTGCGACAGTATCGGTCGCGGCGTAGACGGGGTTGTTCCTGCGTTCAAGCTTCGCTAGCTTGCTCGCTTCGGCCCTGAGCGGCCCTTCGGTTTCGACGCGCTGACGCGGGAGCTTTGTTTTGTTCGACCGGGCGATGTAGTCCATACGCTGACGGGTCTCGTCGGCGGTCTCGTCGCGCATTCTCGGCGGGCACACCGCGACAGGGCCGGTACACTCCCCCGCACCGGTTTGAAGTCGGCTGTAGCCGCGGCATCCTGCGGATTTTTGGCTTGCCGTCTGGGCTTTCCACTCGTTGTGCTGCTCGACGATCTCCCACTGATCAGCGGAGTTGAAATCGATCGGCCCAGCGTGCGCTACGCCGCTTTCAGTCATCGCGGCAAGGGCGATGGCAAGCGCAGCAATCACACATGTCGGCCGAAACCACCTATACGTCAATCGTCGGTCCCCCGGGATATAGCGTCGTGCATGCTTGCACGATCGCACTGGTAGGTCATGAGTTGCTCACGGTCGGCATCGCAATCAATCGTGTTGTCGGCGTGACGGTTCAACGCATCCACAAGGGGCCCGGCGCTGTGTCAGACGTCGATCCCGGCTGCGCTATCGTCGCTCGCACGATGCCAGCATCGACGCGCCGTCCGGGTGGATGCTCACACGTAACTCCTTGTGGCTCAGCTCTGTTCGCCAGAAGCTGTTGGTCGGGTAGCGCACCGAGGCTGGCGCACCTGTAGGTATAGATGCGGTTTGCACGAGTCTGGTTCACACCCTGCTCTGCGTTGGGCGATCATCCTCATCAAACGCTGGGGTCAGGCCAGCGAGCGATTCGAGCTCAGTCCGCGCTCCGCTGTCGACATCGAACTGCTGGCCTCCCGGCGCTCCACGCGCTACATGAGCGGCTCGCGACGAGAGTGAGCGGCAGTACGATACCGGGCACCCTGCCCACCACCTCGGTAGACTTATTGTCGCGAATAAAATTGGCAGGCTTGATGATTAGCTCGCTTTCTGATCGTCGGATACGAGGACGGCCAGCGTTGCAGCCTACGAGGAATCGTGGATGACACTCCTGAGCCCTGATGTATTGGCGACCAGTCTGTGGGCGATCGCGGGCTTATCCCCGCTCACGCGGGGAGCACTACACCGTCTCGGCGACCCACTGGGGCAACTGGGGCTCATCCCCGCTCGCGCGGGGAGCACTCAACTCGGGCATCACGAATCCCTCTCTTACAGGGCTCATCCCCGCTCGCGCGGGGAGCACTGAACAGATCGAGGGTGGCCGGGTTGGTCATCGGGCTCATCCCCGCTCGCGCGGGGAGCACGAAAGCTATCTGAATCGGACATCACGCCGGTAGGGCTCATCCCCGCTCGCGCGGGGAGCACGATCATCGGATTCGTAGCGAAATATCTGCCTAGGGCTCATCCCCGCTCGCGCGGGGAGCACTTGCCTTCCCATGAATCGATGATCGTCTCGCGGGGCTCATCCCCGCTCGCGCGGGGAGCACGGGCTCAACGATTCAGGCTTCCGGATGATCCCGGGCTCATCCCCGCTCGCGCGGGGAGCACTTCCATTGCCCTAGATCTCTGCCGATTGGAAGGGGCTCATCCCCGCTCGCGCGGGGAGCACCATCGGGTTCCTTCCGGGCTGGAATCGGGCATGGGCTCATCCCCGCTCGCGCGGGGAGCACGGCCTGCGCAAGGCTTCGATCGGTCGTGACCTGGGCTCATCCCCGCCCGCGCGGGGAGCACACCAGGCCGAGGACGTAGACGCGCTGCGCGATGGGCTCATCCCCGCTCGCGCGGGGAGCACCTGCCCGCGATCGAGGACGCAGCCATGGCCAGGGGCTCATCCCCGCTCGCGCGGGGAGCACCAGAACGTCAATCAGTCCAGTGCGATCAGCCAGGGCTCATCCCCGCTCGCGCGGGGAGCACTGGGTACTATCTCCGGGCACGCTCGCACAGCAGGGCTCATCCCCGCTCGCGCGGGGAGCACCGGGCTTTACGACTTCGGTGTCGCCGGTGCCGGGGCTCATCCCCGCTCGCGCGGGGAGCACACCACGCGTTCACTCGACAGCTCCCATGATCTGGGCTCATCCCCGCTCGCGCGGGGAGCACCTTCCCCCGCTGAAATGGCGAGGCACCAGCCAGGGCTCATCCCCGCTCGCGCGGGGAGCACGTCATTGGGTCCGCGCTTGCCGTCGAGCAGCAGGGCTCATCCCCGCTCGCGCGGGGAGCACCTTCGGCAACCGGGTGTTCGCCCAGCTCATCAGGGCTCATCCCCGCTCGCGCGGGGAGCACACTAATTCACCTGCATGTTTGCACGCCAAAGACCCCAATTGCATTCACTTTCAATCGACCTCCACCGCCAGACACCAACAAGATCCACCATTCTTGAGCACACCTAGCCATGTTGAACCAACCGTTCATCATGGCTCTCGAAGCGAGCCTCACTACCGAGCATAGGTTTCCGACCGCAGCGGTCTACGAGCACGCCGCCAAGCCCACCGCGGATGACTCCAGCTGATATCAGACGCGCCCACAAGGCGATGCTCACTGACCTCCTGAAGCGCGCCAGCCAGCGCACCTCACGACCCTCGTGGCGCGCTGCCGCGCCTAGGCCTCGTCATATACGGCGGCACCGTTGAGGCGTGCGAAGTACGCGTCGTCGGCGGCCTCGACCTCAGCATCCGTCAGCGGAGCTGTCGACCGCGGGGGCGTGCCGAACGCCTCACGCACCGACTTCAACCCCTCCACGACCCTGCTGTCATCGGTCAACGGCAACATCGCCGCCGCTGACTTGGTCGCCGCATCCCGTTCCGCGTTCGCGGCCGCTTCGAGAATGAGGCTCGCCAATCGGTCGCCTAGCCGGTGGGCATCGCGTGGGAGTTTCAGACCCCGCAGATGTCCGGCGGCATCGACGGTCGCACTGACGGCCCCATTTCCAGCCGTGCCGGTGCCGCGAACCTTCGCCAGGGTCGCCTGTACCCTGTTCGCTTTGGTCCGGATCTCATCGATCGCGGCGTCGTACTCCGGATCGGCGCTCATTTCAGATCCGCGAACTCGGCCTGTATCACGTCCTGGTTCGACCACTGGTTGATGAAGTGCAGCGGACTTTTCAGCCCGAAATAGGTTTCGATCGTCTCACGTCGAGGGTCTGCACCGTGGGCGCGCAGGACACGAATCGAGGCCACTGGGTCACCGCCCGAGGCGATCGCCGCCCAATAGATGGCTGGCATGCCCTTCTCGGTCAACGCGTCGATGTCGGCGCCGGCATCGAGTAGGCGCTCGATGGCCGCAGGGTGGGCATCCTGTGCAGCGAAGTGCAGTGGCGTCCAATCGTGGATATCGGCAGCGTTGACGTCCTCGGTCGCCAGCAGACGGTTGATGGCTTCGACGTCGCCGTCGCGTGCCGCGTAGTGCAGGGCGGTCCGACCCCATTCGTCGAGGTTGGTCATCTACTTCGGTTCCCTTCGGTGCGATCGGTTTCCAGTCGAGTCTTCGACATGGAATCGTTCGGGGTGGGCGTTGACGTGGGCGGCGAGCTCTTCTTGGGTCCATCCATTCGCCTGGCCTTCGGCGAGATACTTGCGGTTTTCGAAGCCGCTGTTGTGGCCGAAGTCCCATGATGGTTTGACGGGGTAGCGGACCCCGTTTGCCTCGTCGAGGTAGTACTGGCCCTTCGGGTCTTTCGGTAGCTGGGTGATCTCGGGATGGTTGTCGTAGTTCTTGGTCTTCGACACCATGATGTCGGGCTCAGACGCGACCACGTAGAAGTCTTCTGTCGTGTCCCAAGGTTTGGTCCACCCTTTCGTATTCCGAAGGATCGTCACTTTCGTTTCGGTCCACAGCCCGGGACGGGTCAGCCGCGGCCACGCGATGAACGGGCCAGGCGACGCGGCCGCCGCGCCGCCGACGTCGGCGAGGGCAGGCCGGGCGCGCAGCAGCGGACCTAGTATCTCGCTGCTGCGCGCGAGTGCCTGGGCGACGGTCGCCGGCACTTTTACGACCGCGACCAGGCCGATCAGCGCACGGATGGTGGTCGCGATCCTGGCGCCGTAGGCGGCCAACAGGATCGCCATCCCACCCTGCGCGGCGACCGCGGACGTACCACCAGCGAAGAAGGCGAACAGCGCACCAGCGGCCTGATCAGCAGCGATCAGCGCCATCATCTCGATGAACGCACGGGCTCATCCCCACTCGCGCGGGGAGCACAGTCTCTGTCAGGATGTCCTGACAGTCTATCGGGGCTCATCCCCACTCGCGCGGGGAGCACAAGGTTGCGCACAAGCCACTAAAACCCATGTTGGGCTCATCCCCACTCGCGCGGGGAGCACGGGCGGCAACACCGTGGCCACGATCTTCGCCGCGGGCTCATCCCCACTCGCGCGGGGAGCACAAACCCGGACAGACCGGGAATCGGCTGACGAAGGGCTCATCCCCACTCGCGCGGGGAGCACAACCACCTCGGCCAGACGATGACGTCGCCGAGGGGCTCATCCCCACTCGCGCGGGGAGCACTCGCCCAGCTCGGCGCTGCCGAAGCCGAAGTCGGGCTCATCCCCACTCGCGCGGGGAGCACATCCGTGCTCGGATCGGCGTCTATCACCAGTCGGGCTCATCCCCACTCGCGCGGGGAGCACTCAGCCCACTTGTTGAACGTAGGCGACTTCACGGGCTCATCCCCACTCGCGCGGGGAGCACTACTTCACGAGCACCCCATGTCGAACGACTGGGGGCTCATCCCCACTCGCGCGGGGAGCACTCATGGTCGATATGCCACATGAGCTGCGCACCGGGCTCATCCCCACTCGCGCGGGGAGCACACTAACTGACCTGCACATTTACAGAGCAAACCACCGAATCGCATTCACTTTTGAACAAGCCCCGCACAGTACCTCGGTCATTGACCGCCGCCGTTTCAGACCGAGCCGATCCGGGTGTGGGTGGTGCGCCGGGGCTCATCCCCGCTCGCGCGGGGAGCACACAAATGAACTGCACATTTACGGAGCAAACCACCGAATCGCATTCACTTTTGAACAAGCCCCGCACAGTACTTCGGTTATTGACCGCCGCGGTTTCAGTCTGACTCATCACCGGCACTGCCGCACCTCCTCCTTACCGACAGCACTTCGTTAAGGCGTCCCGTAGCCGTCGATAGATGCGACTCTGACTGTGGCGAGGTGGGAAGAATCAGCAGCCAAACTGCACGCACTTCGTCCATCAACCCAGTGACAGTCAGTCATGGCTGCCTGACTCCGGGCGTTTCGTTTGATGTGCACGACGGTATCGACTCGCCTTACTCCAGCCCGGCCGCGCACCTCCGGATTTCGGGTCACCAGCGTGAGGTCGGAGCATGAGGTGGATTCCGTCGACGTCGATCGGTTTCCAGTCATGACGGTGGGTCTTGAATGCCAGGCGTTGTTCGCCGCGTGTGGTGTGGATCATGATGGCGCGACCGTCTTTACAGAGCTCGACCACACGCTGCCAGGACAAGTCGCGCACGCGAGCGCTGACGATACCGACGAACACACCGGGACTGACTTCGAGGAACCAACGGGTCAGGTGGCCACGAAGCCCTGCAGGGCACGCGGTCAGAACCAGAACTACCACGGCGGGTCCTCGTCGACGTAAGAGATGCCAGCTGCGACGTTGCCTTTGCGGTCCCACAGCTCCACCACGTCGCTGTCCCATTCCTCGGCGTCACCTTGACTGCCCGGCAGCAGCAGGGTCTGGATGTCAGAGCAGCAGCGCGCCAACAGGTTTCCAGCATGGACTGCGTCGCGCACCGCACGTCGGGTGACTCCCCCGATGTCGTCACCACCTTCTGCTTCGATCGTTGCCGCGGCGTCGAACGCAGCCGGGATGGCGTACTCGGCCTTGTAGAGGTCGGCGAGGTCGAACACAAAGGAACGTTCGTGGCCGACATGGACGAAACCCAGTCCCGGCGAGCAGCCCAAGGCGACGATCACCGCATGCGCCACCCCGTATAAACAGGTAGTGGCCGCGGAGAGCGCTTGGTTGACCAGGTCAGAGCCGACGAAGTCGTTCGGGTTGTAGTCGCGCCGTTGCCATTCGATGCCGGTGCGCTCGGCGTGCTCGCGGTAGATGCGACGGACGCGCGCACCTTCGCGGCCGCGCAGTTGCTGCATTGTCAGCCCGGCGACGTTCTCACCCGGAAATCGCATCTCATACATCTGCCGTGCGATCCGCAGGCGGCTGGCCTGATTGGATACCGCCGCTGCTTGGGCTTCGAGTAGGCGTGAGCTGCGGGCCAGTGATCGGCCGTGTGCGTAGTACCGCACGCCCCGCTCCCCTACCCAGACCACGGTGGATCCGCTCTCGGCGAGCAGCATCATCGCCTGGTGAGTCACCCGAGTCCCCGGGCCGAGCAGCAGGGCACCAATTGTCGCCGCGGGGATGTGGACGACTCCGCGTTCATCGGTGGAGGTGATGGCGTTGGCATCGCGATGCACGGTGGCGCGTTCGATGTAGATGAACGACAGGCGATCTCGTGCCCGCACGAGTTCGCCGATCCGTGGTGGCCTGGTTCCGGGGATGTCTTTCACGCCGGTGCCAGGGTGATCAACCCGCAGCCGTACCCTTTCGCCCGGCCGATCCCACCCACCAGCGCGGCACGTAGGCGCTGCGGGTCGGTGACCTGCAAAGTGCCTTCGAAGGTTGCTGTCGACAGCGACACCGCGTGCGAATGGCGTTGGAAGCTCACTGATCTGCGGTCGGTGATGATGACATCGGGTTCCTTGCCGTCTCCGCTGACGCATTGCCCGAGCTCGAACCCGTGATCGGTGGCCTTGCGCTGCAGCCACTGCAGTTGACCATCCGAGTCCAGCCCCGTCGCTCGACCGCGCACGGTCGGGTCGTTGACCACCCGGTCCATCGCCGCGCGCACTGGGTTGGCGGTGAGACGGAAATGCCATCGCTGTCCCGCGGCGAGGTCGTCGAGCAGGTCCCGGTAGTCGCGGGTGGCCCAGGTGCTGGTCGTCGGCCAGCCGGCTTGTTCGATGATGTGGGTGAAGTCCGGTCGGGTCGGTGAAACAACGTAGAGGTGTATGTTGTTCTCCGCACGGTCGATTCGCCACAGCACCCGACCTTCGCCGACAGGCGGGTGATCGCCGGTGTCGTCGGTGGGGGCGAAGGAGGACATCACTGCCGCGTGGGTGACCTGGGGTGAGGTGAGGAACCGGCGGGTCCCGGCGCGGGCGGGATTGAGTGGGATTCGCGACAGATACATCAGGCGCCTCCCAGCGCAGCGAACGGGTCGTGGCGTTTGGTGCCGTCGGGGTTGGTGATCTCGACCGCGCCGCTGACCACACACCGCCAACCGTATTCGCGCCGCTGTGGGTCGAAGTCCACGGGAACATCGCGGACCCGTTCCTGCAACGCCTCATCCGGGTCGCCGGGCAGCAGGTCACGATAGATCGGCAGGTGCATCGTGGCGGGCTGCTTGTTTCGGTACCACCGCGAGGCCTGCCACGGCGTGGCGGCCAGTGCCTCGGTCAAGGTTTGGTCTTCGATGTCGCCGATGATCAGCGGTTCGGTGACCGGGCAGGATCGGCGCCCGAGATAGAGAGGGAAGGTCGGCGCTCGCAGCGCGTCCCGGATCCCTTCCAGGAGTTCACGATCGCCGTGGATCGCGGCCACGAACACCGCGTCGGCAAGGTAGTACCGATAGGACAGCGGGTAGGTGTCGCGGCCGTCGAGGCTGCGCGCGACCTGGAAGTCCCGCACCAATGTTCCCTGCTGGTCGATGCGGACCCCGAATCCGAGCTGGGTCAGTTCGTCTTCGATCGGGTCGGTCCGGCGGCGGCCCTTGGCAGCGCAGATCAAACCCAGCACACCACTCTTGGACGGGTACTGCTGGGTTTCACGGCGGGTGAACCGGCTGGCCACACCCCACGACTGCAGGGGCGCGGCGAGTTTGAGCCGCAGAACACTCACGACGTCACGCCGAGGGCGTCACGCACCTGGGTGGCGACCTGATCGACCACCGAGCTCAACGATGCCGGGGTGGCGAGCTCGGCGAGGACCTCGACACCGCTCGCGGCGACAACGACATAGTTGGTTGCTTCGCTGGTCCCGTAGGCGTTTTCCAGCGCGCGGTAGCGTTCCAGAAGCTGTTTGGCTGCTCCGGCCGAGCGGGCCGTGCCCAGTGCCTCGACCGGTGATTCGAAGGCGGTCACCAGGTTCACCGGCTGATCGGTGCGCACGCTGATCACGACTGCATCGGGCAGGGTGCGGTTGGCGAAGGTGTTCTGCTTGCCGGTGGGCATGCTGCGCACGAACGCGGTCAAAAAGTTCGCGACCGCGACCGCGGTCGCTTCCTTGTCGCCGAGATTCTTCTCGAGCTGGTCGACGTTGACGGTGGCGTAACGGTAGAGCGTGGAGGAGTTGAACTCGACCACACCGATCATCCCGGCACCGGCGTTGTCCTCGGGTGCTCGGTCGTCGACCGCGGTGAAGTAGTCGAACTCGTTGTTGACCGAGTGCACGCTCAACGCATGGGCGACCTGGGCGGCGGCGTCGACGTTGAGGTCGGTGGAGTCGGCCACCATGCGCCCGAACAGTGCGACGTCGATGCTGTCGGCGCCGTTGGCGGCAGCTTTGGCCGCGGCCTTGTCCGTGGTCCCGGTGTTTGCGGTGTCGATCGCCAGCTGGGCAAGACGATTGATCTGGGTCGCGCTCAGAAACAGCAGATACTTCGACTGTTCGAGCTGATCTGCCGGGTCGGCGGGCTCATCGTCTTTGCCCTTCTTCTTCGCGGTGGGCTTTTCGAGTTTGATCCCGGCTTCTTTGATTACCTTCGCTGCTGCCTCAGCCGGGTCGTCCACGGCGTTGCCGATACGTTCGGCGACCAATTCCACGACCCGCTTGGTCCGCACACCCAGCGTTGCCGGGTCGACCAGTTCGCGAAACATCGTGCGGGTGGCGCGTTTCCACGCCTGGCTCGATACCCGTGCCCGGCGCACACCGCCGTAGACGGCGGTCTTGGGGCTGCCGGTGTCGTCGCGGTTGATGTTGGACGGGGGGACCGTCTGCAGGATGTGGACGTCGACGAACATGCGGGTCACTGGTCTTCTCCGGTTTCTGGGGTAGCAGAGTGGGTGGTCGGTGCGAGGTTGCGGTGGTAATCGCGACCCCACGAGAGCAGAACCTGATCGGCGTATCGACCGGTCTCGAGCTTGTACAGATCCACCGCGAGACGCGCGTAGTCGAGCGGGATCTGGAACGCACGCAGCTGACCGATCAGCCCACGCAGATAGGTCAACCGTGCGTCATGATCTTGGGCGGTACCAATCACATGGAATCGCGACCGCACCGCGTCCTCGGCCCCGGCCGAGGTTCCGAGTCGACGCACCGCACGTCCCAGACTGGTGAAGTCGCGTCGGTGCATCGGCTGCACACGCGACTGCTGGTGCAACGCGTGCACGGTCATCGCGTCGTAGGCGGCCAATTCCCACGCCGTCGGTTCTGCCTCGGTACTGCTCGGACCGCGGCCAGCGGACTCCCACGGCGAGACGGGCAGACCGTCGAGGGTCAGTGCCCACAGCTCCGGCAGACGACCGGGCGGCGCACCGATTCCCCGGCGCAGCTTGGCCATATCGGCCAGCGCGCTGCTCTCACGGCGGAGATAGGCAGCTTGGCGCCGCGAAATACCTTGGTGGACATACTCTTCGAGCGGCCCGTACCGGGTGGTGGTGGAAGGTTGTGTCGAGGTCATACGAGGTCTCCGTCGTCATCGGTAGGTTCGAAGGCGCCCGGCACGGCCTTGCGGAGCTGGGCCCGGTACATGATCGAGGCAAGTCCGGAATCGAGCCATCGGGCATCGACCTTGCGCCCGACCCACGCGGGCTTGCCCGCAGCGCTCATGGCATCGGCAGCGAGTTGGTCGATGATCGGGCGCACGATCTGATGCCAGACACGCAGCTCCTCGTCGAAGGTGTCGTTGCGTGGATCCAGCCCGGCCAACCATCGTCGAAACGGTGCTTCCAGCGCGAAGTAGCCCTCCTCGCGCGCCCGGGTCCGCGGCCCGTCCGTGTCGCCACCAGCCGCACGAGTGAGGTTCGCGGCCAACCAACTCAACGCCGATACCGCTTCGTCGGCGCAGTCCACGGCACGCACCGCACAAGAGCGCAGGACGGGATTGGACAATAAACCCACGCGGAAACCGATGGTGTCGTCAACCACTTCGCCGACAACGGATTGCTGGTTGATGTAGTGCATACCGACCGCGTGCAATCGGATGGGATGGGTGGGATCCAAGACATCGTCGTCAACGAGCTGCTGGGCCCAGTGCACGACACCGGCGGTGATGTTGCTGCCCGCGGTCGACTCACTGGTGGCGAGGTCGTTGAGCATCGAGCTCATTCCGCGCCACAACGACCGTTCCGGATCATGGGTGCGAGGGTAGTGGCGGGTTTTGCCGGCCTTCTTGGTTTGGATGTCGCTGTAGCGCCACCCGCTCATGGGTTCCAGTCGGTGCTGGTTGAACGGTTCGAGCGGGTCCCCGTTGCACAACACGACACCGGTGACCTGGTTCTCGTTGGCTACCAATCGGATTCGACGGCTCTGCCAGGTCGACAGATCCGCGGGCCCTGTCGGTATCGGGTCCGTGCGCACCCCGGGTCCGTCGGGTTCGCGTTCCCAGGCCGGGACATCGTCGCTGCGGTAGCGCTCGCCGTTGATGTCGAGCAGAACGAGGTTCAGCAGTAGCGTTTCGCGCAACGTCGCGCCCTCGAGGAACACACCACCCAATGCTCCGGCGAAGCCGACGCCGATGGGGTAGCCCTTGTTGTTCTTCACTCGCGGGTCACCGACCGCGCCGGTTTTGATCCCGGAAGGGTCGAACCCGTGCGCGTGGACCAACCACCGGGCGGCCTCGGCGAAGTCGATCTGTTGCAGATGACGGCCCGCGCGGGTGGTGAAGTACTTGGCTCCGTTGGGCACATCCGCGATCAGTTTGTCGAGCGGGCCGACAGTGTCGCCGGCGGCTTTGAGTCCGGCGACCTGGAAGAACGGTTGCTGCGCGTTGAAGAGCTCGAAACGCCCCCGGTGGGTGTCGAGGTAGAGATCGATCTCGGTGACCGGCAGGCTGTCGCACTCCCACAACGAGGACCACACATCCACCGCCATGCCTGGCCTGTCGGCGATGCTGCGACGCAGGATCGCCAACAGGACACGCAGAATCGCGAAAGACTGGGTAGGGACCTCGCCGACGATGCCGGAGAGCTCCGATGCTCGGTGCAGCACCTCGCGCACGGAAAGCACTTCGACTTTCGCGGACCGGTCGACCACTTCGATCCAGGGGTCCTCGATGAGGTTGAGTCCCGCTGTCGCCGTTGTCATGTGTCGGTGCCTGTTTCCTTCTTCGGTGTCACGACCAGCCCCAGGATTGGGTCATAGGCCACGAGGTATCCGGCCAGCTCGGTGCTCAGATCTTCGTCCAGTTCCAAGACGAGTTCGCCTGCCAGCCAGTGTGATTGCTGCCAGCCCGGGTAGAAGGTGTCCTCGAGAGTTCGCAGGACCACGCTCATCCGGTTGTAGCGGGTCAGGAACGGTGGCAGTCGGATCGTGCACTGCGCCAGCGTTTTCGCCAGCTGCGGGTCCGGGCAGGCATCGGTGGGAACGACCTTGCCTCCCACCTGCGCGACAGTCGGTAGGACGCGGACCTCGTCGCCGATCCGCTGCACGACGATCGCTTCGATGCTGTCCTCGGCGTCACGGACCTGCGCTTGGCCACCGACCCCGTCGGCATCGTCGCGCACCCCGGCGACCAACCAGTCGCGAATGGTCGGGTTCTCTGTGCGTGGCGGGCCGAGCAGATAGTCACTGGCACGTTTGCGCTGATCGGCCACGTGCAGCGCCCACGCCGACTCCGCGTCTGCGAACACCTCCTCCCACCCCGCAGGAACAGTGAAATGTTCGGCGTAGGCATGCGATACCAGGCCGGGAATGTCGGCCGGAATGTCCAGCCCGGGCCCCTGCCGACCTGTCAACACGGCAGCCGCACGCAGCAAACGTGCTCGGCCGTAGACCTTTTCGCATCCCTTGTCCAGTTTCGGGGGCACCGTTGCCCAGTCCGCGCCGCGGATCCAGCAACGGGGCATGCTTACCCGTTCGGGGCGGGTCGAGCGCAGGTGACGGTGCAGTCGGCCGATTCTCTGCAGGATCAGGTCCACCGGTGCCACATCGGTCACCAGCAGATCGACATCGATATCGAGGGACTGTTCGATCACCTGCGTGCCGATGACAATCAACCGCGACGGTCGGTCATCGGCACCCGGCGGTCCGAGCAGCCGACGCAACCGCGCCTCGTACCGGGCACGATCGACCGACACGAACCGCGAATGAAGCAGCAACACCTCACCAGCGTCGAACCGACCTTCCGCGGTCATCACCTCATACAGGTGCTGGGCCCGGGCAACGGTGTTGCACACCACCCCCGCCGTCCCACCCTGAGAAAGAACCTCCGCCAACCGGCTGGTCAACAACTCATCATCGTCGGCGACGAAATCGAGCTCGACACCGTCGATCGACCGCCCCGACGGCGCCACCACACACGACAAGTCAGCATGAGGCCACACCGAGATCGCGGGATAGCCCACAACATCGAGATCGATGGGCTCGGCCACCTCTGGGCGGCCACGTCGGTAGGCATCCAACAAGGCCGCACGCTGCGTCGGTGGCAGTGTCGCTGACAACAACAACACTGGAACCCGGTACGCGCCAAGCCATTCCAACACCCGACACAGGTACGTCGACATGTAACTGTCTGCGGCGTGGACCTCGTCGATCACCACAATCTTGTTCGCCAACCCCAGGTGCCGCAGCATCACGTGACGGGTCTTGAGTGCACCTCGCAACACCTGATCGATCGTGCCGACAACAAAATTCGCCAGCGGTCCCTTCTTCCCGACGAACCAACCATGCGCCAGCACCGCGCTGTCTTCGCAATCGGACCCGATATCAACAAAGCTTCGCTGCTTCAGCTGCGTGAAGTCCTCGTTCAACGCCGATTTGCCATGCGCCAACACCATGCTGCCGGGCCGACCCGACACCGCGTCGACCCACTGCCGCACCCGTGCGAACATCGCATCCGAGGTCGCCATCGTCGGCAACGCAACGAACACCCCTCCAGCACCGAACCTTTCAGCAAGTACCTCGGCGGCAAGCAGAGCAGCTTCGGTCTTACCCTCCCCCATCGGCGCCTCGATGATCATCAACCCCGGCTCGGACAACTCGCACGCGATCCGCAAGCATTCCTGCTGCAGTGGCCGCATCGGATCATCACGAACGAACCGGGACCGAAACAACTCCTGCCGGGCAACGAGGGAATCCCTCGCCGCACCGACCGGTGACCAGGCTTCGGGCAGCCCGAGCACCTTCCATGCTTTCGCGGCCTCAACGCTGGACACACGTGCACTGTCCAGCGGAAACAACTCTTGGTTACTAGCGATCCAGTCGGTCACGATCACCGCCGCGGTCATCAGCACCTGCTGCATCGTCGACAGCCGGACCGTCGCCCAGTCCGCGACACGATCCGCAGCACCTGTCCTGTCAGTCACGAACGTAATCAACTCGCGGCGAGCGTCATCCCACTGCTGTCCACCCCATAACGAGCGTCCACCGTTGGTTGCCGCCTGGATCTGTCCTACTGTCGGTGGAGCACCGTGATGGCTTCCAACGATCACCGCATACGTCGACGCCACACGTTTCGACCACCCCAGCATTTCGAGGTATTTCCCGAACGCGATCTGCCCGGCCAACCCGTGCGGCAACAACTTTCGATCCACCGGCAACCCTGCCGCCGGCAACCCGTGGTCGTGCATCCGATCGAACAACTCCGGGACCTGGCAAGCGAAACTCGGGGTGAGCTTGCCGAGGTCATGCATGCCCGCCAGCCAACAGAACAACACTCGCGCATCTGCAAGTCCCCCGGGCAGACCATCGGCCAGCAACGACCGGACGTGGTGGGGCAACCACTGATCCCACACCAGACCAGCTACTGCCACCGAGTCCGCAGAATGACGAAACAGCGACAGACTGCCGCCCTCCCGATCGCTCTTCGCCCACGCCGACAACACCGCCGACGAAACCATGACACCCCCTCGCTAACCCGACCGATCAACGCGAAGAGCCGACCATACCCACACCCACCGACAACTACACTCCCCCTTCAGAACTCAGCCGGACTTTCGCTCCTGCAGACCTGCCCCGGGACCGGTCGGCCAGGTCAGACTGTGAGCGATCCGGCGTGACCCACCATCACGATACGAACTCACGGAATGCCCTGGTTGAGCACGTCTCGACCCAGGAAACCGCAGTTCTCTACCAAGCCCGATCCGGGTTTCCAATTTCGTGGAAGCAGCGCGCCCACCCTCACCGAAATTCACTGTCAATGAGCCTAGACTTTAGTATTCCAACCACCGCTGCCGCCATCGAGGCGAAGTTGGTTGGTCTGCACCCCTCCCGCTCTCGCAGGGACCACGGACGATCTTCGGCCACCAGGCACCCATCCAGGGCTTCATCCCCGCTCAAGCGGGGAGCACTGCAGGTCCGGTCTCCTCCATTTGGCCAGCCGGGGCTCATCCCCGCTCGCGCGGGGAGCACATCACCAGCGCCAACCACCGAAGTCGGCGTGTCGGCTCATCCCCGCTCGCGCGGGGAGCACTCACGATCCGATCAACACACCACCCTTGGGTTGGGCTCATCCCCGCTCGCGCGGGGAGCACCCGATGCCCCTTACCGACTGGATCGGCCCTCTGGGCTCATCCCCGCTCGCGCAGGGAGCACCGGTCGACGACTATGTTCGTGCGCTCCACTCGAGGCTCATCCCCGCACGCGCGGGGAGCACCGCACCGGCGGTAATCCCGTCCTGCGGTGGGTGGGCTCATCCCCGCACGCGCGGGGAGCACCGCACCGGCGGTAATCCCGTCCTGCGGTGGGTGGGCTCATCCCCGCTCGCGCGGGGAGCACCATCGCTGCTCGGATTCCACTGCGCTCCCTGGGGGCTCATCCCCGCTCGCGCGGGGAGCACGGCCAGGGCGGGGTGAACTCCAGGTCGACGTTGGGCTCATCCCCGCTCACGCGGGGAGCACCCCGTCACCGACCGCCTCGAGCCGATGGCGCCGGGCTCATCCCCGCTCGCGCGGGGAGCACACCTAGCATTGGATGAAGGTGGGCGTAGTCTCGGGCTCATCCCCGCTCGCGCGGGGAGCACTACCCCGGTCATGCCCTTCTCGAGCGCGGGCAGGGCTCATCCCCGCTCGCGCGGGGAGCACCGGCTCGCCTCCTCCGGGCGCGCGCCAGACCGGGGCTCATCCCCGCTCGCGCGGGGAGCACAGAGCCGGATGAGCGCACCCGTGGTCGATCCAGGGCTCATCCCCGCTCGCGCGGGGAGCACCGTAATCCCGTGGGAGTGCACCTATCCGGGCCGGGCTCATCCCCGCTCGCGCGGGGAGCACTCTTCCGGGCTTCCCTCTGGAGTCGGTTCGTGGGGCTCATCCCCGCTCGCGCGGGGAGCACGAATGCTTCAAGTTCGTTGACGGCGCTACCGCGGGCTCATCCCCGCTCGCGCGGGGAGCACCCAACAGGCAAGCCCGCCGCCTCTGCCGCTTTGGGCTCATCCCCGCTCGCGCGGGGAGCACTCGGATTTCAGGCATGGCGGGTCGTCTCCTCGGGGCTCATCCCCGCTCGCGCGGGGAGCACGATGACCCTGCTCAGCACGCAGGTGCACACCCGGGGCTCATCCCCGCTCGCGCGGGGAGCACTCCAAGCCCTCCTGGGTCAGGCCGAAGGTTCCGGGCTCATCCCCGCTCGCGCGGGGAGCACCGGTCCCGGCTCGGTGCACCGATCACCAGGCTGGGCTCATCCCCGCTCGCGCGGGGAGCACCGTAGCCGCGCGGCCGGCGGTCGCGGAATGTTGGGCTCATCCCCGCTCGCGCGGGGAGCACGAGGGCGTCGGCGCGCTGTACCCGTACTTCATGGGCTCATCCCCGCTCGCGCGGGGAGCACGCCGGGGCGAGGGTTATGGGCGGTGAGCTGATGGGCTCATCCCCGCTCGCGCGGGGAGCACGCAGGTCGAAGTATCACCGAGGGGTGAAAACCGGGCTCATCCCCGCTCGCGCGGGGAGCACACTAATCGACCTGCACGTTTACACGCCGATCGCCCGATTTACATTCACTTTCGAACGGACCCATCTCACCGACTCTCTCCTAGGCCCCACATCTCAACATCCAAGTATCGACCTACCCGCCAGCGCAACCAACCCTGCCGCAGCAGTCTGCTCAGACAGAACTACACAGACCAATCCGGCACAAGATCCCGTGGTGGGGCTCATCCCTGCCAAGAAGCCGATCGTGGAGTACGGATCGGGTGGCTGAACCTGGTTCGTGCAGGATCAGCGCCTGGCCACCGAGAAGCCGCCCGAAACAGGAAACCAACAGAACATGCAGGAAGAGGACCCGAGCCGGTGCATCAGTTATAGGACACAGCAATGTGGCACCGGTATGCGCAGTGCAGCGGCGGAGGACCCGAAACCGCCAACAACGCACCCGCAGGGGTGGGTGATGGCCCTACCACCCGACACCGATCTCAATAGGTTGTTCATGGGATCTACGCGCACCGAACGATGACCTGACGTCCGACTTTGATCTCGTCGACCAGGGGTCGACAGCAGCAAGAAAGCGCCGAAGCTCCGAGGTCGGGAAAGGATTTCGCGGTCGGGTTGGCGGACGGCATCTGAAACGGTGAGAACCGGACTGGCTGAGCAAGGTGATTCCCAAGATCGACGCTGCGCCGCGCCGCCGGC
This sequence comes from Nocardia sp. NPDC058114, assembly GCF_042884695.1. Taxonomy (NCBI): domain Bacteria; kingdom Bacillati; phylum Actinomycetota; class Actinomycetes; order Mycobacteriales; family Nocardiaceae; genus Nocardia; species Nocardia sp. NPDC058114. The sequence goes on along the minus strand of NZ_JBHVTK010000008.1, from coordinate 261,868 downwards.
GCTCGTCGGCAGACAGCAGCACGGTTCGACCGCGGCGGCCGCGACAGCTAAGTCGATGCCGAGCCCCCTGACCGAAAAGCGACAACACGCAGGCTATCTCGAGCTTCCCTAATTTGCCCCACACTCCGAGCAGCAGATAGCGTCCTACCGAGCGCTTACCCCCGTTCGGGGTCGGCCTGCACGGCTCGACAGGCGATAGTCAATCACTTGATACATCATCTGCTGGTGGATCAAGATCAAATCGAGACTCAAGTCGGCGAGCTCGCCCAAAGGTTCGGGGTGCAGGCCCCGCAGGTCGAACTGGGCAACGCACCGGACTGGTGCGTGGACGGAGTACACCCCCGCTTGACCGTCGAGCAATTCGTCTTGGTCATCGGACCCCGATACGACGAGTTGTCCCCCCTCCAGCAACGAGGTGCACTGGCCGAAGCGATCGTCAGCGCCGACTTACAGCGGGCGGGACGTTTCGCGCCCGTCATCGCTGCGTTGATGTTGCTGGGTGTGTTGCACCCTGCGATGAGCTACCTCGCCGAATACGCCACAGGACTCGGCATTCTTCCGGAGATTCTATGGTGGCAGGTTCTCGCTCTGGTGCTCGTCACCTACGGTGTGTCAGCTGTCGCGATTCACGTGTTCTGGTCTCGGCGGATCATTTATCGACTCGACCGTCGGATGGCGGATGTCCTGGGCGCAGAGATGGTGTCCTCAATGCTCGACCTCGACGAACGCAGCCGACGCCGCGCCCGGGGGCTCAAGGGCATCACTCTCAAGTTCTTATGGCCCAGTAAAACTCGCCGCGAGCGGCGGATCGAATCGGGCCGTCGCGACGACTGACCAGGTGAGTGAGAGAGCCCCGGCGCACACCTGCATTTCAGATACCAAACCGAACTGTGGCACGGCTCGCCCAGGATTGCATACTCGCTACATCGGTCGAGCAACTCGACCGCCAACATTGGCAGCCGTGCGCGTTCGCGTTCCTCCCAGTCCACACGCTCGGTCACGACGACTGCATCGCTGGCGGAGCACATCGTCTCGGCGAGTTCACGGCCCGCTTGACGCACCCCTCACAGCACCCCGTCCGCCCGCCGCCGACAGCGCAATCACGGCGATGCACAACTGAGGACGAGCGCCCTCATCCGCCAAACCAGACCTGCACAGGCGGGCCGTTCAGCGCGCATCACTACCGGTAATGAACTAGATGACCCTGAGCCGCAGCGCCGTTCGGCGCCAACGGTCACATGCCGATGGGAGCGGCAGCCGACAGGATGGTCTTTCGGGCAGGGGAACTCGTCGCAGGATATGTTCCTTCGCTGATTCCACGCAGCCGTTCCGCTGATCGCGATCATCGCCACGATGATCAGGATGATCACAGCCATCAATTCAATGGCGTTCTCTCGCAGGGGCACTCCTGCATTCATGCACCACAACCGATCCTGGAGGCACGCGGTCACCACCGCGCCAGGGCACGCGGGTTCCACGCGATCGCGAACCACGAGCCCCCTAGTACTCGTAGACCCCGGGTCGAGTACCGGGCTTGTTTGCTGTGATCTTCCAGGCGCCGGGCCCGGATCCGCCTCCCAGTTCCGCCGCGCCAGCAGATCTGCCAGGCCCAGGTCACGAATAGCGACTAGCGAACCGGCAGCAGCGCTGAGTTACTGACGACTCTCATCATCGCCCACCTGTCACTTTCGGTAGCGCAATTACCTTGACCTTGAGCCGACCGAGTCCGGGAGGTCCAGGAGAGGAAGCGTAGATCGAACCTATGGCACGCGATGACCCGTACCGGACACAGTTTCTGCATGAACCACGCCCATCGTTGTGCTTGATGGTTTCGTAGCACGGGCGTGTACGCAGAATCTGCCGCCGAACTGCGGGGACAGATTTACGCCGATCGGGTCCAGATCTCCAGCGGCCGACCCGGAACTGCCATACGCGCCACGCATTTGGGCCCGAGGCCTTCCCCACTCGACAGCCAATGTATGTAACCGAGGATGATTCCCGACGCCGAGAGGGAACCAACACAATATGCCTAGATACGCATATCTATGTTAGACAATAGCTCTACTGGTTCGACAGGCCCATGAGCCTGCTGCGACGGACACGTCCCACTTGATGCAAGCGAATGGTTGACGTTTCAGAGCATAGACAGTTAGCTGTCTGATTGCTATGTGCTGCAATTCCCCCGCGCGTCGTACTCCGACACGCCGACGACCGGGCAACTTCAAGGCGAGCGTCAACCCATGCACTCGCCCAAGTATCGGGGACTCCGAAAGTCTGCGAAACGGTCCTGTAGCCGATACCGGGCGGCCACAACCCATGCCGCATTGCCGCAACGTCAGCCCAAAGGAGAGACGCGAACCCACTGGTAGATCACTTCTGCGGACGATGTCAGCGCGTTCTGCCTGTGACCGTTTTTGTGACCGTTTTGAGCGTGACGAGCCGGTATCCCAGGTGATCTCCGGTGACGGCAGAGGCCCCGCCTCGGATGTCTCCGACACGGGGCCTCGAACGAAAAGAGCTGCTATGAGCTACTTTTCATGCAGTCGACACCACTACTTCTGCGCGGCCTTGAACTCACGACGACGCCGGTGCAGGATCGGCTCGGTGTAGCCGTTGGGCTGCGTGGTGCCTTCCAGGACCAGTTCCTTGGCGGCCTGGAACGCGATGTTGTCATCGAAGTTCGGGGCCAGCGGGCGGTAGGTCTTGTCGTTCGCGTTCTGGCGGTCGACGACCGGGGCCATCCGCTCGAGGCTGGCGATCACGTCGGCCTCGGTGACGATGCCGTGGCGCAGCCAGTTGGCGACCAGCTGGCTCGAGATGCGCAGGGTGGCACGGTCTTCCATCAGGCCGATGTCGTTGATGTCGGGCACCTTGGAGCAGCCGACACCGTGATCGATCCAGCGGACCACGTAGCCCAGGATGCCCTGGGAGTTGTTGTCCAGTTCCTGACGCTTCTCCTCGTCGGTCCAGTCGGTGGACTGGGCGAGGGGGATCTCGAGGATCTGGTCGACGGTGGCGCGCGGGCCGCCCTTGGCGATCTGCGACTGCTGCTTGAACACGTCCACCAGGTGGTAGTGGGTGGCGTGCAGAGTGGCAGCGGTCGGCGAGGGCACCCAGGCAGTGTTGGCGCCGGCCTTGGGGTGGCCGATCTTCTGCTCGAGCATGCCCGCCATCAGGTCGGGCATGGCCCACATGCCCTTGCCGATCTGCGCCTTGCCGGGCAGACCCTTGGCCAGGCCGGTGTCGACGTTCCAGTCCTCGTAGGAGGTGATCCAGGTCTGGGCCTTCATCTCGGCCTTGCGGACCATCGGCCCGGCCTCCATGGAGGTGTGGATCTCGTCGCCGGTGCGGTCGAGGAAGCCGGTGTTGATGAACACCACGCGGTCCTTGGCGGCCTCGATCGACGCGGCGAGGTTGACCGTGGTGCGGCGCTCCTCGTCCATGATGCCGACCTTGAGGGTGTTGCGGGTCAGGCCGAGGACGTCCTCGATCCGGCCGAACAGCTCGTTGGTGAACGCGGCCTCGTCGGGGCCGTGCATCTTCGGCTTCACGATGTAGACCGAGCCGGTGCGCGAGTTGAGGCGAGTGTTGTCACCGTTGAGCGAGTGCACGGCGATCAGCGAAGTGATCAGGCCGTCCAGGATGCCCTCGCCGACCTCGTTGCCCTCGGCGTCGATGATCGCGTCGGAGGTCATCAGGTGACCCACATTGCGCACGAACAGCAGCGAACGACCGTGCAGGACCAGCTCGGAACCGTCGAGCGCGGTGAACACGCGGTCGGGGTTCATGGTGCGGGTGAAGGTCTTGCCGCCCTTGGAGACTTCCTCGGCCAGGTCGCCCTTCATCAGGCCGAGCCAGTTGCGGTAACAGACGACCTTGTCGTCGGCGTCGACCGCGGCGACCGAGTCCTCGAAGTCCATGATCGTGGTGAGCGCGGACTCCAGGACGATGTCCTTGACACCGGCGGTGTCGGTGGAGCCGATCGGCGAGGTGGCGTCGACCTGGATCTCGATGTGCAGCCCGTTGTGCTTGAGCAGGATCGAGGTCGGGGCCTCGGGATCGCCGAGGTAGCCGACGAGCTGCGACGGGTCGGCCAGGCCGATGTCGGTGCCGTCTTCCAGACCGATCTCGAGCTCGCCGTCGACGATCTTGTAGTACGCCGAGCCGAGGTGCGAACCGGTGATCAGGGTGACCGCGTCGTCGAGGAAGTTGCGGCCCCACTCGATGACCTTGTCGCCGCGCACGCGGTTGTAGCCGCTGCCCTTCTCCGCGCCGTTGGCCTCGGGGATGGCGTCGGTGCCGTAGAGCGCGTCGTAGAGCGAGCCCCACCGCGCGTTGGCGGCGTTGATCGCGAAGCGCGCGTTCATCACCGGCACCACGAGCTGCGGGCCCGCGGTGGTGGCGATCTCGGTGTCGACGTTTTCGGTGGCGATCTGGAACGCGGCCGGCTCAGGCTTGAGGTAGCCGATCTCGGTCAGGAACTGCTTGTAGGCGGCCTTGTCGTAGCCGGTGCCCGGGTTCTCGCCGTGCCAAGCGTCGAGCTTGCCCTGGAACTCGTCGCGCTCAGCGAGCAGAGCGCGGTTACGCGGGGCGAGGTCGTTGATGATCTGCTCGGCGCCGGCCCAGAACGCGGCGGAATCTACGCCGGTACCGGGGAGCGCCTCGTTCTCGATGAAATCGTGAAGAACGCTCGCCACCTGGAGCCCGCCGACCTGAATCCGCTCTGTCATCTACTGCCTCACTTTGGTGAAAACCGGGTGGGAAAAGTCGATGTCATGTTACCCGTGGGTAGAGGTGACACCTCGTGTGGGTTCGAACGCCCTGCGGCCTCCGTCCATTCCGCCACGCCGAGCCACCGAGGTCGGAGGCATGGGCGCGGCGGGTCACCCCTTGATTGTAGGTGCGCAGGCAATTAATGTACTGATCGGAACATTAAGTCGCGTGCCGGACCGAACGGAGGCGCCGTGACCACCGAACCGGTATCGCCCGTGCGCCGTCGCGGACGCCCTCGTGCCACCGAGCGCGCCGACACCCGCGAGCGGATCCACGACGCCGCGCTCGAGCTGTTCGCCGAACGCGGATTCCACGCCACGGGCGTGGCCGAGATCGGCGCGAGAGCCGACGTCCAGCGGGGTGCGCTGTACTACCACATCGGTTCCAAGGAAGACCTGCTGTGGGCGATCCTGCGCGACTACACCCGGCTGCTGCTCGCCGACGCCGAACGCATCATCGAGGCCGATGCCGACCCTGTCGAGACCCTGCGCCTGCTGATTCGCAGTCACGTCGAGCTGATCGTCACCCATCGGCGCGCGGTGGCCGTGCACCTGCGTGACGCCGACGCACTCACCCACGAACACGCGGTCGTGCTCCAGCAACTGCGCGATCGGCTGCAGCGCCACTGGCAAGACGTGATCGACGCGGGCCACGCGGCCGGTCAACTACGCACCGCCGACCACATCGTCACCAACGGCATGCTCGGCATGCTCAACTCCCTGGGCTACTGGTACCGCGAGCGCGGCTCCCATTCCCCCGCCGAGATCGCCGACATCCTCACCGACACCGTCCTGTCCGGGCTGCGCGCCACGGGCGACAACACGAAAGGCTGACCATGGCTTGGGATTTCGAGACCGATCCGGAGTACCAGCGCAAACTCGACTGGGTAGCGGAGTTCGTTCGCACCGAGGTCGAGCCCCTGGATCTGCTCTACCCCAACCCCTACGACCGCGCCGACCCCGAGATCCGGGCGCTGATGCGGCCGCTGCAGCAGCAGGTCAAGGATCAGGGCCTGTGGGCCTGCCATCTCGGTCCCGAGCTCGGTGGTCCCGGTTTCGGCCAGCTCAAGCTGGCACTGCTCAACGAAGTGCTCGGTACCTCGATGTGGGCGCCGCTCGTGTTCGGTTGTCAGGCACCGGATTCGGGCAATGCCGAGATCCTGGCGCACTTCGGCACCGAGGAGCAGAAGGCGAAGTACCTGCAGCCGTTGCTCGACGGCGAGATCGGCTCCTGCTACGCGATGACCGAGCCCACCGGCGGCTCCGACCCGACCGCGTTCCGCACCACCGCGGTGCGCGACGGTGACGAATGGGTCATCAACGGCGAGAAGTGGTTCAACTCCGCCGCCGAATTCGCCACCTTCCACATCGTGATGGTCGTGACCGACCCCGAAGCCGAACCGCACCAGCGGTTGTCGATGTTCATCGTGCCCGCCGATGCGCCCGGTCTCGAGCTGGTGCGCAACTTCACCGTGCCCGGGTTCAGCGAACACGAAGGGCATCTGCGATTCACCGATGTCCGGGTGCCCGCCGATCATCTGCTCGGCGCGGAAGGCGCCGGGTTCATCGTCGCGCAGACCCGGCTCGGCGGCGGACGCGTGCACCACGCGATGCGCACGGTCGCGTTGGTACGCAAGGCCTTCGACATGATGTGTGAGCGCGCGGTGTCGCGCCCGGCCCGCAAAGGTGTCGTCGGCGGCTTCCAGATGACCCAGGAACGCATCGCCGACAGCTGGATCCAGATGGAGCAGTTCCGCCTGCTGGTCCTGCGCACCGCGTGGCGCATCGACCAGGCCCAGGATTATCGCGCCGTCCGCAAGGACATCGCCGCCATCAAGATCGCCATGCCGACCGTCATGAACGACATCGCCCGCCGCGCACTGCATCTACACGGCGCGATGGGCGTGAGCACCGACCTGCCCTTCCTCGACATGACCACCTACGCCGAGGTCATGGCCATCGCCGACGGCCCGACCGAGGTGCACAAGATCACCCTCGCCAAGGAAGTGCTCAAGAACTACGCGCCGGGAGATCCGGTGTATCCGAGTGGCTACCGGCCGGCGCTGCGCGAACAAGCCCGCGATCTGGTGGCGCGCAGGCTCGAACACGAGGTCGGCAACCACTGAAGGTCCCCGATCGCGGGGTAGGCACGAACTAGCCTGCCTCGCATGGGTGGTGTCAGCAATCCCGGGGACAACGGCACGCAACGATCACCTGCCGGGACCGAGGACGAAGCGGTCCCGGCACATCCGGTCGCGAATCGTCGTTCGGTCAACAAGCCGGTGTTCCTCATCGCGGCGGGCGCCGTGCTGGCCTTCGGGATCTGGGCACTGGCCTCACCGTCGAGCGCCGAGACCATCGTCGGCGAGGTCAAGACGTTCACCACCACCTGGTTCGGGTGGTGGTACTTCGTGCTCGCCACGGCCATCCTCGGCCTCGTCGTTTTCCTCGGCGCCAGCCGGTACGGCCGCTACCGGCTGGGACCGGAGGAGTCACGGCCGGAGTACAGCCTGTTCTCCTGGACGTCGATGCTGTTCGCGGCGGGTATCGGCATCGACCTGATGTTCTTCTCGGTCGCCGAGCCCGTCTACAACTACCTGCGTCCCCCGCTGGGTGAGCCGGGCACCAACGAAACGGCCCGCAACGCGGTGGCCTGGACGATCTTCCACTACGGCATCACCGGTTGGGCGATGTACGCGCTGATGGGCGGTGCACTCGCCTACTTCGCGTTCCGCCACAACCTGCCGCTGACGATCCGTGCCGCGCTCTATCCGATCTTCGGCAAGCGCGTACACGGCCGGTGGGGCGACGCGATCGATGTGGCCGCGGTGCTCGGCACCATCTTCGGCATCGCCACCTCGCTGGGCATCGGCATCGTCCAGCTCAATTACGGACTGCACCAGATGTTCGGGATCCCCCAGGGCAAGGCCGCCCAGATCGGGCTGATCGCACTGTCGGTGGCCATCACCACGATCTCCGCTACCACCGGCGTCGACAAGGGCATCCGGCGATTGTCGGAGCTCAATGTCATCATGGCGATCGCGCTGCTGATCTACATCCTGGTGGCGGGCAACACCGATTTCCTGCTCAACGGCCTGGCCCAGAACGCGGGCGACTACCTGTCGACCTTCCCCGACCGGACCCTCGACACTTTCGCGTGGGAGCGCAACCCCGAGACGGCGAACGCGCCGTCGACCTGGCTGGACAGCTGGACGTTGTTCTTCTGGGCGTGGTGGGTGGCCTGGGCACCGTTCGTCGGCCTGTTCCTCGCGCGCATCTCGCGCGGACGCACGCTGCGCGAGTTCATCTTCGGCGTGCTCGTCGTGCCGTTCAGCTTCACCCTGATGTGGATCTCGATCTTCGGCAACAGCGCGCTCGAGGTCGCCAGGGACGACCGAGCCTTCGCCGAGAAGACCGCGGACCGAGCCGAACTCGGCTTCTACTCGCTGCTCGAGAAATATCCCGGCGCGACACTGTTGCTCGGCGTCGCGACCATCACCGGGCTGCTCTTCTATGTGACCACCGCCGATTCCGGGTCGCTGGTCATGGGCAATTTCACCTCGAAGCTGCCCGATCCGATGGCCGACTGTGCCACCGGCACCCGCATCTTCTGGTCGGCCGCGATCGGCGTGCTCACCCTGTCGATGCTGTTCGCCGGTGCGGGCGGGTCCATCACGACCCTGCAGAATGCCACCATCATCATGGGGTTGCCGTTCTCGTTCGTGTTGGCGCTGATCGGCATCGCGCTGCTGCGCGCTGTCCGCAACGAGTCGTTCAAACTCGACAGCTACCGCACCTCGTTGCCCAAGGCTTTCGCCGCGGGCCGTGGACCGGCCGAACTCAGCAGTTGGCGTCGCCGGTTGCTCTCGACCATCAACTACCCGGGGCCCGCGGCCACCCGCAAATTCATCAGCGGCACCGTCGATCCGGCGATGCACGATGTCGCCGCGGAGTTCGAGCACATGGGTATGACGGCGACCATCGACGATTCCCAGTCCAACGAGGGTCTGCCGTCCCCGCGCCTGCTGGTCGATCAGGCCAGTGAGCCCCGGTTCGAGTACGGCATCTGGCCGGTCTCGGCACCGGCCCCGACCTATGCCGTGCTCGCGCAACGGTCCGGGGATCGCTACTTCCGCTGCGAGGTCTACCTGGCCGAGGGGTCGCAGGGCTACTCGCTCAACGGCTACAGCCGCGAGCAGATCATCGGTGACATTCTCGACCAGTACGAACGCCACCTCGGCTATCTGCACCTGCGCCGCGCGGCGAGCGATCACCACGAGCCCGAATCCGGCGACGTCGACAGCACCGACCGCGAACTGTGAAGGGATCAGCATGAGCGACACTCTCTATATCGACGGTTCCTGGCGACCGTCAGCGTCCGGGCAGACGCGCGAAATTCGCTGCCCGGCAGACGATTCCCTCGTCGGGGTCGTCGCCGAGGCCGGCCGCGACGACACGGTCGCCGCGATCATCGCGGCCCGGCGGGCCTTCGACGAAGGCCCGTGGCGCCGCACCGGCGCCGCCGAGCGGGGCGACCTGCTGCTGCGGGTCGCCGACGCGATCGACGCGCGACGAGACGAGTTCGTGCGCGCCGAGACCCTCGACACCGGCAAGCGCCCCTACGAGTCCGACATCGACATGTCCGACATCGCGAACTGCTTCCGGTATTTCGGCAAGCTCGCCGCCGACGACGCGGGCCGGATCGTCGACGCGGGCTCCCCTGACATCGACTCCCGCATCGTCTACGAACCGGTCGGGGTCTGCGGGTTGATCACGCCGTGGAACTACCCGCTGTTGCAGGCGGCCTGGAAAGTCGCCCCAGCGCTGGCGGCAGGCAATACGTTCGTGCTCAAACCGGCTGAACTGACTCCCCACACCGCGATTCTGCTGATGTCGGTGCTCGATGACCTCGGCGTGCCCGCCGGGGTGGCCAATCTCGTGCTCGGCGCGGGCGCCACCGCGGGTGCGCCGCTGTCCGAACATCCCGATGTCGACCTGGTCTCGTTCACCGGCGGGCTCGCCACCGGCAAGATCATCGCGCGCGAGGCGGCCGCCACGGTCAAGAAGGTGGCACTCGAGCTGGGCGGCAAGAACCCGAATGTCGTCTTCGCCGACGCCTGCGACACCGACGAACGGCTGGCCGCCAGCGTCGACAACGCACTGAACGCGGCCTTCCTGCACTCCGGTCAAGTGTGTTCGGCGGGCGCGCGCCTGGTCGTCGAGGAATCGGCACACGACCGTTTCGTCGACGAGTTGGTGCGCCGCGCAGAGCAGATCCGGCTCGGCTTGCCCTTCGCCGAGGGGACCGAAACCGGGCCGCTGATCTCGGCCGCCCACCGCGACAAGGTGAACGCCTATGTCGAGCAGGCCCGCGCCGAGGGTGCCGTCATCCGCACCGGTGGCGCGTTCGCCACCGGCGACCGAGGCTCCGGAAATCTCGACAACGGGTGGTTCTACCTGCCGACCGTCATCGACGACGCCACCCGCGCGATGGCGTGTGTGCACGACGAGGCTTTCGGGCCCACCGTGACCGTGGAGACCTTCACCACCGAAGACGAGGCCGTCGCCATCGCCAACGACACCGAATACGGGCTCGCGGGCGCGGTCTGGTCCGGTGATGCCGCGCGCGCCCGCCGCGTCGCCGCCCGGCTGCGGCACGGCACGGTGTGGGTCAACGACTTCGGGCCGTACCTGCCGCAGGCCGAGTGGGGCGGTTTCGGTCGCTCGGGTGTCGGGCGCGAGCTCGGTCCGTCCGGCCTGCACGAGTATCGCGAGGCCAAGCACGTCTACGAGAATCTCCGGCCGGGCGTCACCGGCTGGTTCGCCGATCGGGAGGAACAGCGGTGACCACATACGATTACGTGATCGTCGGCGGCGGCTCCGCGGGAGCGGCCGTCGCGGCACGATTGTCGGAAGACCCGTCGGTGACCGTCTGTCTACTCGAGGCGGGACCGTCCGATGTCGACGACCCGGCCGTCCTGCGACTCGATCGCTGGATGGAACTGCTGGAATCGGGCTACGACTGGGACTACCCGATCGAGCCGCAGGAGAACGGCAATTCGTTCATGCGCCACGCCCGCGCCAAGGTGCTCGGTGGCTGCTCCTCGCACAACAGCTGCATCGCGTTCTGGGCTCCGCGTGAAGATCTGGATTCCTGGGAACGCGAGCACGGCGCCACCGGGTGGGGTGCGGACTCGGTGTATCGGCTGTACCCGCGGATCGAGACCAACGACGCCCCCGGCGAGCACCACGGCCGCGGCGGCCCGGTGCACATCATGACGGTGCCGCCGCACGATCCGTGCGGTGTCGCCTTGCTCGACGCCTGCGAGGCGGTCGGTATCCCGCGCGCCGAGTTCAACGCGGGGCGCACAGTCGTCAACGGCGCCAACTTCTTTCAGATCAACCGGCGAACCGACGGAACGCGCTCGTCGTCGTCGGTGAGCTATCTGCACCCTCACCTCGACCGGCCGAACCTCACCATCCGGACCGGCGCGTGGGCCAAGAAGATCGTGATCGAGAACGGGCGGGCCGTCGGGGTCGACATCACCGACAACGCGTTCGGCCGCACCACCCGGATCACGGCGAACCGTGAGGTGATCGTCTCCGCCGGCGCCATCGACTCGCCGAAGCTGCTCATGCTCTCGGGCATCGGGCCCACAGTTCACCTGCGCGAGAACGGCATCGAGGTGGTCGTCGACTCGCCCGGTGTCGGCGCGAACCTGCAGGACCACCCGGAGGGTGTGATCGGTTTCGAGACGACACGACCGATGGTGGACAGCTCCACCCAGTGGTGGGAAGCGGGTATCTTCACCCCGACCGAGGACGGCCTCGACCGGCCGGACCTGATGATGCACTACGGCAGTGTGCCTTTCGACATGCACACACTGCGGCAGGGGTATCCGACCGCCGAGAACACCTTCTGCCTGACGCCGAATGTCACCCATGCCCGCTCACGCGGCACGGTGCGCTTGCGCTCGCGCGATTTCCGGGACAAGCCGAAGGTCGACCCGCGCTACTTCACCGACCCCGACGGTCACGATATGCGCGTGATGATCGCCGGTCTGCGCAAGGCACGCGAGATCGCCGCGACCGCACCGCTGTCGGATTGGGTGGCGCGTGAGCTGTATCCGGGGCCGGAGGCGCAGACCGACGCCGAACTCGCCGATTACGTCCGCCGAACCCACAACACCGTTTACCACCCCGTCGGCACGGTCCGCATGGGCGCGGTCGACGACCCGATGAGCCCCCTCGACCCCGAGTTGCGAGTCAAGGGCGTCGAGGGTCTGCGCGTCGCCGACGCCTCGGTGTTCCCCGCGCACACCACGGTCAATCCGAATATCACCGTGATGCTCGTCGGCGAACGCTGCGCCGAACTGGTCGCCGCCGATCGGACGTAGGTCAGCCGAGGACCGGCCCGTCCCCGCGCAGCAGAACTCTGTGCCCCGAAATAAATCAGCCGACATTTCGGACACGGTGTGCCACCATGATTTCACGCAGGTGATTCGCATCGGGCGAGGAACCGACGAGCAGCATCGAGAGGAGGAGACGGCCGTGAAACAGCAAGCGCCACAGCGAGAATCGGATAAGACCTTTCGCCGCGCGAGTTCGGTCCATCGCGCGATGCGCCTGGATATCGATGGCTCCGGCCGTTTCCTGATCGTGGCCTGACCGGCCCGACCCTCCTCCGCTCCCGACGTTCACACCTCTCTCGAAACATGGTGATTCCCATGCTGATTCGTCATGCCGTCGACCCGACGGCGCCCGCTCCCGACACCTGGATACACACGAGGGTGCTCGTGCTCAATGCCAGCTACGAGGCCCTCGACGAGATCACCGCCGATCGGGCCGTGACCTTGCTGATCAGCGGCGCCGCCGAGACCGTGATCGAGCGGGCACCCCGGTTCCCGATCCGCTCGCAGCATCTGGTCATCGCGTTGCCCGAGACGATCCGGCTGGTGCGCTACGTCTACCTGGCGCACGTCACGCCGATCGGTGACGACAGCCGCGCCACCCTGGCCGGCGTGTTGCGTCGCGACAAGCACCGCTGCGGCTACTGCGCCGACTGGGCGCACACCGTCGACCACATCCGCCCCCGCAGCCGGGGCGGACCGAACACCTGGGGCAATCTCGTCGCCTGTTGCGCACCGTGCAATTCAGGCAAGGCCGACCGCACCCCGGAAGAGGCGGGGATGCGGCTGCTGTGGGAGCCCAAGGCTCCCGACCCGCTCGCTCGCAAGCAGCGCCGGATCTGGAAGGAGTACGCGCCGTGACCACCACCGACCTCGCACTGACCGAACTGCTGACCCTGTCCGATTCGGGGCAATGGCACCGCGCCGCCTGCCGTGGTGACCCCAACCACGAGGCGTGGTTTCCCTACCCGTCGCAGGACTTCGACTACGCCCGCAAGATCTGCGCCGGGTGCCCGTTGCTCGCGGGGTGCGCGGAGTACGCGGCACAGACGGGTCAGTCAGGGGTGTGGGGTGGTCGTGAATACGATCGCGGCCGCGTGATTCGCGCGTGACCGGCAGCGCCGGGTGTCCGCTGTGGCACCCGGCTCTGCGCGTCCGGCACGCACTGCACGGTTGCATGCGCTGCCTCGACCGAGGCTGACCACTCTTGTCACCTGCTGTGACCTGCGGCGATGCGCACCGGTATGCGCTGTGCTGCGGTTGCGCGCGGTGTCCTTAAACTTGCCGCGTGGGTACGCATCGCAACGGGACCAGTTCTCGAAGTATCAGCAAGGGTCCGGTTATCGCGGCATCGGCAATCGTGCTGGTGATCGTCGCCGTCTTCGCCTGGGTCCAGCTCAGCGATCGTGCGGCGACCACCGATGTCGCGGCCGCCGCCGAGTGCGTCGAGGGGGCCTCACAGCTCGACGTCACCGTCGATCCGGCGATCTCGGGCCCGGTGCGTGCCGCGGCCGACCGGTTCAACGCGACCAAGCCTCGGGTGCGCGACCACTGCGCGCAGGTGAAGGTGTCGGCCCGCCCGTCGAGCGCGCTGGTCGCCGGTCTCGCCGACACCACGAAATGGGATCCGGGTCTCGGTCCGCAGCCGGGGCTGTGGATCGCCGATTCGAGCCGGTCGATCGAGCTGGTTCGGGTGCCGGGTCTGATCGAGGGCACACCCGCCTCGATCGCCACCAGCCCGATCGTGCTCGCCGTGCCCGATGCCCTGCGTCAAGCGCTCGAACAGCATCAGATCTCCTGGGCCGACCTGCCACGACTGCAGCAGGGCTCACTCGACGAGGTCGGCCTGTCCGGCTGGGGTGGGCTGAGCATGGCACTGCCCGCCGGTGACGCCACGACCGCCGCCGCCGCGTCCATCGGCGCGGCGATCTCGGGCACCGAACCGTTGACCGAGCAGGCCGCCAAGTCGGGTCAGGTCGTCGCCGCGATCTCCGGGCTCGCCGCCGGCGCGCAGGCACCGGCCGACTTGATGACCGCCATGTCGGAGATCAGCGCGAATCCCCTCGATGACGATGTGCACGCGGTCGCCGCGACCCAGCAGCAGCTCGGCACCGAGGGTCTCACCGCGTTCCGGCCGGTCGGCAGCGCGCCGCTGGCCGATTATCCCGCCGCGCTGATGTCGGGTCCGTGGGTCGACAAGACCCAGAATCTGATCGCGTCACGATTCATCGACTTCCTGCGGGCCCCGGAGCAGGCGGGTGCGCTCGCCACCGAGGGCTTCGGGCCCGCCATCGGTTCGGCACCGGCGAATCCGCCGCGCGCGGCACTGGAGAAGGTGCAGTCGACGCTGGCCAACCCGGTGCTCGGGGTGAACGCGACGGTCCTGCTCGACGTGTCGTCGTCGATGGGTACCGCCGAGGGCTCGACCACCCGGCTGTCGAACGCGATTGCCGCGGTCGCCTCCACCCTGCAGGTGATGCCGCCCGACTTCGGGCTCGGCCTGTGGACGTTCGGCAAGAACCTCGACGGCACCACTCCGTACAAGGTGCAGGCGGCCACCGAGCTGCTCACCGATTCCCAGCGCAATGCGGTCGGCTCGGCGGTCACCGCGGTGAAGCCGAGCCAGCTCGCCGCGGATCAGGCCTATCCCAGCCTGCTCGCCGCCTACCGCGCGGCGGTGGCCGGTTACTCCCCCGGTCGCACGAATTCGATTCTGCTGATCACCGACGGTCCCGACGACGATTCGACGCTGACCGGCACCGCGCTGGTCGACGAGATCACCGCCGCGACCAAGTCGGGCAAGCCCATTCGCATCGACATCGTCGTGGTCGGCGGCCAGGGCACCCAAACCCTGCAGACCCTCGCCGACCAGACCGGCGGGACCTACACCCGCATGCCGACGAGCAACGACCTCGGCTTCGGGACCGCGGTCGTCAAGGCGCTGACCACGCCGTAGGTCACCGGCACGGCGGCCGCTACAGGGAAACCCGCACCAGTGCACCGGATTCCATCGCTACCCAGAGGTCACCGGCAGCGTCGACGGTGAGTCCGTGCGGTTCGGCGCCCGGTAGGTCGAGATGAGTGATCGTGCCGTCGGTGGTGATCCGGCCGAGACGGCAGCTCGCCCACTCGGTGAACCACAGCGCACCGTCGGGGCCTGCCACGATCGCGTGCGGGCGGGCGTCGGTCGCCGGGAGCGCGAATTCGGCGACGGTACCGTCGAGGTCGATGCGCCCGATCGCACCCGCGCCGATTTCGGTGAACCACAGTGCGTCGTCGGGGCCCGCGGTGATGCCGACCGGCGCGGCCGCGGGCGTGGGGATCGGGTAGACGCGCAGCGCGAGGTCGGTGTCGACGCGGGCGATCGCGTTGCCCTGGTTCACCGTGAGCCACAGCGCCCCATCGGGCCCGGGCGTGATCATCGAGGGCATACCGTCGACCTCGACGCGCGTGAGGTTGCCGTCCGCGGCCAGCCGCCCGACCCGACCCGCCTGTAATTCGGTGAACCAGAGCGCTCCGTCCGGCCCGGCGCACGCACCGTAGGGACCTTCCACGGACAGGCTCGTCACCCCACCGTCGACGGTGATCCGCCCGAGCCGACCACCCTGGAACTCGGTGAACCACAGGTCATTATCGGAACCGGCGACGATCACCGTCGGTTGCCCGTCGGACTGCGCGAGCGGATAGGACCGCACGATCCCCTCCGCGCAACGTCCGATCACACCCTGCGTCACCAGCGTGAACCACAGCGCCCCGTCGGGCCCGACAGTGATCCCGTACGGAGCGCCGGGCACGTCGATCACTTGCACGATCTCAGCCAAAGTCCTCAATTCCCTTCTGTATTCCGCGGAAACGGCGGCGCAGCGCCCGGTCGTGCGACACCACGACCACCGCACCCCGATACTCGCTCAGCGCGCGTTCGACTTCCTCGACCAAGGTCAGCGACAGGTGGTTGGTCGGCTCGTCCAACAGCAACAGGTCGTGTTCACCGGCGAGCACACCGGCCAGCGCGAGCCTGCGCCGCTGACCTTCCGAGAGGGTACCGACCTCACGATCGAGCAGTTCGGGGGCGAACAGCCCTGTCGCCAGCAATGAATCGCGCCCGAATCCGTAGGTGTCGGTGACACTTCGGGCCGGATCGAAGCGCTCGTCCTGGCGCAGGTAGCCGATGCGTCCCGGTGCTGCCGCGTGGATCGCGTCGAGCAGTGTCGACTTGCCCGAACCGTTGGGTCCGTGGATCAGCAGCCGCTCGCGCGGGCCGAGCGTCAGCGCGCCGAGGTGGAACTCCACGCCGCTGCCTGCCGTGAATCGGCCGCGGAACCGCAACGGTTCGGGTGGTCGCGGCACCGGGTCCTCGCGCAGCCGGCGCAGGCGCTCGGCCGTATTGCGCACCCGCGACGCGACCGAGCTCTGCACCCGCCCGGCATTGCGGTCGTAGGCCATCTTGTTGTTGTCGGTCATCGCGCGACCCGGCGCGACCTGCTGGGCAGTGCTCGTGGCGAACTCCTCGAGCCGCCCGATCTCGCTGCGCCACTGCGCATAGGCCTGTTCCCAGCGAATGCGTGCGGCCGCCTTCGCCGTCAGGAATCCGGTGTAGCCGCCGCCGAAGCGGGTCAACGCGCCGTCGGCGACCTCGAGCACCGCGGTGACCACCCGATCGAGGAAGGTCCGGTCGTGCGAGACCAGCACGACTGTGCCCTGATGGGTGCGCAGGCGGTGTTCCAGCCAGGTGAGCGCGGCGTCGTCGAGGTGGTTGGTCGGTTCGTCGAGCAGGAGCACCTCCGGCGAGGCAGCGAGCAGGCAGGCCAGCCCGAGGCGGGCCCGTTCGCCGCCGGACAGGCTGTCGAGCGGTCGGTCACGGCCGATACCCGCCACTCCGAGTCCGTGCATCGACGCGTCCACCCTGGCATCGGCGGCGTAGCCGTCGCGCGCCTCGAAACGGGCGAGCAGCGCGCCGTAGCGGTCCATGTCCTGCGCTTCGGCGGCGGCTTGCATGCCTGCCTCGAGTTCGCGCAGTTCGGCCAGCGCCAGTTCGATGGCCGCACCGACCGTGTCGCCGGGCAGTGTTTGCGCGAGGTGGCCGATCCCGCCCTCGGCGGTGACGGTGATCGTGCCCGCGTCGGGTCGAGCGAGCCCGGCGAGCAGGTCGAGCAGCGTCGATTTGCCTGCGCCGTTCTCGCCGACGATACCGACGCGTTCACCGGGCCGGATCGAGGCCGAGATGGTGTCGAGCACGGGCCGGTCCGCATAGGACTTCGAGACTCCGCGCAGGGACAGTTGAGTGGTCAAACAGTGCTCCAATCGCTACTCGTGTAGCTTTAACAGTACAAAACCGCGACAGCTAACGCAACAGGAGTTGTTTTTGGAACCACAACGACGCCCCGGCGGACGCAGCGCCCGAGTCAGGGAAGCCGTTCTCGACGCGACGGCGGACGAACTCGCCGAGCGGGGCTACCAGGACCTGAGCATGGAAGCTGTCGCTCAGCGCGCCGGAGTGCACAAGACCACCGTCTATCGGCGCTGGCGCGGCCCGGAGGGGCTCGTCGCCGACGCGCTCGAGCGCGCCTCGCAACAGCCATGGCCGATCCCCGATACGGGCACCCTCACCGGAGATCTCCGTGCGCTGACCGAATTGCTCCGACAGGGCTTCACCGATCCCGAATCAGGATCGCTGGCAACAGCTTTCATCGCAGCAGGCATGCAACATCCCGAGGCCGCCGACGCGCTGCGCGGCTTCTACGCGGCGAGACACGACGAGGCGGCGGCGATCGTGGCGCGGGCGGTCGCGCGCGGTGAAGTCGACCCGGAGGTCGACGCCGCCGAGATCGTCCGGCTCGCGGTCGCACCACTGTTCCACCGGCTGTTCATCACCCACGAACCCGTCACTGCCGACCAGGCGCGCCGAGCCGCCGACGTGGCCGCCGCGCTGGCGAGAACACCGATCGGCACCTGAATCAGCTTGCGCGACAGTACGACCCGCCCCATCAGGCTCGCACGGCATACACCTCGTGCAGTTCGGTGCCTGCCAGCGACGGGTCCTGCCTGATACGTGAGGTGAGTCCGTGGAGGTTGAGGACCTCGCAGAATTCGGCGAGGCGGCCGTCGCGGTCGTGCACCTCGGCGACGACGGCGCGGATGCGCGGCCAGTCGGATTCGGTGATGCCGAGCAGGACATCGAATTCGGCGCGCTCGACGTCGATCTTCAGCACGCCGATCTCGGCAACCGGATCTTCCTGCGCAAGGATCGCCGACACCGTGGTGACCTCGACATCGATCTGCTCCCCGTCGTGCAGGCCGCGGGTGATGAGGCTGATCGCGTCGTCGGGCAGGCCACTGTTGCGCAGGAAGGTCTTCGTCGCATCGTCATCGGCTTCACGGTCGGCATACAGACTCGAGTTCGCGGTGGCGCGGGGGTACCAGGTGAACGGCAGCACACCGGGTGCGGCGCCCACCGCGACCTCGAGGGCGACACCGCCTGGCACATGGGCTGCCATATTGCGGTGCAGGCAGTCGAAGATAGCGGGAGCGGGTTCGGCGGCGATCACGCGGACACCGGGGAGCGTTTCGGCGAACATCATCGCGCTGAGTCCGATATTGGCGCCGATGTCGACCGCGAGGTCACCGGGACGCAGGGTCGCGGCAGCCTGGCGGTAGTACCCGTCGGCGATCATTTCGTTCCAGAGCATGCGCGCTTCGGCGGGGCTGGTGCAGGTGACGGTACGGCCGTCGTCGAGGCGCAGTTGCTGCTGTGTCGTCATCAGATCATGAATCCTTCGAGGATCGGGCCGATCACGGCCAGCGCGGACGGGTGGGTCAGCTCGAGATGGCGAGCGTCGAGCACAGTGTTATGGATGCGGCCGGTGATGTGCGGTTGCCACGTCTGCGCGACGGCCTCGGTGTCGTCGCGGTCTTTGCCCGCGGTGAAGAAGATCAGGTCGCCGTCGAAGATCCGCGGGTGATAGTCGCCGACGAGTTCGCCCGCGGTGGAGAAACTCTCCATCACCCGGTCGACCTGGTCGGCGCCGAACAGGCCGGTACCGGTGATCTGATCGCGGATCACCTGCCAGGCCTGCTCGGTGGTGCTCGCGGTGACGGTGTCGCCGAGGTCGAACAGTTCCCGCCAGCCACCGAGCAGATCGGCCATCAGCTCCCCCGGCGCGACATCGGTGTCGGGAGTGATCGGTGGCGCACCGACCGCGCTGTCCATCATGGCCAGCAGCGCGACCTGTTCGCCCTGTTCCTGCAACTGTGTCGCCACCACGTGGGCGATCTGGCCGCCCAGCGACCAGCCGAGCAGGTGGTACGGACCGTTCGGCTGGGTCCGGCGGATCTCGTCGACATAGCGGTGCGCGAGCTCATCGATCGACGTGGCCGGGGGCTCGGCGGCGACGACGTGCGGGTCCTGCAGGCCGAACACCGGCCGATCGCCGCGCAGATGCCCGACGAGTCCGCCGTAGAACCAGGCCAGCCCGCCCGCCGGGTGGATCGCGAACAGTGGGGTCGCATCGCCCGCGGGCCGCAAGGGCAGCAGCACCTGCATGCCCGAACCGCCCTCGGCCGCATCGACCCTGCGCGCCAGTGCCCGCGGTGTCGCGTCGTCGAACATCCACGGCAGTTCGAGTTGCACGCCGCGGCCCTGCAGTTCGGCCACCGCCATGGTCGCGAGCAGTGAGTTGCCGCCCAGATCGAAGAAGCCGGCACCGGCACCGACCCTGGCCACGTTCAGGGTCCGTGCGAAGACCTCGGCGATGGCGATCTCCGACGGTGAGCGCGGCGCGTCGTATTCGTCCTCGTTACGGCCGAAGTCGGGTGCGGGCAGGGCATTTCGATCGAGCTTGCCGTTCACTGTCACCGGCAGCGCCGAGAGCACCACGACGGCCGAGGGCACCATGTACCCGGTGAGCAGGTCGGCGGCGGTGTCTCGAACCCGCGCCGGGTCCAGTTCCTGCCCGTCGGCGGGGACGACGTAACCGATCAACTGGTCGACGTCCCTGGCGTGGCGATGCACCGCTGCTGCCGCCTGGGCGACACCGGGATGACGGAGCAGCGCCGATTCCACCTCACCCAATTCGATACGGAAACCACGCAATTGGATCTGCGCGTCGGCGCGCCCGCGGTAGTCCAGTTCCAGTCCGTGCCCGCCGCGATGCCACCGCCCGACATCACCGGTCCGGTACAGGCGGCTACCCGGCGTGCCGAACGGATCGGCCACGAACCGGCCCGAAGTGAGCGCGCCCGCCCCGTGGTAGCCGCGCGAGAGCTGTCCGCCGCCGACATAGAGGTCACCGGTGACGCCGACCGGCACCGGCCGCAAGCGCTCGTCGAGCACGTACACCCTCAGGCCGGGCAGGGCGCGCCCGATCCCGCCGCCCGCCTGATCGACCTCGGCATAGCTGACATGCACGGTCGTCTCGGTGATGCCGTACATGTTGACCAGGGTCGGCGTACCCGCCGGGTGGGCGAGAAACCAGCCGGTCAGCCGGGACGGGTCGAGCGCTTCGCCGCCGAACACGATGTAGCGCAAGGCGAGGTCGGCGCCACCCGCGCCGTGGTAGCGGCGCTCCGCGTCGACGAATCCGTAGAAGGCCGACGGGGTCTGGCTGAGCACGGTGACCTGCTCGCGCGCCACGAGCTCGACGAAAGCATCGGGCGTGCGCGTGGTGTCGTAGTCGACGACCACCAGGCGACCGCCCGAGAGCAGGGCGCCCCACATCTCCCAGACCGCGAAATCGAAAGCGTAGGAATGGAACAGTGTCCAGACATCGTCGGGCCCGACGTCGAACTTCTCCGCGGTGTGGGTGAGCAGGGTGACCACATCGCGGTGGGTGACCGCGACACCCTTCGGCCGACCGGTGGAGCCCGAGGTGTAGATCATGTAGGCGACGTTGTCGGGCAGCGCGGCGACGTTCCGCGCACTGTCGACGACGTTCTCGTCGTCCACAAGGACTGTCGGCCCGGCGAATTCGGGTGTCTGCGATGCCATCGCCGATGTGGTCAGCATCGCTACCGGTCGTGCGTCGTCGAGCACGAACCGGAGCCGCTCGGCCGGGTACGTCACATCCACGGGCAGATAGCCCGCACCCGACATGACCACAGCCAGCAGCCCGACCGCCAACTCGGCCGAGCGCGGCATCGCGACGGCGACCAGTGTTTCGGGGCCCGCACCGGAGGCGATCAACTGGGCGGCAACAGACTTCGCGCGCCGATCCAGTTCCGCGTAGGTCAGGACCGTCGTCCCATCGGTCACCGCCACCGAATCCGGGGCCACCGCCACGCGCCGTGCGAACAAGCCACCGATCGTTTCCTCGGGAACGTGCGCGCCGGCCACGCCTGCCGCATCGAGAACCTCGTAGCGCTGGCTCGATTGCATGAACTCGATGTCACCGATGATCGCCTGCGGATTCGCGGTCACCGCCTCCAGGATGCGCAGATACCACTGCGCGAACCGCTCCATCGACTCTTCCACGAAAAGGTCTGTCGCGTAGGTCAATCGGCCGAGCGTACCCAGCGGCTGACCGTCGGCGGCGAACCGCTCGACCAGCTTCACATTGAGATCCGACTGCGCCTGATCGACATAGTCCTCGACCGGTTCCACTGAGATCCCCGGCAGTTCGAGCACCACCTCATCGAGATTCTGGTAGTCGATCGTCACCTGGTACAGCGGCAGATGCGCGGTCGACCGCGGCGGATTGAGCGCCTCGACGACCTGCTCGAAGGAGACCTCCGCGTGTGCGAGGGCAGCCAGGTCGGCTGCTCGGACGTCGGCCAGAAGCGCGTCGAACGGCTGATCGGCAGAAACCTCCGTCCGCAGGACGACAGTGTTGACGAACATGCCGATCAGGTCGTCGAGTTCACGTTCCCCGCGCCCGGAGACCGGGGTACCGACCGCGATGTCGTGGGTATTCGCCAGCCGTGCCAGCAGCACGGCCAGCGCGGCGTGAGCCACCATGAACGGCGTCGCGCCCGCGACCCGCGCCACCGCGGCGATCCGCTCCTGCAGCGATGCCTCGATGTCGAAGTCGATGGTCCGGCCGCGCATCGACGCGACCGGCGGACGCGGCATGTCGGTCGGCAGTTCGAGGAGTTCGGGCAGCCCGGTGAGGGTAGCGCGCCAGTAGTCCAACTGACGGGACAATAGCGACTCCGGATCGTGCTCGTCGCCGAGCAGATCGTGTTGCCACAGCGCATAATCCGGATACTGGACCCTGAGTTGCGGCCACGCGGGCACGCTCGCGGTGATCACCGCGTGATAGGCGGCCGCGACGTCGCGGGCCAACGGAATCATCGAGAGCCCGTCCGCACAGATGTGGTGCACGGCGATCACCAGCACGTGATCATCCGAGCCGAGATCGAACAGTTCGGCCCGCACCGGCGGTGCCTCGGAGAACTGGAAACTCTTCGACAGCACCGCCGCTGCGGCCTTCGGCAGCACCGATTCTTCGATCGCGATCGGGATCAGGTCGGGCACGACCTCGTCGGCGTCGACGATCATCTGCCACGGTATACCGTCGATTACCGGGAATTTCGTGCGCAACGATTCGTGGCGGCCGATCACCATCGCGCAGGCTGTACGCAACGCGGGGATTTCCAGCTCGCCGGTCAGCCGGATCACCAGCGGCACGTTGTAGGCGCCGACAGAGGCGTCGAGCTGGTTGAGGAACCACATCCGTTGCTGAGCGGGCGAGAGCGGGATCAGGCCGGTGCCGGGTCGCCGGGTCAGCGTCGGGCGTTCGACGTGGTCGCGGCCGGTGAGCCGGGCGGCGAGGTCGGCCATCCGCGGGTACTCGAACAGGTCGCGCACCGCCACCCGGACGCCCAGCGCGGAGCTCAGGCGAGCGGTCAGCCTCGTCGCGGTCAGCGAATTGCCACCGAGGTCGAAGAAGTCGTCGCGCATGCCGACTCGGGGCAGGTCCAGCACTTCGGCGCAGATGTCGGCGACGAGGCACTCGGTCGGATTGCTCGGCGCCAGATATCCGGCAGCGACGAAACTCGGCATCGGCAGTGCACCGCGGTCGAGTTTTCCGGTGGTGGTCAGCGGAAGCTGTTCCAGCACAACGCAGATGTCGGGAACCATGTGGGCCGGTAGCCGGCGGCGTGCCGATGCCCGCACGTGCTCGGGGTCGATCGTGTCGCCGATGAGGTAGCCGACGAGCCGGTCCGCGCCGTTGTCGTCGGTGCGCAGCACCGCTACCGCATGGGTGACCGATCGATGTTCGGCGAGGACGGCCTCGATCTCGCCGAGTTCGATCCGCTGGCCACGGATCTTGACCTGATGGTCGGTACGGCCGACGTAGTCGAGTGTGTGGTCGGCGGTCCATCGGACCCGGTCGCCGGTGCGGTACATCCGGGTGCCCGGATCGTAGGGGTTGGCGAGGAAGGTGGCGGCGGTCGCGCCGGGACGGCCGAAGTATCCGCGGGCGAGCTGGATGCCGCTGACATACAGTTCGCCGGTCACCCCGATCGGCACGGGCCGCAGGTGCGAGTCCAGCACCACCGCGGATGTTCCGCGAATCGGACCACCCAGGGTGATCGGTTCGGGCGGCGCGAGGGGATCGCTGATGGCGACCATGATCGTGGTCTCGGTGGGTCCGTAGCCGTTGAACAACTGGCGTCGTGGCGCCCAGAGCGCGGCGAGTTCGGCGGGCACGGCCTCGCCGCCGGCGACCAGAACCCTGAGGCTGTCCAGCCCGTCGGGTGACATGGTCGCCAGCACGGTCGGGGTGAGGAAGGCGTGGGTGACCGCGTTGTCGCGGATGAGCCCGGCCAGCTCCGTGCCCGCGTAGGTGTCGGGCGGCGCGATGACCAGCGTCGCACCGTGCGGGTGCGCCATCAGGACTTCGAGCATGACGGCGTCGAATCCTGGTGCGGCACACTGCAGCACCCGCGAATCGGGGCTGACCTGGTACCGGTCCCGTTGCTCGGCGGCGAAGTTCGCCATTCCCGCCTGGGTCACCGCGACGCCCTTGGGGGTGCCGGTGGTTCCGGAGGTGTAGATGACATAGGCCAGGTCGGTGTCGCGAACGGTCCGTGTCACCGCGCGCGAAGGTCGGCTCGCGATCTCGCGCTCGGCCGCCGGATCGTCGACGACCAGGCGTGCCCACTCCCCTTCCGGCACTCCCTCACTCACCTGCGCGACGGTCAGCACGACGTGGGCAGCACAGTCGGACAGCATGACCGCGAGCCGCTCTCGCGGGTTGCGTGGGTCGAGTAGCGCACACGCGGCACCGATCTCGGCGAGCGCCCAGATCGTGGTGATCAACGGGATCGACCGCGGCATGACCACCCCGACGGTGTCCCCCGTCTCGACACCGTGCTCGACCAGCCACTGCGCCAGCCGATGCGCTCGGCCATCCAGCTCGGTGAAGCTCACCGTCTCGGTCCCGGACGCAACCGCCACACCGTCGGGGTGTCGGGTCACGCCGTGGCGCAACAAATCGGTCAATGGTTCAGGAGCCACCCGTTCCGCGCCTCTGGCCGGGACGAGTGCCGCATGCTCGGCGGCCGACAGCAGGTCGATATCGCCGACGCGTCCGTTCGGGTCGGTAGCGACCGCACGCAGGACCCGCTCGACACGGTCGGCGAGCCCGGCGGCGGTCACACTGTCGACGCGAGCCGACTGATACCGAAGGCGGATGTGCACGGTGTCGGTCTGGTGGGCCTGCACGGTGATCGGGTAGTGCGCGGCATCGGTGCCGGCCACCCCCGCAACCCGCACTCCGTCGATGTCCGCGTCACCGAGTCCGCTGCTGTCGACCGGGTAGGACTCGAATGCCACCAGGGTGTCGAACAGCTGTCCGCCGCCGAGCGCGGCCATGATGCCGGACAGTTCGACGTGGTGGTGGTCGAGCAGCCGGGTCTTGTTCGCCTGCAACTGTTCCAGCGCCGCCACGATGGTCCGGTCACCGCGCACGAGAACCGGAACGGGCAGCGTGTTGATGAACAGCCCGATCATCGACTCGACGCCCGGCACCTCGGCCGGTCTGCCGGAGACGGTCTCGCCGAACACGATCCGCTCGCGGCCCAGCTGGTTGGCCAGCACCGTCGCCCACGCGAATTGCACAATCGTCGACATCGTGGCGCCCGAGGTGCGGGCGAGCTCGGTGAGGGCGGCGGTGATGTCGTCGTCGAGATCGATGCTCAGATCGGTCGGCACCTCGACAGTGGCCGCGCCGACCGTGTCGGCGATCAAGGTGGGTTCGGTGAAGCCCGCCATCGTGTCGCGCCAGATCTCGACACCGGCGGTGGTGTCGCGCCGGTCCAGCCAGGCCAGGTAGTCGCCGTAGGACGGTGCGGGCGGCAGCAGGGCGGCGTCCGCGCCTGCCGCGTACAGCCCGACCAGGTCGCGCAGCAGCAACGGCAGTGACCAGCCGTCGAGCAGCAGGTGGTGCGCGGTCAGGATCAGCCGGAATTCGGTGGGTGCGACGGCGACGAGGACGAATCGCACCAGCGGCGGATCGGCCGGGTCGAAAGCCGTTTCGCGTTCGGCTGTCAGGATCTGAGGCAGTGCTGTCTCGGGGGCCTCGATGCGGCGCCAGTGCACGGCAGTCTCCGCCGGAATAGCCTGCGCGACAACACCATCAGCTGTTCGGGTGAACGCCGCCCGCAGGTTCGGATGCCGATGCAGCAGGTCCGCCGCGGCTCGCCGCAGCCGCGGCTCGTCGACCGGCCCGGTGAGCGTCATCTCCGACTGCGCCGTGTACACATCGAGGTCGCCCGCGGCGAGCTCGGCGTGGAACAGCAGCCCCGCCTGCAACGGCGCCATCGACCAGACGGCCTCGATCGGTCCGTAGCGTTCGGTGAACACGTCGAGGTCCTGTTGGGTCAGGGCGACCAACGGGGTGTCGGACGGGGACAGTCCCCAATCTTGTTCGCGTGCCGCCGCTTCCGCGATTTGCCCGAGGGCCGCCGTCCACTCGTCGAGGAGTTCGTCGACGTCATCACGATCGAGAAGCCTCGCGGCATAACCGATCTGCGCGGCGAGGGTCGGCCCGACGGGGGTATCGACGATGCTGATGTCGAGGGTCAGCGCGGCGGACGCGGGCATGTCCGGATCGAACGAGCCCTGGTGGTCGAATTCCTCGTCGGCGGGAATCCAGGCGAGCCCGGACAGTGCCGAGATGTCGACGCCCGCCCGGCCGAGGTTGTTGAAACTGATCTGTGGCGCGGGCAGCGAGGCCAACCGATCGGCGGTCGCCGGGTTCAGGTATCGCAGCATGCCGTAGCCGATTCCCTTGTCGGGCACGGCTCGCAGCTGTTCCTTGACCGCCTTCACCGCGGCACGTGGATCGGTGCCGTCGATGTCGAGGTCCACCGGGTAGGCGCTGGTGAACCAGCCGACGGTGCGCGACAGGTCGGCGCCCGGGGCGAGTTGTTCTTCGCGCCCATGGCTCTCGAGCAGGATGCGCGCACCGGAGTGGTCGACACCGCGCCGGGCACGCCAACGTCCCAGTGCGAGAACGATGCCCGCCAGCAGAGCATCGTCGGTGGTGGCATGCGCGGCGCGGGGCACCGCATCCGTCAGGGCGGTGGTCAGCTCGACAGGCAGCGCCAGCGTCAGCCGCTCGACGGTGGCGTGCACGTCGAGCGCCGGGTCGAGAGGTGCGCGTCCGAGCAGCGGTTCAGGTCGCGACCCCATCCGCTGCCACAGCGCCAGCTCGTCGGCACGGCCGCCGGCGGCAGCGGAGACGACCTCGGCCCACCGGCGCATCGATGTGCCGACCTCGGGCAGTTCGACCGCTCGCCCCGCACCCACCTGCTGCCACGCGGAGACGAAGTCGGGGAGCAGGATGCGCCAGGAGACACCGTCGACCACCAGGTGGTGGATCACGATCAGCGCGCGCCCGCGCGACGCCACGCCGGGCTCGGGCAGCAGGCAGACGATCTGCATCATGACGGCATCCACCGGGTTCAGCGCGGCCGAAGCGTCTTCGAGGGCGCCCTCCACCAGCGACGTGAAACCCGCAGTGCCAGGGGCATTATCGACACCGAACGTACGCACCGACACCAACTGCTCGGCATCGATCTCGCCGGGCGTCAACGCTTCGAGGTGCGCCGCACTCAGGCGTGCACGCAGCATGTCGTGCCGATCCAGAACGGCTCGGACGGTGGCGATCACGTCGGCCGGGCGCGCGTCGCCGGGCAGCTCGACCAGCAGCGACTGCGCGAACCGGTCGTCGGCGGGACGGTCGAGGTACCAGGACACGATCGGCGTCCGCGTCACCTCGCCGATACCACCGCCGGGCAGCTCCTCGAGACCCACCCGTCCGGCACCCCCGGCCACGGCGGCCAGCCCACGAACGGTGCGGTGCTCGAAGATGTCCCGTGCCGTCACAACCACGCCTGCGGTCTTCAACCGCGACGCCAGTTGGATCGACATGATCGAGTCACCACCGCGCGCGAAGAACGACTCGTCCGCACCCACCGAGGCCACACCGAGCACCTCGCTGAAGATCCCCGCGATGGTCGCCTCCAACTCGCTCGCCGCGGCGGCTACCGCCGAATCCGGCACCTCGGCACCGGGTTCGGGCAGCGCGCTTCGATTCACCTTGCCCGTCGAAGAGACCGGCATCTCGTCGAGCACCATGAGCACAGCGGGCACCATGTGGCCGGGCAGTGCGCCCGAGATCTGGTCGCGGATCGCGGCCGTGTCGATCGTTCGCCCCTCGGTGGCCACCAGGTAGCCGACCAACGTCGGTTGCCCGGCCTGGCCACGCCTGCTCACCGTGACCGCCGAGGCGACGTTCGGGCAGGCGACCAGCGCCGCGTCGATCTCGCCGAGTTCCACCCGCTGACCACGGATCTTGACCTGGAAGTCGGCGCGGCCCACGTATTCGATGGTGTGCTCGGCGCTCCAGCGCACCAGGTCACCGGTGCGGTACATCCGGGTGCCCGGTGCACCGAACGGATCGGCCACGAACGCGCCCGCGCTCGCCCCGGGCCGATTCAGGTAGCCGCGCGCCAGCGCATTGCCCGCCAGGTACAGCTCACCGACGACGCCGACCGGTACCGGCCGCAACCGGCTGTCGAGCACGACGGCGCGCACCCCGCGGATCGGGGTGCCGATGGTGATCGGATCGCCGGGCTGCAACTGGGTGCTGACGCACACCGCGATCGTTGTCTCGGTCGGCCCGTACACATTGTGGAAGCGGCGGCCGGGTGCCCAGGCGGCGACGAGTTCGACGGAGAGCGCTTCGCCACCGATGGTGAGCATCTGCAACGCGTCGAGACCCTCCGGCCGCAAGGTCGCCAGGACGCTGGGCGTGAGGAACGCGTGCGAAACCCGGTGCGTGCGAATCAGTTCGGTCAGTTCCGCACCGGCGAACACCTCGGCGGGCGAGACGACCAGGGCGGCACCCGCCGCGTAGGCCATCAGCGATTCCATCATCACCGCGTCGAACGCGGGCGCGGCGACCTGCAGGACCCGCGATTCTCGATCCACCTGATAGTGCTGGTGCTTCTCGTGCGCGAACGCCGACAACCCCGCGTGTGTGACGACCACGCCCTTCGGCTTGCCCGTCGAGCCGGAGGTATACACCAGGTAGGCGACATCGTCGAGGCGTGCCGCCTGGAAGGTGTGATCCGTTGGCGCGGTGGCCAAGTCGGTGATCACTCGGTCGTCGTCGAGGCACAGCCAGTCGACCGTGTCCGGCAGTGACGAGCGCGCCTCGTGCAGAGTCACGCCGAGCGTGACGCCGGAGTCCTGGGCCATGTGCGCCAGCCGGTCCGCGGGGTAACGCAGATCCATCGGCATGAACGCGGCACCGGTTTTCGCGATCGCCCACAGCACCACGTGATAGGCCACCGACCGCGGAACAGCAAGGGCGACATAGGTTCCCGGTGCCGCACCCGCTCGCGCCAGCAGCGCCGCGAGCCGATCGGATCGCCGGTCGAGTTCGCCATAGGTCAGGGTTTCGTCGGTACCGATCAGCGCGGTCGCCCTCGGGTCCGCGGCAGCGTCGGCGAGCAGCGCGGGCAGCGTTTTCGGCACCACGGCGGTCTCGCGCCCGACAGGGAGCAGGTGTGCGGTCTCCTCGGGGCACAGCAAGTCGATGGCCCCGACCACGGTGTCCGGCCGCGTGGTGATCGTTTCGAGAATCCGCAGCAGGCGGTCGGCGAACCGCGCCGCCGTGGCCCCGGTGAACAGGTCGGTGGCGTAGACGATCTCACCGTCGATACCCGCGCCGTCGGCACGTTCGTTCAGCATCACCATGAGGTCGGTCTTGGCCTGTGCAACACCGGGATCGAGCACCTCGATGCCGATATCGTCGAGTTCGAACCGAGTGGGGTCGGCGTGCCGGAAGCCCAGCATCACCTGATAGAGCGGTGAATACGCGGTCGACCCCGCCCGGTCCAGTATCTCGACCAGGCGCTCGAACGGTACGTCCGCGTGAGCCAGCGCTTCCAGATCCGCGCCACGCAGGTCGGCCAAGAATTCACGGAACGACAGATGCTCGGCGACGCGGGTGCGCAGGACCACCGTGTTGACGAACATGCCGACCACATCGTCGAGTTCGGGGCGGCCACGACCGCCGACGGGGGTGCCGATCGAGATGTCGTCGCTGTGCGCGGTACGCGAGAGCAGAATCGTCAGGGCGGCGTGCAGAACCATGAACACCGTGGCACCTTCGCCGTGCGCGAGTGCGACGACGGCATCGCGCAGACGCGGATCGATTGTGAAGGCGACGCTGCCACCATCCATCGACAGGACCGCGGGCCGTGGGCTGTCGGTCGGCAGGGCGAGCAGTTCAGGTGCGTCGGCGAGAATCCGCTGCCAGTAGGCGATCTGACGCCCTGCCAGCGAAGTGGGGTCGTCCTCGGCGCCGAGGAACTCGCGCTGCCAGACCGCGTAGTCGGCGTAGTCGACAGGCAACGGCGGCCACAGCGGCGCCGAGCCGGTACGACGAGACCGGTAGGCGGCGAACACATCTCGGGCAAGCGGCCCCATCGACGCACCGTCAGCGGCGATGTGGTGCACCACCAGGACCAACACGTGGTCGTCGGCGCCCGTGCGGTACAGACGTACGCGGACCGGCGTGTTCGTGGCAACGTCGAAACCCGACTCGACCGCCTCGCGCAGCCGTTCTGCCAGCACAGTCGGATCGTCGATATCGGCCAGTTCGATATCGGCGGCGCCGACCATGCTGTCGTGGACGAACTGATGCGGTTGTCCGCCCACTGCGGGATAGGTCGTGCGAAGGGTCTCGTGTCGGGTGACCACATCCACCATCGCGGCGCGCAGCGCCGCCACATCGAGCGGTCCGCTCAGCCTGGCCGCGAAACCGATGTTGTACGCACCGGACTCGGGATGGAGCTGATTGAGGATCCAGATACGCCGCTGGGCGGCTGCCAAGGGAATTTCGGACCGGTGCCGGCGACGGGCCAGCGGCACCGACGCGTGTTCGTCGCGCATCGCGATTCGTTCGGCGAGCTCAGCGACGGTCGGCGCGTCGAAGACATCGCGTACACCGACGCGCACGTGCAGCGCGGCCTCAGCGCGGGCCGCTACCTGAGCTGCCGACAGCGAGTTCACCCCGAGCTCGAACAGGTCGGCAACGACACTGACCTGGTCTGCACCGACGATCTCGGCGACGATCTTCGCCAGCACCGCCTCACGGTCTGTGCGGGCGACGAACTCTGCCAGCATCGTCGCGCGCGTCGCGGCGTTGTCCGCGTCGGAGGCGATGAACCCGTCCGCATCGTCGAAGATCATGTGCGACAGGGCCGACCTGTTCACCTTGCCGTCGGAGCTGAGCGGCATGGTGTCGAGCACCTGAATTCTTGCCGGCACCAGGTAGGACGGAAGCAGCCGGGTGAGACGTTTGCGGACCTTCGGCTCGGAGAGGGTCGCACCCGGTATCGGCGACACATACGCCGTGATCCGGTCAGCGGAAACGATCGCGACTGCTCCGGAGATCTCCTCGATCGAGCGCAGCGCGGCCTCGATCTGCGCGGGCTCGACCCGTTGGCCGTGGAACATCGCCTGAAAGTCACTGCGGCCCACATACTCCAGATCCCCGGACCGTGACCAGCGAACAAGATCGCCGGTGCGGTAGAGGCGGTCCCCTGGCTCGCCGAACGGATCGGCGACGAACCGACCGCAGGTGAGATCCGGCCTGCGGTGGTAGCCGCGAGCGAGCTGAACGCCCGAGACGTACAGGTCGCCGACAACGCCGACCGGTACGGGCCGAAGCCGTGCGTTCAGCACGTACGCAGACATTCCGGTGACCGGGCAACCGATCGGGACCACTTGCCGTGCCGGAGAATCCGCCGGGCAGCGATAGGCCGTCACAACTTCTGCCTCGGCGGGGCCGTACCAGTTGACGACCTCGGCCCGGTCGAAGCACTGTCCGGCGCGTACGGCGGTGCGCTGGGCCAGCGCCTCACCTGCCGCGAACACATAGCGGACCGACGGCAGCCGCGTCGTGCCGGTGTGCTCGAGCAGCACCTCGAGCATCGACGGGACGAAGTGCACGGTGCTGACCTGCTCCTCTGCGATGATCTCGGCCAGGTAGGCGGGATCGTGGTGGCCGCCGGGTTCGGCGACGACGATCTGCGCACCGATCTGCAACGGCCAGAACAACTCCCACACCGCGACGTCGACGGTGATCGGGGTCTTGTGCAGCACCACATCCGACGCGTCGTGCGGGAATTCGCGTTGCGCCCAGGCCAACTGGTGGGCGGTGGCGGCATGGGTGAGCGCGACGCCCTTCGGTGCGCCGGTCGTGCCGGAGGTGAACAGCACGTACGCCGTGTTGCCGGCGCGCAGCGGTGCGCGACGTTCGTCGTCGCCGACCGGGCCGCCGGGGCGCGCGCTCAGGTCCAGCTCGTCGAGACGGACACGCTCAATGCCGTCGGGCAGGGAGCTCTCGTCACCGGACGTGGTGACGAGCAGCAGTGGCCGGGCGACCGACAGGACGTCTGCCAGCCGGGCGGTGGAGCGGTCCGGATCGAGCGGAACGACGGCGGCACCGGACTTCACGACAGCGTAGACGGCGGTGATCAGGTCGATCGAGCGGTGAATCGCCACGGCCACGGTCGTTTCAGGGCTCGCGCCGAGATCGATGAGGTGGCGGGCGAGGCGGTTGACGGTGTCGTCGAACTCGCGGTAGGTGAGGGCGCGGCCGCCGGGGACTCGGACGGCGACAGCGTCCGGGGTCCGTGCGACCTGCTCGTCGAAGGCGTCGACCAGCGTGCGGCCCGCGCTCACCAGTGGTGCGTCGTGGGGGCGCAGCAGCCGATCGCGGATCGTGTCGTCGGCGAGGTCGATCTCCCCGGCGATGACCCGCTCGTCGGTGGTGACCGCGTCCAGGACGCGCCCGAACTGTTCGGTGAACCGGCGCGCGGTGGCGTCGTCGAACAGGTCGGTGGCGTAGGTCAGGCGCAGCTTCATGCCCGCGATCTCGTTGTGCGGACCCCGGTCCTCGGTGATCATGAGCAGCAGATCGCAGATCGCCGCGTCGGCGCCGACATCGATGCCGCCGACCTCGAGCCCCGGTACCTCGAGCTGGGCGGGCGCCATGTTCTGGTAGGCGAGCATCACCTGGAACAGCGGCGAATGTGCCGTCGAGCGCGCCGGATTCAGCACTTCCACCAGCCGTTCGAACGGAACGGCGGCATGATCGAACGCCTCGATGTCGGTGCGCCTGGTCATGTCGATCAGGTCGGCGAACCGCTGGTCGGGGCGGACACGGGTGCGCAGGACCAGCGTGTTGACGAACATGCCGACGAGGCGATCGAGGGCTCGGTCGCCGCGGCCCGCGTACGGGATGCCGATGGCGATGTCGTCGCTGCTCGACAACTGCGCGAGCAGGACGGCAAGGGCGGTGTGCACCACCATGAACGGGGTCACGCCGCTGCGTCGCGCCAAGGCCGCCACGGCTTCGGCCACCCGGGAAGGCACCACGGTGTGGACGGTCGCGCCGCGGTGGGACCGCTCGAGCGGGCGCGGGCGGTCGGTGGGCAGCGCGAGCACATCCGGAATCCCCGCGAGTTGGGTACGCCAGTACAGCAGGTCGCGGCCCGGCGCGGAGTCGGGTGCCGCGAGCAGCTCGCGCTGCCACAGCGCGTAGTCAGCGAATTGCACGGGTAGCGGCGCCCATTCGGGCGCGGCACCGGCCCGGCGTGCGCGGTAGGCCTCGATGATGTCGGCGGCCAGCGGCGCCACCGAGTAGCCGTCGCAATTGATGTGATGCACCGCAAGCGCCAGTGCGTGCGCGGTTTCGGTGAGCCGGAACAACGCCATGCGCAGCGGGGCGCCCGCCGAGACATCGAAGCCGGTGCCGAAGAACTCTGTCAGCCGTGGGAGCAGTTCATCGGCGGACACCGGGTGCACGGCGAGATCGCAGGACGCGACGACGTCCTCGGCGGTCAGTACGACCTGCGCGGGGGTGCCGTCGTGGGCCGGATAGGTGGTGCGCAAGATTTCGTGCCGTTCGATGACATCGCGGAGCGCGGCCGTCATGGCCTCGATGTCGAGTTCACCGTCGAGGCGGATCGACAGTGGCACCACGTAACTCGCCGACTCCGGGTCCAGTTGGTTGAGCAGCCACATCCGGCTCTGCGCGGGCGAGAGCGGGATACGCTCGGGCCGCGGCTTCGCCACCGGTCCCGCGACATCGCCGACGGCGCGCTGCTGTTCGATCCACCGCGCCAGTTCCGCCACGGTCGGCGCTTCGAAGATGGCGCGCACGGGAATCGTCACGCCGAGGACTTCGCCGATGCGGCTGAGCACGCGGGTCGCCAGCAGCGAATTGCCACCGAGGGTGAAGAAGTTCTCGTCG
The DNA here is from genome assembly GCF_042884695.1 of Nocardia sp. NPDC058114. Taxonomy (NCBI): domain Bacteria; kingdom Bacillati; phylum Actinomycetota; class Actinomycetes; order Mycobacteriales; family Nocardiaceae; genus Nocardia; species Nocardia sp. NPDC058114. Next base: position 227,908 of record NZ_JBHVTK010000008.1, on the reverse strand, counting down.
GCGCCGACCCAGGGAGTCTGCACCAGTTCGCCGATCACGCCGGCGATGGTCTCCTCCGCGATCCCGCTGGGAGCGCGGTAACGGGTTGCGGCGGCGCGGGTGTCGGGGGCCGGGAGGGCGCGGTAGTCGATCTTGCCGTTGGGTGTGAGCGGGATCGTGTCGATCCGAATCACCTGGACGGGCACCATGTACGCGGGCAGGCGCGACAGCAGGTAGGTCCGCAGCGAGTCGGGGTCGATCGCCTCGTCGCTCACGGCGTAGGCCACCAGGATCTGCCCCTCGGCGACCGTAGACACCCGCACGACCGCGGCATCGATGTGATCGTGGGCGAGGAGCGCGGCTTCGATATCGCCGAGTTCGACGCGCAGGCCGCGAATCTTCACCTGGGAATCACGGCGGCCGACATACCGCAGTCGGCCTGCCGTGTCCCAGCGGGCCAGGTCGCCGGTGCGGTAGAGGCGTGCCCCCGGCGTCGAGCCGAACGGATCGGCCACGAACGCGCTCGCCGTCAGGTCCGCGCGGGCATGGTACCCACGGGCGAGCTGGATTCCGCCGAGATACAGCTCGCCCGTCACGCCGGCGGGGACGGGCCGCAACCGTGCGTCGAGCACGTGCGTGACGGCATTCGCCTCGGGCGTACCGATCGACACGACAGGTCCGTCGAGCTCGCCGATCTCGTAGGCGGTGACGCTCACGGCCGCTTCCGTCGGGCCGTACAGGTTGTCGACGCGTGCTGCGCTGAGGTCGCGGAACCGGCGAACGGTCGCGGAGTCCAACGCCTCACCGATGCACAGCACCTGGCGGACGGCGGCGAGATCGTCCGGGGTCGCGATCTCGAGGAACGCCGACAGGAGCGAGGGAACGAAGTCGACCACGGTCACGCCGTGACGAGCGATCAGCCGTGCGACGGCGGCGGGGTCGGTGTGATCGTCGCGCCCGGCGACGACCAGCGCGGCACCGGTGGTGGGTGCGGTGAACAATTCCCACACCGACAGGTCGAAGGTCGCGGGCGTGCGCAGCAGCAGCACGTCGTCGGTGCCGATCCCGTAATGGTCGGTGAGCCACCGGAGTTGGTTGACCACCGCCTCGTGGGTGAGTGCCACACCCTTGGGGACACCGGTCGACCCGGAGGTGAAGATGACGTACGCCAGATCCTGCGGGCGCAGCGGCCTGATCCGATCGGCGTCGGTGACCGGCGTGGTGCCGGTCGTGGGCGAGGTGAGATCCGACAGACGCCAGACCGGTGCCGGTGCCGTCAGGTCGATGTCGTCGCCGGTCAGCACCGCGTCGGGTCGCGCGGTCGCGAGGACCGTGCGCAGCCGGTCGACGGGGTGGTCGGGATCCAGCGGAAGGTAGGCGGCACCTGCCGCGTGGACGGCGTAGAGCGTGGTGAGCAACTCGACCGAGCGGCGCATGGCCACGGCCACCACGCTTCCCGGCCCGATACCGCGACCGATCAGCCCTCGTGCCAGCGCGTTCACCTCGGCGCCGAACGCGGCATAGGTGAGCGCGTCCCCGCTCTCCCCATCGATCACCGCAGGGCGTTCGGGCGTCGCCGCGACCTGCTTCGCGAACAGATCCGCGATCGTCGCGCCGTCGGAGGGCACGTCGGGGCCGGACTCGCGTAGCGCCAGTTCGTCGAGTTCACGCGGGCTGAGCAGCGGCAGATCACCCACGGGCACATCGGGATCGGCGACGACACCGCGCAAGATGGCGACGAAGCGCTCGAAGATCGGCACGATTGTGGCTTCGTCGAAAAGGTCGGTCGCATACCCGAATTCGACCTGCATGTCACCGGGAGCGCCGTGCGCATCGACCGTGTCGACCAGGGTGAGATGCAGGTCGTACTTGGCGACACCCGGCTCGACGAGGTCGGCCGCCACCGTGAGCCCGCCCAGGCGCAACGTCGGGATATCGATGTTCTGGAAGGAGAAGCCGACCTGGGTCAGTGGCTCGTGTGCGGTGCTGCGCGGCGGATTGAGGACCTCCACCAGCTGTTCGAACGGAATCGCGGCATTGTCGAACGCACCGAGATCGCATTCGCGGGCGCGCTCGAGCACCTCCGTGAACGGGGCCGCGGGATCGACCTGTACCCGCAGCACCAGCGTGTTGACGAACATGCCGATCAGCGGGTCGAGGGCGGGCTCTCCGCGCCCGGCGACCGGCGTACCGACCGCGATGTCGCCGGTGCCCGACAGCCTTGCCAGCAAGATCGCGAACACCGCATGGGTGACCATGAACAGCGTCGAGTCGTGGCGCCGTGCGAGAGCGATGATGTCACGGTGCAGGTCGGCGGGAATCGCGGCCGACATGGTCGCCCCGCGGTAGGACTGCTGTGCGGGACGCGGCCGATCGGTCGGCAGGTCCAGCATCTGCGGTAGGTCGGCCAGTGCCGCGAGCCAGTACCGGATCTGGCCCGCGGTCACACTGGTCGGGTCTTCCTGCACGCCGAGGTTTCGCCGCTGCCACAGCGTGTAGTCGGCGTACTGGACCGGCAGGGGCGCAAAGGCAGGCGCTTCGCCCGCCGTTCGCGCCCGGTAGGCCACGGCCAGGTCGGTGGCCAGCGGCGCGAGCGAGGATCCGTCGATGGCGATGTGATGCGCGGTGAGCACCACGGCCCATTCCTCGGCGGTGGTGCGCAGCAACGTGATCCGGAACGGGACCTCGGTGCTCACATCGAAGCCGAGGGCGGTCTCCCGCGCGATCTGTTCGGCGATCTCGGCCGCGGCGACCTCGCGGCACTGGAGCTGCGGTGCCGATTCCATGGGCAGGATCTGCTGCCATGGACCGCTGTCGCTGTCCGGGTAGCGGGTGCGCAGCGTCTCGTGCCTGGTGATCACGTCGGCCAGTGCCGACCGAAGAGCGTCGACGTCGAGCGGGCCGGAGATCCGCACGACGACAGGCACGTTGTAGACCGCCGCCGAGGTGTCGAACTGGTTCAGGAACCACATTCTGGTCTGCGCGGGCGAGAGCGGAATCCGATCCGGACGCTGCTGTGGCACCAGCCGACGATGGACTGATCCCCGATCAGCCTGTCCACCAGCCGAATCCAGCTCGCGGGCGAGTGCGTCGACGGTCGGCGACTCGAACAGCGCCCGCACCGCGATGTCGGTGCCGAACACATCGGACAGGCGCGCCGCGACCTTGGTCGCGGTGAGTGAGTTGCCGCCCAGATCGAAGAAATTGTCGAGCGCACTCACGTGCGCCGCGCCGAGCACATCGCGGTAGACGCCGGCGACGAGTTGTTCGGTGGGCGTGCGCGGCGCGATGGCCTGGGCGGTCTGCGGGAACACCGGCTCGGGCAACACGGCGCGATCGAGTTTGCCGCTGGCGGTCAGCGGGAATCGGTCGAGCACCATGCACACATCGGGCACCATGTGCGCCGGCAGCCGGTCGCGCGCGGCGGCGCGCACCCGCTCCGCGTCCACGCCCGCGCCGACCAGGTAGCCGACGAGCCGGTCGGCGCCCGCGCTGCCGTGGATCACGACGACGGCGTGGGTCACCGCGGGATCCTGGGCGAGTACGGCTTCGATCTCCCCCAGTTCGGTGCGTTGCCCACGGATCTTCACCTGGTGGTCGGCGCGGCCCAGATATTCGATGGTCTGCTCCGGGGTCCACCGGGCGAGGTCGCCGGTGCGGTACATCCGGGTGCCCGCACCACGGGGATCGGCGACGAAACTGGCTGCTGTCACCGTGGGCCTGCCGAGGTAGCCGCGCGCCAATTGCACACCGCCGATATACAGTTCGCCCGCCGTACCGACCGGCACCGGCCGCAGCCGGGAGTCGAGGACCTGCGCGGAGATCCCGCGAATGGGCCCGCCGATGGTGATCGGCCCCTGGACGGGGATCGGGTCGCTGATCGCGACCATGATCGTGGTCTCGGTGGGTCCGTAGCCGTTGAACAGCCGACGCCCCGGCGCCCAGGTCGCGCCGAGCTCGGCAGTGAGGGCTTCGCCACCGGAGACCAGCACCCGCAGGCACTCCAGGTGGTCCGGCGACATCGAGGCCAGCACGGTCGGCGTCAGGAAGGCATGGGTAACCCCTTGTGCCCGAATGAGTTCCGCCAGTTCGGTGCCCGCGTAGACATCGGGTGGGGACACGATCAGCGCGGCGCCACCGGGGTGGGCGAGCAGAATCTCCAGCATCACCGCGTCGAATCCCGGGCCGGCGGCCTGCAGGACCCGTACGGTGGGCTCGACGTCATAGCGGTCCTGTTGTTCGGCGGCGAAGTTCGCCAGCCCCTGGTTGGTGACCTCGACACCCTTCGGAACGCCGGTCGTTCCGGAGGTGTAGATCACATACGCCACGTCGCCGGGGTGCACGGGCCTGCCACGGTCGGCGTCGGTCACCGGTGCGGACGAGTACCCGGCGGTGATGCTGCGCGAGACCGGGTCCGCGACCACCAGCAACGTCCACGGCCCCTCGGGCGCAGCGCCCTCGACTTCGGCGCTGGTCAAGACCACCCGGGGCGCGCTGTCGGCGAGCATCGAGGCGACCCGATCCCGTGGGTTGCGCGGGTCGATCAGCACCAAGGCGGCACCGGTTTTGGCGACGGCCCATACCGCGACCACGAAATCGACCGAGCGCGGCAGGACCATCGCCACCACCGCACCGGGTCGGGCTCCGTCGTCGAGCAGACGCCGGGCGAACCGGTTCGACAGCGCGTCCAGCTCCGCGAAGTCCAGGCACTGTGCCCCGGACACGACAGCCGGACCCTCCGGCGAGATCGCGACACCTCGAGCCAGCAGATCCGACAGCGCCACGCCGGGTACCGCGTCGGCGCCCCGAACCGGATGCAGCACAGCGCGTTCGGCGTCGGAGAGCAGTTCCACATCGCCCACCGGCACAGCAGGGTTCGCCACCACCGCGTCCAGGATCCGGCCCAGCCGTGCGGCCATCTGCTCGACGGTGGTGGGGTCGAACAGGTCGCTCGCGTAGTTGAGCCGCACCGCGACGTCGCCGGTGCCCGCGGCGTTCGCGCCCACGGTGACGACGAGGTCGACCTTCGCGGGTTCGGCGCCGGGATCGACAACGTCCACCGTGAGATCGGGCAGGACCAGTCGAGGCAGTTCGGTGTTGTCGAAGGCCAGATACACCTGACACACGGGCGCGTAGGCCGCCGAGCGCCGCGGATCGAGCTCTTCCACGACCCGGTCGAAGGGCAGCTCGCCGTGCGCGAAGGCATCGATGTCGATGTCCTTGACGCGTTCGAGCAGGGCCGTGAACGACTCCTCGCCGCGAATCGGCGTACGCAGCGCCACGGTGTTGACGAACATTCCCACCAGCGGAGCCAGATCCGGCTCGCCCCGTCCGGCCATCGGGGCGCCGATCACGATGTCGCCGGTTCCCGACAGCCGGGCCAGCAGGACGGCGAGTGCGGCATGGACCACCATGAACGGGGTGACGTCCGCGGCGCGGGCGAGTCGCTCGATCTCGGTGTAGGTCCGGGCGGAGAGCTGCGTGGTGACGGCCTCGCCGCGCATCGAACGGCGAGCAGGCCGGGGCCGGTCGGTCGGCAACTCGAGCACCGAGGGCGCATCGGCCAATTGGGTTGTCCAGTACCGCAACTGGTCAGCGGCGAGCGAATCCGGATCCGCTTCGTCGCCGAGCAGGCGACGGTGCCAGTCGGCGTAATCGGCGTACTGCACCCGAGGTGGCACCTGATCAGGTGCCGTTGCCTGCGACCGTGCCGCGTAGGCGGCGGCAAAGTCGGCTGCCAGCGGCGCCAACGACGTACCGTCACAGCAGATGTGGTGCAGGACGAGTACCAGCACATGCGTGTCGGGGCCGATCGTGAGCAAGTCCGCGCGCAACGGCGGGCGGGCGCAGACATCGAAGCCGGCGGCCGTCAGCTCGCGGATCCGGTCGGCAAGCCGGTCCTGCCCGAGTTGTTCCGGGACACAGTCGAAGTCGGCCAGAGCCGCCTCGGCCGACAGAACCTCCTGCATACCGTGACCGTCACGGGCGGGGTAGCGCGTTCGCAGCGCCTCATGGCGATCGAGGACATCGCCCAGCGCCGTACGCAGTGCGGCGGGATCGAGTCGCCCGGTCAACCGCAGGACCAGCGGAATGTTGTAGGCGGCGGACTCCGGGTCGACGCGGTTGATCAACCACATCCGATGTTGCGCGGGAGCCAGCGGCAACAGGCCGTCGCGCGCGATCGGTGTGAGTGTGGGCCGCACCCGGCGCCGTGCCCGGCCCACGCACGCGGCGAAGCCTGCCACCGTCGGGTTGCCGAACAGATCACGCACCGACAGTGCGCATTCGGTGGCATCGGCGACCCGGGCGACGGCGGCCGCCGCAGTGAGGGAGTTACCGCCCACCTCGAAGAAATTGTCGAACGCGCCGACCCGGTCCATCTCGAGCACCTCGGCGAAGACGTGCGCGACGGTCCCTTCGGCATCGGTGCGCGGCGCGAGATAGCTCGCGGCGCTCCCGGCCGCCGGTTCGGGCAATGCACGCAGATCGAGTTTGCCGTTCACCGTCAGCGGCAGTTCATCGACGACCAGCACGACGTTGGGGATCATGTAGTCCGGCAGCAACGAACCCGCCTGCGCGACAACGGCATCGACATCGCAGTCGGCGCCCGCCGGTACGACGTACCCCACCAGACGCGCCGTGTCGGTGCCTGCTCGATGCACCACCACCGCGGCCGCGGCCACCGCCGGGTGGGCCAGCAGCGCGGCACGGACCTCATCGAGTTCGATGCGGAACCCGCGCAGCTGTACCTGCTGATCCGCACGCCCGCGGTATTCGAGAGCGCCGTGGTGATCGCGGCGGGCCACGTCCCCGCTGCGGTACATCCGCTCCCCCGGCGCACCCCACGGGTCGGCGACGAATCGACCCGAACTCAATGCCGCCTGCCCGAGATAGCCGCGAGCCAATTGTGTTCCCGCTACATAGATTTCACCCCACGCGCCCACCGGCGCCGGTCGCAGCCGCCGATCCAGCACGTAGGCGCGAAGGCCGGGTAGCGCCGCGCCGATCACGCTGGGCGCGCCGGGTACCGCCAGATCGCCGCTCATGTCGGTGTGGGTGACGAACACGGTGGTCTCGGTGATGCCGTAGCTGTTGACGACGACCGGCCCCTCCGGGTTGTCCACGTACCAGGGCGCCAACGCCGCCGGATCCAGACCTTCGCCCGACAGCACGACCAGCCGCAGCCCCAGCTCACCCTCGGGCGCACCCGCCGCAAGGTAGCGCCGCTGAGCTGCGGCGAATTGGTAGAACGCCGAGGGAGTTCGGCTGAACACGGTGACGCGTTCACGGGCGACCAGGCGCACCAGTTCATCGGGCGCGCGCGTGGCCGCCGTATCGGCGACCACGACTCGGCCGCCGGTGATCAGCGGGCCGAAAACCTCCCAGATCGAGTAGTCGAACGCCACCGAGTGCAGCCATGTCCACACGTCGTCGGCCCGAATGTCCAGGGCGGCACACGCATTCGCCAAGTAGGTGACGACCGAGCGGTGGCTGATCACCACGCCCTTCGGCCGCCCCGTGGAACCGGAGGTGAAAATGACGTAGGCGGCGTCGTCAGGCCGCAGTGGTGCGGTGCGCTCGTCATCGGTGATCGGGTCCGCGGCACCGTCGAGGTCGTCGTCTTGCCCGAGAATCAGAGTCTGGCCCCGACCTACCGGCAGTCCGACCTCTTCGACGATGACGACTGTCGGATCCGCCTGGCCGACAACGTATTCCAGCCGCTCGCGCGGATGGGTGATATCCAGTGGCAGATACGCGGCACCGGATTTCAGCACGGCGAGCATCGCGACGATCAGCTGGGTGCCACGCGGCAGTGCGATGGCGACCAGCGTGCCCGGACCCGCGCCACGGCCGATCAAACGCCGGGCGAGCCGGGTGGAACGCTCGTCGAGGTCCCGATACGTGATCGTCTTGTCCCCGGCGGTGACCGCGTCCGCGAGCGGGGCCGAACGGGCCTGTCGCGACAGCGAATCCACCAGCGTCTCGACCGGGGCGACACCTTCGGCACCGGCCGACTCGCCGATGATCGAGAGCTCTTGCGCGGCGGACACCAGCGGCAGTTCCACCACCCGCTCGCCGGAGTCGGCCTCGATGAATCGGTGCAGGAAATCGATGAATCGGTCGGCGTGCGCGTCGATATCGCGCTGACTGTAGAGGTTGTCGTTGCCGTGCAGCTCGATCAGCAGCGGCGTGTCCGGCCCGGTCCGGTAGAGGTTGATCTGCAGATCCTCGAGGGCGCCCGAGGTGAGCGCGTGATAGCGCCCGACGGCGTCGCCGAGACGGATCTCGGAGTCGAAGAACAAGATGTTGACCACGGGGCCGAAGGTGTTGGCGGAGTTGTCGATCGAGGCGGATTCGCGACGCAGATCCTCGAAGCGGTAGCGCTGATGACGCAGCGCGGAGACCAGCTCGCTGATCGACGCCTTGACCAGTTGCTCCACGGTGGTCGCGTCATCGATCGCGAAGCGGATCGGCACCATATTGGCCAGCATCGCCGCGGCGTTGCGGAGCTTCACGGTGACCCTGGCGCTCATCGGGACCGAGAGCACCACCTCGTCGGCACCGGTCATCCGCGTGAAGAAGGCCGCGAACGCCGCGACGACGACCTGCGCGGCCGACGCGTCGAGTTCGGCCGAACGACGATCGAGCAGCGCGCACAGCTGCGCCGGAAGTTCGCGCGCCGCAACTTCGTCCACGGTTCCCGCGCGCGCCGACCGACCGGACAGACCGGCGGGCGCGGGCAGATCGGCGACCTTGTCCAGCCAGTACTGTCGATCGGCCTCGAACCTCGTGCCCTCCCGATAAGCCTGTTCGTCGGCGGCGATTTCGCGCAGGTGCGCGGCCACCAGTCGAGCGGGCGGCCTGCCTTCCGACAGCGCGTTGTAGTGCTCGGCGACCCGGCACAGCACGCTGAACGCGCCGTAGCCGTCGATCACGAGATGGTGGGCGCGCGCGTACCACAGGTGCAGGTCATCGCTGATTCTGATCAGCCGTGTGACCGCGAGTTGATCTCGGGTGATGTCGACCTGCCGGGTGTAGTCGCGGCGCATCCATTCCAGCGCCGCGGCCATCGGATCGCTGTGCGTGCCGAAGTCGAGCACGAGTTCGTTGAACGTGATGTCGCGGTCGACGACCTGGTAGGGACGCCCTTCCACCTCGACCACCCGCACCATGAGCGACTCGGTCTCTTCGGCCGCCTCGTGCACCGCCGTATTGAACAGGGCGACGTCGATCCGCCCCGCTATCTCGACGTACTGCGCGATGTTCGTCGCCGGTCCACTATGCGCGCCGTCCGCGTACCACATGCCATATTGCGCAGAGGAAAGCGGAATAAGATCCTGATTACCGGCACAGCTCTCGACAGACTCCATGATTACCCGACCCCTCGCATGGCTATCGACCTAACACGGACCCCGAGTATGGACATCCGTGCGCTTTCCTACCCCACGTAACAACGTGTACCACAACCGCCGAATGCGGGGTCCGTTCACTGCCGAGCAGCCATACGTATTCCCCTTGCTGTTCTCAGGACCGATACGGATCCGTTAGACACCGATCCGACATCCCGCGAGGTGCGGTACCCATCCGGTTACTACCCGAAACATCTCCCCGAGATTAGCCTGACAGCTAACAACCGGCATACGATTTACGGGGAACACACTAGTAACAATTCAATTCAGATCGATCACGAATCCGGACATTCCACGCGAAACCAATATTCCGAGAGCACTGCAGGTCCAGGCGCTAGGTTCGCAGACATAGCGCTGCCGCTCGCGATGCGGACCGATCGCCACCTGTGCGATCTCCGGTCTCGATACTGCACATCCCCAGCGTGTACGGCAAATTTTGCAAACAATTCAGCCGAACTGATCGACTGACCGAATCTGTCGATTACTGCCGCGTCGACATTCGACACTCCCCCGGAATGCCGAGAGCGAAACCAGAGCCCGGATTTGTTGGGGACATCCCGATTGTGCGCGTGTCGCGCGGCGGATATACCAATTCGGTTGCCACCAACATTTGGGGCTTGACTCAATAGTGAGACCATTTGACGGCGCGAGACATACTGGACATTCCCTGAATAGCTGAAAACAAGACAATTGGTTTGTGACGCGCCGCCAGTACGGCCGATGAGAATTCACTTTCGGCAACCATGCCGCGACTGCAACGTCACCTGGCCCCGCACAGACGACAACGGGCCCCGCCGACAAGGTCGGCGGGGCCCGTTGTCAGGACTACCGGTCAGTCTTCGTAGGCATCCAGCGGCGGGCAGGAGCACACCAGATTGCGGTCACCGAACGCACCGTCGATGCGTCGCACAGAAGGCCAGACCTTCGGACGAGCATGGCCGATACCGCGCGGGTACACCGCGGTCTCCCGGCTGTACGGGTGGTTCCACTCGGCTACCAGGCTGGCAGCGGTGTGCGGCGCACCGCGCAGCGGGTTGTCGGTCACCGGCCACACCCCGGCCGCCACCTGGTCGATCTCACCACGGATGGCGATCATGGCGGCGATGAACTCGTCGATCTCCTCGAGGTTCTCGCTCTCGGTGGGTTCCACCATCAGCGTGCCCGCGACCGGGAAGCTCATGGTCGGCGCGTGGAAACCGTAGTCGGCCAATCGCTTGGCCACATCGTCGACGGTGACGCCGGTCTGCTTGGTGATCTCCCGCAGATCCAGGATGCACTCGTGGGCGACCATGCCGTTCTCGCCGGTGTAGAGCACCGGGAAGTGAGCGTCGAGGCGGCGGGCGATGTAGTTGGCCGACGCGATCGCGGTCAGCGTCGCCGCGCGCAGGCCCTCGGCGCCCATCATCCGGATGTAGGCCCAGGTGATCGGCAGGATCGACGCGGAACCGTAGTTCGCGGCCGACACCGCGTGCGAACCGGCTTCGAGCGGGTCACCGGGCAGGTACTGCGCCAGGTGCGCACCCACCGCGACCGGGCCGACGCCGGGTCCGCCGCCGCCGTGCGGGATGCAGAAGGTCTTGTGCAGGTTCAGGTGGCTCACGTCGCCGCCGAACCGGCCCGGACGGGCAAGGCCGACAAGGGCATTGAGGTTCGCGCCGTCGACGTACACCTGGCCGCCGGCATCGTGCACGAGCGCGCACAACTCGGCGACCTCGTGCTCGTAGACGCCGTGGGTGGACGGGTAGGTGATCATGATGCAGGCCAGCCGGTCGGCGTGGTCGGCGATCTTGGCGCGCAGGTCGTCGAGGTCGACGTCACCGTTCGCACGGCACTTGACCACCTCGACGCGCATACCGACCATGGCCGCCGAGGCGGCGTTGGTCCCGTGCGCGCTGGACGGGATGAGGCAGGTGTCGCGGTGGTCGTCACCGCGATCGAGGTGGTAGCGGCGGATCGCGAGCAAGCCCGCGTACTCGCCCTGACTACCGGCATTGGGCTGCAGGCTCACCGCGTCGTAGCCGGTGATCTCGGCCAGCCACCGCTCGAGGTCGGCGATCAGCGTGCGGATGCCGGGGGTGTCCTCGGTGGGCGCGAAGGGGTGCAGGCGGGCGAAACCGGGCCAGGTAATGGGCTCCATCTCCGCGGTCGCGTTGAGCTTCATCGTGCACGAACCGAGCGGAATCATGCTGCGGTCCAGTGCGATGTCCTTGTCCGAGAGCGCGCGCAGGTAGCGCAACATGGCGGTCTCGGTGTGGTGGCGGGTGAACGCCGGGTGGGTCAGGTAGTCCGAGGTGCGGGTCTCGATCGCGTCGGGCTCGGCGCCTGCGCCCGCGTCGGGAGTCAGTGCGGTGCCGAAGGATTCGACGACGGCCGCGACATGCGCGTCGGTGGTGGCCTCGTCGCAGGCGATGGCGACGTGGTCGGCATCGACCAGGCGCAGGTTGATGCCCTTCGACTTCGCCTTGGCGACAACCGCTTCCGCGCCGCCGGGCACGTGGGCGAGCACGGTGTCGAAGAAGGCACTGTGCACCACGGCCCCACCGAGACCGGTCGCGACGGCAGCGGCGTGCTGGTGCACCCGGCGCGCGATGGCGCGCAGGCCGTTGGCACCGTGGTAGCTCGCGTACATCGCGGCGACGATGGCCAGCAGCACCTGGGCGGTACAGATGTTCGAGGTGGCCTTCTCGCGGCGGATGTGCTGCTCACGGGTCTGCAGCGCCAGACGGTACGCGGGCGCGCCGTCGGCGTCGACGGACACGCCGACCAGGCGACCGGGCAACTGGCGGGCGAAGGCGGTGCGCACGGCCAGGTAACCGGCATGCGGGCCGCCGAAGCCCATCGGCACGCCGAAGCGCTGGGTGGTACCGAAGCACACGTCGGCACCCTGTTCACCGGGCGGGGTGCTCAACGTCATCGCGAGCAGATCGGCGCCGGCGGCGACCAGTGCGCCGCGTTCGTGGGCGGCGGCGAACAGCGAGGTCCAGTCGACGATGTGGCCCGAGGCGCCCGGGGTCTGCACGATCACGCCGAAGAACTCGCCCTCCGGCAGCTCCCCGGTCGACAGGTCGGCCTCGATGATCTCGATGCCGAGCGGCTCGGCCCTGGTGCCGATGATGGTCTTGGTCTGCGGGAACAGATCGGCGTCGATCAGCAGCCGGTTCGACTTGGACTTGCCCGCGCGGCGCAGCAGCGTCATCGCCTCGGCCGCGGCGGTGGCCTCGTCGAGCATGGAGGCGTTGGCGACGTCCATACCGGTCAGATCCGACACCATGGTCTGGAAGTTGAGCAGCGCCTCGAGCCTGCCCTGGCTGATCTCGGGCTGGTACGGGGTGTAGGCGGTGTACCAGGCGGGGTTTTCGAGCAGATTGCGCACCAGCACCGGCGGGGTGAGGGTGTCGTAGTAGCCCAGACCGATCATCGAGGTGGCGACGGTGTTCGCCTGCGCCAGCGTGGCCAGTTCCTCGAGCACCTCGTGCTCGGAGGCGGGCGCGGGCAGCGCGCCGAGGCCGGACTCGTCGAGGATCGTGGCGGGCAACGCCGTGGTCGCGAGCGCGTCGAGGGACTCGACGCCGATGGTCGCGAGGATCCGGGCGAGTTCGCCGGAATCGGGTCCGATGTGGCGGTCGGCGAACGAACGGGTCACGGCAGCTCCAGGTCGGGCGGGTCGACCTCATGGTCGACGGGTACCAGCCCTCCCCCTCTGTCTGTGCGCCTGAGAGATTCGGAAACCCGGCCCCCGAAACGGGAAGACCGTGCCCCTTTCCCCGTGGGCGGGCAGCCGGATGCCACCGCTTTCCAGAGGCGTCGAATCACCGTGCGGTCCCTGTTGCCTGAGAGATTGACGGGGAGGTGCTGCTCCTTCGGCGCCCCGATTCTCACGAACCGAGGACTCTCCCGCACGGCGGCGACGCACCACCGATTCTAGATGCAGCGAACCCCCGGTCGCGCCACCAGGGGCCCGCCGGGGGTGTAGTGCTGATCACTGTCGCGCCTCTCCGCGCCTTCGGGCCGGATTCAGGTGCGGGGCTGGGCGGCAAACGCGGCCGAGTGGAGACGAGACGGCCGGTCGGCACGACTAACCGGTTTTCCGGTTCTCCCTCACCTTGCGTCGAAAAGAGAGCTCGTCTTCGGGGCGGTCGGTGATGGCGGTGGCTCGTTCTGCCGGGAAGTCCGCGATCGCGCCGGTCAGCTCACGCATGGCGCCACCGACGGCGATCCCGAAGACTCCCTGGCCACCCTGCAGTAAATCGACGACTTCCTCGGGTGAGGTGCACTCGTACACCGAGGTGCCGTCGGAGAACAGGGTGATCCCGGCCAGATCGCCCACGCCACGACTGCGCAGGTGATCGACGGCGATCCGGATGTTCTGTAAAGAGATGCCCGCGTCCAGCAGCCGCTTCACGATCTTGAGGACAAGGATGTCCTTGAACGAGTACAGCCGCTGGCTGCCCGATCCCGCCGCACCACGGATCGACGGCACGACCAGCCCGGTCCGGGCCCAGTAGTCGAGCTGACGGTAGGTGATACCGGCGACCTGACACGCGCTCGGCACCCGGTAGCCGACCAGATCGTCCGGAACCGAGTCGTCCGGGAACAAGCCAGGCTGTACGACATCCTGCGTTTGTTCTTCCACTGATCGCTCCTTCTGCCGACGTTCTCGGGTCGGAGTCACGACGGATGTTGCCCGACTTTCGAGGTTACTCCTGCCATTGTCGGACCTGCGGTGTTGTCACACCAAGCACCAAACGCCGCGATTCCCTGGACCTCTACTTAAGGTTTAGAAGATCGTGATCAGCTGTCGGTCGCCTTGAAGTCGTCGGGTGAGACCGACTCCAGGAACTCCTTGAACTTCTCCACCTCGTCCTCGCGTTCGTCGGGCATCACCAAGCCCGCCTCGGCGAGCACCGGCTCTTCGGCGTAGATCGGGCACCCGACGCGCAAGGCGATCGCCACCGAGTCCGACGGTCGCGCCGAGACCCGTAGGTCGCCGTCGAAGACCAGATCCGCGTAGAAGGTGCCCTCCTGCAGATCCACGATCCGCACTTCCTTGAGTGTGTGTCCCAGCTCGGTGATCAGAATCTTGATCAGATCGTGAGTGAGCGGACGGATCGGCGTGACCCCCTCCTGCTCGAGCACGATCGCGGTGGCCTCGGCCTGCCCGATCCAGATCGGCAGATACCGCTCCCCCGAAGCCTCCCGCAGCAGCAGCACGGGCTGGTTCTGTGGCTGCTCGACACGGATGCCGATGACACGCATCTCGCTCATGAGTAAGTCCTGCCTCCCATACTCGGCCGCCGGCCGGCACGACAGCTGCACAGCTCGCCGTATCAACGAGTCTAGGCGAATTCTGGGGCGTGCAAGAAAGACGTTCGCGCCGAAATCGGTGTGTAGCCGGGGCGATACCTGATCACCGGGCCGGGTGTGTCAGCCGCCGAGGGCTGTGCGCACCGCGGCTTTGACCAATGCGGCGTGCAGGTTCAGCGACAGCGCCGCGAGTTCGCGCACGGTCTCCTCGGCGCGAGCGCGCGCATCGGCATCGCGACTCTTCGCGATCGGCGCGGCGATCTGTGCGATCAGCGCTGCCTCGCGATCGGCGGCGAGTTTGAAGGCGCGCAGATGACGAGCCTCCAGGCCGAATTCGGCCATCGCCTTCGCCGCGTGTGCCAGCGTGACCGCATCGGACTCGAAGAATCCGCCCGCACCGGGGACGATGAGTCCCGCGCGCAGCAGATCGTCGAGGAAACGGTCGTCGATGTCGGCCTTGGCGAGCAGGTCGGACCTCGTGAGCCGCACGCCGACGTCGACGCGCAATTCCTCGGGCGTGATCGCGCCCGTCACGATGCCGAGGCGGCGCGGCGCGGCCGGGCTCGTCGCCTCGGTATCGGCCTCCGCGGAGCCGGACACACCGTGCCCGGCCTCCGCGGAGCCGTGGTGGGAGTGTGCGCGGGCGCGCGCTTCACGCACGCCCAACGTCGCCGCACCACTGTCGATCGCTTCCAACTGCTCCTTGATCACCTTCAACGGCAGGTACTGATCGCGTTGCGCGGTCAGCACGAAACGCAGCCGTTCGTAGTCGGCCACCGAGAACCGCCGGTATCCCGACGGTGTCCGTTCCGGCCGGATCAGGCCCTCGGATTCGAGGAACCGGATCTTGGAGATGGTGATATCAGGAAAATCTGGTCGCAGTAGGTCGAGTACGGAGCCGATCGACATCCCTCCGCGCGCCCACTGCGCCGCCCCTGTCACAGCACTGTGCCCGTTACGGGCACCAGTACCGTTGGGGTCATCGCGACCCCGCGCCCGACGCCGACTCGTTCGCCTGCGTGCGCGGACCGGTCAGGAAGACCAGCCGGAACTTGCCGATCTGGACCTCGTCGCCGTTCTGCAGCTCCGAGGAGTCCACCGGCTCCCGGTTGACGTAGGTGCCGTTGAGGCTGCCCACATCGACGACCTGGAACGAGTCGTCGTCCTGACGGAACTCGGCATGCCGACGGCTGACCGTGACGTCATCCAGAAAAATGTCACTGTCGGGATGGCGGCCGGCCGAAGTGGTCGGCTGATCCAGCAGGAAACGCGAGCCCGCGTTCGGGCCACGCTTGACCACCAGGAGGGCCGCACCGGCCGGCAGGCCCTCGACGCCCTGAACCGGCTGTTCGCCGGTCGGCTCTGCGGAGCGCGACGCGTCGACCTCGTTGAGGAAGTCCGCGCGGAAGACCGACGTCGTCTCGGCCGCGGTTTCCCCGTAACCCGGGTCCCTGTTCTCGCTCACCGTTTCTCTCCTCCTCGAACCTGATTATCCATGCAAGCAGGTGCTGTATTCGGCGACACGACCGGCGCGATCACATCGCCAGGAAAAGATCCCGGCGTCGATTCCCCGACGTATCCGCTTGGCTTTGACCGTACCCTGCCGGGGCGTGCCCGTGCAGGGAGAACTGTGAAGGCTGAGTCAGCCCCCGATAACTCCTTGGTAACCCGCTGCATCCAGCAGTTCACCGAGGGCGGAATCGAGGGTTGCCTCGTCGTCGAACGCGAGCTCGAACAGCCAACCCTCGTTGTAGGGATCTTCGTTGAGCGTCTCCGGCGTCTGGACCAGATCCTCGTTCACCGCAACGACTTTGCCGGTGAGCGGAGCGTAGATGTCGGACACGCTCTTGGTCGACTCGACCTCGGCGATGCTGTCGCCGACGGTCACGTCTTTGTCGACATCGGGCAGCTGGACGAACACGACGTCACCCAGCTGTGACTGGGCGTAATCGGTGATGCCGACACGGACCGCCGTGGGGCTGGTCCGCCGCACCCATTCGTGCTCTTCGGTGTAGCGCAGTTCCTCAGGGGTCCGGGTCACTGGACGTCCTTTCATCGTCGACGTTGCACGCAACAGTATCGACTAGCTCCCCCGGTGCGGCACAGGCGGTATCGATCGCGCGACCGCGACCGCGAGCCCCGCGTAGAGCAGCCCGGTCCAGACGTAGAGTGCCGTGCCCCAGATCAGCAGGGCCCAGCCGAAGGCCCACCCGAAACTCGCCCCCGCCCAGTCCATCTCCCCGGTCAATATCCACGGCAGCGCCGACATCAGCGCGAAAGTGGCCGCTTTGCCCAGGTAGATCACTTCCGGCGCGGGTAGTTCGCGCCGCTTGTACACCGAAAGGGTCGCGGTGAGTACCAGATCGCGTGCGATCAAGATCACTGCCAGCCACCACGGCAGCAGGCCGCGCACAACGAAGGCCACCAGGGTCGTCACCAGATAGAGCCGATCGACGAGCGGGTCGAGCAGCGCTCCCAGACGCGAGGACTGATCGAGCAATCGGGCGAGTTTGCCGTCGAGGAAATCGGTGAAGCCGCTGGCGATCAGCAAGGCGAAGGCCCAGCCGTCGGCGTGGCGGACCAGCAGCAGCCAGAGGAAGACGGGGATGCCGATCAACCGCACCACGCTCAGCGCGTTGGGCACGGTCAGGATGCGGTCGCTGAACACGCCACCGGTTTCGGTGTCGTGCGTGCCCGGCGTTCCTGATTCGGTTGCCACGCCCCTGCTTACCGCACCGACCCCGTCCGGCGCCATCCGGCCACGCCGAAACGCCGTCAACTCCGCTGTGTACCGAGCGCCACGCTGCCCGGCGCGCGGCAACCGGCTAACCTCGGCAATCGTGTCCGACAGTGGTATTGATCTGCGTTCCTACGTCTCCGCCGAGGACGCCCGCGAGCGTGGCCGGGCTGCCCGGCGGCGGGTGCCTGTCACCGAGCGTGACCGTGCCGCGGCGAGCCCCGATCGGCCGACGGTGCGCGAATTCATCGACATCAGCAACCGTGGCCGGATCGAACGTCTGATCCCGTTGCGGATCGGGCGGATGATCGCCTCGCCGTTCACCTTCTTCCGCGGCGCCGCGGGCCTGATGGCCGCCGACCTCGCCGCCGGACCGGACAGTGGTCTGGCCGCCCAGATCTGTGGTGACGCCCACGCCGCCAACTTCGGCCTCTACGGCACTCAACGTGGCGAGATCGTGATGGATATCAATGATTTCGACGAGACGGTCATGGGCCCGTGGGAGTGGGATCTGGAGCGTCTGGCGGCAAGCCTCGTGCTGGCGGGACGCGAGAGCGCCGTCGACGAGGACTACTGCCTGCGCGCGGCACGCGATGCCGCCCGTTCCTACCGTCATACCGTCGGCGAATTGGCCGACATGCCGTTCATGCAGTCCTGGACGGCGTTGCCCGACGAGTCGATCCTCACCAGTGCCAAAGCCGAAGACCTGCTCGACGACTTCAAGAAGGCCGCGAAGAAGGCGCGCAAGAACACCAGCGCCAAGGTGGTGGCGAAGTGGACCGAGCACCTCGACGACCACGAGACCGACATCCGCAAACACCGTTTCGTCAGCGATCCACCCGTGCTGACCGCGGTCGACACGCCGGTGTCGGAAGCCGTGATCGACGGCCTGCAACGCTACGCGGGCACCATCCGGGAATCCCGGCGCAACCTGCTGGCCAGGTTCGCGGTCTCCGATGTCGCGTTCCGCATCGTCGGCACCGGCAGCGTCGGCCTGCACAGCTATGTGGCGCTGTTGCACGGCAACGACGGCGAGGCGGTGGTGTTGCAGGTCAAGCAGGCGCGCCCATCCGCCCTCGCGCCGTTCCTGCCGCCCACCGAGCCCCGGCACGAGGGTGAACGGATCGTGGTCGGCGCGCGGACCGTGCAGTCCGAGACCGACATCCTGCTCGGTTGGACGACCGTCGAACTCGACGAGTCGCTGCCCTTCATCGTGCGTCAGTTCCGCAATCTCAAGGGCAGCATCGACCCGGCGGAACTGTCCGCCGACGATCTCGACGACTACGGCCGCCTCGCCGGCGCCCTGCTGGCCCGCGCACACGCTCGCTCCCTCGACCCGCGCGCGCTGGCGGGGTATCTGGAAACCGACGATGACGACGACGAGCGGTTCGAGGACTCGGTGGCCCGCTTCGCGGTGCGCTACGCCGACCGCACCGAGGCCGATCACGCCGACCTCGTCGCCGCCGTGGACGCGGGCACGGTCGCCGCCGAACAGGATTGATCGAGCTACGATGTACGCCAACGGTTCTCGGCACAACGAAGGGCGGTCTCCATGCTCGTGCGCGTGCAGAATGCGGCAGGCAGCGATGCCGAGGCGGCACTGATCGACTGGTTGCGCACGTGGAAGGACCCGGCGAGCCCGCACGGCGTCGCCACGATCAACTGCAGCCTGTTCCACCAGGATCGGCTGCATCAGTTCGACGCGGTGGTCTGGACTCCGACCAGTTGCGTGATCATCGAGGCGGAGACGTTCACCGCCCCGCAGGACGGCGTGCTCGAGATCCCGCTCAACGGTCCGTGGATGGTCTCCGGCGAACTCGCCCAGTTCGCGGGCGCGGAGAAATCGACGCCGCTGGAACGTTCGCGTGATCACACCTTCGCCCTGCAGGACTATCTCGCCGCGCGCGGGCTCGGCCAGCGCGCGGTGCACGGTCTCGGCCTGATCGTGCCGATGCCCGGCGCCCAGATCGACGTGCACCAGGGCTGGAGCGACCCGAGCTTCGATGTGATCGTCACCGACGACCCGCAACGGCTCGAGATGTATTTCGAATTGCTGGCCGAGAAGGAACACAACCTCTGGACGGCCAACGACGTCGCCATCGCGTTTCGTGGCCTCGGCATCCTGCCGTTCCTGCCCGCGCCACAGGATCTGCTCAACGAGGGCTTCCTCGGCCCGATCGACGTGACGCTGTGGCACGGCGGGCCCACCCAGGCTGCCGCGGAGTCCTATGCCGAGCAACAGGCCGAGCTCGAACGCCAGGCGCAGTCCCGGGGCATGGTCGCGCCGTGGTACAGCCCGTGGAAGCTGTATCCGCGGGTCGGCGGCGATCTCGATTTCGGCCGGGCGTTCCTGCGGATCACCCTCGCTCTCGGCATGATCGTGGCCATCGTGTGGGTGCTGTGGTTCCTGGTCACGGCGGTGCTCACCTACGGTCCGGCCTGAGCGGCGCCGGACGGCGGCTATCGTCGCGTTCGTGATCGACCGTGTCGGTAGTACCTGCGCTGGGCGGGTGGCAGCGATCGGCGCCGGTGCCGCGCTGACCGCATCGCTGCCGTTGACGTTCCCCGCGGACGGCGGCCCGACCGAGCTGGATTCGGTGGTGCCGGACAACACCGTCTCCGCCGGCCTCGCGCAGGTACTCGTCACGCCGAGTAACGCGCCGGTGGTCGTGGCGCTGCTCCTGGCCGCGTGTGCTTTTTTCGCGCTCCACCGGCAGTGGTGGCGGGCCGTGACCATGCTGGTGGTTCCCGAGGTCGCGTTGGTGGTCAACACCTGGTTGCTGAAACCACTGTGGGATCGGCAGCTGGACGACCATCTCGCCTACCCGAGCGGGCACACCGTCCACATGGTGGCTGTCGCAACAACTTTCGCTTGCCTGGTGACCGACCTGCGGACACGGATCGCGGTCGCGACGCTCACCGTGCTCGCCCTGATCGCGATCACCCCCGCGATGGCCGAGCTGGGCTACCACCGCCCCACCGATGTCCTCGGTGGGGCGGCGGCGGCCGCCTCGATGGCGATCGGCCTGTGCTGGATCTCCGATGCCCTACACGCCCGGCGCGCCGCCTAGCGACGATCGAAAACGCTGGCGTCGTGCAGCATTTCGGCGCGCAACATCGTCTCGGGCACACCCATCGCCTCCACCAGGGTCAGCGCGTCCGGACGCAGGCGGTCGACGAGTTCGTTCACCCCGCGCCGCACCGCCTTGGCCCGCTCCACCGACATGAACCGGTGCATGATGTACCAGGCCAGGTTCTCCTCCAGCGAGGCGTAAACGAAGAGGTCACAGACGGTTTCGGCCAGCGCCTTGGCATCCGGGTCCTCGATGGTGGCGATGCCGTCGACGAATTCCTCGAGCACGAGCCGGTCGATGTGCGCGGCGCCGGCGGCCAGGATGTGGTCCTGGGCATTGTTGAACGCCTCGAACGGGCCGGTGTCGGCGGCGCGGGCGCGCAGCCGGTGCGCGGCGGTGCGCAGCAGGTAGTCCTCGCGGTCGGCGAACAGCTGTAGCTGGACGTCGCGTTTGGACAGGTCGCCTTCGTCGACGGACTCGTCGTTGCGGTCGCGCAGGGTCTGGATCAGCTGCCGCACGCCCGAGCGTTTGCGCACCACGTCACCGGCCATGGTGGCGGCGAAGCGCACCCAGCCGAGTGCGTCGAGGTCGCGGACCTCGTCGGAGTAGGCGGTGAGCAGCTCCTTCGCCACGAGCTGGGTCAAGACGACGTTGTCACCTTCGAAGGTGGTGAACACATCGGTATCGGCTTTCAGCGTCACCAGGCGGTTCTCGGTGAGATAGCCGGCGCCGCCGCAGGCTTCGCGGCATTCCTGAATCGCCCGTGTGGCGTGGCGGGTCTGAGCCACCTTCAGACCGGCGGCACGCTTCTCCAGCGCCCGCTGTGAGCTCGGTTCGGTGTTTTCCCCGCGCTGGATCTCGTCCATCCGGCGCACGAGGTCGTTCTGGGCGAAGGCCAGCGCGAACGACTTCGCGACCAGCGGCAGCAGCCTGCGCTGATGGCTGCGGTAGTCCAGCAGCAGGGTCTCCTCACCGGTATCGGGGTCGGCGAACTGTCGGCGTGCCAACGCATAGCGGACGGCGATACTCAGTGCCACCCGCGCGCCCGCCGCGGCCGCGCCACCCACACTGACCCGGCCACGCACCAGCGTGCCGAGGGTGGTGAAGAAACGGCGGCTCGGGTTCTCGATCTCCGAGCTGTAGGTACCGTCCGCGGACACATCGGCGTAGCGATTGAGCAGGTTCTCGCGGGGGATCCGCACCTGGTCGAAGACGATCCGGCCGTTGTCGACGCCGGGCAGGCCGCCCTTGATACCGTCGTCGTAGGTGGTCACGCCGGGCAGGTCCGCGCCGAGGTCGTCACGGATCGGCACCAGCAGGCAGTGCACCCCTTTGCTCTCGCCGCCGACGATCAGCTGAGCGAACACCGCGGCCATCCGCGCGTGCACCGCGGCACCACCGATGTAGTCCTTACGCGCCGACGGGGTCGGGGTGTTGACGACGAATTCCTGGGTGGCCGGGTCATAGGTGGCCGTGGTCTCCAGATCGGCGACATCGCTGCCATGGCCCGACTCGGTCATCGCGAAACAGCCGAGCAGATCGAGCGAGATCAGGCGCTTGATGAAGTCACGGTGACGTTCGGTGCCCAGGTTCTCCACCGCGCCACCGAACAGTCCCCACTGCACGCCGGATTTCACCCACAGCGACAGGTCGGTGTAGGCGAGCATCTCCAGCCCGACGACCGCGCCGCCGGGATCACCGGTGCCGCCGTTCTCGGGCCGGAACCCACGCTCGGGGTAGCCCATGGTCGCGATGACCCGCATCTGGTCGAGCACGCGAGCTCTCGCCGCGTGGATGTCGAGTTCGGGATCGTCGGTGAATTCCGCACCGGCGAGCTGGGTGCGCGCCTGCTCCCTGACCGTGCGCCACGGTCCGTCCAGCGCTGCGCGGAGATGTTCTGCCGTCGTCGATGTGCCGGTAGCCATGGCTTCGACATTAGCCCGCACACGATGGGTCACCCAGGCCCGAAACTCGGATCGGGTGAAAGTCTTGCCAACGGATTGAACACGCGTTTAACATATTGAACATGCGTTCAGCCGATCTCACCACCGCCGCCAGGATTCGCGATGCCGCGATCGAATTGTTCGGTGAGCAGGGCTTCGGCGTCGGCGTACGGGCCATCGCCGCCGCAGCCGGGGTGTCACCCGGGCTGGTGAACCATCACTTCGGCTCCAAGGACGGCCTGCGCGCGGTCTGCGACGATCGTGTGCTCGAGATCATCCGCGACGAGAAGCTGCGCGCGATCCAGGCGCCCGGTCCCGCGGGGATCTTGAACGCGATGGCCGAGATCGAGATGTACGCACCCCTAGTGGCCTACATACTGCGCAGCTTCCAGGCAGGCGGCCCGCTGTCGGAGTCATTGCTCGAACACATGATCTCCGACGCGGAGCAGTACATGCAGACCGCCGTCGACGAGGGCAAGGCCAAGCCGAGCCGCGACCACGCGGCCCGCGCTCGCTACATCGTGCTCTGCCATGTCGGCGCGATGAACCTCTACCTCCAGATGCGCATGCAGCGCGAAGGAAAACTCGATTACCGCAAAGCGATTCGTGAGCTGTCCGACGAGATCACCTTCCCGGCGCTCGAGCTCTACACCCAAGGATTACTCACCGATTCCACCATGCTCGACACCCTTTTCGAGGAGTAGACGATGCCCTCCCCCACCACCGACCGGGTCATCGATGTCGCGGGCCTGCGAAAGACGTTCGGCCGCTTCACCGCGCTCGACGGACTCGACCTACACGTCAGCACCGGCGAAATCCACGGTTTCCTCGGTCCCAACGGCGCAGGCAAGTCCACCACCATCCGAATCCTGCTCGGAGTACTGCGCGCGACCGGTGGCGAAGCCGCGGTCTTCGGCCGAGACCCCTGGACCGATGCGGTCGACCTGCATCGCCGGATCGCCTATGTCCCCGGCGATGTCACGCTGTGGCCGTCACTGTCGGGCGGTGAGACGATCGACCTGCTCGCCCGCATGCGCGGCGGGCTGGACGAGTCACGCCGCGGCGAGCTGATCGAACGCTTCGAACTCGACCCCACCAAGAAGGCGCGCACCTATTCCAAGGGCAACCGGCAGAAAGTCGCACTGGTGTCGGCCTTTTCGGCGAACGCGGATCTGCTGATCCTCGACGAGCCCACCTCGGGTCTGGACCCGCTGATGGAGCAGGTCTTCCAGGACTGCGTGCGCGATGCCGCCGCCCGTGGCGCGACGGTGCTGCTGTCGAGCCACATCCTGTCCGAGGTCGAGCACTTGTGCGACCGGGTCACCATCATCCGCGCCGGGCGTACCGTCGAATCCGGTTCGCTCGACGACCTGCGCCATCTGAGCCGCACTGCCATCACCGCCGACCTGATCGGCGATCCCGGCGATCTGAGCACGATGCCCGGGGTCGGCGATGTCGAACGAGACGGTTCGACCCTGCGCTGCCAGGTCGACGCCGACCACCTCGGCGCACTGATCCGGGTACTCGGCGACGCGGGGGTCCGTAGCCTGACCAGCGCACCACCGACGCTAGAGGATCTGTTCCTTCGCCACTACCACGTCGACGACGCCGAGACCGCGGAGAAGGTGCGGGCATGACTGCGACAGCCGCTCTCCCCCGTTTCGCCGGAACTGCTCGCACCGCAGGCGAATTCGCCGGCACCGGCCAGATGCTGCGCCTGTATCTGCGCCGCGACCGGGTGGTCGCGCCGCTGTGGTCGCTGCTGATCGGGCTGATGCCCGCGCTGCAGATCGTGTCGATCAAGGACATCTACACCACCGGAGAACAACTCGACCACTTCGCGGCGACCACGGCGGCCAGCCCCGCGCTGATCGCCATGTACGGACCCGTTTTCAGCTCGGCACTCGGTTCCATCGGCACCTGGAAGGCCGGGGCGATGTACGCGATGATCGCGATCGCCGCGGTACTCACGGTCATCCGCCACACCAGGGTCGAGGAGGAGACCGGGCGCGCGGAACTGGTCGGCGCCACCAGCATCGGCCGCTTCGCCGGCCTCACCGGAGCACTCCTGCTCACCTACGGTGCTTCGGCGGTTGCCGGAATCGTCTGTGCCGCTTCACTGATGGCCACCGATCTGCCTGCCGGAGGGTCGGTCGCCTTCGGCGCCGCACTCGCCGGCTCCGGTGTGGTCTGGGGTGCGGTGGCCGCCGTCGCCGCGCAGGTCAGCACCGGCGCGCGGCTTGCCCGTGGCATCGCGCTGGGCGCACTGGGCGCGGCGTTCGCGGTACGCGCGGTCGGCGATGCGGGAAACGGTGTGCTGTCCTGGTTTTCGCCGCTGGGGTGGTGCCTGCAGATCCGCCCGTTCGCCGACGAACGCTGGTGGGTGCTCGTACCGATGGCCGCCCTCGCCACCGGCGCGACGCTGCTCGCCTATCGGTTGCTGCGGACACGCGATATCGGCGCGGGATTGCTGGCCGACCGACCCGGACCGGCCGTCGCGGGCACCGCGCTGTCGGGTCCGGTGGGTCTGGCCTGGCGGCTGCAGCGAGGTTCGCTGCTCGCCTGGACGACCGGTTTCGCCCTCTACGGTCTGCTCATCGGCGGTGCGGTCAACAGCATCGGCGGCATGCTCGACGACAGCGGCACCCTGCAGGACGTGGTCACCTCGATGGGCGGGTCGGCCGATCTGGAGAAGTCGTTCATCGCCTACGCCGTCACCATGCTGGCCGCCGCGGCCGCCGCCTACTCCGTGTCGGCGCTGCTGCGATTGCACGAGGAGGAGAACTCCGGGCGCGCGGAGACGGTCCTGGCCGCCGCGGTGGGCCGCGTGCGCTACGCGTCGAGCCACCTGCTGTTCGCGATCGGCGGACCCGCCGTGGCACTGCTGACCGCGGGCCTGGCGATCGGCATCGTCTGGGGCGCGACAGACGGCGACCTCCCCGGCAAGGTCGGCGAGTCCTTGGGCGCGGTCGCGGTACAACTGCCCGCGGTCTGGGTGGTCACCGCCATCGCGATGCTGTTGTTCGGCGCACTGCCCAAGTACGCGGCACTCGCGTGGGGCGTGCTGAGCGCGATGATCGTGATCTTCGTGCTGGGCTCGCTGGGCAGCTTCTCGCAGTGGATCCTCGATCTGGTGCCCTTCGTCCACCCGCCGAAGCTGCCGGGTGCGGCGTTCGACATGGTGCCGATCGGCTACCTGCTCGCCCTCGCGGGGGCGGGGATCGCGGTGGGGCTCATGGCCTTCCGCCGGCGCGACCTGCGCTGACCGGGAGCGCGCGCTCCGTGTAGCCGAGCCGGGGTGGTGAGTCGACTCGCCACCCCGGTTTCAGTACGCGCCGTCGCCGCGGGTGACCGCTCCGATGGTGCGCGCGATCAACGCCAGATCCAGCACCATCGACCAGTTCTCGACATAGGACAGGTCGAGGCGCACCGAGTCCTCCGGCGACAGATCCGACCGTCCGCTGACCTGCCACAACCCGGTGACGCCCGGCTTCACCAGCAGCCGCCGCCGCATCTCCCCGTCGTAGCTGTCGACCTCACGTTGCACCTGCGGCCGTGGCCCGACGACACTCATGTCGCCGCGCAGCACATTGAAGAACTGGGGCAGCTCGTCGAGGCTGTACTTGCGCAGGAAGCGGCCGACGGCGGTGACCCGCGGATCGTCTTTGACCTTGAAGAACAACGGATTTCCACCGTGGCGCTCGATGAGCGCCTCCACCGCGTGGTCGGCGTCGACGAGCATGCTGCGGAACTTGATCATCCGGAACGGAATACCGTCGCGCCCGATCCGCTCCGACAGGTAGAACACCGGCCCCGCACTCGTCATCTTCACGGCGATCGCGATGGCGGCCAGCATCGGCGCGACGAGCACCAGCACGGTCGCGGCGAAACACACATCGAACAGCGCTTTGCGGCTCGACTTCGCCCGTCCGTAGCGCGGCGGGTCGATGTGCAGCATCGGCATCCCCGCGACGAGGCGGTTGGTCAGCCGCGCCCCCGCGATGTCGGCGATGCCGGGCGCGACGATCAGATCGACGCCGAGAGGATCCAATGCCCATGCCATCCGCCGCAACTCGGCGGGTCCGAGATGGTCGGTCGCGGCCACGGCCACGGAGTCGGCGCCACTGCGGCGCACCGCCTCCAGCACCGAGCGATCGTCGCCGAGCACCGACGGCCCGTCGGACGTATCGAACTGCGCGCTCACCGATCCCGCGGGCACGCAGACACCGACCACGCGATAGCCGGAGCCGGGATCGCCGGTGAACGCCGACGCCATCGCCTGCGCGGCCTCCGGCGAACCCACGACCAGCACCGCGATGTGGCACCGCCCTTGCGCGCGCCACCGCCGCAACCGCCATCGCCACGCCAATCGCCCCACGACCAGCGCGAACAGCCCGGCGGGCAACGCGATGGCGAGATAGCCGCGCGCGACCTCCACCCGGAACAGCAGCGCGAGGATCGCGAGCACACCGAACAGCCGCAGGGTCGCCGACACCAGCCTGCGGAACTCCTCGGTCCCGGTGCCGACCACCTGCGGGGTGCGGCTGCCGTAGCCGTGCAACAACGCCAGCCACCCGGCGGCCAACGCCAGCGACACCACGGAGTAGCCGACCTCGTAGGGCAGCGGCCAGGCCAGCGGCGGCGCGGCGGGACCGCCGAAGCGAATGACCTGTGCCGCCGCGACCGCACCGAACACCGCGATCACATCGGTCACCGCCAACCGCTGGACCAGTGCGCTCTGCCAACTCTCGCGTTGGGTGCGGCGCAGCACCTGGACACCGTTGACAACATCGACGTCGCCACTTCCGGTGAGCTCGTAGCTCATGAACCCACACCTCCCCTTCGGGCGACGAATCGTTTCCCGATCCCCGTCGACCGGAATGCGGCCGTTGCGGCCGTCCTACTTCCCGTCGATTCGATACCCGCCTGCTGATTGTTACAGACCACCAGCAGGGGTTCTTTCCGAAGACTCACCGCCACAAGGGATTCCAGTAGTTAGCCACTTCACAGCGCAATCGGACAGCTATCACCGAACCGCTATTGCCTTTCGATATGAATGCAGGACAATCACTTTCACAAGTGATCGCCATCACAAACAGAGGAGGAATGGTCGTCCTCGCCGGCAGTTAGCCGGTGCCGGATCGGCCTGGTATAACTCCGAAAATTACCATGAATCTGTTTCCGCCCGAATGTTTCGGGGCACTCCTTCTGCCCGCCGCGCTGTAACGTCTGTGCCCACTGATCCGACTTCCGCCATGACCGGCATGAGCCGCGACAGCTCGGGTGAACAGGTATGAAGGTGGGGGCTCCACGTGCAATGTCGACTCTGTGACTCCGAACGGCTCACGAGCGTGCTCGACCTGGGCGCCACCCCACCGTGCGAGAGCTTTCTGTCCGCCGCCGAACTCGACCTGCCCGAATCGACGTATCCGCTGCACCTGCGGTTGTGCGAGGACTGCCTGCTGTTACAGATCCCGGCGCTGATCACCCCCGAGGACACCTTCACCGAGTACGCGTACTTCTCCTCGTTCTCCGACAGCTGGGTCCGCCACGCCGAGCAGTTCGTCACCGCGACCGCCGAACGACTCGGCCTCGGCGGCGATTCGTTCGTCGTCGAGGTGGCGAGCAACGACGGCTACCTGCTGCGACACGCGGTCGCGCGCGGCATCCGCTGTCTGGGCATCGAGCCCTCGGTCAATGTCGGACGCGCGGCCCGCGCGGTCGGCGTACCGACGGACACCGCTTTCCTGGAGCAGGATTCGGCCGCACGGATCCGCGCCGAGCACGGGCCGGCCGACCTGGTGGTCGCCAACAACGTCTACGCCCACGTACCCGACCTGCGCGGGTTCACCCACGCGCTGCGTACCCTGCTCAGCGACGACGGCTGGTGCAGCATCGAAGTGCACCACGCGCTGAACCTGGTCCAGCTCGGCCAGTTCGACACCATCTACCACGAGCACTTCCAGTACTACACCGTCCATTCGGCGCAGCGCGCGCTGGCGATCGCCGGCCTGACCGTCGTCGATGTGGAACTGCTGGACACCCACGGTGGCTCGATCCGGCTGTGGGCACGCCCCGACGCGGTCGCCGAACCCACCGCCCGGGTCACCGAGGTCCTCGACCTCGAGCGTGCGGCGGGGCTGCACGAACCCGCCGGCTACGCCGCGCTGGGTGCCCGTGCCGAATCGGTTCGCCACGAACTGCTGCGTTTCCTGCTCGACTGCCGCGCTGCGGGTAAGCGGGTGGTCGGTTACGGCGCGCCGGGCAAGGGCAACACGTTGCTCAACTACTGCGGCATCCGGCCCGACCTGCTCGAGTACACCGTGGACCGCAACCCCTACAAGCACGGCCGCTACACCCCCGGCACCCGGATTCCGATCCATCCGCCGGAACGCATCGACGCGGACAAGCCCGATGTGGTGCTGGTCCTGCCGTGGAATCTCGAAACCGAGATCACCGCTCAACTCAGCCACGTCGGCGAATGGGGTGGCGAACTGATCTACCCCCTGCCGGTGCTGCATCGCGCCGCCACGGCGGGCGAACCGGTCGCGGCCGGCGCACTCTCCGAATGAAGGTGAACGAACCGATGAAGGTCGTATTGTTCTGTGGCGGATACGGCATGCGCATGCGCGGCGGATCCGACGACGTCGTCCCCAAGCCGATGCAGCTGGTCGGGCCGCGCCCGTTGCTGTGGCACGTGATGCGCTATTACGCGCACTACGGACACACAGAGTTCGTGCTGTGTCTCGGTTACGGCGCCGAGCACATCAAGAACTTCTTTCTCACCTATCAGGAGTCGGCGTCCAACGACTTCGTGATCCGCAACGGTGACGTGGAGCTGCTGGGCAGCGACATCAGCGACTGGACGATCACCTTCGTCGACACCGGCGTCGAATCCGCGATCGGGGAGCGACTGCGCCGCGTGCGCGAGCACCTCGACGGCGACGAATACTTCCTGGCCAACTACGCCGACGTCCTCACCGACGCACCGCTGGACACCATGATCGAGCGTTTCCATGCCTCGGGTGCGGCCGCGTCGATGATGGTGGTGCCGCCGCAGTCCTCGTTCCACTGTGTGGACATCTCGCCGACCGGTGAGGTGAAGGACATCGTGCCGGTGGCGCAGATGCCGCTGTGGGAGAACGGCGGATATTTCGTGCTCAGCCAGGAGATCTTCGATCTGCTGCCCCCTGGCGGCGATCTGGTGGCCGACGCGTGCGGCGCGCTCGCCGGGCAGGGCAGGCTCTTCGGGTATCAGCACATGGGTTTCTGGAAACCGGCCGACACCTTCAAGGAACGCGCCGAACTCGACGACGCCTACCGCAACGGCACCCGGCCGTGGATGGTGTGGGACCGGCCGTGATCGGGCTGTTCACCACCCCGCCGCGCCGGATCGCGGTGCTCGGCGCGCACTGCGACGACATCGCGATCGGGATGGGGGCAACGCTTCTCGCGCTCACCGGCGCCGATCCCGAGGTCGAGGTACGCGCGCTCGTCCTCTCCGGTGGCGGCACCGCACGTGAGGACGAGGAGCGGGCGGCGCTCACCGCGTTCTGCTCGGGCAACAAGCCGGAACTGCACGTCCTCGATGTGCCCGACGGCCGCGCGCCCGCGCACTGGGATCGGATCAAGGACGCACTGGCGGTCTTTCGTCGTGGCGGTGAACCCGAGGTGGTGTTCGCGCCGCATCGTGGCGATGCCCACCAGGACCACCGGCTGCTCGCCGAACTGGTGCCCACCGAGTTCCGTGATCACCTGACCCTGGGTTACGAAATCCTCAAATGGGAGACCGACAGTCCGACTTCCACCCTCTACCACCCGCTGAGTCACGCACTCGTACAGCAGAAGTCGCGTCTGCTGCACGAACACTATCCGTCGCAGACGGGCCGCGACTGGTTCGACGAACAGGCCTTCCTCGGGCTGGCCCGGATGCGTGGCGTGCAGTGCCACGCACCGTATGCCGAGGCGTTCGTGCTCGACAAAGCGATCATCAGATGGGAACAGACGTGAACATGCGGGTACTGGTCACCGGGCACCAGGGCTATCTCGGCACCGTGATGGTGCCGGTGCTGCGGGCGGCGGGCCACCAGGTCACCGGCCTGGACATCGGCTACTTCGCCGACTGCCTGCTCGGCGAATTCGCCGGTGACCCCGACGGTTCGGCGGTGGACCTGCGCGAGGTGAGCGTCGAGCAGCTGCGCGGTTTCGACGCGGTGATCCACCTCGCGGCGTTGTCGAACGATCCCCTGGGCGCCCTGGCGCCGGAGATCACCTACGACATCAACCATCACGCGTCGGTGCGACTGGCCCGCCTCGCCAAGGAGGCCGGGGTGTCGCGGTTCCTCTACGCGTCTACCTGCTCGGTCTACGGCGCCGCCGGAGCCGACCTCGTCACCGAGGACGCCCCGCTGCGCCCGATCACCCCCTACGCCGAGAGCAAAGTCCGCGTCGAAGACGATGTGGCCGCGCTGGCCGACGACAACTTCGTTCCGGTATTCCTGCGCAACGCCACCGCTTTCGGCTTCTCGCCGCGGTTGCGGGCCGACATCGTGCTCAACAATCTGGTCGGCTACGCGGTGCTCACCGGCGAGGTGAAGGTGCTCTCCGACGGCACCCCGTGGCGGCCCCTGGTGCACGCCGCCGACATCGCCGCCGCGTTCGCCACCTGCCTCACCGCGCCCGCCGCCGACATCTCGTGCCGGGCGTTCAACATCGGCACCGAGGTCAACAACCTCACCGTCGCCGAGATCGCCGCCTCGGTGGTCGACGCGGTCCCCGGATCCCGGCTGCTGATCACCGGCGAGAACGGCGCCGACCCACGGTCCTACCGGGTCGACTTCTCCTACGCGCGTGCGGTTCTCGGCTTCGAGGCGCAGTGGACGGTCCCTGCGGGCGCGGCCGAGCTCTACACCGAGTACACCGCGCGCGGACTCACCGCCGACGCGTTCTTCCGCCGGTACACCCGGCTGCCGCACCTGCAGGGCCTGTGCGACTCCGGGGTGCTCGACGCACAGCTGCGCCGGATCAGTGCGCCGGCGTCAGCGTAGCCAGCAGCGCGGCCCAGGTCCCGGCCCGCGCGTCACGTGCGGAGACCGGGCCGACGGGCAACGGCCATGCG
Source organism: Nocardia sp. NPDC058114 (assembly GCF_042884695.1). Lineage (NCBI taxonomy): Bacteria > Bacillati > Actinomycetota > Actinomycetes > Mycobacteriales > Nocardiaceae > Nocardia > Nocardia sp. NPDC058114. The sequence continues at coordinate 196,343 of NZ_JBHVTK010000008.1, read as the reverse complement.
ATGGCCAGTTCGGGGTCGTCATAGGCGACCCCGAGGTCCTCGGCGGGATCGTGCGGACGGTCGATGCGGTAGCAGACGTCGGCGATCTCGGTGAGCGCTTGGAACCCGTGCAGGAAACCCGGCGGCACATAGAGGTGATGGAACTGCTCGTCGTCGAGCCGAAACGCTTGGCGCGCACCGAAAGTCGGCGAACCGGGACGAATGTCGACGAGCACGTCGTGCACGGCGCCGTGCGCGCACCGCACCAGCTTGGCCTCACCGCGCCCGCCGCGCCCGTGCATGCCACGGATCACCCCGCGCACCGACCGCGACTGCGAATCCTGTACGAAGGCCGCCGCCGCACCCGGTACCCCGAGATGGGCGTCGAACTCGCCCGCGTCGAAGGTACGGGTGAACAACCCCCGCTCGTCCCGGAACGGTTCGGGAACGAGTACCACTACGTCGGCCAATTCGGTCCGCTCGATACGCACGAGGCCATACTCCCATGACCCACCGATGCCGCGGCTGCGCGAAGACCGCGCTCGTTCCCGTCCTCGATCTCGGCGCAGTCCCGGCGGCGGATCACTTTCCGCCACGTGACGCTCCGGTCGCCGCCACCGAATCCGGCCACCCCCTGCGGATGGACCGGTGCGCGGCATGCGGGCTGGCTCAGCTGGCCGACGACGACACTGTCACCGCGGAGCCCCGCGGTATCGAGCCGCTGGCCCTGCGCGACCAGGCCGCCGAGGCGGTGCGTCTGGTGCACGCCGCCGGGATGCTGCGCGGATCGACGGTCACCGAATTCGGTAGCCCGCACGGCGGCACCTGGCTGCCCCTGCTCGCCGAGCACGGCTTCACCGAGAACACCGGGGAACCGGCCGATGTGGTACTCGACTGCTTCGGGATCATGCACGAACCCGATCAGCGCGCGGCCTTCGCGGCACGGGCCGCGGCGACAGCGCCCGACGGGGTGCTGCTCGTTCAATACCACTCACTGGCCACCATCGTGACGCAGGGACAATGGAACGCGTTGCGGCACGGGCACTTCGCGTACTACTCACTGTCCGCTCTGCGCACCCTGTTGCGGGCGGCGGGGATGAGCGTGGTCACCGCGTGGGAGTTCGACCTCTACGGCGGCACGGTGCTCCTGGCCGTTCGCCACGGCGATCACACCCCCGACGCCACCATCGACAGCCTTCTCGTCGCCGAAGCCGACGCGCTGAGCGCGGCCGCCGAGTTGCAGCAGACGGTCGACCGTCACGTCCGCGCCCTGCGCGGTTGGCTGGACGCCGGTGCCACACAAGGCCGTCGGGTCTATGCCTACGGCGCCGCGTCGCGCGCGGTGGCGCTGCTGAGCATGGCGGGCGCGCACCGCGGCCTGCTCGCCGGTGTCGCCGACGCCGCTCCGGGAAAGCAGGGCTGCCGGATGCCCGGCACCGATGTGCCCATCATCTCCCCCGCCGAACTGGTCGCCGCCGAGCCCGACGTCGTGCTGCTGACGCTGCCGGACCTGCTCGCCGAGGTGAGCGCCGCACTGCCCGAACTCGACGGGCGGTGGATGATCGACGATCCGGCGGGCCCACGCAACCGAGACAGGCATGGCAAGACTGTGGGATAGCCGACCTTATGTCGATCGGCGCATGATCGCAGGACGTGGGATACTCGGAAATGCCCAGCGCCGCACCATGATCGAGTTCGGGTCACCGCTGGACCGCCGCAGTGTCGCGGTGGCCGGTGCCCGGGTCGCAAGGGGAAATGCGGCGCCGAACGCAGCGTTCGACGGGCGAGTATCCAGGGGAAGAATTCTGATGAGGGGAACCACCGTGCTCGCACCACGCGCGCTCCGGATCGCGGCGATGGTATCGGCCATCGCTGTCGGTCTCGCCATGGGGTCAGGCGCCGCTGCTGCCGGAATCGACAGCAGCAGTACTGTTCTCGACGGCAAGAACCGCACCGTCGAGGCGATCCAGTCCGACACCCGGATCGACTTCGTCGCACCACTGGACGGCAATCCGCTCACCCGCGAATGGTTCCACAGCGGCGCGGCCTCCTACCTGGTCACCGGCCCCGACGCCGAGACCTGGTCCGGTCGCATCACGCTCGGCTATCAGGTCGGCTACCCCGCCACCCTCGACGGCAGGATCAAGTTCGAGTGGTCCACCCCGAGCCTCGGCCTCGAGGTCGGCGCCGACGGCCCCACCGTGAAGCTCGACGGCCTCATCCCGCGCGCGGGCATCGAACTCGCCGCCGGCTTCGGCCCCGGCATCCAGGAGGTCGAGGTCGCCGGCGGTGAGATCGCCGGCGCCGAAGGTGTACTGCGTCTTTCGGGTTTCCACGGCACTGTCACCGGTGTGCTCGGCCAGACCAATGTCCGCCCATTCGTGCGGATCGTCGGCTCGTCCGGCGACACCGTCGTCACCTACGGCAAGACCTTCTCGATCTGATCACGACCCGATGGACCCGGCGAGCGAACTCACTCGCCGGGTCCATCGCTGTCACGGTGCCGTGCCGAGCAGTGCGTCGAGCATCTGCGGCAGCGTGCGGGACCGATCGTGTGCCGCCGCGATACGAGCCCGACCGTCCTCGTGCAAGCGCGACCGCAACCGCGGGTCACCGGCGACCCGCTCGATCGCCGCCCGCAGCGCGACCGGATCGGCGGGGGGAACGCACACCATGACGCGGTCGTCGGCGTAACCACCGTGATCGGTGGCGATCACCGGGACACCCAGGCTCATCGCCTCGAGGACGACGAGCTGACCGGCCTCGGGCAGCACGCTGGCCGAGATCACCGCGTCCCAGCCCCGCAGGGTGGTCATCGCGTCGACCTGACCGAGAAAGGCGACCCGACCGGCGAGGTCGGGCTGCTCGGCGCGCGCGCGGAGCTCGGCCAGATACGTCACGTCACCGGGCAATGCCCGACCGGCGATTTCGAGTCGCACCTCGGGCAACCCCGCGACGGCCTCCAGCAGAACGTGGTGGCCCTTCCATGAGGTCACCACCCCCAGGATGCCGACCACCGGTGGCGTGCGCTCGATGACGGGCGCGGGTTCGACCGGCCAGGTCACGCCGTTGCACACGACATCGACATCGAAGCCGCGCCGGCGCAGCGGCTCCGCGGCGGTCTCGGAGACCGCGATGGCGTGGCCCACCGCGGCACGGCCGGCCCAGGCTGCGCCGTATTGCCGTCGGCTGGCGAGGATGTCGTGGACCAACCAGGCCGCCGAGCGCCGATGCGGACAGGCCAGCGCCAGCGCGGGCAACGCCATGGTCGAATTGACGATGATCCGGGTTCGGCTGTCGCGCAGCGGCTTCCGAAGCCGCCATGCCGCACCGATCCAGTTCTTCAGCATCACCAGCGCGGCGGTCAACCGGCGCAGGCCCCGTTCACCCGCCAGCCCCAGCCCGGCGATGCCGATGTGCTCGACTGCGGCGGGCAGCCGTTCCCGCAACGGACCGTCCGGGCAGGCGACCCGCACCCGGTAGCCACGTTCCAGCGCCAAGTCGACGAGGGCCAGCATCACGTTCTCCGCGCCCGACGCCTGTCCGGTGTGAGCGACGAACACCAGCTCGCGCCCGTGGTCACTGTCCCGCACGGAGCACCTCCGCGCGGGCGCGGACCTGCGCCAGTGCCGGTTTCGCCGAATAGTCGCGACGAAGCATGCCGAAGTTGTCCTCCAGGTTCTGGCGATCGTCGCCCGCGTCGATCAGGGAGTAGACGAAAACAGGGCCGATATTGGGCATCGCCGCCATCGAGTCCAGGCCGCCGCCGAGTATCTCGGCTTGGGTCTGCTCGTCGACCGCGCGTGCTCCGGTACCGGTCGGCGCGCCGAATTCGGTGGGCCACAACCGCTTCGATGTGTCGCCGCGCGCGTCCATGATCGCCCGAATTCGAGTCAGGTTCTGGAAGGCGTTGTCCCGGCTCGGTGACGAGGGCAGTTCCGGATAGGAGTAGGGGTGCACCGCGATGGCGTCGAAGTCGAGAGCCGAGCCCAGCGCGTAGAGGCGCTCGATGAACGTCGACGGCGCGATGTCGCGGCCGTTGTCGGCGGCGGGCGCCAAGCCACCGACCAACACCTGACCACCCGGCTGGCGGGTGCGCACGGCCGTCGCCGCCTGGTGGAGCAGCTGGGCGTACAGACCCACATGGGGCAACGGCGCGAAGAAGCTGGTGACATTGGGCTCGTTCCAGACCTCCCAGTGCTTGATCTGATCGCGGTAGCGCTCGACCGCGTCGGCGACGAACTGGCCGAAAAGCGCGGGGTACGGGGCGACCTTGTTTCCGCCGGGCCCCGGGTCCTGACGTGCCCACGGCGGTGAGTAGGTGAGGATGGCCAGCACGTGCAGCCCATGGGCGCGCGCCGACCGCACCACCCGATCGGTCATCGACCAGTCCTTGCGGCCACGATCGTGCTCGATGAGCGACCAGTCCATATCCATCCTGATCCAGGTGGCGCCCGCGTCGACCACGCCCTTCATCTGGCGGTCCAATTCGCCGGTGCTCAGCGTGAGCCACGAGTGCCCGCCCGCGATGCCGAGTCCGGTCTCGTTCACGCGCTCATCGAGCACGGTCGACATCGTCGGTGTCCCGCATCCGAGCAGGGTGAGGGTGAGAGCCACGGTGGTGATCATCCGAGCGAATCGCCACAGTGTCATCAGATTTCGGCCCTCGCACGCTTCGTATCGTCAATCCGTCGGTCCAGCGCACAACGCAGCCGGCGAGGAAAAGGTACAACACACCGGCCACCGTCGAGGTGACAATCCACGGCGGCTCCCACCGCTGCTGAATCATCGTCGCGGGGACGATCACCGCGACGGCGACGGCGCTGACCGACACCACCGAGGTGACCGGGATCAACCGCCCGATCCGCACCGTGGCGACGAGCGCGAGCCACACCCCGATCAGCAGAACGACGTTGGCCACCAGACCGGCGACGGCCGCGCCTTCGAACGACAGCCACGCGATCAGCGGCCACGACAACGCCAGGTCGACGGCCAACGCGAGCAACGCGATCCAGGGAATCAGGTAGTTGCGCCCGGCAGCCATCAGCGCGACCAGGCCCAGATGGGCCAGCGCGCCGAGCAGTCCGCCGATGATCTGGTAGCGACTCGCGTCGACCGCGGACACGAACTTCGCACCGAAGAGCAGGTCGATCACCTGGGTCGCGACCGGCCAGAAGGCGACCAGCGCGGCAAGGCCGAGGGCCGTCAGCGCGGCACCCGACTGGCGGAAGTAGCGCCGGAATCCGGTGGGGTCGGCCGGCCACACCGCGATCAGCAGCGTGGTCAACGGGGCGACGACCGCGATCGCCGCGGTGTCGACGAGGTCGGCGAATTTCATGCCGACCGCGAACATCCCGACGGATTCGAAGGTGTCGAAATGACCCAGCAGCAGCAGGCCGACCTTCTGCAGCATGATGATCAAGGCCAGGCCGATGCTCAGCGGCAGCGCTTCGCGCAGCATGCCGCCCCACCAGCGCAGTTCGACGCGGCGCGCCGGGATCGGTCCACCGAGCCCCCGACCCACGCCGACGATCTTGATCGCGATGGCGATCAGTTCGTACACCACGGCGGGGATCACCACGATCAGCAAGGTCGGTGCCCACAGCACCGCCACGACGGTCAGCGCCACCTGGACAAGGCGGGCGATCGACTCCGCCGCGGCGACCAAGGTCAAGCGCATCGTCGACTGGAACAGCACGGTGAGCGCGTTGCTCGGCGTCGCGACCACCACGACCAGCCCCGCGATGGCTGTCGCCGCGATGACCTGCGGTGGACAACCGAGCACCACCACATAGCCCAGGGCCACCCCGTAGCCCAGCAGCCCGAGTACGGTCCGCAGCGCGATGAACGAGCTCGCGATCTCGGCGACCTCGGCGGGCTCGCCGTGCACGAGTTTGCCGATGACCGCGCGCCCGACACCCAGATCGGTGACGATCGCGAGCATGCCGAGCAGACCGAACACGAAGGAGAAGTAGCCCCATTCGACCGCGGGCAGCATGCGGGCGGTGAGCATGGTGCCGAGCAGGCCGAGCACCGCGGCGAAGATCCGGCTGGCCAGCATCGCGGCGGTGTTGTTGGCGGCGGCCCGGCCCGACAGCGCGGCGCGGCCCCCGATCGGGCGATCGGGAACCGACGGTTTCGCCTCGGTCGTCACGGAATCAACCCGGCGCCGCGATAGGCGCCGACCGTCGCCTCGGCGGTGGCCCGCCAGCTCAGCGTCGACGCCGCGGCGAGACCACGCTCGCGCAGTGCGGTGTTACCGACGCTGTCGTGCAGCAGTGGGCGCACGGCCGCCGTCCACGACTCGACATTCGCGCGCGCGACCAGCACGGCGCCGTCGCCACAGACCTGTGGCAGCGCGCCGACCGCGCTGGCCACCACCGCGCCACCGCACGCCATGGCCTCCACCGGCGGCAGCCCGAATCCTTCGTACTCCGAGCAGTAGGCCACCACGGTCGCGGCCTCGTACAGCGCGGGCAGATCGGCGGCGTCGACATAACCGAGACCGATCGCGGTGGCCGGGGCCTGCGGACCGGTGGATCCGGCCCCGGCCAGCACGAGCGGAATGTCGAGGGCACGCGCCACTTCCGCGAGCATCCCGACCTGTTTGCGCGGCTCGACGGTCCCCACCTGCAGGATGAATCGAGGCGGCAGGTCGTAGTCCGCACGCACCCGGTCCACCGCGGAGGCCTCGGGGACGCGCGCCCAGTCGGCGGGAGCGAGCGGCACGACGACCGCCGCACGGCCGAACTTGTCCGCGATCCGTTCGGCGGTGAATTCCGATACCGCGATCAGCAGATCGGCCCGCATCAACGACGTCCGGACCAGCAGCTGTTCTCCGCGCGCCCGATAGCGGCTGAACGCCCACGGCACATCGAAAACCGACAGGTCGTGCACCGTGGCGACCGTGGCGCGCGGCCCGACCAGCGGAAGGTCGACATCGAGGCCGTGGAACACATCGAATCCGCGCAGCGGCGCGACGCCGTGCCACGCGCGGCGAGCACCCGCCGCGACCGGCCGCGACACCGCCGAAACGGTGGACGGCAGCGAACTCGCCGCGTCGGCTTGGACCAGCGCCGACAACTCGGCACCCGGCAACAGCGCGGGCAACTGCGCCAGCAGTTCCCGCTGATACGTCGATACCCCGGCGCCGTCGGGTCGGTAGGCCAACGCCCCGAAACACACGGTGGGCCGGCTGTTCGCAGCAGAATTCATGACACCTGTTCGGGGACGGGGCTGCGCTCGACTGCCTGGGCTGGGGAGTGCTGGGAGACCGCGCAGCCGACGACCGCGGCGAGCAACCAGAAGTAGAAATCGCTGGGAAAGATCTCGAAGTAGCTCGACGCGACCGCCGCGACCGCACTCGACAACACGGCCGCCGCGACCCCGAGGGCCAGTGCGGCGTCGTTGCCGGTCATCGTGCGCGCCGAACGCAGCGCGAGCAGATAGATCACCACCAGGATCGCGCAGAACAACCACACCCCGATCGGCCCGAGTTCGATGAGCAGCTTCACGTAGTAGTTGTCGGGTTGGTACGGGCGCCCGTAGATCTGGACTTCGCCGGTGGCATAGGGCAATTTCTCGGCGGCCGGGCCGAGCTCGGCGACGAGTTGGGCCGCCTTGGCCGCCCCCGTCGAGCCGAGGCCCTCACCGAACGGATGACTCGGAACCGTTCTGGTCACGACCTTCCACCCGGTCTCGCGCGCGGCCAGGCTGTCCGAGGACAACAGCGAACTGCGCGCCTGCGACGACGCCCCGACGCCGGCCACCACGATCAACGCGACCCCGCCGATGATCACCGCTTTGAGTTGTCGCCGATAGCGGACAACCGCGAGCACCAGCACACCGATCAGCAACCCGAGGAGCGCGGCGCGCACGACGCTGGCCGCGACACCGGCCACCAGCACCGGAGTCGTCAGCAGGAACAGTCGATTGCGTAGCCGTCGCGGCGCGGCCAGCGCGACTGATCCGCCCACCAGCAAGACGGTGACCAGATAGAACGCGAACGGGAACGGTTGGTTGAAGGATCCGAACGAGCGCATCAGACCACCGGAGAACCGGATCGTCTCGTTGAATTTGTAGCCCATCTCCGCGAGCCCGGCGGGCCCGATCGCCTGCTGCGCCAAGCCGAAGACCGCGATTCCGACCGACTCGACCATCATGATCGTGATGAGCAGATCGCGATCGCGCGCGGTGAACGGCCGCAGGTACAGGATCAGCGGCACCACGATGAAGTAGAAGAACGTGATCTTGATCGCGAAAATGCCCAGAATTCCCGCAGTCAGGAACGCCGAACCGACCCCGAACACACACAGCACCACGCCGATCGACCACCACGGCAACGCCGGACGCGGGTCGACTCGCCCGTGGGGCACGAACGCCGCCACCGCGAGGGTGAGCAGCAGCATCGCTTCTTTCCAGCCGTCGACCCGCATCCACGCCGGCGCGATCAGCAGCAATCCGTTGAACGGCACCAACGCCGCCACCAGCAACACCCCGCGTTGGGGCCGATGCCAGATCCAGCGCAGGAAGACCCATGCCACCGGCAGGGCCACCACGTACAACAGAGAGCTCACTGCCGCGCGCCTCGCCCGAACAACCGCGCGGCCCGCGCCGATACCCGGACCAGCGCCTGGCGCAGCACGCGACCGTCGCCGATCAGGACATCGATCACACCGACGCGGTCAGCGAACTGCCGATGGTGATGGTGGTTGAACCGCAGCACGTCGGCGAATTTGCTCGCCGACGATGTCGTACTCGAGTAGTTGAACACCGACGCGCGGTTGATCGCGAGCACCCGATCGTGGCCGAAGAACTCTCCGCGTCCGCACAGCCGCGCGACCAGGTCGACATCCATCGCGTACAGGAAGTCCGCGCGAAAACCGGTGGTAGCGGCGAAATCAGCGCGACGGAACAGGAACGCCGCGGTCGGGCACACGTCGTCGGGTAGTTTGCGTACGAGCGTGCGCAGCACGGTCTGCGACGAGCATCGACCCACCAGTCCTGGCAGCCCGCGCCCCCGCGCGAGGACCACACCGTCGTCGTCGACGACGTCGAACTTGGCGCCGGTGACCGCGATCTCGCGATCGTCCATCGACTCGACCTGCGCCGACAGGCAGCCCGGGGCGATCATGTCGTCGGCGCAGACCAGCTTGACCAGCTCGCCGCCGGCCAGTTCGATCGCCCGATTCCAGTTCTGCTCGATCGGCAAGGTGGTGTCGTTGGTGTACAACCGAATGCGCGCATCGTCGAACGCCCGCACGAGATCACCCGTGCCATCGGTGCTCGCGTTGTCGACGACCACGATCTCTAGGTCGTCGAAATCCTGCGCGCTGATCGACTCCAGCGTCTCGACAATCGTGCGCGCCGCGTTGAAGGCCGGTACACATACCGACACTCGAACCCCCACAGCCGTTACCCCTCAATGACATCCATTTGCCGACGGCTCAGCCGTCCCGCACCCATCAAGGGCGAACGTAGATCAGACTACCTGGAGGGTCGCGCGGATGTTCGCCGTGGAATTCCCAGCGACTTACCGGACAGTGAACAGTGCAGGTTCGGCGGGGTTCGGCCGCGTTCGCCGACGCGACCGTCCGGCCGACCTGAGGTATCGTCATCGCAACTCGGTCGTGCCGAAGTGACGGCCGTACCGGCTTCGGGGGCCGGTGATCGAGAAGTGTTGATGCGTGAAATGTGGGGGAAGTGTGAGCAGTACCGAGTCGCCGTCGACCGCCGACCTCGACTCCGGCGGGCGGTCGATGCCCGTGGTGAACATCGCGGGCCACCTCCGCCAGCTGATCCGGGTCCTGCCGTTCGCCCTGGTCGCCGCGATCATCGTCGGCGGCGCGGTGTGGTTGGTTCGTGACGGGAGCGAGCGGACCTACCAGGCGAGCATCACCGTCCAGATCTCGCAGCCCTCGATCGGCGCGGTGTTCAACGAACTGACCCAGCCCTACATCGTGATGGTCACCGATACCCGCGTGCTCTCGGATGTGGTGAAGAACGGGCTCGCACCCTCGGAAGCGGATCTGCGCTCCCGGGTGTCGGCGATGACCGGTCCCGCGCCGTCGTTGCTGATCATCACCGCCGAGGCCGGCTCGCCCGAGCAGGCCTCGAAATTGGTCGTGGCGGTCGAACAGTCGCTCGACAGCGTCGGTTCCCAGATGCGGACCGAGGCGATCGCCCGGTCCGCAGCCGACCTGGAGGCACACCGGCGCGCGGTCGAGGACACCTTTTCCAAGCGGCTCTCCGATGATCCGCTGCGCCCGGAGTTGAGTTTCGACGCCCGTGACGTCGCGCGCGAGACCGAGTTCCGCCAGGTACTCGGCCCGGCGCGTCTGACGGTGCTCACCGCGCCCTCCTCGGAACTGGTCGCCCCGCACCCGGTGCAGGAAGGGCTGTTCGCCGCGCTGGCCACAGTGATCGTGGTCGCCGAAGGTCTGGTGCTGGCCGGGGTGGCTCGTGGCCGTCGACGTGGCGGCAAGAAGCCTGCCGATCCCACGGGGGTCGACATCGACAAGGTCGCGCCCACGCCGGAAACCCGAGCACCCGAAAACCGTGCTCCCGCGGTGGAAACCCGTGCACCCGCTGCCGATTCCCGGATGCGCGCGTCGCCGACTCCCCCGGCGTCGTTCGACACGCCACCACGCCGCGCTGCCCCGGTCACCCCGCGCTCGGCCACCCTCTCACACGATCCCGAGACCATGGCGCTGCCTCGGGTCGGGTACACGCCGGGCAGTCCGCGCGCGACTCCCACCGAACCACGCGACAGCTAGCTCCGCGGCGTGACCATCTCCTACCGAAGCAAACAACGGCCGAGCGACCGCGAATTGTCACAGTTGACCCTCGGCCCGGTGCGGCACAACGGCCACGAGATCCGATTGCGCCCACCCCGGATGTCGGATTTCGCCGCGTGGCGCGAGATCCGACTGCGTGATCGCGCCCATATCGAACCGTATTGGAGCACCTCCCCGCTGCCGTGGGAACGACGGCACACCGCGCGGCGCTGGGCGCGCGAATGTCTGCTGGCCCGTGCCGACATGCGCGCCGGACGCCGCTACGCGGGTGCGATCGAGGTCGACGGACAATTCGTCGGACAGTTGGAGTACTGCGTCATCGACACTGCGACGAAAACCGCCGAGTCCAGCGCCTGGATCGACGCCCGCTGGGCAGGCCACGGGGTGATCACCGTGGCGGGCGCGATGCTGCTCGACTACGGGGTCACCGCGCTCGGGCTGGTACGCGTTGTCGCGCCGATCTCGCCCGCCAACCTGCCCGCCGCCGGATCGGTGCGCGCCCTCGGCTTCCGTAAGGAAGCCACCATGGCCGTGGCCTTCGACGCGGGTGGGTCGCTGCGTGACCACGCGTTGTGGGCGTGGACCGCACGTGACAGTTCGACCCCCGAGACTTTCGCGGTTGCGCCACGGTTCCCGGCACCGGCAACCGATCCATCCTCGCGCACCGGTGGGCCCGCACCGGCGATCATCGCGATCGCCGCGCTGCGGCTGTTCCTGTGGATGGTCGTTCGCCGTCTGCGTCGATACGCGCTCGCCCGGGCCGTGCGGATCACCGTCACCGGCGCACCGAACATCGCGGTGCGCAGCCTGTCCCGCACCGACCGGGTCGACTGGCAGGCGGCCGCTACCGCACACCGCGCCCGACTCGCACCGACCGACCGGCGCCGGCATCGGCGCGAGTGGCACCGCGCCCTGCGCAACGCCCGTCACGGGTTGCGGTCACCCGGCGGGCTGGTCCTCGTGCTCCGCACCGAGGGCCGGTACGCCGGGGAGATCCGATTGTTCGAACCGACGATGACCGGGCGCGTCGCCCGGCTGTCGGCCTGGGCGGATCCCGAGCTCGTCGAGGCCACGCAGCTGGGGGCGGCGCTGCGGGCGGTCGCCGAACACGGGTTCGACGAACTCGGGCTTCGGCGGATCGCCGCCGAAGTCCCCAGCGCCGACCCCGCGCCGAACACCGCTTTGACTGCCGCCCATTTCACCGAAGAAGGTGTGCTCCACGACCATTGCGGCCCCACGGGCGTCCGCGCCGACCATCGCCTGTGGGCCCTGACCACACCACCGAGTCACGGAGGTCGCCGCTGATGCGAACGTTCCAGCGCAGCAATGAGATCCAGGCCCGCCTGCACGATCTGGTGCCGGGCGGCGCGCACACCTACGCTCGTGGCGCCGATCAGTACCCGGAGAACATGGCGCCGATCCTGGTGCGCGGCAAGGGCGCGCACGTGTGGGACGCCGACGGCAATCGCTATGTCGAATACGGGATGGGGTTGCGGTCGGTGACGCTCGGCCACGCGTACCGACCCGTGCTGGACGCGGTGTCGTCGGCCATCGCCGACGGGGTCAGCTTCACCCGCCCCACCGAGCTGGAACTGCTGGCCGCCCAGGACTTCCTGGATCTGGTCCCCGGCGCCGACATGGTGAAGTTCACCAAGAACGGTTCCGACGCGACCACCGCCGCGGTGCGCTTGGCCCGCGCGGTGACCGGACGCGACCGCGTCGCGGTCTGTCAGCAGCCTTTCTTCTCCGTCGACGACTGGTTCATCGGCACCACACCGATGTCAGCTGGTATCCCCCCGGTCGACACCGCGACCTTCCCCTACAACGACCTCTCCGCGCTGCGTCGAGTCCTGGCCGCGTCGCCGATCGCCGCCGTGGTGATGGAACCCGCGACCGCCACCGGCGAACCCGAACACGGCTACCTGTCCGCGGTCCGCGACCTGTGCGACCGGTACGGCGCCCTGCTGGTCTTCGACGAGATGATCACCGGGTTCCGCTGGTCGGCGGGTGGCGCGCAGGCCGTATACGGCGTCGCCCCCGACCTGTCGTGCTGGGGCAAGGCGATGGGAAACGGTTTCCCCATCGCGGCGTTGGCGGGCAAACGCGAGTTCATGGAACGCGGCGGGCTTCGGACCGACCACGACCGCGTGTTCCTGCTGTCGACCACGCACGGCCCGGAGACCGCGTCGCTGGCGGCGTTTCGCGCGGTGGTACACGCCTACCGCACCGAGGACCCGGTCGCCCGGATGGAAGCGGCCGGTAGCCGGTTGGCCGCGGGAGCGAACGCGATCGCCGCCGAGCTCGGCATCGCCGGGCACCTGTCGGTGACGGGGCGCCCGTCCTGCTCCATTTTCCGTACGCACGACGCCGATGGTGTTGCTTCCCAAGCTTTTCGAACCCTGTTCATCCAGGAGATGCTGACCCGAGGCGTCCTCGGTCAGTCGTTCGTCACCTCGGCCGCCCACGACGACACCGCCGTCGACCACACCATCGCCGCGTTCGCCGAGGCCGCTCGGGTGTACCGCACCGCCCTTGCCCGTGGCACCGTCGACGGCCTGCTGACCGGTCGCCCGGTCGCCCCCGCCCTGCGTCGCACCGCCGCGCCCCGACAGATCGAAGCGAGCACCCGCCGATGACCCGTGTCGCCATCGTCCACGAACGTTTCACCGAGTTCGGCGGCTCCGAGGCTGTGGTCGGCGAATTCGTCGAAACCTGGCCCGATGCCGAGGTTTTCGCACCGATCGTCGCGCCGGGCGGCCTGCGCGAGCCCGTGCGTACTGTGCACGACACCTGGCTCAGCACGGCGCACACCTACACCGGCGGCAGGCACGCTCCCCTGCTCCCGTTGGTCCCGCGCGCGCTGCGGCGAATGCCGTTGCGCGACTTCGACGTAGTGGTGATCAGCCATCACGCGTTCGCCACCCAGGCCGCCTTGGCCACCGACGCACCGGTGGTCGCCTACGTGCACTCCCCCGCCCGCTGGGCGTGGGATCGCGAATTCCGCGCACAGGAGGCAGGCGGTCGTATCGGGCAGCTGGCGCTGGGCGCGCTGGGCACCCTGGCCCGGCGGGGCGAACTGCGCGCCGCCCCGCGGCTCACCCACGTCATCGCCAACTCGCACGCGGTCGCCGAGCGGGTCACCGAATGGTGGGGGCTGCCCGCCTCGGTCGTCAACCCGCCCGTGCAGGTCAGCCGCTTCACCCCTGATCGGTCGGTGGCACGCGAGGACTTCTTCCTGTGCGCGGGCAGGCTCGTGCCCTACAAGCGCGCCGACCTCGCCATTCGCGCCGCGCAGCGGGCCGGGGTTCGCCTGGTGGTTCTCGGCGAAGGCCGGTTTCGCGCGCAGCTCGACGAGATCGCGGGCTCGGAGACGACCTTCCTCGGCGCCACCTCCGGCGAGCTGTTGCAGGACATGTACCGGCGCTGCCAAGCCCTGCTCATGCCGGGCATCGAGGACTTCGGCATCGTCCCGGTGGAGGCGATGGCCTGCGGCACGCCCGTGCTCGCGGTCGGTGCCGGTGGCGCCCTCGATACGGTGCGCCCCGGCGTCACCGGCGAGTACGTACCGGCCGGATCCGATGCGGACGTCGTCGCGGCGCTGGCCGACGTGATGCGCGAATTCCGCTCGGCGTCCTACGATCCCGTGAAGATCCGCGAGCACGCCCGCACCTTCGCCCCCGAGGTGTTCCGCACCAGGATCGCGAGCACTGTCGGCGACGTCCTGGCGGATCGGTAGCGACATGTTGTCTGAAACTCTCGGTTACTGAAAGTAACTGTCACACATACCCTTTGACCTGCGGCGATGGGTGACAATTCCCACACGGTGATACCACGCCATCAGCTTGCCCGGCTAGGTTACTGACGAGTACGGTAAGCGTAGCCGGGACGACGATGTGCCCGGTTTCTCTCCAGCCACTTTGCTGCTGGACCTCAACCGTTGATTTCGCATTCACCGCCGCATGCCGATCACTGTTGCGCGACACCGTGTTTCGAGATTTTCAGGAGGAGCGATGGTTTCCTACATCGTGACAGGCGGTACCGGATTTCTGGGTCGACGCGTGGTGCGGGGGCTGCTCGCAGCCGACCCCACCGCGATCGTGCACGTGCTGGTGCGCGCCGAGTCGCTGCCCAAGTTCACCGCACACAATGCGCAACATCCCGACAGCGACCGCGTGTTCGCACTGGTCGGGGACCTGACCGCCGACGGCCTCGGTCTCGGTGACGGCGCACCGCGTGCCGATCACGTACTGCACCTCGGCGCGGTCTATGACATGACCGCCGACGAGGAGACCGCCCACGCGGCCAACGTCGCGGGCACTCGCTCGGTGATCGAATTGGCCCGCAACCTCGATGCCACCCTGCACCACGTGTCCTCGGTGGCGGTGGCGGGCGATCACCGCGGCAAATTCTTCGAGGAGGATTTCGACCTCGGGCAGAACCTGACCTCGCCGTACCACCGCACCAAGTTCGCCGCGGAGAAACTTGTTCGCGAGGCCACCGACGTGCGCTGGCGGGTATATCGCCCGGCGATCGTCGTCGGCGATTCGCGGACCGGCGAGATGGACAAGATCGACGGCCCGTACTACTTCTTCTCGGCCATTTCGACGCTGGCCGGCCTGCCGTCCGAACTGCCGCTGCCGCTGCCCGATCTGGGTGCGACCAATGTGGTGCCGGTCGACTACGTCGCCGAGGCGATGGTGCGACTGGTGCGCCGCGACGGCCTGGACGGGCGCACATTCCACCTGGTCAACCCGCGGCCGCAGCCGTTCGGGGAGATCTACCGCGCACTGGCCGCCGCCGCGGGCGGTCCGATCGGCATCGGCACCGTGCCCGGTAGCGCACGCGCGCTGAGCGGGCTCGGCCACGTACCCGGCGCGAACACGGTGCGCGACTTCCTGTTCGAACAGGCAGGCATTCCCGCCGAGGTCGCACCCCACGTCGGATTCACCGCCGACTTCGTCTCCGATTCCACCCAGGCGGTACTGCCCGGCCTCACCGTGCCCGCCTTCGACACCTACGCCGACCGCCTCTGGGACTTCTGGCGCGTCAATCTGGACCCGCACCGCGGTCGTCCCGCCGCCGACGCGCACCCGCTCTCGGGCCGCACGGTCCTGATCACCGGCGCGTCCTCGGGTATCGGTCTGGCCACAGCCCACGCCGTCGCCCGCCGTGGCGCGATCGTGCTGATGATCGCCCGTGGCGTCGAAGATCTCACGGCCGCAGCGGAATCCGTGCGCGCCGAAGGGGGCACCGCGTTCGCCTACCCCTGCGACATCACCGACTCGGAGGCGGTCGACCTCCTCGTCAAGACCGTGCTGACCGAGCACCACCATGTCGACTACCTGATCAACAACGCCGGTCGCTCCATCCGCCGTTCGGTGGCCAACTCGGTGGACCGGATGCACGACTTCGAACGCACCATGGCGGTCAACTACTTCGGTGCCGTCCGCCTCATCCTGGGGCTGCTTCCCTCGATGCGCGAGCGTCACTTCGGCCACATCGTCAACATCTCCTCCATCGCCGTGCAGACCAAGGCACCTCGCTTCGCCGCCTATGCCGCGAGCAAGTCCGCCCTGGACAACTTCAGCGATATCGCCGCCGTCGAAAACCGTGGCGACGGTGTGTCTTTCACCTCGATCCGGATGCCGCTCGTGCGTACCCCGATGATCGCGCCCACCGATCTCTACCGTTCGCTGCCCCTGCCCGACCCCGACCGGGCGGCCGACATCGTGGTCCGCGCTCTGCTGGAACGCCCCGACCGCATCGACACCCCGGCGGGCACCTTCGCCCAGGCGGTCGAGATGTTCCTGCCCTCGCTCAAGCGCACGATCATGCACACCGGGTTCCGGTTCTTCGGCGAATCCACTGCGGCACAGGGTAAGTCCGTTCCCGCCGCGGTCACCGAGCCCGCCGAACCTACGCGCAATGCCCTCACCGTCCTCGGCCCGGTCTTCGCGCCGCTGATGGTGATGCCGAACTCGGCGGCCCGCATGAGCCGGGTGCTGCCCGGCGTGCACTGGTGACATCACCCTGAACACCCGGCCGGTCACGGCGTTCGTCGTGACCGGCCGGTTCGGTTCACCGCAGCCAGGTGCTCGCCCAGGCGGCGAGGGTCGTCGGCGTGGTGGTGAGCACCGTTCGCGGGTTCTCCGCGACGAATCCGGAACTCAATCCCGCGGACATACCGGCGATTCCGGCGATCTGCCCCTGTCCGAGGCCCGCTGATCGCAGCGCTTCCCGGAACTCGTTGTCGGCGAGGTGGATCGGGGTGACCGCATGGCCCAACTGCCGGCCGAGGATCTCGGCGACCTCGGTGAATGTCAGATCCCGCGGACCGTGCACGGCCTGCACGACACGCCCCGACCAGGCATCCGACAGCAGTCGGGCCGCCGCCACCTCACCGATATCGCGCGGATCCACCCAGGCCATGGCATGGTCGGGCGGCCACGGTGTGGACAGCGTGCCCGCCCGGATCTCGTCGAGCTGGGTCAGCAGATTGGTGAAGAAGTAGCCGCACCGCAGGTGCACCACATTCGCCCCGGTCTTGTCGAGCAGCTCCTCGGTCCGCGCCAGCCCGTCGATTTCCCCGGCCCCACCCCGCTTCTCAGCACCCACACTGCTGACGAACACCGTCGCCTCGATCCCGTTCTCGACAACAGCACGCGCCGCCGACGCCCCCATCCGCGCGAACCCCGCCACCGGATCTCCCTCCACCAGCGCAGGCGGATCCACCCAGAACAACCGATCCGCACCCACGGTGGCCCGCACCACCGCCTCCGAATCCCCCTGATCGACCCGCACGACATCGACGAACTCCCGCATCGCGGCATCGAGCCGCCCCCGATCGCGCATCAGTACCGTCGGCCGGACCCCCGCCTGCACCAGCAACTGCACAACCCGAGCCCCCACATGCCCGACCGGCGTAGTGACAACAACCTTCTTCGCGTCCTCTCTCAGTTCCATAACCCCACGCTAAAACCCATCGCGGCCAGTTCCTGACCGCAACAGCCGACAGATTTCGCCGAATTCGCCGGCTCTCGGTTCAGCGTGAACGAACCAGGTCGAGGGACGCGTTCGGTGACCACGGCTGCCCTGCGGCGATGAGGGTGCGGGTGGCTCGGAGTTCTCTCGGTCTCGCCATGGCTACGGCGCCGACGGGGTGACCGTTGTGCAGGGCGATCGCGAGGAAGTCCCGGGAGCCGAGGTCGCCGTCGATGACCAGGTCGTCGTGCGGGTGCAGCCAGCCTGCGAAGTGCATCGACAGGCCGTGCTGGTCGGTCCAGCCCCACGGGACTTCGGCGGGGGCCGCCGGGTGGCCGAGGATGGCTCTGGCGGCCGCGGCGCCGTCCGACATCGCCGTGTTCCAGTGTTGGCCGCGTTCGTATTCGCCACGGCGGGGGTTGAATGCGGTGGTGGCGTCGCCCGCGGCGAAGACGGCGGGGGCCGAGGTGCGGTAGTGCTGGTCGACGATGATGCCGTCGTTCACCGCGATGCCGGCGGATTCGGCCAGGGCGGTGTCGGGGATCGAGCCGATGGCGACCAGGGCGGCGGCCGCGGTGAACGTGCGGCCGTCGGTGGTGGTGGCGGTGACGCCCGTGGCGGTGTCGACGAGTTGTGTGGTGGTGACACTGTTCTCGACGACGACGCCGTGTTCGATGTGGATGTCGCGCACCAGGTCCGACACGGCGTTCGGCACTACCCGATCGAGCAACCCCGGCCCGGCGTTCAACAGCGTCACCTCGGCGCCGAGACCGCGCGCGGTGGCGGCGACTTCGCAGCCGATGAGCCCGCCACCGATGATGAGCAGCGAGCCGCCCCTGTCGATCGCGGTTCGCAGTGCGACGACGTCGGCCTGTCTGCGCAAGGTGTGCACGCGGGTGGACGCGGTGTCGATCGTGCGCGCGCCTGCTCCGGTGGCGAGCAGCAGGCTGTCGTAGCCGAGCACCTCGCCGGTGCTCAAACGCACTGTCGCGCTGTCGGTGTCGATCGCGCGCACCAGCGTGGCCGGGCGCAGATCGACCGCGTTGTCGGCCCAGAACTTCACCGGCTTCAGCACCGCGCGCTGGAACGGCGTAGTGCCCGCGAGCAACTCCTTGGAGACCGCCGGTCGGCGATACGGCAGGTCGGGTTCGGCCCCGACGAGCACGATCTCACCGGCGTAGCCCTCACGTCGCAGGGTCTGGGCGGCGGTGGCGCCGGCGACACCGGTGCCGACGATGACGATCCGTCCACTCATCCGCGGCTCACCTCCCGCATATCGAAATCGGCCTTGGCGGCACCACAGTCGGGGCAGGACCAGTCGTCGGGAATGTCGTCCCAGCGGGTGCCGGGTTCGATACCGTCCTCGGGCCAGCCGAGCGCCTCGTCGTATTCGAAGCCGCACTGGACACACTGGAACAGTCGATAGTCGCTCATCGGGTCGCGCCTTCCCTCGGTTCGAAGTCGACCTTCTCGCGCACACCGCAGTCGGGACAGCACCAGTCGTCGGGGATCTGCGACCAGACCGTGCCGGGCGCGAAACCCTCACGGGGAGCGCCGAATCGCTCGTCGTAGACGTAGTCGCAGATCGGGCAGAGGTAGGCCATCAGTTCACTCCGTACTTCGCCAAGACCCGCGCGCGCTTGCTGGGCTGGATGTTCACGCGGGTGATGTCGCCGTTGTAGTGGGCAAGCACGCGATGGTCCATCACCTTGCGCCACAACGGCGTCACGTAGGCCAGGCCGATCAGGCTCGCGTAGCCGCTGGGCAGCTCGGGCGCGCCGTCCATGTGGCGCAGGATCTGGTAGCGGCGGGTGGGGTTGGCGTGATGGTCGCTGTGCCGTTGCAGGTGGTAGAGGAAGATGTTGGTGACGATGTGGTCGGAGTTCCAGCTGTGCTCGGGGGTGCAGCGCTCGTAGCGGCCCGAGGCGGTCTTCTGCCGGAGCAGACCGTAGTGCTCGAGGTAGTTCACCGTCTCCAGCAGCGAGAAACCGTAGATCGCCTGGATCACCAGGAACGGCAGAATCGACGGACCGAACACCGCGACCAGCCCCACCCACAGCACGACCGACATGAGCCAGGCGTTCACCACGTCGTTCTGCAGCGAGAACGTGCTCTTGCCCAGCCGCTCCATGCGGGTGCGCTCCAGCTCCCACGACGAGGTCAAGCTGCCCCACACGCTGCGCGGCAGGAAGCTCCAGAACGATTCGGCGAAGCGCGCACTGGCCGGATCCTCCGGCGTCGCCACGCGCACGTGGTGGCCACGGTTGTGCTCGATGTAGAAGTGGCCGTAGAAGGTCTGGGCCAGCGTGATCTTCGACAGCCAGCGTTCGAGTTCGTCCTTCTTGTGGCCGAGTTCGTGCGCGGTGTTGATGCCGACGCCGCCCATGGCGCCGATCGTGAAGGCCAGACCGATCTTGGAGATCAGGCCGAGACCACCGTCGATGCCGAGCCAGGACAGGTTGTCCGCGGTCCACAGGTAGCAGGCGAACACCAGGCTGAACACCTGCAGCGGAATGTAGGCGTAGGTGCAGTAGCGGTAGTACTTGTCGTTCTCCAACTGCTCCATCACCTCCGCGGGCGGGTTCTTGCCGTCGGGCCCGAAGAACCGGTCGAGGGTCGGCAGCAGCACGTACAGCAGGATCGGCCCGAGCCACCACCACACGGGCGCGACGGCCTGCCAGCCGAACTGGTTGAAGGCCCACACGAACCCAGTCGCCAGCAGCGTCGCACTGGGGGCGACGAGGCCGAACAGCCACAGGTATCGCTTGGGATCTCGCCACTGCGGCGGGGCCGCCGATCCTGCGTGGTCACCGATTCGAGATGTCGTCATTGCCATTCTCCTCATCACCGAGACTTCGGACACCTTCTCGCTCGAAGTCGCCTTCGTTTACACATTAGCGCGTGTTGTTCCGATTGGATACACAATCACGAAGATTGTCAATGAACGAGCACATCGATGGGCACATGTAGGATGATCACGTGGCCGAACCACCGAACTTTCAGGCAGAAATGCGCCAACTGCTGCGCGACCGGATGATCGACGTCGCGCGCACGATGGTCGTCAGCGAGGGCTGGGGCGCGGTCAACATGTCGCGGGTGGCCAAGGAGGTCGGTATCAGCAGGCCGGTCCTCTACAAGGAGATCGGCACCAAGCAGGCGCTCGCGGATGCCCTGATCGAGCGTGAGACCGGCATCTACCTGACCGGCATCGCCGAGACGCTGGCCCGGCATCCGGCCGACCCGCTCGCCGGCATGACCGCCGCCGCCGAGTACACGCTGCGCGCCGCGGGCGACAACACCCTGATCAAGGCGGTGCTCTCAGCTCGCCAGGACGGCGATACCGCCTTGCTGCCCGCCCTGGTGAGCGACCCGGAACCGGTACTCGGGCGGGCCGTCGCCGCCCTCAGTGCCACCGTCCGCGAGCAGTACGAATTCGCGTCCCTCACCGATGACGAGCTGACCTCGGTCGTCGAGATCATGGTCCGGCTGACGCTGAGTCATCTGTTCCAGCCGACAGGCAGCGTCGACCGCGCGGTGGCGCAGGTCGGCGCTGTCCTGTCGGGGGTCATGCCCGCGCTCTGAGCGGGCTCACAACCGCGCGTTCACCTGTCCGGCCGCGGCCGCGAACGCCCACCCGTAGCTGCCGTGCGCGGCTGGGAACACCCCGCCCGCGCACACCGGATCGCCTGCGGCGCAATAGTTCGCGGTGCGGTCGGCGTACAGCGGTGCGACCGGGCCGCCGATCAATCGCAGGGGGTCACCGAACAGGAGCACCGCGACGACGCGCGAGGACAGCTCCGGCGGCAGCACCCACGCTCCGGGCAACGGGACGGAGCCGAGGACACCGTGGGTGACCACCGCGCCCTGGGAGTAGCCGACGAGAACGAAACGCTGGTCGGGGCAGGCGGCGGCCTGCTCGAGCAGGTGGCCGGTCATGGCCCGGGTGCCGTCGGGCATCGAGGTCGGCACCAGCAGGTCGGCTGGGTAGTCCACGCGATGGGCGGTGGTGTCCACCGGTAGTTGCGCGCTCAGTACCGCGTAGAGCGGGTCGCCGATCGCGGCTCCCAGATAGCCGGGTTCTGCTGTGCCGCGGGCGATCACGACGTCGAGGGTGGCGCAATCCTGCGCCCACGCCGTCAGTCCCGGGGACATCGCTGTCCCGATTCCCGCGGTCAGTAGCAACACCGACAGCGCTCGCGCTGTTTGCCTTGCGACGATACGAATTGCCTTCCGATAGGTCATCGTGCCCACCCACTCACGCCGTTGTGAGAAATAGAGAAAGAGCGATTCACCTCCTGCCCAACAGCATTCGGTGTGCTCAGTGGTGGAATACCCGTTGACCTGCATCGTCATGGCGCGAACTCGGCATCGGCTGCGCCACGGTTACATCTCGGATCGCCTGCGGCACAAGGCCGCTGCGCTACCTCAGTGCTTCTTCGGCTTCTTCTTGTACTTGGGCTTGTCGTGATCGGGCTCCCACTCGTAGCCCGCCACACCACGTTCGCAGTAGGAGTCCGCGACGAGAACGTCGCCTTGATCGCGTTCACACCAGCGCGACTTCGAGCACGAGGTGGCGCCGAGGCCGGCCACGACGGCGAGTGTGAGGACGGCGGCGCCGGTACGGGTTCGGGCGTTCATGAGCGTGTCGAGCCTTTCATCGAATGAGATGTCGCAGGTCAGGCTGTTTTCCAGGACTTGCCCCCACCTGCCGACTAACCAATGCTACGTTCCAGGCATGTCGAGCACAGTGCCTGCGCCCACCGAAGATTTCACCCCCGACGCGATTGTCGTCGGCGCCGGACTGGCGGGCCTGGTGGCCGCGCACGAGTTGGTGCTCGCCGGACGCAAGGTCCTGGTGCTCGATCAGGAGAATCGCGCCAACCTCGGCGGGCAGGCATTCTGGTCACTGGGTGGGCTGTTCGTCGTCGACAGCCCGGAGCAGCGCAGGATGGGCATCAAGGACTCCTACGAACTGGCACTGCAGGATTGGCTGGGTTCGGCCGGTTTCGACCGCGACGACGAGGACCGGATGGGCCGCGAGTGGGCGAAGGCCTACGTCCGGTTCGCCACCGACGAGAAGCGGGATTACCTGCACGCCCTGGGTCTGCGTTTCACCCCGCTGGTCGGCTGGGCCGAACGGGGCGGTGGCCTGGCGGGCGGACACGGCAACTCGGTGCCACGGTTCCACCTCACCTGGGGCACCGGGCCCGAGGTACTGCGGGTGTTCCGCGAGCCGGTGCTGGCCGGTGAGGCGAAAGGGTTGGTCCGCTTCGCCTTCCGGCACCGCGTCGACGAGCTGATCGTCGACGACGGCGCCGTGACCGGCGTGCGCGGCAGCGTTCTCGCCCCCTCCGACACCGACCGCGGTCAGGCCTCGAACCGGGATGTGGTGGGCGAGTTCACCTTCCGAGCCCCCGCGGTTCTCGTGAGTTCGGGTGGCATCGGGCACGCCCACGACCTCATCCGCCGCAACTGGCCCACCGAACGGCTCGGCCCGTGCCCGGAGCACATGATCTCCGGTGTGCCCGCCTATGTCGACGGCCGGATGCTCGGGATCTCCGAGGAAGCCGGGGCGGCGCTGGTCAACCGCGATCGGATGTGGCATTACACCGAGGGCATCCACAACTGGGATCCGATCTGGCCCGATCACGCCATCCGCATCATCCCCGGCCCGTCGTCGCTGTGGTTCGACGCGAACGGAAACCGCATGCCCGCACCGTGTTTCCCCGGTTTCGACACCAACGAGACCATGCGTCAGATCCTGTCGACGGGCTACGACTACTCGTGGTTCGTCCTGAACCAGTCGATCATCGAGAAGGAGTTCGCGCTGTCGGGTTCGGAACAGAACCCCGACATCACCGGCAAGGACTTGAAGTTCACGGTGCGCAGCAGGCTCGCCAAGGGCGCGCCGGGCCCGGTGGAGGCGTTCAAGCAGCACGGCGTGGATTTCGTGGTCGCCGACTCCCTGGCCGAACTCGTCGACGGCATGAACGACATCTCCCGCGGTCCGAAGCTGGACGTGGCCGCCCTCGAGCACCAGATCGTGGGCCGCGATCGCGAGGTCGCCAACTCCTTCTCCAAGGACGCGCAGGTGACCGCGACCAACAGCGCCCGCAAGTTCCTCGGCGACAAGCTCCGCGTCGCCAAGCCGCACCGCATCCTCGATCCTGCCCACGGCCCGCTCATCGCGGTGCGCCTCAATGTGCTGACCCGCAAGACCCTCGGCGGTCTGCAGACCGACCTCGATTCGCAGGTGCTGCGCCCGGACGGCTCGGTGTTCCCCGGCTTGTACGCGGCCGGTGAGGTCGCCGGGTTCGGCGGTGGCGGCGTGCACGGTTACAACGCGCTGGAGGGCACGTTCCTGGGCGGGTGCATCTTCTCCGGTCGGGCGGCCGGTCGAGCGATCGCGCGACGCACAGCCTAGTGCGGGTGCCGGGGGGCCAGGGTGCGTGACGCTTCCTTGGCCACCTCGGCCAGCGCCCGAGCCAGCCGCGCGGTGTCGAGCGCGGTGCGCTCACCATTGACCGTGCCCGACAACGAGATCGCGGCCACCGCGACACCGCGGCCGCGGATCGGCACCGCCACGCAACCCACGCCCGGCAGCGACTCCTCGGTGTCCACGGCCACGCCCTGACGGTTGCGGATACGGGCGAGTTCGCGATGCAGTTCGGCCCGGTCGACGATCGTGCGCGCGGTTCGTGCCACGGCATTGCCCCGCAGCGCGGCCTCGGCGATGCCGGGCTCCAGCGTGGCCAGCAGCGCCTTGCCCACCGCCGTGGAGTGCGCGGGCAGCCTGCCACCGACACGGGTCGGGATGACCACCCGGCCGCGGCCCCCCGAACGATCCAGGAACAACACCTCACGCCCGTCCAGCACCGCGAGGTGCCCCACCAGCCCCGTGCGCTGACTGAGTTCGTAGAGCAGTGGCCCCACCACCTCGCGCAGTTCGTTCTGCTCGGCCGCGAGCCCGCCGAGTTCGAGCACCCGCAGCCCCAGCCGGTAGCCGCCCGGAGTGTGCGCGAGCCAGCGCAGCCGGATCATCTGGTCGAGGATGCGATGCACGGTCGAGCGCGGCAGCCCGGTGCGTTCGGCGAGCCCGAGCAGCGTCAGCGTGGGTGTGGCGGCGTCGAACGCGTCCAGGATGAGCGTCATCCGCTCGATCATCGACGTCGGCGGTGCCCCGGTCGCCCGGCCCGATCCGGTCCACAGGTTCTCGGGCGCCGGTTCGGTCACGATCTCGACCGTCATGTGATCCAACCTCCACAGTGCGTAGCGCTAACAGACTAGAGCTGTCAGCTCCGCTCACGCACTATTTCGCCTCGATCTCAGGCAGGCACCGGGCTGACCGGCGTCACAGACAGCCGGCGGCGCACGATCGGCGCGATGGTCGCCGCGATCTCGCCGATCGCTCTGGCGGGCGCGCAGTGCGGGTCGGTGTCGACGAACGGAGCGCCCTGATCGCCTGCCGCGCAGACCACCGGATCGAACGGGATCCGGCCGATGACCGGGCAATAGGTGTCGAGCAGGCCGCTCAGCGCGCGGCTCACCGCGGTGGCGCCACCCGCGCCGAAGAGGGTCTGCCGGGTGCCGTCGGGACTGTCGTACCAGGACATGTTCTCGATGATGCCCGCCACCCGCTGACCGGTCTGCGCGGCCACGGCGCCCGCGCGTTCGGCGATGCGAGCCGCGGCGCGTTGCGGGGTGGTGACGACCAGCAGCTGCGCGGTGGGCAGCAACTGGGCCAGGGAGATGGCCACATCGCCGGTGCCCGGTGGCATGTCGATCAGCAGAATATCCAGTTCGCCCCAGTACACGTCGTTGACGAACTGCTGCAACGCGCGGTGCAGCATCGGCCCGCGCCAGACGACGGGGGCGTTGTCGTCGACGAACATACCGATCGACACGACGCGCACACCGAATGCGGTGGGCGGCATCATCATCGACTCGACCAGGGTGGGCGCGGTGGTGATGCCGAGCATCGCGGGTACCGAGTGACCGTGAACATCGGCGTCCATGAGACCGACGCGCAATCCACGTCGGGCCAGCGCGACGGCCAGATTGACGGTGACACTCGACTTCCCGACGCCGCCTTTGCCCGAGACCACGCAGTACACGCGGGTCGGTGAATCCGGTTGCGCGAGAGCGGCGATACTGTCCGATCCGGGTCCCCGGAGCTGGATTCTCAGGCTACGGCGCTGCTCCTCGCTCATCACCCCGAAGTCGATCTCGATACCGGCGACGCCGGGCACCGCGGTGACGGCGGCGCGGATGTCGTCACTGATCTTCGTCCGCAGGGGGCATCCTGCGACGGTGAGCAGGATGCCTATCGCGACACGACCTGCTCCGTCGATGTCGATGGTCTCGACCATGTTCAATTCAGCGATGGGACGGCCGATCTCGGGGTCATTCACTCCGGCGAGCGCGGTCCTGATCTGTGGTTCGGTCGGTGATATCACGGGCTCCTCCTCACTGGGCCAGGCCGGCGTGCAGCATGTCCGCGCGTTCGACGATCTTGATCCGCTCGCGTCCTTCGGCTTCGCCCAGCGCGCGTTCGTGGGCGTCCAGTCGGTACCAGCCTTCCCAGGTGGTGAAGGCAATGCCCGCGGCGGTGAGATGTTCGGTCACCGCATCGGGGTGTGGTCGCGGCGCCGGTGTCAGCCGGGCCTGATCGGCCAGCAGGCAGGCAACGGTTTCGGCGGCGTCGCCTTTGGTGTGGCCGATCAGGCCGACGGGGCCGCGTTTGATCCAGCCGGTGACATACACCCCGTCGAGGTATCGCGCCCCCTCGCGCGCGTTCGGGTCGATCAGCACGCGCCCCGCCTCGTTGGGGATGGTGCCGGTGCGGTCGTCGAACGGGATGTCAGCGACATCTTCGGAGCGATAGCCGACCGCCCGATAGACCGCCTGTACGTCCCACACCCGAAATTCGCCGGTGCCCTTGACGTTGCCGGTGCCGTCGAGCTGGGTGCGTTCGGTCTTCAGGCCGACGACCTTGCCGTCGGCGCCGAGGACCTCCGAGGGCGATTCGAAGAAGTGCAGGAACAGCTTGTGCGGGCGGTCGCCGTGGTCGCGGATGGCCCACTGCTCCAAGGTGTTGGCGACCATGTCGACCTGCTTGGAGTTACGGCGCGCGGCTTCGGAGCCCTCGTCGTAGTCGATGTCCTCGGGGTTGACGATGACCTCGATCGTCGGCGAGTGATCCAGTTCGCGCAGCTCGAGGGGCGTGAACTTGGCCTGCGCGGGACCACGACGACCGAACACGTGGACCTCGAGGGCCTTGTTGCCCTTGAGACCTTCGTAGACATTCGGCGGGATCTCGGTCGGCAGCAGTTCGTCACCGGTCTTGGCGAGCACGCGCGCGACGTCGAGGGCGACGTTGCCGACACCGAGCACGGCGACCTTCTCGGCGTCGAGGGGCCAGGAACGCGGGACGTCGGGGTGGCCGTCGTACCAGGACACGAAGTCCGCGGCGCCGTAGGAGCCGTCGAGGTCGATGCCGGGGATGGCCAGGGCGCGGTCGGCGTTGGCGCCGGTGGAGAAGATGACCGCGTCGTAGAACTGGCGCAGGTCTTCGAGGGTGATGTCGGTGCCGTAGTCGATGTTGCCGAGCAGGCGGACCTGGTCCTTGTCGAGGACCTTGTGCAGGGCGGTGATGATGCCCTTGATGCGCGGGTGATCGGGCGCGACGCCGTAGCGGATCAGGCCGAAGGGCGCGGGCATACGCTCGTAGAGGTCGATGCTCACTCCCCTGTGTTCACCGGCATCGGACTTCATCAACGCGTCGGCGGCGTAGATACCGGCGGGCCCGGCGCCGATGATCGCCACCCGCAGTGGAGTTCTCATTTCTCGTAGCCCGCGACGAACGGCGTGTCCACGCCGAGCTCGCCCACCGCGCCCGCGCCGCCCGGCGAGCCGAGCGCGGTGTCGCGGCCGGGCAGCGCCGTGTCGAAGAAGGCCGCGTTCGTGGCGACGAAACCTTCCTGGCCGGCCGGAATGTCATCGTCGAGGTAGATCGCCTCGACGGGGCAGACCGGTTCGCACGCACCGCAATCCACGCACTCGGTCGGGTGGATGTAGGCCATCCGGTCGCCGGTGTAGATGCAGTCGACGGGGCATTCCTCCACGCACGCGCGATCCATGACGTCCACGCAAGCGGCTCCGATGACGAAGGTCATGGCTGTAGTTCCTTGTCGTTGGGCTCGCCGAGGGCGGCGAGGATTTCGTAACGCAGCCGCGCGAATTCGGGTTCGAATCGGGCGCCGGGTGCGCGTGGTGCGGCGATCTCGATGACGCGCTGGATGCGGGCGGGGCGCGGGGTGAGCAGGACGATCCGATCGGCCAGCAACAGCGCCTCGTCGACGTCGTGGGTCACGAACAACACCGTGGTCCGGCGCTGCTGCCACACCGAGATGAGCAGGCGCTGCATATCGGCGCGGGTCTGGGCGTCGAGAGCGCCGAACGGTTCGTCCATCAGCAGCACGCGTGGCTGCGCGGCCAATGTCCGCGCCAGCTGCACACGCTGACGCATACCGCCCGACAGCGCACCGGGCAGATGGTCACCGAAGTCGGTGAGCCCCACCAGGTTCAGCAGTTCCTGGGCTTCGACGCGCCGGTTGCGCCGTGACACTCCGCGCAGTTTCAGCGCGAATTCGACATTGCGCCGGGCGGTGCGCCACGGCAGCAGCGCGTCCTCCTGGAACACCATCGAACAGTGCTGGGCGCTGGGCCCACCGTCGACGGTGACGCTGCCGCCGATCGGCGGCAGCAACCCGGCCATCGCCCGCAGCACCGTGGATTTGCCGCAACCCGACGGACCGAGCAGAACCACGATCTGGCCGGCATCGACGTCGAGATCTACTTCGGCGGCGAGACTTTCGCCGTAGGCGATGCGCAATCCGTGCAGCCGCACCGCGGCACCGGCGCTCATCGCTGCGCCCTGGGCAGCCACCGGTTCACCCGGCGCCCCGCCAGTTCGACCAGCCAGGCGGTGAACCAGCCGAGCAACCCGATGGTGAGCATCCCGACGATCACCCCCGGATAGTCCAGGAGCCCGTAGGACTGCCAGGTGAAGTACCCGATGCCGAACTGACCCGAGATCATCTCCGCGCTGATCACACAGATCCAGGCCACGCCCATCGCCACCGACAGGCCCGAGAAGATGCCGGGTAGCGCACCGGGCAGGGCGATCTGGAACAGAATGTCGCGTCGACGCGCGCCGAGGGTGTGGGCCGCTTCCTCCCACACCTTGGGCAGCGCGTGCATGGCGTGGATGGTGCTCACCGCGACCGGGAAGAACGCGGCGAAGAAGGTGATGAACACGATGCCCTGTTCCCCGGTCGGGAACAGCAGGATGGCCAGGGGCACCAGTGCGATCGCGGGGATCGGCCGGAACACCTCGAGTACCGGCCGCACGAGTGCGCTGACCACGGCCGAGCGACCGACCGCCATGCCGATCAGCACGCCCGACACCGTGGCGAGGCCGAAGCCGATCAGGATGCGGCGGGTGCTGGAGAAGATGTCGCGGTAGTAGGTGGCCGCACCGAGCTGCGTACGAAAGGAGTCGAATACTTGTGCGGGCGTGGGGATCTTGTCGAAACGCAGCCAGAACACGACCTGATTGGTGGTGAGCAGGTACCAGGCCAGGAGCAACGCGGCCAGTGGCACGGCGGTCAGTACGGCCTTGCGGGCTTTGCGGGGAACGATGAATCGGGTGGGTGAACTCGGTGGTGCGGTGATGATGTCGGGCTTCGCGACGGGCGCGGTGCGGGGTTCGGCGGAAACGGTCATGGTGAGCCTCCTGGTCTCACGTGACGGATCTAGCGGGCCTTCAGTGCTGCTTGGTAGTCAATCACCGTGACGCCCGGATGGGCGGCGGCGTACTGCTGTGCGGCGGCACCGGTCGCGAAGGGCAGCAACCGATCGTCGGGGCTCGCAGTGGGTTCGCTGACCCAGGTCGCGGTCGCGGCGAAGAGCCGGGTGCCGGTGCTGTGGTCGGGCACGTAGGCGGCGCGGACGGTGCTGCCGGTGGCCGCGATCTGTCGCAGCAGACAGGTCGGGGTCTTGGCGACGGCGGTGGTCGTGGCGTCGGCGAACCACACCTCCGAAGCGGTGGGAAGGCCGTCCACCGCTCCCCCGCACGCCGCATCGGTACCGGTCAGTGGTGCGGGAGCCGTCACCGACGCGCGGGCGGCGTCGTAGCCGGGACCGTAGACGGTGCGCAGGTAACGGTCGTCGACGAATTCGCCGAGGTTCAGATCCGACAGCGCACCGAGGCTTTTCAGGAACGGCAACAGCGTGCCCAGAGCGTCCACCTGTTGGGGCTTGATCGTCGGATCGAAGCTCACCAGGCCGTTCGGGCCGTTGTAGAGATACACGACCTCGGCGGGCAGCCCGGTGATCTCGGCGACGCGCTGTGCGGCCGCCAATGGGTTCTGATTGAGGTAGTCGGTGGTCTTGCGCACCGCGGTGAGGAACGCCGTGACGATATCGGGGTTACCGATGCCGAAGCGCTCGCTCGCGACCACGGCGTGGAAGGTCGGGATGCCGGCGCTGCCACCGTCATAGAGCAGCTTGGCTTGACCGTCGTAGACGAGTTTCTGTGGCCACGGCACGAATTGGGCCAGCGCGGCCACCTGATCCCCCTGCAGCGCCGAGGCGCCGACGGCCGGATCCTGACCGAGCAGCTTCACATCGTCGAGAGTCATCCCGGCGGCCGAGAGCCCGGTGGCGAGCATGCCGTGCGCAGCCGACCCCACGCTGGTCGACACGATCTCACCCCGCAGGTCGGTGATCGTGGCCGCCTTCGAATCCGTCGGCACCACGATCTGATTCAGCGAACCGCGCAGGTTGTAGCCGGTGACGGCGATCAGTTCGGACTTCACGTCGGCGTGGTCGCGAGTCTTGGAGCCGTTGACCAGGATCGGCGCGTCTCCCATCGACCCGATGTCGACCTGGCCCGCCAGCATCTGCGCGGTCAGCGGTGGGCCCGCGGCGAAGTCCTTCCACTCCACCTTGTAGGTGAGCCCTGTCGTCTTGCCGAGTTCGGCGAGTTCGGCCTCGAAAGTGCCGCGATCACGCAGCAGCGTGCCCGCGGTGACGGTGTTGATCGTCTTGGACTGGTAACCGATGTTCACGGTGACGGTCTTGGCGTCGTCGGCGCTCCCGCAGCCGGTGGCCAGGGCGGCCACCGCGGCGATGCCGAGCAGCAGCGCGGGGATTCGGGTGCTCATGGTCGGCTCTCTCAACGCAACAGGAACGGGATGTTCACGGTGACGGCGCCGACCGGGCACCGCGCGGCACACGGCCCGCAGTACCAGCATTCGTCGACGTGCATGTAGGCCTTGCCCGAATCCGGGTGGATGGCAAGGGAATCGAGTGGGCACATGTCCACGCAGAGGGTGCAGCCGTCGATACATTTCGCTTCGTCGACCGAGACGGGGACATCGAGACGGGCATTGGCCTGGGCCATCAGAGTTCCTTTCCAGAGTTGGCGATGCCGATGCGGGCGAAGGCGCGGACATCGGCGTCCGGGTCGTCGAGCGCGGCCTGCAGCGCCGTGGTGATGTCGCGTCGTTCGGCGATCCGCTCGGCCAGTGCGCGCACCGCCGCCTTGCGGACGTCGAGGTTGGGATCGGAGACCGCCGACAGCAGCGGTGCCGCGGCGAGTTCGGGGTCGGCGGCGGCCAGGGCGATGGCCGCCGCCTGCCGGACCTGCCAGGCCGGGTCGATCATCGATGCGGCGGCCGCCGCGGCAGCGTGTTCGTCGCAGCCGGTCCCGGCCAGACTCGACAGCGCGGCGGCGCGGACAAGCGGTCGGGGGTCGGCAGCGAGAACGAGCAGGGTCACCGAGCCGCGTGGATCACCGATCGCCGCAACACCTTTGGCCACTGCGATGCGCACGTCCTCGTCTTCGTCAGCGGCGCCGAGGCTCAGTTCGTCGAGAGCGTCGACAGAGGTGAGCCCGCCCACGACGGTGCGGCGAACTGCCGCATTCGGATCGGCGAGCCACCCCGCCAGCTCCGCCGCGTCGGTCCTGCGGTGCCGCCACAGCGCCTCGATCGCGGCCGAGCGCACCGCCGGCTCCGCTGCGGTGACGCAATGGCGCAGCGCCGTATCGAATTCCGGACCGGGCACGATGACCTCGAGGAGTTCGGTGAGCAAGCCGATGGCGGCGTGACGCACGTCGACATCGACATCGGCCAGTGCGGTGGCGAAGATCGGGGCGGCCTCGGCCCAGGCGTCGGTGGTCTCGCTGAGCACCGACAGCGCCGTGCGGCGCACCTCCGGGTCGGGGTCGGTGATGAACGGGGTGAGTTCGTCGAGCTCGGGGCACTCGTCGGCCAGTTCGAGCAGGGCCAGCAGGCGGGCGCTCATCGCACATCCCTCACGTCGAGGTCGCCGACATCGCGCGGGCCGGGCACGGGTGTACTCATCGCGTACCCCACGCGCCGACGAGTTCGGGTGCGGAGACGTCGGCGACGCCGTCGGGACGGACGAAGCCCGGCACCGGCACGATGTAGGGGGCGACCGGCCTGGTGCGGAACTCCATCGCACCGGTGGCACCGCGATACAGGTTCAGATGACAGAACCATTCGGCATCGTTGCGCCCGGGCCAGTCGGCACGCTGATGGTAGAGCCCCCAACGGCTTTCGGTGCGCCGCAGTGAAGCCCGGGCCGCCATTTCGGCGCAGTCGCGAATGAAGGTCACCTCGGCGCAGCGCATCAGTTCGTGCGGCGTCCGGCCGCCCATCGCGGCGATGTCGGTGTTCATCCGTTCGAAGGCCTCGACGCCGAGCGTCAGATACGACTGCGCTTTGGGCGGCTGGAGGTAGTCGTTGACGAAGCGCCGCAGTTTGTACTCGACCTGGGTTTGGGGTGGGCCGTCGGGGTTGCGCAGCGGGCGGTAGATCAGCTCGTGGGCGGCCTCGATCTGATCGGTGGGCAGCTCTGGATGTGCCGCACCACGGGCGAATTCGCTCGCGTGCTCACCGGCGATGTCGCCGTAGACGAAGGCGCCGATCATGTAGTTGTGCGGAACCAGCGCCATATCGCCCGCCGCGTAGAGGCCGGGCACGGTGGTGGCGGCGTGTTCGTCGACCCAGACTCCCGAGGCAGAATGCCCACTGCACAAACCGATCTCGGAGATGTGCATCTCGATGTCGCTGGTGCGGTAGTCGGTGCCGCGGCCTTCGTGGAAGGTGCCGCGGGTGGGACGTTCGGTGGTGTGCAGGATGCCTTCGATCTCGCGGATCGTGGCAT
This sequence comes from Nocardia sp. NPDC058114, assembly GCF_042884695.1. Taxonomy (NCBI): domain Bacteria; kingdom Bacillati; phylum Actinomycetota; class Actinomycetes; order Mycobacteriales; family Nocardiaceae; genus Nocardia; species Nocardia sp. NPDC058114. The sequence continues at coordinate 163,329 of NZ_JBHVTK010000008.1, read as the reverse complement.
CGGGCAGGTGGCTCAGTTTCAGGTAGATCGGGCCGCGGGCACTGTCGAGTTCGCGTTTGACCTCGGCCATCATCTGACCGGACCAGTAGTCGCAGTCGACGAAGCGATTGCCTTCGGAGTTGACCTGGTAGCCACCGAACGGATTGGCCACATACGCGCAAGCAGGACCGTTGTAATCCTTGATCAGCGGGTTGATCTGGAAGCACTCGATGCCGGAGAGTTCGGCACCGGCGTGATAGGCCATGGCGTAACCGTCGCCGGCGTTGGTCGGGTTCTCGTAGGTGCCGTAGAGGTAGCCCGACGCGGGCAAGCCGAGCCGGCCACACGCTCCCGCTGCCAGGATCACCGCGCCTGCCGAGATGGTGACGAATTCGCCGGTGCGCGTGTCGAATCCGACCGCGCCGACCGCGCGTCCGTCGACGGTGAGCACCCGCACCGGCATCACCCGGTTGCTGATGGTCACCTTGGATCGGACGTCGCGGGCGCGCAGGGTGCGGTAGAGCACCTTCTTCACGTCGCGTCCCTCGGGCATCGGCAGGACATAGGAGCCGGAGCGGTGCACTTTGCGGACCGCGTATTCGCCGTGCTCGTCCTTCTCGAATTTGACGCCGTAGCCCTCGAGGCGCTGGACCATCTCGAAACCCCGGGTGGCGGTTTCGTAGACGGTGCGCTGGTTGACGATGCCGTCGTTGGCGACGGTGATGTCGGCGACGTAGTCCTCCGGGCTCGCCTTGCCCGGGACCACGGCGTTGTTGACGCCGTCCATGCCCATGGCGAGTGCGCCGGAGTGCCGGACATGGGCCTTCTCGAGCAGCAGCACGCTGGCGCCGTGGCGGGCGGCGGTGAGCGCGGCCATGGTGCCCGCCGTGCCGCCACCGACGATCAGGACGTCGCAGACCAGTTCTCGCCGGTCGGTCAGCGGTGGAATCTGCATGGGGATCAACCCCTTTCGTGGTTGTCGCGGGTGCGCCGCGGGGTCACCGGGATGCGGTCGAGCCGCCCGGACAGGGAGAACCGGTCGCCGCGATAGCGGATGTATTCGAGATCGACGGGCCGACCGGAGTCGGTGTAGGTGAGCCGTTCCAGGAACAGCAGCGGAGATCCCGCACGGACCTGCAACAGTCCGGCGACGGTGGGATCGGCGGCGACCGCCTCGATCGCGACCGCGGCTGAGCCCAGCGGCAGGCCGAGTTCGGCTTCGAGCAGGCCGAACACGTCGCACCCGGTGAGGTCTTTGTCCAGGAGCGGGATGCCGACATCGGCAGTGAGGTAGCTGGCGTCGAGCGAGAGCGGCGCCCCGTCGAGGTAGCGCACCCGTTCCAGGGCGACGACCGGGTCGCCGGGCTGGAGCTCGAGCCGTTCGGCGACCAGTGGTGTGGCGGGCACGACCTCGGCGAGCAGGACCTGGTTCACCACCCGGTCGCTGCTGGTCTCGAAGGTTTCGGCGAGGCCGCGCAGGCGGTCGAGGCCCTGTACCGCCTTGTCGGCGACGACGAAAGTACCCGCACCGGGGACGCGGTCGATCAGGCCTTCGTCGCGGAGCAGGGTGAGCGCGTCGCGCACGATATTGCGGCTGGTGGCGAAGTCGGCGGCGAGCTGGGCTTCGGCGGGCAGTGCGCGGGTGCCGTAGACGCCGCTGCGGATACGTGCGCGCAGGATGTCGCGGATGCGCCGGGCCGGTGCGCTGCGTCTGCCCGAACCCGGATCGGGGGGCCGTGGCCTCGCCGAGGAGGTGGGAGTGGCTGTCATGCGGCAAATGCTGCGAACGCCGCGTTACGACGGACGTTTCGGGCAATTACCGGGTGGTTACGCCAGTTCCTGGCCGTTGGCGAGGGCCGTGACCTGCGATGATTCCGACGCCACTACGAATCCCACCACCACCGCACTGGCCGGACCGCCCCCTGTGCGGTCACTGCGCTCCGAGATGGAGGTGGATCGTGTCGCGTACCCAGCACCGGTACCGGTCGAGCGACCAGCCTCGTTCGTTGACGAGATTGCCGTAGGTTCCGGTGTTGACGAGGCCCCACAGCATGTCGGCCACCGCATCGACATCGACCTGCTGCGGCAGTGCGCCCGCTCGCTCGAGTCGCCGCCCGAGATCGAGCAACTCGCCGTAGCGATCCGCCTCGCGTACCCGCAATGTCTCCTCGACCTCCGGGTACTGGCGCCGAGCCACCACCAGCGCCTCGTGAATCCGCCACACTCTGGACGCGACCTCGACATCGGCGGTGATTGTCGCGTCGAGTGCCTCCCACGCGGTCATCGTGTCCGTGACCGGATGCCGTTCGAGAACCGGAACGACATCGGTGGCGTAGATGTGCAGATGCAGGGCCGTCAACAGCTCGACCTTCGAGGGGAAATGCAGGTAGATCGCCTGGCGTGAGACCCCCGCCTCTTTCGCGACTGCTCCGAGGCCGGCGCCGTGATAGCCGTGTTCCTCGAACATCGCGCGCGCCGACTCGAGGATCTGAGTCCGGGTCTGGGGTCGTCCGCCACTTGACACGCTGTCAACCTTACCGTACTTTACAAGCTGTCAAGCAATCCCCGAGGAGGAACGCCATGGCTCGCTACCTGATCACCACCTGGGACGGTGCGGGAAACCTGGTCCCGACGCTCGGCATCGCCCGCGAGCTGGTCGATAGCGGCCACGATGTCCGAATACTCGGACACGAGACGATCGCTCAACGATGCGCCGATGTCGGCGCCCGCTTCGTCACCTTGACCCAGAGCGAGGGCTGGGACGCGATGGACACCCCGGACGACTTCGAAGCCGAAGTGAAACTCATGATCGACCAGCTGTGCTTCAGTTCCGCGATCGCGCGGGACCTCGCCCGGGAGCTGGACCGCGAGCCCGCCGATGTGGTGATCGTCGATTGTCTGCTCTTCACCGCAATCGACGTTGCGCTGGCCTCGGGCACTCCGACCGCGACGCTGTTCCACACGGCGTACAGCATCTTTCGGGGCGGACCACTGGTCGAGATGTTCACGCCGGGTATCGCGATCGCGAACGCGGCACGCGCGGACCTCGGCCTGCCCGCGATCGAGAGTCTCGCCGAGATCCACGACGCGTGCGCGCAGGCGCTCGTCGCGGTGCCCGAGGAGTTCGAGCCCGACGTTGCCGACGCAGCCAATGTGGTACGCATCGGACCGGTGCTCGACGCGCCCGCGTTGTCGCGCGAGATCGACGAGGTCGATGTCGGTGACGGTGCGAAGCCACTGGTTCTGGTCGCGCTGAGCACGAGCGAGCAAGGTCAGGCCGATCTGTTGCAGCGCTGTGTCGATGCGGTCGCGCGGATGCCGGTGCGCGCCATTGTCACGACCGGAGCGGCGATCGACCCGGCGACCGTGCGCGCGGGGGTGGATACCCAGGTCGTGCGGTACGCGCCACACGCCGACATCCTTCCTTCGGCATCCCTGGTGATCACCCACGCCGGGCTCGGAACGACCATGGCCGCGCTCGGTCGTGGCGTGCCGCTGCTGTGCACCCCGATGGGCCGCGATCAGTTCTTCAACGCAGAGCAGGTCCGAACCCTCGGCGCGGGCCTGATGCTGATGCCCGACGCGAGCAGCGAGGTGATCGCACAGACCGCCGCTCAGATCCTCGGCGAGAGCAGCTTCGCCTCGTCCGCCGAACAGTTGGCCGTCGGCATCAGCGCATACGGCGGCGCAGCGAAAGCCGTTGCCGTGCTCGAAGCGCTCGGGTGACGCTCAACCGCGCGCGTTCTCGAGCAGCGCGGCCCGCTCCACGAGCAGTTCGCCCGGCCCGGCCGGTGGGGTGTTGCGGCGCCAGATGGCCCGGAATTTGCGCGTCAGCCGGGCAGCCTCGGCCGAGGGGACTTCCACCAGGGTGCCGGTGACGAGGTCGGGTGCGGCGATCAATCGACTCAGGACCGCGGGTGCCATGCCGGTTCGGGCGGCGGCCACGATCGCGGCGGTAGACCCGAGTTCGGCCGCCGGGCCCATGAGTGGGGCCGCGGTGGCGAGCAGGTCCCACACGGTGTCGCGGGTACCCGAACCCGGTTCGCGCCACAGCAGCGCGGTGCCTGCCAGCTCGGTCAGCGTGACCGGGGTCTTCCGTTGCGCCCATGGATGATTCGGCGCCACGACTACGACGAGGTCGTCGGCGCCCAGCACGCGACTGCCGAGCCCGGCCGGTGGATGCGGGCCTTCCACGAAGCCCAGATCGGCGGTGCCGTCCCGCACGAGGCCCGCGACCTGGGTCGAGTTCTCGACCTCGAGGGAGATCACGACTTCGGGGTGATCGGCGCGCAGTGCGGCCAGCCAGTGCGGAATGCGGTGGTCGGCAATGGTTTTGGAGGCGGCGATGCGCAGGCGTGGCGCCTGCGCGGCGCGCAGGCGGGCGACGTCGTCGACGAGGTCTGTGACGGCAGCCAGGACGGTGCGCGCGTGGGCGACGACGGCGCGACCCGCGTCGGTGAGTTCGGAGCCGGTCGGCGCGCGGTCGAGCAGCTTCACGTGCAGGCGGCGTTCCAGTGCGCTGATCCGCATACTCGCGGCCGGCTGACTGACCCCGTGCCTGCGGGCGGCAGCGCCCAGACTGCCCAGCTCCGCCACCGACACCAGGAGATCGAGGACCTCCAGGTCGGGGGTTCCGGGTGGCAGGGTCATGGCCCGATTATGGGTGACGGGTGGCGCGACGCCACATCAGGCACCGTAGCCGTCGTGATCGGGACCGAATCGGCCTCGCAGCTTCTTCGCCACACCGTAGAGGGCGAACACCGGTTTCAGTGGCATCCATTCGCCGAACCGATATTCCCGGCCAGGGACCAGGCGAACGGCCAGTTCCGGGCTCTGTTCAGCGAGATAGGCGCGGGCAGTCTCGGCATGCGTCGGCAGCGAGACGATCTTGATCCGGTCGACGTCCTTCAGGTACGGGATCGCGAAGGCGATGTTCTCCCAGGTGGACCGGCTCGACTCCTCCAAAACGAGCTCGCCCTCGTAACCGCGGGTTTCCACGGCGTAGCGGCCCATCATCGCCGCCTCGGTCTCCGGTCCCGCGCAGGCACCTCCACACAGCACGAGGCGAGTCTCGGACGCGTGCGGATCGATGGATCGTAGACCGGCGCGCACTCGCCAGCGGTTCATGCCGTTGGCACGCGAACCGGTGTTGCGATATCCGAGGACCACGACGGCCTCCGACCCTGAGCGTGGGGCTCCGACGCCCCGACGGGAGGCCCGTCGATTCGCCCATTCGCCCCACAGCATCACTCCGACACCGGTGGCGATCGTCAGCCGGGTTCGTTTCCGCACGTCTCCAGCAAACCACACACCCCGTCGGCAGGGCCATAAGCCGAAATTATGACCACCTGCGAATTCGCTCTCTACCTCGGGCTCCCGCGTACCGCGAAGGTGAAGGAGTGAACCGCGCACCCGCTCTCGCTCCCGGCCTGATCCTCGCCGCGCTCCTGGTCACCGTGGCCACGCCGTTCGGCAAGGCGCTGCCGATGATCGGCACGCCGGTGCTCGCGCTCGGCGCGGGCGCCGTCGCCGGGATGGTGCTGCGCCGCAAGGACGTGACGGGCGAGACGTTCGGCCCTGGGCTCGACGTTGCCCGCCAGCGCTTGCTCGGGCTGGCGATCGTGCTGCTGGGGCTCGGACTGCCGCTCGGGTCGGTGATGAGCGTGGGGCGCGAGACGGCGGTGGTGCTGATCGGGACGCTGCTCGTCGGCGGCGTGGCGGCGTTCTTCGTGGGACGGATGCTCGCGGTGGACAAGGAGTCGGCGACCCTCATCGCCGTGGGCACCACGATCTGTGGCGCGTCCGCGATCGCCGCCGCCACCGCGGTCCTGCGGCCCGACAAACAACGGGTCGCCTACGCCCTGTGCACCATCTTCATCTTCAATGTCACGGCCGTGCTGGTGTATCCGCCGCTGGGCCGCGCTCTCGGCCTGTCGCAGGAGGCGTTCGGACTCTGGGCGGGCACCGCGATCAACGACACGTCGTCCGTCCTGGCCGCCGGCGTCATCTTCGGCGCGGGCGCCGCACAGTTCGCCGTGATCGTGAAGATGGTTCGCAGCCTCGCCATCATCCCGCTCTGCGTCGGCCTGCACGTCGGCCGCCGCCACATCGCCGAGGACACCGATCTCCCCCAGGCCTCCCTGCGCCGGGCGGTCCCCCTGTTCGTGATCTTGTTCCTGGCCGCCTCCGTCATCGCGGGCCTCGGCATCGTTCCCAGCGAACTCACCGCACCGCTCGCCACTGTCAGCGGTTGGCTGATCGCCGCCGTCCTCGCCGCTATCGGCACCTCGCTGAGCATCGCCCGCCTGCGCACCGCGGGCATCCGCCCCCTGATCCTCGGTGGCACCCTCGGCCTGATCCTCGGCACCACCAGCCTCGGCCTCATGTACGTGACCGGCTGGTGCTGACAACAACGGCCCCACCGACCTGCGCGCGGGGCCTGATCGGGCCCGCGTCGCGGAGCTAGGATTGCTGGACATCGCAGGTCGGCGCGGACAGGAGGATGTCATGAACAGCGTGTACCGGATCATCGCCACCGCGGGTGCCGCCGCGGCAGTGACACTGGTCGCCGCGGGCGTCGCGGCGGCCGAGGACGCCGAGCCACCCTCGTCGCCGTTGGTCGAGTACATCGAGTCTTGGCCACCCGCCCCCGAATGGTGCAACGCGAGGTGGGACCCGATCGAGAATGCCGTCGAGGATTCGATCCCACCCCGGTACGAGCCGGAGTTCGACGCGTTCGACGACTGGTGCGAGGGCGACGCGGACTGACTCGCCCGGTGCGGTGGGGCGGCCGACAGGGCGACCGCCCCCATCGACCTATCCCGCCGCGTTGACGGCGTTCATCACCGCTGCCAGCGAGGCCGCGACGACCGAGGTGTCGCGACCGAATGCCCATCCGGTGCGGTCCGCCGCTCGGTACTCGACGTAGCTCACGGCGGTGCCTGCGGCGCCCTCGCCCACCGAATGCTGGGTCAGGCCGAGGATCTCGATGCGATAGCCTGCCTCGTCGAGTGCGGCGGTCAGTGCCTCGACCGGGCCCACCTCACGGTGCACCGAATGCCGTTCACTGCCGTGCGCGTCGAGGACGATCCCGGTGGCGCCGTCGGCGATCTGCCACCCCACCAGCGTGATTCGCTGATCGGAGACGGTGTAGGTCTGCTCGAACAGCGTGAACAGATCCTTGGCGGTGATCTCCGCGCCGGTGTCGTCGGTGTGTTCCTGCACCCGCTTCGCGAGGTCGATCTGCAGACGACGTGGCAGGTCCAGGCCATATTCGGCGTGCAGCAGGTAGGCGATACCGCCCTTGCCCGACTGGGAGTTGACCCGGATCACGGCGTCGTAGGAGCGGCCGAGGTCGGCGGGGTCGATCGGCAGATACGGTACCCGCCACTGTGATTCGCGCTCGGCGATGCCCTGGGCTGCTGCCCGCTCACGATGTTCGGCCATGCCCTTACCGATCGCGTCCTGATGGGTGCCGGAGAAGGCGGTGTGGACGAGATCGCCCACATACGGATGCCTCTCGTGCACGGGCAGGCGGGTGCAGTGTTCGACGGTGCGGCGGATCTCGTCGATGTCGGAGAAGTCGATCATCGGGTCGATACCCTGGGCGTGCAGATTCAGGGCCAGCGTGGCGATGTCGACGTTGCCGGTGCGTTCACCGTTGCCGAAGACGCAGCCTTCCACGCGTTGCGCGCCCGCGAGCACGGCCAGTTCGGCGCAGGCGATACCGGTCCCCCGGTCGTTGTGCGGGTGCACCGACAGGATCACGCCGTCGCGGCGTGCCAGGTTGCGGTGCATGTATTCGATCTGGTCGGCGTAGATGTTCGGGGTCGCGACCTCCACTGTCGCAGGCAGATTCAGCGTCACCGGACGCTGCGCGCTCGCCTGCCACAGGTCGGTGACCGCGTCGCAGATCTCGAGGGCGAAATCCGGTTCGGTCAGGTTGAACACCTCCGGCGAGAACTGGAAGCGCACGTGGGGCAGCTCGTCCGCCAGCTCCAGCACGTCGCGGGCACCGGCGACGATCAACTCGCGCAGTTGCGCACGATCCTTGCCGAGGACCACCTCCCGCCAGACCGGCGCGGTGGCGGTGTACAGGTGGATCACCACCTCGTTGGCGATACCGCGCACCGACTCGACGGTTCGTTCGATCAGGTCTCGCCGCGCCGGGGTGAACACGACCACGGTGACGTCCGGCGGGGCGATCGAGGTGTCGGCCAGCAGGCGCACGAAATCGAAGTCGGTCTGTGATGCGGACGGGTAGCCGACCTCGATCTCCTTGTAGCCCATGGCGATCAGGAGCTCGAAGAACCGGCGTTTGCGCGCCGGGTCCATCGGTTCGGCCAGCGCCTGATTGCCGTCACGCAGGTCGACGGGCACCCACAGGGGGGCGGTGGTCAGCCGCGCGTTCGGCCAGTCGCGGTGTCCGACAGCAACATCCACGCGCCGATGGACATCGCGATATCGAGACGAGGGCATTGCCGAGTGACGCTGGCGATTCCACGCGGGCGCGCCGTCGGCGACAGCGCCCGAGGGGGTGGTCAGGGTGGGGAATTCGGTCATGACTTGCTCTGCTTCCCGGCCCACTTCGGGCCACGAGACGACGGCGACCGGCCATGACGGAGCCCCACGGCGGGGCGGCCGGTCGGTCAGGCCCCGCCGTGGCGGCCGAGAAGAAGCGCGGTGTAGGTCATGATGGGTACACTTCTACCACAACTCCTCAGACAAGTAGAGAGGTTTGCCGGTGGTATCGCAGGTACGACGTCAGCCGCTTGCCGCACAAGCGGCTGAACTACTGCTCGCGCGGATCCGCGCGGGCGAATGGCCACTGGGTCATCGACTACCGGGTGAGACGCTGCTCGCCGCCCAGCTGGGGGTCGGCCGCTCGACGCTGCGCGAGGCGATCAGAGAGCTCGCGGGCAAAGGCGTGCTCGACAGCAGGCAGGGCTCCGGAGTCTTCGTCACCGCGCTCGACGTGTCCGAGGACTGGGACGTCGTGCTGCGCGGCGCCACCATCGCCGCGGTGATCGAGGCGCGCATCGCGATCGAGGCCGAGGCCGCCGCCCTCGCGGCACAACGGCGCACGCCTGCCGATCTGCGGGCCATCCGGCGCGCGCTGGCCGGTCGTCGTGCCGAGGGCCAGACCGTCGCCGCGCACGTCGATGCCGATATGGCTTTCCATCGCGCGGTGATCGTGGCCGCGCACAACGATGTGCTCACCCAGCTGTTCGACAGCTTCCTGCCGCGGCTGCGCCTGGCCATGATCGACATGCTCGAGTTGCGCCCGGTCCGCTCCGAGGAGGCCGACCACTGCGCGCACGAACAACTCGCCCAGGCGATCGCCGACCGAACTTCCACTGCCGCAGCGGAATTCAGCCGCACCCACCCTGTCCGCCCTGAAGGAGGCCTTCACATGACCGGCGCCCCCGTGATCGAGCTCGACGACGTGACCTTCCGGCGCGACGGCAAGAAGATCATCAACGGCATCTCACTGACCGTCCGGGCCGGTGAGCACTGGGCTCTGCTGGGCCCCAACGGCGCGGGCAAGAGCACGCTGCTCGGCTTCTGTGGCGCGGTCACCTTCCCCACCACCGGCGCGGTGCGGGTGCTCGGCGAACAGTTCGGCCGGGTGGAGCTGGCCCGGCTGCGACGCTCGATCGGCCACGTCAACCCACGCCATCCGCTGCGCTATGCCCTCACCGTGCGCGAGGTCGTCCTCACCGGTATCACCGGCACCATCGATACCCCGATGCGCTGGTCGCCGACCTCCGGGGACCTCGCCCGTGCCGACGCGATCATCGACACCCTCGGCCTGTCCGGCAAGGCCGACGACAGCTGGCCCACCCTGTCCCAGGGCGAACGCGGCCGCACCCTCATCGCCCGCGCCCTGATCAGCGACCCCGATGTCCTGCTCCTGGACGAACCGTCCACCGGCCTCGATCTGGCCGCGCGCGAGCAACTCCTCACCACCATCGACACCCTCGATCGCACCCACCCCGAGGTCGCCTCGATCCTGGTCACCCATCACCTCGAGGAACTCCCCAGCACCACCACCCACGCCCTCCTCATCGCGAACGGCCACACCGTCGCCGCGGGCCTCGCCACCGACGTCATCACCACCGACCACGTCTCCACCGCCTTCGCCCACCCGATCGAAGTCCGCTACGACGGCCGCTGGAGCGCCCGCGCCCGCTGACCACCGGATGCCCACTCGGGCAACGCTTCGCGCGCCGCGAGCCACTCCTGCGGGATCCCGCGGGTCGTGCCACGGTCCCCGACACCGGTGTGGGCAGCCACGATCCCGCCGACGATCGCGGCGGTGGTGTCGACGTCGCCACCGGCTTCCACACAAGCGGTGACGGCGCGCGGATAGTCCACGAGGTAGGTGGCGGCGGCCCACAAGGCGAAGGGCACCGTGTCCTGAGCGCTGACCCGGGCGCCGTTGCCGAGTTCGTAGGCCGCTTCGGCTACGGTTCGGCCGAGCAGCTCTCGAGCTCGACGGATTCCGTGCGCGGGGCGCCCGTCGACCAGATACGGTTCGACGGCCCGCAGCAATTCATCTGGCGCGCAGCCCTTTCCCCGTGTTCGCGCAGCGTGCGCGGCGGCAACCGCCACTGCCATCGCTCCCACGATCGCTTCCGGGTGCCGATGGGTGATCTCGGCGGACAGCGCCGCCTGCACCGCGGCCAGATCGGGATTTCCGGCGAAATGCGCGCCGAGCGGCGCGACTCGCATCGCGGCCCCGTTTCCCCACGATCCACTCTCACCGAAGACAGCACCGGCCGCCTCGCCCCATGGACGCCCGTCTCGAATCTCGTGCAGCACAACAACTGTGCCCGGCCCGTAGCCACGATACGGTTCGCACCGCTGCGCGAACGCGCCCGCGAGGACATCACGATCCACGTGGCCACGTTCACGGATTTCCGCATACACCGAACACGCCATTTCGGTGTCGTCGGTCCATGGCCATGGCGCCGACGGCGGTCGACCCGCGAGAAGATCAGGAACAGAACGACCGGGAACGAAGAACTGCGCACCCAGCGCATCACCAACAGATAAGCCTTGAAGGCTGTCGAAAGCGGGATCGGAATTCGGCATGCTGGGCGTAATCATTGCTCACCCTGGGCAAACGACGCAACACGATCTCCGGTCGGTCAGACCAGCTCGACCTCGTCGAATCCGACGGTCAGCTTGTGTCGGCGCTCGCGCAGGACATTCCCCTCACGGTGGACGGTTCCCTCCCCGAACTCGATTCTCAGCTCCGCGCGCCGCGCGTCGACCTCCCGGACAACCCCGCAGATGCCGCTGAACGGACCTGCCGGAAAATACACGACATCGCCCGGCCCGTAGTCGGTGAACCCCACGGCGCCACTGTAATTCACGTCAGCGGGCATCGCCTTTGTGTGATGGGACAAAGGGGGGAAGGATCGGTTCGTAGAGGTTGCGAGCGCGCCGCCGGTCGGCGTTGTCGAGATCGAGAAAGTAGGCGGACTGCCACTGCTGTGACTGCTGCGCTTGCTTGTTCCGGGTCGCGGACCACGGCGGGTACAGGCGGAACCCGCGTTTGCCGCCACGGCCGGCTACGGAAACGATGCCGTGTTCGACGAGGGCGTTCCGCGGGAAGACGAACTGTCCGACCCGCGATTCCTCGCGAACGGTGATCACCAGGAGGTCGACACCGTCCTCCACGGCGAACGGCTCGGTCGAGCCGTCCTCGGCACGCTGCCACACGGATACGAACAGACCCGGCTTCGCCGGAGTCCGCTTGCCCACCCGAAATCTCACCGAGCCACGACCGACCTCGGCCACGGATGCTCCGTACTCCGCGTTCTGCGTCTCGGGAACCGTGGCCGACATGTCCAGTCCCAGCTGGGCGATGAGGGTTCGGGCCGCGAGAAGTTCAGAGTGCGTCATCCGAGCTTTCGAAGTCGGGATCGAAGTCGGGATCGAAGTTGTCGAGGAGTTCGTCGGCCCGGGAGAGGGCTTGGTCCAGTTCGTCGGTGACGGTGTCGAGCACAGACATGCCGTCGAGCATCCCGGACAGTTCGGAGTGCAGGGCGTGGAGTTCGGCGATGGCGGGGTCGACGGTGGTCCAGGCGACGGTGTCGGACCACCAGGTGTCGCGTTGGATCCAGGACCAGACGATATCGCGGACCAGCAGGGCATCGGTGGTGAACAGCTGACGGTGTTCGGCGCCGGTGGTGTGCTCGAGTTCGTAGGTGCCGTCGTCGAGGTAGCGCGCCTGGATGGAGTCGGCCGGAGTGCGTGTGAGGAGGAGGAAGGGGTGCTCGGGGGCCGGATCGGTGGCGGCGGCGCCGGGTCGGGCGGGGTCGACGGGGTGTGGCTGCGCCGAGCCGTCACCGACGTGGACTACGACTTCGGGCTGGTCGTCGCGCTGGGCACCCATCGGGCCAGTGTGCCGGATCGGCGAACATCGCGAACAGCCGGACCGATGAATCGGTGACGCGTACAGCGTCTACATCGACAGCAGGTTTTCTGTCGACAGAGAGGCTCCACCAGTGCACGAAAACGAAGTCAGGGCCGAGACCGCACGGCAGCGTGCGGAGACGGCGGAGTTCTTGGCGGGCTTGGACGAGGCCGCCTGGGACGCGCCGACACTGTGCGCCGGCTGGCGGGTGCGCGAGGTCGCCGCACACCTGAGCATGCCGTACCGGACCTCGCTACCGCGTTTCGTCCTCGGCATGATCGCCGCGCGCGGCAACTTCGATCGCCTGGCCGACCGCGCGGCCCGCGAGGACGCCGCCCGGTTGAGCACCGCCGAGTTGGTCGCCGCCATCGGCGACAACACCGGGCACCCGTGGAAGCCACCGGGCGGCGGCTTCGCGGGCGCGCTGAGCCACGATGTGATCCACGGCCTCGACATCACCGTCGCGCTCGGCCACGCCGATCCGGTTCCCCTCGACCGCATGCGCATGGTGCTGGCAGCGCTGAACCCACGCACGGCCAAGTACTTCGGTGTCGACCTCGCGGGAATCGCCTTGCGCGCAGACGATCTCGACTTCAGCTACGGCGAAGGCGAGGTGCTGTCGGGACGTGCGCAGGATCTGCTGCTCGTGCTCTGCGGGCGAAAACTTCCCCCGGGCCGTCTCGATGGCGAGTCCGCGGCCCGATTCACCGGCCACTGACAATCGAGCTGCGCCACAGCACGACGGCGGGTAGCCTCGCACCGATGACGTGGACAGCTCCCGAGCTAGAGCCGACCAGAACTCTGGTCGGCGCGGACGAGCGGCCGATGTTGCAGTCCTGGTTGGACTTTCATCGCCAGACCCTGCTCGGCAAATGTGGTGGACTCGACGGTGAACAGCTCGCCGCGCGCTCGGTGGAGCCGTCCTCGCTGTCGCTACTCGGCCTCGTCCGGCATCTCACCGAGGTGGAGCGAGGCTGGTTCCGGACCTCCGCCGCGGGCGAGGAGGTCGAACCGGTCTACAGCTGCGAGGCCGAGCCCGACGCCGATTTCGACGACCTCGCCTCGCTACCCGCCGAGGCGGTGTTCGCGGCCTTTCACGCCGAGGTCGCCGCCTGTGACGCCGCCGTCGCCGAACTCTCCCTCGATCACGTGTTCCACGTGCCGTGGCGCAGCGACGAGTACACGTTGCGCTGGGTGTATCTGCACATGATCGAGGAATACGCCCGCCACAACGGCCACGCCGACCTGCTGCGCGAGCGGATCGACGGCGTCACCGGCAGCTTCTGAGTCAGGCGGCGCCGGTCACGACGCCCGGGGTGAGCTGGTCGAGATCGTCGATGACGGTGTCGGCCAGGGCGAGGGCGTCGGGCAGCGGCGGGAACTCCGGGCGCGGCGCCGCGATCAGGCGCATCCCGGCGTTGTGGGCGGAGCGCAGACCATTGGTCGAATCCTCCACGGCGGTACAGTCGTTCGGCTCCACGCCGAGTCGCTGCGCGACGGTGAGGTAGACGTCGGGTGCGGGTTTGCCGCGTCCGACTTCCTCGGTGGACAGCACCACGGTGAAATAGTCGAGCAATCCGGACTTCGCGAGCACCAGATCGATCAAGGTGGCAGGTGACGAGCTGGCCAGGCCGAGTTTCCAGGAACCCGCGCACCGCCGCACCGCGTCGACCGCGCCGGGCAGCAGCGGGACGTGGTGGGCGTACTTGTCGGCCATCAGGTCGATGACGGCGGCAGCCACCTCGTCGGCCGGTTCGGCCACGCCCAGCTCGTCGGCCAGGTACGACGACCACTCGACGGTGTTCATCCCCATCATCTTCTTCTGCGAATCCGGTTGCCACCGGCCACCTTTGAGGACCACGTACTCGTGCCTGACCTGTTCCCAGATCGGCTCGGAATCGATCAGCACGCCGTCCATATCGAACACAACCGCCGCGATACCCATGCGTTCAGCCTTTCGCCGCTCACCCGGAGGGGCACCACCAGTTGGTGCGCCGACGCTCCGGTACGTAGGACCTGCTCGGTGATCGGGATCCAGCCTAGTTGACCCGACACCGATCCCCGGCGCGAACATCCAGCTCGGCAGCGATAACGTGTTGCATATGGACGATACACAGGTCGGCAACTCGCTCCCGGACGAGAAGCATCACGAAGGCGGATTCCGGCCGGTTGCCGAGCTGATCCAGGCACGCAAGAACCGCGGCACCGACAACACCGTGGGTGGACCGCACTACGGCGAGCTGATCGATCAGGTCCGCGCGCTGATGGACCGGGCGCGGCTGGTCAACCCCTCCGACGAGCTCGCCAAAGAGGCCATCGCCACTCTCGAACAGCTCAACGCCCGCCTCGACGAGGCCGTGGTGGACGAGTGGTCCTCGCCCAGCTGGACCCGGACCGACCTGCCTGCGCGGGGCAACATCACGCTGCCGCCGTACACGGTGGTCAGCGGAGACCGCGACGGTGTCATCGCGAAGGTCACCTTCCGCACCTTCCACCTGGGCGGCAACAACGCCGCCCACGGTGGCCACATCGCACTCGCCTTCGACGACATCATCGGCATGACCGCCGCGCTGTCCACCAGGTCGGTGACCCGCACGGCCTCGCTCACCTTGGACTACCGCTCGATCACGCCCCTCAATCGCGAGCTGACGGTGCGCGCGTGGACCGAACGCGTCGAGGGCCGCAAGGTGTACCTGCGGGCGACGCTGCACGACGGCGAGCGGTTGTGCGCCGAGGCGAAGGGTCTGTTCATCGTGCTCAATCCCGGCCAGCCGTGACTGCGCGCCGACATTGCGATCGACGTGATCGCAATGTCGGCCGTACGGTCCGAGGTGGCGCAATAGCGGTTTCTCCGCGGATACCCGCAGGTCGTGTGAGCCGCCACCCGGCGTAGAAACATCCGCTGAATTCCCCCCGCGATCGCGGCGCACGGAGCGCCGCGTAATCGCCGCTATCGTCGCTGTTCATGCAGGTCAGCGAGAAAACAGGGGCTACGGAGCCCACCCCGATCCGCGGTCAGCGCGCCGATCGGGCGCGCCGGGTCGCCGATATCCTGCGCCACCAGATCCTGGCGGGCGCGGTGGCGGGTACGGTGCCCGGCGAGCAGGAGCTCGCCGCCGAGCACGGCACCTCCCGCAATACCGTGCGCGAAGCGCTGGCGCTGCTACGCGACGAGGGACTCATCGATCGCGCCCCGAAGCTCGGCACCCGGGTCGCCGCCCGCAAGTTCGACCACGGCCTCGATGCCCTGCTCGGACTACAGGAGACGCTCAAAGGGCACGGCACCGTCCGCAACGAGGTCAGGGCCGCCACCACCATCACCGCTCCCCCGGCCGTCGCGCGCCGGCTCGAGCTGGCGCCGGGCGACAAGGTCGTCTACATCGAACGCCTGCGGTTTCTCGCCGATCTGCCGCTGAGCCTCGACCTCACCTATCTCGCGCCCGATGTGGGCGCTGAAGTGCTCGCCCACGATCTCGAGACCACCGACGTGTTCGTGCTCCTCGAACAGGTCACCGGCCGGTCGCTGGGCGCCGCCGACCTCGCACTGGAAGCTGTCGCGGCCGACCCGCACACCGCGACCACTCTGGACACCCCGGCCGGTGCGCCGCTGCTGATGCTCGAACGCCTCACCCACCTCGACGACGGCCGCCCCGTCGACCTCGAATACATCCGCATGCGCGGTGACCGCATCACGATGCGCGGCAGCCTCACCCGCAGCACCCCCGAATGGAAGGTCCTGTAATGGCACTGGTTCCCCAGCGCGCCGACGTCCCGGTGACGATCGACGAATCACTGTGCATCACCGGCTGCACCCTCTGCGTGGACATGTGTCCGCTCGATTCCCTTGCCATCCACGATGATTCGGGCAAGGCCTACATGCACGTCGACGAGTGCTGGTACTGCGGGCCGTGCGCGGCCCGCTGCCCCACCGGCGCCGTCACCGTCAACATGCCCTATCTGCTCCGCTGAAACCGGGAATCCCACGCATGAAGATCACTCGATTCGCCCCTGTCGCTTTGGCTCTCGCGCTCACCACGGCCGGCTGCTCGCTCGAAAGTTCCGACGCCGCACCGGCGGGCACCGTCAAGGTCGTCATCGGCTACCAGTCCAAGACCATCAACACCGTCACCGCGGGCACGCTGCTCAAAGCGCAGGGTTACCTGGAGCAGCGGCTACAGAAGATCACCGATGGTGGTGGCGCGAAATACCAGGTGGAGTGGCAGGACTACGACACCGGAGCACCGATCACCGCCCAGATGGTGGCGGAGAAGATCGATATCGGCTCGATGGGCGACTACCCGTTGCTGATCAACGGATCTCGTACGCAGGCCAACGAACGCGCACGGACCGAGCTGGTGTCGATCACCGGCTACAACCCCAAGGGCGCGCTGAACATGGTGGTGGTGCCCAACGACTCACCCGCTCGTTCGCTGACCGATCTGGCCGGGCAGAAGATCTCGGCCAGTGTGGGTTCGGCGGGCCACGGCACCCTGGTGCAGGCCCTGAGCCGGGCCGGGATCGACCCGGCCAAGGGTGTGGAAGTACTCAACCAGCAGCCACAGGTCGGGGCGACCGCGCTGGAATCGCATCAGGTGGGCGCGCTTTCGCAGTTCGTGGCGTGGCCGGGTCTGCTCGTGCAGCAGAACAAGGCCAAGCTGCTCTATGACGGTGCGGAGCTGAACGTGCCGACTTTCCACGGCGTGGTCGCTCGCCGTGCGTACGCGGCCGATCATCCGGAGGTATTGCAGGCGTTCCTCGCCGCGCAGTTGGATGCGACCGCGTTCCTGAACGAGAAGCCGTTCGAGGCAGCGGATCTCGTCGCGAAGGGTTCCGGCCTGCCACAGGAGGTCGTGTACCTCTACAACGGCCCTGGCGGTACCAGTTTCGACACCACGCTCAAGGCGAACCTGATCGCGGCGTTCAAGGATGACGTGAACTACCTGAAGTCGATCGGCGATTTCGCCGATCTCGACATCGACGCCTTCGTGCAGGACGGACCGTTGCGCAAAGCCTTCGCCGAGACCGGTCGTACGACCTACGACACCGAACTCGCGTCGGGGGTCAATCCGAGCAAGGTGACCGGCACCGATCCGATCTGCGCTGCGCCGGTGAGTGATCCGGCACTGGCCGGCGAGATCTGGGTCGACGGCGCGGACAAGCCCCAACCCGCCGCGAACCCTGTGTGCTTGTTGCGGGCGGTGCAGGCAGCGAAGGCACAGGGCAAGACGATTCGCGCGGTCTATGTTCCCGATGCCGAACTGGGTACTCGCTGGTTCGCGGACAAGGCCATCTGGTTGCGCGAGAGCGCGCAGTACCTGCCGTTCACCACGCAGGCAGCGGCCGACCGCTACCGCGCCACCCATCCCGCCGCCGCACCGGTCTCCTATGCGCAGGCCGTGACGGAAGTCCGCGGATGAGCACGGTCTCCGGGCAGGTCGGACGGACTGCCGACGCGACCGAATTGCGCACTGCCACTGCCGGTGCGGCGAATGCCGCGGGCAGCAGACCTGGCGTCGCGGGCGGCGAGCCCGCCGATGCCGCCGCCCTGCACGACGACATCGCGCCCGTCAGATCGGTCTGGGTGTCGCGGACGATCCGGGTCGCCTCGGTGGCGGCGGCGATCGGCCTGTGGCAGTTGCTCACCGCGGGCGATGTCCGCGCGGGCCTCCGGTTCGACACCTTGCCGACGGTGACCGAGATCGTGGCCGAGTTCGGCGAACATCTCGGGACCGGGCAGTACTACCTCGATGTGGCGCAGTCGCTGATCCGGATCGTCACCGGATTCGGTCTGGCCGCGGTCGTCGGTGTGCTGGCCGGCATCGGGCTCGGCCGGTCGCGACTGCTCGCGGATGTGTTCGGATCGCTGGCCGAGCTGATCCGGCCGATTCCGGCGATCGCGCTGGTGCCGGTGGCGATCCTGCTGTTCCCCAGCGACGAGTCCGGCATCGTGTTCATCACGTTCACCGCGTCGCTGTTCCCGGTGCTGGTGAGCACCAGGCATGCCACGCGGGCGCTGCCGACCATCTGGGAGGACGCGATCCGCACGCTCGGCGCGTCGCGGCGCGAGGTGCTGACCAGGGTCGTCGTGCCCGGCATCCTGCCCGGGGTGTTCAGCGGGTTGTCGGTGGGAATGGGGGTGGCCTGGATCTGCCTGATCTCGGCGGAGATGATCTCCGGGCGGCTCGGCATCGGCTACCGCACCTGGCAGTCCTACACCATCGTCGACTACCCGGCCGTGTTCGTCGGGATGATCACCATCGGTGTGCTCGGTTTCCTCACCTCCGGAATCGTCGAACTGGCAGGCCGCCGGGTGACCCGCTGGCTGCCGCGAGAGGTTGCCTCATGACCACGACCACTGCCGCGCCCGCCGTCTCGGTCGGCATGCGATTGGACCTCGAGTCCGTGCGGATCAGCTACGGCCGCAAAACCGTGGTGCACGACCTCGATCTGACGGTCGCGGCCGGGGAGATCCTCGTCCTGGTCGGCAAATCCGGCTGCGGCAAGTCGACCCTGTTGCGCGCGATCGCCGGGCTGCGCAAGCCCGCTGCCGGGGTCATCCGCGCCGATGCGGACGCTGTCACCGGTCCGTCGGCCGATCGCGCGCTGGTGTTCCAGGACGACGCGCTGCTGCCGTGGCGCACCGCGCGCGCCAATATCGATCTGGCGCTGCGCCTTCGGGGCGTCTCCCGCAGCGACCGTGCGGCACGGTCGCTGCGCTGGCTCGACGAGGTCGGGCTCAGCGGCTACGCCGACTATCTGCCGCGCGATCTGTCCGGCGGGATGCGCCAACGGGTTCAGCTCGCCCGCAGCCTGGCGGGCTCGCCGCGCGCGGTGCTCATGGACGAGCCGTTCGGCGCGCTCGACAGCCAGACCCGTGCGGAGATGCAGCGTCTGCTGGTCGAGACCTGGCGCGCACACCCGACCACGATCGTTTTCGTCACCCACGACCTCGACGAAGCCCTGCTGCTCGGCGACCGGATCGCCGTACTCGGCGCGGGTTCGCTGCGCGCGGTCGTCGAGGTACCCGACCCGCGCGAACCGGTGGACCGGAGCGCCCTGCGGGCCCGAATCCTGGAGACTCTGTGAACATTCCCGAACTGTCGGACCGCGTTCGCCTCGACTGCGATGTGCTCGTCATCGGCGGCGGCACCGCGGGCACCATGGCCGCGCTCACCGCCGCCGAGTCCGGCGCGAACGTGCTGCTGCTCGAGAAGGCGCATGTACGCCATTCGGGCGCACTGGCCATGGGCATGGACGGTGTGAACAACGCCGTCATCCCCGGCAAGGCCGAGCCGGAGGACTACGTCGCCGAGATCACCCGCGCCAACGACGGCATCGTCGACCAGCGCACCGTGTATCAAACGGCGACAAGGGGTTTCGCGATGGTGCAGCGCCTCGAGCGGTACGGGGTGAAGTTCGAGAAGGACGAGTACGGCGAGTACGCGGTGCGCCGAGTGCATCGGTCGGGGTCGTATGTGCTGCCGATGCCCGAGGGCAAGGACGTCAAGAAGGCGCTCTATCGCGTACTGCGCCAACGCACGATGCGCGAGAAGATCCGCATCGAGAATCGGCTGATGCCGGTGCGGGTGCTCACCGCCGGCGGGCGCGCGGTGGGCGCGGCCGCGTTGAACACGCGCACCGGCGAATTCGTCGAGGTGGCCGCGAAAGCGGTCATTCTGGCGACGGGCCCCTGCGGTCGGCTCGGCCTGCCCGCGTCGGGCTACCTCTACGGCACCTACGAGAACCCCACCAACGCCGGTGACGGCTACTCGATGGCCTACCACGCCGGCGCTGAACTCTCGGGTATCGAGTGCTTCCAGATCAACCCGCTGATCAAGGACTACAACGGTCCCGCCTGCGCGTATGTGGCCAACCCGTTCGGCGGGTACCAGGTCAACGCCGAGGGGGAACGCTTCGTCGACTCCGACTACTGGTCGGGGCAGATGATGGCCGAAGTGAAGCAGGAGATCGAATCCGCGCGCGGGCCCATCTATCTCAAGGTCTCGCACCTGCCCGACGAGACGCTGTCGACGCTCGAATCGATTCTGCACACCACCGAGCGGCCGACTCGCGGGACTTTCCACGCCAACCGTGGCCACGACTACCGCACCCACGATATCGAGATGCACATCTCCGAGATCGGTTTGTGCGGTGGACATTCCGCGTCGGGCGTGTGGGTGGACGAGAACGCGCGAACCACCGTGCCGGGCCTGTACGCGGCGGGCGATCTGGCCTGCGTGCCACACAACTACATGATCGGGGCGTTCGTCTACGGCGATCTGGCCGGCGCGCACGCGGCCTCCACCCTGGCCGAACTCGATACCCCTGCCGAACTGCCCGAGGATCAGCTCGCCGAAGCACACGAATTGATCTACCGGCCGTTGCGTCAGCCCGAAGGCCCGCCGCAGCCGCAGGTCGAGTACAAGCTGCGCCGGTTCGTGAACGACTATGTGGCGCCGCCGAAAACGGCCGCCAAGCTGTCGATCGCCGTCGAGACCTTCGAGCGGATGCGCGCCGAAGTCGACGGGATCGGCGCGCAGACACCCCACGAACTCATGCGTGCCGTCGAAGTGCAGTTCATTCGCGATTGCGCCGAGATGGCCTCGCGCAGTTCCCTCACGCGGACAGAGTCGCGCTGGGGCCTCTATCACGACCGCGCGGATCTGCCCGATCGCGACGACGAGTCGTGGAACTTCCATTTGAACCTGCGCAAGACCGTCGGCGGCGAGATGGAATTCGTCAAGCGATCGGTGGCGCCGTATCTGGTGCCGGTGCCCGGTCTCGATGATGTGCCGTCGGCCGAGCCGATCGTCGAGGTGATCGCCCAACCCGAGCTGGTGGGAACGCGAGCGCCGCAACGCGAAGCCCCGGTGCGGAGCGAGGCGGCGCCGGTGTCGCCGTCCTCGCCTCGACTGGTAACTTTGCTCGCGCTGGATTCCCCTGTGGTCGAGGATCTTTCGAGCTACCTCACCGATCCCGATCCGGTGGTGCGGGTGGCCGCGCTGTCGGTGCTCACCGAGAACACCCCGGACGGATTCGGCGATGAGCTGATCCGGGCGCTGGGCGATGAGGCCGCTTCGGTGCGCCGGGCGGCCACCGAGAGTCTGCGGGAACTGGTAGAGGTGCTGGCGGGAGCCGGTGCGCTGAGTGAGTATCTCGGCTCCCCCGATCCCCTCGTCCGCGCGACCGTCGTCGATCTGCTGCGGGCGTTGCGGGCCGGGTCTGCCTCGGAATACCGTGCCGCACTGGGCGATACCGATCATCGCGTCAGGATCGAGGCGGTGCGCGCACTGGTCTCGCTCGACGACGCCGATGCGGTGTCCACGATCGCGGGCGATGTCAACCGTGAGGTCCGCATCGCGGTCGCACACGGACTCGCCTCGATCGGGAGCGGCGGCGTGGAGGTGATCCGCGTGCTGGCGGGCGATCCCGATCCACTGGTCCGCGCTGCCGCCCTCACCGCCTACGCCGCACTGGGTACCACGGAGGTTGATGTCGCCGAACTCACTGCGGCACTGCGGCATTCCGCCTGGCAGGTGCGTGTCGGCGCGGCGCGCGGGCTGGCGGGTTCGACCCCGGAGACGGGCGTGGTGCCGTTGAGTGAGGCGCTCACCGACCGTCACCTCGATGTGCGCAAGGCGGCGGTACTGGCCCTGTCCACCTGGCCGGGGAGTGCCACCGCCCTCGACGCGCTCGAGTCGGCGATCACCGATCCCGACGCCGACGTCCGCGCCTACGCCCGCCGCGCGGTGACCGCCGCGGGTCGCACCCCGGTCGACGCTGTTCGCGCCGACGCGGAACTGACCGAGGCCAGGGCATGATCAGCAACTCGCCGGGGCGGTGCCGCAGCGCGAATGCGCCACGATCGTCGCTGCTGCGGGCGGGTGGCGGCGGGTCCGGCGCGCAGCGGTCGACCGCCGAGGAGTACCTCGGTGACCGGGCGGCCGAGACCGATGATCCCGGTCGTCGCACGCCGGGTTTCGCGGACCCGGCGACGTCGCTGTGCCACCGTTCACCCGACAGCGCGCTCAGGATTATCACAGGTCACCGTCGGTAGGCTGGCCCGATGAGCGCACTTCCTGCCACCCTGGTGAGGGTCACCGACAACCTGGACGCGGTGACGACGATCGGCCACGAGGACGATCCGGCCGACGTCGGGTCCTCGCGGGCCGACGTCGAGGCGATCTGGGCGTCGGTGCGCAGGTGGTACGCGATGGGCACGACGCCCGCCATCCAGGTGTGTCTGCGCCGCAACGGCGGGATCGTGCTGAACCGGACGATCGGGCACGGCTGGGGCAACGCACCGAGCGACAGCCCGGATGCCGAGAAGATCCTGGCGACGCCGGAGACGCTGTTCTGCGGGTTCTCCACCGCGAAGGGCGTCGCCGCCACGCTGATGTTCATGCTCATCGAACAGGGCGCGTTCGGGCTGGAAGACCGGGTGGCCGACTACATTCCCGAGTTCGCGGCCCACCGCAAAGGCGTGATCACCGTCGGCGATGTGCTGTCGCATTCGGCGGGTATTCCGTTCATCACCGCACCGCACAGCGGAACCGCGGCGGTCCTCGACGAGGAACTCGCCCTCGCCGCTCTCACCGACCTGGTGCCGAGCTGGGCGCCCGGCCGTTTTCGCGTCTACCATGCGCTGACCAGCGGGTTGATCCAGCGCCTGCTGGTCCAGCGCGCCACCGGCAAGCGGATGCGCGAACACCTCGCCGAACAGGTGCTGACCCCACTGGGCTTCCGCTGGAACAACTTCGGCGTCGATCCCGCCGATGTCGACAAGGTCGTGCCGAGCGTCAAGACCGGCCCACCCCAACCGCGCCTGGCCCGATTCCTGGCGAACAAGGCCCTGGGCGGTCATCTGGACAAGGCGTCGAAGGCGACCAATGACGCTTTCCTGGCCGCCGAACTCCCCTCCGGCAACCTGGTCACCACCGCCTACGAACTCTCCCGCTTCTACGAAATCCTCGCGCGTGGTGGCGAATTGGACGGCACGAGAATCATCGGGGCCGGTACGTTGCGCGACGCGATCGCCCCCGCCGACCGCATGCTCGGGCTGGCCGGTCGCGTCAGCCGCGCCGGATTCGAGCTCGGCGCCCGCCGGTCCAAGTTCGGCCGCGACACCGGGTCGCACTTCGGTCGCAGCGGTCTCACCACTCAGTACGGCTGGGCCGACCCCGATCGTGGCCTGTCGGGTGCCATTCTGACCAACGGCAAAGCGAGCACCGACCTCGATCGTCCGTGGCAGCTGGTCGCCCAGATCTCCGGCACCCTGGGCCCACTGCCGCCCGCCGGTCGGCTCTTCCGGCCCTGACCGGACGAGCGACGCCGATCAGAAGTAGGTCCCACTGAAAGGCATTGTGGGAGTGGCGAAAAGGTGGTCGGCGGCGTCGACGGCACCCGCTCGGTGCTCGACGACACGACCGGCGAGGGCGAGCTGGCGCCAGGTCGACCCGCCGAGGTAGATCGCGCCGAGGGTCGCGACGTCGACGGTGACATCGGCGGGGTCATCGACTCTGAGCACCTGCTCGGCGCCGATCCGGTACCGGCCGGTGTTGGCGGTGCGGATCGCGTCCTCGACCTCGACGATCACCGGCGGCGCGTCGCGATAGGTCCGGCGGGCGAGTGCGGTGGGGACATCGACCAGGCGCAGCCAGGTTTCGTCGTGCACCCCCGCGACGCCGACCGCGCGTTCATCGGTGAACAGATGCCGCAGCGGCGCGTCCACCGGCGCGAACGCGAAACTCACCTTGTCGACGAGATCGACCGAGAGCAGGTGCCGGATCACACCGAGGTAGGCCTGCGGGGTGGTCGCGACGAGATCGTCGACGACGATCGTGCGTTCGCGGCTGGTAAACCAGTTCGCGGTGTCGACCGGGTGATAGCGCGCGAACCCGTCCTCGGCGCCGGCCGGCCCGTGCGTCACGGTGTACACCGGTTCGGCCGCGGCACGTTCCTTGCCCTTCCACCAGTAGCCGGGCCGATCGATCGCGCCGGTCCAGGCGATCGCGGCGGTCGCGTAGATCTGCGGGAACAGCTTCCACGCGTCGGCCGGTTCGACGAACCGCACCGGACCGGACGGCGGGACCGTGTCACGCAGGCGGGCTCGACCTCGGTGCAGGTCCAGGCGCGCGAACGAACTCGCCACGCCGTACCCGAAACGCTCGTAGATCGAGCCCTCGGACGCGCGCAGGGTCGCCACCACTTCGCCCCGCTCGGCGATGTCGTCGAGCTGTCGGCGCAGCAGGGCGGTGAGCACTCCGCGCCGGGTGTGCGTGGGTAGCACGCCGACATGGGTGACTGCGGCGTGTGAGACGCGCGCGCCACCGGGAACGACCAGCCAGCTGGTGTAGGACTCCGCGGTGCCGACCAGCCGACCATCGATGCGAGCGCCCAGCGTGCGGCCCGGTTCGGACAGATGGTCACGATCTGGTGGCAGCGGCGGCAATCCCACCATCGCCGCCCGGAACAGCGCGCCCGCGGCGTGCAGATCGTCGTCGTCGTGCAGGGTGTCTACGTCAACAGCCATCCCCTCACTGTTCCCTATTCGGGGCGGCGCCTCTACTCCGGATCGACCACGACCACGATGCCGGTCGGCGCTTCGAGCAGCTCGAGCGTGCGCGCGGCGGCGGTGTCGACGTGGATGCGCGGGTGCGCCGGTGGGGTGGACTCGTAGTACGTTCCGGGACCGTAGAACTGGCCGTAACGCAGAACGACGCCGCCCGCGGCGAGGACGGCGGATTCGTGGGTCGCGATGGCGTCACCACGGCCCGCCGGCAGCGTCCAGGCGATGCTCTGGGCGAGAAAGCGTTTCGCTCCGGCCGCCGCGGCGGCCGCGAGCAGATTCGCGGTGCCCTCGGTACGGATGCGGGAGTTCGCCTCGCCGGAGCCGGCCAGGAGCGCCACCTCGTCGGGGAGGTCGGTGAGCTGGTGCATGACCAGGTCAGGGGTGAAGTCGAGCACCGCGGTGGTGAGGCCGTCGGCGTCGTAGACGTCGTGGACCACCGCGGTGGCTCCGGTGGCGCGGACCGCCGCCGCTTTACTCGGGGAACGGGTCAGGCCGGCCACCTCGTGACCGGCGCCGACCAGCAGCGGCAGCAACCGTGATCCGATGACGCCCGTGGCGCCCGCGAGAAAGATACGCACAACCCCGACAGTAGCGGGGCCGATGATCAGGCCCCGATGACCGCGTTCATGATCGTGCCCGCGCTGGTGGCGACCGCGCCGCCCGCCATGGCGCTGGCGATCATCTTCGGCGATTGCAGGCCGCCGCCGTTCCACTTCTCCCAGGCGAAGCGGCCGCCGCCGTAGGTGATGGCGGTGACGCCGGACAACAGGATCATCCAGGTGAAATACCGGCCCAACTGCATCACCTTGTCGGCCATCGGCGGCGCTTCCGGCGTGGGATTGCCCACCTGGGCGACAACGACGTTATAGGTGTCATGCACTGCGGCCAGGATCATGCTCACGATCGGTGCTCCTTCGTCGGTTGTTCGTGGTGAAGCCGATGTCGAGAACTCGTGACGCGGTAGAACCCAGATATGTTGAACATTCAACCTCATGGGCGGTTCGGTGACGTGGGCGACACTCCGCGTAAACCATGACCGCAGTCACAGCCGCGGATCCGTGCCCGCGTCGCGCCGTGCCCCTACTATCGAACGTGCGGGGCTCGTTCAGATTCGGCGCGACGAGGCGCTGACCACCACCTTCATCGCACGACTACCGTACCGCGAGGAGGGCACCATGGCTTTCCTGATTCCCTTGTTCGTCGCGTTTCTTCTGGTAACCGCAGCAGTGGTCCTGGCTTCTTACGCCACCGTTTCCCTGACCTATTGGTTTGAATCACGCCGGATCCGTCCGGAACAGTCCGACCCGCAACCTGCACGCTGAGCCCTGTTCCGACCCGATGTCCCGGTACCCGACGCGGTACCGGGACATCGTCGGTTTGAGACCCGATCGCGATCAGGGCAGATCGAGACCGGACTGCGATGCGATCACCGCCGCCTGCACGCGCGACTGCACACCGAGCTTGCTCAGCACCCGGGAAACATGCGTTTTCACCGTGGCCTCGCCGATGCGCAGGCGGGTACCGATCTGGATATTGGACAGACCGGCGCCCAGACCGGCGAGTACCTGTCGCTCGCGGTCGGTGAGCGCGGACAGATCGGGCGGTGGCGCGACATCGGCCGCGCGAGGCAGCGCCGCGATCACCGCGCGCGTCACCTTCGGGTCGAGGACCGCGTCTCCTTCGGCCACCGCCAGTACGGCACTGACCAGGTCGTCGCCACCGACGGACTTGAGCAGGAATCCGCTCGCACCGGCCGAGAGCGCGCCGAGGACGTATTCATCGAGGGCGAAGGTGGTGAGGACCAGCACTTTCGCGCTGGTCTGCGCGACGACGGCGGCGGTCGCCTCCAGCCCGTCGACGCGCGGCATCCGCACGTCCATCAGCACCACATCGGGGCTCAGGGCCTTGGCTTGGCGGACCGCGGCGGCGCCGTCGGCCGCTTCACCGATCACCCGCACCTCACCGGACACTTCGAGCAGCATCCGCAGACCCGCGCGGATGGTGGCGTGGTCGTCGGCCACCAGCACTGTGACTGTCACTTGTCTCCCAGGGGAATTCGCGCGCACACCCGCCAGGTGCCGTCCTGTGCGCCCGCGGTGATGGTGCCCTCGACTGATTCCGCGCGAAACATCATGTTGCGCAGTCCGTTTCCCTGCCCTACCGGAATGCCGGGTGGGATCGGATTCATCGCGGTCACCACCAATCGTGTCGCATCGCGGTGCAATTCGATATCCAGGGGTGCGCCGGGGGCGTGTTTGGTCGCGTTGGCGAGAGTCTCGCTCAGGATCCGGGTGAGGACGGCCTCGACCGCGGTGGACAGTTCGAGGTCGGCGGGCCGGCGCAATGTCACCGAGCCGCCGGCCGCCTCGGCCGCGTCGATCAAGCCGTCGAGGGAGGCCAGTCGCGTGGTCACGGCGGTGTCGTCGGGCGCGGTGAGCAGTTCGATGGTCGTGCGCATCTCCTCGACCGCGGCCAGACTGCTCGAGCGGATCGTCGCCAGCACCGCGGTGTTGGCGGGGTCCTTGAGGGCGACTTCGGCGAGGATCGCGACGGCGGAAACGTGGCCTGCCACCGCGTCGTGCAGGTCACGGGCCAAGCGCCGGCGCTCCTCGCCGATCGCCGCGGACCGTTCGGCGTCGCGGGCGGCGAGTTCGGCGCGGGCCGCGGCCCGTTCGGCGTCGACCGTGCGGCGCGAGGCCCGCACCGCGCGGGCGTAACCGAGCGGCGACCACGTGAGCGCGACGCCGATCAAGCCGGTGTAGAAGGCCGCTCTGACGCCGAACACGGTGAGCGCCAGCAGCGACCCGCCCAGGGTCACCGTCACCGAGAACCAGCCGACCACCGCGCCCAGCCGATCCGATCCGGTGCTGACCGCCAGGAAGATCACGTCGGTCAGCGCGATCCACAGCGGCAGCGACGGACCCAACACGAAGTCGCCGGCCAGCAGCGCGACCATCAGGCCGAAGGCGAGCGCGGGCCTGCGCTGCGCGGTCAGCTGGATCGCGAACGCCGCGCACAGCAGCGCCATTTTCGCCGGTGGTGGATACAGGTCGTGGTCGACCACGACCGCCCAGCCACCCGCCGCCCACAACAGCAAGCCCACCAGGAACACCCCGACGGCGGCCGCGGTCGAGCTGTCGAAAACGTCCGCGAGCCGGCTCAGGAGCGTGCGGGACGTGGGCATGCCCCATTTCAGCACATCGTCCGCACGGGCCGGGTCCCCCGAAAGACGGACCGCCGGCGGACCACAAGCGGGACGACGGCGGACCGACGTGCCCGGCACAGTGGGGGAATGAACGAACTGAGCAACCCCGTACTGCTGACGATCGCCGCGTGCGAAGTCGGTTTCTGGGTGCTGGTGGTCGGCGGATTGCTGCTGCGCTATGTGATCCGGGTGCCGCGTGCGAGCACCGTGGCGCTGGCTCTGGTGCCGGTCCTGGATGTGGTGCTGGTGGTCGCGGTGGCGATCGACCTCCACCGTGGTGGCGAGGTGACCTTCGCCCATCGTGTCGCCGGGATCTATCTGGGCTGCACGGTGATGTTCGGTGGCCGGATGATCCGGTGGGCCGACGAGCGATTCGCCCACCGCTTCGCCGGTGGACCGGTCCCGGTGAAGATCCCGAAGTACGGGCCGGAACGCACCCGCAAGGAATGGGCCGATTTCTCCCGCTGGCTCGGTGCGGCGGCTATCGCCGGCGCGCTCACCCTGGCGTTGAGCTACACCGTCGCCGATGCCGCCCAACGCGAACAGTTGATGGGGGTGTTCGGCAGCCTCGGTGTGATCACCGTGATCTGGCTGCTCACCGGGCCGGTGTGGGTCACGGGGTCGCGGCGCGACTGAACGCGATGCTCGGGTGATCGGTTCGATCACCCGAGCGTTCCGGGCTCAGACGGTGGCAGCGGACTGGTCGCTGATCACCTCACCGATCCACGGCAGCACGGCCGACCGCACCTCGACCGTGCGCGGGAGCAGCCCGTTGGCCGCGAGGAGGTCGGCGGCGCGTTGCTGTTCGTCGAGGAAATCCTCGCTCACCGGATGCACGCCGAACGGACGGCCGCGCAGGGCTGCTTCCCAGGCATCCAGGTCGGCGGGGATGCCGCGTGCCTGTGCGTCGTCGACGAAGTACTGGGCCGCCTCACGGGGGTTCGCGGCGATCCAGGCGTCGGACTCCTGGAGTGCGGCCAGCACCGCTTCCACTGCGGCGCGGTTGCTTTCGGCCAGGTCGCGACGGGTGAACCACAGCGACGGGTGGCTGAAGACCGAGGCGGTGTCGACCAGCGTGGTGAGCTCGGTGGCCGCCTCCACGTCCTGAAGACCGGGGTAGGTACCGACCCAGGCGTCGAGGTCACCGGCCAGCAGCGCGGCGCCGCCCCCGCGCACGTCGACATCGACCGGTTCGACGTCGGCCCAGCTGAGACCGGCCTGGTCGAGGGCGAACAGCAACAGGGTGGTCTGCCACGAGCCGTGCGCGATCCCGACCCGCTTGCCTTTCAGATCCGCGGCGGAGGTGATGCCGCTCGCCGCGGTCGCGACCAGCCTGCCGTTCTCCACACGCGGGCCCGAGATACCGAGATAGACGATGTCGCGCTGGTTGGCGAGCGCGGTGATCGGCGGGGTGAACCCGGTGCCGATGATGTCGTAGCCGCCCTCGGTGAACAACCAGTCCGAGTGTTCGCTCGGCAGCGCGGTGGTGGGATCGACTCGCTCGGGCTGCGGCAGCGCACGCAGATCGACCCATTCGACCTCGGGCAGCGACCGTTCCAGGATCCCGCGATGACGCAGGACGAACAGCGAATTGTTGTGCGGGAAGTAGCCGACCCTGATACCACTCATCGCGCGTCTCCGATCAGGCCGAGACGGCGGGCCTCGTCGGCCAGACCGCTGCGCTGCCACTGCACCGCGAGATTCGACGGATCGAATTCGACCGAGCCGCCGAGGGTTTCGGCGATCGCCTGATACTGCGCGCCCTCCTCGAGCAGCACGACGAACTTCGCCAGTTCCAGCAGACCGGCGCGACCGATCACGTTCGCGCCACCGTTGGCCTCGAAGATCGCGACCAGGTGCGGGTCGACCTCGAGGCGGCCGAGAATGAAGTCGCCCGCACCGACCGTGCGGTCGATGTGCGGCGGGATCTCGCGCGACAAGGTGAGTCGCTGCGAGGCGGCGTAGCGAATCGGCAGGGTGCGGTGGGTCTGTGCCCAGCCGCCGAGCCATGGGGTGTGGATGTGGACGACGGAGGTGATCTCGGGGTGCGCGCGGAACACCTTCGCGTAACCGGTGACGAATCCGGCGGATCCCTTGCCGGACAGCACTTCTCCGTCGAAGGTGGCGACGACGGGCGCGACGGTCCGGTCGTCGGCCCACGGGCCCGGCTCGTTGAGAGCGACGGCGATCTCCTCGCCGGGTACGCGCTCGACGAAGTTGACGGTGCCGTTGCCGGTGACGGTGCCGGTCTCCCGGAATACCCGGAACGCGGTGACGGCGTCGCGGGTGACCGCATCGACGAAGGCGGTGACGGCCTCCGGCAGACGGGTTTCGGTGGTGGTCAAGGTTGCTCCTGCGTTATCGGGCCGTCGCGAGGACGGTGTCGGTGGACGGGGTGGTGAGCCGGGAACGGCCCAGCAGTGGCAGTACTTCCTCGCCGACCCGGTAGGCCTCTTCCAGGTGCGGGTTGCCCGCGAGGATGAAGGCGTCGACGCCGAGGTCGATCAGTTCGTCGAGCCGCTGGGCGACCTGCTCGTAGCTGCCGACCAGGCCGAAGGCCGGGCCGCCGCGGATCAGGCTGAATCCGCACCAGACGTTGGGCTGGACTTCCAGATCGCGGTATCCGGTGATGGTTTCGGGCACCCAGCCCTTGATCCGGGCCGCCCCGACGGAGTCGCCCTGGGCGGCGCGGTTGGCGGCGTCGCGGTCGACGAAGGCCCAGCCCTTCTCGATCTCGGCCCAGGCCGCTTCCTCGGTGTGGCGGGCGACGATGTCGATGCGGACCGCGAACTTGGGCGTGCGGCCGGTGGTTTCGGCGTTGCGGCGGACACCGTCGAACTTGGCGCGCAGGTCGGCGTAGGGCTCGAGCCAGGACAGGTAGTAGTCGGCGTGGCGGCCCGCCGCGGCGACGGCGGCACCCGAGGAGCCGGAGAAGTACACCTCGGGGAAAGGCTGTCCGGCCAGACCCGGTGGCAGTGCGGCGCCCTCGGTGCCGAAGAAACGGCCGTCGTGGTCGAAGGATTCGCCGTCCCAGACCCCGCGCAGCACGTCGAGGAATTCGCTCGTTCGCGCGTAGCGGTCGTCATGGGAAACCTTGTCGCCCCACCACAATTGGGCCGGTCCGCCGCCACCGCTGATGATGTTGTAGACGAGTCGCCCGCCGGTGGCGCGTTGCAGACTCGCCGACATCCTGGCCGCCTGCACGGGATGGAGGAAGCCGGGCTGGAACGCCACCATGAAGCGGTAGGTGGTGGTCTCGGCGGCGAGTGCGGCGGCCACGGCCCACGGGTCGTCGGTCACCGGGAACGAGGGCAGCAGCCCGCCGAGGAAGCCCGCCGATTCCGAGGCCTTGGCGACCGCGGCGACATGGTCGAGATAGCTGTACTGATCGAGTGCGCCGTCGCGGATGGCCGGTGCGATATTTCCGGGCCCGTAGCCGCCCGCGTTGCCCCGGTTGTAGCGGCGCGGGGTGCGCAGGGAGGCGTGGTCGCCTTCCATGCCGATGCGCCAGTAGACGTCGATGGTCATGCGGTGAGCTCCTGCGCGGTGGGGAGGGTGCGGCCTGCCGGGTCGGCGAGGAACAGCAGGTGTTCGCCCGCGCGGTGGATTTCCTCGATGTTCGGGTGGCCGGCCAGCACGAAGGTCCGCACTCCGGCGATCTCGTAGGCCGAGAGTTGGTGTGCCACCTGCTCGTAACTGCCGACCAGGCCGATGCTCTGGTCGTAGCCGAAGGCGTCGAACCCCGCCCAGCGTCCATCACCCAGCGCGTGGTCGGCGGCGGTATCGGGGCGGTCGAGCTCGTCCCACTGGCGGTGGACCCTGGCCCAGGCTTCGTCCTCGGTCTCCCTGGCGATGATCGGCAGCTCCAGACCGACCCGTACCCGGCGTCGCGCCGCGGCGGCTCGCTCCTCCAGTTCGGTGACGGCGGAGGCGATTCCGTCGGCCCGATCGGCGAAGAGATGGACATCGCCGTGCGCGGCCGACAAGGCCAGCGCGGCGGGTGACGTGCCGCTCAGGTGGACGGTCGGGAACGGCAGACCGGACAGGATGCCGCGGAATCCCCCGTCGATGACGTCGTAGTACCGGCCCGCGTAGTCGAAACCGGTGCCCGCGAATCCCGCTGCGCTGATCTCGTTCTCGTTCCAGACCCCACGCGCGACGGTGAGGAATTCCGCGGCGCGGTCGTAGCGTTCGTCGCCGGTGACGCGATCGCCGCGCGAGCGGGCCTCGGCGGCGTCGGTGTCGACAGCCAGCCGCCAGTTCAATCGGCCCGCCGAGTGCCGCTGCAGGGTCGCCGACACCTTGGCCGCGTACACCGGTGTGCCGAAAGCGGGCTGGAATTCGACCGTCACCCGGGTATAGCGGGTGGCGCGCAGGGCGGCGGCCGCCACGATCCAGGACTCCTCGCCGAGCGGGTCGTAGGGCGCGAGCACACCGTCGAACCCGTTCAGTTCGGCGGCGTCGACGATCTGGGCGAGATCGTCGAACGGACCGAAGCGACCCGGACGCACGTCGGTGGTCTCGAGCGGAGGTGTCGGCAGGCCGAAGCCTCCGCGACCGCGCAGACCCGGATCGGCGCGCCGACCGTCGCCGCGGCTGGGCAGCCGCCACACGAACTCGGTCATGCGGGCACCCGCTCGGCGGCGACGAGTTCCCGCGCGCGAGCCAACGGCTCGGGGGCGACCCAGGATTCGAGATCGAAATCGGCGGCCAGGAAGCCGTGGGTGTAGAGGAACTGCTTCTGCACGCCGAGTAGTTCGACGCGTTCGGCGGTGAGCGAGGGATGCAGGCCGCGATGGAACTCGTCACCGTAGGCCGCGGCGACGCCGTCGGGACCGGACAGCGTTTCGCGCTGCAACACCGCGCGGACCCCGTCGAGATCACCGGCGGCCCAATCGGCGGCGCGCAGGCTCTGCGCGAGGAAGCCGACGACGACCTCGGGCCGGGATTCCAGCAGGTCCGCGTGCACGGTGATCGGGCGCGGAGTGCCGTTGTTGACCCGCAGGTGCTTGGTGGCCGAGGCGTCGAGATCGACCGCGACGCGCAGCCCGTTCTCCTTGGCTACTTCCTGGGCGCGGGCGCCCTTGACGTAGATGGCGTCGACCTTGCCGTCGAGGAGTTCCTCCACACCCCACGTCGTCGAGCGCCGTGCGCTCTGGATCGCGGTGCGCACCTGCGGGTCCCGCTCGACATCGAGCTCGACGACCCGGACATCGGCCAGGGTCAGCCCGGCGGGGCGCAGCGCGTTGGCGAAGCCGTGCAGTGCCATCGCGCGCGGGAAGCTGCGCGCCTGATCCTGCGCCCACGCGGGCACACCGACGCGCAGACCGGCCAGGCCCGCCGCGTCGGCGACCGGCGATTCGGGGCCGACCAGGATCGCCTGGGACTCGTCGATCCAGGTGAGCCCGATCAGGCGGGTGGGCGAACCCTGCGCGCGAGCGGCCAGGGCGGGCACATTGCCGCCCTCCCGGATCAGGCCCGACAGGTCGTGGGAGAAGTGGTGGCCGGCGAGCTCGGGGCCCGCGTCCTGGAGAACGCCGAACTCGAGGCCTGCGCTGGCGGCGGTCTCGCCGAGCCAGCCGAGGCTGTGCGCGAGACCGCTCGCGGTCGGCACGGGGCAGCGGGTGTACCACAGGGTTTCGGTCATGGCAGGCTCCTGGTGTGTGGTCCGACGCCGAGCTGGGCGAGGAATTGCGTGCGGTACCCGAGGGTTTCGGGTGCCGCGTGATCACGCGGGTGGGGTAGATCGATGACCTCGTCGACGGCGAAACGGCCGTGGTCGAGGATGATCACCCGATCGGCGAGGCGGATCGCCTCGTCGACGTCGTGGGTGACCATGAGGACGGCGGGCCGGTGCCGGGCGACGAGATCGCCGACCAGGTCCTGCATCTGGAGCCGGGTGAGGGCGTCCAGTGCCGCGAACGGTTCGTCGAGCAGCAGCAGCTCCGGTTCGCGCACCAGCGCCCTGGCGAGTGCGGCGCGCTGGGCTTCACCACCGGACAGGGTGGCGGGCCACTGACCGGCTTTGCCGTCGAGGTGGACTTCGTTCAGTGCGCGCAGACCGGCTTCGCGTTGCGGCTTGCCGCGCCGCAGGCCGACGATGACGTTGGCCAGTACCCGCTTCGACGGGATCAGCCGGGGTTCCTGATAGACCGTCGTGCGTCGGGCAGGCACCAATACCTCACCGGCATCGGGGGTTTCGAGCCCGGTGAGCAGACGCAGCAGAGTGGTCTTGCCGGTGCCGCTCGGGCCGAGCAGCACCACGAACTCGCCGCGGCGGATGGTCAGGTCGACTCCGTCGAGAACTGTCTTCTCGCCGAACGCCTTACGCAGACCGGTGATCGATACCGCTACCGGGGCCCGAGCTTCGGTCTCGACGGGGACCGGCGCGGCTGTTGTCGTCGTCATCGGATCGCCACCTGCTTCCGCCAGGGCATCGCGTAGCGTTCCGCGAGCCGCACGAGTGCGTCGAACACCAGACCGAGCAGCGCGTAGAGCACGACGCACAGCACCATGTAGTCGGTGCGGTTGTATTCCTGAGCGAGGGTCACCAGGTAGCCGACGCCCTGCTGGGTGCCGACCTGCTCGGCGGCGATGAGCGCGGTGATGCTGATCGACAGGCACACCCGCAGCGCCATCAGGATCCCGGGCAGCGCGGCGGGCACGATCACCTCGACCACCAGCCGGGCGCCGGTGAGCCCGAAACTGCGTGCCGCCTCGACCATCTTGCGGTCGACATTGCGCACACCGAGATAGGTGTAGGCATACATCGGCGCCGTCGTCGCCACCGCGATGAGCAGGATCTTGTACAGCTCGTCGATCCCGAACCAGGCGATGAACAGCGGAACCAGCGCCAGAAACGGCACCGCCCGCACGATCTGCATGGTCGAGTCGACCAGTTCCTCCCCGAGGCTGGACAACCCCGACAGCAGGCCGAGCACCAGCCCGACCCCTACGCCGATCGCGACCCCGGCGGCCGCGCGCCCGAACGAGGCGAGCGCGAAATCCACCAGCTGGCCGCTGTCGAACAGTTCGACGAACGCCGACCAGACCGCGCCGGGGCCCGCGATCACCCGCGGCGAGATCGCGCCGCTCGCCGAACCCACCCACCAGACCAGCACGATCGCGGCGGGTAGAACAGCGCGCAGGCCGAGTGACAACCATCGCGGCCGCTGCCGGGCGACGCGCGCCCGGGGCGGGGCCAAGGCGAGGGTGCTCATCTCACTTGCCCTTCAGCGCGGCGAGCTGGTCCGGGGTGAGCTTGGATTTCAGGTCGTAGAAGATGTCGGCGGCGGTGATCCGGCGGGAGATGACGCCGTTGTCGGCGAAGGTGTTCACCACGTCGGCCAGGTCGATGGCATCGGATTCGGCGGGCAGGCGGGGCACGGTGACCTCGCCGCCGACCCGGACGGCGTCGGCGAGCCGGTCACCGGTGAGCGCACGCGGGCCGGACTTCTCGAAGACGTTCTCGAAGTCTGCGGGCGCGGCCTTCTGCTTCGCGGTGAGTCCCTGCAGTACTTCCAGGTACTTCGCGGCGATATCGGGGCGCTTGTCGAGAACTTCGGTGCGGAACACCACCACGGTGTTGTCCTTGGAGCCGACGGACTTCTCGGTGGCGATCTCCTTGGCGCCCGCGGCCTTGGCCTCCTGGTAGGGCACCAGGAACGACGCCCACGCGTCGACCTTGCCGGTCGCGAAGGCCGAAGCGGCGTCCTTCTGCTGCAGGGGCACCCGGGTCACCTTGTCGGCCGGAATGCCCGCCTGGGCGAGCGCTTTGAGCGTGATGTACTCGCCCTTGCCCGCGGGATTCACCGCGATCCGCTTGCCCACCAGGCCTGCCACGGTGGTCACGCCCGAGTCCGGGGTCACCACGATGCCGCTCTGATCCTGACCCGCCGGGTCGGCCACGGCGACGATCTTCACGCCGACGTCCTTGGACAGCGCGCCGACGACGGGGCTGAACGCGGCGCCGGAGACATCGAGTTCGCTGGTGTTGAACAGCTTCAGCATGGAGCTGAAACCCGGCGTGGTGCTGACCCATTCGATCTTGGCGCCCAGCGGGGCGAGTGCGGCGTCGAAGGTGCCGTCGCGCTTGCCGACGGCGAGCGGGCCGCTGTTGCCCGGATCGGTGACCTTGAGAACGAACGAGGCTTGCGCCCCCTGTTCCGGCGTGGAGCCGGAGCCACACGCCGCGACGAGGGCTACGACGGGGACGATCGCGAGGGCGATCCGCGAGAAGGCCGGCAGCCTGCGGGACATCGGGGCTCCTGTTCGGGGCTGGGGGTTGATGCCTTCGCAGCGTAGGAGCGGGTGTGGTCTCGAACGAGGTATGCCTTTCCACGGATCGGAAAGCTTGACAGCGGTGGACTTGTCGTTCTATGGCACATAACCGAGGTTTCCGGACTCTTGTTTTCCACATAGCGGAAATTGGGCGGTCGAGCGCTCGAACACCTGTGTTACCGTCGGCTCTGTGGAGACCTCCAGCGTGCAGACCGTGACCAGGGCCCTCTCGGTACTCGACTGCTTCCGCGGCGGCGAGGAGCGTGGGGTCTCGGAAGTCGCCCGTGCCCAGGGCCTGGCGATCAGCACCACCCACCGTCTGCTCGGTGCGCTCGTGCAGGCCGGGTTCCTGGAGAAGGACGCCGAGTCCAGTCGCTACCGCATGGGCGGAGCACTGGCCGAATACGGTCAGATCGCCTATCGCCAACATCGGATCTACCTTGCCGAGCCCTACCTCGAGCAACTGGCCGCCACCACCGGAGCGACCGGGTCGGTGGCCACCCGCCACGGCATCCACGCGGTCCTGCTGGGCACCAGCCGTTGGCGCGAGAGCGACGGGCACAAGCTCCAGGGTGTGCGACTTCCGCTGCACGCCAGCGCACTCGGCAAAGCGCTGCTGGCATGGTCGGATGCCAGCGATGACGAATTGCGTGCGCTGCCTTACGAAGAGGGCACCGAGCGTTCGGTGTCGAGCCCCGAGGAACTGCGCGCGGAACTGATCACCACGCGCGAACGCGGCTATGCGTTCAACGATCGCGAACTCGACCCAGGATTCCGGACCATCGGCCTGCCGATCCTCGACAGCCAGGGTCGCTGCCGCTTCGCTCTGGGCATGCGCGGACCCGCGACGCTGATGATCGACGAGCGGGTGCCGTTCTTCGTGGAACTGGCCAAGGTCACCGCGGCCGACATCGCCGCGAGGTTCGCCGCCGACTGAAGACCCGCCCCACACCGATCGCGTCACACCCTCGGAAAATGCCGCGCGGAAACGGTTGCGCCCCGGATACCTTGAACCGAGTGGTTAGTCGATGCAACGAAAGGACCTCGGTGGCTACCGATACCGTGAGCCCGGCTGTCGGTCTGCGTTCCGAACGAGGTCCGATCCTGGCCTCGCTCATGCTCTCCACCGGGCTGGTGGCCCTCGACTCGACCATCATCGCCACAGCGGTGCTCACCATCACCGACACTCTCGGCGGGTTCGCGATGTTCCCGTGGCTGTTCTCCATCTACCTTCTCGCGCAGGCCGTGACGGTGCCGATCTACGGCAAGCTCGCCGACATGGTCGGGCGCAAGCCGGTGATCCTGTTCGGGATCGCGGCGTTCGCGGTGGGGTCGCTGCTGTGCGGGCTGGCCACGAGCATGGTGGCGCTCATCGCCTTCCGGGCGATCCAGGGCATCGGAGCGGGCGCGATCCAGCCGATGACGATGGTGATCGCCGGTGATCTGTACACACTGGCCGAACGCGCCAAGGTCCAGGGGTATCTGGCCGGGGTGTGGGCGAGTTCGGCCGTGCTCGGCCCGCTGCTGGGCGGCTTGTTCGCCGACCATCTGAGCTGGCGGTGGATCTTCCTGATCAACCTTCCGCTGTGCGCGGTCGCGGCCTGGATGTTGGTGCGCCACTTCACCGAATCGGCGGTGCGCCGCACCCAGCGCATCGACTACCTCGGTGCGATCCTGCTCACCGTCGGTGCGGGCGCCCTGATCCTCGCCCTGCTCGAAGGTGGTCAGGCCTGGGAGTGGACCTCACCGGTCTCGCTCACCTTGTTCGTGGGCAGCATGACGGTGCTGGCGCTGTTCGTGGTGGTCGAGCTGCGGACGGCCAACCCGATTCTGCCGCTGTGGATCTTCACCCGGCGCGTGGTGATCGCGAGCTGCACGGTCTCCTTGCTGGTCGGCGCCGTCATCCTCGGATTGACCTCGTACGTGCCGACTTTCGCCCAGGGGGTGCTCGGGACCACCGCACTGGTGGCCGGGCTCACCGTGGGTGGGCTCACGCTCGGCTGGCCGCTCGCCGCGACCCTGTCCGGCAGGCTGTACCTGCGCTGGGGATTCCGCATCAGCGGCGTCGTCGGCAGCACGATCGCCGCGCTCGGCTGCGCGACCACGCTGCTCGTCGACCCGCAGTCGAGCCCGTGGCAGATCGCGGCCTCCTGCTTCCTCATCGGCTGCGGGATGGGCCTGGTCGCCTCCCCCACCCTCATCGCCGCTCAGGCCAGCGCCGAATGGCACGAACGCGGCGTGGTCACCTCCGCCAACATGTTCGCCCGTTCTCTCGGCAGCGCACTGGGCGTCGCGGTGTTCGGCGCCATCGTCAACGCCGGCATCCACAACCCCGACCATCCCGCACCCGGCGAACTCGCCCACGGCATCCACCTGGTCTTCCTCGCGATGCTGGCCATGGCTGTCGTCATGCTCGTCGCCGCCGCGACCATGCCGGGCCGCGGCCACGTCTCCGCGACGGTCAGCGCGCCGTGATCACCGCGCGATGTCGACCACGACCTCGCCCTCGATGTGCCGCGGCCGCGCGTATCCGCAGGCATCGAGGTGGTCTGGGTATCGCGACCAGCGTCGGTCGGCGAACCTCAACCGAGGTGGTCGAGCTGTTGGGCGGGCACGTCGGGCCGTTGCCTCCCGACGAACTCGTGGCGCATTTCCCTGAGAGAGACGAGACGGCCGCCGAGATCGGCATCGGCCCCGGGTTCGATCCCGAGGTCCTCGCGGATCGCTCGACGCAGCAGGCGGACACCGAAGCCCACTGACTCGTCCAGGAAGCGATAGAGTGCCGCGACCTCCACGGCGTCGTTCTCGTCCAACTGGAGCGCTGTGCGATGGGCGATGTCGAGGCAGCGATTGACCTCCGACGCAAAATCGAGTGCTCGATCCGACACCACCATCTGCGCACGGGAATAGCTGTCGCGCAACGCCTCCCGCGCAGTGTCGAACTTGGCGAGATCAGGGGTACGCCCGCCGCTTTTCTCGTCGAGATAGTGCCGGATCGCCGTTCGGCAGGAATGCGCCGTGGTGTTGAGATCCGCGTAGACCGCCCGCTTCTCGTCGGTGGCCTCTTTCCGGGTGAGCTCCCGCAGTTCCTCCGCTCGATTGTCGCGCTGTACCTTCGCATCGATTCGCTTGCTGCGAATCGCGAAAACCTGGGTCACGACGCCGCCCCCGAGCGTGCCGACAACCGTGATCGAGGCAACCGCCACATTGGTCCAATCCATGGTCGCTATTCTCTCTGCACCCCAATAAGATTCACCACCCGCTCGATCATTCCGCAGCGCGACGGCGATCTGTAGCTTCCTACCATGGTGGGAATCGGGAATTCTGAGGATCAGACCGCGGACGAGGTCCAGCGCCGGAAACGGCGGGCGGGCTCGTTCGGCGCGCAGGCAGCCGTCTACGCCGAGCATCGGCCGGACTATCCGGAGGCGGGGATTCGGTGGGCGCTGGAGGCGGTCGCGAAAAAGGCGGGGGTTGTTGTGCTGGATTTGGGAGCGGGGACAGGCAAGCTCACCGGCGGTTTGCTCGCCGCGGGGGTCGAGGTGATCGCGGTGGAACCCGATGAGGCGATGCGGGCCGAACTCGTTCGTCACTTTCCCGCAGTGACGGCGCTTTCCGGTACGGCGGAAGCGATTCCGCTGGCCGATGGATCGGTGGACGCGGTGCTCGCCGGGCAGGCGTTCCACTGGTTCGATCAAGCGCGGGCGTTTCCCGAGATCGCGCGGGTGCTGCGCGCGGAGGGGGCGTTCGCCGCATT
The DNA here is from genome assembly GCF_042884695.1 of Nocardia sp. NPDC058114. NCBI lineage: Bacteria > Bacillati > Actinomycetota > Actinomycetes > Mycobacteriales > Nocardiaceae > Nocardia > Nocardia sp. NPDC058114. Next base: position 123,110 of record NZ_JBHVTK010000008.1, on the reverse strand, counting down.
CTGGAACAACGACGACAACAAGGTCGAGTGGGTCGCGGGACTGCAGGAGGTCTCGCGCTCGTCCGCGTCGTTTCCACCGTCGTCGTCCGATGACGCGCTGCCCGCGCACCCACTGTTCGCGCCGTTCGAGTACGCCGAGTTCGCGCACAGCCAGCGGCGGACCGCCGAATCACTGACCGCGTCCATCGGCACCAATTCACACACCGTGGTCATCTCCGCGCAAGAACGAGCCGAAGTGCTCGGCCGGATCCTCGACTACCTGCGTGCGACACCGGAGACCGCCGACGGCGAGTTCGATCTACCGCTGCGCACCGAGGTGATCCGCACGGTCCTGGGCCCGAATTCACCCCGGTGAGCGCCGATCACGGACACGAATGAACCCGCGCCGGACCGCGGGTTTCACCGTGCCGAGGTTCGCCGCCGCCATGACCGGACTCGGCTGTCGCGCCCGCTATGCCGAGCGTTCCTCCGATCTGCGCACCACGTCGACGATTTCATCGGAGGCGAATTCGACGACGCGACGGACGCGGGAGTTGGCGACCGGTGCCAAGTCCACGACGATCGACGCGCCCGCGGCGGGTTGGGTGAGCGCGGTGATGCGGTCCTGGAGGAAGCCGCCGTCGGGGACCGGGACGCGGATGATGTCGCCGACCGTCAGCGCTTCGGCGCGGATTCGGCCACCGGTCGCGGTGGGATCGTGCGTGCCGCAACGGGTGTGGCCGACCGTTGCGCCGAGGCCGCGTTCGGCGATGGTCCACCAGACGGGTGAGCCGGGATCTTCGGGGCCGATTCGGGTGTGCCAGGACAGGATTCGGTCGCGTTCGGCTTCGGCGTCGGCGCGGGTCTCGTGCAGGGACAGCTGGCGCCGGACCGGCGCGTTGCGGGGCCGGGTGGTGCCCGCGGCGCCGTCGACGACCAGGATCCAGCGGGCGCCCACGGCTTCGTCGCGGCGGGCGGTGACCCGTTTGGCCAGGGCGAGGCCCGGGGTGGCGCCGAGTCGGTCGGCGGCTTCCTCGATGCTCTCGACCAGCCCCAGCGCACGCAGCAGCTCGGCGACCGACAGTTCCGAGGTGGCCAGTTCCTGGGCCAGCGCGGGCATGGGGGTGCGCCTGCGCCAGCCGATGCGGGCGCAGTGCTCGTGGCGGGTGAACCACAGACCGCTGCGGGAGCGGCGGTGATGGTCGATCACCACCGCCCACCAGTCCCATTCCGGTTCGGCGACAAGGCGTGTGCGGATCCAGCGCTCCCGTTCGGCGGTCGGTACCCGTTCCTCCGGCGGTACGAAGTTGCGCAGCGCGGCGCGCACCGCCGATTCGGTACGCCCGACCGTGATCGCCGTGCGGGCCAGATCGGCGCCCGCGCGCAGATCGTCGGCCAGTATCCGGTATTCCGATTCCCGCCAGGTGGTTCCGTGCTGGCGTGGCGGCCGCAGCTCGCCGCGGTTCTCGTCACTCATCTCGTGTGCCCCCGTTCTCGCACCGCCCGGCCACACTCGCGTCCGGGCTGGTTGTGTGACACTTCGACGATACCGAGGGGGTACGACAGAAAATGGCTCTCTGCCAGCGGCTTTCCAGCAAACGGAGCTATCCGGTGTGTATTGCGTCGCGGCGGCCGAAGGCGTAGTAGCCCGCGCAGACCAGTGCCGCCCAGACCGCACCGACGACCAGCGCGGTGCGCCCGCCATCGGTCCACAGCAACAGCACCACGACCAACCCGAGGAAACTCAGCGCGGCCCACGTGGTGACGGGAGCGCCGGGCAGCCGGTAGTCGCTGCCGGGCAGCTCGCCCGCCCGAACCTTGGCGCGATACTTGATGTGGCACACCAGGATCACGCTCCACACGACGATGATCCCGACGGTACTCACCGAGGTGATGTAGGCGAAGGCCTTGTCCGGCGAGATCGCGTTGACGACCACCCCGATGACCATCGCACCCGCCGAGGCGCAGATGCCGGTGAACGGCACCGACTGCTTGCTCAAGATCGCGAACTTCGCGGGCGCTTCGTCACGCAACGCGAGGCTGCGCAGCATCCGGCCGGTGGAGTAGATGCCCGAATTGCACGATGAGAGTGCCGCGGTGAGCAGCACGAAGTTGATGATGCCCGCGGCGGCGGGGATGCCGATCTGCTCGAAGACCTCGACGAACGGGCTGCGCCCGGCGTGGAAACTGCGCCAGCTCGCCACCGACATGATCACCACGAGCGCACCGACGTAGAACAGACCGATCCGGAACGGCAGGGTGTTGATCGCCTTGCGCAGCGTGGTCTCGGGGTCGCGAGCTTCTCCCGCTGTCACGCCGACCAGTTCGACACCGACGTAGGCGAACACGACGATCTGCAACACGAGCAGGGTCTGACCGAAACCGTGCGGGAACATGCCGCCGTCGGCCCACAGGTTGGTCACCGTGGGATCGGCGGCGTGGCCGAAGCCGAACACCAGCACACCGATGCCGATCAAGATCATCGCCAGGATCGCGGTCACCTTGATGGCCGAGAACCAGAACTCGCCCTCACCGAAGACTCGCACCGAGATCAAGTTCGCGGTGAACAGCACCGCGAGCACGACCAGCGCGGTCACCCACTGCGGGATATCGAACCAGTACTGGACGTAGTGGCCGGCCACCGTGATCTCGGCCATGCAGGTCGACACCCACACCGCCCAGTACGACCAGCCGGTCGCGAACCCGGCGAACCGGCCGAGGAACTCGTGCGCGTATTCGGCGAAACTGCCCGACACCGGGCGGTAGGTCAGCAGCTCACCGAGCGCGCGCATGATGACGAAGATCGCGAGCCCGGCGGCGAGATAGGCCAGGATCAGCGACGGACCCGCCTGCTCGATCGCCGCGCCGGAGCCGTAGAACAGCCCGGTGCCGATCGCACCGCCGATGGCGATCATCTGGATGGTGCGCGGGTTCAGGCCGCGCTCGTATCCCTCCGATTCGGCCGTAGGGGCGGACGCCACGGGGGCGTCGGTGGATAGGCCGGAGCCATCGGCTGACATGGAGCAGTCCTTCCGTCGCGTCGATCAGTCGTGCACGCTACCGCCCCGCAACCGTGGCCGGTGTCACCACCACCGGTGCGCGGAAATACCGGCGGTCCGGCGCGGGTTGGCCTCCATAGGGGTAGTACACAACTCGAGGAGGCTCATGAGCGCCGTCACGCTGTCGGTTCTGGATCTGGCACCGGTGCAATCGGATGCGACGGCCGGTGACGCGTTGCACGCGACGACCCGCTTCGCACAGCACGCCGAAGAGCAGGGCTTTCGCCGATTCTGGGTGGCCGAGCACCACAACATGCCCGGCATCGCCAGTGCGGCGCCGGCGGTGGTGCTGGCGCATCTGGCCGCGTCCACCTCGCGGATCAGGGTCGGTTCGGGCGGGGTGATGTTGCCGAACCATCCGCCGCTGGTGGTCGCCGAACAGTTCGGCACACTCGAGTCGCTGCATCCCGGACGGATCGATCTCGGGATCGGCCGCGCCCCCGGCACCGATCCGGTCACCGCGCGCGCACTGCGCCGCAGTGCCGAAGGACTCGGTGGTGACGCGTTTCCCCAGGAACTCACCGCGCTGATCGGCTTCTTCCGTGGCGCCGATCCGAGCGGGATCGTGGCAAGCCCCGGCCTCGACGCGGAACCGCAGGTGTGGCTGCTCGGCTCGAGCGGCTACAGCGCGCAGGTCGCCGCGGTGCTGGGTCTGCCGTTCGCGTTCGCCCATCACATCGCCCCCGACAACACCGTCGCCGCGCTGACGCTCTACCGCGACAACTTCCGGCCGTCACAGACCCTGAGCGAGCCGTACACGATCGTGGCCGCCTCCGCGATCTGCGCCGACACCGATGCCGAGGCAGACCGCCTCGCCGCACCCCGCGATCTCGCCTTCGCCAACCTGCGCTCGGGCCGCCCCCAGGCACTGGCCACCCCGGAGCAGGCCGCGGGCTTCCCCGGCACCGACGCCGAACGCCACTTCGCGGCGCAGCGCCGGGCCGCGCAGCTGCAGGGCTCGCCGGAGACGGTCCGCGCCCAAGCCGCACAACTGCTCGACGCCACCTCTCCCGACGAGCTCATGCTCAACACCCTCGTCTACGACCTCGACGCCCGCATCCGCTCGCTCGACCTGACCAAGAAGGCGATCGACGGCTGAGCGCTTCGCTCAGCGCAGTCGGAATCCCCTGGCGGCCAAGGACTCCCGCAACCGGTGGCGGCCGTTGAGGGAGGCCGCCGAGGCCAGCCGGGCGAGGGTGCGCTCGGTCCACGAGAACGGCAGGCCCTGATCGGTGTAGATCTCGCCGATCCGCTGTTCGTACTCGGCGACCGGCTCGCGCTGGACCGGAAGGTCGTAGGTCTCGTGATGCAGCACCGCCGTCTGCGGTAGGCGCGGCTTGACCCTGGTGCCCTCCGCCGGGTCCGGGTGGCCGACAACCAGGCCGAAGACCGCGAAGACGTGGTCGGGCAGATTCAGCTCGGCGGCCACCGCTTCCGGGTCGTTGCGCAACGCGCCGATGTAGACGGTGCCCAAGCCGAGAGATTCGGCGGCGACCACCGCGTTCTGTGCGGCGAGCGCGGCGTCGACGAAGCCGACGTAGCTGGATTCGAGATAGTCGGCACCCTCCAGCGGTGCGCCGTGATCGTCGGCGAGCTGACGCAACCGGGCGAAGTCGGCAGTCCAGACCAACAGCACGGGCGCCTGCTCGATGTGCGCCTGACCGCCCGCGATCGCGGCCAACCTGGCCCGGCGCGCCGGATCACGGACCTCGATGACGCTCCACACCTGCAGGTTCGACGAGGTCGCCGCCGACTGCGCGGCCGAGACCAGCAGCCGAATCGTGTCCGGCGATACGGGATCCGGAAGGTAGCGGCGCACCGACTTGTGCGCATGCAGCACTTCGAGCACCGGATTCCACTGGGCCGGAATCTCGGTGGCCGGGTCCGCGTAACGCTGCTGTACGGGGTGGGTGGGGCTCGGTGCGGTCTGCGTCATAGGGATATCGTCGGCCAAGGCGCCGCGGCCGTCTGCGGTAACCCTCACCGTGAACCGAACGGCGGCCTCGGTCCGGCCGGTCGATACAGTGGACGCGGGGAGCCCACCGACTGGTGGGACGAAGAGAGTGCGTCATGGGCAAGGTGTTCGATCGGATCGACGACAAGTTGCGGGCATTCATCACCGAACAGCCGATGTTCTTCATCGGCACCGCGCCGTCGGCCGGCGGCCACGTGAATGTCTCCCCCAAGGGCTATCGCGACACCTTCGCCGTGCTCGACGACCACACCGTCGCCTATCTCGATCTGTTCGGCAGCGGCTCGGAAACGATCGCCCATCTGCGCGACAACGGCCGGATCACCGTGATGTTCTGTTCGTTCACCCGCACCACCCGCATCCTGCGACTCTTCGGCGCGGGCCGGGTGGTTCGCCCCGACTCCGACGAATTCGACACGCTGCGTGAATATTTCGGCACCGGCCACACCGGAATCCGTTCGGCGGTGGTGATCTCGGTCGACCGGATCGCCGACTCGTGTGGCTGGTCGGTGCCGAAACTCGAGCTCGTCGAGGAACGCTCGATCCTCGACGAGGCCCATACCCGCCGCACCGATGCCGATTTCGCCCGCCGCATCGCCGGCGACAACGCCACCAGCATCGACGGGCTGCCCGCGCTCGAGCCGGACCATCCGGTGCCGTCCACCGTGCGGCGCTGAGGTCAGGTCGCCGGGACCGAGGTGACCGCGATCGCCGGCTCGGACAGGCTGCCGAGGTAGAGGGTGCCGTTGTGTTCGGCCACCGCGGTGACCAGCGCGTAGTCGGCGCCGTCGCGCTGCAGATCGTGCACGAGGGTGCCGTCGAAATCGAACGCGAGCACCCAGACCGAACGAACGGGCGCGGGCGTCAGGCGATCCGGCAGCGCGTCGACCAAGCGCCTCAGGATCCCCGGAAGCGGGAAGAGCCTGTCCAGCAATGGGTTACGTGGGGAGACGATGCCGACCCAGACCAGTCCGTCACTGCCGACCAGCATGTTGTCGGGTGAACCGGGCAGGTTCTCGGCGACGTGGTCCGTGGTGCCCGCGCGCGGACCGGTCAGCCAGTAGCGCGTGATCCGGTAGGCGCCGGTCTCGGCGACCAGCAGACAGGATCGGTCGGGGGCCAGTACCACGCCGTTGGCGAACTGGAGACCGTCGACGAGCACCTCCAGGTGTCCGTCCGGATCGCGGCGGACCAGCGCTCCGCTGCCGGAATGTTCCAGAATGTCGGTCATCCACTCCTCGAACGGCCACCGCCGCGACGAGATCGAGAAATAGATCGTGCCATCGTCGTCGCGAATCACGTTGCTGGGGAACGCGATCGGAACACCGTCGAGCTCGGCGACGACGACCTCGAGTTCCGCGCCCGCCTCGGCCAGCCGGAGGATGCCCCGGCCCGCGACGCAGATCAGTAGTGCGCCGTCGGCCTCGACGTGCATGCCCAGCGGCCTGCCACCGGCGTCGGCGATCCGCTCGACCTCACCACTGGCCGGATCGACGCGCCAGATCGCGCCGTCGTCGGTCCCGGTGACGATCCGGCCGTCGGGCAGCACCACCACGTCCTCCGGGCCGTTGCCCGGCAGCGGCAACAGACGGGTCGGCGGCATCGGCGGATCGCTCTGGGTCTGCCGAGCACGAGCGGTGGGGCGTGGCGGAGTCCAGCGGTGAGGGCGCATCTGCATGCCCATTGCTACCACGCTGCAGGTCGCCACGGGCCCGGTGGCGGAATGGACGGCACCGCAGGCAGTTCAGCGGCAGTCCGGTTCCCCGGTCGGCGACGCATGAGCCCGAGGACGGTTAAAGTGCGGCGGTGAACACCGGATCTGCCAGCTCGCTGCTCGATCGTCTCCTCGCACCCCAGCCCGCGCCCGCCTGGTGGTTGGTGCTCGCCACCGCCGCGGTGGCGTTGATTCTGGTCGGCTACCGACCGCTGTGGCGGCTGACCCGCGCCGCGGTGACCGTGGCGCACGAGGGTGGGCACGCGTTGGTCGCGCTGCTCACCGGGCGCAGGCTGCACGCGATCACCCTGCACACCGACACGTCGGGGCTGACCGTGTCGAGCGGCAAACCGAGTGGTCCCGGCATGATTCTCACCGCGGCCGCCGGGTATCCGGCGCCGGCGCTGCTCGGGCTCGGCTACGCGGCACTGCTGGGAACGGGCCGGGTCACGGTGATGCTGTGGGCGACGCTGGTGATGCTGGCCGCGGTGCTGATCAAGGTGCGCAATGTGTACGGGCTGCTCACCGTGTTCGTGCTCGGCGCACTGGTGTTCGGGGTGTCGTGGTTCGGCAGCGATCTGCTGCAGGCCGCGTTCGCGTATCTCGCGGCGTGGTTCCTGCTCGCCGCCGGGGTGCGGCCCGTCTTCGAACTGCAACGCAGCCGTCGCAGGCAACCGGGGCGGACGGACTCCGATGCGGACCAGCTGGCCCGGTTGACGCATCTGCCCGCGGTGCTGTGGGTGCTGTTCTTCAGCGCTGTCTGCCTGGCGGCGCTGGTCGTGGGCGCGATGCTGATGCTGGCCCCGGTCGAGGAGCTGCACCCGCTGCTTCAGCGGTGATCGGCGATCCAGTAGTCGACGGCCTCGGTGACGAGCGCACTCGGCGGCTGCAGCGCGTTGAGGGTGACACCCGCTTCGTCGGGTTGCAGCGGTTCGAGGGTGTCGAGCTGGGAGTCCAGCAGGATCGTCGGCATGAAGTGACCGAGTCGGCCGGTCATCCGGCGGAGCAGTTCCTCGCGGGTGGCGGCCAGGTGAACGAAGTAGGTCTGCGGCGCCTTCTCGCGCAGGCGGTCGCGGTAGGCCCGCCGCAACGCCGAGCAGGTCGCGACCCCGCCGGCCGCCTGGTGCTCGGCGAGCCAGTCCGCGACGGTGTCGAGCCAGGGCAGCCGGTCCTCGTCGGTGAGCGGGATGCCCGCGGCCATCTTCTCGATGTTGGCCGGCGGATGGAAGTCGTCACCTTCGGCGTACGGGACTTCGAGCCGGTCGGCGGTCAGCGCGCCGACGGTCGTCTTCCCGCACCCCGACACGCCCATCACCACGATGACAGGTTCGACCACAGCGACCTCCTCGTCTCCACAGCACGCCCACGCATCCTGCCCGACCGAGGGTAGTAGGGGCGACGACTCCCCCAGCGTCGATCAGGGAATCGGACGGTCGGTGGGCAGGTTGACGAAGCTCGGCGCCGCGGGGTCGAGACGAACGTGCTGGGGCTCGAGACCGCTGGCGTTCAGCATCGGCCGGAACGGCAATGCCTTGGGCGCGTTGCCCGCGAAGACGTCGATGCGCAGCCGGTGTCCCGGCGCCAGCACCGCCTGGGTCGGGATGACGGCCACATCGATATCGGTGGGTGCGCCGGGGACCACCGGCAGCAGCCGGTCGACGGTGAGGGGGTTGAAGGGCGCGGTGAAGTCTCCGTTGATCGAGCGCGCGCTGCGCCGTTCGTCGACGGCCCGCATCGACGAGGTGAGCTGGCCGGTGGTGAGCACCGTCGAGGTCCCGTCGGGTGCCACATCGTTGACGGTGACGTTCCAGAATCCGTCGGTGGCATCGTGGATCGTGTTGAGCCGCACATTGATCGGGCCCGAGATCACCGTCTGTTCGGTCAGCGGGGCGCTGGTGAAGGTGAGGCCGTTGCGTTCGGCGATGCGGGAGTCCTTCGCGCAGGTGTCGAACGCGGCCGCCATACCCGCCGAGCCCTGAGCCGCGTCGCGCGAGCAGACCTGATTCAAACCCGGTGCGACGGTGAGTGTTTCGGTAGCGGTAGGCCCGGTGGCGCTGAGCGATCCGTCGTGCAGACTGTCCTCGGTGCTGCCGCTGGGGGCGGCCGAGAGGTAGACACGGCGATGCGTGACGCCGGGCTGCGGGAACTCGCGCAGCGTCACCCAGCTGCCACCTTGCTGTTTCACCGTGACCGGCCCGAATCCCTCGATGCCGCTGTCGATGTCCTTGAGCCATTTGTCGAACCAGGCCCGCTGCAGAACGTCCAGGCGCGGGGGCGCGCCGGGAACACCGGTCCCCGCACCGGGATTGGCGTGATAGGTGTCGCCGACGACGAGTTGCTTGCGCCCGGCGGGCAGCGGGATCTGTTCGTAGAGCTTGGTCGCGCTGTTGGCGAAGATGTCGTGCCAGCCGCCGTAGACGAAGGTGGGCACCGTGACGTTCTCCGGGTGGCCCATGATCGCCTCGCGGAACGCCGAGGTGTCGTCGAGCGCGCCGTCGAGCGCGGGCGGCATGTTCGACAGCGACGGGGTGAGCAGCGACTGGGCGAGCAGGTCGAAATTGGTGGTCGGGTCGGCGAGGCGATCCTTGAACCAGGTCCAGTCGAAACTGCCGTCGACCATCGAGGCCACGTCGGGTACGAGCTTGAGCTGGTTGACCGAGTTCAGCCACATCGGCAGGAACGTGGTGCCGACGCCGCCGCCGGGGGCGACCACGTCGCGCATGAGGTCGCTGCCGGGTTCGACCGGGAAGATCGCCTGCAACGCGGGCGGGGCGTTCTCGGCGGCGCGCAACTGGTTGATCCCCGAGTAGGAGCCACCACTCATCCCGATGCGCCCGTTCGACCACGGCTGCGTGGCCGCCCAGTCGATCACCTCGCGGGTGTCGAGTTGTTCGCGCGCACCGAGGGTGTCCCATTTGCCCTGCGACAGACCGGTTCCCCGCACATCGGCGACGATCACGGTATAGCCGGCGCTGACCAGTTTGCGGTCGACGCCGAGCATGGTCTGGATCATGCCGCCGTCCAGTGCCTGCATGAGGTCGCCGAAACCGCTGATCGGGGTGGTGGACAGGTTCAGCCTGCGCACGATATCGACGGCGGTGGACTGCAGGCCCGGGATCGCGGCGGCCGATTCGATCAGCCCGGTCATGAGTTTCGAGTACGGCGTCAGGCTGACGATCACCGGAAGCGGCTTCTGCTCGATCACGCCCGCGGCGTCGGCCGGGCGATAGACGTCGGCTTTGAGCACCACGCCGTCGCTCATCGCGATCTGGACGCCGCGCTCCACCCGCACCTCGGGGTAGGCCCCCGGGCCGTCGTGCTGGGCGGTCCACCGCGCGGACGGCGCGTCCGGCGGCTGTCCACCGGCGAGACCACCGCCGCAGCCGAGCACGACGACCACCGCGAGGATCGTCACCAGAATCCGGACCAACCCGCGTTCCGAACCTCTAACCACCATGAGTCGCTCCCGACCGGTTCGTTTCCGACGTTGACCAAGCCACCGCACGATCGGCGCGGAAACTGTAACAGGGGTAACGAGTTCGCCGGGTGATCGTCGGCCCGCTCGGACTGTCGCTGTGAACACACGTTGTTCCAGTTCAGCGCGGTTGTGGCTCCGCGTTCATGTCGGTGGCCGGTGGTTGACTCGACCCATGCCGGTGCGGTTGGGACCGGCCTACATCCATCGCCGAGGAGGACGTTCGACAATGCCGACACGCGACGAAGCTTGGCCGCAGGGGACTCCCTGCTGGATCGACTGTCAGGTGGACGACACCACCGCCGCCCGCGATTTCTACCGCACGCTGTTCGGTTGGGAGGTCCAGGACGGTCCCGCCGAAGCCGGCGGCTATCTCATGGCCACACTCGACGGCCGACCGGCGGCGGGCATCGGCCCGAAACCCGAGGGCATGAGCGAGATGCCGTCGGTGTGGACCACCTACTTCGCGGCTGAACGCGCCGACGAAATCGCCGAGCGGGTGAGCAAGTCGGGCGGACAGGTGTTCATGCCGCCGTTCGATGTTCTCGACGTCGGGCGGATGTTCATCGCCGCCGACCCGGCAGGCGGGGTCTTCGGTGTGTGGGAAGCCAAAGCACACCACGGTGCCGGCGTGTTCAACCAGCACGGCGCCTATTGCTGGAACGAACTGCACACTCCCGCCTACGACCAGGCACACGAGTTCTACGACAAGGTATTCGGCTGGCAGTACAACGAGATCGGCGACGGGGAAACCTTCACCTACTCCACCTTCGCGCTGCCCGGTGACAGCCACGAGATCGGCGGCATGATGGACGCCTCAGCGCTGAGTACCCCGCCCTACTGGCTCACCTGGATCCAGGTCGACGACGCCGACGGCTCGCTGGCCGAGGCCACCGCACTGGGAGCCTCGGTGATCATGGGCCCCGACGACAGCCCGTTCGGCCGGATGGGCATTCTGCAGGCGCCCCAGGGCGAGGTGTTCGGCGTGATCGATCCGGCCAAGGCGGTCGGCGAGGTACCCACCGGGTCCTGACCTCGTCACGGCGTGACGATGGCGAAGTTCGGGTCCGGCTTGTCGATCAGACCGGGCAGCTTCGCCAGTGCGGTGGCATCGCCGTCGAGGACGATGTCACCGCTCGCGACGCCCTTGCGCAGGTCGGCGCCACCGACCAGGGTGGCGATCAGGGTCTGACGGGTGAGAGTGATCGTCGCGTCGGGTGCGGGCAGCGCGTCACCGGGGAATCGGTCGTAGTGCACGAGTACGCCGTTGCGCAGTTCGACGCGGTGAACGCGGTTGTCCTCGTTGCTGATCCGCCAGTCGGTGCTCATCCGGACATCCCAGGCCTTTGGTCCGTCGATCCGCAGCGACACCGCGTCGAACACCTGCTCCACGCTCAGCGCGGCGGCCATCGCCGCGGAGTTGGCCGTGGTCGGCGTGCCGAAGGAACCGTTGCGCAGTTCGTGGGCGCCACTGAGATAGAAGTTGCGCCAGGTGGCGTTCTCCGCGCCGTAGGCGAGCTGTTCGAAGGCACTGGCCTGCAAGTCCTTTGCCGTCTTGTTGGTGGGGTCGGCGAAGATCACGTAGTTCACGACTTGGACGACCCAGCGGTAGTCGGCGGCGTCGTAGGCCTTCTGCGCCGTGCGCAGGGCCGCGTCGGCGCCGCCCATCGCGTCGACGTGGCGGCGCGCGTTCTCCACCGGCGGGTGTTCCCACAGGTGCGCCGGGTTGCCGTCGAACCAGCCCATGTACCGCTGGTACACGGCCTTGACGTTGTGGCTCACCGAGCCGTAGTAGCCGTGCGTGGACCACGACGTTGTCAGCGCGGGCGGCATCCGCAACATTTCGGCGATCTCGGCGCCGACGTAGCCCTGGTTCAGCAATCGCAGCGTCTGATCGTTGAGGTAGCCGTACATGTCGCGCTGCAGCGACAGGAACTCCACGATCCGATCGGTACCCCAGACGGGCCAGTGGTGCGAGGAGAACACCAGATCGGACCGGCGACCGTACCGGTTGATCGAATCGGTGAGGTATTTCGACCAGACATGCGGGTCGCGCACCAGCGCGCCGCGCAGGGTGACGATGTTGTGCATGGTGTGGGTGGCGTTCTCGGCCATGCACAGGATGCGGCGATCGGGGAAGTAGAAGTTCATCTCCGACGGCGCCTCGGTGCCCGGCGTCAGCTGGAAGACCATCCGCACGCCGTCGACCGTCTCTTCCTGGTCGGCGCGGGTGACATGGACGGTGGGTGGGATCAGGCCGATCGTGCCGACCGAATTGGTCTGTCCGAGACCGGCTCCCACCTGACCTTTCGGACCGCGCGGCAGGGCGGCGCCGTACATGTAGGCGGCGCGGCGGGCCATCGCCGTACCGGTGTAGATGTTCTCGGCGACGGCGTGCTCCATGAATCCCGAGGGCGCGATCACCGGACAGCGACCGGCGGCGACGTCCTGCGGGGTGATGACGCCGTAGCTGCCGCCGAAGTGATCGACATGGGAGTGGGAGTAGATCAGGCCGGTGACCGGCCGGTCACCGCGATGCTTGCGATAGAGCGCGAGCCCGGCCGCCGCCGTCTCCGCCGAGACCAGCGGATCGATGACGACCACGCCGGTCTCGCCTTCGATCAACGTCATGTTCGACAGGTCGAGGCCACGGATCTGGTAGAAGCCCGGCGCGATCTCGTAGAGGCCCTGTTTGACGGTGAGCTGGGACTGCCGCCACAGGCTCGGGTTCACCGAGTGCGGACAAGAACCCGCGAGGAAGTCGTAGGAGTCGGTGTCCCACACCACTTTCCCCGACGGATCGGTCACCGTGCCCGGCTCGAGGGAAGCGATCCAGCCACGGTCGGCGTCGGCGAAATCGGCGGTATCGCCGAAGGGCAAGGTGTCGGCCAGCGCGCGGTTGGCCTCCAGGATGGCCTCGGTCGGGTCGGTCTGGGTGCTCGACGGGGCGACTCCGGCGGGTCGGTCACCACATCCGGTGACGGTCGCGCCGACCGCTACCGCGGCAGCCGCGCCGACTCCGACACCCAGCATCCCGCGCCGCGACAGCTCGCCCCGGCCCCTGTGTGCACTGCTCACCGTTACTCCTTCGTTCCACGACCGTCCGACCCGAACGACTATTGCAGACTAACTGCAATATCTGTGTTATTTCTGAGCAATCGCCGTACCGGGCAGCGCGGCCAGCTGAATATCGAGCAGCAACCGGTCCTCGGGGTCGGTCATATCGATGCCGAGAATGGCCTCCACCCGCCGCAGCCGGTAGCGCAGGGTGTTCGGATGCACGCGCAACGTGGCCGCCGCGGCACGGACCTCACCGTGCGCCCGCAGATAGGCCTGAACCGATACCCGCAGGTCAGCGGCGTGAGTTCGATCGTAGGCATCGAGGTCGGCCAGGCGCGGATCGTGCAGGCGCGGGCGCTCGCGGATCAGCTCCATGATCTCGGCCAGCAGTACCGCGGTCCTGGCATCGGCCAGCGTGGCGACCCGGCCACCCGTGGGGTCGGCGACCGGGCTGTCCAGCACCCGGTCGACCTCGGCGCGCGCACTCGCGACCGCGGTGAGCCCGGCGACCGGTGCGGCGATCGCGGCCCGCACGATCAGTTCGCGCGTCTGCTCGAGCTGGGTCACCAGCTTGCGCACCCACGAACCGACGCCGCGCTCGGAATGGTAGGCGGGCAACAGCACATAGACGCGCTCGCCGATCGACTCGGTCACCGAATCGTCGCGGAAAGCGCTGGCGTGCAACCGGATCAAACCGCTCGACGCGGCCAGTCCCGCGGCCGGGCCGATCGGCGCGAAGCCGATCACCGCGGCGGGACCGGTCGCCGGCAGGTTCAATGCGGCGGCCACCGAGGGCACGTCGACGCCGTCACCGTGCGCGCCGAACAACCGGCGCACGAGCAGCGCCTCGGTCGACGGCGCGTCCAGTCGTCGCGCGATGATCCGGGCCGCCACCGCCGACGCGCCGCGCAACACCTGCGCCGCGTCGGGTCGCAGCGGCCCCGCACCCTGCTGCAACCAGATGGTCCCGAGCATTCTGGCTTGCGCGCCGTCGGCGCCTCGCCGGATGCCGACGACGAGTCTGCGGCGGATGTCGAGCTCGGGATGTTCGGGCACATCGACGACCTCGTCACCACGCCGCACCCGGTCGAACACGCCCCATTCCCGCAGGATCCGCAGGTAGTCGCTCGGGCCCTCCCGTCCGAGGATGGACTGGATGCGCAGCTGATCGGCCGAGGCGTCCGAGGCCGAGTAGGCCAGGACGTGCGATTGGGGGTCTTCGATCGAGACCATGCCGCCGGTTTCCCTGGCCAGCACCTGAGCCAGCCCGAACAGGTCGGTGTCGGGGGCGAGCAGGTCGTGCTCGTCGGATGCGGCGCGCTGACCGGGCGAACGGGCAAGCATCCGCCGGATCAGGGAGAACACCTGGTCCCAGCGCGCCTGCCGGTGCACGTGCACCAGCGCGACGCCCGCGGTGTGGGCGGCGGCGCGCACCGCGGGTGAGTCGTTGGCGCTCTTGGTCATGAGCACGCGCGGCCGCTGCGCGGGGTCACGGTCGCCGACTTCGCGCAACCACCGCTCGGTCGCGTCGGCGTCGACGCCGACCAGCAAGTACACCTCGGGCAGGGCGCCCTCGGCGTCGAGGTGTTCGGGCAGGTCAGCAGGCTCGGCCAACGCGACCGTTCGCACCGCGACCTCCTCGCCCGCAGGCGCGTCGACGAGGGTCGCGACGGCATGGTCGAGCGCGGCGAGCAGCCCGCGCAGCGTGGTGGACCCGTCAGTCATCGGGTACCTCCGGTTTGGTCGATCGGACAAAGACGGGCTCGGATATTCATCCGATCAGATGATTATGACTGCTGCCGATCGGTGTTGACTACGTCACATCCCGCTCTCCCCCCACGACGCAGGAGCCGCACTCATGGACGCCATCGCGACCACCCCACCACCGGTCAACGAACCTGTCGGCACCTTCGCTCCGGGCAGCCCGGAACGCCGCCGCCTCCAGACCGCGCTCGCCGAGTTGTCCGCCTCCCCCACCGAGATCAGCCACGTGATCGGCGGTCGCCATCTGCCCGGCGACGGCCCTTCCTACGACGTGGTCCAACCGCATCGTCACGCCGCCGTCCTGGGCACCCTGCGCGACGCGAGCACCGCCGAAACCGCCGCCGCGGTCGAGGCCGCCTGTGCCGCGGCGCCCGCCTGGCAGGCGATGCCGTTCGACGATCGAGCCGCGATCTTCCTGCGTGCGGCCGACCTGCTCTCCGGGCCGTGGCGGGAGAAGATCGCGGCCGCGACGATGCTCGGGCAGTCCAAGTCCGCCTACCAGGCCGAGATCGACGCACCGTGCGAGCTGATCGACTTCTGGCGGTTCAATGTCTCGTTCGCCCGCGAGATCCTGGCCGGGCAGCCGATCTCCGCACCCGGGGTGTGGAATCGGATGCAGTACCGCTCGCTCGAGGGGTTCGTCTACGCGGTGACACCGTTCAACTTCAGCGCGATCGCGGGCAATCTCCCCACCGCGCCCGCCCTGATGGGCAACACCGTGGTGTGGAAGCCGGCCAGGAGCCAGTCCGTGGCGGCCTATCTGACGATGCGGCTGCTCGAGGCGGCCGGACTGCCGCCCGGAGTGATCAACCTGGTCAACGGGGCGGGTCCGGTGATCTCCGATGTCGTGCTGGCCGACTCACGACTGGCAGGCGTGCACTTCACCGGGTCGACGGCCACCTTCCAGCACCTGTGGCGCGAGGTGGCACAGCGTTTGGACGGCTACCGCACCTATCCACGGCTGGTCGGGGAGACCGGCGGCAAGGATTTCGTGCTCGCGCACCCGTCGGCCGATCCGGCGGTACTCACCACCGCGCTGCTGCGCGGCGCGTTCGACTATCAGGGCCAGAAGTGCTCGGCCGCTTCGCGAGCCTTCATCCCGCGTTCGGTATGGGCGACGATGTCGGAAGACCTGATCGAACGGACATCGAACCTGCGCTACGGCGATGTCACTGATTTCACCAATTTCGGTGGGGCGCTGATCGATCGACACGCCTTCGACCGCAACACCGCCGCGCTCGAGCGCGCCAAGGCCACACCGGGCCTGACCGTGGTGGCGGGCGGACACAGCGATGACAGTGTCGGCTGGTTCGTCGACCCGACCATCGTGGTCGGTGACGATCCCACCGACGAGGTCTTCGGCACCGAGTACTTCGGCCCGATCCTGGCGGTGCACGTCTACGACGACAGCACCCCGACGGCCTTCGCCGACGCGATGGACCTCGTCGACAGCGGCAGCCCCTACGGGCTCACCGGCTCGGTCATCGCACAGGACCGCACCGCGATCACCGCGGCGACCGACCGGCTCACCTTCGCCGCGGGCAACTTCTACATCAACGACAAACCGTCCGGGGCGGTCGTGGGCCAGCAGCCCTTCGGCGGTGGACGCGCGTCCGGCACCAACGACAAGGCCGGTTCCCCGCAGAACCTGCTGCGCTGGACCTCCGCGCGCACGATCAAGGAAACCTTCGTTGCGCCCACCGAGCATCGCTACCCCCACCAGGCACCGGAGGTGGGCTGATGTCTGCTCTGCTGCGTTCGACCATGCTCGCCGCCGCACGTTCACCCCGACTGGAGCGCACCATCACCCGACTGCCGATCAGCCGGGCGGTGGTGGCCCGCTTCGTCGCGGGCACCAGCACCGAGGAGGCGGTGCGGGCCACCGAATCACTGTTGCGCTCAGGACGTTTCGTCAGCATCGACTACCTGGGCGAGGACACCACCGACCTGGCGGGCGCCGAGGCGACCGTCGCGCAGTACCGGACCTTGATCGCCGCGCTCGGCGCACTCCCCCAGTCCGAGGTGGCCACGGGAGCTGTTCGGCCACTGGAGGTTTCGGTGAAGCTGTCCGCGCTCGGGCAGGCCGTGCCGAGCGGCGGTCACGCCATCGCCCGCGAGCACGCCCGCCAGATCTGCGCCGCCGCCGAGGCCGCGGGAATCTGGGTCACCGTCGATGCCGAAGACCACACCACCACCGATTCGACGCTGTCGATCGTGCGCGAACTCCGCGCCGACTACCCGTGGCTGGGCACGGTGCTGCAGGCGTATCTGCGCCGCACCGAGGACGACTGCCGCGCGATGGCGGGCCCGGGCTCGCGAATCAGGCTGTGCAAGGGCGCCTATGACGAACCCGAATCGGTCGCCTTCCGCGACAAGGCCGAGGTCGACGCGTCGTACATGCGGTGCCTCGGCGTGCTCACCGCGGGCGCGGGCTATCCGATGATCGCCTCGCACGACCCGGCCGTGATCACCGCGGCCGGGGTGGGTGTGCAGTCGGCACAGCGCAAGACCGAGGAGTACGAATACCAGATGCTGTACGGCATTCGCGCCGAGGAACAGCAGCGACTCGCCGCCGCGGGCAACCATGTTCGCGTATACGTCCCCTACGGTGACCAGTGGTACGGGTACTTCATGCGCAGGCTGGCCGAAAGGCCCGCCAACCTCGGGTTCTTCCTGCGCGCGTTGGTCGGCACGCGCGGAAGATGACCGGCTCGGTCGAACGATCATCGCCGCTGAACATTATTCACTCTCGACGCCCGTGGTTGCGCGTGGCGGTGTACTCGGATGAGCCCACCGTGACGCGGCGGTGTGCGCCGATGGAAGGAAACGCGAATGTCTTTCGCAGAGCTGCGCACCCAGATGTTGCGCCGCAAACCATTGATCGAGGTCGACGACGAGATCCCCAGTGACGAGCGCCTGGCCAAATCACTCGGGCTCTGGCAGCTCACCGCGATCGGCGTCGGCGGCATCATCGGCGCGGGCATCTTCACGCTGGCGGGCTCGGTCGCGCACTCGGTCACCGGTCCGGCAGTTCTGATCTCGTTCCTGATCGCCGGTGTCGCCAGCGCCGCGGCAGCGCTGTGCTACGCCGAATTCGCGGGCATGGTCCCGAAAGCGGGCTCGGCCTACACCTACGGCTACGTTTCCCTCGGTGAGCTCGCCGGCTGGTTCATCGGCTGGGATCTGCTGCTCGAGTACATCGCGGTGGCGGCGGTGGTCGCGATCGGTGTGTCGGGCTATTTCGGGTTCCTGCTCGATCAGATCGGGCTGACCCTGCCGGAGTGGATGCTCGGCGCGCCCGATACCGGGGACGGCCGGGTGATCGACCTGTTCGCGGTGCTGTTCTGTCTCGGCACCGCGTGGGTGCTCTCGCGCGGCATCGGCAGTGTGGGCCGGTTCGAGACGGTCGCGGTCGGCATCAAGGTCGCCCTGGTCGTGCTCATCGTGGTGCTCGGGGTGTTCCATATCGACAGCGCCAACTACGAGCCGTACTTCCCGTTCGGCACCGGCGCGGTGTGGACGGGTGCGGCGACGGTGTTCTTCGCCGTGTTCGGCTATGACGCGATGAGCACCGCCGCCGAGGAATCCATCGACGGGCGCAAGCACCTGCCCAAGGCGATCATCTACTCCCTGGCGATCGCGATGGTGCTCTACGTGCTGGCCACGCTCGTGCTCACCGGTATGCAGAAGTACACCGAGATCAGCCCGACCAGCGGTTTCTCCACCGCGTTCGAATCGGTCGGGATGCCGGGCGTCGCCAACATCACCGCGGTCGGCGCGATCGTCGGCATCATCACCGTGGTGCTCACCTTCATGCTCGGCGTCACCCGGGTGTGGTTCGCGATGAGCCGCGACGGGCTGTTGCCGATCTGGTTCGCCAAGACCCACCCCACCCGCAAGGTCCCGACCAGGGTCACCTGGATCGTCGGCTTCGGCGCGGCGATCCTGGCCGGCGTGTTGCCGATCAACACCGTCGCCGAGCTCACCAATATCGGCATTCTGATGGCCTTCATCGTGGTGTGCGTCTCGGTGATCGTGTTGCGGCGCACCAGGCCCGACGCTCCGCGTTCGTTCCGGCTGCCGCTGATGCCGGTGATCCCGCTGGTCGGGATCGGCTTCTCGGCCTACCTGATCTGGTCGCTGCCGTGGGAGACCTGGGTGCGCTTCCTCGGCTGGCTGGTCGTCGGGCTGATCGTGTACTTCGCCTATTCGCGCAAGCACTCGGTGATGAACCGGACCGCGCCGGAGCCGAGCAAGTAGGCCGACAGCGAACTGTGCTGTGATGGGTCGATGAGATCGGAGCAGGACGCCGCGGCGGGCGCGGGGCAGGCGCGCGCGCCGCGGCGGCGGCGCGATCCCGCGAAAACGCGCGAAGCGATCATCGACGGACTGCTCGCCGCGGTGACCGCGGGCGATTTCGCACCGACCGCGCGCGAGATCGCCGCCAGAGCGGGCACCTCCGAACGCAGTGTCTTCGTGCACTTTCCCGACCGCGAAGCGTTGCTGGTGGCCGCGACGGAGCGCCAGTCCGAGATGGTCGAGGGGTGCCTGGTCGTCGCGGACCCCTCGCCTGCCCTGGCCGAGCGGATCACAGTCGCGGTCGCGCAGAGCGCCGCGATCTTCGACCTGCAGCGCGTGCCCCGGCTGCCCGGTCTGCAGGAATCTCGATCGATCGACGCGATCGACGCACGGATGCGGCGCACCGACGAACGCATCCGCGCCGTACTGGCCGCGCTGTTCGCACCCGAACTGTCGCGCTCCGACGGCGAACTCGACGACGAACTGCTCGATCTGGTCGACGGCGCCCTGGCCTGGCCGACGCGCCACCACCTGCAGGACCGGCGCGGACTGTCGGGCGAGCAGGCATCAGCGACGATCGAGCGTGCGGTGGGCTTGCTACTCGCTCAGCGCTGACCCGGGTACGAGCACCCGCTTGAGGATCTTGCCGGTCTCCCCGCGTGGCAGCGCGCTCAGGAACGTGACGTCACGCGGGACCGAGAATCGACTCAGCCGGTTACGGATGTAGGTCCGCACCATGTCCGAATCCAGTCCCGCCCCTTCGCGTTTCACCACGAACGCGGCCAGCCGCTGACCGAACTCCCGGTCGGGGACGCCGACCACGGCGACTTCGCTGATCTGCGGCAGGTGGGCGAGTGCCTCCTCGACCGGTCGCGGGAAGACGTTCTCGCCACCGGAGATGATCATCTCGTCGTCGCGGCCCGCCACGAACAGCCGTCCCGCGGCGTCGAGATAGCCGAGGTCGCCGGTGTCGAGCATGCCGTCTGCCTCCTCCGGCGGCGCGGAGTTCACGTAACCGTCGAAGAGCATGTGGTTGGCGACGAAGATGTGGCCGGTGGAGCCGACCGGTACCGGCCGCAGGTCGGGACCGAGCACCGCGACCCGGGTACCCAGCGGCGGACGACCCGCCGTCGTGGGCGAAACCCGCAGGTCGTCGGGGGTGGCGACGCTGGCCCACGAGACCTCGGTCGAGCCGTACACGTTGTAGAGCACGTCGCCGTAGCTGTCCAGGAATCGCAACACGGTGGCGCCGGCCAGCGGCGCACCACAGCTGACCACGAATCGCAGGCTCGACAGGTCCAAGCCCGCACGGACCTCGTCGGGAACCTCGAGCAGGCGTTCCACCATCGTCGGAACCACGATCAACGTGGTGATCCGGTGTTCGGCGACCGCGCGCAGGCAATTTATCGCATCGAAACCGTCCGACAACACCACGGTGGCGCGCAACGCGGTGCTCAGCTGCAACCCGGCCAGACCCCAGGTGTGGAACAGCGGCGCGGGAATGAGCATGACCTCCTCCACCCGCAGCGGGATCCGCGAGAGCAGCGCGGCGATGGTGCCGAACCCCTTGGCGTGCGGGCGGCGCGCGCCCTTGGGCGAACCGCTGGTGCCGGAGGTGAGCACGATCAGCCTGCCGGGATGGGCAGGCACCGGGAAGTCGGTGTGCGCCTGGGTGATCAGGTCGTCGATCGTGGTGCGGTCGGGGTCGGGCGGACAGTCGTCGGTGGTGTAGCGCGGTACCTCGCTGTGCAGGTAGCGGATCAGCGTTTCCAGCGCACCGTCGACGAAGACGGCGCTCAGCCGGTGCCGCTGCACGATCTCCTCGATCCGCCGCCCCGACAATCCCGCGTTGAGCAGCGCCACGTCGACGCCGAGTTTGCCCGCGGCGACCATGGTTTCGACCATGCCCGCGTGATTGCGCGCCAGCAGGCCGATGGCGTCGCCCTTGCGCAGACCGATCGAGTGCATCGCGGCGGCCAGCGCGGTGGATCTGGCGTCGACCTCGGCGAAAGTGCGATGACCGCCCGCATCGATCAGCGCGAGCCGATCGGGTTCGTACGCCGCGCCCGCCGCGTACCCGCCGGCCAGGTTGAAGCCCCATTTCGACAGGGAGCGAAGCTGTCTCACGATCGACATCGGCTCGGGCCGCATCAGGCCGGTGGCCGCGATGCTGCGGGCCACGCTGGCATTGCGGCGCACCATCGAGCGTTCGGCGTTGACCACCACCGAGGAACGGGTGCCCGCGATCGAGTCGGCGGTTCGGCGCAGCCCCGCCTTCACCCAGTCGGTGACCAGCGAGTTGCCGCCCTGCTCGAGCAAGGGATGGATCCGCGCGGTCGCGAACAGGGTGATATCGAGGCGCGTGCGCTGCTGATCGCCACGCAAGCGGATCGCGGCGAAACTGCCGAGGACCGGGCTGCGCAGTTCGAAACTCTCGTACCAGCGGCCGATCACGAGAATGAACTCGTGCGTGCGGATACCGCCGCTCGCCGACCCGACCCGCACCTGCCAGTGGACCGCGCCGTCGGGACGTTCCACCGGTTCGCAACTGCCGATTCCGGTGAACATGCGTGGGTAGCTCTGGGGATCGAGCAGTACATCCCACAACGCTTGACGCGCGATCGTGAACTCCGCGCTGACATCGATGACGTCGTTGACCAAACTCCGTGCTCTACTTCCCGTCGGCCTGTTCGACCCAGCTGGTCGGCGGGCAAAAATGGGCGCTGCGGCCGATACCACCTCGCGGGTCGCCACGCTACCCGGCTGCGGCGCCCTGTCATCAAGAATCAGACAAAACCGGTGGTTCGGGAGCGTTTCGGCCGGATTTTGGTTTGTGCGCCACACCTGCCGACATCGCCGATGTGAAACTGTCCAATCCCTTGCACACCCTTCGAGGATGCCGAAGTATTGCTGGCAGTACCGACCCGATCTGCATGAGTCGCCGTGACACACGGCGCGACGAGCGAAGAGGTGTGGGCATGACAGCAAATTGGCCGAGTTCTCGGGACCCTTTCGACGACATCTTCCAGCGATTCTTCGGTTCCGGAATGTCCTCGAAGCCACCGGTACAACGCATCGATCTGGGCAAGTTGATGACCGACAACGCGAAGTTGCTGGTCGGTACCGCTCGCGAGGCGGCCCAGGAATGGGGCAACCCCGAAATCACTCCCGAACACCTGCTGTACGCGGCCACCGAAGCAGAACCCGGGCGCAGCATCGTCGCCGAGCTCAGCCTGGATCCCGACCAGGTCGCCGAGCAGATGGAGGACTACCTCGACACCGGCAGGCCCAGCGAAGACGACCTCGCCGACATCACGCTCAGCCCTGCCACCAAGGTCGCGCTGCGCGCCGCCCAGCGCCAGGCAGCCCAGGCCGGCAGCAGCTACATCGGCCCGGAGCACATCCTGCTCGGCATCGCCGCACTCCCCGACAGCGTCGCCGCGCAGGCGCTGGTCGCCGGGATCGCGGCCACCCAGAGCGGCGGCGTCCCCGCGCCGGGAACCCCGATGGCGACCGCGCCGTCGAAGCGGCAGCAGCCGGAATCCGACACGCCCACGCTGGACGAGTACGGCCGTGATCTCACCGCCGAAGCCCGCGAGGGCCTGATCGACCCGGTTGTCGGCCGCGCGGAGGAGATCGAGCAGACCATCGAGATCCTGTCGCGGCGGCGCAAGAACAACCCGGTGCTGATCGGTGATCCCGGGGTCGGTAAGACCGCGATCGTGGAGGGGCTGGCCCAGCGCATCGTCAACGGAGACGTGCCGGTCACCCTCGCCGACCGCCGCGTCATCGCGCTCGATGTCGGCTCGCTCGTGGCCGGGAGCAAGTACCGCGGCGAATTCGAGGAGCGGCTGACCAAGATCCTCGACGAGGTCCGCGCGCACAAGGACGAGCTGATCATCTTCATCGACGAGCTGCACACCATCGTCGGCGCCGGCGGCGGTGGTGAGGGCTCGATGGACGCGGGCAACCTGCTCAAGCCCGCGCTGGCCCGCGGCGATCTGCACGTCGTCGGCGCGACCACCATCGATGAGTACCGCAAATACATCGAGAAGGACGCCGCGCTGGAACGCCGGTTCCAGCCGGTGATGGTCTCGGAGCCCTCGGTGGAGGACACCATCGAGATCCTGCGCGGCCTGGCCGATGTGTACGAGGAGCACCATCAGGTGCGCTACTCCGACGAGTCGCTGGTCGCGGCCGCACAGCTGTCGGATCGCTACATCACCGACCGGTTCATGCCCGACAAGGCGATCGATCTGATCGACCAGGCGGGCGCCCGGGTCCGGCTCCGTTCGGGCACCCCTGACCCGGCGGTGAAGGCCAGGGACGAGGCGATCGCGCGGCTGTACCGGGAGAAGGACGCCGCGGTCGACAACGAGGACTACGAGAAGGCCACGGCTCTCAAGGCCGACATCGCCGCCGCCGAGGAGGAGCTGGAGGAGTCCGGTGCGACGTCGTCGGAGCCGATTGTCGATGTCGTCGACATCGCCGAGGTGATCTCCCAGCGCACCGGCATTCCGGTGGCCGATCTGACCGCCGAGGAGAAGCAGCGCCTGCTCCAGCTCGAAGACGTCCTGCACAAGCGGGTGATCGGGCAGAACGAGGCCATCGTGGCGATCGCCGAGGCGGTGCGCCGAGCGAGGGCCGGACTCAAGGACCCGAACCGGCCGATCGGGTCGTTCCTGTTCCTCGGCCCCACCGGTGTCGGCAAGACCGAGCTCGCCAAGGCCCTCGCGGAAGCGGTCTTCGGCGACGAGGATCGCCTGATCCGATTCGACATGAGCGAGTTCCAGGAGAAGCACACGGTCTCGCGACTGGTCGGCGCCCCGCCCGGATACGTCGGCTACGACGATGCCGCCCAGCTCACCGACAAGGTGCGGCGTCAGCCGTATTCGGTGATCCTGTTCGACGAGGTCGAGAAGGCCCACCCCGATGTGTTCAATGTGCTGCTGCAATTGCTCGACGACGGGCGCGTCACCGATTCCAAGGGCCGCACAGTCGATTTCAAGAACACGATCGTGATCATGACGTCCAACATCGGGTCGCACCTGATCCTCGAGGCGCCACCCGGCGACCTCGACTCCATCGTGCCGCAGCTCGAAGAGCTACTGCGCCAGCACTTCCGACCCGAGTTCCTCAACCGGATCGACGAGCAGATCGTGTTCCATCGCCTGGACAAGGAGCAGCTGGAACAGATCGTCGAACTGATCCTGGATCGCACCCGGCGCATGCTCGCCGCCCAGGATATCGAACTCGAGATCAGTCAGTCCGCGGTGGACTGGTTGAGCGAGCGCGGTTTCCAGCCCGAATTCGGTGCGCGACCGTTGCGCCGCACGGTGCAGAAAGAGCTCGACAACCGGGTCTCGCGGCTGCTCCTCGACGGCGGGCTCGATCCCGGCGGCACGGTGAAGGTCGACACCGCCGACGACGATCTGGTCGTCACGGCGATGAACCCGGGCGGTAAGCCCGACACCAATGGTTCCGCACCCGCGTCCGCGGCGAAGAAGCCGGCGAAGAAACCCGCCAAGAAGGCCGCGAGCAAGAAGGGTGACGACAAGAAGCTCGCGTCGAAGTAGCGAAACGACGACTGTGGCCCGGTTCGTACGAACCGGGCCACAGTGTTGTCATGGGGTCAGCCGCCGGTGACCACGCAGGATTCCCCGAAGCGGAAGCCCCGGCCGACCGTCACATTCGCGCTGCTGGCGATGCCGTCCTGGACGGCGGTCATCGTGTGGGCGCCGGTGTAGGACGGCACCCAGTTGAACATGGCGACGCCGTCGGTCGGCGCGACCACGGCCAGCAACGCGCCGTTGTCGTAGAAGGCGACAGGAATGATGCCGACGCTGAGCCTGGCCAGCAATTGGTGGGTGCATCCGGTGCCGTAGTCGGTTGCCGAGCCGACGCTGAGGTTGGGTTTCACCGTCAATTGCGAAACTCCGGCCGAGGCGGTGGGTGCACCGAGGGTCGTGGCCAGCATCGCCGTCCCGAGGGCAGCAACGGTGATGGCGAATTTCCTGTCACTCATATTTCTCACGTCCTTGTGCTGCGGGGCCGACCGAACGCGAGGTCGGCGAGTCGGTCCCCATCCTCACCCCATCGCGGGACCGATGGTGGGAGAACACACGAACCGCTTCGCCGACCTCGTCGCGCCGGCTACAGCCGCGACCAGAGTGCGGGAGTGTTCGGTGGCGTCCAATTCGGGTCGTGCACGGTGTGCGCCTGCCTGCAGCTATAGGTGGCGCCCTGGTAGGTGACTTTGTCGCCGATGCCATAGGTGGCGCCCTGACGCCAGGGCGATCCGCCGGGGGCGGCCGTGGTTGTCGGATGCTCGTGCTCGGGAGTGGTCGTCACCGGCGGTTTCGTGGTTGTGGCCGGGGGTTTCGTGGTCGTCGGGGGCGGTGTGGTGGTCGGGGCCGGGGTGCTGGTGGAAGGCGGGGAAGTGGTGGGTTTCGGGGTGGTCGTCGGCGGCCGTGTGCCGGCCCCGCCGCTCACCTCGAGATCGACGCAACTGTAGAAGGCCGCTGCGGTATCACCGATATTCCAGACCGCGCGCAATTTCTGACGGCCGGAATAACTCGACACATCGACGGTATGAGTCACCTCCATGGACGGCTGTTCGTTCCGGCCGTCGAACACAGCAATTCTGGTGTTGCCGATGAAGTATTCCCAATTCAGCGTGCGATGATTCGCGGTATTCTTCCATGTGAAACTCGCACTGCCGGAGACTTTCTGCGGCACCCAGCCGAGGCTGTCGTCGTCGAGCTCAGGGTATTTGTTCGCACTACAGGTGGTTAGCCCCTTCGGTCCCTCCACGCTCTGCGGTTCGTATTTCACCGCGCCGCAGGGCACGAGGCCACGGGCGCATTGCTCCTGCCTGCTCGCGGGTCCGGTGATCCAACCGTGCGCGGTGGCACTCCCGGCGGGCACCACCGCGGTGGCGATGGGCGCCAATGCCATTGCTCCGGCGAAGAACAGGATTCGACTTCTCACTATCAGTACTCCTTGGAAACGCACGCGGAGGACGGCAGGGGCCGGCTTGCCGTCCGGGAAACATTTCGAGCGATGACACTGAACACTTCGATATCGAACTGTGATTCCGAAGATTAGGGTGACGAAGATCATCCGTCAACCGTCCCGGTAGCGAAAAATACTGCTACCTACCGGTATTCGCGGATCATTTCCCAACTGTGCGAATACAGCGAATATCCGCGTATGGAACCAACCGGTATCCATCCGAAGCAAATGGCTGGTTAATCTCGCTGCTGTGCGGGGTGTACAGATTTGCCATCGGTTGTAGATAGGTAGCCATGTCGACAACAAGCTGTCTTACTGTTCGAGGGCGAGCACCCACAGCAGGGAGCCTGGCGAACTTTGCGCGACTCCTCCGAAATAGGCGGACGGGCGCCCGAATCAGCCGAGGAACGCGAGGATTCCGGCGGTGACGAGTTCGGCGTAGCGGGCCCGGCCCTCGGGGGTCTCGATGAGCGCGGCGTCGGTCGCCGAGCGCATGTTCCCGCATTCGACCAGTGCGCTCGGTCGCTCGGCCAGGTTGAGCCCGGCCAGATCCGCCCGTGGATCCAGTCCCGCCGATCCCACATAGGTCGAGGGCACCGCGCCACCGGCGATCATCGCATCACGCAACGCCCTCGCCAGTCGCGTCCCCGCCTCGGCCTGCACCGGATTCAGCGCAGGTTCGGCGTAGGCGATGTGAAATCCGTGCGCGGCCGCACCGGTATTGCCGTCGGCATGGATCGAGACCACCGCGTCGGCGCCCGACTCGTTCGCGATCGAGGCGCGCTCATCGACACACGGTCCGACACCGGTGTCGTCGGCGCGCGTGAGGATCACCCGAACACCGCGGGCGGCGAGCAGGTCGCGCACTCGCAGGGTGACGTCCCAGGTGAACTCGTGCTCGGTGTAGCCACTGGCGGCCGAGGTCCCGGTGGTGTTGCAGGCCTTCGTGCCGCCGCGCCCATCGGGCACCGGTGCGTTGATCTGCGTGAGATGGGTGGCATTGCCACCGTTGTGACCGGGATCGAGGACAACCGTGTGGTTCACGGCGGGCGAAGTCGGCGGCACGGCACTCTCCGAGGAAACGGCCGTCGCGGTCGACGTCGCCGGGTTCGCGTCCGTGGTGGTGGACGCGCAGCCGGCGAACAGCGCTGTCGCCGCGAGCAGGCAGGCGGGCAGGAACAGACGGGGACGCACCCCGACACCGTGCCACACCGTGCCGACGACCCGGCCTCGTCCCCGCCGAACCCGTGTTCAGCGCTGGGTGATGCGCAGCGGAAGAGTCGCGTGGCGACGGGCGAACAGGCTGGGCACCCAGCGTGGCGGCTCCTGCTCGATCAGCTCGAACCGTTCGGTGCGTTCGAGCAGCAGGGTGATCGCGGCGGTCGCTTCCAGCCGAGCCAAGGCGGACCCGATGCAGAAATGGGCACCCGCGCCGAACGCCGCGTGGGCACGGCCGCGCCGCCGGTCCAGATCGACGATATCGGGATCCGGGTAGACGGCGGGATCGCGATTGGCGGCACCCCACAGCAACAGCAGGTGACTGCCCGCGGGCAGGTCGACACCGCCGAGCCGAGTATCGACCATGACGTGGCGGTGGTGGCCACGAAAGGGTGACTCCAGGCGCAGTGCCTCGTCGAGGAACGCGGGGACGAGCTCGGGGCGTTCACGCAGACGGGTCTGCAGAGTGAGGTCGGCGGCGAGCAGTCGCGCCGCCGAGGCGATCAGACCCGCGGTCGACTCCCCTCCCGCACCGATCAGCTGCACCAGGATCAGTACCGCCTGCTGCTCGTCGATCGTGCCCGCATCCATCGCGGCGACGAGCACCTCGAGCAGGGTTCGCGGCGAATCTCGATCGGCCACTCGGTCTTTCGCGTTGCCGATCGCGAGGTACGCGTACTGGGCGAGCTCGGCCGCGGAGGTGATCAGCTCGGTCATCCGGCCCTCGGCGACGATACCGCCCAGCATCTCGGTGGAGTCGTAGGCCAGCGAGAGCAGTTTCGCGACATCGGTCCCCGGCAGACCGACGAGTTCGGCGATCAGCGCCAGCGGCAAACGATCGGCGACCCCGGTGGCCCAGTCGATCCGATCGCCGTCGAGTTCTTCCGCCCACAGCCGTTCGGTCAGTGCGGTGACGAACGGGCCGAGCGTGCGCACCCGTTTGGCCAGAGCCGGTCCGACGATGCCGCGATGGACGGCATGGACGTCGCTGTCGGCGGTGGCGAGCACGTGGACCGCTTGCCCGGTCGCGTCGAGGTCGAAGGTCATCGGCGCCGCGCCCGGCTGGGCGACGAGCACGCCGGTCAGATGCGAGGAGAACTCCGCGGGGCGCCGGGTCGCCTCGGCGACCTCGGCCCACGAGGCGACGAGGAAGAAATCGGTGCCGGGTACCCGGTAGACCGGCGCTTGTTCGCGCAGGGCGCGATACATCCGGTAGGGGTCGTCGAGCACCGTCGCATCGAACAGGTCGATCGCTTCGAGGTCCGTGGTCACGGCTGCCGCCTTTCCTGGTCGGGCTGTCGGCGCTCACCGTGTACCGCGCAGAGGCATGCGGTCAACGACTGTCTCGAGATGAGACAGCCCGGCGACCGTGTTGCCTCACAATCCGCCGCGTACTTCGTCGAAAACACCCCTCAGCCTGGCCGGATTCGGCTAGACAGATTCCATCGAACGTCTCACTCTGAGACAGACACGTGTGGAGGTTCTCCGGTGAGCGACCAAGTCGACTGGCTGGCCGGCGGTGACCGACGCACCATCGCGGTCGACCGCATCGAACGCGCCGCCCTCGCGCTGTTCCTCGAACGCGGCATAGACAACGTCACCGCCGACGACATCGCCGCGGCCGCGGGGTGCTCGCGCGCGACGCTGTATCGCTGTGTCGGCGGCAAACCACGACTGATACGCGCCGTGATGGTCCGGGCCGCAGGCTCCGTCGTCGCACGCGTGGAGGCGGCCGTCGACTCGGTCCCGCCCCGCCGACGACCCGTCGAGGCGATCCTGGCCGCCGTCGCCGCGATCCGCGCCGACCCGGTGCTGCGCCAGTGGCTGATCCGCCACCGCTCCCCCGACACCGACGAATTCCTCGCCGGCGCACCGGAACTCGGTCACATCGCGACCGCGCTGACCCGGATCGCCCCCGACGACGAGGCCGCGGGCTGGGTCGTGCGCGTCGTGTTGTCGCTGCTCACCTGGCCGCTGCCCGACGCCACGGCGGAACGTCACCTGGTCGAACGATTCGTCGGGCCCACCCTGCGTGCGGGCTGACTCCCCCGTTCGGTCCGCGCGTCCTCGATCCGTCGCGGCTCAGCTCAGCCGCGGTGGTGGCGACTCTCGTAGGCAACGCGCTCGGCCTCGGTCCGGCGGCGTTCGGCCTCGTTGGCCAACTCGGGATCGAAGCCATGGCTGACCAGGCGGTGCCGCCGGTACACGTAGACCAACGCCACAGTGAAGTAGACCAGCGGCAGGTACAGCAGCGCCATCATCGACAGCCCTATCCACAGCGGGCCCGGCACCAGCAAGAACAGGCACAGCACCGGCAGCACCGGCAGCAGGAAGCGCATCAGGTATCGGCGGGTCGCGCCGGGGCCGGTGAGGTCGGCGAGCACCCAGTCCGACATCGAGGGCGGCAGGGTTCCGCCGGTGATGTAGCGAACGCGCTGCCAGAGATTCGGGGTCGAGTTGCTCACTGCTGCTCCCTCACATCGGATGCGCGTCGCGCGGCCGCGTTCACCCGGCCGAGGACATCGCGCAGTTCTTCCAGGTCCGCCAGGCTCACGCCGAGGCGTGCCACGACGGCGGGCGGGATCTGCTCGGCTTGTTCACGCAGGTCACGGCCCGCCTCGGTGAGGTCGATGTGCAGCGTGCGCTCGTCGTGCGGATCGCGGCGGCGGGTGATGAGACCGGCGGATTCGAGTCGCTTGAGCAGCGGTGACAAGGTCGCGGAGTCGAGCTGGATCGCCTCGGCGACGGCCTTCACCGACATCGGCGCCTCACCCCAGAGGGCCAGCATCACCAGATATTGCGGATGCGTCAGGCCGAGCGGTTCGAGCAGCGGCCGGTAGACCGCCAGCACGGATCGATTGGCCACCGCCAGGGCGAAGCACACCTGCCGGTCGAGCCGCAGCGGGTCGTCGAGCTCCTGCATCGTCCACCACCTTTCTCAGCCCACACACTATTACGCCACTAATAGTTAGTGCAATAACTATTAGTGGCATCACAGATGGGCGGCGGGACGATGCGCGTCAGTCCTCGTCGAGGACCAGTGGCTCACCGGCGGCAGCACGGCGCACCTTCTCGCGGCCGTTGTCCTCCTCACTACGCCCCTGACGCCAGTAGCCGGTGAAGGTGATCGCGCGCTTGTCGACACCACGGTCGCGGACCAGATTGCGCCGGGTGAGCTTCACCAACTCGGCCTCACCGGAGATCCACGCGTAGGGCACGCCCGCGGGGAGCTCGGCCGCACGGACCGCGGCGACCACCGCGTCGCCGTGCGGGCGATCACCGCGATGCACCCACTCGATCAGTACGTCGCCGCGGGTCTCGAAGCCCTGCTCGTCAGCCGGGCCTTCGACCTCGATGAACGCTCGCGCTCGCGCTCCCACGGCGAGGCGTTCGATGATCGCGCCGATCGCCGGAACCGCGGTCTCGTCACCGACGAGCAGCTGCCACTCGGGGTCGGCGGGCGGGGTGTAGAGCGCGTGCGGCGGGCAGAGCAGGCCGATCTCGTCGCCCGGCACCGCGGTCGACGCCCAGTCCGAGGCGGGACCCGCGTGCTCGGCGTGCAGGGCGAAATCGATGTCGAGCTCGCCGAGTTCGGGCCGCTGCGCCCGGACCGTGTAGGTCCGCATCGGCGGGCGGATCTCGTCGGGCATCGCGAGATAGCGCTGGTACCAACTCATCACACTGCCCGAGTCGTCCAGTGGCGGCGGCACGACGGGACGCGGCCTGCCCGGGAGCGGGAAGAAGAGCTTCGTGTACTGGTCGGGCCCGGCGTCGATGAGGGCGGCCGGGTCCGGACACCCGAGGGTCACCCGCACCATCCGCGGCGTCAGCCGTACCGCGCGACGAACCGTCAGCGGCGCGTAGACCATGGCCGGTCGATTCACAGTCCCAGTCGTCATTAGGCAAGCCTAACCTACTGCGCCTGCGAACTACCCGCCCTGATCGACGGCGAGGCCGGAAATGAGCTGCTCGATCACCGCGCGGACAGCGACGATATCCCCCGCGTCCGCCGAATGCGCCAGGTACTGCGCCGCCTCGTCCAGCGCACCGACCACCACCAGCGCCAGCGGCCGCACCGGCTGCTTCCTGATCCGGCCCGCGGCCATGGCACCGGCCATCGCGTTCTCCACCAGGCCGATGGTGTGCCGCAACTCGATCTCGCGCCACCGGGCCCACCCGAGCACCGCGGGCGCGTCGAGCAGCGCGATCCGGCGCACCTCGGTCGCGGTCGAGGCCTGCAACCACGCCAGGCAGCCCACGATCAGGCTCGCGATCGGATCCTCGGCACGCGCCTGGGCCACGGCGGCGGCGATCACCTCCACCAAGCTGCGCTCGAGATCCTCGAACACCGCCTCGAACAGATCCCGCTTCTCGCCGAACTGGTGATAGAGCGCGCCGCGACTGACCCCGGCCGCCTCGGCGACCGCGATCGTGCTCACCGCCCCGTACCCGAACTGCCCGAACAGCTCTCGCCCGGCACGGATCACCGCGGCACGCGTGGCGGCCGAGCGTTCGGCTTGGGTCCGGCGATCAGGATTCATGGCGACGTCGAAGTCTAGGGCAGGACGAGGGTCGCGGCAGATCCGAGGCCGTTCGCCCTTGACCGGCCACACCGGATTCGGGAACATACAGTCATCCTGTTTGTATATTCGAAGGGCTTGGGGACTATGTCCGATGCCACCAAGGATCTGTTCGAGCGCTATCACGCCTGCTGGGCCGAGCGCGACCCCGACCGGATCGCCGCGCTACACACGCCCGATTCGGTCTTCCACCTGCACTCCGGGGGCGCACCCGCGCACGGGCGCGCGGAAATCCGAACCGCCGCCGCAGAGACCTTCGCCCTCGTCCCCGATCTGACTTTCACCCAGGTCGACCTGCGCGTCGGCGACGACTTCTGGGTGGTGCGATGGAAGCTGTCGGGCACCTCCGTCACCGGCGGCGCCGTCGATGTGGATATCGCGGACATGGTCACCGTCGAGGACGGCGCCGTCAAGGCGAAGCACACCTACGTCGACGGCGTGGCCATGCAGGCCGCGCTGACCGCGCCCTCCGAGATCGCCTGAAACTCGTGGAGCGGTGTGGCGGACCAGCGTTGCGCGCGGTCTGATCTCAGGGCATCGGCAACGGCGGTGTCTTCGGGAAACTCACGGGCAGCGCCGCGAGCGACCGATGGAACGGGCCGGGCCGCCACACCAGATCCTCGACCGGCACGGCGAGGCTCAATTCCGGGAGCGCGTCGAGCAATTGGTCGATCGCGTCCTGCACGATCAGGTACGCCACCGGTTTGGCCGGACAGCCGTGCGGCCCCGCGCTCCAGGCCAGGTGCGCCCGATTGTCGACGACATCGCGCCCGGCGATGGCCGGATCGTTGTTGCAGGCCGACATGCTGATGACGACCGGTTCGTGTGCGGGCAGCCAGGTGTCCTCGACCAGGATCGGCTGACGCGGGTAGGTCATGCAGAAGTTGGCCAGCGGCGGGTCGGTGAACAGCACTTCGTCGAGCGCGTCGCGCGTGGACAGGCTGCCGCCGAGCACATCTCCGGCGAACCGGTCGTCGGTGAGCATCAGCCGCAAGGTGTTGACCACCAGGTTCAGCATCGGCTCGATGCCCGCGCCGTAGAGCACCAGCAGCTGGTGCACCATTTCCTCGTCGGTCAGCGCCGCCGGGTGCTGGAGCAGGCGGGTGGCGACGTCGTCACCGGGTTCGCGCTGGCGCAACCCCACCAGATCGGCCAGTGCGGAGGCGAGCAGGTTGTTGCCCGCCTCGGCGTCGTCACCTTCGAAGATCTGCGCCATCCCGGTGGCGACCTGCTGCCCGATCTCGGGCGTGCACCCGAGCATCGAGTTCAGCGCCTGGAACACCAGCGGAAACGCGTACTGGCTCAGCAAGTCCGCGGACCCGGTCGCGCAGAAGCTGTTGATCAGCGGGATGGCGAACTGTTCGACGGTGCTGTGCATCGCGTACAGATCCACCCCGGCGATCCCGGCGACATTGGCCTGCCGGTATCGGGTGTGCTCGGCACCGGTGGTGCGCAGCGCGGCTGGGCGGAACTGCAGCATCGGCAGCACCGGGCAGTCCAGCGGGATGTCGCGCTGCCACATGCGGGGGTCGGCCGGGAAGTGCTCCGGATCGTTGAGGACGCGCACGGCGGTGTGATAGCCGATCACCAGCGTGGCCCGGATGCCCGGCGACAACTCCACCGGCACCACCGAGCCGAACCGCCGCCGCATCCGCTGGTACGCCGCCTGTGGGTCGGCGGCGAATTCGGGTGCCCACATCGCCACCCGTTCGTCGGCGGCGATATCGACCGTCATGACGCTGTTGCTTCCTGTCTGCGAAAGAGGTATTCGGCCAGCGTGATCAGTGCGCGCAGGCCCTGATCACGGCGACGTGCGTCGAGCGCGATCACCGGAGTCTCGGGCGCGAGGTCGAGCGCCTCGCGCACCTCCTCGAGCGGGTAGCGCCGGAATCCTTCGAATTCGTTCACCGCCACCGCGTACGGCACGCCACGCTGTTCCAGCGCCGAGAGCACGTCATCGGCCTTCTCGATACGGCGGGTGTCGACGAGCACCAGCGCGCCGAGAGCACCACGAGCCAGTTCCTCCCACAGCGGGGCGAATCGTTCCTGGCCCGGCGTACCGAACAGGTACAGCGCCAGTTGGGGATTCAGGGTGATGCGGCCGAAATCCAGTGCGACAGTGGTCGACACCTTGCTGCCCAGACCCGCCATGTCGTCGACACCGATACTGGCCTCGGTGATCGTCTCTTCCGTGCGCAGTGGCCTGATCTCGGACACCCCGCACACGAAGGTGGTCTTGCCGACACCGAAATTGCCTGCGACCAGGATCTTCACCGACCGTGTCACGGTTTCCGCGACGTAGTCGACCTCATCCCGCGATGGCGCGGAGGCCATGCAGCACCTCCTTGATCAATGCGAGTTCCGGCTTCACCTGTGCCGGGGTGGGGCAGTGCAGGTGACCGCTGTCGAGCAGATCGGAAACGATGATCTTCACGACGGAGGCGGGCAGGTCGAGATAGGCCGACAGCTCGGCGATCGACAGAGCGCCGCGGCGGCTGGTGAGAGCCAGCAGGCGACGTTCGTCGGGGCGGTGATCGGGACGCGCGTCCTCGACGGCACGAACCAGGGTCACCAGGTCCAGGTCATGGGCGGCACGCACCCGCCCGCCGGTGCGCACGTAGGACCGCACCAGATCGGGATCGCGCCTGCCGCGGCTCAATTCCTCCCGCCTAGGCGGGGCGCGCTGCCGATCTCGTGACCCACGCGCGAGGCCAGTTCGTTCATCCGATGCGCCACCAGCGCGACATCGACATCGGCGGTGGTGGCGACACCGAGCAGCGCGCCCACACCGGCGGCGGTGATCATGATCATGCCCTCGTCGTACTCGGTCATGTTCTGGCGCACCGCGTTCGACGGGCCGCCGCAGAACTCGCCGAGCGCCTTACCGAGCGAGCGCAGGCCCGAGGCCGCCGCGGCGAACCGTTCGGCGTCGTCCTTGCTCACGCCACGGGAGTGGGCGATGCGCAGTCCGTCCTCGGACAGCAGGACCGCGAAGCGGACGCCGGGGATCTCGAGATCCTCGAGCAGCCACGCCAATCGGTTGGTGCTATCGGCTACCGGTGTGCTCATCGGCTGTTCCTTCCGTGGTTCGCTCGGCCGCAGCGGCACGACCGCTGCGGGATCCGCTGCGCCAGGCAGCGGCGAGGTCGGGGCGCGCGTGCCCCGACTCTGTCGTTACCCCCGCCGAATCCGGGGCAACCGGTCTGCGGCGGCGCTTGGGCAGCCCGCCGCTGGTGATCTCGTGAACGTCGGCGCCGGGCGATTCGATCTCGGCGACCGGCACGGGAATGTGTGCGGGCGCGGCGAGTTCGGGCTCGGGCAGCCGCGGGGCGTCGCCGCTCACCAGCAGCGCCGACGGTACATACACCATGGCCCGCATGCCACCGAAGATATTGGGCCCGTCGACGTGCACGGAGAATCCGTAGCGCCGGGCCAGCGCCGCGATACCGGGGAAGCCGACCTTCGGCGCGGGGCCGAGATCGTGGATGTCGACCGGGCGTTCGCCGCTGAGCACCAGGCGCGCGTCCTCGAGCTGCTCGGGACTCATCCGCATACCCGCGTCGTCGATGATCACGGTGACGCCGTGATGGCCTTCCTGGAAACCGATCTCGACGAACGACGACGGCGGTGAGTAGCGCAGCGCGTTGTCGAGCAGGGTCGCCATGGTGTGCACGAGCGGTTCGACCGCGCGACTGATCACGATCCGGTCCGATTGCGCCGCCCGCACCCGCAGGAATTCCCTGACCCGCCCGGTCGCGCCGCCCGCCACATCGGTGAGCGACTGCTGTGGCCACCGGCGGCCGGGCAGGCCGCCGGAGACGATCACATAGGACTGCGCCTGCCGGATCATCTGCTGCACAGTGTGGTCGATCCGGGTGAGCGTTTCGTAGATGGCGTCGTCACGATGTTCGCGTAGTGCGGCACTGACGACCTGTCCGAGGTCGGTGCCCAGGCTCACCACCGAGGTGCCGAAGGAGCGCACCGCGGCGCTCGTGGCCGCCCGCGAGGATGCCGAGAGCTCACCGCGGGTCTGGTCCCGGGCGTCCTGTATCTCACCGAGACGACGCTGTTCGCCATAGCGCTCGACCATCGCCCTGGTTTCCTCGGTGACCACGCGCAGGTCCTCGGCATGACCCGTGGCAATCCACTGCAGCGCCTGGCCGAACTGCGAATCGCCCAGTTCCACCGGCAGATCCACCGCGACCGAGGGGATCTCGTGGCGGCGCACCGCGGCAGTGATCGCGGGCAGTGTGCCCTGCGCCAGCTGCATGAGGGCGTTCTCGCAGGCGAGGCGTTCCCGGATGGCGGCGTCGGCTCGCTGCCGCTGTCGGCGCTCGTTCCGCATGGCCATGACACTGACCGCGATCGCGAGCAGTAACAGCGGCGCACCGATGACGAGCAACAGCACCGCAATTCCTGAGTTCATCAGATCTTTCGTCGTCCTCGACCACACGGCGCTGTTGCCGGTGGCCCTCGCCGGCCGGCCCGCCGAGGCATTCACTGTCCACCGCGGGGTGATTTCGGATACCCGATTCACACGCCCCGATTCCAGCGACCCGCACACATTAGCAGCACACGTAACGATCGCGACACGGATCTTCCTGTCCGACATCATGTTTCCCGCTCGAAACATTGCACGCTACTGGACAGTTGATCTATTCTGGTTCGCTATGCCTAGAGCCGATGCTCGCGGAACCCCGGGTACCGGATATTATCCGGGCGTGGCGAAACTGAAGCTTTCCGTCGATGTCCCCGTCCCACCGGACCAGGCCTGGGCGCACGCGTCCGACCTTCCGCACCTCGGCGATTGGCTGACCATTCACGAGGCTTGGCGCGGAACACTGCCCGAGGAGCTGACACCGGGCACCGTTGTCGCCGGCATCGCCCGTGTGAAGGGCTTCCGCAACAAAGTCACCTGGACCGTGCGCACCGCCGAACCGCCGCGCAAGCTCGCCCTCACCGGCACGGGTATCGGCGGCACCAAGTTCGGCCTCGGCATGCTCGTCGAGCCGAGCGGTAGCGGGTCGAAGGTAAGTGTCGACATCGACCTGGGCGGTGCGCCGCTGTTCGGCCCGATCGGGTCCGCCGTCGCGAAGGCCCTGCGCGGCGATATCGAGCGCTCACTGGAGATGTTCGTCAAGCTCTACGGCTGAACCCCGACGCGAAAGCCCGGACGGAACAGAGAGTTCCGTCCGGGCTTTCCGCGTATGACCGATCAGGCCAGCGCCACAGCTTCGGCGTCGATCGGCGCCTTCGGCTTGGTTCGCGGCAGGAAGAACGCCGGGATCAGGGTCAGCAGAGCGAGTACCACGGTGACCCAGTACGTGTTGCTGAACGCTGTCGCCGCCAGGTCGAGTCCCTGCTCGATGACCGACGGGGGAACCTGCGCGGCGAGATCGGGCCGGGCGTTGGCGCCGATCGCGACCTTCGCCTCCGGGTGATCGTTGAGCTGGGCGGCCAGCACGACCGACATCGTCGCCGTGCCGATCGACGCCGCGGTCTGGTTGATGATGTTCATCAATGTCGAACCACGCGCGACCTGTGCGTGCGAGAGCGTCTGGATCGCGGCGGTCATCACCGGCATCATGGTGCAGCCCATGCCCAGACCCATCACGAACAGCGCGCCACCGATCAGCAGGTAGGAGGTGTCGGCGCCCAGCTGGGTGAACCCGGCCAAGCCGAGGGTGATGAAGGTGATGCCGAACATGACGATCTTGCCGGGGCCGATCTTGTCGACCAGGAATCCCGCGATCGGCATCGTCAGCATGGCGCCGATACCCTGTGGGGCCATGAGCAGACCGGAGTCGAACGCCGTCTCCCCGCGTACCTGCTGCAGGTAGTTCGGCAGCAGGAAGCCTGCGCCGAAGAACGCCGTCGCGAACAGCGACATGGTGAGCACGGAGTACCGCAGCGACGGGTTGGAGAACAGCCGCAGGTCGATCAGCGGATGCTCGGTGCGCAGCGCGTGGAACACGAACGCCACCAGCAGCGCCGCGCCGATGATCGCCGGAATCAGCACGCGCGAGGCCATCACGGTGCCCTTCTCCGGAATGGAGGAGACACCGAACAGGAACAGCGCCAGACCCGGCGAGGCCAGCAGCATGCCGAGGAAGTCGAACGATTCCGAGGGTTTGGGCTTGTCGGGAGCGAACACGATCCAGGCCAGGATCAGCGCGACGATGCCCAGCGGCAGGTTGATCAGGAAGATCCAGTGCCAGCTGAAGGAGTCGATGAGCCAGCCACCGAGAATGGGGCCACAGATCGGGCCGAGCAACATGGGCACGCCGAGTACCGCCATCACCCGCCCGATCCGCTGCGGGCCCGCGGCGTGGGTCATGATCGTCATACCGAGGGGCATGAGCATGCCGCCGCCGATGCCCTGGATGACACGGAAGGCCACCAGCGACTCGATACTCCACGCCATCGAACACAGCACCGACCCGATGATGAAGAAGGTCAGCGCCGCCATATAGAGGCGTTTGGTGCCGAAGCGATCGGCGGCCCAGCCGGTCATCGGGATGACCGAGGCCAGCGCCAAGGTGTAACCGGTCATGGTCCAGGCGACGACCTCGACGGAGGCGTTGAAGTCCTGCATGAACGTCGGGATCGCCACGGTGACCACCGTGATGTCGAGAATCGACATCACCGCGCCCAAGACGACGACGCCCGCCACCTTCAACACGGCGGCATCCAGCTTGTCAGGAGTGTGATCGGGCGCGGCGGCGCCGATATCCGGAGGTTTCGTCACCGGTTAACCCAAGCACCTTTCGCTGCCGATGACCAGTGAAATTTTCTGTTCGTGATCTGGTCGATGTCACACCCGCGTGATCGTCGCCGCCTCGCTCGCCATGAGCGCCGCCCTCGTCGCGGCACTCGATGCCGGCAGCATCGGCAGCCGAACGGCCGCGCTGGAGATCTGACCGCGCTCGGCGAGCACCGCCTTGATGACCGTCGGGTTGGGCTCGGCGAACAGGGCCGCGCCGAGCGCGTCGAGACGGTCACCGATCGCGCGGGCCCGGACGACGTCACCGGCGTGCCATGCCTCGATGAGATCGGCGTATTCACGGGGCGCGATATTGGCCGCGGCCAGGATCGCGCCGTGCGCGCCGAGAGCCAGCAGCGCGGAGGCGAAACGGTCGTCGCCGCTGAGCACTGTCGCCGGGGTATGGGCGGCCATCAATTCGACACTGGCCGCGTCGATTCCGCCCACGGCGTGCTTGAAGCCGGCGATGTTCGGGGTATTCGCGAGACGAATCAACGTGCTGCCGCTGAGCGGGCGTCCGGTGCGGTGCGGCACGTCATAGACGAGCAGAGGGGCCGGGCTGATCGCTGCCAACTGCGTGAAGTGCGCGATCACGCCTTCTTCGCTCGGTCGCACGTAGTAGGGCACCACCGCCAGCACGGCCGCGACGGGCCGCGCGAGTTCGGCGATCGCTCGCACCGATTCCGCGGTGGCGTTGCCGCCCGCGCAGGCGATCAGCGGTGCGCCGCGGTCGGCGCAGACGCTCGCGCAGATATCCAGGACTCGCGCACGCTCGGCGGCAGTGAGCGCGGACGGCTCCGCCGTGGTGCCGAGCGCGACGAGTCCGGTCGCCCCCGCGTCGAGGACAGCGTGCGCGTGTCGTTCCAGCGCCGCGGGCTCGACGGCCCCGTCGGCGGTGAACGGCGTGATCAAAGGGACGAAGAGGCCGTGTAGCGATGTCATGACTCTATCGTCGAGCCAGATCCACCATCAGGTCCAGTTCACATTCATAATGATGACCGTAAGCTGAACTGATGCTCGATGTCCGCAAACTTCGCCTGCTCCGCGAACTCGCCCATCGCGGCACCATCGCCGCGGTCGCCGAGGCGCTCAGCTATACGCCTTCGGCGGTATCCCAGCAGCTCACCGCGCTCGAACGCGAAGCGGGCGTCCCACTACTGGAACGCTCGGGCCGCCGCGTCGCTCTCACCCCCGCCGCGCAGCTCCTCGTCGGGCACACCGAAACGATCCTGGCCGCCCTCGAACACGCCGACGCCGAATTGTCCTGTACCAGGGACGAGCTGGCCGGCACCCTGCGCATCGGCACCTTTCCGACCGCGGCGCGCACCCTGCTGTCGCCCGCCCTCGTCACCTTGAGCACCGACCACCCGCGCCTGGAACTCACCGTCACCGAAATCGACCCCGCCGACATCCCGAACGCCCTGCGCGCGGGGACCCTGGATATCGCGCTCACCCACGACTACGACCTGGTCCCCGCCGACACGGACCCCTCCTTGCAAACCGAGCCCCTCCACACCGAAACCGTCTACCTGGCCACACTGGGCCCCGTGCCCACCGAGGACTCGCTGGCCGCACACCGCCGATCCCCCTGGATCGCGGGCACCCCCGGCACGCTGTGCCATACCCTGACGATCCGAGCCTGTCAGGCAACAGGATTCACCCCCCACATCCGCCACCACGCCGACGACTTCGACACCGTCCTGACCCTCGTCGCCGCAGGCGCGGGCACCGCCATAGTCCCCGCCCTCGCCCTCTACGCACCCCCCGAACACATCACCCTCACTCCCCTGCCGATCCGCCGCCACACCCAGCTCGTATACCGCAACGGCACCGGCCTGCATCCGGCGATCCACGCCGCCCGGCTCGCCCTGCACGCCGCGGGCTAGGCACCTCCGGCTTACCGCCGATCGGTGGGATAATCGAGCCGGTCGACAGGGGAGACCGCAGTGATGACATCGAGTAGTGGGAGTAGCCCATGGCACGAGTCAGGACCGGAATAGTCGATCCGGGTCTTCATTCCCGCGGTGCGCCGGATCTCACCCACCGCACGGCGAAGTTCGTCGCCGCGACGACCGGTGCCGACTCCCTGTGGGTCGTCGACCACTTGATCGGGTTGTTTCCCTCGTCGGTGTGGAAGCCGAGCCATGCGGGCGGCGCACGGGTCGTTCCCGTCGCGGACGCGTACTACGAACCGTGGACCCTGCTCGGGCGCGCGGCGGCGCGGAATCGGTGGAGTCGGCTCCGGCTCGGGGTGGGAGTCACCGACGCCGGTCGCAGGCATCCGGCGGTGACCGCACAGGCCGCCGCGACCTTGCATCTACTCAGCGGCGGGCGAACGATTCTCGGGATCGGTCCGGGAGAACGCGAGAACAACGAGCCCTACGGTGTCGATTGGCAACGCCCGGTCGCGCGCTTCGAGGAGGCTGTCGCGACGATTCGGGCATTGTGGGAGTCCCACGGTGAGCCGATCTCCCGGGATTCCGAATTCTTCCCTCTCCGCGACGCGGTCTTCGCGCTGCCGCCGCACCGCGGTACCCGACCGGAGCTCTGGATGGGAGCGCACGGACCGCGCATGCTCAGGGTGGCCGGTCGATTCGCCGACGCGTGGCTGCCCGCCTTTCCGGGCAGCCCGGCCGAATACCGCGACAAGCTCGACACGATCAGGACCGCGGCCTCGGATGCCGGACGCGACCCGTCTGCGGTCCAAGCGGCCGGGTGGCAATGGATCATCACCGCGAAGTCGCAGACGATTGTCGAGGAGATCCTCGATTCGGCGGTGATCCGCGCCTACATGCTCGCCGCGTCCGCGCAGGCCTGGGCACGCCATGGCGTCGAGCATCCGTTGGGCCCCACGTTCTCCGGCGCCCAGGACATCCTGCCGCAGACCATCGACGAGGCCACTGCGCTGGAATACGGTCGACGCGCACCGCTGTCGTTGATCCGAGATGTCTTTCAGGTCGGCACACCGGCAGAGGTGCTCGACCAGATCGCCGAACGGCGCGACCACGGATTGACCTACGCCGTATTGGTTGACCTCGGCGCGTGTCACCCGAAACTGCGGACGGGACTCCTGACCGGGTCATCGTTCGCCAAGGTCGCACGCGGAATCCGCCGACTGTGACGAACCGCCGTGGCGGTAGGCGATTTCGGTGGCCGCGTCGGCGGCGATGGCGGCGGCATGAGGGCTTGCCTGATCTACTCGACGGTCAACCCGTCACGGTCGCGAGACGCGCGGAGCGCTGCAGGCGAGCGCCGAGCAGAGTCAGGCACAGGGCAAGGACCAGGAGCAGAGCCAGGGTCCA
The DNA here is from genome assembly GCF_042884695.1 of Nocardia sp. NPDC058114. Lineage (NCBI taxonomy): Bacteria > Bacillati > Actinomycetota > Actinomycetes > Mycobacteriales > Nocardiaceae > Nocardia > Nocardia sp. NPDC058114. Next base: position 80,911 of record NZ_JBHVTK010000008.1, on the reverse strand, counting down.
TGCCAGGGTCGAAAAGCCGTGTGGCGCAGTCGCTGCCGCGACGATCGGGCCCAGGGTCGCGCCGACGTAGAAGCTGAACATGGCGACCGAAGAGGCTGCCGCGCGGGCATCGCCGCCGAGTTCACCCGCGCTCTGCAACACCGCGGGGGCGATGACGCCGAGGCCACCGACCAGGACCGCCAGCAGCACAGTGAGGACCGCCAGGTGCGAGCCTTCGAAGGTTGCGGCGACCATCGCGATGGCCGCGATCAGCACGCCGAGGACCATCTGGGTGGGCTTGGACAGGCGCGCCAGCGGAATGGCGAGCAGTGGCAGCGCCATCATCACCGGCAGGGCGCCCGCCCGCAGGGTCAGCAGTTCGCCGGAACCGGTGACCAGGCCGGTGAGCTCGATCCCGGTGTAGATGCCGACCATGACGGCCATGCTCAGGGCGCCCGCCACGAGCATCGGGAGCAGCGGCGTGATGCGCAGCACCGCGGGAATGGCGGCGTAGCTGTGGCGCAGCGGGAGGTCACGGCCGGTGGGGGCGTCATCGAGCATGACGGCCCGCAGCGCGAAGGCCAAGGCCGCGAAAACGACCGCGGAGCCGAGGAATACGGCGCGCCACGGGAACGACGCGACCACGGCCTGCGAGACGATCTGGGCGATGACGGTGGCGGCCAGGAAGGAGGTGGCCACCGACATGGTGACCACGGCCCGGTGCCCCGGCGCGATGCGCGTGCCGACGTAGGCCATGATCGCGGGCGGAATGGAGCCGACGACGAGGCCCTGCACGATCCGGAGCGCGATGGCCACGGGCGCACTGAACGCCAGACCGGTCAACAGGGTGACCACCGCGGCCACGAGCATGCCGGTGACCAGGACCCGGCGATGGCCGTATCGATCCGACAGCGGGCCGAACAGCACGAAGCCGCCCGCGTAGCCGAAGGCGAAGGCGCTGATGACCCATGTCATCGCCCCCGAACCCACACTCCACTCTGCTTTCATGGCTTCGAACAGGGGAATCGGCGTGTACATCTGGCCGGTGGCCACCAGGGCCGACAGCACGAAAACAGGGAGGGTGCACCCGGTGTGCGTACGGGGCGACGTGTCGCGAACGCGGGCAGGGGCCGGACTTCCGACCGGAAGCTGGACTGTCGGTGATGCCATGTCGACGACAGTAGGCTCGCACAGGGACAGAGTCAACCAAATAGTTGGTTTAAAGAACTGGTAAAGTCAGTCCCATGACGGCGAGCACCATCAAACGCAGCGACGCGACCAGACAGGCCCTATTGCGTGCGGCGCGAGCCGAATTCGCGCAGTACGGTCTGGCCGGAGCCCGCGTCGATCGCATCGCCGAGGCCGCCGGCGTCAACAAGGAACGCATCTACGGCCTGTTCGGCAGCAAGGACAGGCTGTTCGACGTCATCATCGTCGACACCATGCGCGAATTCATGGAGGTCGTGCAGCCACTCGCCGAGACCGAGCCGGGCGACTACGTCGGCAAGCTCTTCGACTACCACCGCGACCATCCGCAGCTGCTGCGCCTGCTGCTCTGGGAGGGCTTGCACCGCGGCGCCGACGCCCACGATGTCGACGGTTGGCGCGCTGACCACTACGGACAGAAATTCGACCGTGCCCAAGAACAATTCGGTGTCGACGAGAAGCAGGCAGGCCGCCTCCTACTCGCCCTCTGCGGCCTCGCCAACTGGACCCACGCCGTCCCCCAGACCACGCGCCTGTTGCTCGGCGACGCCGCCTCCGACACCGACGCCACCCGCGAGTTCGTGAAGGAATTCGCTCGGGCCGCACTGCGAAACCTCGCGACCACACCCCAACCCGTCGCGCCGCAGCCGGACGCCACCCTCCCCGAACCGGTCAATGCATTGACCACCCCGGTAGACGACGCCGCCCGCCGCCTTCGCGAAGCCCAAGCCGCTGCCGATGCCGCCCGCGCCGAACTCGCAACCGCCCTGCGCACCGCCCACGCCGCTGGGGCGGGGGCGAATCAGCTCGCCCGCCGAGTCGCCGGAACCATGTCCCGCCCCCTCGTCCTCAAGCTCCTGACCGACTAGACCCCAAACGCCGCGATCTACGCGGTCTTCTCGCGGTGGGAGCCGCGTTGGCGGGTGCGGGTGGCCGAGACGGGGTCGATGTCGGGCATGGACCATTGGGCGGACAGGGCCAGGCTGGGCTCACGGCCGGAAGCTACGTGGCGGTAGGCGATTTCGGCGGCCGCGTCGCAGTCGTGCGCGGCGATCGCGGCGTAGAGGGCTTCGTGTTCGTCGCATTGGGTGCCCGGGTCACGTTCCTTGGTCAGGTGGAACAGCCAGCGGACTCGGGATTCCAAGGGGCGCAACAACGACTGCAACAGTGGGTTGCCGGACACTTCGACAATGACGGCGTGAAACCCCGCGTTCGCGGCGGCGATCGCGGCTTGGTCGCCACGGGCAGTGGCCTGGCGGGCCGCGGTGAGCTGCGCACGCAGGGCAGTGAGGTCGGCCGGCTCGGCGCGTTCGGCGGCCAGGCGCGCCGCGAGGACTTCGAGGCTTTCGCGAACATCGAACAGGTCACGCACGTCGGTCACCGTGAACGGGGCGACGATCGCGCCCTGCCTCGGCACGATCACGACCAGACCCTCGCGTTCGAGCATCTGCAGCGCCTCGCGCAGCGGGATCCGCGAGATGGCCAGCTCGGTGGCGAGGTCGCGTTCCACGAGCCGCTGACCAGGGCTCAAGCGCAGATCGATGATCCGGTCACGTAACTCCTCGTAGGCCTGATCCCGCAGCGACTTCTTCGCCGGTTCGTCTGCCACCGCACCATCCTTCTGCTCCTGCACGCCACCACGGTAGTCCGCTCGCGGCATGCGACCGTTTCTTACTTTTCGGTAATCCGCCCGTCATCTCCGAGCCCCAGGCTGACACTTAACGGTATACCGCTAAGTGAGCGGTTCGTTCGATCAAGGAGTACCCCGTGCACAAGTCCACTCGGCGCGCGATCGCCTTCGGCTCGGCCGCGCTCGCCGCCGCTGCCCTCCTGTCGGCCTGTGGCTCCGCCGATTCCACGGCGTCGGGCGGCAAGCTGAAGGTCGGCGTGTTCTTCCCCGGCTCACTGTCGGACACCGGCTTCATGCAGTCCGGATATCTCGGCTACCAGCGCGTCGCCGACGCGCTCGGCGACAAGGTGGAACTCAGCAAGGTCGAACAGGTCGCCGCCAGCGACTACCAGCAGGCCCTGGTCCGCTTCGCCTCGGCCAACGACCTGGTGATCTCCCTCGGCGGCCAGACCGACGCCGACGTGCGCAAGGTGGCGCCGCAGTTCCCGAACGTGAAGTTCGTCGAGATCGGCGGACCGGCCGACGCCAAGCCACTCGCCAACCTCGCCTACTACGACCCGCAGCAGGCCGAGGCCGAATTCCTCAGCGGCGCGGTATCGGCGGCGGGGTCCAAGTCGGGCACGGTGGCCTTCGTCGGCGGCGTCGAACTGCCCGCGATCGTCAACGCCGCCAACGCCTTCGGCAACGGTGCGCGGTTCACCAAGCCCGACGCGAAGGTGCTCACCCCGCAGTACGTCGGCGACTTCAACGACCCCGCCAAGGCCAAACAGGCCGCACTGGCCGACTACGGCGCCGGCGCGGGCACACTCGGCCAGATCGTGAACTTGGGCAAGGCGGGCATGGAGCAGGCCGCCAGCCAGTCCAACGCCACGATGGTCGGCGGTCCGATCCCCGGCGACTGCACCAACCCCGCGTACCTGGGCTACGTACACACCGATATCGGCGCCGAGGTCGAGTTCGCGGTGAAGGCCGTTCTGGACGACTCGTGGAAGGCCGAGAACGTGCGCTTCGGGCTGACCTCGCCCAACGACGGCACCGATTTCGTGTTGTGCAGCAAGGACTCCGGGGTCGCCGACGCACTCGCGAAGGCGAAAACGGCCCTGTCCACCGGCGCGGTCAAGCCGTACTGATCCACGATGAGCACTCCCGCATTGACCCTGCACGGGGTCGGTAAGCGCTTCGGTGACGTGCAGGCGCTGCACGACGTGGACGTCACCGTCGAATCCGGCACTGTCCATTGCGTTCTCGGCGAGAACGGCGCGGGCAAGTCCACGCTGTGCAATCTCGTCTTCGGCGGCTACCACCCGGACACCGGACGTATGCAGCTGGGCGGCAAGGACTTCCGGCCCGACTCCCCCGCCGCCGCGATGGCTTCCGGTGTCGCCATGGTGCACCAGCACTTCAGTCTGGTCACCACCATGACCGTCGCGGAGAACCTGCTGCTCACCCAGCACGGACTCCGGTCCCGCCGCAAGGAGCTGACCGACCGGCTCGACGAGATCGCACAGCGTTACCGCCTGCGCGTCGACCTCGACCAGCAAGTCGCGACCATGCCGGTCGGCGCGAGGCAGAAGGTCGAGATCGTCAAGGCGTTGCTGCGTGATCCGGCGCTGATCCTGCTCGACGAACCGACGGGAGTGCTCGATCCGGCCGAGATCGACGCGCTGATCGACACCTGCCGCGCCATCGCCGCCGACGGCAAAGCGGTAGTCCTGGTGACGCACAAACTCGGCGAGGTGGCCAGGGTCGCCGATGCCGCGACCGTGCTGCGCCGCGGCACGGTCGCCGGTGGCGGGCGGATGTCGAACACCACCATCGCCCAGTTGCTCACCGCGATGGTGGGGCGTACCGCCGCCGACCTCGACCCGACCGTCGCCGCGACCATCGGCCTGGATCCCGCCGATTCGGCGACGACAGCAGATTCACCCGCAACGGCTCTCCCGGTCGGCCCTGCCACCGAATCGACCCCGTCTAGCGCCGGTTTCGAGTCGTCTGCCGAATCCGATTCCCCCGCACCGGTTCTCACCATCGATCGAGTGACCGTGCATCGCGCCGACGGAAGCGCGGCGCTCGACGATGCGCGTCTGGTCGTGCGGCCCGGCGAGATCGTCGGAATCGCGGGCGTCGAGGGCAACGGGCAGAGCGAGCTCGTCGCGGTCCTCGCCGGGGCTACCCCGGTGAGCGCCGGCACGGTCACGCTCGCCGACACCGATATCACGACCGCCAACCCCGCCACCCGGACCGGGCTCGGACTCGGCGTCGTGCCCGAGGACCGCCACCGCGACGCGATGGTCGCCGAGATGACCCTGGCGGAGAACCTCTTCCTCGGCCGACTCGGCCGCTTCCGGCGCTTCGGACTGCTCGACAAGCAGGCCATGGGACGCGCCGCCCAGGCCGAACTCGACCGCTTCGACGTGCGCGCTGCCGGGCCGTGGGTGCCGATGGGTTCGCTCTCGGGTGGCAATCAGCAGAAGGTGGTGCTGGCCCGCGAACTGTCCGCCGCGAACCTGCGCTGCCTGGTCGCCGCCCAGCCGACGCGCGGATTGGACATCGGCGCAGTCGATTTCGTGCTGACCCAGCTGCGCCATGCGGCCGCCGACGGCTGTGGGGTGCTGGTGGTGTCGAGCGAGGTACCCGAGTTGCTCGCGCTGTGCGACCGGGTGTTCGTCGCGTATCGCGGCACACTCGCCGGACCGATCGAGACCGCCGATCCCGCAGCGGCACAACAGATCAGCGAATTGATGATGGGAGTCGCGGCATGAGCGCACCGAGTCGGACCACGACCGCGGCCACCGCGCCCCCACCTCGGCGAACGTCGCTGGGCGGGCTGCGCGGGTTCGGCAAGCCTTCCTCGAAGCAGCACCCGGCAGGCTTGCGCCAGTGGGCACACCACCCGATCGTCGTCGCCGTCGCGGCGATGCTCGCGGCCGGGATGATCGGGCTGATCCTGGCCGCCGTCGCCGGCGCGGCACCGGGCGCCACGATGACCGCACTGTGGGAGGGCATGTTCGGCAGCGACTACGCGATCGGCGCCTCGCTCAATGTCGCGGCCACGCTGATGCTGGTGGCCGTCGGCTTCACCATCGCCCACCGCGCCGGACTGGTCAATGTCGGTGGCGAGGGCCAGATCTGCGCCGGTGGCATCGCCGCCACCGCGATCGGCACCACGCTCACCGGTGCGCCCGCCGTGATCACCCTGCCCGCGGTGCTGATCGGGGCGGCAGCCGCGGGCTGGTTGTGGGCCGCCATCGCGGCGTACCTGCGGGTCGCGCGCGGCACCAGCGAGATCATCACCACGCTGCTGCTCAACTTCGTCGGGTTGGCGCTGGTGCTGCTCGTCGTGCACGAGCCCGCGCTGCTGCGCCAGCCGGTGACGTCCTCGGAGACGCTGCCGCAGTCCGAACAGCTCACCGCGGCCGCGCATCTGCCGCTGCTGGGCATCGAACGCTCGCCCGCGACCATTGCCCTGTGGATCGCCGTGGTGGCCGCGTTCGGCACCGCGATCCTGGTGCGTCGCACCGCACTCGGTACCCGATTGCGGGCGGTCGGGCTCAATCCCGACGCGGCCGCGCGGCTCGGGCTGCCGGTGCGTCGGCTGCGTTTCCTGAGCCTCTCGGCGGCGGGCGCGTTCTCCGGCGTCGCGGGCGGGCTGCTGGTGGCGACGGCGCCGTTCGTCCTCGCCGAAGGGTTCTCCTCCGGATACGGATTCTCCGGTCTGGTCGTCGGCCTGCTGGCACGTGGCTCACTGGCCGCCGTGGTCGCGGTGTCGCTGCTGCTCGGGTTCCTCGTCTCCGGCGGGATCAACCTGCAGCTGGCCGCGAATGTGCCCGCGTCGACCATCGCGGTCGTGGAGTCGCTGATGATCGTGTTCATCGCGGGCGCCGCCATCTGGACCTCTCGTAGACGCAAGACCGAACCCGCACCACAACCGGTGCCGTCCGTGGACACCGCCGATCCGGCAGGAGCGCCGCGATGAGCCTCGATACCGTCACCGATATCGCGACCAGCGGAATCGGTTTCACCCTGCCCATCCTCGTCGCCGCGAGCGGTGAGCTGGTCAGCGAACGCGCGGGTGTGCTCAATCTGAGCCTCGAGGCGATGATGCTGACCGGCGCGTTCGCCGGCGTCCTCGGTGCCGTCACCACCGGTTCGCCGGTACTCGGCGCGGCCACCGCCGTGCTCGCTGCCCTGATCTTCGGTGCGCTGCAAGCGATCTGGAGTATCGGCTTGCGCGCCGACCAGATCGTCGTCGGCATCGCCGGCAACGCGTTGGCACTCGGCACCACCACCTACGGTGCGCGCCTGCTGCTCGACGACGGCAAGGGCCACAGCGTTCCCGGTTTCGACGCGCTGCCGATACCGGTGCTGCACCATATCCCGGTTATCGGTCCCGCCCTGTTCGGGCAGACCGCGCTCGGCTATCTGTGCATCGCGGTCGTCGCCGTCCTGGCGGTCGTGTTCTCCCGACGCACCAAGCTGGGTCTGGTGATCGACGCGATCGGTGAAGACGCCGTCGCCGCCGACCGCACAGGTCTGCCGGTGAAGGCCGCCCGGTACGGCTGTGTGCTGCTCGCCGCGTTCGCTGCCGGCCTCGGCGGCGCGCAATTGGCGCTGTCGGAGGTGCATTCGTTCAGCGACAACATGACCGGCGGCATCGGCTATCTCGCCGTGGTCGCGGTGATCGCAGGCCGCTGGCGTGCGCTCGGGGTGATCTGGGCATCGGTGTTCTTCGGTCTCGCCCAGGCCCTGCAGTTCGCACTGCCCGCCCTCGGCGTCGATGTGCCGTTCGCGTTGCTGGTGATGCTGCCCTATCTGATCGCGATCGTGGCCGTCAGCGGCTTGGTCGGCAACAGCCGCTCGCCGCGCGACCTCACCGTTTCCTTCGCCCGAACTTCCTGACCCGCCCCTACTTTCGCAGGAGCCACCGTTGACTCTGATCCTGTCGCACTCCGATGTGACCGCCGTCCTCGACCGCGGTGAGGTGCTCGCCGCCGTCGAGCGCGCGCACGCCGATCTGGCGCTGGGCACCGCGTTCGTCCCCGCTCCACCGGCGATGACACTGGGCGGCGCGGCCTTCGTGCCCATGGTCGCCGCCGCCGAATCCGCCGGTGCCGCCGCGGTCAAACTGCTCGCCGACCTGCCCGCCAATCGCGGGCGCGGGTTGCCGGTGCAGCGGTCGGTGATCGTGGTGACCTCGGCGGCCGACGGTTCGTGCGAGGCACTGATCGACGGACGCCTCGTCACCGCCGTGCGGACCGCCGCCGCCAGCGCGGTGGCGACGAAATATCTTTCCCGACCATCGAGTTCGGTACTCGGTGTGATCGGCGCGGGCAATCTGGCCGTGGAGCACACGCGCGCGATTGCGACCGTGCGCGAGCTCGAGACCGTGCTGGTCTGGTCTCGCACCGCAGCTACGGTCGACCGATTCCGCAGTGCGATAGCCGATCTCGGTCTCGAGGTGCGTGCCCTCGACAGCCCGGAGTCGGTCACCCGCGCCGCCGACGTGTTGTGCACCCTCACGCCGTCCCGCGAGCCGATCGTCCACGGCGCCTGGTTCGGCGACGGTCTGCACGTCAACGCGGTGGGCGCACCGCCGAGGGCGGATCACCGGGAGGTGGACGGCGAGGCCATGCGCCGGTCCAGGGTCGTCGTAGACTCGATCGGCACCACGCTCACCAAATCCGGCGACACGCTGATGGCCATCGCCGAAGGCGCGATCACGCAGGACGCGGTGGGCACCGAGCTGGGCGAGGTGATCGCGGGCCGGGCAGCCGGCCGTCACGACGACCGCGACATCACCCTGTTCAATTCGGTGGGCATCGGCCTGCAGGATCTGGCCGCCGCCCGCCTGCTCATCGACAAGGCCCGCGCCAACGGCATCGGAACGGAAGTGGATCTCACCTCATGAGCGAGCTGACCGATATCGACATCACCCATCTGCGTCGCGCCATCGACCTCGCCGGGCACGCCACCGCGCTCGGCGATCGCCCCTTCGGCGCGGTCGCTCTCGGCCACGACGGCGCGGTCCTGGCCGAGGGTGTGAACGCGGTGAACACCACCGGCGACGTCACCACCCACGCCGAACTGGTCGCGATCACCCTCGCGACCGCCGCGGGCCACGCGGCGAAACTGCGGGGCGCCACCGTCTACGCCAGCGGCGAACCGTGCCCGATGTGCGCCGCCGCGATGGTGTGGGCCGGAGTCGGCCGCATCGTCTTCGCCGCGGCCGCAGCCGAATTCGGGCCGATCATGCCCCCGGGTACCAGTTTCGGACTCACCTGCGCCGAGGTCGTCGCGAGTTCGAACGTGCCGGTCGAGGTCAGCGGACCACACCTGGGCGAGGAAGCTCTCGCCGTGTTCCGCGCGGCCGCGCAGAACTAGCCCGAAGACACCGAGGGCGCGGCGCCGGATCGACGCCGCGCCCTCGGTGCACGATCTATTTCACCGCGACGACCTCGGCGGGCTCGCCCAGTTCACGCTGTTCCTCGATCGCCTCGGGCGTACCCGGCACCTGTGTGCCGCGCAGCGAGACACCCTTGGTCTCGATGAGGAAGAAGGACGCGATCAGGCCGACCGCGCACGCAGCGAGCATGTAGTAGGCCGGAACCATGTTGTTGCCGGTCGCGCTGATGATCGACTCGTTGATCACCGGGGCGGTGCCACCGAAAATCGATGTGGCCACGTTGTAGCCGATCGCCACACCGGCGAACCGCACGATGGTGGGGAACATCGCGGGGAACGTGGCCGAGATCGTCGCCAGCTGCGGCGCGTAGAGCATGCCCAGAATCGCGAAGCCGACAATCGCGCCGGTGAGCGAGGAACCGATCAGATGGTAGACCGGGATCACCGCGACCATCATCGCCGCACACGAGAACATCCACATGGGTTTGCGCCCGATCCGGTCGGAGAGGGCACCCAGGAACGGCAGGGTGCACAGCATCGCGATCTGGCCGATCAGCGGCACGAGCAACGCATCGGATTTGTCCATACCCAGCGCGGAGCCGAGGTAGGTCGGGGTGTAGCTGATCAACGAATAGTTCACGACATTCAGCGCGATCACCAGGCCGAACAGGGTCAGCACCGGGCGCAGGTACTTCGTCACCAGATCGCGGTAGACGCCGGAGACTTCCTCGGTCTCGTCCTTGCTGTCGACCTCGCGGAACACCGGGGTGTCCTCCACCCGGCTACGCAGGTACATGCCGATCAGGCCCAGCGGACCGGCGATCATGAACGGGATGCGCCAGCCCCACGAATTCATCGACGCGTCGTCGAGGACATTCACCAGCAGCAGGGCGACCAGGTTGCCGAGCGTGAAGCCGGCGAGCGTGCCCACCTCGAGGAAACTTCCATAGAATCCACGCTTGCGATCGGGTGCGTATTCGGCCATGAATGTCGCGGCGCCACCATATTCACCACCGGCGGAAAGTCCCTGGATCATGCGCAGCGCGTACAGCAGAATCGGGGCGCCGATGCCGATCATGTCGAAGCTCGGGATAAGGCCGACGGCGAGGGTTGATCCGGCCATCAGAATAATCGTGGTGGCGAGCACGCGCTTGCGCCCGATGCGGTCGCCGAGCGGACCCCAGATCATGCCGCCGACCGGCCGGATCAGGAACGATACGGCGAAACCGAGCAGCGTGTAGACCATCCCGGACTCACCGTCACCGGGGAACAACGACCTCGCGATATACGTCGCCAGATAGGCGTAGACACCATAGTCGAACCATTCGACCGCATTACCGATCGCCGACGCACCGATTGCCCGGTGCAGCACCGTTTTCGATTCCCTTGACATCCACAACACCCTCTCGTCGTCGCCTTTCACGAATACCCGACCTCTTTGCGAGCAAACGTTACGAGCGCGCGAAGACCGGCCTTTATGGCCTCTATACTGCGAATATGGTCCTGCGACCCGGTGTATTTCTGCCGCCGTTCGGCGACCTGGCCGACCCGCGAGTGCAGGCCGAGCCCCGCTGCGGCGGGCGGCGCCGGCGCTCGACGATCAGGCGAGTCCGGCGAGCTTTTTTGCGAGGACGTTCTTCTCACGTTCGTTGCCACACCGGCGGATGGCTTCGGCGAGCTCCGCACGAGCTTCGGTGGTGCGGCCGAGCCGGGTGAGCAGTTCACCGCGCACGCTGGGCAGCAGGTGCGAGGTGGACAGGGCGCCGGATGCGGTGATCTCGTCGACGATCGGCAGGGCCGCTGCGGGCCCGTCGGCCATCGATACCGCGACCGCCCGGTTCAGGTCCACCACCGGCGACGGTGCGAGTCTGCCCAGTGCTTCGTACAACACGACCACCCGTTCCCAGTCGGTCCGCTCGACCGACGGTGCGACGGCGTGACATTCGGCGATCGCGGCCTGAAGCCCGTAGGCGCCCAGTCCACGCCCGACCGCACCGGCTTTCACCAGCGCCGCACGACCGCGCCGGATCGCCGAGCGATCCCAGCGGCGGCGGTCCTGCTGTTCGAGCAGGACCGGCTCACCGTCGGGACCGGTGCGGGCAGGAAATCGCGCCGCGGTCAGTTCGAGCAGCGCCAGCAGTCCGTAGACCTCGGGTTCGTGGGGCATCAGCCGCGACAGCACGCGGGCCAGCCGCTGCGCTTCCCCCGCGAGGTCGAAGCGGATGAGGTCGTCGCCGGTGCTGGCAGACGACCCCTCGGTGAAGATCAGATAGATGACCCCGAGCACCGAACCCAGCCGGGCCCGGCGCTCGGCGACCGGCGGCACCTCGAAGGGGACTTCGGCGGCGCCGAGAGTCTTCTTCGCCCTGGTGATCCTGGCCTGCACTGTCGCGGTCGGGACCAGGCACGCCTTGGCGATCTCGTCGCTGGTCAGACCGCCGACGACACGCAACGTCAAGGCCAACCGCGCCTCCCGCGAGAGCACCGGGTGACACGAGATGAACATCAGCGCGAGCACATCGTCGCCGATTTGATCGGGATCCCACAGCACGTCCTGCCCGGCACGCACAGGGTCCCCGCCGGTGAGCGCGTCGCCCTCGCCGAGGTCGGCGGCGAGGGCGACGTAGCGGTCGTCGAGGGCGGCCCGGCGCCGGAACGCGTCGATGGCCCGGCGTCTGCCGACGGTGAGCAACCACCCGGCCGGCTGACGTGGCACGCCTTCGCGCGGCCAGGTCACCAGTGCCTCCGCGAACGCCTCCTGGGCGAGATCCTCGGCCATCGCGAAGTCGCGGGTGTAGCGCGCGAGGGCGCCGACGATCCGGGCCGATTCGATCCGCCAGACGGCGGCCACGGCCTCGCGGCCGGTGTGGTCGCTCATCGTGATTCAGAGCTGGCCGCTGGCCTCACGCCACGCGCGCTCCCTCGCGACCCAGACATTGTCCTGCGGGAATTCATCGATGCTCGGGACTCGCCGGATCTCGGTCTTGGTGCCCGGCACGACGACCGGCATGCGCTTGGCCCACTCGATCGCCTCCTCTTTGGAGGCCACATTGAGAATGTAGAACCCGCCGAACAGTTCCTTCGTCTCCCCGTAGGGCCCGTCGGTGACCACCGGGGTCTCCGACGAGTAGTCGACGACCACGCCCTGCGCCGCGTCGTCGAGCCCCTCGGCGGCGACCAGCACTCCGGCGCTGATCAACTCGTCGTTGAACTTGCCCATGGTCTCGAGCATCTCGTTGAAGTCGATATCGGCCGCCGCGGCCCAGGCTTCGTCGGTGGCGCGCATGATCAGCATGAACTTCATGGTTTCGTCTCCTCGGATCGGTGTGGACCCGCCTGCCGGGCCCTGCGTTCATCCCTAGGTCGAACGGGCACCGCTGCGGATCGACACCCGGCCGAAAATTCTTTTCGCGAGTGTTCGGCAGCCTACGACGAGTGCCGGGCGCGCGCGACGACGACGGACACGAATCCCCGATTCGGGTATTCAAGATCGTCCGGCGTGATACAGATCGAAGAGGTTTGTCATGCTGACAGCCACCTAGCGAAGGAGTCACTCGTGAGCGCAGTTCTCGTCGAGCAACGCGAGCATGTGCTCGTCATCGTGCTGAATCGGACCGAGGCCATGAACTCGGTCAACGCCGAAGTGAGCACGGGGGTCGGCGAGGCGCTCGAGCGAGCCGAGGCCGACCCGCAGATCCGCGCGGTGGTCCTCACCGGCGCGGGCGAGCGGGCGTTCTGTGCGGGCGCGGACCTGAAGGCGCTCAGCCGCGGTGAGTCGATTCTCGCCCCGGGACATGAGGATTGGAACCTGGCCGGGTACGTCCGGCATCCGATCAGCAAGCCGACCATCGCCGCGGTGAACGGTTTCGCACTCGGCGGCGGCACCGAGCTCGTCCTGGCCAGCGATCTCGCGGTCGCCGCCGAGACCGCCACCTTCGGCCTGCCCGAGGTCGCCCGCGGCCTGTTCGCCGCGGCAGGCGGCGCGTTCCGTCTGCCCGAGCAGCTCCCCCGCAAGGTCGCGATGGAGATGATCCTCACCGGTGAACCGATCACCGCCGCCCGTGCGCTGGAATTGGGCCTGATCAACCGTGTCGTGCCCGCCGCCGAGGTTCTCGACGCGGCGCTCGCGCTGGCCGGTCGGATCGCCGAGAACGCGCCGTTGGCCGTGCAGGCCAGCAAGCGGGTGGCGCTGGGCATGATCGACGGCAAGCTCGCCGACGACGACGCCTGGGACCAGTCCAACCGCGAGATCATGACAGTCGCGGTCACCGAGGACATGCGTGAGGGCGCCATCGCATTCGCGCAGAAGCGCAAGCCGAACTGGCAGGCGCGCTGACACGGTGCGGATCCTGATCCTCGGCGCCTCCGGTTTCGTCGGCAGCGCGCTGCACGCGCAGTTCGCCGCGAACCACGAGGTCGTCGGGACCAGCCGGGGCGGGCACGGGCTCACCCCGGTGGATCTCGCCGACACCGGCGCGGTGCGCGCCCTCGTCGCACAAGGTTTCGACGTGGTCGTCCACACCGCCGGTGTCGTGGATCTCGGTGCCGCGCAGCGTGATCCCGCCGCGGCCCGTGCCGCGAACGTGGCGCCGATGGTCCCGCTGCTCGACGCCATCGGCGACACGGGCGCGAAGCTCGTCTACCTGTCGACCGACAATGTCTTCGACGGCGCCGCCGAGTACTACGACGAAAGCGCCACGCGCGCACCGATCAACGTCTACGGCGAGACCAAGGTGGCCGCCGAGGATCTGGTCCTCGAACGCGACCGGCACTTGGTCGTGCGCCTGCCCCTCGTCTACGGGCGCAGCCCACTGTCGAACAAGTTCCTGGCCCGCTTCGCCGCACCCGAGATCCCCGCGCGCACCGATATCGTCTGCAATCCACTGTACTTACCCAGCCTGGCACCCGCACTCGAGCAGCTCGCCGACGAGGCGGGCGCCGTGCATCTCGCGGGCGCGGAAACCCTGAGCCGCTACGACCTCATGACCCGGGTCCGCGACCGTCTCGGCGCACCGGCGCGTGTCGTGGCCACCGATCGCTTCTCCGCCGTCCAGGACTGCCCACGACCATTACGGCTGGTCATGCGCAGTATTCGGCACAGCCTGACCGGCCCGGACGTGGACACCGCCCTCGCCGATCTGCACTGAATCTCCGGTCACCCGTTGACGCCCACGAAAGAGTGAGTGTACAGTCACTCACATGACCAAGCGCGGCGCCACCCTCTCCACCTCGGACGTCCGGCGTGACGCGGTCGTCGACGCGGCGATCATCGAGTTCGCCAAGACCGGCTACCACGGCACCCCGATCAACACCGTCGCCGCGCGCGCCGACATCTCCCCCGCCTACGTCTTCAAACTCTTCCCCGGCAAGGTCGCCCTGTTCGTCGCCGCGCTCGATCACTGCTTCGAGCTCGTCGAACGCGCGATGTCCACGGGCGCGGCCAATTCCACCGCGACGGACCCGGCCGCCATCCTGCACGACATGGGCGGCGCCTACGCCGAACTCATCGCCGACAAGAGCCTGCTCATGTTGCAGGTGCACGCCCAGTCCGCCACCGACATCCCCGAAATCGCCGACGCGTTGCGCCGGGGTCTGGCCAAGGTGACCACCTTCGTGCAGCGCCGCTCCGGCGGCACCCCCGAGCAGATCCAGTACTTCATCGCCTACGGACAGCTCTGCCACCTCGTCACCACCCTCGGGCTCGACGGCAACGACAGCGCCTGGGCCACCGCCCTGACGACGGGAATGCGCCACCCGAAAGCCCACTGACCCCCCTCGCTCCAGCCTTTTCAGGGTGGAGCTTTCTTTTGCAGCAAGAGTGATTGACCAGTCACACACCACGGAAGGTAGCTCCTGATGAACACCACCACCGCCACCGAAATCGTCCTGCCCGGTCGCGTCGACCCCAGCGGCCTGCTCGTCACCCGACGCGAACTCCCCGCACCCGCACCGGGTCGCGCACTGGTTCGAGTCGATGCCTCCGGGGTGTCCTTCGCCGAGCAGCAGATGCGCCGCGGTAAGTACTACGACCAGCCACCGTTTCCTTTCGTGCCCGGCTACGACCTGGTCGGCACGGTGGTCGAGGCCGACGACGCGACACTGGTGGGCAAGCGGGTGGCCGCGTTGACCAAGACCGGCGGCTGGAGCAGCCACGTCGACCTCGACACCGCCGATCTGATCCCCGTGCCGGACACCCTGGACGCCGCCGACGCGGAAACCTTTGTCGTGAACGGCATCACCGCCTGGCAGATGCTGCACCGCGTCGCCGCTGTTCAGCCGGGCGCGACGATACTGGTCCACGGCGCCAACGGTGGCGTCGGCTCGACCCTGGTCCAATTGGCCCGCGCCGCGGGCATTCACGTGATCGGCACCGCGTCCGCTCGCCATGCCGACGCGGTCACCGCGCTGGGTGCCACCTGGATCGACTACCGCACCGATGTGCCACACCAGGTTCGGGCCATCGCACCGCACGGTGTCGACGCGGTGTTCGATCACGTCGGCGGGCCCGGCATCAGCGATTCGTTCGACTTGCTTGCCGACGGCGGCACCCTCGTTTCCTACGGAACGGCGGCCACCAAGAACGACGAGGGCGACTCCCGGTTGCCGGTGCTGAAACTGTTCGCCCGCCTGCTGTGGTGGAACATGCTGCCCAACAAGCGACGTGCGCACTTCTACAACCTGTGGGCAGGCAAGCGCAACATCACCCGCTTCCGTGCTCGAATCGCCGAAGATCTGTCCCAGGTCTTCTCCCTCGCCGCCGCGGGCACCGTCACCGCCCAGGTCGCGGCCCGTATCACTCTCACCGATGCCGCCCGAGCTCTGGAGCTCGCCGAATCCGGCACCGTCACCGGCAAAGTCGTCCTCGTCAGCGCCTGACCCGCTCACACCCTGGAGATCAGTCATGTACGTTTCCCAGCCCGTTCGCACCGTCCTCGACAACCGCCCCATCTACCTGAGCTTCGGCCTCGCCTGGTTGGTCGGCCACGGCACCTTCGCCCTCAGCCATGGCCCGAACCCCCTGCTCGACCTCCCCGGATTCGTGCCGACCGCGCTGCTGGGCGTCGGCCTGCTGGCGGCCATGATCGTGACCACCGTCGTCTCCCTGCGAGCCCAGCGCGGCGCGACGGGACAGGAAGCGGTCGTGGGCAATCTGCTCGGCGCATCGTGGCTGATCGGTTTCGCCGCGCTGTTCTTCCTGATCACGGCGCTCGGTTCGACGCTGAGCCCCGACACCGCAGCGACTCTCTGGCCGACCGGGTCCGGGCTGATCGTCGGACTGCTCTACCTCGCCGGCGGTGTCGCCTACCGCGACGTCCTGCAATACACGCTCGGCGCCTGGCTGGCCGTGAGCTCTACGGCCGCACTGTTTCTCGACGGCGCGTACCTGTACTGGGCGCTGGCACTGGCCGGCGGCGGCAGCTATCTGCTCGCCGCCGCGCTGGAGCCCCGCAGGATCGCCGCCGCGAGCTGAGCATGCGTTTCGTGCCCGTCCGGAATTCCGGACGGGCGCGTTCGGCGTTCAGCCCTTCTGCTGCGCGCCGATCGCCGATCCCATCCATCGCCGCAGGTACCGGCGCAGTTCGTCGTCGGAGCGTGCCGGGTTGCCCGGTGACAGGAAGAACGACTGCATGGTGCGCAACACGTATTCGACGAGTTCGCGCAGCGCGGGCTCGTCGTAGCCGTGAGCGGCCCAGTCGACGTCGAAGCGGCGGATCATGGTCATACCGAACGCCTGGGCCTCATCGGAGGTCATGCCTTCCGGGTGGGCGTTGGAATACGAGCTCGACAGCAGAATCCCCAGGTGGGGGGTCCGCCGAACATCGGTGAGGGTGAAGACGACGGCCTCTGTCATCGCTTCGACAGGGTCACCCAGGCCGCTGACCTGACGGGTGAGTCGATCGAGGAAATCGTCGACCGAGGCGATGGCCGAGGCGGTCATGAGCGCGTCGGCGCTGGGGAAATACCGGTACACCGTCTGCCGGATGACACCGAGGGACTCCGCCACGTCGGCGATGCTGATCTCCGCACCGGTCCGGCCGATGAGTTCGACTGCGGCAGCGATGATCCGGCGCGTCGCCTCCGCATCGTCACCCGGCGGACTGCCGCCCCACCCACGTCTACGCGCCACCAGGTGGACGCTAGCACAACCCCAGGTCAGGGCGAATTCCGTAAAAGTGATCATACACGCGAAGCCTCGTGCGTATGATTGCTCTATCAACCGTGGCCGAACAACGAGGTAACTCACCGTGACCGACCTTCACGTCCGCAAAATGGATTTCGCGTTCTCCGACTACGACGTGCCGTTTCTGTGGAATCCGCAGAACCCGGCGTTCTCGTCGATGGCCAATGCCGTTTCGTTCCTGGCCATCGGCTTCGAGAAAATGATCGTGCAACTGATCACGCAGGCGAAACCGCAGATCACCGACCCCGAGGTGGCGTCAGAGGCCGACGCCTTCATGCGCCAGGAAGGGCAGCATTCGACGGCGCATCGCCAGCATGTCAAGGCGCTGATCCGCCGCTATCCCGGCTTGCAGCAGACCCTCGACGCGGTGATCGGCGAGTTCGACAAGCTCACCGCCGAGACCTCGGTGAAGTACCGCCTCGCCTACACCGCCGACCTCGAGGCGACGTTCACGCCGGTGTTCAAGCTGATGCTCGACAACGACAAGAATCTGTTCGCCCCCGGCGACGACCGCGTCGCCTCACTGTTCATCTGGCATTTCGTCGAGGAAGTCGAGCACCGCAGTTCGGCGCTGATCATCTTCAATTCGGTGGTCGACAGCGAGCTGTACCGGATGCGGGTGGCGGCCTCGATCTTCCGGCACGTGCTGCAGGTGATCCGGGTGGCGTGCGAGGGCTTCAACGAGCATGTGCCACTGGAAGATCGCCAGGTCGACGCGCTGTCGATGTTCGCCAACTACCGCAGGGGGCAGACCCTGCGCCGGTGGCTGCCGTTCCTCCAGCCGGCCGACAACGGCACGATGCCGCGCGCGTTCGACGATCTCGGTCTGCGCGAACAACTCGTCGCGCTGGGCGGCATCATCCGCAGTCAGACGCCCGGGCACAATCCCGCGCACGAGAAGCTGCCCGCACTCGCCGACGAGTGGTTCCGCCGCTATGACGAAGGTTACGACGTAACCCGTTGGTACACAGCCGATTCCGTCAGCTCGTAGAAGGTAGCCCGATGGCCGAACACTGCTCCCCCACCTTCGCCGAACTCGCTCACGAACTCGGCTTCTCCTGCGAGGAGGCGGGCGGACTCGTCGAGTTCCGCAACCCGTTCGCCCTCGAGAACTGGACCCTGCCGGTCCTCGAGCTCACCATCGTCGTCGGCGCGATTCTCGCGCTCTGGTACGCGATCGTGCGCCTGCGCCGCCACGGTGACCCGACCAATCTCGTGCTGTGGTTCGGTGCCACCGCCTACCTGTTCGTCATCGAACCGCCGCTGTACTTCCCGGCGGCGTTCGGCATCGAAGAACACGTCGACACGATGTTCGCGCACAACGTCTTCACCGTGGACTTCCTCTGGGGCCGACTGCCCATCTACATCATCGCGATCTACCCGCTGATGGCGACGATGGCGTTCGGCATCGTCCGGATGCTCGGCATCTTCAGCCGCTACGGCACCCTGATCGGCGCCACCTGCGTCGGCTTCGTCCACCACGCCTTCTACGAGATCTTCGACCATCTCGGGCCCCAATTGCGCTGGTGGGAATGGTCGATCGACAACCCGATCAACCAGCCGATGTTCGATTCGGTCCCGATGGGCAGCGTCGTCGTGTTCGCGGCCCTGTGGCCGATGTCGCTGGCCTTCTGCGTGCAGTATTTCGTCGGCCGCCACGTCGACGACGGCCGCCACTTCTCCGGCGTCGAATTGACCTGGCGCACCATCGTCATCGGCCTGCTGGCCTCGGTCGGCACGTTCCTGCTCCCGCTGCCCGCCACCGTCATCGGCATGAGCGGCACCACCGTGCGCGGCATCGTCTACGCACTGGAACTCACCGTCCTCGCAGTGGTCGCCGGGATCGTCATGGTCCGCCAGTGGACCGAACTACGCCGAGGAACCGCCACACCCCCGCAGTACGAAGACCCCTTCGTCCAACGGTTCGCCACCCTCTACCTGGTCGTCTTCGCCGCTCTCTGGATCGCGTCGCTCCCCGACTTCTTCGCCGCCGTCAACGGCGAAACAACCAACGGCGACCCCATCGGAAACCTCTGGTACACAGCAGCCTGCTTCGCCGTCGCGATCGCTTCGGTCCTGGCGACCTTCACCGTGCCGCGCGCACGGCCCGCCCCGGACGCACCCGTGGCGGCAGCATCGCAAGCGCCCGGCTGATCCGCCGGCCGCGCTCGAGGCGGTCAGCAGAACGTTCCCCTCCGCTCGGCGTATCGCCGGCGGCAAGCCATCAAGCCGTGGCGTCGCCGATGCGGTGGCGGTAGCTGTCGGCCAATGCGCGCAGCGCGGCGCCGCCGTCGCCGGTGAACGACGAACCGTGCATCAGCGCCAGCGTTTTCGGTGCGAGCTCAGCGAGTCGGTCGACGATCATCGGGGTCGCCGGTGCGAGCGACGAGTAGGCGAACAGATCTTCGGCGTGAACGGCGGGGCCGACGATGTCGCCGGTAGTGAGGGCCGCGCCCGCACCGAGGTGGGTGAACAGGTCCCCGCACAGCAGAGTCTGTGTGGTTTCCTCGAACAACACACGCGCTTCCCAGCCGTGCGGGGTGTGTGGGGTGTCGATGTGGCGCACTCGCATCCGGCCGAGTTCGATGGTTTCGCCATCGGCAAGCGGTCTCGGTGGCCGGTCGGCCATGTGGTCCAGCGACACCATGCAGCCGACGGCACCATGGGCGACCTGCGATTCGGGGGCCGCGGCGAGGAACTGGTTCATCGACCCGCATTCGTCGGATTCGACGTGCCCGAAGGTGATCCACCGCAGCTGGTTCACCGGTGTGACCCGTGCTATCGCCGCCGCGACGTCGGTGAACATCGCGCGATGCCCGGTATGGAACAGCAGCGGCTGATCATCGGCGAGCAGGAACTGGTTGAACGTCAGCCCCTGTTCGCCGATGTCGGGCACGAACGTCGAGATGCGGTAGATGTCGGCGGCGATTTCCTCGATGGTGGTGGTCATGGTCGGCTCGATTCGGTGCAGTGTCAGAACGGCACTTGGGTGGTCAGTAGTCCAGCGCCTTCGGCGCGGCCGGAGAGGATCCGGCAGAATTCGACCGCGTCGAGGTCGAGGCGTTCATCCGTTGTGCCGCAATGCCATCGGCCTCCAGCGGCACCTGTCAGGCACAGGTCGAAGGGTTTGTTGTGGCGGGCGGCCCATTCCTGCACCACGTCGGCCACGATCGCCCCGTCGTGCTCATCGGTCAGCACGAGAACGTGCCCGGTGGCCCGGGCCAAGTCGATCCGATGCATCCACGGGTCACGGGTCAGGATCGTGTCGATGGCGTACCCGATGGTCCACCGTTCGGCGGTGCCGTTGACCAGCTGCTGCTCGGGAATTGTTCGATTGCGCAGCAACCCCGGGGTACGTCTGCGCGCTGCCGCGGCCTTGGGCGCGATGCCCGCCATCGACCGGACCAGCTGATCCGTCGTCTGCTGTCCGAATCGTTCGACCTGATACGCGGTCACGGCGTCGACGAGCTGCCGGCCGGGCCGCAACCGCTTACGGGCAGCCCGGGTCTGGCGGGCATTCTCCAGCGGGGACGATGCCATCGTGGACATACCGACCACGTGGGCGACGAGGTCGTGCACGGTCCACCCGGCACACTCGGTCGGTGCAGTCCAGTCGTCACCGTCGAGCGCGGCGACCGCGTCGGCGAAGCGCGAGTACTCGTCGCGGGCGAGCCGCATCGCGTCGGCATGGGCGAGCATCGCGCGCCGCGCAGTCACCGCCGTCTGCTCGACAGCCGTCATTTCTGCGGCTCCTTCGTCGGCGGAAGGCCGACACTGTCGGCCCACATGTCCACGGCGCGGTCCAACAGCTTGCGCCGACTGTGCCCGCCCGGATCGTTGGCGAGCTGCTGATCGACCAGGCCGGACAGGATCGCAATCCAGATCTCCACGTCATCGCGGTCGGTCACGCCGATCGTGGCGAGCACCGCGATGACCTCGTCGAGCGCGCGGACCGCCGACACGTACGCCTCGGGTGAGGGTTCGAATCCCGGGATCGTGCGCTGGTTCATCAGCTGATAGCGGGCGAGATCGGCAACCGCGAAATCGAAGTACGCCAGTGCCAGGACGCGCACGAGGCCGCGGGGATCCGCGGGGGCCGAACGCAGCGCGTCGATCGAGACGCGCTCGCACTCACTCCAAGCCTGCTCGAACATCGCATCGTAGATCGCGTTCTTCGATCCGTAGTGCGAGTACAGCGACGGCGCCCGCATTCCGATCCGCTCACCGACCTCGCGCAGTGTCAGCTGCGCCAGTCCCCGCTCCCGTGCGATCTCCCACGCGGCCTCGACAATTTCCTGCCGCGTCGCCTCACGCCGTTCCGCTTTCCGATCACGCCTCGGCATAGCGTCCATAGTTAGTTACTATGAACGCCGTTAGGCAAGCGGTCAACGGTGGGCTGCACGCCTACCCGGCGGCCCGCGCGGTGATCGGGGTGAACAGGTTGATCAGGTTGCCGTCGGGGTCTCGGAGCAGGAGCGACCGGTTGCCCCACGGCATCGTCGTCGGCTCGTTGACGAAGTCCTCGACGGAGTCGCGCAACCTGCGGTAGTCGGCGTCGACGTCGGAGACCATGAACTCGATGATCGCGGTGCGATTGTCGGCAGGGCGCGCGCTGCCGGCCCCGAACAACGCGACCGTACGCACGCTTCCGATCGCGAGTGTGCCGGCCGGAGTCACGATCTCGGCGAAATCCGGTGTAGCCCACCGGGCTTCGACACCGGTCACCCGCTGATAGAAGCCGACCAGCTGTTCGATGTCGGCGGTGATCAGGCGGATCGAGACGAGGTTCATTGCGTACTCCTGCTGTCGGGAAGGGCGGAAGTTCCACCGCTGAATCCCAAGGTAGAGGCGATACCGGACAGTTTCCGCCCGGTATTGATGGGAGAATTGCCGGATGACGCGCCCCACGGCCCGAGTACTGGCCCTGCTCGAGCTGTTGCAGACGGGCGGCACCCATACCGTCGGCGAACTCGCTGGGCGCCTGGGCGTGGACGAACGCACCGTCAGGCGTTACGTCACCCATCTCACCGACCTGGATATCCCCGTCCGCTCGGTCCGCGGCCGCTACGGCGGGTACCGACTCGCTCCCGGCTACCGGATGCCTCCACTCATGCTGACCGATGACGAGGCGGTAGCCGTCCTGCTCGGACTCCTCACCAGCCATTCGACGACATCGGTCCACGCCGCCGACAGCGCGACCGCCAAACTCCGCCGCGTCCTGCCCGCACGCCTGGGCGCTCGTCTCGACGCACTGGTGAACACCGCCGAATTCACCGCCGACGCCCGCCCCGAAGTCCCGGTCGAAACCGCCGTCCTCCTCGACATCGCCGCGGCCACCCGCGAACACCGACTGGTCGCCATCGGTTACACCGACCGGAACGGACAACACTCTCAGCGGACCGTGCACCCCTACGGCCTCGTCGCCCACTCCGGCCGCTGGTACCTGACGGCGATGGACAACAACAGCGACGACCTACGCCAGTTCCGACTGGACCGCATCACTGAGACAACCACCCTCCCCGAAACCTTCACTCCACCGACCGAATTCGACCCGACCACCCACCTCGTGTCTGCCCTCGCCACTGCCCCCTACCGGCACGAGGTATCGATCCGCGTCCAAGGCACACCCACCCAGATCCGCCCACTACTCCCCGCGACCATCGCAACGCTGCACGAAATAGACTCCCCACCCACCGATCCCACCCCCTGGGTCCGAGTCCTCATCCGCGCCGAACACCTCGACTGGATTCCCCCCGTCCTCGCCGCCCTGAACCGCCCTTTCGTCATCGAGCACCCCGACGCCCTCAACGACGCCGTGCGCGCCCTGGGCCAGCGCCTCACCGCCGCCACGACATCCGGCGCAATCCCACCGTCCGGTAATGCCGATGACTGAGCAACGCCGAGATCAGTAGGCAATCGCACCGCCAAGCCGAACCCTAACTCGGAGCAGGATCAGCAGCGCTCACCTCTGAGACTTGATGTGAGGGAGGCCGATCGGATTGAAGTCCGCCCCGCTGTCGTCGACAGCACCGGAGAACTCGGCATGCTGGGTTATCACCCAGTCGAACTTCGCGCCAGAGAATCGCCCTTGAATTCTGCAAGCATGAAACTGGTTGTCTCGAGAAACTCGAAGTTTGTGCGCAGACCAGTCGTGCTCGGAGCATGACCGTAGGCGCGCAGAGATCGCCCGGGCAATGTGTGGCACCTCGGTTGGGCACCATCGCTCAATACCTCTGCGCCAGAAGCCACTCGCGCGCAACGATTTTGTCCTCGGCGGTGATCGCATGGCCGACCGATAGCACCTGATGGGTTACCCGGGCTCCCGCACGACGCAGCTGTTCAGCCAGCTGAAGGCCGTCCCCGGGTGACCGGCGGTTGTCGTGAGCGCCGTCGACTATCAGAACTGGAGTGTTGTCGACGCGGTCGGCTAGATCATGGGCGAACGGGGCCAGGGGACGGAAGAGGATCGCTCCCGCCAGCAATCCCGGATAGGTCATGAGTAGAGCCGCGCCCATGATGGCGCCGTTGGAGAAACCGATTGCGACGGGGCGTCTGGTGAGATTGTAGTCAGCGCAGGCGGTTGCGATGAAACCTGCCAGTATCCGCGTCCTGGTGACGATGTCGCGCGAGTCTACGCGACGGTCCGGCAAGCGATGGAAGAAGGCATAGCCCTCATCCATGCTGACTGTGCCACGGACACTCAGTTTTGATGCCTCTGGGGCAATTTCGTCGGCTACCGGAATGAGGTCGGATTCGCTGCCGTGTGAGCCATGGAGCAGAACGAGCGGTGATTCGCCGTCAGCGCCAGTGTGGAAGCAGTGAGCGTGTGTCGATGCCGTCATCGACACAGACCCTACGGGGCTCAAGCCACCGCGGAACACGCGCTCGCACCCTCAGTGTGACCGGCATATGTCCTGTTCCGGGGTGGCGTGCGCACACAGGGGCCGGCAGCCGTTCACACACAGAGGCTCACCTGCTCGAGGATTGCTCAGCAATCAGCAGAGCTGACCACGTATGCGGTCCCTGGGTTCTCGTCAACCTGAGCGGGGACCTGGTTGTTCGTGTCGAGGTCTTTGGTGAGAATGGTCCGATGTCGGGTGTGAGGTTCGTGCGGCGCGTGGATGGGTTGACATATGAGTTCGTCCGCGAGGGGGACGCGCATGGGTTCCCGTCGTATAAGCGGACCGACCTCGATATCTGGTGTCGCCGACTCCCCGACTTCGGTTGGGTGGTGTGCAACGCGGCCGATGAGGTATCGAGTCGCCCGTTCGACGAACCTGGGCAAGGCGAGGTTCCTCCTGAGGGCGTGTGGGTGAGCCGCAAGGGCGAACGGTCCTATGTCTACGACCTTGTGCGCACCGATCCGTGAAACTCGATGGGTGGCGACCTGCTGAAGTCCGTACTCCTCCGCGGCGTGACGTGATGTTTCGGTGGCGGACCTGCTGTGTCCGGGCCGCCGGGGTGAAGAGGTTGATCAGGTTGCCGTCGGGATCTCGAAACAGCACGATTTCGGCGAAATCCGGTGTAGCCCAGTTGGCTTCGACGCCGGTCACGTGCTGATAGAAACTGACCAGTCGTTGGATGTCGTCAGTGATCACACGGATCGAGACGAGCTTCACTGTGTGCTCCTGCTGACGGATGCCACTGACCGACGACGAGGCGGTGGCCGTGTTACTCGGGCTCTTCCCCAGCCGCGGCGCCGACCGGCCGCCCGCGCAGCCGACAGCGCGACGGCCAAACTCCGCCGCGTCCTACCCCCACACCTGACGGCCCGGCTGGACGCACTGATCAACACCGTCGGCAAGGTGCCGTCGGGCAACAGTCCTCATCAGGAACTGGTTGCAGACAGGCGAATTTCGGCGCGATCGCCTCGAAGGAGGGGGCGGTGGTCTCCAGCCTGGGCATCCTGACACCCTGGACTCCACACCTGATTTCCGCACGATTCCTTGCAGGACGCAGACTAGTGACCAGACATTGGAAGGGGCAGAGTTGCGCATCGGGGTTTCCGGACCGCATGGAACCGGCAAGACAACCTTGGTCGAAGAGCTCTGTGCGCGACTGGAGCGCGGGCACACAGCAATCCAGGAACCGTACGTACTACTCGAAGAGGAAGGATACGAATTCGCGTATCCGCCCGTGGCCGCGGACTATTGGGCACAGTTGCGCTACGCGATGCGCCTACTCGGTGATCCCGCACCCGCTGCGGTATACGACAGGACACCCCTCGACTTCCTCGCATATCTGGCAGCCATCGGCGTCGACGCGGAAGCCGGGATCGACGAAACCGCCCTACGCACCGCACTGGCCTCCCTCGATCTGCTGGTGATCGTTCCCATCACTGCTGAGACCGAACGTGTACTACCCACACCGGAACTGACCGGGCTCCGGCGCAGCGTGAATGATGCTCTGCTGGAACTGGTTTACGTCGACGACATGCAGTTACTCGAAGACGTGTCCATCCTCGAGCTGGCCTGCCCACTTGACCAGCGCGGCCGTGCGGTTCTGAACGCACTGACATACTGATCTGCCGATTCCCGTGCGATCGGTGGTGTGAGTTTCAGCTCGTACGCGAAGGCGCATCTTCCTCGCGATCCTCTCGAAAACGACCTCTCGACTGCATCAGTTCGAGTGCCGCAGCCGCGAGCGGTTTGATACGCCTAGGCCACCCCGAAGCGATGAACTCCTCATCGGACGAAATCCGAGGTGTCGCAGCACAGGCATCAAGGAGTGCTCGCTGCACCTTGTCGAGCGCGGTCACCTCTGCTGGCGTGAACGTCGACCATTCGCGCCATCGCCAGGCTCCGTCGTCGTCGATCGTGTCGAAGAACTCGTTGACGTAGTCCCCGTACCCCCATCTACGAACACCCTCGTCCCCCTCGACGAGTGTCTCTATCGCGCGGTTTCGCAGTCGCTGCTCGACAACCCGCTCGCTCGGCCGGTCCTGGTCGCCCACGCTCGTGATGCTAGCGGCCAGAAGCACGCTCATGCCGCGACCCGCGCGACCCCGACGTCCGCGATCCCAGCCGATGAACGCACTCACCTACCGATGAGCGTCCGACTGGGCGGCGCCGCAGAGGGCCTCCACCTTTGCAGGATGGGCGAGCGCTGGATACATTGACGCCGTGATTCTTTCAACTGGGAAGGGCGTCGTGCGCCTCAGTCGGTGATCCCCCGCAGGGCCCAGGCCCCCGACGCGCGCCGCGGTGCGGGTGCTGGGTCGATCACCCGAGATCGGAAGCGCTTGCAGCGCAACCGATTGACAGCTATCAGTGAGATCGGGTTCGACTATCGGCCAGGACCACCCGGACCCACCGACGTCCCCCAGATCATGCCCCGCATCGATACCATCCCTCTGACCGATCTCATCGACACCTTCGAAATCAGCGCCGACCTGGAGCCCGTGGGCGGCCGTTACGGTGGCCTCGTCCCCCTGTTCGTCCGGTTCGAGTCAGCGGAGGAGCATTTTCACGGTTCCTCTCCCCTCACCATGAGACAGAAGACTCCTGTACTTGCTTGCAGTTGCGGGGATTTCGGCTGCTGGCCGCTGCTGACGCGCATAACCTCGACCGGCGACCTTGTCGTATGGGACCACTTCGAACAGCCGTATCGCACCACTCGTGACTGCGCCGCATTCGGCCCATTTCTGTTCGACCGCAATCAGTACGACAAAGCTGTCCAGAATCTCGACGCCGCAATCGCCGCCCCTGTTCCAACGTCTCGATGACCTCGGAATGAGTCATCGCAGGAACAACTCTCGAAACGTCGACCAGGAGAGTGCACTTCGTCAATCCTCGCAACCATCAGACGGTGAATTCTGAGAGCGTGATGGTCGGACGGCTGTTCGGGTTTGCCAGGCGGGTGCTCATCCCGCTTGCCTGGCGGTCCCACCACCTCCGCGCCGCCGAGCCCTATCAGGGTTGATATAGAGCCGAATGCCCTTGTACACCACCGTGTTCGGCGAATCATCGTCGTTGTCCGGGTCGCCGGAGTCCGCGGGATCCGGCAGTTCCGCGATCTCCTCGATGACGATCTGCGCTCGCGCCGCACCGGGATCGAACATCTCCTGAAATGGCCCGACGAACGACCCTCCCAAGCCGCGGTGCTTCGCCCGAACAGCCGCCCACCCCAACAGTGCCACCGGACCGATGGTGGCGATCAGCAGTAGCAAGTCCCCACCCATGCTTACGAGCGTACCGATGAGATCGTTCGCTCCACTCAGGACGCAATTCGGTGCCCGCGGTTGCCCTGCCGGCCCGTGGTGGTGAAATCTCTCGGGAAGGGATGAAGCGATCTGACAGCGCACCTCGCCGCCGCGGAGGCTGATTTCCAGGGCGCTGGATCCGCAACGAGTCATGAGGTGACACCAGGTACGGATTCAGCGAAGACCTCCTCGATGCCGCGCTGGCGGTACGCGCACACGTCGGGCGCCTCAACGACGTCATTCACGCGACCGTCATCGCGCGCGTGCTACCCGCCACCTCGGAAGACGGAGGGGTAGTCGTCCAGCGGCCCTCGCTGGGAGCGGGAAATGACCCGTCGCGACCGTTCGATCCGGAGACAGATCATCGATTGTCGACCTCGCAACACTTGTCCCGGCGTTAGCACTTCCGCCCGAGCTGATCTGACGACAGGAGCGGCTGAACGAACACAGAAGTCTGCTCGTCCAGCAGGCGGCGGATCTCATCGTCCGGGTACGGGGTGCTCCGGCTCGTCTGCTGGAACGCGAGCATGAACGCGGACATCGCCGCAGCGACCGGCGCCTGCCGGATGAGAACCGCGGCGGCCCCCTCGGGGATGCCCTCCGGCGGCGCGCCCGCCGCGATGGCGCGCACCATCTCGATGCGTTCGGCCCGGTCGTCCCGCCGGAGCCCGTACAGAGCGGTGAGTAGCCAGTTCACCAAATAGGTTGCGGTGAAGCCGCGGTCATAGCTCTGGTTCCGGTCGAAGAACGCGGCTTCCTGCGGTGAGAGGTCGAACCCGGAGGAGAGCGCGAGGCCGTAATCTGCGAAGTAGAGGTGTCGACCGTCGGTCAGGATGTTCTGGAAGTGCGCGTCGAGGTGCAGGAGCCCACGACCGTTCATGAAGGCGGTGGCGGCGGCCAACTCGCGGTCCACCATGGCGCAGGCCCGGTCGGTGGCCTCATCGCCCGCCTCGATCTGGGCATTCAGCCACTCGTGCAGGGTCTGCGGAATGTACTCCAGGAACAGCGCGATACTCGCCGAAGAGTCCCGAACGGCCTCGATCCGATGGCGTATCCGGGGTCGGTCATCCCAGTAGGCGACGGCGCGATCGATGTCGGCGAGCTCGTCCGACAGCGGCGTCGTGTCCGGCAGCACCCGCCAGTGGTACATCAGCGGGAACCCCTCGCGTTCGGCAGCGAGCACCCAGTTCGTCGTCATGGTGTGCACGGCGAGCTCGCGCCAAGCTCCGAAGCCCGCCCCACCGATGAGGCCGACACCGTAGTGGTAGAACTGCGGCACATCGAACAGGTTCGCCGTCGACCGGACGTGCTCCGGCTGCCGTTCCAGATCGGTGAGGGGCACTCGCTTCACGAAAACCGGAGCTCCGGCGATCTCCAGCAGCGCTGACTTCCCGCCGATACCGGAACCGATCGGCACGGCCGCATCCACGAGCTCGCCCAACGCATGATCGCTGTGCAGTGCCAGCGCAGTAGAGACGGCGCCGTGGACGCGCAGGCGCTCCGTGCGCGACATGTCAAGGGGCGCCGCAGCATCGCGGGACTCTCGGCCACGTATCACCACGTCCGCCCCTCCCCCAGCCGCACTTGCGATTCCGCGGCAATCAACAGTCAGCCTATCGCGGTCTCAACCTGTCGAACTCTGAGCAGGGTGGTATCGCTGTTGCCCGATCCGCGATCCTGGGTGCGGCCCGCTCTTGGCGTCGGAAAGCCGGCGCTTCTCATGTCACCTTGATGACGACTTTGCCCGAGATGTGACCGTTCTCGACGGTGGCGAGGGCTGCCGGGGCGTCGGAAAGCGGATGGACCGCGGTGATCACGGGTGCGAGGACTCCGTCGAGGGCCAGCTGGGCGGAGCGCTCCAGATTCTCTCGGTCCAGGCGACGCTCGATGAAACGCCCACCGAGGTCGGGCACAGACATATCACCCACCGCGATGACGTTGCGAGGATTGCGGGCCAGTGGCGCGACCGTCCGTAGCGAGGTACCTCCGACCAGATCGACGACCCCGTCGAAGCCGTGTGGAACCAGCTCGCGCGCCGCCGCGACGACGTTCTCGGCGGCGTAGTCGATGAACCGCACTCCGATGGCTTCAGCGTGCTCGCGCTTGGCAGTACTGCCGGTGCCGATCACACGCAGCTCGCGCCCGATGGCCAGCCGGGCGACGGCGAGGCCGACCCCACCGCCAACGCCGTTGACCAGGACCGTGGCACCGGTCGGAAGGTCGAGCTGGTCGAGCGCATCCACCGCGGTCGTCCCGGCCACCGGCAGCGTTGCCGCCACGGTCGCAGACAGGCCCACCGGGATGCGCGCGGTGTTCGGCGCGGACAGCACCGTCGTCTCGGCGTAGGTACCACCACCGGTGAGTGCGAAGCCGAAGACCGCATCACCCACCTCGAGCCCTTCGACATCCTCGCCCCGGGCGAGAACGATTCCGGCTGCCTCCATGCCCAGCACGCGGGGAAAGGGACGTCCGCCGTCGAGCCCAGGGACCAGACCCGAGCGCACAAGGTGGTCAAGGGGATTCACGCCGGCGACGTCGACCCGGATCAGCACCTCGCCGCGACCGGGAACGGGATCGAGACGATCGAAGAACTCCTGTACTTCGGGCCCGCCATACCTGCCGAAACCCCACGCCTGCCCCATTTTCCGCCGCCTCTCGAATGACCAGCCCAGGTGATTCCGGGCTCTGTAGCCATCCTCACCCCTCACACCGATGTAAGAGGCAACCGATCGAGGTGCAGGTCACAGCATCAGGCCGACCGCGCCACCGGTTCGGCGGCCACCGACAGCTCCGCCCGGTGCCGGCTGTTGACCCTGATCAGCGCGTCGAGCGCATCTCGGTTCTCGGTCAGGTGCGCGATCTCGGCGTCGATCCGGTCGCGCTCGCGCGTCATCGTCGCGAACGTCTCCTCGGCGACACCCAGGTCACCGGGAATGTCCACACACGGCAGCACGGTCGCGATCACCCGGCTGGACATACCCGCGGCGAACAGCTGCCGAATGAGCGACACACGCTGGACCTCGGCATCGGAATAGTGGCGCTGCCCGGCGCCGGAGCGTGAGCTGGTCAGCAGACCCTGCGCTTCGTAGTACCGCAGTGAGCGCGGACTCACGCCCGTGCGCTTGGACAGCTCGCCGATCCGCATCCTGAGAGGCTACGCCGATGTGCTCCCAGCCCGGAGTGCCTCCGATGTGGTCAGCTGGGGCCGCGCCCAAGCGACGATTCGAGAAGGAAGTTCAGCAGTCGGCCGGTTTCGGCATGTTCGGCGAGCAGCCCGCGTGTGCGAGGACTGCGGTTCAGTCTGTCACCCGCAGGAATCCGGGCGGTGACGCGCATCGCGACTATCTCGGCAGTGGCGTCGGCGTGGTCGGTGTGCGCTTCGACGCGACGTTCATGGTCTGCGAGTAGCGCGAACCCGGCGTGACCAACCACTACGTCCAGGACCTGAACCCGCAGCCGGTATCGCACAAGGACTCGCCGCGCAATACGCTGGATTCTCGAAACCCTCGGCATGGCCACATGACATTCACAACGCACGCACCGATGAGTCTGCGCAGATCGCGGCGTCTGCACTACAGAACGACGAAGCGGCTCCGCGCGCCCGTTTCGCCGCACACCGTGAGGTGCACATCGCACCCGTAGGCGACTGAGTGTTGGAGGTACCTCGTGTCGGATGCCCTGGCCCGTGACACCCTGTGGGCGATGGCCCACGCCGAACGTGCCGTCCTGGCCGACGATCTCGCCGGCTTGGACGACCAGCAGTGGGGACGGCCCTCGCTGTGTGGGGACTGGGTGGTCGAGGAGGTCGTCGCGCACCTCACCGCAGCGGCGAGCATCGGACGGCTGCGCTGGCTGTCCAGCGTCCTGGGTGCCCGGTTCGACTTCGACAAGCACAACAACCGGCGTCTCGCCGAGCACCGTGGGAGTACTCCCGCCGAAACCCTCGAACGGTTCCGGGCGGTCGTCACCAGCACCCTTGCGGCTCCCGGACCCACGACGGCCTGGCTCGGTGAAGTCGTTGTCCACGCACAAGACATCCGGCGTCCCCTCGGACTACCGCGCACACCGTCGACGGAAGCCGCTACCGAAGTCGCGCGTTTCTACGCCGGACGTGACTTCACGGTCACCAGCCGCAGCAATACCGACGGCCTGCGATTGGAGGCGACCGACGGACCTTTTGCGGCCGGGTCCGGCCCTGTCGTCAGCGGGACCACGATCGCGCTGACCATGGCGATGGCCGGCAGATCTACGTACTGCGATGACCTTGCCGGACCCGGCGTACCGATACTGCGCGACCGGGTGACCGCTCGATCCGGCACCCGCAGCGGATGATCCCGTCCCCCTCTGCCGAGGCCGCACCTGCCAAGACCGTGCGGTGAACAGTGATCCGGGGAAGGGCCCGGACCGCCCTGACGCACCGTGGGCCTGTCACCAAGGCACTGTTCCGGCATCGTCGAAGAATCCGCCGGTCGGTCCGTCGTCGGGCAAAGTCGCGAGGTGAATCGCGATCGCCGCCCCCTGTGCCGGAGTGCGGACGCCTCGCAAACCGTTGAGATCGGTGGCGGTGAAACCTGGGCAGCCGGAGTTGATCAGGATGTCGGTGTCGCCCAGTTCCTTGACGTATTGGATGGTGACGGCGTTGAGGAAGGTCTTCGACGCCGAGTAGGCAGTGGGAACCGGGCCTGTGTCGAGGCCGGGAGCGGTCTGCAGGGCGAGCGAGCCCACGCTGCTGGACATGTTGACGATTCGCGGTGCTGCCGAGCGGCGCAGCATGGGCAGCATCGCGTTGGTGACCCGGATGACGCCGATCACGTTGGTTTCCACGACAGCGCGCACGGTCGCGGGATCGACCGTGGTGGGCGTCTGTGGCACGCTGCCGGTGATCGCGGCATTGTTGACCAGGACGTCGAGCCCTCCCGCATGGTCGGCGATCAGCTCGGCCGCGGCGGCGACACTCGCGTCGTCGTCCACGTCGAGCGGCACGCCGAACGCCTCGATTCCGACCGCGCGCAGCTTCTCCACCGCGGTGTCGCGGCGTTGTCGATCCCTCGCGCCCACGCCGATTCGCCAGTCGAGGGCGCCCAGGCCCGCCGCGATCTCGAATCCGATTCCTTTGTTCGCGCCGGTCACCAGCGCGATTGTCCGTTCACTCATACCGTTGACAATGCTGCGGATACGGGTGGGACGTCCAAGACCGATCGGGTGTGCGTCGATACCGCGCGGGTATTGGCCGTGGTAAGTGCCGGATACGATGGCCCGGTGGAGACGCGGGAGTTGCGATACTTCGTCGCCGTCGCCGAGGAGTTGCACTTCGGGCGGGCGGCGCAACGGCTCACGATGGCGCAACCACCGCTGTCGCGGGCGATCCAGCAACTGGAACGCCGGCTCGGAGTCGTTCTGCTGCATCGCACTACGCGCGCGATCACGTTGACCCCAGCCGGGGCGGTGCTGCTGCGGGAGGCCCGGCTGGCGATCGAAGCGGTCGAAGCCGCCGAGCGCCGCACTCGCCGCGCCGCTGCCGACCGGCCCGGTGTGGTGCTGGCGACCAAGGCAGGAGCGTCCAGCGAACTGTTGTCGAAGCTGCTGGACGCCTACGCCGCCGACCCCTGCGCTGTCGCAGTCGAGGTGGTGCTGTGCGGGCCCGGCGAACCGGAAGCCCTGCTACGCAACGGGAGTGCCGACGTCGCTCTGCTCCACCGGCCCTACGACACGACGACCGGATTCGATACCGAGGACCTGCACACCGAACAGCAGATCGTGGTCCTGCCCGCGGGGCACCCCCTCGCCGACCGAACTCACCTGTCGATGGCCGAGGTCAACGCCCTGACGGACCTGCCCCTGCCGCGATGGCCTCGACCCGATGGAAGCTATCCGGA
Organism: Nocardia sp. NPDC058114; assembly: GCF_042884695.1. Taxonomy (NCBI): domain Bacteria; kingdom Bacillati; phylum Actinomycetota; class Actinomycetes; order Mycobacteriales; family Nocardiaceae; genus Nocardia; species Nocardia sp. NPDC058114. Next base: position 47,435 of record NZ_JBHVTK010000008.1, on the reverse strand, counting down.
CGGCCCCGGCCCACAGGTTCGCGACCATACCCAGTTGACCCAGCTGATCACGCTCGGCCGGGCCTGCGCGGTCATGCCCGAGTCGCTCCGAACCCAGCTACGCCACGAGCACGCCATCGTGGCGGTGCCGGACGCACCGGCCGTCACCACCGTCATCGCCTGGCCACCACACAGCAGATCACAAGCCATCGCCGACCTCGTCCGCACGGCGACAAGCCTCTAGGCGATGGCATCCGCAAATGCCGCATACCGCGCGGTCAGGAACGTCCGCATCTGCCGATGGCAGCGCGAAGAGCTGGGCGACTGACGGCTGAGTGGTTGGGTCGCAGACAGTCTGCGAACATGATGTCGTGCTGGACATTCGCAACGACCCGGTTCTTTTCGACCTCGCTCATGACATCGATCAGCGTTGTCGGCTGAGTGGGTCCTTCGAGCTGCGATCGGGAATTGTTGCCGATGAGTACTTCGACAAGTACTTGTTCGAGGCCGATCCTCAGCTGCTGCGACGAATCACCGAACGGATGGTCGCACTGGTCCCAGAAGACACTGAGATGCTCGGTGGCCTCGAGTTGGGCGGGATCCCACTCGTCACCATGCTGAGCCAGTTGACCGGACTGCCCTCGCTGTTCATCCGAAAGGCAGCGAAACCCTATGGCACACAACAGCTTGCCGAAGGCGGCGACGTGCGGGACCGCCGCATCGTGCTGATCGAGGATGTCATCACTACCGGTGGAGCGGTCGTCGCCGCGACCGAGCAGTTGCGATCGCGGGGGGCGATCGTCGACACGGTCATCTGTGCGATCGACCGCTCGAACCCGGATATCAACCAGCTCCCATCGGTGCAGGTGGCCGTGCGCCCCGTACTGACCAAACAAATTCTCGACACCGTGCATCAGCAGTAGGAGCAACCTGATTCGCGTCAGCGGGTGATCGTGCTGGCCGATTCGGTGAGCATGCTGCTCAGCCACTGCTGGGCTTCGCGGTGGTCAGGGGCCAGATGCTCGGCTAGTTTCGCTTCGCTCGGAGACAGGTCGGGCGCCCAGCTCGGGATCGCCAGCACCCGCATCCCTGCCGCATGCGCTGACCGAATCCCTGCCACCGAATCCTCCACTGCTATACAAGCATTCGGGTCGACTGCGAGCAGGGCCGCGGCATGCAACCAGGGCTGCGGGTGAGGCTTGGTTTGCGCCTGGTCCTCACGAGCGACCACGACCTGCAAGGAGCGGCGCAGCCCGAAATGATCGAGGGTGGCAGCGACAAACCGGCGTGGAGAAGCCGACACCACACCGGTCACCGCCCGGCTCGTGACCGCCCTCAGCAGCGCGTCCACCCCCGGGAGCAACTCGATGTGACCGGCCTCGAGCTGCTCGATCATCGCCCTCACGCAATCGGCGATGACCTGATCGACGGAATGGATACCACACACCCGGGCCAGATACTGGGCCCAGTCACCGTGGCCATGCGTCCTGTGTCGGTCGACATCGGTCCAGATATGGCCATGGCCGGCGGCGTATTGCGCCCAGCAGCGGTCCCAGGGCACCATGGTCGCGGCGAGAGTCCCGTCCAGATCGAACAGGACGGCCTCGACGTACTCGCTCATGAGGGAACGGGCGCCGTGGTTCCGGTGGCGGCGATGAGCTGATCGATCGAAATCAGCTTCAGCTCATGGGAATCGGCGAAGGCACGCAATGCGGGCAACCGCATCACCGCCCCGTCGTCGTGACAGACCTCGCTGATCGCCGCCACCGGGGACAGGCCGGCCAGCCGCATCAATTCCACTCCGGCTTCGGTGTGACCTTGACGCGCCGCGAGCCCGTCAGGATGTGCTCGTAATGGGAACACGTGGCCCGGCCGTTGAAGATCTTCCGGCCGGGTAGCCGGGTCCGCCAGTGCGCGCAGGGTAGCGGCTCGGTCGGCCGCGCAGATGCCGGACACCACGCCCGCTACCGCATCGACGGTCACGGTGAACGCGGCCTGCTTGCAGTCCTGATTCATTGCGGTCATCGGCGGCAACCCGAGCAGCTCGGCCCGCTCGACCGACATCGGCGCACACACCACTCCTCCGGTGTAGCGAATGAAGAACCCGAGCGTTTCAGGCGTGGCCAGTTCGGCGGCCATGATCAAGTCGCCCTCGTTCTCGCGGTGCTCGTCGTCGACCACGATCACTGGCCGGCCGGCGGTGATTTCGCTGATCGCATCATCGAGTTCATCGAAGAGATTCGCTCGGTCGTGTGTGCTCGCTGCAACGGTCATCATTGGCCTTCCTGTCCAGGTCATGGGAGTGAAATCGCGCACTCAACACAGCAGGCAAGAAAGAAAACCAAGATCATTGTGATCGTACGCCCCGGGGCTTGCGCACGCAGCCCCCATCAACCGCACGAAGCATCCGCTCGGCCGCATACTGCTGTTCCGGGCCTGACCTCGCGGAATATTTCGTTTGTTGTGCCGCCGCCGAGGGATGCCGTCGGCTAGTCGTCGGGGGACGCGCGGCGGTTGCGTTTGGTGACACCGCGCCGCTTCTTCGCGGAGATGCGTCGTTCCTTCGCTCCGCGCGAGGGCTTGGTGGCGCGGCGAACGGGTGGCGGGGCGGCAGCGGCATCGCGGAGTAGCGAGGCCAGGCGTTCGCGGGCGGCCGCGCGGTTCTGCAGTTGTGCGCGCTGCTCCGATGCGGCGATCGTGAGGACACCGTTGACCAGGCGGGTGGCCAGGCGGTCGAGCATCCGGGTGCGCAGCCACTCCGGCACCGAGGGTGAGTTGGCGAGGTCGAAGGACAGCTCTACCCGGCTGTCGGTGGTGTTGACGTGTTGCCCTCCCGGGCCGGACGACCGTGAGAACCGCTCGCGCAACTCGGACGCGGGTATCACCAGCCCCCGAGTCACGGTCAGGTCCTCTGCCATGATCCGACGCCACTCTCTCCGATCGAACAGCCGCCTCGGCCGGGTCGGCCCAGGTCCGACTGGACAGTGACCGTGTCGTTCACGATAGCGATGACCTTGTCGGCGGGAAACAACCAGGCTGTCCCTTCGCACGCCAGGACAGTAGCGTGCAAGGGCGGCGCAAGGGTCCGCTGTCAGAGTCGATGACATGACGTGGCACAGCGGCCGACGAGCCGAGGGAAAGAACATTCTGGTAACCGGCGCCAACGCGGGCATCGGATACTTCACCGCCGAGCAGCTCGCGGCCAACGGTGCCACGGTGGTGCTGGGCTGCCGCGACACCACCAAGGGCGACCTCGCGGTACGCGCGATCCGGGCACGGGTTCCCGATGCTCGACTGCGCTGCGTGCGTCTGGATCTCTCGGATCTGTCCGCACTGTCGGTGACGGTGGGCGCCCTCGATGTCGACAGTCTGGACGCGATCGTGCTCAATGCGGGAATCCTGCTGTCCGGTCCCGATCGTCGCATGAGTGCTCACGGACACGAATTGATGTTCGCGACAAACCATCTCGGGCACTTCGCACTGGTCGCACATCTGGCACCACTATTGGCCGCGACAGCGAACAGCCGAGTGATCACGGTGGGCAGCTTCGCCGCGCGGTCGGAGCGACTCGATCTCGGTGATCTGCAATCCGAGCACGACTATCGGCCCAAGCGCACCTACGGGCGATCTAAGCTGGCCCAAATGCTGTTCGGTTTCGAACTGGATCGTCGTCTGCGCGCGCATGCTGCCGACATCGCCAGCATTGTCGTCCACCCCGGCGGTGCCTTGGACTCACTGACGCCGTCTCGGCCACCGCTGTTCGTTCGCACCACCGCCCAGCGCCTGCGCGGACTACCCGCGGGTGTTGCGCTACACGGTAAACACGCGGCGGCCGCCACCATTGTCCGAGCCGTTCTCGACAGCGAGATAGACGGCGGGCAACTCTGGGGGCCAAGGGTGTTCGGTCTTCGAGGGCAACCGCATCGCGAAACGCCCCACGCGCACATGACCGACCACGACACTGCTGCCGAACTGTGGGCCGCCAGTGCGGCACTCGCTGGCGTCGATCCATTCGTGTGTCCTTCCGCACCGACTCGGCAGTGACCCATTTCGGTTCGGCACCGCGTTCCGCCACACGGAGTGGCGGCGTGCGATCGGGATGACCGCAGGGCAGACTTGGCCGGTCCAGAAGCTTCATCGCCCCCGACACCGAGGCAACGATGACATCGATTCCGGCCGGTATCTCGCTCGACACACTCTCCGAACTGCCCCGATTTCCAGCAGGAACATCGTTCGGCCCCGATATCGACGCCGCCAACGAGATTCTGCTGTCCGCCGCCGATGAGCAGACCAAACGCGCGGCGTTTCTGGACTGGGCGGCCCGGCACCAGCCATGTGTTTTCGGACGGATGGCCACCAAGTCCGGCACACCAGCGCGAGGATTGGCGATGGATCTGTGCTGGGTCGGCGAACAGACGCTCGCGGCCGGGCCGCACGCGATCTCAGCCCGCATCGCCGCAGACCGACGCACCTGGAAGGAGCGGGCCGCGCGCGGAATGAGCAGTGCCTTTCTGGTGATCTTCAACAGCCGGTGTCTGGCTCACGCCCGGCCAGGCCCCGCATTCGCCCGTCTGTGCACCGAACTGGCATCGCTGTACCTCACCGAACTGGCACCCGTGCGGCCCGACGTGATCTATACCGAGGCGATCCCGCTGCGCGGTAGCGACGGGGTGCTGCGCCTGTTCAAAGGCAGTGTGCAGCTGTTCCATACCGGTGCCCATCTGCGCCGTCATCACGACCGCCGGATCCCCGGTGGGGTGATGATCTCGGTGAACGGACCGGGACACTACGCCAATTCCCTTGTCACCCAGGGTATATGCGCGGACCTGACCGAATCTGCGCCCATGGTCCGACGTTTGGCCGCACGCTCGATAGGCGCGGGTGGTCTCGGTGACGAGCGCGCGCTGAGCACCACTTGGCACCGCGACCCCGACCCCGCCGCACGCGACACCGCACGCTGGTTCTCCGCCGCCTACCACCTCGACGTTCTGGTCCAATCCGACGTAGTCAGCGATCCCGGGGCGCGAACCGGCCCCTGCCCCGCGCACGAACAATGGTCCTGGCTGCATTTGGACTACATCGACGCCGGCGAAACCTCCCGCACCGACCCCACCCACGGCTGGTTCCACGGCGTCCGCATCCCCGAGGGCGAATTACACCACAACCCTTGGCCCCCAGTCGTTCCCATCGACGCACCCGACTTCAACTACTGACCGCCTCGCCCGAGCCCGAGCGGGCGCAGTCGGTGGACCTCACTCGCTCACCGCACGAACCGACTCGGCCGCCCACTGCCCGTGGTCGGCACAGCCCTACCTCCGAGCATCCGCGTTTCTGCCAGGCTTGCGTCGGGGCATCGGGGGCATCAATCGTGGCACCGGCGGTAGCGGTACAGAACTCGGTGAGGCCCGGAACGCCTCGATCATGAGGGCAGCGAAGCGGCGCGAGGCCGCGATTCGTGCTGCCGATGTGCCCGCATGGATGCCGTTGTTGGCCATGATCATGAGGATGAGGTCGTCCGCCACGATGTCGGGGCGCAGGTGGCCGGTGTTCTTGGCGCGGCGGATCAGTTCGGCGGCGCCGGTGAGCGAGGAGTTGCGGATCGCGGCGAAGTCCAGCGCGTGCGGGTAGGCGGACATGAAGGCTGCGGCGAATCCATGGTCGCGGGCTTGCAGCTCGCAGAGCTTCTCGACGGTGCGGCAGAAGCCGTGCCAGGGATCAGGGTCGGCGAGCCCTTCGTCCACGAGAGTCCGGCAGGCGAGCATCTGATCGGTGAACGCCTCGGCAACCAGCATCTCCTTGGTCGGGAAATGGCGATAGAGGGTGGCGGGGCCGACCTGGGCGCGCCGGGCGATCTCGCGCATCGGCACATCCAGGCCGTCGATGACGAACACCGCGCGGGCCGCATCGAGAATGCGTTCGCGGTTGTCCCTGGCATCCGAACGCAGGGTGTGAGGCAAACCAGTGGTCACCGCTCTCACTTTAGCTAAACGGACGGGGGCGTCCGTTACGGTCCCACTGGTCAGTTCCCCTCGAACAGAACACGGAGACGCCGATGAAGGCAGTAGTGGTCCAGGCATTCGGAGGTCCAGAGGTCCTCGCGGTGGTCGAACTCCCGCACCCGAATCCGGCCGCCGGAGAGGTGTTGATCACGACCGAGGCGATCGGTGTCGGCGGTGTCGACGCTCTTGTCCGAAGTGGCGCACTGGCCGCCTTCGGGATCACGCCAGGTCATACTCTGGGCCAAGAGGTCGTCGGCACTGTGACCACGGTCGGCGAGGGCGTCGACACAGGGTGGATCGGTCAGCGCGTGTGGGCGTTCACCGGTGAGGGCGGCGGCTATGCCGAGCGCGCCATCGCTTCCGCCGAGACGCTCGTTCCCGTTCCAGAGGCCCTGTCGGCTGTCGACGCGGTGACCCTCGGCAGCTCGGCCATGGTGGCCCACTTCGCGTTGCGCCATGCGCATTTCACGCACGGAGAGTCGGTACTAGTGCGTGGCGCGGCGGGCGGAATCGGCGTGGTGGCAGTCCAGCTCGCGGCTCGTGGCGGTGCGGGTGCGGTCGCGGTTACCACTTCCTCGCCTGCGCGCGGCGATCGCCTGCGCGATCTCGGCGCGACACATGTGCTGGACCGCGCCGGCTGGGGTGCGGACAACGCTCCCACGGGCTACGACGTCATCATCGACATCGCCGCCGGTGCGGATCTGCCGTCGTTCCTCACCAAGCTCGAGCCCAACGGTCGGATGGTGGTCGTCGGTGTTATGGCAGGCATGCCGCCCGCGGACTTCGGCGTGGAGATGATCAAGGCGTTCCGGCGATCGACGTCGTTCGCGACCTTCAGTGCCGATACCGTGCCCATATCCGACCGACGAGCAGCAACCGCCGAACTATTCGCGGCCGCGGTTCGCGGCGAGCTGAAAGCAGTTGTGCACGAGATACTTTCCCTGGAGCAAGCTGTGCTGGCGCACCGGAAAATGGACGCTGGCGAGGTGTTCGGCAGAGTCGTGCTCATTCCATCGGTCACCAAGCGTCGGTGAGATCGCTTGCTGCTCCGAACATCCTGTACGCGGCTAGGCGAACCTCGTAGTGAGCTCGGTCGCGATCTCATAGTGGCGCACGAGGAACGAGCGTTCGTCGAGCTTCTTGCGGCGCAGCCAGCCGGTCACCTCGGCGTTGCACTTGCTGGCGTTGCACGACCCACACGCGGGCACCACGTTGCCGAGTGTGTAGCGGCCACCGCGCGAGAGGGCCTGCACGCAGTCCTTCTGTAGTGCGGTGACAGGAGATTTGCAGTAGGCGCACCCACCCCAGGACGTTTTGAGCGCGTCCCACTGCGCGTCCGTGAGGTCGTGGGCGACGGCCGCCATCCGCTTCTTGCGCTTACGTGCGGCGCGGACCTGTTTGCTACCCCCAGTCGGCACGACGGTCACATTACGCGTTGCGATGATCAATTGGCCGGAGGCCGGGCCACTATTTCCGGCACAGTCCGCACCGTGGATACCGGGCCTGGGCCTGTTCCCCTATCCCCTGGGCCGTCGAGGGCTGATATAGCTCAGCACGTGCTTGCCGCCGGCTTCGCGGCGAATCGGTCGGCCAGATAGGTCAGAGCCGTCGGCATTCCCAGCATGGCTTCGGTACCGTGCTCGCCGACGGAATTCTCCACCAGCTGCACCGGAATCCCAGCGGCGCAGTATTTTCCGGCCAGCGCCCGGGCCGCACCGATCGGCGCGAACTCGTCAGCGACAGCGTGATGGAGCAGCACCGGCACGGCAGGTTCGCCCGGGCGGAACAAGAGGCTGGCTTTCCGCACCACCGTGCTCAGTTCGGCGTTGTTCGTGATCGACCCAGGCCAAGCTTCCAGCGCTGCCGCATCGAGAAACGGATACGCCAGAGCGGCGTCGGGCACGCAATCGGCCCGGCTCGCGGCCAGCATCCTGCGGCCGGATTCGTTGAGGTACTGAGCCACATCAGCTTCGGGATAGGACCGGTCCAACCCCACCAGGCCGACCACAACCGCACCACCGGCGATTCCACCGCTGAAGCCGGACATGGTGGCTTCCAGGTCCGCGACGACCCCGCCCAGCACCACACCGGACAATCGCAGTTCCGGGGCGTAGGTGGTGTGCGCTTGCGCGGCGATAGCGGTGGCCTGTGCACCGCCGGAGTATCCCCACATGCCGATCGGCGCCGCGGGGTCGACAGCCGCGGGCGCGAACGCTCTGGCCGCGCGGATACCGTCCAGCACGCCGTGGACATATCCGTCGGCACCGAACAAATCGGAGTCGGGACCCTGATAGTCCGGTACGACCAGAGCCCAACCCTGTTGCAGTGCAAACCGAATCATGCCGGTCTCGGCGTACGCGCCGCTGGGGACGCCGTCGATCCCACCACGCAGCGCATACGAAGGTGCGCATTTCGAGCCGACGCCGTCTTCGGCTACCTGGTACGACAGCAGCGGACGCGGGCCGTCGCCAATCCATTCTCGATGCGGTACAAGGACTGTCGCGATGTAGGCCCGGGGTGCCCCATGATTGTCGATTGTCTTGTACTGCACCTGCCAGGCATCCGCCGGCAGCGGCTGCGAGAACGACTCCGTTTCGATCACCCGCGACGCGAGCACTGTCCCATCGGCCAGGTCGGCGAGACCCGCAGGCTGGGCGTAGAACGAATCCTGTTCCGGCAGCGGCACTGCCGTAGCCCAACCCGCGCACGCCGCTACGAGCGCGAAGACCACACCGCCAACCGCCGCCCGCAATGTCGCGATCTGCACTGCCCGCATCGAATACCCCGCCCCGAGAACCTGTTCTAGGTTTGCGTTCCCGCGAGAGTAGTGCATTCGACAGGACCTGACACCCGAACCAGCGATCTGGTGACCGGGTAGTCGATGGGGATGCCGCATAGCAATATCCGACAAGCCACCTACTCGAACAGCGGCACGACATCTGGTGTTCAGGCTGGATAGCGTTGTACCCCATGGGCTCTGGACTAGCCGAAGATATTCGAGGCTGCCGGGCAAGCGAATGGGGGCGGGGCCTTGTTTGTCGACAAGCGTGACCGCGTGTTGCTGGTTGAGCCGTCGTACAAGCCCCCCCCGGACACGACTCGCCCCTGCGGCAGCTGCCGCCTAGCTCAGGTGAGCCGGGTGTCGGCGAAGACCACCATTGCGTCGCGGTAGTACGTCGCAAGCCCTACAGCGATCCGGTCGAAATTCTCGGCATGGCCCGGGTCATCATAGGTACGAGCCAGCGCCTTGAACGCGCCAGCGCCCGGGTCCCAAGTCGCGCGGATGAGCTGGTATGCCGTCTCGATCTCCGCCTGTACGGACGGGTCGCTCACCGCCGTCTCGGATGACATGAATTCGGCCATCCGAATCATCGCTGCGGTCGTATCTCGCTGCATCCGTTCGATGTCCTCGGTACTGAGCGAGTCGATGAACTGTTGCGACCGCTGCCGGGTCTGCTCCTGATCCGGCCAATCGTCGCCTCGTACCGCTTCGTACCGGTTCGGGTCGAAACCTTCGAAAATGTTTTCCGGCCTGTTGATTTCGGTCACAACAACTGTTCCGTTCTGTATCTCGAGTTCCTCGATGGTGCGGGCAAGCGTGTGTGCTACCCGGGCGAGACGATCACGCTTGTGGGTCACCTTCGCGTGCTGCTCGCGCAGCGCCTGCACGTGATCGGTCTGCCCGTCGAGAATCGCCGCGATGGCATCGAGCGGCATATCCAACTCCCGCAACACGAGAATCTGCTGCAACCGCAGCAGTTGCTCCTGCTCGTAGACGCGGTAGCCATTGCTGCGAATACCAGCGGGCGGCAGCAGCCCTATCTCGTCGTAGTACCGCAGCGTGCGCGGCGTCACGCCAGACATGCGGGCAATTTCGGCAACAGACCAGAACACACCCATCCTCCTACTTGGAACTCCACCGGCCGATCCGGCACCTCGACGCTAAACATGCACGCAACGTGAACCTCAATACCCGCGGCCGAGGTTGAATTCGGTCGGTGGACCGAGTGGTCGTCAGGCGGGTTGGTCGGCGGCGAGGAAGGGTGTCATGAGGCTGAGCAGTTCGTGTGGGCGGTCCAGCGGGATGATGTGACCGCAATCCGGAATGACGTGTCCGGTGAGGTCGGTGGCGATGGGGCGTAGCTGACGCTCCAGCGCGTCGCCGACCGGGTGGGCACCGATCGCCAGGGTGGGTGCGGTGAGCCGGTCGGTCGCCACGGCGTGATCGATCTGGCGAGCGCTGGTCGGCAGTGCGCGGTAGTAGGAGAAGGCGCAGCGCAGGGCGTCATCTCCGGTGTAGGCATCGACGAACGCGTCGCGGATATCTTCCCGCACGCCCCGGCCTCGGGTGCCGGTGGTGAGGAACCACTCGATATACCGCGCCTCGTGGCCGAGCAGGACCGTTTCGGCGAGACCGGGGACGGCATGGAATCCGAACCACCACGGCGGACCCGCGACGAGGAAGTCCTCGGCGCCGGGGAGCCTGCCCAGCAGTGCTTCCATGACCACCAGCCGCCGAACCCGGTCGGGGTATCGCAGGGCGAGCAGGACTGCGACCGGGGTGCCGGCGTCGATCGCGACGACGGCCGCGGTGGGTTCGCCGAGGGCATCGAGGATCCCGGCGATATCGGCGGCCAGCGTGCCTGCGTCGTAGCCGTCCGACGCACGGCTGGTGGCGCCGAACCCGCGTAGGTCCGGGGCAACCACCCGGTACTGCGCGGACAACGGGCCGATGATCTCGCTCCACAATCGCCAGGTGTGCGGAAAGCCGTGCAGCAGAACGACTGCGGGCCCGGAGCCCGCAAGGGCGACATTGGCGCGGATGCCGTTGGTCTCGATCTGGCGCAGCTCGATAGGCGCGGCATGGAGCGGCGGTGTGCGGGACATGGGACCTCCGGTCAGTAACTATTAGTTATCAGGGAACTATAGGTAATCTCAGGTACGCTGCCTAGACGGCACGTCGACTACAGGTGGTGAGGTCCAGGTGACTACTCGATCAGCGCAGGTGAAGGCACCGGATCGCGGCGATCTGTTCGATGCGCAATGCCCGACACGTCAGTTGCTGGACCGCATCGGCACAAAATGGACGTCGATGGCGGTCAAGGTCCTCGCACAGGCCGCCCCGGATGAAGTGCGGTTCGCCGAGCTGCGGCGGCGAATGCCCGGTGTATCCCAGAAGATGCTGTCGGTGACCCTGCACAACCTGACCCGGGACGGTCTCGTTACCCGCCGAGTGGAACCGACGGTGCCACCACGCGTGCACTATGGGCTCACCGAACTGGGCTCGTCCCTGGAGGTCCCCTTGGCGGCACTGCGCACTTGGGCAGAGGATCATATGGCCGAGATCGACCGCGCCGGCGCCGTCTATGACGCACACGCCGACCCGACCACCGAATAGCTTCCCCAGCAGGCGCCTTCGCAGATCGGTCGGGCAACACACCCTCGGGCTCGGCATATATCGCTTGCGGCGAGCGCTGGAGGTACCGCACAATGGGCGGCCGAGGCCAGGACCTGCGGAAATCCGGGATCAGCGCGCTGCCTGCACGCGCGGTGGCGGGGATGCGGCGACGGGATCGGCGAGAATTCGGGCGAATGGGTGGTTCATGTTCGATGTGATCATTGCCGGCTGTGGGCCGACCGGTGCGATGCTGGCCGCTGAGCTGCGGTTGCACGATGTGCGGGTTCTCGTGCTGGAGAAGGAACCCGAGTCCGTGTCGTCGTTCGTCCGGGTGGTCAGTCTGCATGTGCGCAGCCTGGAGCTGATGGCGATGCGCGGGCTGCTGGATCGTCTTCTCGAACGCGGACGGCAGCGTCCGGTCGGCGGGGTTTTCGCCGCCATCGCCACACCGACGCCCGAGGGACTGGATTCCGCGTACGCCTATCAGCTGGGCATTCCGCAGCCGATCATCGATCACCTGCTCGAAGACCATGCGATCGAGCTGGGTGCGCAGGTCCGAAGTGGTTGCGCGGTGGCCGGTTTCGAGCAGGACGACGAGGGCGTAACTGTCGAGCTGGCCGACGGTGAGCAGGTGCGGTCGCGGTATCTCGTGGGCTGTGACGGTGCGCGCAGTACGGTGCGCAAACTGCTCGGTGTCGATTTCCCCGGTGAGCCCGCGCGGACCGAGACGTTGATGGGCGAGATGGAAGTGGGTGCCTCGCAGGAAGAGATCGTCGCCAAGGTGACCGAAATCCGCGCGACCCATGCGGTATTCAGTCTCAGGCCCTTCGGGGAGGGCATCTACAGCGTCGTTGTTCCCGCCGCGGGGGTGCGCGAGGATCGCACGGAACCGCCCACGCTCGCGGATTTCCAACAGCAGTTGCGCGCGATCGCCGGAACCGATTTCGGCGTGCACTCCCCGCGCTGGCTGTCTCGTTTCGGCGATGCCACCCGATTGGTCGAGCGCTATCGGGTCGGTCGGGTGCTGTTGGCGGGCGATGCGGCGCACATCCACCCACCCGCCGGCGGTCAGGGGCTGAATCTGGGCGTTCAGGACGCTGTCAACCTCGGCTGGAAATTGGCCGGGCAGATCCACGGCTGGGCGCCGGAAACCCTGCTGGACACTTATCATTCCGAACGTCATCCGGTCGCCGCGGACGTGCTGGACAACACCCGTGCCCAGGTCGAACTGGCGTCCACCGAGCCGGGCCCACAGGCCGTCCGCAGGCTGCTGACCGAACTGCTGGGCTTCGACGAGGTGAACCGCTACCTGATCGAGAAGATCACCGCGACCGCCATCCGGTACGACTTCGGCCCAGGCCCCGATCTGCTCGGCCGCCGCCTGCCCGACCTCGACCTGAAACAGGGCCACCTCTACGACCGACTACGTCAGGGCCGCGGTCTGGTCTTGGACCGCACCGAACGCCTGACCGTCGACGGCTGGTCCGACCGGGTCGACATCATCGCGGATCCCACTGCGGCACTGGATGTTCCAGCGCTGCTGCTACGCCCCGACGGCCACGTCGCCTGGATCGGCGAGCACCAGCAGGACCTGAACGCCTGTCTCTCCCACTGGTTCGGCAAGCCCGCACATGCGTCTCGATGACGTCCGCACCATCCACACCAGTGGAGCCGGCTACTGCTTCGGACCGGGCTGTTCCCGTACGGCACCGTTCGGCCACACCACATCGACCGGAATGCCCCGCGCACGCGCCAGCGCGACCACGGTCCCGGTACCGGCACGCTCGCCGGCCTTCCCGTCCCACACCGCGATCATCCGATCGGCCTCGCTGACCAGGACCTCGTTGGCGGCTTCATACGCTTCGCGGCCCGCGTTGCCGAAGTCCATGACCCGAACCGTCGTGGCCCGCTCGATGAGCCCGTCGAACTGCGCCAGGTGGTCCGGCTTCACTTTCGACTCCCGGTAGTCGCGCGACGGCACCACCACCTCGAGCTGCCCGCCCGCGTCGAGAACCACTTCCGCGAATACGCTGTCCGCGCCGCGGGCAAGGCACGAGATGCCGACCAGACCCGGTGTGTCGGCGATCAGGTCGGCGATGGCCGTACGAACGAGCGGGACCGTTTCGGCCGAGATGTTCGTGTGCCCGGTGACGCTGATTCGCATCACACCATGATGCCGGGGCCGCGATGAACGGGTGGAGCAGGTGGCGCCGAAACGACTCAGCGGCCAGGTTCGTCCGGGCGCGACGGACCGGCGTCACCGCCATCGCTGCGGGTAGGGCCGATCCTGCGCGGCCGCACCATCCGCCGACCGCCGCCGGGGCGGTTTTCCCCGCCGACACGTTTACGGCGCGACGCGTCGAAATCGATGAGATTCGCATCGCGCTCGGCATTCGCGCCCGACTCGGCGCCGGCCTGCGTCACATCGTTGACCGGCAACGATCCTGATTCGCGCTGCAACTCCGCGCGAGTCACCGGGCGGGTGGCCGCCGGATCGTAGGCGCCATCGGGAACCGGAGACCAGCGCGGAGCCGCACCGATATCCTCTTGACGTCGGCGCGGCGGCTTGGGCAGACGCACGACGTTCGACGGCGCGTCGTCGCCCTGGCGCGGACCCGTCTCGGCAGCCCTCGTCTCTGCCAACTTCTGACGCAGCCGCTCCACCGCATCGAATCGACTGTTGCCGGGTCCGCGCGCGAACCCCGGCCCTGTTTCCTGGTCCGACATCGAACTAACCGCAGACAGGCGCCGCGACACCCGCCCCGAACTTCGGCTTACTTCTAACGCTCACGTCCACATTCTGCCTCACGACCCGCTATCAGTCAGCAGCCCGCTGTGCCCACCACCTGTGGCGACCAGCCCGTGTGCCGGCCGCCGCGTGCAAGATCTCCGTATTCGGACACACGCAGACGACGCCGCGACCGCCGCAAATCTGCACGACCTCGCCCGTACTAACGTCGCTACTCGTGCGGCTGTGCATCCGAGAGGACCGCATCGATGGCGGATCGCAGGTCGAACACCACCTTGTATCGGCGCACCGACTCCGCTCCGGTCAGCTCGATGTCCCGGCCGGTCGCGCGCCACACGTCACGGATGGAGCCATCATCGCGCACCTCGTAGCCTTCGGATTCCGCCCAGCGATCGACGTCCTGCGCACGACTGGCGAGCGCGTTCGCGACTTCACCTCGACCACGGAACGCCTGGACGTCCTTCCAGGAAACACTCATCCGTCCTCCTTCCAGGTCAGCTCGGACAACGCGGCGCGGACCAGTTGTCAAGCGTTGCTGAGGATCTCAGAAATAGAGATCTCCCACTACTGCTCTTGTCTGCAACCTACTCGGATACAGGCGTATGGCCAGCCAGGTCGGGGACCTTCCGCAGGCGCCATCCCGTCAGTGCTCACCGGTCGGGACGGGCAATACTCTCGACGTATTCCGCACCCCAGCGGTTCAGCTCGGACACGAAACCGCGCAGTGCCTGCCCGGTCGGGGTGAGCGAATATTCCACGCGTGGTGGGACTTCGGCAAAAGAATGTCTGTTGACGATGCCGTCTTGTTCCAGCTCGCGGAGCTGACGGGTGAGGACGCGGGGGGTTACCTCGCCGACCTTGCGGCGTAATTCGCCGTAGCGCAGGGGCTCGTCGAGCAGGTGCTTGACGATGGTCATCTTCCAGGCGCCGCCGAGGACGGCGATGCTCACCTCGACGGGGCAGCTCCGCATCGCTCGGACGATCGGCGCCCGGACTTCCTCCGTGGTTGCCATACGCTCGATGATATCCATTTCGTCCATATGGACAAGATTGTGCATACTGTCGATCCTGACCGTTGGTTGCTAGAAACGAGAGTAAGGACGTCGAGCCAACGCGAAGGATTCCGGTGGGCATTTCCGCAGTCGATATCGAGCAGCGCGCGATCCGGCGGGCGCCCCGTTTTCATCCCGCGTGGACGATCGTGGCCGTGGCGGCCCTCGCGCTCGTCGCGGCGGGGAGTTTCGCCACGATCGCGGGGCTGATCACCGAACCGCTGGTCGAGACGAAGGGGTGGAGTCGCACCGGAATCGGCGCCGCGGTGGCGGTGAACATGGTGCTCTACGGGGTGGTCGGGCCGTTCGCCGCGGCCATGATGGACCGCTACGGCATCCGCCGGGTGACGTCGTACGCACTGCTCGCGCTGATCGCGAGTTCGGTCCTCACCGCGATCTGGACTCCGTCGGTCTTCTGGTTCGTGCTGTGGTTCGGTTTCGCCATCGGGGTCGGGACCGGGTCGATCACGACGGTGTTCGCCGCGACCGTGGCGAATCGCTGGTTCTACCGCAAGATCGGTCTTGCTACCGGATTACTTACCGCGGCAGGCGTATTCGGTCAGTTCGCGATGCTGCCCCTGCTGTCTGTGTTGCTCGAGCGAGCCGACTGGCGCGCGCCTGTTCTCGCCTGCGGAGCTGTCGCGACGGCGGCCCTGCTCGGCGTCCTGCTCTTCCTGCGCGAGAGCCCCGCCGCGATCGGCGCGGTCCGCTACGGGGCGAACCCCGACACCGAGCCTGCCGACACCGATCGCCGCGTCAACCCGTTCGCCCGCACGATCACCGCCCTGCTCCGCGCCTCGCACGACACCCGGTTCTGGGTGCTGGCCTCGATGTTCGCACTGTGCGGGGCGACCACGAACGGCCTGATGTGGAGTCACTTCACCCCTGCCGCACACGATCACGGCATGGCCGCCACGGCCGCGTCGGGCCTGCTGGCGATCATCGGCGTCGCCAACATCCTCGGCACCGTCTCCGCGGGCTGGCTCACCGACCGGATCGAACCGCGACTGCTTCTCGCCGTATTCTTTCTCGGTCGTGGTGTGTCCCTCGCTCTCCTCCCCATCCTGTTCACCAGCGGGTGGTCCCCCGACCTCGTCGTCTTCGCTGTGGCGTTCGGCGTCCTCGACGTCGCGACGGTGCCACCGACACTGACTCTGTGCCGGCACTACTTCGGTGCCGACAGCGCCCTGACGTTCGGCTGGATCAGCGTCTTCCACCAACTCGGCGCGGGCGCGATGGCCCTCACGGGCGGCCTGATCCGCGACCTCAACGGCTCCTACACTCCCCTGTGGATCACCGCCGCCCTCGCCTGTCTCACCGCCGCCGCCCTCGGCACCACCGGCTCCCGAATCAGATGAGCCCGCACCTTTCGCGCTTCCGTTCGGTCAGATGAGCGCCTTCTGCCGTTTGATGCGGCTGCGCACGTCGCGCATCATCGCGTTGGTGCCGGCGAACCTGATGAACTTCGGGATGAAGCGGTTGACGAAGCCGACGAACTGGAATAGGTGCTCGAATCTGCGCTGATCCGCGGCGCTCCACTCGATCGCCATCTGCTCGCGGAAATGCGGCGGCAGAAAGCCCGCGGTCAGGAATTGCAGGAGGCTGCCGAACAGCACCCGGATGGACCAGTGAATCATCCGCAGGTGCAGCAGATCGTCGATGTAGGCGCGGAATTCGTCATCGCACACCACCTGCTTGCACGCCTCGAGCCAGTACTCGTCGAACTCGGTCCGCGTCTTGGGCCACATGTCGGGGTGTACCTGGAGCGTGGTGCCGAAGGTGTCGGCGCCCTGGTAGAACGCCTCGAGTTCGTCGTCGGTCATCTTGCCGCACAGCAGTTGGTGCGTGTCCTCGAAGCCGATGTAGATCGCCGCGGCCACATACATCTGCAGGTTCCGGTCGAAGGCGTTGTACTTCACCTTCGAATCCGGCCGCGATCTGACCTGGCGGTGCGCGACATTGACCGCTTCGCGCATGGCCGACTTGTCCTCGTCGGTGCCGAGAACGGCCACCGCGAGGTAGGCGGAGGTGGTCCGCAACCGTTTCCACGGATGCACCATGAGCGCACCGGATTCGACCGGACTCTCCATCACACCCGCCGCGACCCCCTGGTGTGCGAACTGCATCGCCACGTTCGCGGCCGCGCCCGCGAACATCCAGAAGTCCAAGGCATCGGCCAGCTGGGCGGGCCGTTTGCGTGGGGACCGGTGGGTGTCGGGAATATGGAGGCGAACCCGGTCGAGAGTCAGCGCATGCTCCGTCGCGGCGGGTTCCACCGCCGGGGTGGCCGACCGACGCCACGCGGGTCCGGCCCCTTCGTCGACGTAGGAATCACTGTGCGGGTCGACGTAATCGGGGTCGCCAGGCCTGGTTGCCGTGCTCATCGTCATCCTTTCCCAGAGATGTGCCGCGCGACCGAGTAGCCGAGGCGATGCACAGCAGCCCGACGCACCTCGCGAACGCGGTTCGGCGCCAAGGATACCTCGGCACACCCATTATGTTACCGACTATTCCTCGAATGAACAGAGAGGAAAGCGGACCCAAAATAGGGCCTACAAAGGATTGACACCGCAGCTTTGTATAACTAAGTTGATGCGCATTCACCAGCGCTACGGAGCGGGCATGCACTGCGGCGCCAGGTGGACACGACTGCCGCCGATAGGTGGCATTCCGGGAGTTCGCTCCCGGAGCGCAAGGCTCGCGGCGTGGGACGTCCAGGCCCTTTGCCCCCACTGCCGCGAGTCTTGCGCCCCATCCTTCGCACGACGCCGTCGACCGACCGCTCGCCCGTCATCGAGTCGCGGAACCTCGCGAACCGCGGCGGTACCGGCAATCAGTTCGACGCCCCGCCGACCGCACATCGCGTCCAGCGGGGGCGTTCACCGCGCAGACTCAGAGGCGTTCGATGATCGTAGCGTTGGCCAATCCGCCTGCCTCGCACATGGTCTGGAGACCGTAGCGACCGCCGGTCTGTTCGAGATGGTTGACCATCGTCGCGAGCAAGCGGGTCCCGGAAGCGCCGAGCGGGTGCCCGAGCGCGATCGCGCCGCCACGCGGATTGACCCTGGCCGGGTCGGCGCCGAGTTCGTGTTGCCACACGAGCGGGACCGGTGCGAACGCCTCGTTCACCTCGAAGGCATCAATGTCGTCCACGGTGAGTGAGACCCGGTCGAGCGCCTTGCGCGTCGCGGGAACCACAGCGGTGAGCATGAGCGTCGGATCGTCGCCGACAACGGCGAAGGAGTGGAAGCGGGCGCGGGGGGTCAACCCCAGCTTCGCCGCCATCGCCTCGCTCATGATGAGCGCCGCCGACGCACCGTCGGTGAGCGGCGAGGAGTTGCCAGCGGTCACCGACCAGTTGATCTCCGGAAACCGATCCAGGAGAGCGGGATCGGTGAAGGCTGGGCGCAGACCCGCCAACCCTTCGACAGTCGTCCCGGTGCGTATCGTCTCGTCGGCGACGAGTTCTCCAGCGGCAACGAGCTCGGCATCGAACCCGCCGGATGCCGCGGTGGCGGCGGCCAGCCGATGCGAGCGGGCCGCGAACTCGTCGAGGACCGCGCGGTCCAGTTTCCAACGGGCCGCGATGATCTCGGCCGCGATCCCCTGCCCGATCAGGCCGGCCGGATAGCGAGCGGCGAGCGGGCCACGCAGCGAGTCCTTGCCCTGAGTGTTGGAGAACATCGGCGTGCGGCTCATCGACTCGACGCCACAGGCGATCGCCACGTCGTACGCGCCGGCGAGCACACCCTGGGCGGCGAAATGCACGGCTTGCTGACTCGAACCACACTGTCGGTCAACCGTGGTGGCAGGCACCGATTCCGGGAAGCCTGCCGCCAGCACCGCGGTCCTGCTGATGTTGTTGGCCTGTTCACCGCTCTGGGTGACACAGCCGCCGATCACGTCGTCGACGAGGGCCGGATCGATCCCGGTGCGCGCGACCAACTCTGCCAGCACACCGGCCAGCAGGGTGGCCGGATGCACCGACGACAGTCCTCCGCCGGACTTACCTCGACCCGACGGCGTACGAACCACATCGACGATGACAGCTGACATCTTGAACCTCCTGCACGGTCGCCGAGCACACGACGACATCAATCAAGTAAGTTAACTACCATTCTTACCATGGGCCATCGATGACTAGCCATATAGCCAGTGAGTTAGCCTTTGTGTAGCACATCTATGTTACTCTTCATTCCGCAGCATCACGAGTTGGGGGCATGATGCGCGGGTCGCATCGGCACCGGAACGCACCCCTCAGCGGCGTCCGATGCCGATGCGATGCCCCCTCCGCTCGCAAGGACCCGCGCCAACCCGCCAGTAGACGACCGGCGAGCAGGATGCCGCGGGCGCAACCTGCGACAGCACTCGATTCGGTGCCCTATAGGCAATCCCGAATCTATGAGATATGTTACCGGTAATTCTCGTCACAGCGATGAGAATGGGTAGTAACTTGATCTTCGGTGATCGACCTCCTGAGCTCTGGAAGCCTCCACACTTCTTGCATGACTCAGGGGACGGCGATCACCCTTCGGGTCCACCCCCAAAGAACGCTCGACAACAACATCGCACCGCCAACGACGGCGGCCGGCAGGCCTGACGTCGTCCAAGGTCCCGAGGAAGGACACCGGTACCACCATGTTGCGACGGCTGGACAGGTTTCTCAGCTATGAGATGAAGGTGTCCGAATTTCTCGGCACGCTCATCATCATCGGCATCCCGTACGGACTGGTCGGGGTCATCTGGACACTCACCCACACCAGTCATCTGCGTGACCTCCATGGGGCCGACCTGATCGTCTCGTTCCTCGGATCGATCGTGTGCTGGCCCGTACTCGTCTTCGCGAATGTGACGATGACCTGATGATGGCGCTGGTATGGGTCATCGACATCATCGTGATCATCGTCAAGATCCTCGGCGGGCGGACACAGGTCAATCCTGTTCTCCGAGTGGGCATGTGGATCGCGCTGCTCTGCGTCATCGCCTTGTGTCTGGCGGCCGTCGGCGCACTCGTCGTCCTCCTCGAACACTGGCTGAGCTCGCTCTGAGCAGCCGGGAACACAATCCCCCGCAGCAAGAAAGGATCGGTGCAGCGTGACGCCGCAACCGGCCACCGAACCGTCCGAGATCGGACGGCTCATCGACAGCGCCACCGGGCTCTGGCGACGGCATCCTCAGCAGTCGCTCGAGACTCTCGGCAGGCAGGTCCTCCTCGGTCGGGCAACGATCGCGCAGTTGTTTCTCTCTCTCGTGCAACGGCGCTTTCCGTTCCAGGAGTTCATCAAACAGTGCGCCTTCATGGCCAACGTCTCGGCGTTGCCGACCGTGTTCGTCGCGATTCCGGTCGCGGTGGTCGTCTCGATCCAGGTCGGCGCGCTGGTCAACCAAGTCGGCGCCACCACCTTCATCGGTGCGGTCGCCGGACTCGGCATCATCCGCCAGGGCGCACCGCTGGTCACCTCCCTGATGATCGCGGGCGCGGTCGGCTCGGCCATCTGCGCCGATCTGGGCTCCCGCACGATCAGGGAGGAGATCGACGCGATGAAGGTGATGGGCGTCGACCCGGTGCGCCGGCTGGTCGCCCCGCGACTGGCCGCCGCGGTACTGGTGAGCATGCTGCTGTGCGGGTTCATCGTGTTCGTCGGCTTCGCCACCGCCTACTTGTTCAATGTCTATGCCCAGCAGGGCACGCCGGGATCGTTCATCAGCTCGTTCGCCTCGTTCGCGGTGGCGAACGACCTGATGGTCGCGCTGTTCAAGGCGGCGATCTTCGGTGCGCTCACCGCGATCATCGCCTGCGATATCGGACTACACACCAAGGGCGGTCCCGGTGGTGTCGCGAACTCGGTGAACTCGGCGGTGGTCACCTCCGCCCTGATGCTGTTCGCCACCAACATCATCGTTACCCAGCTGTACAACAGCTTCTTCCCCGCGAAGGTGGTGTGAGATGGCCGCCGAGTACGTCCCGCCCGCACTGCGGCCGGTCCGCGCGATCAGCGCGACAGCCAAGATCCCTGTCCAAGCCAATCAGCGCCTCGGCCACCAGGCCATCGTGTTCTTCCAGGCCCTGATCGCCATCCCGTTCACCCTGCGTCACTACCGCAAGGAAGTAGCCCGCTTGGTCGCCGACGTCGGCTGGGGCAACGGCTCGCTCATCGTCGGCGGTGGCACCGTCGGCGTGGTCATCGTGCTGTGCGCGTTCGGCGGCATCACCGTCGGAGTCGAGTCCTACACCGCGTTGAACCTGCTCACCATGGGACCGCTGACCGGGGCCATCTCCGGCTTCGCCACCACCCGTGAGATCGCGCCGATCCTGGGCACGCTGGCCTTCGCCATCCAGTCCGGCTGCCGATTCACCGCGCAGCTCGGCTCGATGCGGATCTCCGAGGAGATCGACGCCCTGGAGTCCATCGCGATCCGGCCACTGCCCTATCTGGTGACCACCCGGATGATCGCGGCGACGATCACCATCATTCCCCTCTACACACTCGGCCTCGCAGTCGCCTACATCGCGACCAAACTGTCGGTGCTGTTCCTGGGCGGTACCACCGCGGGCACCTACGACCACTACTTCTTCCAGTTCCTGCTGGGCGGGGACGTGTTCTATTCGATCTTCAAAGTAGTGGTGTTCGTCCTCATCGCGGCGTTCATCCAGTGCTACTACGGCTTTGTCGCCTCCGGGGGCCCCGAAGGCGTCGGGGTCGCGGCGGGCCGGGCCATCAAGATGGTCATCGTCGTCATGGTCTTCACCAATCTGTTTCTCACCCTTGCGATCTGGGGCATCGACCCCGGATTCCGGATCTCGGGATAGGTCGATCGAATGATTCTCGATCTCAGCGGCCGCGGCCCCAAACCCCTGCAGCTCACGCTCGCGGGACTGGCGGTGATCACCGCGTTCGCGGTCGCTCTGTATCTGCTCGCACTGCGCTACAACGGCGAGTTCGAGGACACGGTGGTGGTCGGCGCCGACCTCACCAGCACCGGCGACGGGCTACCCCAGCGTGCCGACGTGAAGTACCGCGGCATGCTGGTCGGCGCGGTCGGCTCGGTGGAGATGGTCGCCAAGGGCGAACGCCAGCACGCCACGCTGGAGCTGAAACCGCGCCTCGCGCAGACGATTCCGAACACGGTCACCGTGCGCGTCGTACCCGACAACATCTTCGGCGTCTCCTCGCTCCAGCTCGTGGACAACGGGGGGACCGCCGAGGGGCTGCGCGAGGGCGCGACCATCCGCGAGGACACCAGCGCCGCCACGATTGCGCTGCAGTCCACACTCAACACACTGCGCGATGTGCTCGCCACCATCCAGCCCGAGAAGCTCGGCCGGGTGCTGGCCACCCTGTCCGCCGCGCTCGACCCGAGCAGCCGCGTGCCGGGTTCCACGGTGGAGCGCCTGGATACCTGGCTCACCACAGTCCACCAGATCCCCGAAATCGGCCACCTGCTCGGCAATTTCGGTCAGGCGGCAACGGCACTGAGCCAGTCGGCACCGGAGCTGGTCGGCGTGCTGGCCGATTCGGTGACCTCTGCGCGCACGCTCAACGAGCACCGCACCCAGTTGGTGGAGCTGCTCACCCAGGGCAATTCCACCATCGAATCGGTCAACGCCCTGTTCGCCGCGAATCCCGATTCGGGCAAGGAATTGGTCTCCGGCCTGGACCAGCTGCTCGGTGGCATCGCCAAGGATCCCGGCGCGCTCCAGTCGACGGCGGCCAACCTCAACACGTCGTTCCGCAGGTTGCAGCAGGTGTTCAACTTCGGCCCGCGCAAACAGATGACCTGGCGCATGGACGTGACGTTCACACCCTTCCAGCAATACACCGCGAAGGACTGCCCGCACTACGGTGCGATGGCCGGGCCCCGATGCGGCGGACCGTCTGTGCCCGAAGTCGCACCGCCGCAGGAGTATCCGGCACAGATGCTGCCGAAGCGGCTCGAGTCCGCCGGACCGGCACCGGTACTGCCGATTCCCGGTCTGCCCGCGCTACCGAGCATCACCGTGCCGACGGTGCCCGGCCTGCCGACGATTCCGGGTCTGCCCGCCATTCCGGGACTGCCCGCCATCCCGGGGATCACCGCGCCCGCCGCATCCCACGATCCCGCGCCCGCCGCCACCCCGGCGGCGCAGCCTCGGCTGAGCGGCATCGCCGCGGTGTCGGCGCTGGTCGGCGGTACACCGACGTTCAGCCAGCTGCTGCTGCTCGGGTCGATCCTGGGCAACATTCCCATCGTCCCCGACACCGAAGGTGGTGTCCAACAGTGAAATCCACCAAAGCGCTCCTCGGGTTCAGCTTCTTCGCCGTACTGGCGACGTTGCTCACCTACACGATCTGGTCGACCCTGCAACGCAGTGTCCCCGGCAATACGACGAGCTACTCGGCGGTCTTCACCGATGTCCTCGGATTGCGCATCGGCGACGACGTCCGGATGGCGGGTGTACGGGTCGGCCGGATCGACAAGATCGACTTCACCGATAACTACATCGCCAAGGTCGACTTCCAGATCGAGTCGCGCCAGCACCTGACCGACACCACCAAAGCCCTGGTGCGATACCAGAATCTGATCGGTCAGCGCTACCTGGCGCTGGCGCCGGGCACCGGCGAGGGCACCGTTGTCCCCGCCGGTTCACAGATCCCGCTCGAGCGGACCGAGCCGTCGTTCGATGTCTCGGCGCTGCTGTCCGGATTCGAGCCGCTGTTCAGTGTGCTGCAACCCGACCAGATCAATTCGCTGTCGGACACCCTCATCCAGGCACTGCAAGGCAACGAGGTGTCGCTGGCCGCGCTGATCACCCAGGCCGCCCAGTTGGCCAGCACGTTCGGTGAACGCGATCAGATCATCGGCGACGTGCTGAGCAATCTCAGCTCGGTGATGGCCGGTCTGGCCAACCGCAGCGATGAGCTGGAGACCCTGATCACCCAGACTCGCAGTTTGATGGAAGGGCTCTACACCGAGGGCGAATCGTTGAAGAGTTCGGTCGAACGGGTGGCGGGAGCGACGAACGGGTTGGTCTCGCTCATCGAACAGGTCAAGCCCGGCTTGGCCGACGCCCAACGCAACGCGACCACAGGCGTGATGATGCTGCTCTACAACGGCGCCGCGCTCGATCGCGCTGCGGTCGAATTCCCGGACTTCCTCAACGGCGTCGCCAGGTTCACCCAATACGGGACCTACGGCAATGCCTACATCTGCCGCCTCGACGTCTCCCTGTGGGGCGTTCTCCTGCCCGAGGGCTTGTTCTCCCAGGTCGGCGGCACCTCACAATCGGAAGTGTGCCGATGATCAAACCACGCGTTCCAGCATTTCTGCGGCACAACCGGCACCTGCGGCTCGGCCTGATCGCGGCCCTCGCGGTGCTGGTGTTGCTCGGCGGTTCGAATCTGCTCAACCAGGTCCAGCTCGGCGACAAGACCGTGCACGCCGAGTTCGCCCAGGCCGCGGGCCTTCGGCCCGGCGCGACGGTCGATGTCTCCGGCATCGAGGTCGGTGAGGTCCAGGCGGTGAAACTGGTCAACGATCGGGTGGAGGTGGCACTGCGGATCCGCAAGGACATCCGCCTCGGCGCCAACGCCCACGCGGCGATCAAGATGTCGACCATCCTCGGCAGGCTGCACATCGTGCTGCGGCCCGGTGACGGAAAAGAGCTCCCCGACAACCGGATCCGGCTCGACAGCACCGAGGTGCCGTACAACCTGAGCAAGGTTATCCAGGACCCGAAGTACACCTCCTCGTTCGAGCGGATCGAACGGATCGACCCGAACAAACTGCGCACCGCGCTCGATGTGTTCAGCGCCCAGCTGGGCGATTCACCCGCCATGGCGGTGCAGGCCCTCGACAGCATCGGCTCACTCGCCCAGGTGATCAACAGCAGGCGCGACGAGGTCGACACACTGCTGAAGAGCATGGACCAGGTCTCCCAGCTGGTCTCGGACAACCGCAACAGTGTGTTGGTGCTGCTCACCAGGGGCGAAGCGATCGGGGCGGCGGTGCAGAAGCGCCAGACCCTGCTCACCCAGCTGCTCGACAACGTCGCCGACATGTCGAGGCTGCTGCAGGACATGGGCATCGAGAACAACGGTGAACTCGGACCGCTGATCGCCAACCTCAACACGATGGCCGACGGCCTGACCAAGAACAAGGAGAACCTGGACCGGATCTACGAGTACGCCCCGGTCACGTTGCGCCAGTTCAACAATCTGCTCGGCAACGGTCCCTACGGCGAGATCTGGGCACCGTGGATCCTTCCGGACAACTGGCTGTGCTTCGCACAGGCCGTACAGGGGTGCAACTGATGAGGACCGAACGCACGAGCAAGCTGGCGGCGCTCTGCTTGGCCGCGACCCTCGCCTCGGGCTGCGCCCTGCTGCCCGACAGCCTGACCGGACTGGGTAACCAGGTGCTCGGCGAGCAGAAACGCATCAGCGCCGACTTCGAGAACGTGGCCGGACTGTATGCGGGCAACGAGGTCTCGGTACTCGGGGTGCCGGTCGGAGTCGTCGATTCGGTGACACCGCGCGGCAGCTACGTCGAGGTGGTGATGTCGGTCGACCGCGACGTGCGCATTCCCGCCGAAGCGATGGCGGCGCTGGTGTCGCCGCAGCTGATCACCAACCGCCATGTCGAGCTCGCTCCGGCCTATACCGGCGCAGGACCCGAGCTGGCCGACGGCGCGCATCTTCCGCTGGAGCGCACCAGGACACCGGTCGAGCTGGACCGGATCCTGGCCAACTTCGATCAGCTGGGCGAGGCGCTCAAGGGCGACAGCCAGAGCGGGCCCATGGCGAGCCGGGTGCTCTTCCCACTGCTCGACGGCAACGGCGACCGGCTGCGCGAAACGCTCGACCAACTGTCGGCGGCCTTCGAGCTGACTTTCGCCAACAAGGATCAGATCGCCAACACCATCATCGAACTCGGTGAGATCACCCAGATCGTCGCCGACAACGATCAGACCGTCCGCGATTTCAGCGGTCGCATCACCGAATTGGTCGCGTTGTTCGGGCAGCAGTCCCCCGGTCTGCAGGCGGTGCTGACCCAGCTCGACGACTTCATCACCAATACCTCCTCGGTGGTCGGCCAGAATCAGGATCAGCTCGCGGGCGCGCTCACCAAGTTCGTCGCGATCGCCGCCCAGATGCGGGCTAATGCCCGCAATCTGACCGAGATCATCGACGTCGGTCCGCTGATGTTCCAGAACTTCGACAATGCGATCAGCCGGGAACACCAGGCGCTGCGCCTGCACGGTCTGCTCGACAAGATCGTGCTCGACAGCGAGGTGGTCTCGCTGTTCTGCGAGCGCGTGCAGATGCGGCTGGACGGTTGCCGCACCGGCAAGATTTCCGATATGGGCCCGGACTTCGGGCTGACCGCCGCGCTGTTGGGACTGACGAAATGACTCTGCGCACCACGTTGGCCGCGGCCTTCTGCGCCGCCGCCGTGGCCGCATCGAGCAGCGGCTGCTCGATGACCGTGGCCGAACTGCCGATGCCCGAACCGGGCATCGGCGGGCCCGGCTATACCCTGCACGCCACATTCCGCGACGCGCTCAATCTGCCCGATCGCGCCCACGTCAAGATCGGCGGCACCGATATCGGTGTCGTCACCGGAATTTCGACGACCGCGTTCCTCGCCGATGTCGAGATGCTGATCCGCACCGACATCCAGCTGCCGCAGGGCACCACCGTGGAGCTGCGCCAGGCGACACCCCTCGGTGACATCTTCGTCGCCATGACCCTGCCCAGTGCCGAGGCCGCCGGGCCACCGCTGCGTGCGGGCGCGACCATCGGCGCCGAGCACACCGCATCGGCCGCCTCGGTCGAGCAGTTGATGATGTCGGTGTCGATGCTGATCAACGGCGGCGGACTCAATCAGGCGGCCAAGGTCACCTCCGAGCTCAATTCCATCTTCGCGGGCAAGGCGCCCCAATTGCAGCACCTGATCGGGGAGATGACCTCGGTCATCAGCGCGCTCAACGCACGCACCGGCGACCTCGACGCGACACTCGCCGGGTTGTCGGTACTGACCGGCGAATTGGCGCGGCGCAAAGCCGAACTCGGCGCCGCGGCCGACAGCTTCCCGCAATTGATCGGACTGTTCGCCGAGAACAACCAGGCCATCGTCGAGCTAATCAACAAGGTGGCCGTGACGATGGACGCCCTCGGCGACTTCAGCGCCACGAACGGGCCGCAGTTCGTCAGCCTGTTCCAGAGCATCCAGAATCTGATGTCCGGGTTCGCGCAGATGGGCGATGACCTCACCGGCACGCTCGAGGGCTTCCACAGCGTCTACCCCTCGGTGATGGACAGCATGCAGGGGCCGACCCTGGCCGTCGGAGCGATCCTGTCCTACCTCGATATCGGTGCGATCACCGATCCGGCCGGCAGCCGCTGGCCCGACGGCACCGATGTGCCGGCGT
Source organism: Nocardia sp. NPDC058114 (assembly GCF_042884695.1). NCBI lineage: Bacteria > Bacillati > Actinomycetota > Actinomycetes > Mycobacteriales > Nocardiaceae > Nocardia > Nocardia sp. NPDC058114. The sequence continues at coordinate 19,846 of NZ_JBHVTK010000008.1, read as the reverse complement.
TCCTCGGCAGCATCACCGACGTGATCGCCAAGGTGACCGGCCGCCTCACCAGCACACCGCAGCAGCCGACCCACGAGGGGCCCCGATGAATTCACCGTTGTGGGAGTGGCTGGTTCGCCGTCGCATCGCGGTCGCCAATGCCGGTCTGGTCGTCGTCCTGGTGCTGGGCAGTCTCTACCTGGGCGGCGCCGTGCTGCGGATCGACCCGACGAGTTCGCGCTACGTTGTCACCGTCGAACTGGCCATCTCGGGTGGGCTCACCGCGGGCAGCGACGTGACATTCCGTGGCGTTCGGGTCGGCCGGGTCGATGACGTGCGGGTCGCCGGCGACGGCGTCGCGGCGGTAGCCGAGATCGAGGAGGGCACCCGGATTCCGGTCGGCGGCACAGTCGCCGTCGCCCGATTGTCGGCCGCGGGCGAGCAGTACCTGGATTTTCGCCCCGATACCGACACCGGACCCTTTCTGCGCGACGGTTCCGTCATCGCCCGGGCGGACACCGCCGTGCCCGTGCAGGTGCAGTCGGTTCTGGCGAACATGACGGGCCTGGTCGGCGGATTGAACCCCGACCGCCTCAATGTCATCGTCAACGAACTCGACAAAGCGCTCGCGGGCGGACCGGACGGCTTGCGCAACATGATCTCCGGGATCAGTCGTGCGATGGCGGGGCTCACCGATCTGCTTCCGCAGACCGAGCAGCTGCTGCGCAATCTGGAAGTCATCGCCGCGACGACCGCGCACGCGCAACCCGACCTCGGCACCCTCACCAACGCGGGTAGCGCCCTGTTCCAGCAGTTCTCCGCCGCCGACGCCGAATTGCGGCATCTGCTCCAAGAGGGGCCGGGTCAGCTGGCGACGCTCGGGGGCTTCATCTCCCGCACCCACGACCCGATCACGGACCTGGTGACGAACTTCGTGGCGATCACCCGGGCGGCCAAATTGCGCCAACCCGCGATCGAGCTGCTGTTTCCCACCCTGAGCCGCTTCTCCGAGGCGGTCGGGATCCCCGCCCACGACAACGCCTTCTTCACCCTCGTCGATCCGTGGCCGCGACCGACCTGCGACTACGACACTGTTCCGATCCTGCCGACACAGGCCACCGCCGATACCAGGGTGCGCCTCTACAACTACTGCGTCACCGACAACCCCGCGCTGCAGGTCCGTGGGTCGGCGAACGCACCACGACCCGCCGGCCCCGACAACGGTGCGGGACCGCCGCCCGGTGTGACCGGTGACGAACTGTCCCAGCCCTCGGTGCCCGCACCAAGATAAGGAGCACGAAAAGCAATGACCAGCGACGAAACATCTACCAGCACAGCACCATCGGAAGGGCTCGCGGACACAGTCGATGCGAAGACGGCCGAGGCCAAGTGGTGGGCGATGGACCGCAGAACTCTCGGCCTGCGCGGTGCCACCGCGATCGTCCTCGGCGCCTCGGTGGCGACCTCGGTGTTCCTGTTCGTGGAGAACAAGAACAGCACCGATCTCCTCGCGGCCCAACAGCAGGCCCGCGAGGCCGCGTGCCACTACGCGCCGGCCTTGGCCGACTATGACAGCAAGAGCCTCGACACCTACTTCAAGGCTGTCCTCGCGGGCGCGACGGGTGACTGGAAGAAACAGTTCGAATCCACCAGCACCGAGCTGCGCGACGCCCTCACCCAGGGTGAGGTCATCTCGAAGGTGACCGATACCCAGTGCGCGCTGCGCTCCGGCGACGAGAACTCCGCTGAGGCGATCGTGGTGATCGGAACGACCATCTCGAGCCTGGGTACCGAGCACAAGCCCAAGCCGAGTCAGCTGTCGATGGTGTTCAACCTGCACAATGACGACGGCCGCTGGCTCGTCGAGAAGGTGAACTCCCCGTTGACCTCGCCTCCCGCCCCATGACGCGGTCCAGCGGATCGACCTCACGCCGCCAGGCGATAGCATGACAGGCAAGATCATCGGGAACTCACTGTCCCCGCGCGGAACAAAGGGTAAGACGACGAGCAGCCAGGCAGACGAATCCCCCGCGGATGCGCCGACTCGCCAAGTCAGGCGCAGGCCGAAGAATCGTCGTGCCCAGATCGCGGCAGAATCGGCCGCCGCCTTCGGCGCGCACGGATACCACGGTGTCAGCATGGACGACATCGCACGACGCCTCGACATCAGTTCCACCGCGCTGTATCGGCACTTTCCGAGCAAATACGCACTGTTCCGGGAGGAACTTCTGCGATTGTCCGGGATCGCTGTCGGCGCGGTCGAGTTGCCCGCCGAGGCCGCCGACTGGGAGCCGCGCCGACGCGTCGATCATGTGCTCGACGCCATCATCGGCTTGACCATCGCCAATCGGCCGACCGTGGCGCTGGCTCGCTGGGAGCGCCGCTATCTCGAGCCGGCCGATCTTCAGGAGTTCACCGATCAATTCGCCGCGGCGATCGCCACGCTGCGCAAGCTGATCGGCGAGGTACGACCCGAGTTGGACGGTCGAGACCGGGCGGTTCGCGCAGTCTCGATCTTTGCCGTGGCGAGCAGCATCGGCGACCACCACGCCACCATTCCGGTGAAGGCCCTCGCCCGGCTGCTCCATGCGACCAGCTGGACGTTGATCGACGCTGATCTCAGCGGACACGACAGCACGAAGACTGCCGGTTCGAGGGGCGAGCAACCGCAGCCGTTCAAACATGATCTGCTGCTGGGCAAGGCTGTCGAGCTGTTCCACGAGCGCGGCTATCCGAATGTCAGCATGGAAGATATCGCCGCCGCCGCGGATCTGTCGGCCGCATCGGCGGTGTACCGCTACTACCGCAGCAAGAGCGACCTGTTGGTAGCCGCGTTCCGGCGTGCCGCCGACCGGGTATCGGGAGCGATCGCGCCAGCGACAGCCGCCGCGGACACTCCGGCCGAAGCACTCGGCACACTGATCGAGCTCTATGTCTCCGGCTCGTTCGCCGAGCGCGCGCTGACCTTCGTCTACTACGCCGAGTTCAGCCATGTAGACCAACCCGATCAGGTGACCCTGCGCCATCTCCAGCAGCTGATCATCACCGAATGGGCGAAGTTGGTGGTGGAAGCGAGGCCGGACCTGTCCATCGGCGAGGCCCGGATCCTCGTGCACGCGGCCTTCAGCCTCGTGGTCGACCTCGGGCGCACCTTCGGTGACCATGGAATCAGTCCGCAGGAGACGGTGATCCGTTTGCTGGAGACCATTCTGCTCGGTCAGCCCCTGCCACGGTAGGCAGCGAGCGACTCGCGCCGCAATCGACAGGGGCGTCCGACCGTGACCGGTCGGACGCCCCTTTCCCCTCCGTGTCAGAGACCGAACGTCTTACCGATGATGTCGCGCTGGATCTCGCTCGTACCGCCGAAGATCGTGGAGACCAGGGCGCCACGGACATGCTTTTCCATGTCGAACTCCCGGGCGTAGCCGTAGCCACCCATCATCTGCATCCCGGCCAGCGCGACCTGCTTGGACGTCTCGGTGGCCTTGAGCTTGGCCATCGATGCTTCGCGCGCGAAGGTCTTGGTCGGGTTGGCGTCGACCGCGGCAGCCACGCTGTAGACCAGCAGTTTGGTGCATTCGATCTCGGTCGCGAGGTCGGCCACGCGGTGCCGCAGCGCCTGGAAGGAACCGATCGGCCTGCCGAACTGCTTGCGCTCACTGATGAACTGCAGCGTGTCCTCGAAGGCACGCTCGGCAGCACCGAGGCTCATCGCGGCCAGAATGAGCCGTTCGAAGTTCAGCCCGGTCATCAGCTGACGCCAGCCGTTGCCCACCTCGCCGACCACCGCGTCCTCGGGGAGCAGGCAATCGGTGAAGTACAGGTCGTTGGTCTCCTTCTGGTTGCCCATCAGCTCGATCGGGCTGATCTTGAGCCCCGGCGTGTTGGCGGGCACATGGAACATGGTGAGTCCCTCGTGCTTGCCGCCACTGCGATCGGTGCGCACGACCAGCAGGATGTTCTCCGAGATGTGCGCGTTGGAGCACCAGGTCTTCTGACCGTTGATCAGCCAGCCGTCGTTGGTCTTCTCCGCTTTGGCGGTGATGTTGCCGACGTCGGAGCCCGCCTCCGGTTCCGACATCGAAATCGACTGCGACGCACCACGAACGATGCCGCGCAGGACCACGTCCTTCTGTGCCTCGGTGCCGAACTTCGCGTAGGCACCACCGGTGATGAGGGTCGGCCCGATCGCACCGATCGGCAGCATGCCGCGCAGGCTCTCCTCGAGCAGGATGCACATGTCGACCATCGTGGCGTCGGAGCCGCCGTACTCCTCGGGCACCGTCAGGCCGAGCCAGCCCAGTTCGGCCATCTTGCCGTAGACATCCGCGTTGTGCTGCTCGGCATCATGGTCGGTGAGCGCGTCACGCTTTTCCCGGGTGCCCGCCTCACGCTTGGCGAACGCGGCGACCGCTGCCGCGAAATCCTGCTGTTCCGGGCTGAATTCGACGCCCATAGTGATTGTTCTCCCTTGTTTCGTTGGATTGAGGATCAGTTACCGGCGCGTTGACGCCACGTGGTCGGCCATCATCAGGCCGCAGAACACGCGCTGGGGTGCCTCGCCCGCGTTGCGCGGGATTCGTCGATGTTGACGATCAGATGTTTCGCCCATCGCCGCACAGCGGCCTTTCCGCCCTCGGCGCCGATTCCCACCCAGCCCGGTGCGGCCACGGCGGCCACAGCGGCATCGCCGACCGGCCGACGGCCGCGAACCGCACTGGCAACGGGACGGTGGCTCTCGAGAAACTGCTTGTCAACAGCCTCTGTGACAAGGGATTCAGCCATCGGCGACTTCTTTCGAAGGAATCGGATCGCCCCGTCAACACACCCCCGACCACCGGATCGGCCAGGGTGGGCCCAGCGATTCTCGCGCTTGGGCCGAGTTCGTTGACAGGAACACTCCAGCTCGGATAAGTTAACACCCATTCTCAATAAGTTAATCATGATTCTCGCCGGATGCAAAGAGGCCATGGGTTCCCCGCAACCGGCGCAGAACTCCCGAGCGGAGAGAGGCTCAATGCTGCGCACCCGATTCACCGAGGCATTCGGTGTCGAGCACCCCATCGTGCAGGGCGGGATGATGTGGGTCGGCCGTGCCGAACTCGCGGCCGCGGTCTCAGAGGCCGGTGGACTCGGCATCATCACCGGCCTGACCCAGCCGACCCCGCAGGCACTGCGCGAGGAAATCGCTCGGACCAGGGATCTCACCGACAAACCGTTCGGTGTGAATCTGACGATCCTGCCTTCGATCACGCCGCCGCCCTACGCGGAGTACCGCCAGGCGATCATCGATGGGGGCGTCCCGATCGTCGAGATCGCCGGCGGCAACCCGGCGACCCACCTGCCCTACCTCAAAGACGCGGGCATCAAGGTGCTGCACAAGTGCACCAGTGTCAAGCACGCGCTCAAGGCCCAGCAGGTCGGCGTCGACGCGGTGAGTATCGACGGCTTCGAATGCGCCGGTCATCCCGGCGAGAACGACACACCGGGCTTGGTCCTGATTCCCGCCGCCGCGCGCGAGATCGAGATCCCGATGATCGCCTCCGGCGGCATCGCCGATGCTCGCGGGTTGGTCGCCGCGATGGCGCTCGGCGCGGACGGCGTCAATATGGGTACCAGGTTCCTGTGCACGGTCGAATCGCCCATCGCGCACGTGGTCAAGGAACAGATCGTCGCCAACACCGAACTCGACACCAAGCTGATCTTCCGGACCTTGAACAACACCGCCCGGGTCGCCGACAACGCCGTCAGCCGCCAGGTCGTCGAGATCGAGCGCGGCGGTGGCACGTTCGACGATGTCCGCGAACTCGTCGCGGGCGCGCGCGGCCGCAAGGTCTACGAGGACGGTGACCTCGACGCGGGCATCTGGAGCGTCGGCCAGTGCCAGGGCTTGATCCACGACATCCCCACCTGCGCGGATCTGGTGGCGCGGATCGTGCGCGAGGCCGAGACCCTCATCGCGGGACGTCTGGCACAGTCGATCGTCGAAACGGTGGCCCGATGAGCGAGAGCATTCTGGTCGAGGAAGAAGGCGGCGTTCTGCGCCTGACGATCGACCGCCAAGCACGGCTGAACGCGATCGATCTCGAGGCGATGACCGAACTGGGCGATCTCGTCAGCGCTGCCCCGGCTCGGCCTTCGGTTCGAGTGATCGTGCTGACCGGCGCGGGCAAGGCGTTCTGCACCGGCGCCGACCTGGCCGCAGCCGCGGCCGCGGGCGGCAACGAGGCCTCACCGCAGGTCGTGATGGACACCGCCAACGCGCTGATCCGCGCGATCATCGCCTCGCCGCTTCCCGTCATCGCGCGGGTCAACGGGCCGGCCGCCGGCGTCGGCGCGTCGATCGCACTGGCCGCCGATCTCGTGTACGCGGCCGACAGCGCCTACCTGCTGCTGCCGTTCACCTCGATCGGACTGATGCCCGACGGCGGAGCAACCGCGGTCGTCGCCGCGGCCATGGGTCGTGCCAGGGCCGCGGAAATGGCGCTGCTCGGCGCCCGATTGCCCGCCGCCGACGCCGCTGCGGCGGGCTTGATCACCCGGTGTGTACCCGCCGCCGAACTCGACGCTCAGATCGACGCCGTCGCCGCCCAACTCGTGGCGGGTCCTCGCCGCGCGCTGCAACTGACGAAAGCTGCCATCAACGCAGCGACGCTGACCGAACTCGACGCCGCGCTCACGCGGGAGAAGGACGGACAGATCGAGCTGCTGACCTCCGCGGACTTCCTCGAAGGAATGACCGCGATGCTGACCCGTCGCGCGCCGAACTTCACCGGCGCCGTGCATCCGATCGCCGAACCGGCCTAACCCTTCCCGCGCCTTCGAGGAGACGACGATGTCCACAGAACCCCTGCGCTCGCGCCGCAATCACTGGATGAACCAGATAGCGATCCATGCCACTACCATCCCGGACGCTCCCGCCTTGCGCTACCTCGGCAAGACCACCAGCTGGGGTGAACTGCACTGGCGGGTGGAACGGTTGTCCGACGCGCTCGATCGCCGTGGCGTCAAGGCCGGCGACCGCGTGATGATCTTGATGCTCAACAACATCGAGTACCTCGAATCGGTATTCGCGATCAACACTCTGGGCGCTATCGCGGTGCCGGTGAATTTCCGGCTCACTCCGCCCGAGATCGCCTTCCTGGTCGCCGACAGCGGCGCCGCGGTGATCATCACCGACGCGGTGCTCGCCCCGCTGGCCACGGCGGTGAGCGCCCAGTCCCCCGATCTGCGTACTCACATCGTGGTCGGCGCACCGACCGGCGACGGTGTCCTCGGCTACGAGGACCTCATCGCCGAGACCGGCGAACCGCACGAGCCGCGCGACATCGCCGAGGACACCGCAGCTCTCATCATGTACACCTCCGGCACCACCGGAAACCCCAAGGGCGCGGTCCTGACCCACCTGAACATGAGCTCGCAGGCGCTCACCTGTATCCGCGCCATGCGCTACAGCTCCGACGACATCGCCTTCTGCGCGTCGCCGCTGTTCCACATCGCCGGCTTGGGCAGCATCGCATCGTGTTTCGTACTCGGTGCGTTGACGGTGATCCATCCGCTCAAGGCGTTCGATGCGGCCGAGGTGCTCGATGCCTGGGAGAGCGAGCGCGCGACCTCCGTGTTCCTGGTACCCGCCCAGTGGCAGGTGGTGTGCGCCGATCCGACTGTCGCACAGCGTGATCTGCGGCTGCGAGTGATCAGCTGGGGCGCAGCTCCGGCCTCCGACACCGTGCTGCAGGCCATGGCGCAGACCTTCCCGAACGCGCTCAATGTGGCGGTCTTCGGGCAGACCGAGATGTCGCCGATCACCTGCGTCCTCGACGGCGAGGACGCGATCCGCAAGCTCGGCTCTGTCGGCAAGCCGATTCCCACCATCGCCACCCGAGTCGTCGACGACGAGATGAACGATGTCGCCCAGGGTGAGATCGGCGAAATCGTCTATCGCGGACCGACTTTGATGCGCGAGTACTGGAACAACCCGCGCGCGACCGCCGACGCGTTCGCGGGCGGCTGGTTCCACTCCGGTGATCTCGTGCGCCTCGACGAGGAAGGCTTCGTCTACGTCGTCGACCGCAAGAAGGACATGATCATCTCCGGCGGCGAGAACATCTACTGCGCCGAGGTGGAGAACGTGCTGTTCGCGCACCCACGGATCAGAGAGGCGGCGGTGATCGGCCGCGTCGACGACAAATGGGGCGAGGTCCCGGTCGCGATCGTGGCGGTGGAGGACGACGGCGGCATCAGTCTCGCCGACCTGGAACCGCATCTCAACACCCATCTCGCCCGCTACAAGCACCCGAAGGACCTCGTGGTGGTCGACGCCCTGCCGCGCAACGCGGGCGGCAAGGTCGTCAAGCACGAGCTGCGCAAACTGCACGGTTCGACAGGCTTGACACCCGTGGTCACCAGCTGAGGTAGCTACGACTCCGTTGCGGGTTGCGGCGGTGGTCTCCTCCGAGGAGACCACCGCCGATCTCGATGAGCCCCCGGACAGTCGCCGACTCGACCACAATGAATTTCCAATTATTTGCGTGAATTAGTGTCGGATTTCCACTGTGTATTCACACAATAGAGCCATCGCGTTGAATGATGTTACTGTTCATTCCGCATCGCTTGTTCGGAACATGATGCACCCGCACGAGCGACCGCCGACGTAGCCGGTTCGCTCGTGCGGACCCGCCTGCCTGATACGGCCCGACTATTTGCTCACCGCTACATCTATTGCCCCGCTCTATCCAGCCGACTTCGTGCCCGGCATCAGTATCGTGCTGCAGCACTACTTACAACTGAGCCGAACGGCGATGCGACGAGCAGAGCGGTTCCCATCCCGGCGCCTGGTCGGCGTGGAAAGGGATACCAACGATGACAATCCCATCCGACAGTGCCGAACGGCGGCCATCGCTGCACGATGTGGCATCGCTGACCGATCAACTCGTCTCCCATTTCATCGACAATGTGGCGCAGTGCGATATTTCGCCCGGCACGCCGATGGCATCGACAATCGGAGCAATCACCCGGATAGCCCTCGAGATCGCGCGAGGAATGCTGGAGGGATGCGACATCACGCACGAACTCGGAGAACTCGCGACAATCGCCGCCGGATTGGCGTGCGACAGCGTACCCATCGACCTTGTGCTGCGCGGTTTCCATGAAGGCATACGGATAGTTGCCGGCCAGTTGTTCGCCCAATATCAGGATTGCACTCGCGAGACTGTGATCGATGGATTCCAGATCGCCATGACGATCAGCGATCAACTCTGCCTGACAGTCACCCACGCGTACCTCGGCGAGCACGGCGCAGCGACGTTCGGCCAGGACGCCGAGCGGACTCTCACGTCCGCCCTGCTGGCCGGACAGTGGACACCCGCCACCGCCCGCAGATGCGGCATCCCTATCGCTGACACGTACTCGGTGCTCGCCATCGCGATGCGCGCGAACCCGGACACGGGAATTGCCTTGCACTACCTGCACAGAGTGCGGAAAGCCCTGGCCCAGCACAGCGACGGGCAGGGTTTGGCCCGGCTGTCGATCGACGGTGGGACCGTTCTCATCCCGACCGAGGCGGTGGCCGAGGACGAACTCGATTCACTGGTCGAGGCGCTCGCGGGGGCGGCGCAGGTCGAACTCGTCGCAGCTGTGGTCGCCGCGCCCGCCGCCGACGTCGCGTCTGCGGCGAAAACGGCACACGAGATGCTCGATGTCGTCGAGCGACTCGAATGCGCACCCGGCCTCTATCGATTCGGCCAACTCGCACTGGAGTACCAGCTTTCGCGGCAAGGACTCGGTCTTTCCCTGCTCGGTGAATTATTGGCGCCGTTGGAGGCATATCCCGAATTGCGGAAGACACTGCGGGTACACATCGCCAACAACTTGAATCGCGCGCAGACCGCGCGGATCATGGACATCCACACCAATACCGTTGACTATCGACTTCGCCGAATCGCCCGGCTCACCGGACTCAACCCGGCGCGGGCATCGGATCTGTGGCAGTTGCGGTCGGCGATGGTCGCCCAGGACTGCCGCGACGACAACCCGAGAGAGTGACGGAGCCTCCGTAGATGTTCAGCAACATCGGGTGGAGCGAGACGATCATTCTGGTCATCGCGGCCCTCGTCATCATCGGCGTACCGAAGTAAACAGTCGCCCACTTCGGTTGCGACACAATGCTCAGAGCGTTTTCGTCGGCTGAGCCACCGGTTCGGCGGAAGGCGTCGCCGACGCCTGCTCCGGTGCCGGCAGCCCTACGTTCGCTCGGGCCGACCGCTCGTTCGCCGAATCCACGTCCTCGGACTGCATTCGACTCACCTCGCTCTTGAAGATCCGTAGCGACCGCCCCAGCCCGCGGGCGGCATCCGGCATACGCTTCGCACCGAAGAACAGCACGAACACAGCCGCGACTATCAACCAATGCCAGACGCTGAACTGACCCATCTTTACCTCCTGTATCGACATGGTGGACTCGGAACCGATGCGACAACGCCGACTACCCCGATCGCTCGCAGGCGCCGCGCCGACGATGGCGTGGTCCCGAAAGTGTTGTCCACACCCGGCGAAGCCACGTACACGCTCGGCCATTGTTCCGCGATCTATCAGCCGGCACGCCACGGCCGCCGCGTCGATACATCCCCTGGCAGCATTCCCGCCGGCGACCATGATCGGCGATGCCGGGGCCGGCAACGCCTGCACGTATCGAGTGCGCAGGCGGCTGATCAACTCCGCGCACATGGCACCGCCGCGTGGCGACCCGTGCCCGAGTACCACGACCCTCCGAAATATCCGCCCCACGGATGGCACTGCGGCCGGCTCTATTTGTCCTGATAGTTCGCTTTACGCACGACCAGCGCCGACTGCAGATACCAGAGCCCATCGGCCGACGAAGGATCGAAGCCCGTCAGTTTGCGGATACTTTTCAGCCGGTAATCGATGGTGTTCATATGAACACTGAGCTGTCGCGAGGTTCGGCGACGATTCAGATTGTTGTCGAGGTGCGTGCACAAGGTTTCCATCAGAATCGGATGGTCGTCGAGCGGGTTCAGTATCGCATCGAGATGCCGTCGTACAGCAGACGGTCTGGTGAGCTGGAATTCGACTGCCAGATCAGCGAAACGGAACAGACCGGGCGGGCGCTGCATTCTTTGTGCGAGATCCAGGAGTTCGCACAGCTGATCAACGGTTTCCGGAATTTTCGCCGGCGATGCCTCCGCGCAGGTTGCGGTCATATCGACGCCGGCCGCCGCGGAGAGCACGGTCAACAGCGTGTCGAGGTCCCTGACCTCTGCTGACGGAACAAGAATGATGCCACCGCGCACATCGAGCCGCGACAGCGCGCGCACCGACCCATGACGATCAAGGGCCGCCCGGATATTTCGAATCATTCGCCGGACATCCATCTGTGTAACGAATGTGTCGGGCCTGTCGTCGCTACCGGACGGAAAATGCACCGCCAGCACGGAATAGCTCTCGGCGACCTCGAAACCACTGCACCGCGTCACCGTCGACGTATCCTGCCCGGCGAGCAACGCAACCGCCAAGGAGTTCCTGGCCCGTTGATCCTCGACGACCTCGACCTCGAGCTGGTCGGTGTACGCGAGTGATATCGCGGCCGTCACGCTGTCCAGCATTTCGGTCGCCAGTTGGCGCACGACCGAGAGCTTCTGCTCGTCGGTGCCGACCACACTCGAGGCGATCAGCTCCAAACTCGTGGTGAAACCCTGACCGATCGCCTGATCGATCACTTCGCCGGGCACCTCGGTACGCGCTCGCGGCGGCCCGGCGGTGCGGTGTCGAACGGTATCGCCGCGTCTACGGGCCGGCAGTGTTGCCAGGGCAGTCCCCGGTAGCACATCAATGGCGGCCAGGGCACCGCCGTCGACGCCGCCGAGGCGCGCAGCCATGCTCTCCAGCATTCGGGAGACCAACTCGTCGGCGAGCGCCCGCACTCTGATGGAGGACTCGGCCGTGGCCGCACGGGGCCGCGCGGAATCGATTCTGGGTGAATAGTCGGTAGTCATCTTTGACTTCCTCACTGCGTTCAACGTCGCCTCACGGCAGCGATGGCTGGCAAGTAGTCTCCCACGCCGAAGACGCCAACACAAGGTTATGTTAATGCCTATTCCAGCTCAATCCAGGGCCGAATTCGTCGAGTGACGGCGCCTCGACCGCATCAGCCCGAGCGACGACGTGCTGGTAGCGGCACCAACTCGGTTATCTGAACTGCATGTAGACCGGACGCTGCCGGACAAACCGCCGCTCGGGACTTCACGAACGGACTGCGCCAAATCCGAGACAGGCCACCCCCGAAGAGCTAAGTTACTGTCCATTCATGCACGATGAACACCTCAGGCACTGTCACCGGCCACCCCATCGGTGATGTTCGCGAAACGAGGACTCCCACCATGGACGAACCGGATCGACGCAGCACCCCTGCGCCGGACAACGATCCCGATGCATCGCACAACAACGTGCCGCTCTACGAGCGGATCGGCGGTCGCGGCGCCTTGGAGACGGTCGTCGACGATCTCTACCGACGCATCCTCGCCGATGAGCGGTTGTCGCCGTTCTTCGCCGGCACCAACCTCACTCGAACGAAGGGCCGGCAGGTCGAATTCTTCGCCGCACTACTCGGCGGACCGGTGCCCTACGTCGGCGTTCCCATGCGAGCCGTGCATCGTGGCCGCGGCATCACCGTGGACCATTTCAACCTGGTCGCAGGCCATCTCACCGATGCGCTCAGCGCAGCCGGGCTCGATCGCGATCTCACGGACCACGTGATCGGCGCGGTCGCACCGTTGGCGGGTGACATCGCCACGTCTCGGGAGTCACCCACCCCGCCGTGACCAGACCGGACGCACGGAAGAAGCCGCGACCCGGATCTCATTGTGGATCGGCGCTCTCGAGCTTACGGCGAAGCAGTTTGCCGGTGGCATTGCGTGGCAGCTCGTCTACGAACACCACATCCCGAGGGACTTTGTGTCGCGCGAGGTTCGCTTTGACGTAATCCTTCACCTGTTGCGCGTCGCACGACGCACCCGGCGCGGGCACGACGAACGCGCGCAGACGTTTTCCGAAGTCGCGATCGTCCACCCCCACGACCGCAGCCTCGAGAATGTCGGGTCGTTCTACGAGCAGGTTTTCGACCTCGAGCGGAAAGACGTTCTCCCCGCCGGAGACGATCATGTCGTCGTCTCGACCATCGATGAACAGTCTTCCCGCCGCATCGAAATGACCGACATCGCCACTGGACTGCATTCCGTCGACGATCTCCTTGCCTGTGCCGTCGGTATAGCCGCCGAAACTCAGTGCGCTGGCGACGAATATGGTGCCGACCACGCCCGGTTCGGTGATCCGGCGGCGGTCGTCATCGTAGATCGCGACCCGGCAGCCCACAGGTGGACGGCCCACGGTGCCGGGCGCTTCCCGCATATCGCTGGGTGTGGCGACGGCTGCCACCGCGACCTCCGTCGAGGCATACAGGTTGTAGAGCACCTCACCGAACGCCAGCGCCGTGCGCCTGCTCAGGTCGGGCGAGATGGCGGATCCGGCCGCGAAGATCACCTTCAGCGAGGAGGTGTCGTATTCGGCCAGCACGGACTCGCCCAGATCGACGATGCGCTGCAACATCGTTGGTACCAGCACCAACGTTCCCGCCCGATGGTGTTCGATATCGGCCAGCGTGCGTCGCGGGTCGAATCTGCGCTGCTGCAAGACGATCGCGCTTCCCAGCGCCCAACCGAGAATCAGCTGCGAGAGACCGGTGCCGTGGAACGCCGGCGCCGCGAGCACGGTCGTACTCGCCGTCGGCAAGGGGATCCGGTCGAGGAACTGCGCCGATTGCAAGGGCGACACCTTGCCTCGCGGCGCACCTTTCGGTGTTCCGGTCGTGCCGCTGGTCAGCACCACGATCCCGCCGGGCTGCTTGGGACTCACCGGCGGTCGGGTGTGCTGGCCCGCTCGGACATCGTCCAGCGTGGGCTGCCCGTGGTCCACCCAACCGTCATCCAAGGTCAGAATAGTCGGTAACTTATTCGGAAGATCCTCGAAGCGGTGAAGGAACTCGGCGTCGAGCAGGATCGCACCCACGTTTTCGCGTTCGGTCACCGACACCAACTGCGGGCCCGCCATTCCCGTATTGAGCAACACGATGCGCGCGCCCAGCTTGCCCGCGGCGAGCAGCGACAAGACCATCCCCCGATGATCCCGGCACAGCGCGGCCAGCACAGTGCCACTCGCGATCCCCCGCGCGGCAAGGCCGTTGGCCACCGCATTCGACCTGCGATCGAGCTCCGCGAACGTCAGCGGCCCCAGCTCGTCGACGATGGCCGTCGCGGCGCCGTTGCGGCGAGCCGCGTGCGCGAACGCGGTGACGACCGGACCTAGCACTGTCGCATCCCTGGCGGTACGCAGCAGCTCCAGCGGGTGCTGAAGTTCGATCGCGCCGCTTCTGCGCAGCACTCCGACGGCAGCCAAGCCGTCAGCCATCGTTGCGACCAGGGCCGCTGACATGCTCGGGATCACCGACATGGACACCTCCGAAGTGTTCGGGTACTGGGGGACCAGCGATCGGAATCTGCGCACCGACAGCCGATGGCGATCGTAGACCTCGCCGGAATCATTAGTAACTTAATCGCCGAAAAGCATTGTGGAGGCCCCGGGCTCGGTGAGAACATGAGCGCATGAATCTCTCATCCTTTCGATTCGGAGGCCGGCCATGACCCGTTCAGCAAAAGCTGGTCGGCCGCAGGATGTCTCGGGCGACATCGCGCGCAGACACCGCTACCTCAACGGCGCCGGCGCGCTGCTGGGCGGCCCGGCGAACGTGATCATGCAGCTGAGCCTGCCCCCGGTGGGACGCGGCGTGGTGGAAAGTGTTGTCGAATCAGGCAGTTACGCGACACGACCGGCCAAGCGCGGTCGTACCACGCTCACCTACCTCGCGGTGGCGATGATCGGCACCGACGAAGATCAGGCGGCATACCGTGCCGCGGTGGGCTCCGCGCACCGGCAGGTGCGCTCGGGACCACACAGCCCTGTTCGGTACAACGCCTTCGACCCTCAACTGCAACTGTGGGTAGCCGCCTGCCTGTACCGAGGAGTCCTGGATACGGTGAACCTGCTCTTCGGCGGGATGAACGAGCAGGATGCCGACGAGATGTATCGCGATGCCGCCAGATTCGGAACAACCTTGCAGATGCCGGCCGAACTGTGGCCGGCCGACCGCGCGGCCTTCGATCGGTACTGGGACTCGATGCTCGGCGATCTGTCCTTCGACGACGAAGTCCGCACCTACTTGCTCAACTACGTTGTCGAGCTGGCGGCATGGCGTCGAAGCGTGCGCGTCGCGTTCGGTCGGGCGAATCGCTTCTTCACCACCGGGTTTCTGCCACAGCAGTTCCGCGACGAGTTGGGCCTGCCATGGAGCCCGCGCAAGCAACGAGTGTTCGAAATCGTGATGCGGACGCTCGGCCGACTGCTCGAGGTGCTGCCGGACACTTGGCGAGCTCAGCCCTTCGAGCGCTACCTGGACGACATGCGTGAGCGTAGATCTCAGGGCAAGAATCTGATCTGAGCAGACACACACGGTGCATCGGGGCCAGGTCCTCGGACGCTTCCCGTATCGCCGCGGCGACTTCGTCGACCCCACCGGTATTCGCACTACCCTGTTCCGGACAGTCCTGTCCAGAACAGCGCAACGGTGGTGTCGACCGCGTCGATCTTAGGAATCGGGCGACCGGCGTCGAACCAGTAGCGGGCCGCCAGGTGGCTGGCGCCGACAAGACCGAATGCGCAGGCCCGGGCGCGGTAGGGATCCATCCCCACCGCGTCGAGTTCGACACCGACCAGTGCCGCACATTCGGCCATCGCCATCCGTACCCGACCCTCGACGCTCGGCTCACTCGGAACCGGAGTGTCGAAGACGAGCGTGTATCCCGCACCGTCGTCCTCGTCGACGAAGTCGAAATAGGCCGAGACCGTGCGCCGCACCTTGTTCTCGTACCCGGCGGTCGTCCGGAGCGCATCACGCAGCCCACCGACCATGTGGTCCAGATAGCGTTGCAGCACAGTGGAATACAGGTCAACCTTGCCCGTGAAGTGGTTGTAGAGCACCGGTTTGCTCACCTGGGCCCTGACGCTGATCTCTTCCATGCTGGCGCCGTGGAAACCACGATCGACGAAGACGTCACGCGCGGCGCGGATGACGACCTCTCGGCGACGGGCACGGGTCGCGCCGCGGTCCGCGCGGGTGAGGATGTGCGCATTCCTCACTTCGCCGCGTATCGCGGTCATCGAGCCGTACTCGTTCCCACCGGCTCAGCAGGCGATGCGCGGTAGATCATGCTCGCCACAGCTGGCTCCCCGACCGGGAGACAACGATATTGGGAACCACGGCGTTGGCGGACAGACGAGTGATGGCCAGCACCAGTTCAGCGATGTCCCCGGTCGTCAGCATCGCCGCGCGGTCGAGTTCGTCGCGTTTCCACGCGGTCATATCGGTATCGACATAGCCAGGTGAGATAGCTGTCGCACTGACACCGTTCGCGGATTCCTCCAGCGAAATGGTTTCGCAGAGCGACACCAGAGCGGCTTTCGACGCCCCATAGGCGGCCAAGCCCGGCTCCCCCGCGACACCGGTGATCGAGGCCAGCGCAACGATTTTCGCACCTGCGCCAGGGTTGACCTTCGCCGTCTCGCGCAGCAATGGCAGGCAATGCTGGACAAGGGTCAGGGGGCCGCGAACGTTGATGTCGAACATGCGGTGGTAGCCGGCGGCGCTCATCGTCGCTACCGGACCGGCGGTACCGGTGCCGGCGCAGTGCACCAAGACGTCCAGGCGACCGAACCGGTCGGCGTGCGTGTCGGCCAGGCGCAGCAACTGTTCGGGATCGTTCATGTTCGCGATCACCGTCACTACGTCGACACCGTGGTCGGTGCGCAGCTCTTCAGCAGTGCTGTCCAGGACCGCTCCATCGCGGGCAGCGAGCGTGAGGTCGTAGCCGAGTTCGGCCAGACGCCGCGCGACCTCCGCGCCGATTCCTCGCGAACCGCCGGTGATCAGGGCACAACGCCGATAGGTCATCGCTGCGCCGATCCCGCGTCAGCCGACGCCACGATCATCGAGCGGCAAGGATCGGCCGGCTCGCCGAACACATCGGCGAGCAGGGCAGCGCAGCCCACCGGTGACGGTCCCCCACCGCGAGTTCTCCAGCCAGACGGTGGTCGAAGTACGTCGACGACGAGAGCGGACATCTTTGACTCCTCACGCGCTGTCGCCACCGGTCGGCAACAGGTCCAATAAGTTAGCCATGATTCTCGCACAGGCGGTGGACAGGCTCAAGATCCGGGATGCGCGACGAAGCAGCGGATCTTTGCCATTATGTTACTGATAATTCTCAATAATTTCCGCCGCCAGCTCACGCGATCAATCGACGTTCTCCGACAGATCGGCCGTACAGGGAAGCAACTCAGGACTCGACCATCCGCACGTACACGCCCCTATACAGTGCTGACCGCTTCTACATCAGCCAGCGAGCAACTGAAGCGGGAGCCCAACAACCGGAGCCGACGATCTCGATCCCGAGTGCGCTGTCCAGCTAAGTTACTCACCATCCCGCAACTCTGAGTCCATCAGTCGGTGACCACACTCGAACTGCGCACACGCCCTACCGAATGAAAAAGTGTGCAGGTCACAGCCTTCTATTGAGGGTTCAACCCCACCTCCCCCTCTCCGCGACCGAACCGCCATCCGGCGTCAATCCGCATAACGTGGACACAGCGCCTACCGCCTGTTAAGTTACTCACTATTCTAGGCTGATTCAGTGAAGAGGATCGAGTACTCGCGCTGCGGCCTGGGAGTCTGAACGTGCTCAATGAGGAGTAATGTCATGGATAGACTCAATAGGCGCAATGCGCTGAAGGCCGGCGGAATGCTCGGCGTTGTCGGCACCATCGGATTGGGTGCGATCGCACGGGCAGATCCGTGGACGTGGTCGCCGGAAGGATCGGTGGCCGGATCCGGTTCCGGCGTCGACCCGTTGACGGTCTGGGATCCCGAAGCCGACGAACTCGTCGCCGGACTCGTCGACCGGGGCGAAGTCCCCAAGATCAACGAACTGTTGCGGACCTGGACCAAGAACGGTCAGGCGCTGCCTGCCGGCTTGCCCTCGGAGTTACGCGACTTCATGGAGTACGCCCGCCGACTGCCGCAGTGGACCGACACCGGCAAGTTGGATACCGCGATCGCGTTCAACAAGAAGCGCGGACTGTATCTCGGTGTCCTCTACGGGTTTGCCAGCGGCATGATGAGCACCGTCATCCCGAAAGAGGCGCGCGCGGTCTATTACTCCAAGGGCGGCCACGATCTCAAAGACCGCATCACCAAAACCGCGAAACTCGGCTATGACATCGGTAGCGCGAATGCCTATGCCCCCGACGGGGAAATGATCGTCACCTGCGTCAAAACCCGACTGGTGCACGCGGCGGTGCGTCACCTGTTGCCGCAGTCCCCGCACTGGGTGCACTCCGCGGAAGAGGACAAACCGATCAGCCAGAACGACATCATGGTCACCTGGCACAGCCTGCCGACAACCGTGATGAAGCACCTCAATTCCTGGAAAGTGCCGATCCCGGCACACGAATCGGACGCGTTCCTGCACTCCTGGCAGGTCGCCGGGCACCTGCTGGGCGTACGCGACGAATACATCCCCAAGTCATGGCCCGACGCCAATGCCCAAGCGGCACAAATCCTCGACCCCATCATCGCGCCGACGCCGGAGGGCGCCAAGCTGGCCGATC
Organism: Nocardia sp. NPDC058114; assembly: GCF_042884695.1. NCBI lineage: Bacteria > Bacillati > Actinomycetota > Actinomycetes > Mycobacteriales > Nocardiaceae > Nocardia > Nocardia sp. NPDC058114. Next base: position 1,078 of record NZ_JBHVTK010000008.1, on the reverse strand, counting down.
GGCTCCTCAGCCTGGGCGCCAACATCGATCTGTCGATTCTGAGCAAGCCGGTGCTCGGCGCGTTCACTCGTTTCCTGCTCGGCGACAAGACCGCCGACGGGCTCTCGATTCCGCGGGAACCGGTCTGGGATCCCCTGCTCCAGGTTGCATGGGGTCCATTCATCGCCGTGCGCGAGGGCGCGCTCAGCGTGGTCCCGCCGCTCGAGGATCCCTACTGGCTCCTCGACGAGTTCTTGCGCAAGGCCGCCCTGATCTATCTGTCCGAACTCCGCATGCCGATCAGCATCGAACTCCCGACGATGAACCGCGATATGAGCAAGCCGCCGCGCTGATCTGTCGCCGTAATTCTGCACCGACCCACTTCCAGGGAGTTCCCACTCCCCAGCAAGGAGCACACAATGCACAACACTCTTCGTATCGCCGCGGCGTCGGTCGCGGTAGCCGGTCTCGTCGGAGCCGCGGCGGGCACCGCGGTAGCCGAAACAGGCTCATCGGCAGCCGACTCGGGTTCGGCAGCGGCCAACTCGGCGGCAGTGCTGGCCGGGCAAGGCGACATCATCGGGTTGATCGTCCTGCTCGGCGTCACTCCGTTTCAGATCCTGACCGGCGGAGTCTGCGATGTGGCGACATTGACGGGTTCGGCGAGCCCGTGCACGCCCGGAGCCCAGCACTACTGAAAGGCTCTTGTCTCGAATTGCCGCGATGACGGACCCACCGTCATCGCGACGATGGAGCGAACCGACGATGCGAGACAGTTCAGTCGAACGCGCGGAAGCACCGCCATGGACGCCGAAACCGGTGTCGGCGTCCGGGATTCGCGAGGTGCTCGATTACTTCGGGAAGTGCCCGTCGTGCGGCTATCCGGCGCGGGCCAGCACGCACACCGTCTATTACAGCGACGGATCGACCACCGCGATCGTGACCGGAATGTGCGACTCACCCTGTGGTTGGACCGGGCCGGTCGCGCTGACCACGATGACCGACCGCCGCCGGTTCGATCGGCCGGACTGACGACACCACCATGATGGCGCAGACACAGGTTCGGCGCACCGGGCGCGAGCACCGCGCCCCCGGGCGC
>NZ_JBHVTK010000007.1:0-403698 GCF_042884695.1 Nocardia sp. NPDC058114 | reverse complement strand
TTCCCACCCCCCCCCCCCCAACCCGGTTTGGGTGGTGGTGGGGGGGTGTGTTTTTTTTTAATCCCCCCGCGCGGCCCCCCCGCCCGCCAAACCCGGCCCGGGCGGCCGTTTCTCATCCTCAGCTACAGGCGGCGATGACCAGGTCGCGGACGCGGGCGGCGTCGGCCTGGCCGCGCGTGGCCTTCATGACGTCGCCGACGATCTTGCCCGCGGCGGCAACCTTGCCGGAGCGGATCTTCTCGGCGATGTCGGGGTTGGCGGCGAGGGCCTTCTCGACCTCGGCCTGCAGGGCCGAGTCGTCGCTGACCATGCCGAGGCCCTTGGCCTCGACGATGGCGGCGGGCTCGCCCTCACCGGCGAGGACGAAGTCGACGACCTGCTTGGCGACCTTGTTGTTGACGGTCTTGGTCTCCACCAGCGCGATCACCGCGGCGACCTGGGCGGGAGTGATGGGCAGGTCGGCGAGGGCGATGTCGCGTTCCTTGGCCTTCTCCGTCAGGTAGGCGACCCACCAGGAGCGCGCCTCGTTGGCGGGGGCGCCCGCGTCGACGGTGGCGATGATGAGGTCGAGGGCGCCCGCGTTGACGAGGTCGCGCATGACCTCGTCGGACAGGCCCCAGTCGGCCTGGATCCGGGCGCGCACCAGCCACGGGTATTCGGGGATGGTGGCGCGCAGCTCCTCGACCCACTCGGCGGCCGGGGCGACAGGCTCGAGGTCGGGCTCGGGGAAGTAGCGGTAGTCCTCGGCGGTTTCCTTGCGGCGACCAGCGGCGGTGGAGCCGTCGGCTTCCTGGAAGTGGCGGGTCTCCTGGATGATCTCGCCGCCGGCGGTGAGCACCGCGGCCTGACGACGCATCTCGTAGCGCACCGCGACCTCGACGCTCTTGAGCGAGTTCACGTTCTTGGTCTCGGTGCGGGTGCCGAATTCCTTGGCGCCGACCGGCATCAGCGACACGTTGGCGTCGCAGCGCAGCGAACCCTGCTCCATCTTCACGTCGGACACGTTCAGCGAGCGCAGCACCTCGCGCAGCGCGGTGACGTAGGCGCGGGCCACCTCGGGCGCGCGCTCACCGGCACCGGTGATGGTCTTGGTGACGATCTCGATCAGCGGCACGCCCGCGCGGTTGAAGTCGAGCAGCGAGTGGCTGGCGCCGTGGATGCGTCCGGTCGCGCCGCCGACGTGCAGGGACTTGCCGGTGTCTTCCTCCATGTGCGCGCGCTCGATCTCGACGCGGAAGATGGACCCGTCGTCGAGGGTCACGTCGAGGTAGCCCTCGGTGGCGATCGGTTCGTCGTACTGGCTGATCTGGTAGTTCTTCGGCTGATCGGGGTAGAAGTAGTTCTTGCGCGCGAACCGGCCCCACGGGGTGATCGAACAGTTCAGCGCGAGGCCGATCCGGATGGCCGATTCGATGGCCTTCTCGTTCACCACGGGCAGCGAGCCGGGCAGGCCGAGGCACACCGGGCACACCTGGGTATTGGGTTCGGCGCCGAACTCGGTGGGGCAACCGCAGAACATCTTGGTCGCCGTGGACAACTCGACGTGGACCTCCATGCCGAGCACCGGCTCGTACCGGGAGATGACATCGGCGTAATCCATCAACTCGACCGTGGGTGCACTCATGACGCCCAGTCTAGGTAAGCCCGCTGACGCACTCGGCCGGTGGTCCTAGCGGGGCGGGACGCGCTGGGTGAGCCACCCGGTGACGTAGGTGAGCACCGCCGGGTCGATGGTCGTCTCGATGGTCGCGTACTCGCTCGGCTTGCCGGTCGCGGTGGGCTGCATCAGGTGGTTGAGGCCGGGAAAGGTGTGCACGGTCGCGTCGGGAGCGGCGGCGAGGTTCTCGCGCATCGGGCCTTCGTTCTGGGTGGCGATGACCTGCTGGTCCTTGTCGCCGAAGAACGCCAGCACCGGCACGCGCAGCGCCTGCAGCGTCGGTTTCGGGTCGTGGGTGATGAACGAGGTCATGTACGGGGTGTTGAACCCGTCGACCACCTCCTGGGGCGCGCGTTCGGCCACCGGCAGGGAGTCGTTGTGCCGCTGGGTGAAAGCCCGCGCGCCCTCGATATCGCCCGCGCGCAACAGCCTCGACCATTCACTGACGTAGGCGACCTGCTGGTCGATCTGGCCCTGCGGCGCCCCCGTCGAGGCCATGATCACTTTGTTCTGCTCGATCAGCACGTCGGCGCCGGGGACCGACGGGCCTGCCATCAGGACCGCGAAGGCGACATCGCTGCCGGGCAGCGCGGCGACCATCGGGGCGAGGTAGCCGCCTTCGCTGTGCCCGAACAGACCCACTCGGGCGGGATCGATCTCGGGGCGGGTACGCAGGAACGCGAGGCCCGCGGCCGCGTCGGCGGCGAGGTCGGGGTAGGTGGCGTCGTCGAGAGTGCCGCTGGTGCCGCCGACACCACGGTCGTCGGTGCGCAGCACGGCATAGCCTGCGCGAGTGAAGGTGTCGGCGAGCAGCTGGAACGGGCGGTGGCCCATCAGCTCTTCGTTGCGGTCCTGCGGGCCACTGCCCGTGATCAGCAGCATCGCCGGAAACGGGCCACTACCTTCGGGTTCGGTGAGCGTGCCCGCGATGGCGATGTCGCCGTTGCGATAGGTGACGTCCTCGCTGCGGTACGGGTACGGCGGTTTCGGGTCCTGCGGGCGGGGCAGGTTCTCGATCTTGCCGCGCTGCAGCGTGACCGGAGCCTTCTCCCCGGACTGCACCCAGTCACCGGTGAGCCGGTCGCCGTCGAGCTTGCCGCGGAAGCCGGGGTCACCCGGCGCGTCGGGGATGGTGAACTCCACCCGGTCCGGTTCGGTGCGTACATCTTTCAACGGCGCGTCGCGCACACCCTGCGCCGGGATGTCGATGGTGGCCGATCCGTCCTCGGCGAAGCTCACCCCGATCGCGATCGGCTGCCCCGGTACCTCGATGTCACCGTGCCAGCTGCCCCGCACAGTGGGGGCGGCCGCGTCGTCCGAGGCCCCCGAACACCCCGCCACCAGCGCGGCGACGACGACAAGAACCGAAACGATCACTCGACCGGTGCGCATGAACCCACGGTACCGACGCGCACCGATAATGTCGGAGGAACCGGCGCCGATATCAGCCGAAGAACGCCGATGCCTCGCTGAGCCGTTCCGGCGGAACGCGTTTGAGCTGCTTGGTCGCCTCCGACAGCGGAACCAGCCCGATATTGGTGCCGTGCAGTGCCACCATCTGACCGAAATGCCCCGCGTGCACCGCCTCGGCCGCGTGTACCCCGAACCGCGTCGCGAGAATGCGGTCGTAGGGTGTGGGGCTGCCACCGCGCTGGATATGGCCGAGCACCGTGGTGCGCACCTCTTTGCCGATGCGGCGCTCGATCTCCGACCCCAGCTGCTGGGCGACGCCGGTGAACCGCTCGTGGCCGAACTCGTCGATCCCGCCCTCGCGCAACGCGAATCCGGATTCCGGCGCGGGATGCGCGCCCTCGGCGACCACGCAGATGAAGCTCTTGTCACCGCGCTGGAAGCGGGCCTTGATCATCGCGCACACCTGCGACACGTCGAACGGCTCCTCCGGCACCAGGGTCAAGTGGGCGCCCGCGGCGATCCCGGAGTTCAGCGCGATCCAGCCGGCGTGGCGGCCCATCACCTCGACCAGCATCACCCGCTGATGGGATTCGGCGGTGGTGTGCAGACGGTCGATGGCCTCGGTGGCGATCGACAGCGCGGTGTCGTGGCCGAAGGTGACGTCGGTGCAGTCGATGTCGTTGTCGATGGTCTTGGGCACGCCGACCACCGGCACGCCCTCGTCGGCGAGCCAGCTCGCGGCGGTGAGGGTGCCTTCGCCGCCGATGGGGATCAACGCTTCGATGCCGTTGTCGTCGAGGGTCTGCTGGATCCTGGGCAGGCCTGCGCGCAGCACCTCGGGGTTGGTGCGTGCGGTGCCGAGCATCGTGCCGCCCTTGGTGAGCAGGCGGTCGGTGCGATCGTCGTTGTGAATGCGGATCTTTCGATCCTCGAGTAGGCCGCGCCACCCGTCCTCGAAACCGACGATGGCATCGCCGTAGCGTCCGTTCGCGGTGCGGACCACAGCCCGGATCACCGCGTTCAGACCTGGACAATCTCCGCCTCCGGTCAAGACTCCGATGCGCATGGCGTTCATCTTGCCGCACCGGCCTCGATCAGGGGCAGTGACCTCCGGCCAGCTCGCTCAGGTGCCCCGAGATGAGCGTCGCCATCTTGTCGAGCATGGCCATACCGTCGTTGAAGCTGCCCGAATCCGGTTGTGCGGCGAAGGCGATCGCGATCCGGCCGGTGGGCGAGTCGATCAGACCGAACTGACGGACCAGGTACTTCCCCGCCGGGTCGGGCCCCCACCCGCCCTTGAACTCGGCACTGCCGAACGCGCCCAGACCCCAGTGGTGGCTGGCGATGATCTGCTGCATCAGCCCGACCACCCGCTCGCTCTGCGGGATGCACGGCAGCTGCGAGGCGAAGCGCACCTGGTCGGCCAGTGTCCATTCGGCCTGACCGTAGACCGACGCGTCGGCACGGGTGCGCGTGGTCGGCACGGTGGTGCGGGTGTCGCTGCCTTCGCGCAGCACGCCCTCCACCGCCTTGGCCGCGTCGGCACCGCTGCCGAGCGAGGCCCACAGGGTGTCGGCGGCGCCGTTGTCCGACGCGGTGATCGCCGCGGAGGCATACGACGAGTAGGAAGCGCTGTTACGTAGGGCCGCGATGGCCAGCGGCACCTTGATCGTCGACCAGGCCGGACCGGAGGACCAGTTGCCGAAGGTGACCATCTTCTTGCCGCCCACCGGCATGATCGCCAGCCCCGCGCTCCCGCGGAAACCCTGCTGGAGCTCGCTGAAATCGGCGGCCAGGCTGCCGGGTACCGCGATCGAGATCGTGCCGTTGTCGGCGCCGGGATCGGCGACGGGAACCGTGGTGGTCACGCTCGGCCGGGCGGCCTTCGGCTCGGTACCGCAACCCGCGGTCGCGAGCACGACCACGCCCAGCAACGCGGACAGCACCACCCGGACGTGATGGCGTCGTTCATTATTCATTATGTGAAGCATTTTCGTTTGTAAACTCCCCCGGGGCGTTCGGTGCTGGCGACCCGTACCGTTACCGTACTGCGACATATGCCGATCGCCCACTTCGAGCACCGAACCCTCAGGTCAGACGGTGTTCGCCCGTATAGATATTCATCGTTTCGGCACGCAGGAAGCCGACGAGTGTGAGGTCGGACTCGGCGGCCAGGTCGACGGCGAGCACGCTCGGCGCCGACACCGCGGCCAGGATCGGGATCCCGGCCATCACCGCCTTCTGCGCCAGTTCGAACGACGCGCGACTGCTCACCACCAGCACCAGATCGTGCGCGGGCACCCGGTTCTCGCGCACGGCCCAGCCGATCACCTTGTCGACGGCGTTGTGCCTGCCGATGTCCTCACGCAGGGCCAGCAGCGTGCCGTCGGTGGTGAACAGACCCGCCGCGTGCAAGCCCCCGGTGGCCTCGAACAACTTCTGCCCGGCGCGTAGCTGTTTCGGCAGGTCGGTCAGGGTGTCGGTGCTGATCGACACGGATTCGCGCGGGATCGGGAAGCGGGTGCGGGTACGCACTTCGTCGAGCGCGGTCTTACCGCAGAGGCCGCAGGCGCCGGTGGTGAGGAAATTGCGGGTGTGGATCGGTACCGGATTGCGCAGGCGCAGATCGAGGACGTTGTAGGTGTTGCGGCCGTCGCTGTCGGTACCCGCGCAGTAGCGCGCGGTGACGATGTCGTCGGCCGAGCCGATGATGTCCTCACCGAACAGGAAGCCGTGGACGAGGTCGATGTCATTGCCGGGGGTGCGCATGGTGACGGTGAGCGATCGGCCGTCGACCCGGATCTCGAGCGGCTCCTCGACGGCGAGCGTGTCGGGTCGCTGAATCCGCCCGGCCGGGGACAGGCGGGTCGTCTTGCGCCGTGCGGTCACTCTGCTCATCCCATGACTCTGCTCACTGTGCGGGTTCTGATCAAACACGGGTTGCCGATCAGGTGATCGGCGCGATGGATCAACGCTCAACCGGTGGCGAGTCCGGCGACGAGATTGATCGTCGTCGTAACCGGGTGGTCATGGTCGTGCACAGTACCCACCGGGTTGCCCGGTCATAGCTGAATGGGATCAGCTCGCTGTCGGGCGCGGCGCGACGGCGAAGTCGGTGGCCCGCGCAGTGCCGATGAGGGCGGTGGTGAGCACCGATCCGGGTTCGACCGCCGCGGTGACGAGCACGATCTGCGCGGTGACCACCGGGTCGGTGAGTTCGAACACCCGGATGTCGGCGGTGGGTCCCAGCGCCGCGACCCACGGCTGCGGCACGATGCACGCCCACCGCCCGGTGCGGGCGTGCTCGAGCAGTGTCGCCACCGAGTCGCTCTCGAGTTGGGGCGCCGCGGTGAGGCCCAGTGTCGCGAGCGCGTCGTCGATCAGCTGACGACCGCGCATCCCCGGTGGCAGCAGGCACATCGGCAGTTCCAGCGCGTCTGCCCAGGAGATCTCGGTGCGGCCCGCGACGAGCGCGCTCCCCGCGACGAGAACGTGGCGTTCGGCGTAGAGCGGGGTGAGGGTGAGGCCCGAAGTGTCGATACCCTGCGCGTAGACGATGCCCGCGTCGAGCTCGAATCGGCGAATCCGTTCGACGATGTCGGGCGAGCGCAGACTCGTCTCGACCCGCACCCGCATCAGCGGATGTTCGGTACAGAAAGGGTCGGTGAGCAGCGCGACGGTGCTCGACGCCGCGGGCACCGCCCCGATCCGCAGTGCACCGGTGAGACCGGTCTGCAATGCGCGGACCTCGTGTTCGAGCGCCTCGCGGTCGGCGATGATCCGCCTGGCCCACAGCACCAGCCGCTCGCCCTCGGGGGTGAGACCCTCGAACGTGCGCGCGCGGCGGACCAGCGGCACGCCGAGTTCGTGTTCGAGTTTGCGGATCGCCTCCGACAGCGCGGGCTGCGACACGTAACAGGCCTTCGCCGCCCGGGCGAAATGCCGTTCCCGGGCGAGCGCGACGAAGTATTCGAGCTGACGGAACAGCATTCGGAGAGCGGGTCAGTCGTCCTGGTCGTCGGCTGCTTTGTTGCGCGCCTTCGCGATCTCGAGCGCCTTCTCGGCGGTGGCCTGGTCCGGGTAGGGGCCCATCCGGTCGCCGTACCAGCAGGCCTTGCCCTGTTCGGCCTTGTGGTGCTTGAGGCAGTAGTACCACTCGTTGTCGTCAGCCATGCCGACAGTATGCAACGTTTCGCATACCGGCGTCTCGAAGGTCGGTAACGCGGGGGTAGCGGGTTCGCGAATAAGCAGGGCGACAGCGATTCCCACCGCGACGCCGATCACCGTGTCGACTCCGCGTTCGGTGAGCAACGTGAGCGGATCGGACGGATCGGCCAGTTCGGTCATCGACATGATCAGCGGCGTGAAGAAGCCCATCGCCACCGCGTAGTGGCGGGCCATGAACAATTCGGTCGGGTAGAGCAGCGCGATGATCGCCAGGCCGAGCATCGCCGGGCTCGGACCCGGGATCAGCAGCGGCGCGGTGACCGCGAGTCCGATGAACGTGCCGACCACCCGGTGCATGCCGCGGGTGATCCGGTCACGGGAGCTGGCGGCGGCCAGCGGCACCGCGGCGCCCGCCATCGCCCAATTGGCATGGCCGACGCCGAGCAGCAGCCCGATCCCGCCGGCGATCGAGATCGCCAGCGCGTAGCGTCCCGCCTGCACGTACGACACCCCTCCGGTGCGATGCGGCGGGATCGGTATCCGCGTCGCACACATGCCGGCCCGGCGGACTCGCCGCGTCGACTCGAGATAGCCGACGATCACGCACAGCATCGCGGTGCCCGCGCACAGCACCAGCGCCAGGAGCGGATCGCGCTGCGCCCCGGCCACCATGGCGATGGCGCCGAACGCGAAGATCCCGAAGAACGGCCCCTCCGGCCGCAAGCCGAGGCGGTCGGTGATCGGCGAGGCGACCGCGGCGAACACCGCGACCGCCGACACCAGCACCGCGGGAGGGGCGTGCAGGCGCGCGAGCAGGATGCCGGCGCCGACGGCGCCGACCAGCATCACCGCCGCTTCGCTCTGGTGGATCAAGCGCCGGCGCGGCGATTCCGCGTAGCCGTACATCCCGGTGAAGGAACCGAAGACCGCGTAGATGAGCAGGTCGGTGCGGCCCACCGCGATCAGCACGAGGCCGGGGATCGCGAGACCGACGAAAACGCGGGCGGCGGGCAGATGATCGATCTCGGTGACGAACCGTTGGTAAATCTGGCGCGCCCGTGTTCGCGTGGTGCGCAAGGGTTCCTCCGAAGTCGGTCGCGGGACATGCCCGTAGGGCCGATGATCAAGCCTGCACGATCCGCGCGCACGCCGTCAACCTGCGGTGATCCCGGTCGCACCGGCGAAAACGGCGCTATGGCGGGGGTGATAGGCGCGACCGATCGACCGGTCGGAAATCGGACTTGGACGCCGCCGAGCGACACGACGAAAGTTACCTACGCCCTTCCGTGATCTCGACGGTAGAGAATCCAACCGAGGCACTGGACAGGGCACATCTTTCTCGACCCGCATTCACCGCGAAGGGAAGATCTGACATGGCTGACGGTCCGCACACCATCTGGGATCCCGATCGGGGCCCGAGCGAAGCAGCAGACCGGGCGGCCGTGCCGAAGGCCAAGCCCTACCACCATCCGGCGGCGGGCTGGGGCGCGGCGATCGCGGTCGGAAAGTTCATGGTCGGCAAGGAACACGAGCCGTTCATCGGCACCAAGGCCATCCTGAAGATGAACCATCAGGAACGCGGCTTCGACTGTCCGGGCTGCGCGTGGCCCGACGCCACCGACGGTTTGGTCCTCGACGTGTGCGAGAACGGCATCAAGCACGTGACCTGGGAGATGACGCACAAGCGGTGCACTCCCGAATTCTTCGCCCAGCACACCGTCACCGAGCTGGCCACCTGGAGTTCCTTCGACCTCGAGGACCAGGGCAGGCTCACCGAGCCGATGGTCTACGACCCCGAGACCGACCACTATGTGCCGATCAGCTGGGCCGACGCGTTCGAAATGGTGGGCAAGGCGCTGCGCGAGCTGCCCGACCCGAACGAGGCCGCGTTCTACACCTCGGGCCGACTCGCCAACGAGGCGACGTTCCTCTACCAGTTGATGGTGCGCGAGTACGGCACCAACAATCTGCCCGACTGCTCCAATATGTGCCACGAAGCCAGCGGCCGAGCTCTACAGGCCTCGCTCGGCACCGGCAAGGGCACCTGCGACCTCGAGGACTGGGACAAGGCCGACGCGCTGTTCGTGATGGGCCTCAATGTCGCCTCGAACGCGCCGCGCATGCTGACCTCGCTCGCCGAGGCCTACAAGCGCGGCGCCCAGGTGGTGCACGTCAATCCGCTGATCGAAGCGGGCTCGCGCAACACGATCATCCCGCACGACTTCCTCGCGATGGCCACCTTCCACCCGACCAAGACCGGCACGCTCAACCTGCAGGTGCGCATCGGCGGCGACTTCGCGCTGATCCGCGGCATGGCCAAGGCCGTCCTCGAAGAGTCCGCGACCGACGAGAAGGCTCTCGACCACGAGTTCATCGAGCGCTACACCGTCGGCTTCGACGAGTACGTGCGCGAAGTCGAGGCGACCACCTGGGCCGATATCCAGACCGAGTCGGGCCTGAGCGAGGCCGAGGTCCGCAAGGCCGCCCGCATCTACTGCGACTCCGACCGCAGCATCATCAGCTGGTGTCTCGGCGTCACCCAGCACGAGCACGGCGTGGAGACGATCCGCGAGATCGTCAACCTGCTGCTCCTGCGGGGCAACCTGGGTCGCGAAGGCGCGGGACCGTCGCCGGTGCGCGGGCACAGCAATGTGCAGGGCAACCGTACGTGCGGCATCGACAACAATCCGCCCGCCGCATTCCTCGACCGGCTGGCCAAGGTCTGTGAGATCGACGTGCCGCGCGCCAACGGCTACGACGTCGTCTCCGCCATCGAGGCGCTGCAGAAGGGCAAGCTGAAGTTCTTCATGAGCATGGGCGGCAACCTCGTCCAGGCCGCGCCCGACAGCGAATACACCTTCGAGGCGTTCCAGAAGGCCGACTTCACCGTCATGGTCTCCACCAAGCTCAACCGCAGCCACGTCGTGCACGGCAAACGCGCGCTGATTCTGCCCTGCCTCGCGCGCACCGAATACGACGAGCAGCGCAGCGGCCCGCAGGTGGTCTCGATGGAGAACGGCATGGCCGTGGTGCACCTGTCCAAGGGCATGAAGAAGCCCGCGTCGCCACATCTGCTGTCGGAGCCCGCGATTCTGGCGGGTATCGCCAAAGCCGCACTGCCCGAGACGAAGACGCCGTGGGAGTACTACGTCGAGGATTACGACCGCATCCGCGACACCATGTCGAAGGTCCTGGACGGTTTCGAGGACTACAACCGGCGGGTGCGACTGGGACTCGGATTCCGGATCCGGCAACCCGCGCGGGAGCTGATCTTCCTCACCCCGTCCAGCAAGGCGGAGTTCTCCGCCGCGACGCTGCCCGACACGACCAACCCGGCCGGGGTGCTCACCCTGGCGACGCAGCGCTCCCATGACCAGTGGAACACCACCATCTACACCAGCAACGATCGCTATCGCGGGGTGAAGAACCTGCGCACGCTGGTCTTCATGAACTCTCGCGATATGCGCGACCGCGGCCTGAAAGAGTTCGACGAGGTCGACATCACCAGTACCGCCCGTGACGGGTCGACGCGGTCGCTCTCCAAGTACAAGGTCGTCACCTACGACATTCCGCCGGGCTGCGCCGCCGGGTACATGCCGGAAATGAATGTGCTGTGCGCGATCGGCGACTACAGCACCGAGAGCGATCAGCCGATGATGAAGAGCGTGAAAGTGACTGTCACACCGTCGAGTTGAACTCTGTCGAGGAGATGGCAATGAACCAGCACCCGCGAAAGACACTGGCGTCGATCGGCGATATCGAGCACGCGAAGTAGGGGGACAACCGATGTCATATCTGCTCGCACTCATCGCCGAACCCGGCGAGACGTCCACGGCGCAACAGTTGGCGACCGAGGCCCAGCAGGTCGCGATCCGCAACAACATCGACGTGGTGAGCCTGGCCGAGCTCGACACCCTGCCCGCCTACAGTGCCGCGATCGACACCGAGGACGGGCGGCCACTGATCGCCGACCAGCTGCGCCGCTCCACGCTGGAAGCCGACGGTGTGCTGCTGTTCGCGGCCGAGGGCGAGACCGTGGCGCCGCTGGCGGCGAGTGTGATCGCGTGGCTGGCCAATCCGGACTCGGCGCCGGCCGTCGGGGGCAAGCCGGTCGCGGTGATCACGGTGGGGCCCGGTGAGGTGATCAATCAGGACTTGGCCGATCGATTGCGCAAGGCGGGCGCCGAGGTGGTGGCCGACGGTGTGTCGATCACCGGGTCGTGGAGCGACCCGGACACCGTGGCCCGGCTCGGTGACACAGTGATCGCGGTTGCTTCGGCTAGCTGAGGCTCCTCCGCGACCGCGGCCCCCGAGATATCGGGGGCCGCGGTCGTTTCGGGTCAGTAGACGTAGACCACGGCGTTCTCACCGCCGGTGCAGGTGACGAGTTTGCCCTCGGGTGCGCACGTCATCGTGTAGGTGCGGCCGGTCACCGGGCTGGTCGCCACCACTGAGCGGGCTCCCGTACCGCCGCCGGCGTAGGCCTCCCGGACCGCTTCGGCGAAACCGCAGCTGGTGACCGCGCTGCCGACGGCGACCTTGCTGTAAGAGCCTGTGGCGGTGCCGGTTTCACAGGGCTGCGCACCCGCGGGCAAGGTGGCCGGTCCCGCCGAGGTGGTGGGAGCGGCCGTGGTCGCGCGCGGGGTCGTGCCCGCGGGTTGGCCGGAACCGCCCGGCGCCTGCGAAATCGGTGCGGCCGTGGAGGTCTCGGCGGGGTCGGCGGCCGACATCATGCGCCAACCGACCGCGCCACCGACCGCGAGTACCAGGACGGCGAAGACACCGGCCAGCACCGGCAGCAGAACCGATCGCCTACGCTCCGAATCCTGGTGCGCCCAGGCCGGATCGGGACCGTACGCGGGGTCGGGTCCATAGGCCGGGTCAGGCCCGTAGCCGGGGTCGTATGCCGGATCGCGATAGGCGTGATCGCCGTAGGCACTGGGCGGTTCGTCGTAGTCGGAGTACGCGTTCTCCTGACCCACGTACTGCCGGGTCGCGGCCGCCCTGGCCGGATCCTCGAACTCCGGCGGGGCCTGATGGGCAGCGAAAGGTGCGGCGCCGCCACGGTATTGATGTGTCGGCTGCGAGCGCTGCGGATCGAGTTCGTCAGCCCCGTAATGCTGGGTCGGCGCCGACCGTTGCATGTCGGCGGGGTCGTACTGCTCGGTCGCCGGTGCGTACTGCGCGGGCGGACCACCGAACCGGTCGTCGGCGTCCTCGTCGAAACGCTCCGGGGGACCACCGAATCGGTCTCGCGGATCGTCGAGATCGCCGCCGAACTTCTGCGTCGGCGGCGCGAAGGCGGCGGGGTTGTACTGCTCGGTCGGCGGGCCGAACGCATCGCCTCGGGCATGGCCGGGAGCGCCGTCGAATCCGTCGTCCGGCGGGCCGCCGAAAGGTCCTGCAGGACTGGCGAACCGGTCGTCGGGAGCGTTCTGTTCCGCACCGAACCGCTGGGTCGGAGCCGCGAAGGGGGCAGCCGAGTTCGGGCGGGGGGCGTCGAATTCCGGTGTGGGAGAGGGGAACCGGGGATTGGGGTTCGATGCCGGCGGGAGGTACTGCTCCGTGGGCGGGCTGTAGGCCGCCGGGAGGGGATGCTCGCCGGAGTAGCGCTGGGTAGGGGCGCCTCGGTGGGGATCCTGCTGCGGCGGGAGACGGTGCGGTCCGGTTGGCGCCGGGTAAGGGGTGGCCGACGCGGGACGCGGTGGCTGCAGGAGGGGAGCAGACGTTTCGCCCGGCTGCGCACCGTCGTAGAGGTGCGCGTCCGGGAAGGGACGCATCCGCGGGAGGCCCTGGTCTGGGGTGTAAGCCGGGGGCGGCTCGGGGGCCTCCGGCTCATCGGCCGACGGCAGGGGCGCGAAGTAGGTGTCGGCGGGCCGGATTTCGGCGGGGCCGGTCGGCTGGATCACCGCGGGTATCGAGATCTCGCCGGTGCCCTCGGCGGGAACACGACGGAAACCGGTGGTGTCCGAGGCCCCGGGGCGCGCCTCGGGCGGGCGGATGATCAAGGTGGGCTGGGCGCCGGTCGCGGTCGACTGACTGCGCGAGGTCTCCACACCGCCGGTCGCGGTCACCGCGCCGATCACGCGGAACTCCCCGGTCGGCGTCGGCACCTGCTCGACGTCGGCAGGCTCCTCCGAGACGGGGGCGTCCTTGCGGGCACCACTCGCGGCACCGATGGGCACCGCACGCGCTGGACCGGCCGCGGACCCCGCGTGGCCACCACGCTCGGCACCGGCCGGTCCGCCGGGAGCACCGGTCGGCGCCCCGGCGGCACCGCGTCCCACACCGGCGGCGAATCCGGCGGCGGCGGCGAAACCGCGCCCGGGAGCCGAGCCCGGGCCACCTTGCGGGGCACCCGCCGGCGCGCCTGCGGAACTACGGAGCGTGGGACCGGACGAAGAACCTGGAGTCACATCGTGGCCACCGGGGACGCGGCGGGCCCCGTCGTACGACGCGAAAGCACCCGATGGCGCGGGCGCACCGGCTTCCCGCACGGCCGAAGCCAGCGCTCGGCGAGCGGCGACAGCCAACGCACCGGCCGACGCGTAGCGATCGGCCGGGTCCTTGGCCATGCCGGTCCCGATGACATCGTCGAGTGCGCCGGGTATCCCGTGCAACAGCTCGCTCGGCCGCGGCGGGGCCTCGGACAAGTGCGCGCGGACCAGCACGCTCATGCTCGCCGCAGGGAAGGGCGAAGCACCGGTGAGGCATTCGTGCAGGACGCAGGCCAGTGAGTAGACGTCGGCGCGGTGGGAGATCGGGCCGACATCGAAGCGCTCCGGCGCCATGTAGATGTAGGAGCCGACCGCCATCCCGGCCTGGGTCACCGCGCTGTCGCCCTCGGTGTGCGCGATGCCGAAGTCGGCGAGGTAGGCGAAATCGGCGGGCGTGACCAGGATGTTGGCGGGCTTCACATCGCGATGCACCAGCCCGCCCGCGTGCGCGGCGTCGAGCGCGGCGGCGATCTGCTCGACGACGGCGACCGCGCGTTCCGGGCTCATCGGCCCGCCTCCGCGCAACACGGTCCGTAGATCGGAGCCGGGAACCAGGCGCATATCGATGAAGAGGACCCCGTCGATCACGCCCCAGTCATGGATCGGGATCACGTGCGGTTCGGCCAGCTTGGCCGCGGCCTGGGATTCGCGCCGGAATCGGACCTGATAGGCCGGGTCTTGCGCGAGCTCCTCGGCCAGCAACTTCAGAGCGACCACTCGGTCCTTGCCGGTGTCGTAGGCCTCGTAGACCTCGCCCATCCCGCCTTTGCCCAGCATCGACCGCAACTCGTACGGGCCGAATCTGCTCCCCGTCCGTGACCCAGGTGCCTGCACCAGCGTCCGCCTCCCACTTCTGGCAGGCCCGTGGACCTGCTTCTCAGTAGGAAGATTCTCCCGGTGTCACTACGCCGTGGTCAAACGCGAACACGATCGCGGCAGCGCGATCGCGCAGGTCGAGCTTGCCGAATATGTGTCCGACGTGGCTTTTCACGGTTACTTCCGAGATACCGAGTTCAGCGGCGATCTCGCTGTTGACCCGGCCCGAGCCGATCAGTTCGAGCACTTCGTACTCGCGGGCGGTGAGTTCGCCGAGCCGGCGATCGGTTCGGGTACCGACCGGTTTCACTGTTCTGTACGCCGTGAGCACCCGTCCCGTCACCGAGGGATCGAGCCACGCGCCACCGCCGGCCACGGTGCGGACCGCGCGGATCAGATCCTCCGCGGGCGAATCCTTGAGCAGAAAGCCCGCGGCGCCCGCGCGCAGCGCGCCGGAGAGAAGCTGGTCGTCGTCGAAGGTGGTGAGCACCAGCACCGGTGGGGCGTCGGGGCGGGCGCGCAGCAACCGGGTCGCATCTATGCCGCCGACCCGCTTCATCCGCAGATCCATCAGCACCACATCGGGTCGTTGCGCGGCGACGGCGGCCGCGACCTCGTCGCCGTCGGCGCACTCGTTGATGGTGAAACCGTCGCGACGCCGCAGGATGCGACGCAATCCGCCGCGTACGAGTTCCTGGTCGTCGACCACGAGCACTGTCACCAGCTGCTCGATCGGCGAAGCGGTCGTCACGTGTCCTCCTGAGGTCTGTGCCAGAGCTTGCCCGGCAGCACGGCCGCGAGGGCGGCGCACGAGCCTGCTCGTAGTGGGAAGCCGACCCGCACCGTCCAGCCGTCGTCGCCGGTGCCCACGATGATCTTCCCACCGAGCAGTTCGGTGCGTTTGCGCATGCCGCGCAGTCCCATCCCGGTATCGCGGCGCAGCGCGGGCCCGAACGGCAGCGGATTCGACACGACCAGCGTCGCCGCCTCGGCCGAGACGTCGAAGCGCACCGTGGCGGGGGCGCCCGGCGCGTGCTTGATGACGTTGGCCAGCGATTCCTGACCGATCCGGTAGAGCGCGTGGCCGATGGCACCGGAGACGGTGGTCAGGTCGCCGGTGCGCGCGTAGTCGACGGTGAGCCCGGCGCGGCGGAAGTCGCCGACGAGTTCGTCGATATCGGCGGCGCCCGGCTCGGGAGCCAGTTGCGCCGGGCCCGCGTCGAGCATGCCGACGGTGCGCCGGATGTCGGCCATCGCCTGGCGGCCGAGGCGTTCGGCCTCGACGAGCGCTTCCACCGCCTCGGTGACGTCGTCGTCGGTCTGGAGCGCGCGGCGGGCGGCGGTCAGATGCAGCAGGGTGATCGAGAGCGAATGGGCGATCACATCATGGACTTCGCGGGCGATCCGGCGTCGTTCCTCGTCGGCGGCCTGACCGGAGCGGATCGCTTGATTCTCGCGCTCTTGATACAGGAAACGCCGCTGATACTGCAGCATCACCCCGACGAACATGCCGAGCAGGATGCCGATCACATACATCGGTAGTCCTTGCAGTGGCTGCTCACCCCAGTGCACGTGCCCGGCCACGTCGAACGCGACCAGTTCGAGGATCGCGAGCAGGGTGAATCCGATGGTCCACCCGCGCGAGGCGACCGCGGCCACCTCACCGGCGACGATCACCAGCACGAACGGCGCGAAGTCGGCGTTGACCGGCTGCAACAGGAACAGGGCGCAGGAAGCCAGCGCGCTGCCCTTCAGCAGCACGGGGTGCGGATTCACCCGGAAGATCGCGAACAGCGGAATCGGCAGGAACGCGGTGGCCATCGCCAGCAGCGGCAGCACACTCGGGAAGTACGCGTGCCGCTGGATCACCGCCGCACCGGTGACCACCAGCAGCGCGAGGTCGGCGGCCAGGATCACCACGGGCGGATAGTCGTAGGGCAACGATTCGATGCGTTCGCGGACGGTGGTGAGCAATCGTGGCACCGCGGCCCTGGCCGCGAACCGCTGCCGCAGGCTCACTCGGCCCGGCGCCTTCGCGGGGATGGCGTGGCTCACATCCATGATGTAAGGCTAGTCGCCACCTACGGGGCGGGCATCGTCCCGCGAACGGTACCGATCTCCTACCTGGGTAGGAGAAGAAGTCGGGTCCCCGGGACGACGATTCGGCCGTTCGCCGCCCGTAACGTTCGATTCACCCGCTCACGGAAGGTGAAGCCCATGACCTGGACCGATCTACACCACCGCACCGAGATCGTGCACACCGTGCTCGCCAGGGCAGCGGTCGACCCGAACGACCCGGCCCTGTTCGCCGGCCTCGCCGGGCTCGACACGCTCTTCGGCGGAGTCGACGGCCTGCTACAGGCGCTGGCCAACCGCTGGGACAATCATCTGCGCGTCAAACTCGAACTGGCCGAGATCGACGGCCGCACCCCGATGGAGGCCTATCTCGAGCTGGCCGCCGAACAACCGGCCCTGCGTGGGCTTCTCGACGCACGCCCGGCGATCGGGCAGACTACCCGCGACCGCGCACTCGCACGCTGAAACCCGAAACTCCCTGGGGGACAAGATATGCCCGACATCGAATCGCCACAGCAGCCGATGCTGGAGTTGACCCGGGTGGTCAAGCAGTATCGCGTCGGTGATCAGGAAGTCCGCGCGCTCGACGAGGTGAGCATGCGCATCGAAGCAGGCCAGTTCACCTCGATCATCGGGCCGTCGGGTTCCGGCAAGAGCACCCTGCTGCACCTGCTCGGGGCGCTCGATCGTCCCGATGAGGGCTCGATTCGTTTCCGCGGCACCGAGATCGGCGATCTCGACGAAGACCAGCAGGCCGCGTTCCGGCTCGAGCAGGTCGGCTTCATCTTCCAGTTCTTCAACCTGCTCCCCACCCTCTCGGCCTGGGAGAACGTCGCCGTGCCGAAGCTGTTGGACGGCACCGGCTTACGCAAGGCCAAGCCGCGCGCGCTGGAACTGCTCGATCTCGTCGGCCTCGGCGATCGCGCGCAGCACCGGCCCGCGGAGCTCTCCGGTGGGCAGATGCAGCGCGTGGCGGTGGCCAGAGCGCTGATCATGGATCCGCCGCTGATCCTGGCCGACGAACCGACCGGCAACCTCGACTCCAAGACCGGCGCCGCGATCCTCGCGCTGCTGGGCGACATCACCGCGCAGGGCAACTCGGTGGTGATGGTGACACACGACATGAGCTCCGTCGACTACTGCGACCGGGTGATCACCTTGCGCGACGGTCAGATCGGCGCGGACGAGCGCGTCGCTTCGCGAGTCGACGCATGATCGCCGCCGCCATCGATCGATTGCGGCTGTTCAACTTCGGTGAACTGCTCCGCCATCCCGGTCGCACCCTGATGTCGGGAGCCGTGATGGGAGTCTCGGCCGCGCTGATCGTCGCGGTGCTGAGCATCTCCGGGTCGGTCACCGGGTCGGTCGACAAGCTCACCAAGGGTCTGGCGGGCACCGCCGAACTCGAGATCACCGGTATCACCGACGCGGGCTTCGAACAGTCACTGCTACCCCGGATCGCCGCGACACCCGGGGTGGCGACGGCGGTGCCGATGCTGCGCGGCACGCTCGGCGCCGGCCCTGACCGGGCACTGCTGATCGGCGCGGATCAGAATATCGGCGCGCTCGGCAGCGATCTGGCCGGGCCGATGTCGCAGTACACCACCAAGCTGCTCAGCACCGAGCGCGGCGTGCTGGTCGGCGCGGCCATGGGTCTGCGCGAGGGCGACCCCGTACCGATCGGGGCAGGGACGGCGAAGGTGGCTGCCGTCCTCGACTCCGAGGCGACCGACCGGCTCAACAGCGGACATGTGGTGGCGGGTCCGCTGCCGCTGATCCAATTCCTCACCGACCGGGTGGGCAAGCTCGATTCGGTGCAGATCGTGGTGCGGCCCGGCACCGATGTGGCCGCGCTGCGCACCGCCCTCACCGATGCGGTGGACGGCCGGGCCGTGGTGGCCGAGCCGAGTCTGCGCACCGCGCAGGCCGGTGGCGCGATCCAGATCATGCGGTATTCCACGCTGATGTCGTCGGCGGCGGCGCTGATCGTGTCGGCCTTCTTGATCTACAACGCGATGAGTATGGCGGTGGCGCAACGCAGGCCGACGCTGTCGTTGTTGCGGGCGATCGGCGGCAAGCGGGCCCCGATGGTGCGTGATCTGCTCGTCGAGGCCGCGATGCTCGGGCTGATCGGCGGGGCGATCGGCGCGGGAATCGGTGCGCTGATGGGGCGGTTCGCGATCGACAGGCTGCCCGCCGCGATCGTGCAATCGGTCGAGGCGCGCACCGAGTTCCAGGTGCCGAACTACGCGATCCCCGTCGCGATCGCCGCGTGTGTGGTGGCGACGGTGCTGGCGGCGTCGATCGCGGCCAGACAGGTGTACAAGGTCGCACCGGTCGAGGCGTTGGCGCCGGTGGAGGCCAGCGATGCCGCGGCGACCAACTCGGTGTTGCGCTGGGTCGCCCTGGCCGCGGGTGTGCTGCTCGGTGCGGCGGCCGTGGCCATCGCGTTCGTCGACCTCGGGCGACTGTCGCTGGCCGCGATCACCACGTCGTTCACCGCGACGGTGTTCCTGTGTTTCGCCGCCACCGGTCCGATCGTGCGCGGATCCGCGGCGATCGCCCGCTGGTTCGGCGCGCCGGGCGCGCTCGGGGCGACGACGCTGGAACGCGCGCCGCGCCGCGTCTGGGCCACCGCGATGACGGTGATGATCGGCGTCGCGGCGGTGGTCGCGCTCGGTGGGGCGTCGGGCAACATGGTGAAGTCGGCGACCGATTCGTTCCAAAGTCTCGGCGACACCGATCTTTACGTGAGTCCGAGCCCCGTCGAGCAGTTCCCGACCGGGCCGGTCCTGCCCGACGGCCTGGCCGCACGGGTCGCGAACGTCCCCGGCGTGGAACGGGTGAGCCCCGCCCAGATGGCCTTCGCGACCATCGGCAGTGGTCGGGTGATGTTGCAGGGCTATCCGCCGAGTACCTCCGATACTCGTCTCGGCGCGGTCGATCGGGCGGTGATCGACCGGATGGAGCGGCGCGAAGGTGTGGTCATCACCCGTGACGTGGCACGGTCGCTCTCGCTTGCCGTCGGCGACGAGATCACCATGCCCACCCCCTCCGGTGAGCGCAAAACAGCTGTGCTGCAAGTGATTCCGTACTTCACCGCCGTCTCCGGCGTGGTGATGATGAACCTCGACCAGATGCGGGAGTGGTATCAGCGACCCGGCGAGACGATCCTGTCGATCCAGTATTCGCCCGGCGCCGACCCCGACACGGTGCAAGCCGCGGTCCGCGCGATGGTTCCCCGCGAAATCCATGTCGACACCGGCGCCGACATGGTCGACGCGATCTCCTCGAGCGTCCAGCAGGGTGCGGCGATGAGCAACATGATCCTGTGGATCGTCGTCCTGGTGGCGACGGTGGCGTTGCTGAACACCCTGATGCTGTCGGTCCTGGAGCGACGCAGGGAGCTGGGGGTGCTGCGCGCCATGGGCACCAACCGCAAGTTCCTCCTGCGCTCGGTGCTCGCCGAAGCCGCGGGCATCGGATTCATCGGCGCGGCCATCGGTCTGCTCGTCGGCGTCGCGGTGCAGTATCTGGCCACGGTGGCGATCGGGCATGCGATGACCATCGACATCGTCTACCGGCCGAGCCCGCTGATCGCGGTCTACGGTGCGGTCGCGCTCGGCCTGGCACTGCTGGGCTCGATCCCGCCCGCCCTGCGCGCGGCGCGGATGCCGATCGTGGCCGCGCTGGCGGTGGACTGACCTGGGTCGCCGCGGTGCCCGGCATCTCAGCCCGGCGCCGCGGCGACGCCTTCCCTCGCACCGTCACCTCGGTATCGCGGGCCCACCCCGGGGTCGGCCCCGTCATCGATCAGAGCGGAACTTCGTCCCACCACGCGATGACCTCGTCCTGCGCCGAGGGGCGGGTGGCCCCGCCGGTGCCGCTGCTGCCCCGGCGACTCACCACGACAAGGTAATTCGCGCGGGCGGAGTCGCCGGGGAAGCTCAACACCTGGTGCGCGGTCTGGACGCGGATGTTCGCCGGATCCGGAACCACCCACCGCTGCAGTGAGAACGGCACTTCGTCCTTGCTCCCCGCGTAGCGAACGGTCGCGGGCACCGCCTCCAGCACCGACCGCGCCTGGCTCGCGTTCGCGTACTCGAGCACCAGGTAGCTCAGCGCACCCACTTGATTGTCGGACCGCTCGCACTGCCACCCGGTCGTGATCGGAGTCCACTGCAACGCAGCCTCTTTCCACGCCAACTCGCTGACATTGCGCACCCCCACACACCGCGCCCCCCGATACCCCACACCATCACTCATCTGCCCCTGCGGAACCAAGGTCGGGAAAACCCGCCGACTCTCCGCGAACGAATCCGCCACCTCGGCCACCGAATTCGACGGCCCGCTCGCGCCGTCTTCCACGTCGAGACCGTCGTCGTCTCCGGGCAACACCACCACGACCAACGCGACAACCAACGCGACCAGCACCAGAACCAGTGCCACCAACACAACCCACCCGAACCGCTGCATCCCCGACACCCGTCGAGGCACCGGCCAATACCCCCGATGCGGCACCATCCAGGGCCCCCGCGGCCCGGACCGCACCACCCCGTGCTGCTGACCCGCACCACCCGGCACGACCGGACCACCCGACTGCCCCGCCGCCGCCGACTGCCCCGCGTCTACCTGAGGCCCCGCGCCGCCCGGCTGCCCCGCACCACCCGGCTGACCTGGGCTGCCCGGCCGACCCGCGCCGCCCGGCTGACCCGCGCCGCCCGGCTGACCCGCACCACCCGGCTGACCTGGGCTGCCCGGCTGACCCGCACCGCTCGGCTGTCCGGCAATGCTCGGCTGAGGTGCATTGCTCGGCTGACCGGCATTGCCCGGCTGACCCGGATTGCTCGGCTGACCGGCAATGCTCGACTGTCCGGCAATGCTCGGCTGAGGCGCATTGCTCGGCTGACCGGCATTACCCGGCTGACCCGGATTGCTCGGCTGACCCGCATCGCTCTGTGCTGCGCTACCAGGCTGTCCCGGCTGGCTGGACTGCCCTGCGGCTCCCTCCGGCGCCACAGGCCCGGCTGGGGCCGCGTTCGAGGCCCCAGCGATCGAGGTCACCTCGGTCAAGGCCGCCGCGTTCGCCGCGTCCAGCTCGCCCGCGTCGCGCATCGACACGACATCGGTTGCCGCAGTGGCCGATACCTCGCCGGACTCCGCACCGCCGGTCGCTGCGGCGCTGTCCGATCGAGGCGCCGTGGATGACGGCTTGTCGAGAGACACTGGGCTGGAAGATATTCCGGCATCGACCGCGGGCACCGCCACAGCTTCGGCGACCCCCGGCGCGGGGCGCTGCACGCCCGCGGATGGCGGCACGGCGGCCGAGGCCGCGACCGCAGGCGCAGCGGCAGCCAGGGCCGCCGCACCAGGCGCAGCGGACCCGGATCGGCGCGCATTCGGCTGTCCGGCAGCGGGACTCGCGGCCGGACGCTGGGCCACCGGAGGTACTTCGCCGGGCGGCACCGCACCGCTGGGCGCAGCCGGGCGCGGAGCGACCGGCGGGACAGCTCCGAAAGGCCGTGAAGGTGGTTGCCAATGAGGTTGTGGTGCAGGCTGTCCGGGTGCGCCTTGATACCCGGGCGGCGCCATGCCGGGCGGCGCGAAAGGCGCGGCGGGCCCTTGCTGCGGGGCGGGCGGGTAGTAACCCGGCACCGGGTTCGCGGGCGGGCGCGGCAGGACCGGTGGGGTCGTGGAGGTCAGCGCCTGGCGGGCCGCCTTGGCGAACGCGGCGCAGGAATCGAACCGTGCCGCAGGATGTTTTGCCATCGCGGCGGCGAGGACGGCGTCCATGATCGGCGGCAGACCCGCGCGACGCAGCGCCAGGGGCGGCGGCGGGGCGTAGAGGGTGCCGCGGATGATCTCGTTCGGGTCGGCGGAGTCGAAGGGCGCCAGTCCGGTGAACAACCAGTACAGCGAACACGCCAACGAGTACTGGTCGGAGCGATGGTCGAGCTCGGCGCCGGTCATCTGCTCCGGTGACGCGTAAGCCAGTGTCGCGGTGAACATTCCCTGCTGGGTGAGGTGGGTGGAGTCGGCGCGCAGCCGGGCGATGCCGAAGTCGGTGAGGAAGACCCGCTCGCCCTGGCCGCCGGTGGAGCGGGCCAGCAAGATGTTGGCGGGCTTCACATCTCGGTGCAGCACTCCCCTGCCGTGCGCGTAGTCCAGCGCGTCGGCGACCCCTTCGATGATCTGCACGGCCCGCTCGGGTGGCAGCGCCATCGGGTCGACCGTCGCGGCGTCGATCCCGTCGACGTACTGCATGCTGATCCAGAGTTGTTCGCCCTCGGTCCCCCGGTCGAAGACGGTGACGATGCCGGGATGGTCGAGCCCGGCGGCGAGATCGGCCTCCCGTTCGAACCGCGCGCGAACGCGCTCGTCGGCGAACAGATCCCGGTTGAGCAGCTTGAGCGCGGTGAGCCGGTCCAGGCGCGGATGCCGGGCCAGATACACCGTGCCCATGCCGCCCTGGCCCAGCATCGCCTCGATGGTGAACCCCGCGAACACCTCACCGATGTCGTGCACTACGACCCCCTTCCGACCGTGTGACCACGTTCATTCGAATTCTCGCCGAAAATCGGTGAAACTTGCTAACAGTCGTCCGGGTGTGACCGGACGCGTTCGACGAGAAGTTTGCACCGCCGGAGCACGCGCAATGGGTGGTGGGGAGGATTCGGTGGTGAAGTCGACCGGAACGACGGCTGCCTGTCGCAGGCTGCTGCTCTGTGGGGTGCTGGCAACTGCCGCACTGTCCACCTCGTGTGCCACGCCGGGCACCCCGACGGCGGTGAGCGCGCCCACGGTCACCGTCAACAGCGAAGACGCGTGGCATCCCGGTCTGTCGATCGGGCTGCCCGATTCGCTGGCCGCGGAGTTCACCCTCTTGCAGTCGAAGCTGCCGGGCCAGGTCGGCATGGCCTTGATGCCGGTCGGCGGCGGCCGGATGACGATCTACGGCGACTGGACCACCGGCATCGCCTGGTCCACGATCAAGATCCCGCTCGCGGTCGCCGCGTTGCGCCACGACTCCGACCAGTCGATCTTCGAGATGGTGGAGGCCGCGATCACGGTGTCGGACAACGACGCCGCCGAAGGCCTGTGGGAATCCCTCGGTGACGCACCGGAAGCCGCCGACGCGGTGCAGCAGATCCTCGACGAGGCGGGCGACGCGGCCACCGGCAAGTCGGGCACCCGCACCGAACTCGACGGCACCTCCTTCGGCGGTACCGAATGGTCGCTGGCCAACCAGGTGCGGTTCGCGTCGCGGCTGCCGTGTCTGCCGCAGGCCGAGGTCGTCACCTCGCTGATGGGTGAGATCACCGAGGATCAGGGGTGGGGCCTCGGCCTGCTCGACGACACCGAGTTCAAGGGCGGCTGGGGTCCCGACGACGTCACCGGGGTCTACACCGTGCGCCAGTTCGGACTGGTACCCGTGGGCAGCGGTCAGCTCGCGGTAGCCCTTGCGGCACAAGCCGATTCGGGCTCGTTCGACGACACCACCGCACTGCTCGACCGGATGGCGCTGCTGCTGGCCCGGCACCTGCCGAACCTGCGCGGCGGCGTCTGCCCGCGCTGAGCGCACCGGCTCAGCCGGGAACGACCAGGCCGGATTCATACGCCAGGACCACCGCCTGGGCGCGATCGCGCAGCCCGAGCTTCGAGAAGACCTTGGAGACATGGGTTTTCACGGTCTGCTCGGCCACGAACAGTGCCGCGGCGATCTCGGTGTTCGACAACCCCTTGGCCACCAGTTCCAGCACCTCGCGTTCACGGGGGGTCAGGGTGCCGAGCGCGGGCGCCGGGGCTGCCCGCACGGTATTGCGCCTGCGGGTGACGTCGGCGATGAGCCTGCGGGTGATCGTCGGCGCGAGCAGCGCCTCACCGTCGGCGACCACCCGCACCGCACGCACCAATTCCTCGGCGGGCGCGTCCTTGAGCAGGAACCCGCTCGCCCCGATGCTCAGTGCCTCGTAGACGTAGTCGTCGATGTCGAAGGTGGTGAGCATGAGCACCCGCACCGGCGGATCGAGATTCGCGGTGAGGATCGCGCGGGCGGCGTCGAGACCGTTCATCTCCGGCATCCGCACATCCATCAGCACCACGTCGGGACGCAGTCGCTTGGCCTCGGCCACCGCCACCTTGCCGTCGGGTGCGTCGCCGACGACGCTGATATCGGTCTGCGCACCCAGCAGGGCGCCGAAACCCTGGCGCACCATCGCCTGGTCGTCGGCGATCAAAACGGTAATAGCCACCCAGTCACCCTAGTGGGTGGGCAATCTCACCGAGACCTCGAATCCGCCGCTGAGCGTGGGCGCCGCGTGCAGCTCACCGCCGACCGCGACCACGCGGGTGCGCATGCCGTCGATGCCGTGACCACCGCCCGCACCGGGCTGGGGCACCGTGGCGGTCGCCGCGTTGTGCACGGTCACGCTCACCTCCCCGGGGTCGACCGCCACCGCGACGTGCACCGCGGCACCCGGTGCGTGCCGGGCGCAGTTGGCCATCGACTCCTGCACGACCCGATAGACGACCAGCCCGGTCGTCTCCGGCACCGATTCCAGATCCCCGGTCACCGTCCAGTCGACGGGCAGACCCGCACGCAGAGCCGACGCGCACAGGGCGGGCACGTCCGAGGCGCGCGGTTGCGGCGCGTGTTCGGGCAGCTGGCCGTCACTGCGCAACACCCCGAGCAGGCCCCGGATCTCGTTGAGCGCGGTGCGGGCGGTGGCGCCGATCGACTCGAACTCGGCGCGCGAGGCCGGGTCGAGGTCGTCGATCCGGTACGGCGCGGTCTGCGCCTGCACCACGACCATCGACATGTGGTGGGCGACCACATCGTGCAGGTCACGGGCGATGCGGGCCTTCTCCTCGAGGATCGCCCGGCGCGCGCGCTCGAGCTCGGTCACCTCTTCCTGCCGCTCGAGCTTGCGCCGCGAGGCCAGCAGGATCCGCACGAGATAGCCGAACAGGGCCAGCGCGCCGAACCCCATCGCCCAGCCCCACAGCGGACCGGTGTCCGAGCCGGGCATCGTCGTGGCGAACAGCATCGAGGTGGCCGCCCAGGCGACGACCACGATCGGCACCGCGGCCCGCAGCGCCACCGCGAACAACAGCACGAACAGCACGATGATGTGCACGACCTGGAAGGGCAGATCGTTGTCGGCACCCGGCTGCATGCCGATCGAGAACAGCAGCGCGGCGCCGGCGGAGATCGCCCACCCCATCGCCGGGTTGACCCGCACGAACAGGATGGGGAAGGCCGCCAGGGCCGACAGCAGGGGCGCGGTGACCGGCGAGACCTCGTGGGTGACGAACAACGTCGGCCACGCGATGCTGTACAAAATCAGCGCGACCAGCACCGTTGCGAAGTCGAACCAGGTGCGCGCGGGTATTCCTCGCGCGGCGGGGCGCAGTGGTGCGGTCATGACAGTGAGCCTACGAACCGTCCGGTCAGCGGACCTCATACCCACGAACCGAATACGACCCCCTACCCTGGTGTGACCCCGGCGCCGGGCCTGCCACTCGCGCGCCCCGATAAACAAGTCCGTAGCGGGATGCCCGCCGCGTGACCCGCTCCTTACCGTCGGAGGCCATGAACACCCCGCTTCGCCCGGTACCCGCCGCTGCTCGGGCCCGTACCGCAGATTCCGCCGCCTCCGCGCCGTCCCCCGATTCCGCGCAGCACCGCCGTCGTAGCGGTGTCGCGCTGTGCACGGCCGGGCTGGCCATGGCCGCCGCCGTGGTCATGTCGGCACCGGGCGCCATGGGCGGCACCACCCCGGCCGGCAGCGAGAACGTCGCGGCCGCCGCCGCGGTCCGCGCGCTCATCGACGACAGCCCGGACGCCACCTCGCTCATCCCCCGCGATTTCGGCTACAAGTTCGGTTACGACCCCGTCCAGCTGGACGGCTTACTGGTGAACCCGAACGGCGGCTGCTCCTCACCGGTGACGCTGCCCGCCGAGTTCGAGTCGGCGTGTAAGGCGCACGACCTGGGCTATGACGTACTGCGCTACGCCGAGCGGGTCGACGAACCCCTCGGCGGGTGGGCGCGCCGCTCGGTGGACGCAGCGCTGAACCGGCGCATCCACGCCTCGTGTCAGCTGCGCGACGACGAGTTCTCCCGGGCTCGCTGCGGCGTGATGGCCGATATCGCGTTCACCGCCGTGGACGTGAACTCGCGGCGTCAGGAGTACGGCGCACCGGTGGTCGAGAACGTCTTCGCCCAGACCGACCCGGCCGACCGGCCCAACCTCTGGCCGCTCGCGCGCACCGTCCTCGGGTTGTTCGCGGTGACAGCGGCCTCGGCCGTGATCATCGACGCGCTGCGCAAGTTCCGCCGGCGCTTCGTCTGATGCGGTTGCCGAAAACTAGAACATGTCCTAGTTTTCACACATGTCTCTAGTCATCGACGAAACGATCGAGATCGACGCCCCCGCCGCGAAGGTGTGGGAGGTGCTCACAGATTTCGAGCGCTACGGCGAGTGGAACACCTTCTGCTACGAGGCGTCGAGCACGCTGGAACCGGGCTCGCCCATCGACATGCGGGTCCAGCTGGGCAGCAACCGTCGTCCGCAGCGGGAATGGATCCGTACCCACACCCCGGGCGTCGAGTTCAGCTACACCATGAAGCCGGTGCCGCTGGGCGCACTGCACAGCCTGCGCTCACACACCGTCGTCCCCCTCGGTCCCGACCGGTGCCGCTACGAGTCCCGGTTCACCCTCGCCGGTTGGTTCAGCCCCGTGGTGACAGTGGCGCTCGGCAAGCATCTGCGGGCCGGCTTCACCGCGATGACGGCGGGCGTCGGCCGCCGCGCGGTGGCGTAAACACCCACCACCGGCGGGCACACCGCCACAAGCGGGGCGTACCAGGTTCTTTCGAACCGGCACGCCCCGCTCGGGGAGAATTTCTCAGACCGCGCTCGGGGTCGGCAGCGCGCCGCGTGCCACCTCGTAGGCCGCGCCCACCCGGTACAGGCGGTCGTCGGCCAGCGCGGGCGCCATGATCTGCAGACCCACCGGCAGGTTGTCGTCGGCCGACAGACCCGACGGCACCGACATGCCGGGATGACCCGCCAGGTTGGTCGGCAGAGTGCACAGGTCCGACAGGTACATGGCCAGCGGGTCGTCGACCTTCTCGCCCAGCTTCCACGGGGTGAACGGGCTGGTCGGCGAGACGAGCACGTCGACCTGCTCGTAGGCGGCGTCGAAGTCGCGCGCGATCATCGTGCGAACCTTCAGCGCCTGGCCGTAGTAGGCGTCGTAGTAGCCCGCCGACAGCGCGTAGGTGCCGATCATGATGCGGCGCTTGACCTCCGGACCGAAACCGGCCTCGCGGGTCAGCGACATCACCTGGTCGGCGCTGTGGCTGCCGTCGTCACCGACGCGCAGGCCGTAGCGCATGGCGTCGAAGCGCGCCAGGTTCGACGACACCTCCGACGGCATCACCAGGTAGTACGAGGACAGCGCGTACTCGAAGCTGGGGCACGACACCTCGACCACCTCGGCGCCCAGTTCCTTCAGCACCGCGACGGCGGCGTCGAAGGAGGCGATGACGCCGGATTGGTAACTGTCGGAGTGCAATTCACGCACCACACCGACGCGCACGCCCGTCAGGTCACCGTTGGCGCCCTGCTTGGCGGCGGCCACCACCGGCGCCACCGGAACATTGCGCGAGGTGGAGTCGCGCGGGTCGTGCCCGGCGATCACCTCGTGCAGCAGCGCGGTGTCGAGCACGGTGCGACCACACGGACCACCCTGATCCAGCGACGACGCGCACGCGATCAGGCCGTAGCGCGAGACGGTGCCGTAGGTGGGCTTCACCCCGACCGTCGCGGTGACCGCGGCGGGCTGACGAATCGAGCCACCGGTGTCGGTACCGATCGCCAGCGGCGCCTGGAACGAAGCCAGCGCCGCCGCCGAACCGCCACCGGAACCACCGGGGATGCGGGTGGTGTCCCACGGATTGCGGGTGGGACCGTAGGCGGAGTTCTCGGTGGAGGAGCCCATCGCGAACTCGTCCATGTTGGTCTTGCCGAGAATCGGGATGCCCGCGGCCCGCAGCCGTGCGGTGACCGTCGCGTCGTACGGCGACATCCAGCCCTCGAGGATCTTCGAGGCACAGGTGGTCGGCATGTCGGTGGTGGTGAAAACGTCCTTGAGCGCCAACGGAACTCCCGCCAGCGACGAGGCGGGCGTTTCGCCCGCGGCGAGCGCGGCGTCGACCACGGCGGCCGCGGCGAGGGCTTCGTCGCCCGCCACGTGCAGGAAGGCGTTGAGCTCACCGTCGACCTTGCCGATGCGATCCAGGTGCGCCTGGGTGACCTCGGTGGAGGTCACCTCGCCGCCGTGGATCTTGCTCGCCAGCTCGGCAGCCGACAGCTGCGTCAACTCGCTCATTCGCCCTCTCCCAGGATCTGCGGGACCAGGAAACGCTGTTCTTCCACGGCGGGCGCCTGGTCCAGCGCCTGCTCGGGGGTGAGGCCGGGCGTGACCACATCGGGCCTGGTCACATTGGTCGTCGGATTCGGCGACGCGGTGGCGGGGACGTCGGCGGCGACCTCGGTGATGGTCTGCACGTGGCTGAGGATCGAATCCAGCTGACCGGCGAACTGGTCCAGTTCGGCGTCGGTCAACGCCAGCCGGGACAGCCGGGCGAGGTGAGCGACCTCGTCACGGGAGATTGCGGGCACCGCGGGACCCCTTTCGGCTTCGGTGGGCAGTATCGGTACAGCCTAATTCACACGGTCGCGAAGCAATCCACAGCCTGCGCATGGCCGGAGCGCAGGCGGAGGTACGCCTGATCGGCGCGTCATATCGGTTTCGACGCGCCCGCCCCCGCGGCTCGGACGCACCCGCCGCACACGAAAGTTCGCGCATGTCGCGCCGATGGGGTCATACTTCGGGTCGAGAACCCGCGTTCAGGGGTGTAAGTATTGCTTCACCGGGTATTCGTCTCGAACAACCCCGGCCGTTATGGAAAGGAACGCACGTGTCATACCTGCTCCGCGTGCAACTTCCGGATCGACCGGGAAGCCTCGGCTCCCTCGCACTCGCCCTCGGCGGGGTCGGCGCGGACATTCTCTCGCTCGATGTCGTGGAACGCGGCGCCGGGTTCGCGATCGACGATCTCGTCGTCGAAGTGCCTACCGGCGCACTGCCCGACACCCTCATCACCGCCGCGGAGTCGGTGCGCGATGTGAGCGTCGACTCCATTCGCCCGTACTCCGGCGTGCTCGACACCCACCGCGAGCTCGAGCTGATCGACCAGGTCGCCAGTGCTCGCGACGACCGGCTCCAGGTACTCGTCGACGGCTGCCCGCGGGTGCTGCGCGTCGGCTGGTCCACGATCATCGGCCTCGGCCCGGCGGGCGCCTACCGCATCGTCGGTAGCCCGAGTGCCCCTGAGACACAAGCGGGTTCGGCCCCGTGGATGCCCATCGAGAAGCCGATGTGGCTCGACGGTGAGGCCGAATGGGTGCCCGAGATCTGGCGCGACATGGACACCAAGCTGGCCGCCGCGCCGCTGGGCAACACCGGCAGGGCACTGCTCCTCGGTCGCCCCGGTGGGCCCGACTTCCGGCCGTCGGAGGTGGCGCGGCTCGGCTACCTCGCCGGCATCGTCGCCACCGTCCTGAACTGATCGGGTCAGCGCAGCGCGAGCCGCATCACGAACAGTTGCAGTCCGTCGTGGGTGGCCCAATCACGTTCGGGCACACCGACGAAGCCGAGGCGCTCGTAGATTCGGTGGGCGTCGACCATCGAGAACATCGTGGTGAGCGCGACTGCGTCGAAACCGCCTGATCTCGCCTCGTCGACGACGGCGCGAACCAGCGCGGTGCCGACACCGAGTCCGCGTGCCCGCTTGGATACCGCGAGCATCCGGAACTCGAGTTCGCCGGGCTGAGCGATCTCCGCATAGGGCGTGCCGGGCTTCGCGACGGTGAGCGAGCCGACGACCGCACCGTCGTGCACGGCCACGAGGACCTCGGCCTCGGCGGCCCGGTGCGCCACGTCGGCGAGTTCCCGCACATAGTCGTCCCCGTCGGGGACATAGCCGTCGCCCACGTACACCTCCACGGTCAGCGCGGCGACCGCGTCGTATTCGTCGGGGTGGGCGGGGCGGATCAGGAGTCCGGTGGTCTGCTCATCGGTACCGTGCATCCCCGAATGCTCCCATCTGGACGCTTGTGAGCTCCGACTCACCCATGCCCGGCGAGATCGGTGAGGTCGCTCAAGAGCCGAGGTAGGGGCGCAAGCCGGGGTGCTCGGCGTGCCAGTCGTCGGGGTTGTGCGGTGGGTAGGCCACGGCGAGGTGGTCGCCGGGTGCGGGCCAGTGTGCGGCGTCCCAGGCGAAGCGGCGGTAGACGACCTTGCCGGTGATCGACGGACCGGTGACGGTGCCGGTGATCGTCACGTAGTGCTCGCCGGTCATCGCGGGCAGCGGGCTGACACCGGTCACGTAGAGCGACCCGTGTTCGAGGTTCGCCCTTCCCCGGCCGGTCCGTCCGGAGACGACGGCCGCGATCGTCACCACCAGCATCGTCACCAGCGCTACCGCCATCACCACTTCGAGCATGCGCCCATGCTATGCCCCGCTCACAGCGGCGTGAGTTCGCTGACCCCCAGTGCACGGCGCACCTGCCACACCGCCGTGCGGGTGCGCTGGGAGCGGCCGTTGCCGCGGTCGATCAGCGCTCGATCGGCGGTGGTGTAGATCAGTTGTGCGCCACGGGAATTGGTCTCCGGGTTCTGGAACAACTGGACGAGGCGGTCGGTCTCCTCGACCGGCAGGCCGACGCCGAGATCGTCGACCGCGAGCACCTGGCCGGTGTCGAGAGCCTCCAGCATGGCGGGCAGGACGCGCAGCAGCGAACGGGTGGCCGTGGATTCGTCGGCCAGTTCGAACGGGACGTCGATGCCCTCGTGCACCAGGCTCAGCCCCGCGCCGCGGCGGTCGACCATGCGCCGGTACAGCGCGTCCCGCGCCGCGCGCAGGGTGCTCAGCTCGCGATCCACGAGAATCTGCTCGGGGTGGTCGAGATGGCCTGCCAGCGCGCCGATCTCGGCGTCCAGATCACGCAGGTAGTCCGCGTACATCGGATCGTGTTCGGCGACGAGC
Organism: Nocardia sp. NPDC058114; assembly: GCF_042884695.1. Classification (NCBI taxonomy): domain Bacteria; kingdom Bacillati; phylum Actinomycetota; class Actinomycetes; order Mycobacteriales; family Nocardiaceae; genus Nocardia; species Nocardia sp. NPDC058114. Next base: position 371,952 of record NZ_JBHVTK010000007.1, on the reverse strand, counting down.
AGATCCTCGATCCCGAGATCGGCGGTGCGCAGCAGCATCAGCAGACGCGCCGCGTTGTCGGGCGAGCGGGAGATATGGCTGCCGAGATCGTGCGCGAGCGCGTCGGTGTCGACATCGCCCTGCTGCACAGTCAGATTCGCCGCGAACCACCGGTACGCGGGCACGAGTGCCTCGGCGTACATCTGCCCCGCCAAACTCAGCAGCAGCGCGTTCGGCCGCAGCAACGGCACCAGCGCCGCCACCCCGTACCGGGCCGCTTCGAACATCGGCCCGATCTTCACCTCGTCACCCCGGCGTTCGAACACGATCCGCTTGCGCGACCGTGGATGGGTGTAGAGCCACTCCGCGACCACATCGGCGTTGTCGAGCCGGAACCCGTAGGTGTAGGGCACGCCCTCGGCGACGAATCCGGCGACGAATTCCGTCGGCCGCTCGGCGAACCCGAGATGCGGTCGCCGCACCGGGCCCGCGTAGGGGTCCCATCCGCTCACGGAATTCAGGACCGCGTCCCGCATCTGCCCGATCGCGTCGATCACGCTCGTCTTCCCGGCCGCCGCCACCCCGTGCACCGCGGTCACCGGCACCGCCAACGGCCCGCCTGCCCCCTTGGTCAGCCGCAACTGCTGAGCCTCCGCCAGCGATCCATGATTGGTCACCTGAAAACTGCGCAGCAAGGGTCCGCCTCTCCGAGATTCTTGGCAAGACTAAGGGACACGGGGGCTCGCCCACGCGGCAGCCTGATCCGGTGAACGGCAGCACCGATCCCGCGCGTGTTCGGTTCGGACGCACTAAGGTGCTGGACACTGCGGCTGGTTCGTCGCAGGTTCGGCGGTCGGCGATGAGGGATGGGTGCGCGTAATGGCGGTTCGGGTAATTGTTCGCGGAGTTGTCGTTGCCGCGGTGACCGCGGGAGCGCTCGTGCCCGCGGCGCTGGTGAGTGCGCCCAGTGCGCTGGCCGATCCGTGCCCGACGGGAACCGCGCGGGTGTTCCTGGGGAACTCGACCAACTCGTGTCAGGGCGCGGGGTCGGTGTCCTATACCGACGCACCGGTGTCGAAGGTGTGCTCGATGGCGAGCACCGATGTGACGGTGGAGATCCAGACCAACATCAAGAAGCGGCCGTTGCGTACCCAGGAGCTCAGCAACGGGCAGTGCGCATCGTTCGACATGAAGACCCAGATCGGCAACACGGTCACCGTCACCCCGAACTGACGCGAACCCGGCTGTTCACGTCGCCGGGCTCGGCTGGTCCGCCACGAGCGGATCGTCCGGTGCGACCCTGACCGCGTCGGGGCCGCCCTCCAGCAGTAGCCGGAAGCCGTCTTCGTCGAGGATCTGAACGCCCAGCTCTTCGGCCTTGGCCGCTTTCGAACCGGGCGCCTCGCCGATCACCACGAACGCGGTCTTCTTCGACACCGAGCCCGCCGCCTTGCCGCCGCGAACGAGGATCGCCTCCTTCGCGCCGTCGCGGCTGAAGGTCTGCAGGGAGCCGGTGACGACGATCGACAGGCCGTCGAGGTTGCGTTCGATGGATTCGTCACGCTCGTCTTCCATCCGCACCCCGGCCGCTCGCCACTTGTCGACGATCGCGCGATGCCAGTCGACGGTGAACCATTCCACGACCGCGGCGGCGATAGTGGGGCCGACACCATCGGTGGCTGACAGTTCTTCTCCTGTCGCGGATTCGATGCGCTCGAGGTCCGCGAACTCGGCGGCCAACGCACGGGCCGCGGTCGGGCCGACATGGCGGATGGACAGCGCGACGAGCACCCGCCACAGCGGAGTGTCCTTGGCCGCTTCGAGGTTCGCGAGCAGGCGGGCACCGTTGGCCGAGAGGGTGCCGTCCTGTTTGGTGAACAACGGCACGCCGAGCAGATCCTGCGCGTCGAGGGCGAACAGGTCGCCCTCGTCGGTGATCGCGCCCGAGGTGAGCAGGTCGTTGGCGGCTTCGTAGCCGAGGGCCTCGATGTCGAAGGCGCCGCGTCCGGCCAGGTGGAAGACGCGTTCGCGCAGCTGGGCCGGGCAATGCCGCTGGTTGGGGCAGCGGATGTCGGCGTCGCCCTCCTTGGCGGGGGCGAGTTCGGTGGCGCACTCGGGGCAGTGCGTCGGCATGACGAATTCGCGTTCGGCACCGGTACGCGCGTCGACGACGGGCCCGAGGACCTCGGGAATCACATCACCGGCCTTGCGGATCGTGACGGTATCACCGATCAGCACACCCTTGCGCCGCACTTCGGCGGCATTGTGCAGGGTCGCCATCGACACGGTCGAGCCGGCGATCGAGACCGGCGCCATCACCGCGAACGGGGTGACCCGACCGGTGCGGCCGACGTTGACCTCGATGTTGAGCAGCGTGGTGGTGGCCTCTTCGGGCGGGTACTTGTAGGCGATGGCCCAACGTGGGGCACGGGAGGTGGAGCCGAGACGGCGTTGCAGGGCCGTCTCGTCGACCTTGATCACCTGACCGTCGATCTCGTGCTCGATGTCGTGGCGATGTTCGCCCCAGTAGGCGACCCGCTCGATGACCGCGTCGATGCCCTCGACCAGGCGGGTGTGGGCCGAGACCGGCAGGCCCCAGGCAGCCAGTGCCTGGTATGCCTCGTGCTGGGAGGCCGGGCGGTAACCCTCGATGCGGCCGAACCCGTGGCAGATCATCCGCAGCCGACGCTGGGCGGTGATCGCGGGATTCTTCTGGCGCAGCGATCCGGCGGCGGTATTGCGCGGATTCGCGTACGGCGGTTTGCCCTCGGCGACGATCTGAGCGTTCAACGTCTCGAAGTCCTCGAGCCGGAAATACACCTCGCCGCGTACTTCCAGGAGCTCCGGGATCGGGAATTCCTCGGTCGGGGTGAGCTCGGCGGGGATGTCTTCGATGGTGCGCGCGTTGAGGGTGACGTCCTCCCCTGTGCGCCCGTCACCGCGAGTCGCACCGCGCACCAGCTTGCCGTTCTCGTACACGAGGTTCAACGCGACGCCGTCGATCTTGACTTCGCACAGATAGTGCAGCCCGGACCCGGTTTCGGCTTCGACCCTGCTCGCCCAGGTGCGCAGTTCGTCGTAGTCGAACACGTTGTCCAGCGACAGCATCCGCTCGAGATGATCGACCGCGGTGAACTCGGTCGCGAATCCGCCGCCGACCAGCTGCGTGGGCGAGTCGGGAGTCCGCAGATCCGGATGCGCGTCCTCGAGAGCCTGCAATGCGCGCAGCAACGCGTCGAACTCACCGTCGGTGATGATCGGTGCGTCCCGCAGGTAGTAGCGGAACTGATGCCCACGCACCTCGTCGGCCAACTGTTGCCACTGCACCCGCTGCTCGGGCGTAGCCGCTTCGGCACTCACAGATACCGCGCTGTCGCTGTCACTCACCCACCAGAGGTTAGTCGAGCCCACCGACACATCCATGCACGTCGCAGCCGTGCGAAGACGAGATTTCGTGGAGATCGGCGGGAACTACGTCACCGACGACCGCGGCCCGAGCGCGACTGTTCCGGCCGCTCGACGGTGAGCGACTCCGGGTCCTCGGCGAAAGCGCGGGCAACGTCGGCGGCCAGCGCAAGGGCCTTGCGAGACCACGCGAGCGGAGCGCCCGCCAGACCGCAGGTCGGGGTGACCAGGACTCGAGTGAGGGCCGCACGAGGGAAGCCGAGATCGTCCACGAGCCGGACCGCGGGCTCGGCGGCGGTGCGCCAGGTGAGCGGGCTCGTGGGCGGTTCGGTGGGGACGAGTCCGAGGGCCAGCTTCTTGCCGGAGTCCACGGCTTCGCCGATGTCGTCGAAGTCGGCGGTGCTGATGGCCGACGCGTCGAAGGACAGAGCGGCGGCCGCCGTGCGGCGCAGGGTGGGCAGGGCCGGGCGGGCCGCGCAGGTGTGCAGGATGACCGGTCCCGGTTGGGCGTTGATCACGACGTCGAGAAAGTGGATCGCCTCCGGACCGGGCAGCGCGCGGACGGTGTTGAGCACGCTCGGGCCGGTCAGCGATCCGTCGAGAACCGTCGTCAACTGCGGTTCATCCAGTTGCACGACCACGTTCGCCCCGAGTCGCTTTCCGATCTCGGCGGCGTGCAGGGCCAGGCCCTCGGCCAGCGAGTCCGTGAGGTCGCGCAGCGCACCGCGATCGGTGAGAATGCGATGGCCGCCGGGCAGTTCGACCTCGGCGGCGAGGGTGAGCGGTCCGACCGACTGGATCTTGATCGCCCGGCCGGAACCGACGAGACCCGCTGTCTCCCAGGCTTCCTCGATCGCGTCGAGATCGACGCGCACGAAGTCGCGGGCCTTCCGCGAGACCGAACCCGGGCGGTCGGCGAGCCGGTAACCGCGGGTGGTCGCGTCGAACCGCAGATCCACCAGGAGCGCGGAGGCGCGTCCGATCATGTCGGTGCCGATCCCGCGTTCGGGGAGTTCGACGAGGTGGGGCAGTTCCGGCAGTTCACCGACGATGGTGGTCGCCGCCTCGAGTGGATCAGTGCCCGGCCAGGAACCGAGACCGGTGGCGAACGCCCCGGCGAGCAAGTCCACCGGCTCCGCCGCGGCCGGGTCGCCGGACTGCTCACTACCACGCCACAACGTCACGCGCTCAACACCTTTCGTGTCGTCTGGGTCAGTGGTCCACACCGGATCGGCATCGACCACCACGAACCGTGCGCCGCACCACGGCGCGGGCCGTCACCCGTCATCCTGCCGTGCGCGCCGACCGCCGGCGCACCCGCCACGACACGATCAGGCTGACGCCGCCGACGAATCGGACTCGATGCCCGCGGCACGGTCGGTGCCGTTGATGGTGCCGCTGCCGATCACGGTGTCGCCGCCGTCGGCATCGGGCAGGTACAGCACGATGGCCTGGCCCTTCGCGACGCCGGTGAGCGGCTCACGCAACCTGGCGACGAAACCGTCGCCCTCGGGCTCGACCACGGCCGGCGCGGTCCCGCCGTGCGCGCGCACCTGCACGACGCATTCGACCGACGAGGCCGGGCGCACGCCGGAAGTCCAGATCGCGCGGTCGGCGGTGACGATGTCGACCTGTAGATCCTCGACCGAACCGACCTTGACGGTCCCCGAATCGGGATCGATCCCGGTCACATACCGCGGCTTGCCGTCGGCGGCGGTGTGGCTCAGGCCGAGGCCCTTGCGCTGACCGACGGTGAACCCGTGCACACCCTCGTGACTACCGAGCACCGTGCCGTCGGAATCGACCAGCGCACCGGGCCGGATGCCGATCTTGGCACCGAGGAAGGCGCGGGTATCCCCGGACGGGATGAAACAGATGTCGTGGCTGTCGGGCTTGTTCGCCACCGCCAGCCCCCGCTCGGCGGCTTCCTCGCGGATCCGCGGCTTGGGGGTGTCGCCGACCGGGAACATCGCCCGCGCGAGCTGTTCGGCGGTGAGCACGGCCAACACGTAGGACTGGTCCTTGTCCGCGTCGACAGCACGACGCAGCACGCCCTCGTCGAGCCGCGCGTAATGCCCGGTCACCACCGCGTCGAAGCCCAGCGCCTGCGCGCGATCGGCCAGCGCGGAGAACTTGATCTTCTCGTTGCAGCGCAGACACGGGTTCGGGGTCTCCCCCGCGGCGTAGGCGGCGACGAAGTCGTCGATCACGTCTTCCTTGAACCGATCGGCGAAATCCCAGACGTAGAACGGGATCCCGAGCACATCGGCGGCGCGACGCGCGTCACCGGCGTCTTCCTTGGAGCAGCAACCCCGCGACCCGGTGCGCAGCGTGCCCGGGTTGGCCGACAGCGCCAGATGCACCCCCACCACCTCGTGCCCGGCGTCCACGGCCCGCGCCGCGGCCACCGCGGAATCGACACCACCACTCATCGCGGCGAGAACTCTCATCAGGCACCTCCTCTAGCGCCGGCCAGGCCTGCGGCCCTGGCCCGATCGATGACCTGCGGCAGCACGGTCAACAGTGTTTCGACATCGGCTCCGGTCGACGTGTGACCGAGCGTGAAGCGCAGCGAACTGCGCGCCTGCCACGGTTGCACACCCATCGCGATCAGCACATGGCTGGGCGAGGCGACGCCCGCGTTGCAGGCCGAACCGGTGGAGCATTCGACACCGGCGGCGTCGAGCAGCATGAGCAGCGAGTCACCCTCGCACCCGGGGAACGTGAAGTGAGCGTTGCCGGGCAGTCGTTGCGCGGGCCCGTTGAGCACGGCATCCGGCACCGCGGCCCGCACGCCGTCGATCAACTCGTCGCGCAACGCCCGCAATCGCTGAGCGCGCCCGGGCAGGTCGGTGACGGCATCGCGCAGCGCGGCGGCCATCCCGATCGCCGCGGCCACATCGGAGGTACCGGAGCGCAGGTCGCGTTCGTGCCCGCCGCCGTGCACCAGCGGCACACACGGCACGCTTCGACCCAGCAGCAGTACGCCGATCCCGTGCGGACCGCCGACCTTGTGTCCGGCCACGCTCAGCGCGGCCAGCCCGCTCGCGGCGAAGTCGACCGGAATCTGGGTCACCGCCTGAATGGCGTCGCTGTGCATCGGGATGTCGAATTCCTGTGCGACAGCGGCCAATTCGGCGATCGGCTCGATGGTCCCGACCTCGTTGTTGGCCCACATCACACTGACCAGCGCCACCTCATCGGCATGCGCGGCGAGTACCTCACGCAACACCTGCGGCGACACGACACCCTCGGCGTCGACCGGCAGCCAGCTGACCTGTGCACCCTCGTGCTTCTCGAGCCACTCGACCGCGTCGAGCACCGCGTGATGCTCGACCGAGCTGGTGACGATCCTGGTACGCCGCGGATCCGCCGCCCTGCGCCCCCAGAAGATCCCCTTGACGGCCAGATTGTCGCTCTCGGTGCCCCCGGAGGTGAAGATCACCTCGGACGGCCGAGCACCCAGATCAGCCGCGATCGACTCGCGCGCCTCCTCCAGCGACCGCCGCGCCGCCCGCCCCGAACCGTGCAGCGAGGACGCGTTGCCGACCGCCCCGAGGGCAGCCGTCATCGCCTCGACGGCGGCGGGCAACATCGGAGTGGTCGCCGCGTGATCGAGGTAGACCGTCTTGGGCGCACCGCTGACCGGACCCGAATAAGCCGACTTCATGACCGACAAAGCCTATACCACCGCTGACCTGGTCATCTTCGGGGTCCACCCCTGCTTCCTACGATTTTTCGACGATTTACCCAGGATCTTCAACCCGAGCGCAGCTGCCGAATATTCCCCAATGCGCCCCACACCAGGTCTTCAACCACGCCAGAGCAGGCACGGAACGCGCGTCAGCATCGTTACTCCACCCGGTGCGACTCGTCCGAGGCATCGCATCCGGGGCCATCCGCTCCCTTCGAATTCACGACAACGACTGCTGGACTCCTGTCGCTCACGGTCCCCGCACGATCGTTCGGCTGCCCTGCTCCACTGCATCGAGGGCTCGCATCGCCCAGAGTCGAGGACCAACGAGCTGCCACGAACGCCGACTCCACTCGCCACCTTGCGGGATATCCGACCGGATCCGACCGGGGTGCCACGTGGGCCACCCAAATCACATACAGCGGCCTAGATGCTCTGCGACCGCACTTCATGACTAACGGTTACCGACGATCTGCAGTGATCGGAGGTCGGGCCGACTACTGATCTCGTACGCGGGCTGTCGTTGCGCCGACGGAAGTTCCGAAATCGCCTTCGGCCGCAGGTCACGCAGGTGAACGCGGAGATTCGTACAAGCTTGTCGCGGTCTTGGGGTCGCCTCTCCAGAACTACGGGACGAGCTCGGCGGCATCTTCAGGGCCTGGTTCGCGGTATGTGAGGAGGCCGAGGCGTGTTCAAGCCAGCCTCCCGGGATGGCCGCGGCGTGCCGCCGGTTGCACGAGGCGCAGCTGGTCACGCCGGACATGGGCGTCCTCGGCGACGGAGTTGTTGCCGGCCGGTCGATCCGGCCTGGACCTCTGGGTCGCGCTGGGACGTGGGCCCGGTATGCCCGCATCACCTTGTCCATGCCGGGGCCGACCCCGTTCGCGATATCGAAATACCTTGCCGCAAAAGAGGATCCACCGATCTCAATGACGGTATGATCTTCCTGACACCAATGGTGAAGGTGACTCAGGCGGAAGCCGCGGACGCGGTGCCACACCGCGGCCAACCTGTTGCCGCCGCGGGTATGCGAGGGGTCGGTGACTCGATGAAGCGGATCGCATTTCTCTATACTGACGAATTCCATTGGTCTGCCCCCTATCTCGATGTGGCGCTATCTCGGCTTGGTGCAGAGATCACGGCAAAGCTGTTCTTCATCGAAAATGAGCGTGGAGTACAAGATTTTCCTGTCGAAGCGGAGCAACTGAAGCCAGGAATGGACTGCGACCAACTCGTCGACAAACTTCTCGAGTGGGGTGCGGATGGCGTAATTTCGCTCCCCATGTACGATCAGGAAACGATGCGTGACGCGGTGGTGAAAGATCATCTCGCCGACCGCGGAATACCCATGATTATGCACCGTCCGGAAGTGATCCGGATGTTCAGCAGCAAATGGGACACCAAGGAAGTCGTCCGCAGGTTCGGGATCGAGGCATCCGACGGAATCCTCATCGACGGGGACCTCCTGAACGGTCGGGGCCCTGCTGTTTACGGCTACCCAGCGTACGTGCGGCGTCGGGCATTGGAACTCGGGTTCCCGTTGCTGGTCAAGCCCCTGTGGGATTGCGGCGCCAACGGGATATGTTTCATCGAGAACGAACTCGCATTGATAAATTACCTTCAAGAGCCGTATGACGGCAACGCGGTTCTGGAGCAGTGCCTCGAAGGTGAACTGTGCTCGGTCGAGATCGTCGGGCATGACGGGTCCTACATTATCCAGCCGCTTATCTGGAAAGGGAAAACCGGATCAGCACCGCCCTTCATGGCGTCCGATCGTTTTCGTTACTGCATACCACGTCGAGAAGCGGACGATACTTTCGCTCCAATCGCCGCTCGGCTGCGAACAATGTGCACCACACTCGGCGTCGAGGGCGTAATAGAGGTAGAGATGATCTACGTCGAGAATACATATCGGGTAATCGAGATCAATCCACGGCTGTCCGGAACGACGACACTGTCCATCGCAGCCTCCGACTGTGACACATATGGATGCTTGGTCGCAATGCTCTTAGGCAATTGGACAGAGGAGTACGCGCGTTCCGGGGAGCGAAGGATGCGCAGCGCATTTCAGTTCCCGGTACTACGGCTGACCGATGAGCTGGTCTATGCTTTGGAGCTAGATTTCGGTCTGGTCAGGACGCGGAGCTTCACATTTCGGGGCCGGGAGTTTCATGACGTCGTTGTTACGTGTGAGTTCACCGAGACCGCACTGCTGAAGAGCAAGCTGGCGTCGCTTCAGTCCAGGTTCAACCTGCTCACGCGCGCCTTGGCAGCAGAAGCCGACGGAGTGATAACTTCCTCGCTGACTGAACTCCCGTTATTCGATGTGCGATAACTCCCCGATGGGAGAGCGATTTGAGGAGCTGCAAATGATAATCGATCGCGCCGTATCGTCGGATGTGGAACAGGTGCTAGCAATGCGATCCGAGGCGGCCGCGTGGCTTCGCCGACTCGGAACCGACCAGTGGTCAGTGGAACCTGATGGCTTCCGGACACATGTGCTTGCGGGAATCGAGGCCGGCGAGACATGGATGCTGCGGGAAGGATCGGAGACTGTCGCAACTATCACGATCGATTCCCGCCCAGACCCCCTGCTGTGGACAGCGGATGAGCAGGCAGAGTCGGCGTCCTACCTGAAGAGGCTGATAGTCCGCCGGTCTCATGCCGGATGCGGCTTGGGGGCTCAGCTCTTGAAGTGGGGTCTTGATCGCTCCGCCAACATAGGAGTCTCATGGTATCGATGCGATGTTTGGACGACCAACATCGCACTCCAGGACTATTATCGACGGCTTGGCTTCACACTTGTCCGGGCGATCGCCCGTGACGACCTCCCGTCCAGCGCGCTCTTCCAGCGTCGGCCGCTGGAAGCCGCGCATCCGATCTTTGCCAACCGCGATGATGACCACCGTGTGTAATAGCGCGAACGCTACCGATTTCCAGTGACCTGTGAACCGATTTCAGTCCTGGACAAGCGTTCGGTCCCAGTCCTGGTCGGCGCCGACGAGGTGAATGCCGAACTCCCTCACCAGAAGGTCCGCGAGATCGAACTCGGCGTCCATCGACGCCGCCAGCCACAGGCGGAGCGGCTCATCGAGTGTCGCATCGAGCATGCGCTCCATCTCCGGCAGACTTGCGTGCTCGGCCTGGACAATCGACGCGAGGAAAAGCTGGACCGCGTCGGAGTCGAGAGTCGGCAACCGGCCGAGGTTCTTGCTGGCGAACCGGATCCAGTCCGGGTCGATGTCGATCATTGCCTCATCGAGCAGCGTGGTGCAATCGTTCGTACGCAGCCGGTGTCCGCCGCGCTCGCAGGCGAGACGGACAACAACACGATCCCTCGCCTGAACGCCTATCCGATACGCAGTCGCGGCATATGCCCGCCGCAATTCCGGGTCGGTGTCGAATTGAAGAAGAAAGCGAAAAATGTCTGCGTCTTCCGCGGCGACCAGCCTGGCCCGAAGCTCCGGAGAAATCACTGTGGGCGCATCCACGCAGAGAGCGAACAGCGCGGGAACTTCCGCGACACGACCTGCACGGAGAAGCTCGTTGGCGTGTGCGGCGAAATCGGTGACGGGACCTGATCGGCCCGAGGACTTGACCATTGCGGCCAACTCTCTCAGCTGCCGTTCCGCGAATGCCCGGTCGAATGCCCGCGCCAACTCGTCCTGCCGCAGCTCGCCGATCGGCTCGTTCGGAAAAGACCGAAGCAATTCGGTCACGGTGGCGTACCGTCCTGCGCGGAGCAGCGTTCGCAATCCTGCTCGACCAGCCTCAACGCTGAATCTTACCGGCACGCCGGAGAGCTGCCGGACGTAGTCTGCGGCACCGAGACGACCCGTCGAAACCAGGACGTCGTAACTACATCGGGCGGCTTCCTCGCTGATCCGTGGCAGCACGCCGGTCATCTTGGAAATATCCTCGATCCCCGTGACGTTGCCGCGCTTGGCCAATGCCTGATACGCCTCGGCCAGCGACTCGGGAGCCATGTCACCGCTGTGGGGCAGTACGCCGTACAGGAAACAGAAATCGTCGGCTCGGCAGTCTCTCAGGGCACGATCTCTAGCGGCGGCGAGCTCGAGTGGATCGAGCGAGGTCAATACATCGGTGCGCGCGGCGAGCTGTTGGAGAATGTAGTTGTCGTCGTGGCGGAGGAGCCATGATGCTTCGCGTAGGACAAGCGTTCGGGGAAGCGACGCCAGTCTGCCGGGCTCGTGCTCGCAGAGATGTCTCAAGAGTTCCCGATACGGGCGCACGCCGCCTCCCCGTCTTCGTCCGTGTGCTCCAGCAAATGTGAGTAGGGCTCCAAATAGGACGGGTCGGCGGTGCGGTCGAAGTTGACCATAGCCAGGCGCAAGCTGGGATCATAATCGGTGTGCCCCCGGAAATCGTTCTCTTCGTCAGCGAGCCCCTCGCTCCACAGCCCGGTGTAAACCGGAAGGCCCATACGGTGCCCGGCGACCGCAATCCGGTAGATGCTTTGAATTTTCGGCGGTACCCAGTCTCCCGGCCGGCTTACACGTTGAAGGTGTGAACCCTGGGCGATGTAGGTCGGGGTCAAATAGATGACCAAATCGACACCGTGCCGATCACATATCTCACCGAGATACTCCATAGTCGCGATCGCTTCCGCTACCCCCTGTTCCTCGCTCATACGTGGCGCAGGCTTGATCAGGACGTAAGAGGTGAGCCGCATACCGAGCTCGCCCAGCAGGGCGATGCGGTCCTCGAACATTCGTCGGCTGATCTTCTTCCGAAGTGTCACCTGCCGTACTTCGTCGTCCTGGGTTTCGAAACCGACGGTCAGATCAATTACCGATGCGGTCGTGCGGGCACGCACATCGATCAGACGACCCCGGCTTATGTACTCCGGGCGTGTTTCGAGCGATAACACCTCTAGGCTTTCCATGCTGGCCGCATGGTCGAGCAGGTGATGGAGAGAGTACGAATGGAAGCGTGTCGGGTCGAGTACCGATCCCTCGTTTCCGAATGAGAATTGCTGGAACGTGCCGATATGGTGCTGGTGGTCGTCGAACACCCCGGTGATCTGCTCATTGAGATCAGCAACCGAGACCGTACTGGTTGACGACCTCATCGGCAACGCACAATAGCTGCACTCGAACTGACATTTCCGAGTGTAGAAAGAGACCACCAAGTCGGTGCGGCCCAAGAACAGTCGCTTCCCGACATAGATAGGAACTCGCGAATTCGGTATCGATTGCATATGCCCGCCCCGAGTTGAGAGTCCGCCTGGGTATCCCTCAATAGTATGACCCAATTGCGCTGCGGGAGTGCATGTTTCGAGATATCGACACACGAATCGTGTGAACAGCCTGGATTCCACAAGTGCGACCGCCAGCCCGACTGCGCGCGGACGCGAGAGCGCGGGGCCCGGACAGCGGGTGCGCGCGACGTACGGAACAGGTTTCACACAAACTGCAGAGCGAACACGAACGCTGTCGGCACCGGTCCGGAGTGGCGGTTGATCTTCCGCGTCGCTGCGGCTGGTCGGGACCGTCTGGCCGAGCGCATCGCGGAGTCGCATCCGTGGAGCGGACCCGAGATCAGCGCGACACCGATGCCTTGGACGACCGAAACATACGCCCAGTGGGTCGAAAGCCCAACAGTGCCACAGGAATAGGCGCACGCGCCGCTGTGGCGCGGGCTAGAAGTCCGGGTCGGCCGGTGTCGCCCCTACCGGCGCAGAGCTGCGCGACCTCTTTCTGGGTCCGTTTCGGGTACAGACCCAGACCCACCATCGGCCCCGGAGATCCGTTCCCTCATCACGAATCCCAGGGGCGAGGTAGCCGGGGGCCCGGAAGTTGCGTGGGTGCGGTCTCCCACGTCACGAATCAGGTTGTCGCGGAGTGCGCCGACGGGACTACGCCGAGTTGCTGCATCATCCCGAGCGTGTCCCAGGACGCCCAACTCTCGATGATCTTGCCGTCCGCGAAGCGATTGATCGTAATTCCCTGAACAACCGCCGATTTGCCGGTGGCGGGCATACCCATCATCTCGCCGTCATTGGTTCCGGTTCCCGTCCATCGGGTGGTGACGAAGTCGCCTTCGGCGATCTGTTCGTTGATCAGGAACCGTTGATCCGAGAAAGCGGCGAGATACATCTGCACGAGCCGCCTGAGGCCTTCGGGGCCGTGGACCTCGGCGAACGGGTTCTGCGGATCGTGGTTGATGCAGTCGTCGGCCATGATTTCGTCGAAGACATCGAGGTCTCGCGAGTTCCACGCGTCGAAGATGCGCTTGGCTGAAGCCTTGTTCTGCTCTGACATGGCGTTTCCTAACTGGTAGTGACGCCGAACCGGCGAAGGGGCTCGTCACTACAGGCAGCCTTCGCCACGCCCGGCGTTCAGCACGGTGTGACGCTCGGGCCGACGGAAACCAGCCGTCACAGCCCGATACGAGGACGTTGCCATCACGGAGGATGCCCGCCCCGGATGTTGCCCGGCAAGCACTCAACTCCCCACCGGGCGCAAACCTTGAAGCCGGTGTACGGAATAATTGTGCGCCTTTTTCGCAAGCAAGGTAAGAGGCGACCACGTACACGTTCGATGTCTTTTCCAGCCTCGACGGCGATATCCAGGAACTCGTCTACCGGCCGACCCGGCACGGCTGAGATCAGGTGTGCGGTTCCCGGGTTCGGTGCGTGTCAGAATGCGCCCATGACCATCAAGTTCGACGCGCTCGATGCCGCGTTGCTGGCCGAACTGGCCCGTGACCCGCGGGCGCCGATTCTCGAGCTGGCGCAGCGACTCGGGGTCGCCCGCAATACCGTGCAGGCGCGGATGAAGCGGCTCGAGGCATCGGGTGCCGTACGGGGTTATCCGCCCGATATCGATGTGCAGGCCATCGGGTTCGCGGTGCACGCCTTCCTTGGCATCGAACTCGATCAGAACAAGATGGATCCGATCATCGAGACGCTGCGCGGGTTCCCGCACGTCCTCGAGGTGCACGCCACCACCGGCCGCGCCGATCTGCTGGTGCGCATCGCCGCGCAATCGCAGCAGGATCTCCTGGAGATCATCCAGCGGGTGCACGCCATCGACGGCGTGAACCACACCGAGACCATGCTCGCCCTGGCCACGCCGATCGGGTATCGGAGCCTGCCACTGGTCGAGCATCTGACGAACCGGACGAATCAGCCGTGATGTGACCCAGGTCTCTCGCGCTCGAGCAGATTGATACATCCAGCTCAGTGGTACAGATCACTTTTGAGCAGACTGATCAACTATTCGACTGACTGTTGACACCGATTGCCCTCCACGGCACATTTCGCAGCACCGATAGCAAGTTCCTTCGTTGCGCAGCTCACGATCTGGGTTGTGGAAAGTGTGGTGAGGCGTTCATGACCACCGTCGTCTGTGCGACTGCTCGACCGTCGGCCGAGCCGGCCGCGCCCTACGACCTCGCCGATCGCTACCGCTCCGGCGCGGGCCCGGTGCTGCTGACCGGGGTCCAGGCCATCGCCCGGCTGCTGGTGGAACAGCATGTGCGCGATATTCGCGCCGGTCGCCGCGTCGCGACGTTCGTCTCCGGCTACCAGGGCAGCCCGCTGGGCGGGGTGGACAAGATGCTGCTCGGCATGCCGGAGGTACTCACCGAGCACGACATCACCTTCGTCCCCGGGTTCAACGAGGAACTGGCCGCCACCGCGGTCTGGGGCAGCCAGGCCGAGTTGCCCGCCGGGCGGCCGACCCACGACGGCGTGGTCGGTGTCTGGTACGGCAAGGGTCCTGGCGTCGACCGCGCGACCGACGCCATCCGGCACGCCAACATGTACGGCGTGAATCCGCGCGGCGGCGTGCTGCTGCTGGTGGGCGATGATCCGGCCTCGAAATCGTCGACCGTGCCCGCGGTGAGCGAACGCTCGCTGGCCGCGATGGGGGTGCCCGTTCTGTTCCCGCGCAATGCCGAGGAGATCATCACCCTCGGTATGCAGGGCATCGCGATGTCGCGGGCCTCGGGGTGCGTGGTGGCGTTGAAGATCGTGGCCGATGTCGCCGACGGGGCGTGGACGGTCGACGAGGGCGTGGCCGACCTCGCCCTGACGGTGCCCGAAGTGCAGTGGGAGGGAACGCCTTTCGTCTATCGACAGCGACCGATGGCGGCGCCGACCGACAGCGTGCTCGCCGAAGCGGACCTCTACGGGCCACGCTGGGCGACGGTGCACGCCTACGGTGCGGCCAACGCTCTCGACGTCGTCGAGGTGGACCCGGCCGAGGCGAAGGTGGGGATCGCGGCCACCGGCACCACCTTCGACGCGGTCCGCCAGGCTCTGCTGGATCTGGGTGTCGACGAGGCGAGCATGCACCGCGCCGGAATCCGGTTGCTGCGCATCGGCATGCCCTATCCGCTGGGCACGGCCGCGCTCACCGAGTTCGCCCGCGGGCTCGAGCAGTTGATCGTCGTCGAGGACAAGACCGCGTTCATCGAAACGCAGGTCCGCGAGATCCTCTACGGCACCCCGGACGCGCCGCGCGTGCTCGGCAAGCGCGACGAGCGCGGCGCGCGCCTGATGCCGGTCGACGGCGAGCTCACCGCCGGACGGCTGCTGGCGCCGCTGCGCCGGGTGCTGCGCGGACAGGTGGAGCTGAAACGGGCAGCGCCCCCGGCACTTCCACTGGAGGTTCTCTCCGCCAAGCGGACGCCCTATTTCTGCAGCGGCTGCCCGCACAACCGCTCCACCGCCCTGCCCGACGGCTCGATCGGCGGCGGTGGCATCGGCTGTCACACGCTGGTCACCATGTCCGGGCGCACCGACAGCGCGGTCACCGGGCTCACCCAGATGGGCGGTGAGGGCAGCCAGTGGATCGGGCAGGCGCCGTTCACCGATGTGCCGCATCTGTTCCAGAACATCGGCGACGGCACCTTCTTCCATTCCGGGCAGCTGGCGATCCAGGCCTGCGTCGCGGCCGGGGTGAACATCACCTACAAGCTGCTCTGGAACGAGGTCGTCGCGATGACCGGCGCCCAGGACGTGGAGGGTGGGATCACCGTCGCGCAGCTCACCCACAAACTCACCACCGAGGGTGTCCGCAAGATCGTCATCTGCGCCGATGAGCCGAAGCGGCACAGCAAGCGAGCGCTGGCGAAGGGCACGCTGCTCCTGCATCGCGACCGGCTCGACGAGGCGCAGAAACTGCTGCGCGAGATCGAGGGCGTCACGGTGCTGATCTATGACCAGCACTGCGCCGCCGACGCCCGCAGGCAGCGCAAGCGCGGAACACTGCCGACCCGCAACACCCGGGTGGTGATCAACGAGGCCGTGTGTGAGGGCTGCGGTGATTGCGGCGCCAAGTCGAACTGCCTGTCGGTGCAGCCGGTCGAGACCGAGTTCGGGCGCAAGACCCGCATCGATCAGACCTCGTGCAACACCGATTACAGCTGCTTGGACGGCGATTGCCCGTCCTTCGTGACGGTGGAGGTGGATCCGGCCAAGGGCAAGTCCCAGCGGCGCGAACCCGTCGAGCCGCCCGCCGTGGCCGATCCGGGCGTGGGCGCGCCGACCCGCACGCAGAACGTGCTGATCGCCGGAATCGGGGGCACCGGCATCGTGACGGTGAACCAGGTCCTGGCCACCGCCGCCCTGCGCGCAGGCTACGAGGTGGAGAGCCTGGACCAGATCGGCCTGAGCCAGAAGGCCGGCCCGGTGCTGTCCCACCTGCGGTTCTCCACAACGGAATTGGAGCCGGCCAACCGGCTCACCCCCGGCAGCGCCGACTGCCTGCTCGCCGTCGACCTGCTCACCGCCACCGACCCCCGCTACCTCCAGTACGGCGACGCGGCGAGCACCGTGGCAGTGGCGTCGACGAGCCAGACCCCGACCGGCGACATGGTCTTCGACAAGTCGGTGGCCTACCCCGCGACGGACACTCTGCTGGATCGGCTTGCCACGGCGACGAATTCGATCAGTCACTTCGACGCGCTCGCGGCGGCACTGACGCTGTTCGGGAACACGGCAGCGGCCAATTTCCTGATCGTGGGCGCGGCCGTCCAGAACGGCGGGCTGCGCCTGCCGGTCGCGGCGATCGAGGAGGCCATCGGGATCAACGGTGTCGCGGTGAACGCCACCATCGCGGCGTTCCGGTGGGGGCGGGTCGCCGTCGCCGATCCGGCGGCGTTCGCGGCGGCGGTCGACACAGGCCGACCGCGGCGCACCCAGCCGGTGGCGCCCGCGGAGTTGCTGGCGAACACCAGCTTCGAGGGCGAGGTGCGCCGGGTCGTGGAACTGCGAGCGGCTCAGCTGATCGGCTACCAGAACGCGAAGGTGGCACACCGTTACCTCGAGACGGTCGAATCCGTTTGGGCGGCAGAACGTTCGGTCACCGAGCGCACCGAGTTCAGTGAGGCGGTCGCGCGGGGGCTGTTCAAATTCACGGCCTACAAGGACGAGTACGAGGTGGCTCGGCTGCTCGTGGACCCGGACTTCCTCGCCGATGTGCAAGCCCAGGTACCCGGCGGCGAGAAGCTCACCTACAAGCTGCACCCGCCGATGCTGCGTGCGTTGGGCCGCGACAAGAAGATCGGTCTGCGGCCGAAGTCGCATGTGGCGCTGAAGGTTCTGGCCAAGGGCAAGTTCCTGCGCGGCACCAGGCTCGACCCCTTCGGCTACGCCCATGTCCGCAAGGTCGAACGCGAACTGCTGGCCCACTACACCGACATGGTGCGTCGGCTGGCACACGATCTGACCACCGAGAACTACGAAACAGCCACTGCGGCAGCCGCACTGACCGACGTCGTGCGCGGCTACGAGGACATCAAGCTCGGCAATGTCGAGCTCTACCGCGCACAGCTGCGCGAGCTCGGCATCGACTCCTGACGGGAGACGTTGCCACCGAGCCCACGGCACCATCCACCTCCGCGTTCGCTCGACCACGTCCTCACCGCCACACGAACCCAGCCACTGCGACGTGCACCGCCGCGGCAAGCGGCTGAGCACATCGCCGCGCCGCAGCGCACCCGCGCCACCACTACGTCGCCGCACCAGCGGCACAACTGAAACTGCCGCGGACCCGCGGCACCACAACCCCGCAGCCCAGGGCACAACCCTGGTGCGCGGAACCGGAAAGGAAATCGACAGTGACCGTTGCGCACACCGAAGCAGGAGTCTTCGGCCGATCGCACGAGCTCAGCGCCCGCGCCCACGAGCAGGTCGTGTTCTGCGAGGACGACAGATCCGGGCTGAAGGCGATCATCGCGATCCACTCGACCGCACTCGGCCCCGCCCTCGGCGGTACCCGCTTCTACCCGTACGCCGATGAATCCGCGGCTCTGCAAGACGTGCTGCGACTGTCCTGGGGAATGACGTACAAGGCCGCGGCGGCGGGGGTGGATCTCGGTGGCGGCAAAGCGGTGATCATCGGCGATCCGGCCACCCACAAGAGCGAGGACCTGCTCGCCGCCTACGGGCGGTTCGTCGAAACCCTCGGTGGGCGCTACATCACCGCCGGTGACGTGGGCACGAACACCGACGATCTGGATGTCATCGGTCGGCACACGAGCCACGTCACCGGCCGCAGTGTCGGCGCGGGCGGCAGCGGCGACAGTGCCCGGCTGACCGCGCTCGGCGTCTTCCACTCGATGCGCGCCGGAGCCGAGTTCGTGTGGGGCGCACCGACACTGGCCGGGCGCACGGTCGGCGTCGAGGGTGTCGGCAAGGTGGGGCGCGAACTCACCGCCCTGCTGCTCGCCGACGGCGCCGAGGTCTGCGTGACCGATGTGAACGAGGCGGCGCTGCGGCGCATCACCGACGAACTGCCCGCCGTCCGGCTGCTGTCGACAGTGTCCACCGCGCCGGTCGACGTGTACGCCCCCTGCGCGATGGGCGCCACCCTCACCGCGGCGAGCGCCGCGACGATCGAGGCGAAGCTCATCTGCGGTGCGGCGAACAACCAACTCGCGACACCCGAGGTCGAGCAGGCGCTCACCGACCGCGGCATCACCTGGGTGCCCGATTTCGTGGCCAATGCCGGTGGCCTCATCCAGGTGGCCGGTGAACTGCGCGCCGCCACCCCGGCCGAGGTCGAAGCCGAGGTCGCCGACATCTACCCGCGCTGCCGCGAGATCATCGCCGCCGCCATCACCGAGGGGATCGGGACCGGCGCCGCCGCCAACCGATTCGCCGAGCGCCGTCTCGATGCCATTCCGAGGTCGCTGCGATGATGAACAAGAGCAGCCTGTTCCGGACCAAGTCGGTCGAACAGTCGATCCGGGACACCGACGATCCGGATGCCAAGCTCCGCAAGGATCTGACGGCGAAGGACCTGACGATCTTCGGTGTGGCGGTCGTGATCGGCGCGGGCATCTTCACCCTCACCGCGCGCACCGCGGGCACGGTGGCGGGACCGGCGGTGTCGCTGGCCTTCGTCTTCGCCGCGATCGCGTGCGGGCTCACCGCGCTGTGCTACGCGGAGTTCGCCTCGACCGTGCCGGTGGCAGGTAGCGCGTACACCTTCGCCTACGCCACCTTCGGCGAGGTGATCGCCTGGATCATCGGCTGGGATCTGATCCTGGAGTTCGCGCTCGCGGTGTCGGTGGTCGCCAAGGGCTGGTCACAGTACCTCGGCGAAGTGCTCGGATCATCGGCGCCGGTGCTCCACCTCGGCACGGTGAAGTTCGACTGGGGCGCGGTGGTGATCATCGCGGTGGTCGGCGTGCTGCTGGCCACCGGGACCAAGCTGTCGTCGCGGGTGTCGGCCATCGCCGTCGCGATCAAGCTGGGTGTGATCGCGCTGGTGCTGGTCGTCGGCGCGACGTATTTCAAGCCGTCGAACCTGACCCCCTACATCCCGCCGGCGCAGCCGTCGGAGAAGGCCGAGGGGATGCACCAGTCGCTGTTCGCCTTCCTCACCGGCTCCGGTGGCACCAGCTACGGCTGGTACGGGCTGCTCGCCGCGGCCAGCCTGGTGTTCTTCGCCTTCATCGGCTTCGACGTGGTCGCCACCACCGCCGAGGAGACGCGCAACCCACAGCGCGACGTCCCGCGCGGCATTCTGGCGTCGCTGGCGATCGTGACGGTGCTCTACATCGCGGTCTCGCTGGTCCTCACCGGCATGGTGTCCTACACCGAACTGGCCGACGGCAACGCCACATTGGCCACCGCCTTCGCCATCCACGGCGCCACCTGGGTGAAGAACATCATCGCCATCGGCGCGCTGGCCGGGCTGTCGACCGTGGTGATGGTGATGTTCCTCGGCCAGACCCGGGTGCTGTTCGCCATGGCCCGCGACGGTCTGCTGCCTCGCGGTCTCGCGCAGACCGGCAAGAAGGGCACACCCGTGCGGCTGACCGTGCTCGTCGGTGTGGTGTGCGCACTGCTGGCCGGTTTCGTCGAGTTCGGCACGCTGGAGGAAATGGTCAATATCGGCACACTGGTCGCGTTCGTCCTGGTGTCGATCGGGGTGCTGGTGCTGCGTCGCACCCGTCCGGATCTGCCGCGCGGGTTCCGCGTTCCGTTCGTCCCGGTGGTTCCCGTTCTCGGCGCTCTGGCCTGCGTGTGGCTGATGGTCAACCTCTCGATCGAGACCTGGCTGCGCTTCGTGATCTGGATGGCACTCGGTGTCATCGTGTACTTCGCCTACGGGCGCAGGCACTCGGTGCTCGGTCGCAGGCGACCCGATTCCGCGGAACCGGAACTGACACCGGTTCGATAGACCCGCTGCACACCCGGGGCCCGGCGATTCGGTGGATCGCCGGGCCTCGGGTGTGCGGTCACAGTGTCAGCTGATCGGCCGCCGACGTGAGCAAGTC
Source organism: Nocardia sp. NPDC058114 (assembly GCF_042884695.1). Classification (NCBI taxonomy): domain Bacteria; kingdom Bacillati; phylum Actinomycetota; class Actinomycetes; order Mycobacteriales; family Nocardiaceae; genus Nocardia; species Nocardia sp. NPDC058114. The sequence goes on along the minus strand of NZ_JBHVTK010000007.1, from coordinate 351,113 downwards.
GATGAGGTCGCGATCGTGCACGGGCAGGCGGCCGGTCTTGCCGATCGCGGCCAGGGCACCGGTGACAGTGCCGTCGGCGGTGCGGATCGGGACGGCGACGGCGCTGCGGCCGAGGCGGCATTCGTTCACCTCGACGGCGACCGCGTCCGCGGCGACTCGGCGTAGCTCGGCGGCGAGATCGGCGGCGTCGGTGATGGTGAAGGTGGTGACCTTGCGCGGGGTGGCCTCGGCCGCGAAGTCCGGGTACCGCGCCAACAGGATCTTGCCGATGGCCGAGGCGTGCGGGCAGGCGAGCAGCACCTTCTCCCCACTCAGCTCATGGTCGGGGTCCTTGTCGACCATCCTGACCCGGCCGCCGGCGAAGGAGGCGAGATGGATGCCGAAACGCAGCTGGGCGCGCAGTTCACCGAGGATCCGGTGATTGCCGGAGACGGGCTCGGGAGCGGCAGCCCCGGCGAGCTCACGGGTACGGCGGCCGAGGGCGAAACCGGACAGGTCCTCGATCCGCACCAGGTAGCCGTCGGCGACGAGGAGATTCAGGAGGCGGTACGCGGTGGCGGGGGCGATGCCGGTCTGCGCGGCGATGTCCTTCGCGGTGGCGCCCGAACCCAGCTGCGCTACCGCCTCGAGCAGAGCGAGGGCCTTCTGGACAGCCCTCGGCTCGTGCCCGGTCGGGCCGTCGCGGCGGGTCGTCGTTGTCACTGTTCGCCGCGGTCCGCCCCTACCAGGGCCATCGCGCCGCGGGCGTTGACGGCGAACACCCCGGCGCCGGGCAGCACGTCAGTGGATTCGGGACTGTCGAAAACACCGATGGCCGTGAGACTTTCGGGACAGCTGTCCCGCAGCCAGCGATACCAGGCAGCACCGGCCAGCAGCACCGCGAGCACCGTCGCGGGCGCGACCACCACACCGTCGCTCGCGTCCGACACCGTCAGACAGACCAGCACCGCGGCGAGCACCCCACTGCCGACCCAGCCAGCGACGAGGTCGACGCGGCTGCGCTCGCGGATACGGCCGAGCAACAGCACCGCACCCACCGCGACCAGGATGTAGGACACCGCGAGCGCCGTGCGCATGACGGTCTTGGCCGCGGCGGGCACACCGTCGAGCGCGACGAAACCCGAACCGGCCGTCGCGACGATGCCGATGATCAGCACCAACGCCACGTGCGGGGTCCGCAACCGCGGACCGACCCGGCTCAGCAGGCGCGGCAGCACACCCTCCACACTCATCGAATACATCAGTCGCGACGCGGCGTTCGACGAAGCCATCGACGACCCGAGCCACGAGCAGGTCAGCCCCGCGTCGAGCAGGATCACCACGAGCAGACTCGACCCACTCGCCGTCCCGTGCAGATACGCGTTCACCACCGTTCCCGCATGCCCGGACCAGGCCGCCCACGACGCGAAGATGAACAGCGCCCCGCACAGCACCGGGGTGAGCAGCACCGTACGGGTCACGGTGACCAGCGGACGCCGCGTCTCCGGTGCGAAGAACGTGGCGCTCTCGAAGCCCGCGAGCGCGAACAGCGCCGACATCGCGATGGCCAGCACCGCGGGAACGTTCGGCGCGGCCGGGGTGATCGCGACAGCAGGCCCCGACACCAGCATGAGGCCGATGATGAAGGCCAGCGAGCACGCCTCGACCGCCAGAATCGCGATCGCGGCGAACCGCACACCACGCACCAGCACCGCGCCGATCAGCACCGCGATGACGAGATAGACGGCCCCGATCTGCCAGCCGCGCAACGTGATTCCCAGCTGTGCTGCCAAGGCGAGAGCGGTCTGCGACCCGTGATACATCGTCAGCGACGCACTGCCCAGGTACTTCACGAGCAGTCCGACGCCACAGGTCAGCGCCGCACGCGGTCCGGCGCCGTGGCTGACGAAGGTGTAGAGCCCACCCGCCGCGGACAGGCGCCAGGTGAACTGTGCGACGCAGTACGCGATCAGCGTGATGACCAGCGTCGCGATGACGATCGTCACCAGGCCGGGCAGCAGGGCGTTGTGGGTGAGCATCGTGACCGGCAACAGCACCATCGACGCGGCGGGCGCGGTGGTCGCGATCGACTGGCCGAGCAACGCCACACCCGGCAGTTGTCTGCGCCCCAGCGCACGCAACGGCGACACCGCGGGGCGCTCGGGTTCCCCGGCCGCGAACGAGCGCGCGACCGCGTCGGCCAGTGCCGTCACCACACACCTCCCAGCGTTGTCGGTGCGGGCGAGGATATCCAGACCTGGTTTCGGCGGTATTGCGGGCGCGAGTCGGGGCGATGGTCACCGAGCGAGAAAGCGACCGCGGGGGATCTCACTCGCCGATCGGTGAACGTTTTCCGCGGCGTAGCGGCACCGACCCACCGTCGACGGACGCTGTCGCAGAACGGATATCGCGGCGGACGGAGCTACCCCATGGCAGTCACCAGAAGATCATTCATGCAGAGTCTCGGCATCACCGGTGGTGCCGGCCTCGCCTACGGCGCGATGTCGACCCTCGGCCTCGCGCCCGCCACGGCGCAGGTGTCGTTCCGCTCGCCCGCCATGGGCGACCTCATCGGCAAGGGCGACGGGGGCGCGAAGGTGGCGATCCTCGGCGGCGGCCCCGCGGGGTTGTGCGCGGCCTACGAACTGGGCAAGGCCGGATACGACGTGACCGTGCTCGAAGCCAGGAAGCGAGCGGGCGGACGGGTGTGGTCGGTGCGCAACGGCACCACCGAAACCGATCTCAACGGCGAAACCCAGAGCTGCATCTTCGCCGAAGGGCACTACTTCAATCTGGGCGCCACGCGAATCCCGCAGGGCCACATCACCCTCGACTACTGTCGCGAACTCGGTGTCGAGATCCAGCCGTTCGGCAACCAGAACGCGTCCACCTTGGTCAACTATCAGAGCGGCACCTCGATCTCCGGGCAGTCGGTGCAGTACCGCGCCGCCAAGGCCGACATGTACGGCTACATGTCCGAGCTGCTGCAGAAGGCCGCGACGCGGGGCGCACTCGACGACGTGCTCTCCAGCGCCGACAAGGAAGCGCTGTCGTCGTTCCTGCGCGATTTCGGCGACCTCTCCAGTGACGGCCGCTATCTCGGCTCGACGCGGCGCGGCTACACCTCCGAACCCGGGGCGGGTCTGAACTTCGGCGAACAGCCGAAACCGTTCCCGATGTCCGACACGATCCGCAGCGGTCTCGGCCGCAATTTCAGCTTCGAATTCGGCTACGACCAGGCCATGATGATGATGACCCCGGTCGGTGGCATGGACCGCATCTACGCCGCCTTCCAGCGCGAGATCGGCACGCAGCGCATCCATTTCGGTGCCGAGGTGTCGGCGATGAAGAACACCCCCGAGGGTGTGCGGATCGAGTACACCCAGGACGGCGCGCGCAAGTCCCTCGATGCCGACTACTGCATCTGCACGCTGCCGCCCCATCTCGTCGGTCGCCTGGCCAACAACCTGCCCGCCGACGTGCTCACCGCGCTGAAAGCCGCGATCCCGGTGTCCTCCGGCAAGCTCGGCATCGAATACTCGCGCCGCTGGTGGGAGCTCGACGACCGGATCTACGGCGGCGCGAGCAATACCGACAAGGACATCGCGCAGATCATGTTCCCCTACGACCACTACAACGGCGACCGCGGCGTGGTGGTCGGCTACTACAACACCGGCAAACGTCATCAGGCCTTCGAATCACTCACCCACCGGCAACGTCTGGCGAAGGCCGTCGACGAGGGCGCAGCGATCCACGGCGACAAGTACCGCGCCGACATCGCCTCGTCGTTCTCCGGCAGCTGGCGGCGAACCAAGTATTCCGAGGGCGCGTGGGTCGGGTGGTCGGGCAGCAATTCCCACGGCGGTGAGGCCACCCCCGAGTACACCAAACTCCTTGCCCCCGTCGAGCACATCTACTTCGCCGGCGACCACCTGTCCAACGCGATCGCCTGGCAGCACGGCGCCTTCACCTCCGCCCGCGACGTGGTGACCGCCCTGCACGCCCGCGTTGCCGCCTGAATCTCGCACCCCGACAAGGAGTATCGACCATGAAGACGACGATCACCCTGGCCGCGACGGCCCTCGCGGCGCTGACCCTCACCTCCTGCTCGGCCGACCCGGCCGAGTCGCAGCCGTCCACTGCGCCGAGTACTTCGGTTCTCGAAGCGGGACAGGCGAATCCGATGATCGCCCAAGGCGTGACGATCGCCGCCGACGCTACCGTCTACAAGACCAGCGGGCTGGGCCCCACCGCCACCAACAAGGCCGCCCCCACGGGCAGCCCCGAATCCTTCATCGACACCCAGCAGTTCGCGGACGCGAAGCTGCCCGCCGGTGTCACCGTCACCGAAGCGCAGGGCATGTCGGTGCTGGCCAGAATCCGGGAGAACCTCGAAGCCCAGGGCCTGACCCTGGACGACGTGATCACCATGCGAGTGTTCCTCGACAACGCGCCCGGCACCGACCGTGCCGACTACGCCGGCTGGAACCGCGCCTACCGGCAGTTCTTCGCCAATACGAACCTCACCACCGGCGACACCGAGCTGGTCCCCCTCGGCACCGCTGCCCCGGCCGCACCGCTGGTCCGCAACGCGGCACGACCGAGCCGCTTCGCCCTGGAAGTAGCGAGCCTGCCGGTGGCGGGATGGTTGGTCGAGGTCGAAGTCGACGCCGTGTACCCGGCGGGTAAGTGAGTCGGCTCGCTGACGAATGCCCTGGTCAGCGTCGCGTCCAGCTGGTGCGATAGCTCACGTTCCGGCAGCCTGTGGCACTGAGTGCCAGCCCGGGTGAAATAATCTCCGGGACAGCCAGGGCAATGCGATGTTGGGAGTTCTCCAGTGGAGTTGATCGGTGTAATCGGTGGCGGCACGATGGGCGCGGGGATCGCGGAGGTGTGCGCCAAGGCGGGCAGCTCGGTGCTCGTGCTCGAGACGAAGCCGGAGTTCGCCGAGGCGGCCAAGAACCGGATCGCCACCTCGATCGCCCGTGGCGTGACCAAGGGCAAGATCACCCAGGACGAGGCCGACGCGGTGCTCGCGCGGGTGCGCGTCACCCTGGACATGGACGAGTTCGCCGATCGTGACCTGGTGATCGAGGCCGCGCCGGAGATCGAGGCGCTCAAGTACGAGATCTTCGGCAAGCTGGACAAGATCGTCAAGCCCGAGGGCATCCTCGCCACCAACACCTCCTCGATCCCCGTGATCAAGGTGGCCGGGGCGACCGAGCGGCCCGAACGGGTCGTGGGCGTGCACTTCTTCAACCCGGTGCCGGTGATGCCGCTGGTCGAGATCATCTCGACCCTGGTGACCGCGCCGGAAGCGGCCGTGGCCGTCACCGACTACGTGAAGAACACCCTCGGCAAGATGGCCGTGCAGGCCGGTGACCGCTCCGGGTTCATCGTCAACGCGCTGCTCATCCCCTACCTGTGTTCGGCGATCCGGATGCTCGAGTCGGGCTACGCCACCGCCGAGGACATCGACGCGGCGATGAAGGGCGGCTGCGGCTACCCGATGGGCCCGCTGACGCTGCTCGACACCGTCGGCCTCGACATCGCCCTCGCGGCGTCGGAGTCGCTCTACGCGGAGTTCGCCGAGCCGCACCTCGCCCCGCCCGCGCTGCTGCGCCGGATGGTGGACGCGGGCCGACTGGGCCGCAAGACCGGTCGCGGGTTCTACGACTACGCGAAGTAATGCTGATTCCCGCAGGAGCCAGGTGCTCCTGCGGGAACCTCGGCAGCGGCACGACCTCGACAGACCCTCTGCCCGATCGATGCTCCCCTAGCATACGCAGAAACTGCGCCCCGACTCGCAGTCGTGTTAGATTGTGGTCGATCCACTTGGAGGGGGAGTACTAATGGGCATACAGTTGTTGGGGCCGCTCGAAATTTCTATTGACGGACATTCAATCGTGCCAAGCGCCAATAAACCACGTCAGGTACTGGCTTTGCTGGCCATTCGATGCGGTCAAGTCGTTCCTGTTTCAACACTGATAACCGAACTATGGAATGAAAGACCGCCGCGTAGCGCTGCAACCACATTGCAGACATATATTCTCCATCTGCGCTCTCACATAACGGCGGCGAGCTCGGATTCATCAGAGATCTCCGCCAAACACTACTTGGTTACTGATGTCGGCGGCTACAAGCTGTCCCCAAATGTGGGGGCTTCCGATCATGACAGCTTCCACACCCTCACGGCGCGCGCCTTCGCGATGCGCGAGGAAAAGAACTATGAAGGCGCGTCCGCACTTTTCTCCAGAGCACTGCACCTATGGCGCGGACCTGCTTTTGTTGATATCCGAACGGGCCCGGTTCTCGATGTAGAAATAGTCGGACTGGAAGAGAAGCGACGCTACGTCCTCGAATGTCGGATCGACTCCGAACTCAGGCTGGGACGACACAGCAGCCTTCTGCACGAATTGAGCCAAATCGTCGCAGACCAGCCAGGAGACGAGAAGTTCTGTGGACAATTCATGCTTGCATTGTATCGATCCGGTTCTGCCCGACGCGCTCTGGAAGCCTTTCAACGCCTCCGACAGATGCTGGTTCTCGAGATGGGGATCGAGCCGTCGATTTTCCTTCGGCGACTTCATCAGGCAATCCTGGTCGACGATCCATGCCTCGGCCATACAGCTGACTATGACGTTCCCATATGGCTGGCCAGCTGATACAAGACTGACGTAGTTCTCGTTCAAACATGAGGTGACGTCCGTCGAATCGAAATAATCGATCCGACGGGCGCTCCCTTCATAGCCTCTCGATTCTGGAAGCAGATCGAATAAGGTTCCATCAATCTCCTGGGCAAGACTTTCGACTGGCCGGCCATTCAGCTTTATCCAAGTTGGGAATTCACTATGTCGATCAATTCCTGGGGCGTCCTGACATCCAGCAAATACTCCTCGGCGATCACGATACCGAACTCGCGCTGAATTCGCGAAGCGGTCTCGATGACGGCGAGCGAATCATAACCCAAATGCTCAAACTCAACGTTGCCGATATCGCCGCTCAGCTCCATCAGGTCACCCTCACCCGCGCATTCAACGAGGATCTTGCGCAATTCTTCAATGTTCATATTAATATCAACTTCCCTAAGCTCGATGTTTCTAATCGGGAATAGCTCGCACTACGACCGCTGAATTGAAACCCCAGCGACCCCGGGCGAGGACGAGCGCAGCACCGACGGGCGCAGATCGCGCTGTTCCGAGGACGAGGTCGATCTGATGTTCTCCGGACGGCTCGGTGATATTTGCGATCGGCGGGATCACCGCGTCCCGCATGGACAGCAGGGCGGTCACGATGTCGAGTGGCCCTGCCCCCGAAAGCAGGCGCCCGGTCAGTGGTTTCGTCGAAGTGACGGGCACGCCGTTCTCACCGAACAGCGCTACGATCGCTGCTGCCTCGTCACCGTCACGCTGGGGAACGCCCGCAGCGTCGGCGAGGACGACATCGATGTCGCCCGGCCGCAGGCCCGCGGCGGCAAGAGCAAGATCTGCCGCACGAAGCAGACCGGAAGGGCGTTCAGAACCCGGTGGCGGATCGAAAGTGCTGGCGTAGCCGGCAATTTCGCCGTAGGCCTTCAAAATTCCGCGGGCGCGGGCGCTCTCTGCGGACTCGACGACCAGCATGGCGCCGCCTTCGCCGGGCACGTAGCCAGCGGCGCGAACGTCGAAGGGGAGGTAGGCCCGCAATGGATCGGTTGCGGTACTGACTTCCCCGCTGGAAACGTGCGCGGCCCAGCCCCACGGGTCGAAAGCTGAGTCGACCCCGCCGGTGACGACCAACGAGGTCCCGCCTCGCACCGTGCGGCAGGCGTGCCCGATCGCGTCCAGTCCACCCGCCTGCTCGGCAACTAGCGCACTGCTCGGTCCGCGCATGCCGTATCGGATGGATATTTGACCGGTATTCACCGCGTAGAACCAGGCGAATGATTCGTACACGCTGACGTGCTCGGGGCCGCGCGACCACAGCTTCTCGAACTCACGGTGAGTAAATTCGAAACCACCGCAGGCGTTTCCGGTGACCACCGCCATCTGGTAATCATCTGCCGCGGAGGTGTCGACCTTGGCGTCGTCGATCGCCCACTCCGCGGCCACCAACGCCATCCGCGTCGATACATCGGTCTGCGGCAACAGTCTGCTCGGTAAATGTTCAGCCGCGTCGAAGTCGGCTACCTCGCCTGCCAACTGCGCCGCAGAGCCACTCACGTCGAACCGGGTGAGCGGTGCGATCGCTCCCCTGCCTTCGACGGCGGCTTCCCAAAAGCGCTCCGCCCCAGTTCCGTTCGGTGCGATCACACCGAATCCAGTGACCAGTGTCATGCCACCCCGCCGATCGGACTTCGCAGCACCATGGCGCTCTGGAATCCGCCGAACCCACTGCCCACGGTGAGTACGGTGGCTATCCGACGATCGCGCGCGACCAGCGGTACATAGTCCAGATCGCACTCAGGATCGGGCGCATGGAGGTTCGCGGTCGGCGGCACCACCTGATGTCGGAGAGCCAGTAGCGATGCTGCGATTTCAACGGATCCGATCGCGCCGAGTGAGTGTCCAACCATCGACTTGATCGAACTCATCGGTGTCTCGTAGGCATGCTGCCCAAGACTGCGTTTAACGGCGGCGGTTTCGTGCCTATCGTTCTGCCGGGTGCCCGAGCCGTGCGCATTGACGTAATCCACTGCTGTCGGGTCGATTCTTGACTCGTCCAGCGCCGTTCGGATCGCCTCGGCCATCTCGCGTCCATCGGCTTTGAGCCCCGTCATGTGATACGCGTTGCATCTATTCGCGTAGCCGGAGATTTCGGCATAGATCGATGCACCTCTGGCAAGGGCGGAATCGTAGGACTCGAGCACGAACATCGCCGCGCCCTCGGCGAGGACAAACCCGTTGCGTGAGTTGTCGAACGGCCGGGAGGCCCGCCCGGGATCGTCGTTGAACGAGGTAGTCGCTTTAATCGCGTCGAAGCAGGCCACTACGATGGGGGTAATGGGGCTATCCGACGCACCCGCGAGCATGACATCAGCGGACCCCTCCCGGATCAGCTGCACAGCGTGCCCGACGGAATCCAGGCCGGAGGTACACCCGTTGGAAATCATCGCAACAGGCCCCTCGGCACCGACGGTCCAGGCAACTTCCGCGGCCATCACGCTGGGAACCATGTAGTCGAACATGTGCGGTGACAGACAGGCTTCGTCGACGATCCAGTGACGACCCGAGTCCGAGAGCACCAGGTACTCCTGCTCCAGGCTGGTGGCAGCAGCTACCGCGCTTCCTAGACTTACTCCCACTCGGTGTGGGTCGAGCGCCCCGAAGTCCAGACCGCTGTCTGCGACAGCTTCTCGTGCGCAAACGACAGCGAACTGCGCAGCGCGGTCCATTCGTCGTATCTCTTTCGGCGACAGACCTTCTGCAGCCGCGTCGAAGTCCACCTCGCCGGCTACCTGAGACCTGTACGGCGCGGGATCGAAGAAGGAAATTCGGCGGGTCGCTGTACGCCCGGCGGACAGCAGGCTCCAGAACTCCGTCTGGCCGCTTCCGCCAGGTGCGCGGACACCGAGCCCGGTGACGACAACACGTCGGCTCACCGAGTACTGCCGGAGAGTTGAATTGAGCTTCACGCGGCCCAACCCCAACCGAACGAGTATCCAAGAACGAAGACCAGCAGTGTCACCGTCCCCACCCCGTAGGATGCGAACCCGGCCTTCCTCGCCACAGCCCAATTCTGTTGCACCACGCCGGACCACAACAGCAACCCTTGCACCGCCAGAAGGGGCAGAAATACGAGTACCATCGACCAGCGAAAACCGGCCTCGCGGCACAGCATGACAAGTAATCCGGCGCTGACAACCCACACGCTCAGCAGTTCGGCCCGTACCCCTTCGGGGCCGGCAACCACCGCCGTGGTGTTTCGGCCGGCGGCACGATCGCCGTCGACGTCACCCGCGTTGGAAACGGCAGGAATCGTCATCAACCAGATACCCTGCAGCAGCGTCAGATACACCACGAGCGCGGTTACACGACCGGTGATAGCCCAGTACGGCAGCAGCGTTGCGGACACCTGCCCCACGAACATCACAGCCTCACAGCCCAACGGCCTGGCACTGATCCGGACGCCCCAGTTGTACTGGACCAGAATCATCTGGACCGCCACGAACAGGATGATGCCTGCCACCGGCACACGCCAGCCAAGTGTGCCGATGCCGACGAATCCGGTCATCAGGCCTAGAAACCAGGCCGTGGTGGCGAAAGTGACCGCCTGAGATTCGGTGAGCATCCCCAACAGCAAGGGTTTGGTTCTGACATCGCGCGAAAGGTATTCACCTGAGTAATTCGCGGCATCACTGCCGTCCCGGAAGCCGACAACATCGTCAGCGGCGGCGGAGCTGGCGACACTGAAGATCGACGCGACAATGAAACAAGCCAACGCGATCCGGTTCTCAGAGGAATCGAGGTGCCCCTCGCACCACAACACCATGGATACCAGAATCCACAGATAGAAATGTTGATAAGCGGAGACCTTGGACAACCGTACGTACGCGACTAGTTTCTCCGTCGTCTTAGCACTCATGGGACTCGTTTTCATCTGCCGATAATCCTTGTCATCCGGTCCATGTTCATGAACCAATTCCTTGCAGCTCTGCCGAGACCGTACGTAGCTCGAAATGAATCGCATGCCAGAGTGTGTGGTAGCTGCGACACCGAGGCGACGCCACGTAGTCGTGGTTGCCCTCGGTGATCATCCGAACTGCGTAATCAAACATCCTTTGGTAGTGCTGCCACAGTGGCCAGATTTCTACTATTCCGCGCAAAAGACCCGCGACGGCGAGATGAAAATCGAGAACGGCCTGCGCGCTCACTGCCGATCGCGCGCGCTGGAACTCGCTGACAGCGATTTTACAAGCAGGGTCGACAATTTCGAATTCTGTCAGCAACTCAGGGATTCGGTCGCGAACTACCCCGGTCGCCCCGGCAAGGAAGTCGGTCAGTGCTGTTGTCGCAGCCGCACGGCCGGTCGGCGTCAGTACCAACACGTCCTGCCCCAGTAATGACTGCACGGCGAAGCACTCGCCACCAGCGTCGAACAGCGCCGCCGGATCGAAATCCTCGATATCGACGAACTCCGCGACATCTGCCAACGGGATCATGCCGAGAACGCTCACGAAGCGCAGCAATCGCAGGTCGGTGATGGAGTGTGGCGCGGTCACAGGTAATCCTCTCGATGGGCGGCTTCGACGAGGAGGCGAACCCGGATATACGGGACCTGTACCTCATCTGCCGGCACGACGTACTCGGTCGGGTGGGCGGGTAGAACCGCACGCCATCGCTGCATAGGCGGGCCTTCGGAACAGAGGAATGCCACCCGGCCGCCAACGGCCGTCCGCTGCTCGGCGAGCTCGGTGTCGGTCGTCGCCACAACGATTTCTGGACCGGCCGAGATTCCCAGGGCAAGGTCGTTCGTTCGCAGGATCTCCGCGCCCCGTGCTTCGATCTCCCTCAACGATCCGACGATCGCTGTACGGGTATGCGCGCCGTCGAGGATGGCATGCGGGAAGTCGTCGGTCCCGGCGACCTCGGTCTCGATATCGCCGAGCCACACCTCGCCGGTGGTTCCGAACACTGTCACGCGAGCTCCGGTCGCAGATTCCAACCACTGCAGGTCGTTGAAAGTGACGCCGACCACGGCTGGGATACCCAGTTCGCGCGCCACCACCGCCGCATGCGACGACGCTCCACCTGTCAGGGTGACGAGTGCGACCGAGGAAACCATGGCCGGGAAATCACGCGGCTCCGTGGTTTCGCGAAGTAGGACGATGTCCTCACCCACGCATACCGCCGCCTCGGCCATATCCACTACGACGATGCCGCTCGCGACACCATTGGACGCGGGAATCCCGGTCCCGAGTAGCCGCCCCCCGCCCCTATACGTCCGTGCCGAGGTACTACTGAAAAGTGCGTCAGCCGACAGCCGACGAAACATCTCATCCGTTTCGATCATTCCGGACCGCCAGCTGTCGATCGCGATGGCGTTGGTGACCTGAGCATCCCCTACCGCCGGTCGAACTTGAACGAGCCACAAAACGTTCCGTTCCACCACGAACTCGATCTCGACCATGCGGGTCAGGTTCTGATGCAGCCTCTCGACCAGATGCTCCAACTCGGCGAACACCGCCACATCCGCGGCCTGGAGGGTCGACACATCGAGCGGCGTCACGGTGCCTGACACGATTCCCTCGCCTGTCGATCGCTCAACGTACTCGCCGGTCATTCGCCGCTCACCGGTCAGCGGGTCATGACTGAAGACAACACCGCTGCCCGACGTCAACTCCGCCGTGCCATGGATCATGGCCTGAATGACCACGCACGGGCCCGCAGCATCCGGGATCGCGTGACGATCTCGATAAGAGCGCGCTCGCACGCTGCCCCAGGAAGCCACCACAGCCTCTACTGCCATCGCCAACTGCTCGGCTGGATCGAGCGGAAACACGATGCCCGTCGATGTCTCGAATAGTGCCCGCATGCTCGCGACCTGGCTGGGCCCGTCTTCTGACGAAGCCGAAGCCGCGTGCACCAGCAATGGGTCGACTCCTCCGACCAGGACGCAAAAGTCTCTGGTTGCATTGATGAGCGCGTCGAAGGCCGCCTGAGTACTGCCAAGACGCGCTTCGAGCGCCGAAAGATTCGTCTCCGTCAGGCCGACGCACAAAACCGTATCCATCATCCCGGGCATACTCCGCTGACCGCTCGAACGGACCGCGAAAGACACAGAATCAGCCGGAATACCCTGTTGCCCAGCAGCTTCGGTGGCAATGGCGGTCGCGAACTCGGTAACTCGTGTACGGAGGTCCTCGACTGCAGCGACTCCGTCTCGATCGAGGACACGAAAGGCCGGAACCGGATATCCGGCGGCCCGAAGGAACTCCAGGAAATATCCCTTCGAGCCATGTGTGCGATCAGGCTCCGGCCAGAACCGATGTACTGTCACGCCTGCAGCACCTCCTGCTCGGCATGGAAGACCGACCGTTCGCCGATGAACAGGAATCTGCCCTTCGTCCTGCCGCTCGCCAACCCGCTCCAGATCTCGGCGCGTTTCGGTTTCCCGCTGGTGGTCCTCGCGATCGCCCGGGGTGCGACAACGACTACTGCCGCGTGGTCGGCTGACAGGCCGTTCTTGATCAGCGCCTCGCAGATGGCCGGGACTGCGGACTCGTGAACCTTCTGTTGGATCACCAGCAGCGTCATCGGCCTGCCGAAGCCGCTGAGATCTCGGAGCACTACGGTGACCTTCGCCTGGGTGAGACCGACCCTGGTGGCTACCAACACCTCGATATCTTCAGCAGTGACGAATCCACCGTTCACCTTCACCGAGTTGCCGACCCGGCCCAGAACATAGAGCTCACCCTTCCACTTCAGACCGAGGTCGCCGGTGGCATACGACATCGACTTGGTAGCGGGCTTTCCCAGGTAGCCGGCGAACAGGGCGGGACTCTGCACCACGATCTCGCCCACACAACGATCAGGGAGCACGGAACCTGCGGCATCCACGATCCGAGAACGCATTTCGGGTAGGTCGGCGCCACAGGAGACTACGTACAGGGAGTCACCCGAAATGTCCGAATCAGGTAGCGGGTCAGTCAGTGAATACTCGCCGCGAATCCGCACCGGCTGTCCAGACCCCGACGGCTCATCATCGATGGCAATCGCATTCAAGACACTGTCCAGACGAGCGGTAGTCACCCCGAGCGTCGTCTCGGCCATCCCGTATCCCGGCTTGAGCACGTTGCACCCGAATCCGTACGGTGCCAACATCTCGTAGAACTGGCGCATAGCGTGGAAATTGATCCGGTCCGACCCGATAATCAGGGTGCGCCAATTCGAGAAGTCGTATCCTGCAAGCATTTCCGGCTTCAGAACCTGAATAACACGTTCGACCGCAAAGTTGGGGATGGCCGAGTGATTAACTCCCTTCTCGGAAAAGAGGCTCAGCCATTCGAGCGGGCGGCGCACGAACACTTCCGGCGGCATGAACCATCCATCGGTCCGGAAACATGCCGCGAACATGAACATGCCGATCAGCCCCATGTCGTGATGCATCGGCAACCAGGAACCGAAGCTGTAGCCCACGCGCCCGCCACGATGGAATATCGACTTCACGATGGTCATGTAGCGCTGCACGGCATCGGCGGTCAACACGACTCCACGAGGCGCCGACGTCGACCCGGACGTAAATTGGATAACAGCGGTTTCCGAGCCTGTGTTCGGCGCGAACGCACGCGTGAATCCGCTGTCGGGTATGGGTGTTTCGGAGGCCAGTGGGATCAGACCGAGCGAGCGGATCGATTCGTCGAGCAGGTCCAGGGTCCCCGCCGTCGCGACCACCAACCGTGGGGCGAGAGTGCGCAGCATCGGCACCACATGACTACCGCAGAATTGCCTGCCACCGATCCCGGGGGACGGAAGGGCCGTCGGGACGGCACCAATGGCAATTGCACCGAAGAAGTAGTTGAAGAAGTCGAACCCGGTCGGAAGTACCAGCGCTACCCGATCGCCCCGCGTGACACCTGCGTCAGTTAGTAGCTCTGCCGCACCGCTGACGGAGCGTGCCAACTCGTCGAAGCTCGCGTCACCCCACTTACCTTGGGAATAAAAGTGCATTGTCCCGTCATCGTCATCGCCCATCCAGTCGATCAAACTCATCCTTCGTCCTCCGACGACAATCGGACTGCATGTGAAGGACCTACACTGTCAAGCATTCTTCCCTCGACATTCCAACTGGATCAGTTCGACAAGATCAGCAATGGTGACAACATCTTGTATCCGCGGATTGTCGATCAGTTGTATCTCCAAGCTGTCCTCGACTCGCGACATTGCTTCCATCAGGGTCAACGAATCGACATTGAGATCGTCGCGTATCGAATCTGCCAACTTCAGATCAATACGCGGACGATGCTCGGCGATCCAGTCCTCCAGTAATCGCACGACTGCTGCCGGGTCATCGACGACGCCGGCATTGATATCACTCGACAATTTTTACCTCCGCAGTACTACCATTCACCTGCACCTTTTGCCCCACGAATATTTCCCGCGCAATCGGGTGTGAAACAACCGCTGGTATACCCATCTCACGACAGATAATCGCGACATGGGAATACTGGCTGCCGCGTGCGGTCACCACAGCACCCAGAAAAGGCAACAGTGGCATGATGTTCGCGTCCGCGCTCTCACACACCAAAACGGACCCTGCCGCTACCGAAATGTCTTCGAGACCAATTACTGTCCCGGTGTGCATACCGCCGGAAACGCCGCGAGCGGTACGTTTCGGCTGTATCTGCGCGTCCAGATCCGACGAAAAGTCTAGATAATCCGGAGCTTCGAAATTGATACTATTGAAACACGAGACACGACGCGCGTCGATCTCTGCGGCATCCGGCAGATCACCCCGCAGTTCCTCGATGGACACATACGGAAGCCCCAGAGGATCAAGGTCACGCATCCTCGCAATATGCGGGACAAATAGCCGGTAGGCGTGTAGCAATCGCATCGCCAGCGACTTGCTGCGCTCTCGCAACGACATGACGTCGCCGAGGAAAAGCACGCTGCTGTCGATGATCTTGCCGCGTATACCCGTATTCATGTCGACCAACGCCTGCCGTGGGGTGATGTGGGAACCTCGTCCGGAGCGGGAGTCGCTGCGACCGACAGGTTGAATAACGAAGTCAGACCACGGCTCGACAGAGTCCATTATTTCGTAGAATCCGTAATCGAGGAATTCCGCCGGCCCATCCCCGATCGAAGTCAGCCCGATCAATCCGGTCCAGGGAAGCTCCGCCGGCTCCTTGAACCAGTTAACCAAGCTCAGGCTTTTCGGATCGAGCCGTTCGATCACCCGGTTCTGGGCGACTTCCGCAACGATGGATCCCGACGTGCCAACGATGTGTAGATACCATGCGCGCTCCAGGAGCCGACTACCTTCCGACGCCAGCTCTCCGAGACGCCAGTCCTGGCCGAGCCGGATTACCGAACGGACGAGTCTCTCGAACTGAAAAACCTGTTGTTCCAACTCGACGACGCGCGGCCGGAGTGTGACCAGTTCGTTGGCCATCTTCACCGTCGAAAGATTCCGAGCAATCGAACTCCGACGCGCACCGATCGGAGACGGGGGCGGCGGTATACCCTCGAAATACGCATCGGTTACGTCCTGCGGTCCGATGATGTTCACGCCGTCTGCGATAAGACAGTACGCAGTCAGGTTGTGGTATGGCCGACAGTAGAAGTAGCCGGTGAAGACATAGTCTGCCCCCTTCGACCACACTGGATTGTTCAATATCCGATCCACGAATCGTCGAGTGCCGCGCTCCATCGGCGATCCGATGAGCGACCAGGACAGCGGCGAGAGCCGCTCCGGGGCAATTTCTCCGAAATTTCCGGCCGAATATATCTGCAGCTTTTGATGCGGAAAGGTATCCACCCTGCAGTACGGACGATAAACGGTCATCGCGCCAATCCCCCCGTCTCGAAAGAAACCCCACCATCACGCAGCACTCGTCCGGTCTCAAAAATATAGTCGGGCCGACTCTCCAATGCCAGATCGCCGAGGTGGGTGAGGATATCACGCCCGAAAGTCATCAACGGCCGCGAATACTCAGAGAGTTCTTCATAAACGCCAAGTCGCCGCGCTGCGATGCGCTGCAGCCACGTCGGAACCCTAGCGTCCACCAGACGCGGAAATATCCCCCACGGACGACTGAGCTGTTCCAGAACGTAACACAGATCCGGCAATTCCGGATCGAAATAGGTTGCCGTGATACCGTACTCTCCGCGTTTCATCATCATATTTATTGCCCGGGCCGCAATCGCTACATCCGACGCATAGATCGGAAAGCGTCCCCGGTCGACCAATGCTAGCGGGAGCCCTCGCAACACATGTGCGAGCAAGGCCGTCGGCCCACCGCTCAGCGGGATGATATCTGGCCGGGACGGCCCGAGAAGTGTCCCGAGCCGAAGAATATTGACCGGCACTCTTCGCTCGTTCCTCGCGATGAGTTCGCTGCGGTACTTCGCGTACTCATACCAGTTACGAAAACTTTGGTCTCGTGACAACTCACGATTCCCGAGTTCCCCTTCCGCTCGCCCGAGCGCCAACACCGACGACACATGAACGACGCGTTCGACCGTCCCCAGTCGGGCTGCGAGATCAAAGACATGTTCTGTCCCATGAACGTGAAGCCCAACGGTCGACTCGGGATTCGTCTCCATCGACACAGATCCAAAGCACGAGATGATTGCGTCTGTGCCCCGCAGAGCATCCATCGACGATGGACCGAGGCCGAGATTCGGCATGGTCACATCTGCCTCGAGCGCCCCATAAGCTCCGTCGGCCTCGGGATGCCTGCTCAGCGAGATCACCTCGCAGCCATCGCTCCGTAGATTCTCGACAACGGATCGCCCCAGATACCCAGTGGCTCCAACGACCGCGACCTTCACAACAATCTCCCAAACGGGTAGTCAGTACCGGGAACGGTCGTCTTCCTTGCTCTACCAAGACCGAATATGATCCGTACGATGTCGTCCAGGCTCATCTCCGGGTACCACCCGTCGGTCAATTCGGTCAGATTTGTCGTCTCGAAGATGCGGTCGATCGATACGTAGCGAAGACCGAAGAGTCGGTTCCCCTTCTCCCTGTCCCAGCGCATGTATTTCAGTACGATGTTCTCCGCAAGCCGCAGCGTGCCGTCGTTCACCGCAATTAGCTTGGGCACCGAATAGACCTGGTCGCAATCCATCGCCTTCAGCACAGAGAACAGCGCCTCCAGCGTGGGCGCCCGATCGCCTGCGCAGAGGTGGACCAGTCGGCCGCCTCGCCAGGGCTCGAAGTTCCGTTCCGCTCCAACTGAGATCAGTCGTAGTAGACCTTCACCGATAATATTCCTCGGCAGAATATCCACGCGCCCCCCGGAGCGCACAGGTAGATAACGCCACTCTGCCTGCCGCAATGAAGCGACCAATTGGTAGAGGGATGATTTTCGAACTGTTTCATCGGTTATAGAGCTTCCGATGACGCCGCCGATTCGTGCGACGAGAACGGGATGGCCCGTGCTCCTCGCTTCACTGATTAGTGTCTGCTCAGCATACCACTTGCTTAACTCATACACCGAGCGATCAGGATCCGCCGGATGTAGCGACTCCGCGATCAGCCCGCTCGATGTGCCCGCTACATATGTCGTGCTGGCGTACACATAAGGGACGGTTCGCCCGTGTTTCTCGCTCAGAGCCTCAGCAAGGCGCAGACCGTTGACCGCGCCGAGGTAATTGACCCGGTTCATCTCCGCCTGCGATGCCGTCCAATCGACGATACCGGCCAGATTGACCACGACATCCACGTCATTACTTTGCTCGGCGTCGACATCCAAGCCCCAGAACGGAAGTGTGACGTCCCCTATGTGCTGATCTACCACAACGTTCGGGGAATCGAGGTTGGACCGGCGTCGTCGCCGGACGATTGCTGACACGACCGCACTCTGCTCGCCGAATCCCGCGACCGCCTCCAGCAGTCCCTGGCCGACCTGACCACTGAGCCCCGCGACGATGCAGTGTCGACGAGTATTCATCACGCGACGCGACCCGTTCGGAACTGCCATTGCCGCGCCGTTCACGAGATCCGCACCAGTCGGTCGTACAGTTCCGTCTCACCTGCGAGCATTTCCGAGACAATGCTCAGCATCATCTCATCGGTTCCAGCGCCGATCCGAGCCACTCGCACGTCATTCCAGAACTGGCCGAGTGGCGTCTCCGACAGCAGATAGCCCGCACCTCCGAAAACCTGCATCGACTCACTGATCAGGCGCTCCCCGGCCCGTGCAGCCACTAGTTTGACCCCGGCTATTCTGGACATCAGCCCGCGGTTCATCGGGCTGTGGGCGACCTCTCGTGCCAAATCGGACACCGCGGATTTCAGTGTATAAATCTCTGCCAATTGCTCTGCCATACGAAACCTCAAGTACTGATGATCTCTGAGCGCTTTGCCGAATTGCCGTCGTCGTTCTGCGTGCTCTACTGCCATGCTTAGCGCAAGTTCACATCCACGGGTCACCTGCGATGCGATCGCGAGTCGCTCAAATGTCAGTCCATAGTTCAGGCTGAGCACGCCCAAACCTTTCCTGCCGAGGAAGGCATCGTCAGGTACGAGGACATGATCGAATTCGATTGCCACCGTATCCAGGCAGTGCGTTCCCAACTTGTCGTGTTCGGCGACCACGACCGTCTCGTCCAGCGGAACAACGATGAGCGCTGTCCGGCCGGTCGGTTCACCCAACGGTTCGGCGATCTGGCACAAAGTGATTGCGAAATCTGCCACGGCTCCCAACGATACGAACTTCTTTCGTCCGCTGATCACCCACCCGTCATCGACCTGCGTCGCGAGAGTCTTGATGGCTGACAAGTCACTGCCCCCGGTATACTCGCTGGCGGCTATACAACCGATCTTCCGGCCGGCCATTGCCTCCGCGCGTAGCTGTGTAAGGAATTCGTTGTCGCCAAACCGATGCAGGAGTGACAGAACGGTTTCAGTGTGCAACGAGTATCCGATGCACGCGCCGGCTGGAACCTGTCTCGCGAGCTCATCACTGAGCAATATCCCGAACTCCACATCGCCCGCGATACCGGCGGACCGTTGCCGCCAACGACGTTCGATAAGGCCGGCCTCAGCCAGATTCTGTATCAGATCCCGTGGAAACCTTGTAATTCCCTCGAAGTCGGGCAAGGAACTCACGGCCGAGGATACGAGTGCTGACAAATCTTCTCCCGTCAGCACCGAGTCAGGAAGATCCCATGGGTCGTGCCCCTCCAGGATTCGACGAAGCTCCCCCAGCTCCGACCGCTGACGGCTACGCTGCTTTTCGACCTGGTCAGGGCTCACTCCGTCCGGAAGCGTCACGACGAACCTGACCAACTGCCCCGCCGGATCGGGAACGAAGGTAAGTTCGGCATATTCGACACGTCCGTGGATCATCGAGCAAATCCGCAAGCAAGTCGCAGTTCCCTCCTGCGTGGACTCGATCCAGGTAGAGATGGACCCCACCGCTGACTCAGCCGAGTATCTGCCGTTGCCATCAGCCGGCCCGACTGAGCGAAAGAAATGCGTCCACGCCGGAAGATTCCTGACATCCCCGAGGTAGGATCTCAGCGCAGCTGGGCTACAACATATTCGCACCTCTCCAATGCACTCGGTCATAAGGTGACCCCGTTCTCATCGAGGCAAAAGTGATATAGGAATGATTCCAAGATTGCGTTCAGCCTCAGCGTGAATTCGTCTCTGTACACGGCCCGACGCAACGTGTAATTCGACGCACTCTCGCTTTCCGATCTGGTCAGGACATAATCGCGTCGAGCGGTCACCATACAGCCATGGTCCGCGTCATTGAATCTCCAGGACCCGCGGTGACAGTCCATCTTCGAGGGAGGCACCGGACTGAAAAATTCGATGTCACCATCCGCGGTCCGGTAACGGGCGGTCCGCACATTTTCGACACATCCGTCACGCTCTACCGACATCGTGAACTCCTGATGTTCCGGGTCTGCATAACTCACATCCACCCGACTAATACGATCCCACACGTACTGCCACGCCTTGATATCCCAGAACAGGGTAGCGACTTCCGGTCGAGCCGCCGGGATCATAATTGCGGCAACGACATGGTCTGCGACCCCCGTCCGCTCAGTCGGCGACATATTGCTCGATCGCATCGCGGAACAGCGCGAGATTTGTGCGCAAAGTATCCGCCAGCTTTACCGCGAACTGCTCCGCATCGAGGAATACGCCATCCGGCCCCTTCGCGTCATCGCGGATTTCGAACTCGCGGTCCGCCGACACGGTGGTAAAACCCCCCGTGTCGCTGAACGTCCACCGTCCGCTCATACGTTTCACGACGGGTGGCGGCGTTATGTGAAAGATTTCGAGTTCGAACGGCCGCCTGCAGTACCGGACGCCGCGGACAGTCTCGGGGCCACTCGGTCGCGCCACTGTCATGGTGAACTCCTGGTTGTACCTGTCGTCGTACAGCACCTCCACCCGCAACGTGTCGGGTAGCACGGTCGGCCACCGTTCGAGATCCTCGAAAGCTGAATACGTGATTTCGATCGGCGCCATGATTCGAATAGATTCAGAGATACGCATGCACAACTCACCGGCCTTGTTCCGCGAACACGCGCTGCCAGCCCTGTAGAGCAACCCGAGAGTGACCGGCCAACACGGCCGTTACTTGGTCTTCAGTAGATCCGGCGGCACCGGGTGGATAGATCTCCGCTGCCACTTCCGGCGCCAAATTCCATACATGGGTGACTTCGACCCTGGTGCCATCCGAATCTCCATCGCTCAAACGCCAAACTCCTGCGTGATGGGCGAGGAAGGCAGGGGGCTGAGGCTGGAAGAACTCGATGATGTCGGGCCGGCAATTGCGAATCGACCGCACACACAACGGGGCGTGGCCCGCGTCCGACTCAACGGTCATCATAAATTCTTGGTATTGACCATCATTGTACTGGAGGTCGATCTGTGCGACGTGCGGCAATCGTTTCGGCCAGTCCCACACGTCGAACAGTGCCTGGTAGACCGCGGCCCTCGGTGCGGCAATCACCGCTACTTCCGTACACTGGTGGTCAAATACCGAAGACGTGTCTGCGGTTATTCTCAGGTTCATATCAGTGCTTTCGATTTTCATACCGACTTCCAATCATGCAGATAATTGGGTGCCACCGAACCCTCGACGAGACTTCGATGGTAACGCTCGCGCACCCAGGCGATTGCGGCGAGTTGTGGACATGTCAGCAGCGTCGTTAATAACGTGACGAGAACAAGAATGGTATAAATCGGTGGGCTGATACCTCCAGCTTTCAATGCAATGTTCAGCGCGACCAGTTCGGTCAGCCCCCGCGTATTGAGTAGCACGCCCACCGACCAGGAATCAGCCGCGCCCAGCCCAACAGCTCTGGCTGCGCCGGCCGCGGGCAAAATCTTGGCGCCGAAGGCGACCACGCACAGGGTGAGCAACAAGACCGGACCAATCTCGCCTATCGAATTCCACTCCAGGTCGAGGCCTGTGGTCAGGAAATAGACCGGAAGCAGTAGCACCGCCACCGACCGAAACGGCATCGATAGGTGCGAATAGGGGACCCCACGTTCACGAGTGGGCGTGACCACCCCACAGAGCAGCGCACCGAAGACTGCATGCAGCCCGATCGACGATGTCGCCCAGGCACAACCGAACAGCATGCACGCGATAACGGCGAACTCCCACGATCGGGAATGGGGTGCTCCGTTGATTACGCGGCGTAGCGCGACCCGTCCGACTGTCGTGATCACTCCGACGAATACGAGGAGCAACAAAGGCGCCGCACCGAGGCCGCCACCAGAATTGCCCGCGAACATGACTGCAAGGGCTGCCCAAGCAATCGCGTCGGTGACGGCTGCTGCCCGAAGACTCAGAATTCCAGGAGCCGACTCGGCAAGTCCGCGTTCGTCGAGAATTCGGGATAGCACCGGCACAGCGGTGATGGACAGCAATACACCGAGCATGAGTGGAAGTTGACTCGTTCCCCCGATACCGGGCCAATCTACGATAAGCAGTCCGAGCACGATGCCGCACACCATCGGGACAGCCGTCGAAGCCAGCGCGACGACAGCAGTTCGACCAATACCCGTGCCCAACCGATGTCCACGCATTTCCTGACCGACCGTGAACATATAGCAGACCAGACCGACCTGTGCGATCGCGCCGAGCAACGCACGTGTATCCGTGGCGAATATCGCGGCGATCGGGCTGTTCGGTAGGAGCCCGAGCAACACCGGGCCGAGCAGAAGTCCCGCGACGATCTCGCCGATCACCGGTGGCTGTCCGATACGACGTACCAATACGCCGCTGACCAAGGCGAGCAGGGTCACCATGGCGAGTGCCGCGAACAGGCGCGCAGCCGGATCCGCGATCATGTGGGCCGACGCTCAGCCGAGCTGACGGTGTGCGGGACGTCGTCTCCCGACATAGCGGAGTCGCCCTGCAGGGTCATGACCGCGCGCTCGACGTTCAACCCCGAGATCAACTTGACGAAGTCGGCGCGCTCGCCGAGTTCCCGGACTGGATCGATCAATTCCTGTGCGCGTTCCCAATACTCGCCGCGCCGACGACGGTCGTCGTAGAAGTATCGAACAAAAGACGCCACCGTCTCGAAGAACTCGCGGTATCCGTGCTCGTAGGCGGCCTGCCGCATGGTCTCGGACCCAGGTTCGTGCAGAATCGCATCCACAGTGCGGGCGGCATTCACGGCACTTCGCATGGCGAGCATGACTCCAGTCGAGAACAGCGGATCGACGAAAGCCGCCGCGTCACCGACTTGGAGGTGCCCCGGGCCGCAGAAGGCCGCCGACATGTAGGACCAATCCTTAGCCGTTCGATATCCCGCGATCCGGATCGCGCCGTCGAGAAGTTCGCGCACCACGTTTGCCGTCGCCAACCTGGCTTGAAAGAACTCTTCGGGAGGCAGACCCGATTGTGCAAAGGTGTCGTTCGGCCCGACGAACCCGACGCTGCGCGATCCGTCACTGAAAGGGATAACCCAGAACCAGCCGTCGGTGTGCGATTCGGTCAGGATATTGCCTTGATCAATATCATCCGGCAGCGGCTTGCCACCTTGGTAGTAGGTCCAGACTGCAAGATTCTTGAGGTCCTCCAGCCACTCGATACGACCGGTCTTTCTGGCCAGGAGTTTTGACTGGCCCGAAGCATCGACCACATAGCGGGCGCGGAGCTCACGCTGGTGACCTTTGCGGCCTACCGAGTATTTGACACCGACAGCACGGCCGTCCTCGAACAGTACGTCCGATACGGTCGCTTCTTCCACTACGATTGCACCCAACTCACGAGTGTGATCGAGTAGCATCGCGTCGAATTCGGCACGCTTTACCTGATAGGCATAGTCATATGGTCCGCCCTCGCCGAAGGCAACGCTCCACAATTCCCGTTCGGCGCCCCATAGCAAGCTGATACCGTACTTCTTCCGGAAGCCGGCCGCCTCGATCTTGTGCCGAATTCCTAGCTCGTCGAGCGCCGGCATAACGCCGGTCACCAGGGACTCACCGATATGATATCTGGGAAATTTCTCTCTCTCCAGGACAAGAACTCGACGTCCAACTCTAGCCAGCAGACTTGCAACCGTACTCCCTGCAGGGCCTCCACCGATGACTATCACATCAGGCTCATCGGGAAGTTGATCGTTGCGAGAAGAGTCGCTGACGTGAAGGTTCATCTTCGGTTCCTTTCGGGTCCCTGGAAGATTCGGACAGCACGCTAGAGCAACGCTGGTCTTTGACTCGAGTCCATGGATTCGAGCGATTCTTGATCGAATATCGAGCGAGGCGGAAGATGATCGCACCGTGGAGCCCGAGACACAAGAAGTCGCGCCAGATGTGTTCGCATATGTTCAGCCGGACGGCAGTTGGTGCCTGAACAATGCGGGCATAGTGCGCGGCGGTGACGAGCTGATGCTCATCGACACGGTGGCCACTACGCGGCGGGCGCTGCGACTGCGTGCAGCAGCGGCCGAACTGTCGGCGCAACCGCCCAATATCATTGTCAATACGCATTTCCATGGTGACCATTGCTTCGGAAACCATGTCTTTCCCGAAGCTACTATCGTCGGGCACGAACGAACTCGGTCGGAAGCCAGAACAGCGGGATTACATCTCACTACGCTCTGGCCGGAAGTCGACTGGGGCGAGATTGCACTGAGACCGCCATCGGTAACGTACAACCAGCAAATGCGGGTATACGTCGGCGAATTGGAGGTCGAACTCAGGTATGCCGGACCCGCGCATTCGGCTGACGACACTGTGGTGTGGTTGCCACACCAGAAGGTCCTCTTCACCGGCGATATAGCCATGGCCGGCGTCACACCTTTTGTGCAAATGGGATCTGTGGCAGGTTCGCTCGCAGCCCTCGACAGCCTACGCGCGCTGCAGCCGGACGTAGTCGTTCCTGGCCATGGACCAGTAGGCGGGCCCGAAATACTCGATGCCACTACTGACTACCTATGTTGGCTGGAAGAACAGGCCGACATAGGGATTTCAGCGGGATTGACCGTGCTGGAACTTGCTGCACAGATCAGTCTCGGCGAGTATGCGGAACTTCGCGACTCCGAGCGGCTCGTTCCGAACTTGCACCGTGCGTACGCCGAAGCCGATGGCGCTGATCCGGGTGATCCGCTTGACCTGGGACTGATGTTCGCCGAGATGGTTCGGTACCACGGCCGCCTGCCGACCTGTCGCGCATGATATACCCCCGTTCGACGACATTTCCCCCAGCCCGTGACACTCAGTGCTAGCACCGGTGAAGCACTCCCCGGGACGCCAGGGCAATAGCGTCACCTCACGCGGGCGTGAGATTCTCCGCTCCGGGCGCCGGGAAGAAGCCGATGTCGATGTAGTGGTCGAAGTAGCGGGCGATGACCGCGGCGTCGACCGCGGGGAACTCGATCGGCAGGCCGCGGAAGGGTTCGGCGGGGGCCGATTCCACGCGGGTGAGCACCGCCGCCGGATTCGCCTTGGCGAGGGCGGCCGCGTAGTTGCCGCTCAGTGCCGAAGCCCGCGCCAGGATGGGGTCCGCGTCCTGGCGTTCCGCTGCGGTGGAGAGCTGGAGGCCGAATTCCATCGGGTCGATGAAGTCGAAACGGTAACCGCGACTGCGGATCTCCTCGTAGACGACTTGCAGCGGCACCTGCGCGCCGGAGGCCCGGAAGATGTTGCCGATGGCCGCCGCCTGGCGAGATCGGCTGACGATCCCCGCCGCGACATGGTCGACCGGGGCCATCTCGATGGCGATCGCCCGCACATCGACAGCCACCCCGAGCACCAGCATGGACCGCAACATCGTCCACCAGGCGTCCTCGGCCGGGGCGACGCCCGTGCGGGAGTCGCCGGTGATCAAGCCGGGGCGGTAGACGGCGATGGGAACGCCACGCTCGATCGCGGCGTGCACGAGCTGCTCGGCGACCCACTTGGTCATCGCGTAGCCGGGCAGACCGGCGGGCACCCCGTTGTCCTGCGGGACCCCCGCCAGCACCGACAGGGTCGACACATAGTGGATCGGCTTGACCCTGGTGGTGGTGGCCAGGCGCAACACCTCGGTGGTGCCGCAGACATTGGCCGCTCGCATCCGTGCGTACGGTTCGAGGTGGTTCACCAGCGCGCCGTTGTGATAGATCGCGTCGGCCCTGGCGGCGAGTTCGGCGAAGCGCAGTGGGTCCATGCCGAGGTTCGGCTGCGCGAGATCGCCGGGGACGCCGACGATTCGGTCGCGATAGGGCCGCAGATCGATGCGGTACTTCGCGGCGGTGGAGACCACGCGATCCACCGCGCCCGCGTCATCGGTGGCGCGGACCAGGCAGTGAACGGTCGCCGATGTCTGTTCGAGGAGTTCGCGCAGCAGGAAGCTGCCGAGGAACCCGGTGGCGCCGGTGAGCAGCAGCGTGGCCGGTGCGCCGGTGCGCTGGGGCGCGCAGCCGGTGAGGTCGATCGACGGGTCGAGGATCGCGTCCACGGCCGGATCGGGACCGGCGGCCGAGGCCGACGACTCGTCGCGCAACGCCAGCGCCAGGTCGCTGACCAGCGGATAGCTGAACAGCAGGCGCAGCGGCACCTCGATGCCCAGTTGCTCGGCGAGGGTGGCGCGCACCCGGATCGCCGCGAGCGAGGTGCCGCCGAGGACGAAGAAGTCGTCGTCACGGCCGACCCGTTCGAGGTCGAGTACTCCGGCGATCGCCGAGGCGACGATCTGCTCGTCGGCGGTGGCCGGTGCCTGGTATTCGCGGATCTCCACGGCGGGCGCGGGCAGCGCCTTGCGGTCGAGCTTGCCGGTGGCACCGAGCGGGAACTCGTCGAGCACCACCAGACGGTGCGGAATCATGTACGGGGGCAACAGGGTTCGAATGGTCGCCAGCACCTCGACGGTGTCGACCGACGCGTCGAGGGGCGTCACGTAGCCGACCAACTGCTCGTGGTGCACCGCGACCGCCGCGCCCGCGACCGCCGGATGCGTGCGCAGCGCCGCCTCGATCTCGCCGGGTTCGATGCGCAGGCCGTGCAGTTTGAGCTGAACGTCGGTGCGGCCCAGGTAGGTCAGGTCACCGGACGGGAGTCTGCGCACCAGATCGCCGGTGCGGTACATGCGCTCGCCGACGGGACCGTACGGGTCGGCGACGAATCGCTCCATCGTCTTGTCGGGGCTGCCGAGGTAGCCGCGAGCCAGTTGCGCACCGGCCAGGTACAGCTCACCGGGCGTGCCGACCGGCACCGGCCGCAGCCGCGCGTCGAGCACGTAGGCACGAGAATTCCAGTGCGGCAAGCCGATCGGAACGATGCCGTCGCCCACCTCGGTCACATCGGCGCCGGTGATCGACACAGTGGCCTCGGTGGGGCCGTACAGATTGTGCAGACGACCCGCGGTGACGGTGGTGAAGCGTTCGATGGTGGCGTTCGGCAGCGCCTCACCGCCGACCCACACCGCGCGCAGCGAACGCAGGGCGCCGGTGGGCGCGGAATCCAGCAGCATCTGCAGGACCGAGGGCACGATGGTGGTACCGGTAACACGATGGCGGGCAACGAGTTCGGCGAGGTAAGCGGGATCGGTGAGCCCCTGCGTGGCGGCCACGATCATGTGCGCACCGGCGCGCAACGGGGAAGCGAAACCGATCATCGAGGCATCGAAGGTGAACGGAATCGACTGCAGGACAGTGTCGGACTCCCCCACCCCGTACTCGCCGACCATGAACGCGGCCTGGTTGACGATCGCCGCGTGCGGCACGCCGACGCCCTTCGGCTTGCCCGTCGAACCGGACGTGAAGATCACATATGCCAGGTCGAGGGTGTGCAGGGGACGCAGCCGGTCGGCGTCGGTCAGCCAGGCGTCCGAGAAGTGCGACAGCGCGACCCGGTCCACCTCCACGACCGGCAGTCCGTCGGCCGTGATCGCGTCGCCGGTGGTGGACAGCAGGCAGACCGGCTGTGCGGCGGCGAGGATGTCGGCGCGGCGTTCGGCGGGCGAATCGGGATCGAGCGGCACGTAGGCGCCACCGGCCGCGAACACGGCGTACATGGCGACGACGAGATCGATCGACGGCCGAATCGCCACGCCCACCGTGCTTCCGGGGCCGACGCCGTCGGCGACCAGCAGCCGGGCCAGCCGGTTGACACGGCCGGCCAGCTCGCCGTAGGTCACCGTGACCTCGTCGAAAGTGACCGCGGGTGCGTCCGGACGATGCTGGGCGCGGGCCTGGAACTCGTCGAGCAACGTCGCGTCGGAGACGAGCCGGAGCTCGCCGGAGGGCTCGGTCAGCTCGGCTTCCGTCAGCACCGGCAGGTCGCCGACGGGCCGGTGCGGCGCGGCGACGGCCGCGGCCAGGAGCCCGGCCAGCCGGGCACCGAGCGTCGCCATGGTCGAGGCGTCGAACAGGTCGGTGGCGTAGCGCCAGGAGCAGCGCAGACCGGCGGGTCCGTCATTGTCCTCGAGCGGAACAACGGTGAGCTGGAGATCCACCGGTGCCGCTTCCTCGCCCAGATCCACCGCCGACACCGTCAGCTCGGGCAGTTCGAGGCGCGTGGCGCCGAAGTTCTGGAACGACAGCGCCACCTGGTACAGCGGGTGGTGTGCCTGGGTGCGCGGCGGATCCAGTTCGGCGACAAGGCGTTCGAAGGGCACATCGGCGTGGGCGAAGGCGGCCAGATCGATATCGCGAACCCGATCGAGCAGGGCCGCGAAGGATTCGGCGGCGTCGACGCGGGTGCGCAACACGATGGTGTTGACGAACATGCCGACGAGATCGTCGAGCTCGGGTTCGCCACGGCCCGCGACCGGCGCGCCGACGGTGACATCCTCGGTACCGGCGACCCGCGCCAGCAGCACCGACAGCGCGGCGCGCACGACCATGAACAGCGAGGCATTGTGTTCGCGCGCCAGGGTTTCCAGCGCGGCGTGCACCTCGGCGGGCACCGCGAAGTCCTGTGCGGCACCGCGAGTTCCCGCCACCGGCGGACGCGGCCGGTCGGTGGGCAGCTCGAGCAGGGCCGGGGCACCGGCGAGCGCGGTGCGCCAGAACCCGAGCTGTTCGGCCAGCAGCGAGTTGGCATCGTCTGCCGCACCGAGCATTTCCTGCTGCCAGAGCGTGTAGTCCGCGTACTGCACGGGCAACGGTGCCCAGCCGGGCGCCGTACCGGCGGCACGAGCGGCATAGGCGGTCATCAGGTCGCGCGTCAGCGGGCCGAGCGAGAAGCCGTCGGTGGCGATGTGGTGCACGACCACCGCCAGCACATGGTCGGTCGCGGAGAGCCGGAACACGGCCGCGCGCACGGGAACTCGACGGCACACGTCGAATCCGCCGAATGTCAGCCTGGCCAGTGCGCCCGGCAGATCGGCTTCCGCGATCGGGTCGACCAGCACGTCGAGGCCGGCCTGCGCCACGGGCAGCACCTGCTGGAAACCCGCGCCCTCGTGCTCGGGGTACACCGTGCGCAGCACCTCGTGGCGTTCGAGCA
Source organism: Nocardia sp. NPDC058114 (assembly GCF_042884695.1). Classification (NCBI taxonomy): domain Bacteria; kingdom Bacillati; phylum Actinomycetota; class Actinomycetes; order Mycobacteriales; family Nocardiaceae; genus Nocardia; species Nocardia sp. NPDC058114. The sequence continues at coordinate 321,569 of NZ_JBHVTK010000007.1, read as the reverse complement.
CGTCGTCGAGTGCGGTGGTGAGCGCGACGGTGTCGAGCGGGCCGGACAGCCGCAGCGCGACCGGGATGTTGTAGGCGCTGGAGTCGGGATCCAGCCGCGCCATGAACCACATGCGCTGCTGGGCGAGCGACAGCGGGACGTGCGCACCACGTTCGCGCCGGGTCAGCGGTACCCGCGCCGACGCGGCACCGACCAGCGCGTCGAGGGCACCGGCCAGCTCGGCCACCGTGCCGTGCTCGAACACGGTGCGGGCCGGTACCCGCACCCCGACCGCGGCACCGAGCCGACCGGCCAGCTGGGTAGCGAGCAGCGAATTGCCGCCGAGAGCGAAGAAGCCGTCGCCGCGCCCGATCGGGTCGGCGCCGAGCAGTTCGGCGAAGACCGCGGCCACGGTGCGTTCGGTGTCACCGCGCGGCTCCTCGAACTCGCGGGCGGCGAGTTCCGGCGCGGGCAGTGCCCGGTGATCGAGCTTGCCGACCGGCGTCAACGGCACCTCGTCGAGCACCACGATCGCGGCGGGCACCGCGTGCTGGGGCAGGCGCCGCTCGGCCAGCCGGATGAGTGCCGTCGTGTCGATCGTGGCACCCGCGGCCGCGACGAGGTAGGAGACGAGCGCGCTCTCCCCGCTGGGCAGCGTCCGGATCAGCGTGGCAGCGAAGCGCACCGTGTCGTCGGCGGCGAACAGCGCGTCGATCTCGCCGAGTTCGATGCGGAAGCCACGCAGCTTCACCTGCGCGTCGGTGCGCCCGAGGAATTTCAGGCCGACCCCGCCGGGCACGGGAACCCACTGCACCAGATCACCGGTGCGGTAGAGCCTGCCGCGACCGAGCGGGTCGGCGACGAATCTGCTCGCGGTGAGCCCGGCGCGATCGTGGTAACCGCGGGCCAGACCTTCCCCCGTGAGGTAGAGCTCGCCGGGCACCCGATCCGGAACCGGGCGCAGGCGGGCGTCGAGGACCAGTGCCGTCATCCCAGGGATCGTGTCGCCCATGGTGATCACGTCGTCGGCGGTCAGCCGATCGCTCATCGCGCAGACGATGGTGGTCTCGGTCGGGCCGTACACATTGAAGAACGCGCGGCCGGGCGCCCACCGCGCGATCAGCTCGGGCGGATAGGCCTCACCGCCGACGGCGAGCGCGGCCAGTTCCGGCAGCGCCGCCGGGTCGAGCCCGGCCAGGGCGGCGGGTGTGATGAAGGCGTGGGTCACCCGTTCGGCGCGCAGCAGTTCGGTCAGTTCGTCGCCACCGTAGACATCGGGCGGCGCGATGACCATTGTCGCGCTCGCGCCGATCGCCAGCAGCATCTCCAGCATGCTGGCGTCGAAGCTGGGCGAGGCGAAGTGCAGCGTGCGCGAGGCGGGGGTGATGCCGAAGCGGCGGACCTGTTCGGCGCACAGCCCGGCCAGACCGGTGTGGGTGACCGCGACCCCCTTGGGGACGCCGGTCGAGCCGGAGGTGTAGATGATGTAGGCGAGGTCGTCCGGGGAAAGCCTGCGGACGCGTTCGCCCGCGCTCACGGGTTCGTCCGACATCGCGGCGCATTCGACGCCGAACTCGTCGGAATCGAGGGCGAGCCACTGGATCCCGGCGTCGAGCCGGGCCGCGTCCGCCGCCGTGGCCAGCCCGAACGCGGCGCCGGAGTCGGCGAGCATATGGGCCACCCGTTCGGCCGGGTAGCGGGGATCGACGGGCACGAAGGTGGCGCCGGACTTGGCGGCCGCCCAGACCGCGACCACGGACTCGATCGAGCGGGTCAGCGCGAGGACGAACCGGTCACCGGGGCCGAGGCCGCGGGCGATCAGCACCCTGGCCAGACGCGACGACCACTGGTCCAGTTCGGTGTAGGTGAGGGTCTGCCCGGCAAATCGCAACGCGGGCGCCTCGGGGGCACGCTCGACGGCGGCCAGCAGGAGGCGCGGCAACGTGGACGTCACGGGCGCGCGGCGGATTCGACGCGCGGCGCGACGGCGTACGCCAGAAGCTTGCTCAGTCACCGGAAAGGCTTCCCTTCACCATGGATCACCCTTGCGATCGCACATCTCGACCATCGCCTGGACTCTCGGCTACACGGGGTATCGGAAAAATCCTGCGTGACGGTACCGCAAATATCTCATCAATTTCGGCGCAGTGGCAATTTGATCGTTTCAACGTACACACCAATGGGTATAGCCGACTGGCCAGTTTGTTACACAGCTCATACGCAGGTCATACGCAGGACGAAACATCTCCGAGCGGACATGAGCTTTTCACATTCCCACTATTTGTCGGCCCGTCACCGACCTGCACGTCCGTGACGATTCCTCCGACACAGACGACAAAACCGGAGACCGCGAACGCGGTCTCCGGCAGTCGATGATTCCGGCCGAGAATGGTTACCAGGCAGTAGCCCTCGCCGGTCGGCGAACCTCCCCCTGCTCCCCCATCGAGGGGTCCTGCACGCGGGTATTGCCCGCTTCGATCCACTGGGTGTCGGCCACCCCGTGGCGGGAACGGTCGGTGCCCCGCACCGCCGCCTCGCAGCGCCGGGCCAGATCCCGGCGATCCAATCCGGGGTGTTCGAGCGGCTCGAGCACGATCTCGGCGATCATGCCCTTGCTGCGCAGCACTCGCTTCGCGGAATCGGCGAAGGTGTCGGTCCCGACGAAACCGGGTACGGTGCACGGCATTCCGTCACTGTCCAGATACCGCAGCCGCACCGGCTGGACCGGGGTGGTGGTGTCGACGGCGGCCTGGAACATGGCGGGCCGCATCGAACCGTAGGCCCGGCCGCACCAGGTGGTGCCCTCGGGGAAGACAACGATCCGGTTACCGGCGGACAGCCGGTCGGCCACCTGCCCGACCACGCCGGGCAGTTCACGCAGTCGCGCCCGCTCGATCGGGATGACGCGAGTGAGCTTGGCGAGTTTGCCCAGCAGCGGCCACTCGACCATGTCGGCACGGGCCACGAAGCTGACCGGCTGCACCGCGGCCAGCGCCACCACATCCGCCCAGCCGATGTGCCCGGCCACGATCATCACCGCGGTGCCGGTGTCGGCGAAACCCTCCGCCGAGGACTGCTCGGGAATCCGATTGTCGATGATGCGTAATCGCATCCCGAGGCAACTCAGTGCCGCCCTGGCGTAACGGCGCTGCAACTGCTCGCGCCGCGACTTCGGGGTGGCCACGGTCAGTACCGGGAAGCTGAGCACCAGCCCGGCCATTCCGGCCAGCCGGGCGAACATCCTGGCGGTGCCGACCTCGTCGATCGGCTCGATGCAGCCGGACCCACAGGGGCTCGACGGCATCCACGAATGAGAGTGCGTTGCAAGCGGCGCGTCGAACACCATGGGTTTACTTCCCGTCGAAATTGGCGGCCGCGCTCTGCAGCCGCTCCAGGTACCGGGTGTTGATGGTTTCCATGCCGAGCAGCGCGACGAAGTCGGCGACGGCGAAATCTGGATCGTGGGCCGGTTCGCCGCAGATCTCGGCGCCGAGGCGCAGGTAACCGCGCAGCAGCGGCGGCATCTTGGGGCGGCTCGGCGGGGTCATCTGATCGAGGGAGAGTCCGTCGACGACGACCGGGTTGTACGGGTGCACCCGGCGCTCGGGGTCGCACGCGTGGCGGCCGAGCAGCTGGTCGCGCACGCCGCGCACGTTCACCCCGGCCGGATCGGTCGGGGAATCGCGCATCGGCACCGACACACAGCCCATCACCCAGTCGTATCCGGTGAGCTGGATGTAGTGCAGGATGCCCGCCCACATGAGGGTGAGCACCGAGCCGTTGCGGTGATCGGGCACCACGCAGGCCCGGCCCATCTCGACGATCCGGTGACCGGTGGGATCGAGCTGGGTCAGATCGAACTCGGTGGCGGTGTAGTAGCCGCCCGCCGCGTCGACCTTGTCCGGCGGCAGCATGCGGTAGCAGCCGACGAACTGTTCGGAGAACTCGTCCCGAACCAGCAGGTGGTCGCAGTGCTCGTCGAACTTGTCGGCGTCGAGACCGGTGGCGTTCTCGGGCATCTGGAAACCGGGTTCGGAGGCGAACACCTGATAGCGCAGTCGCTGTGCGGCTTCCCGGTGCTCGGCATCAGACGCGACGACCAAGGAGTACCGAGATTTCCCCACCCCGGAGTCCGGCGCCGGGGCGGTCAACACGGACGAAATTGTCATACTGCTGATGAAGCCAGTCCGAGCTGGCATCGGAGCGACGCTCCAGTGTCGTGCCGATGCCCGTTCGGTGAACGAGATGGGCGTCACACCGGGCGTTTACCGACCCGCTGCCCATCGTTCGCCCACCTGCGGGTTTCTAGCCGAACACGACCGATTTCGGCGCTGGACCCGCTTCGCGATCGGGTATTTCGAGCATTGCGAAAACGACAACAGCCCGCCGATTCCTCGGCAGGCCGTCGCAGGGGTGGGTCAGGCGTTCACCCGCTCCTTGGTGGTCGCCGCAACGGTGTCGTCGGCGCGATCGGCGTCCGCCGACTCGGCCTTCGCCGGTTCAGCCTTCACCGGCTCGACCTTCGCCCGCTCGGCCTCAGCGCGCTCGGCCTCGTCGAAGCCGGGGCGCGCCGTCCCGATGAACGCGACCAGCCACCCCGCCACCGCGGCGAACCGGTTGCGGAAGCCGACCAGGTACATCAGGTGCACGGCCAACCACATCGCCCAGGCGATGGTGCCCTTGAACGTCACGCGCTCGTTGAGCTTCACCACCGCGCTGAAGCGGCTGATCACGGCCATGCTGCCCTTGTCCCAGTAGACGAACGGCGTGCCCGCGGCCTTCTTGCGCCGGATGATGTCGGCGGCGTGGCGACCCTCCTGCATGGCGACCGGCGACTGGCCGGGGTAGCCGTTGAGCGAGGTCATGTCGCCGATGGCGTAGATGTCGGCGTGGCCGCCGACGGTCAGGTCGGGGTTGATCAGGATGCGGCCCGCACGGTCGGTCTCGGCGCCGGTGGCCTCGGCGAGCAAGGTCGCGAAGCCGCCGACCTGCACGCCCGCCGACCACACCACCGTCTCGGCGGCGATCCGGCGCTCCATGCCCTCTTTGTCCTTGACCGTCACCTTGCCCTCGTCGATGTCGGTGACGAAGGTGCCCAGCAGCACCTCGACGCCGCTGTCGGTGAGCGAGCGTTTCGCGTATTCCGAGAGCCCGCCGCCGAAGGGCGGCAGCACCTCGCCGGCGCCCTCGACCAGGGTCACCGAAACCTGCTGGTGGAAGTGCCGTTTCGCGAGTTCCTTGATCTGGCCGGCCACCTCGACACCGGTCGCGCCCGCGCCGACCACCACGAAGCTGAGCAGGCGGTGCCTGGTCACCTCGTCGGCGCCCTCGGCCAGGGCGAACACGTGGGCGATCTGCCGGCGCAGACGCTGGGCGTCGTCGATGGTCTTGAGCGAATAGGTCTTCTCGGCGAAGTCGTCGCGGCCGAAGTAGCTCTGGCTGGCGCCGGTGGCGGCGATCAGCGAGGCGTAGGCGATCTGGCGGGGACCGTCGGCGGTCTCGTAGGTGAGGACCGCGTTCTCGGCGTCGATACCGGTGACCTTGCCGAGGCGGACGTCGATCTCGGGGTGGCGGCGCAGTACGTTCTTGATCGGCGGCGCGATCTCCTCGGGCGCGAGCACGCCGGTCGCCACCTGATAGAGCAGCGGCTGGAACAGGTGTTCGGGCGTGCTCGAGATCAGCACGACACCGACTCGTGACTTGGCCAGTTGCTTGGCTGCGGCCAGGCCTCCGAAGCCCGAGCCGACGATGACGACATCTGTGTGTTCCATGATCACTCGCTCCAAGATCGCGTTCCAGATCGGTAATAAATCCTTTCCTATGAGTAAACGCGATGCGGAACGAAGATGTTTCCACTGCCTGGGCGCATAATAGAGATGACTCTTATCTGCATAACTAATCAATAGGAGGTACCTGGTGGAACTTCGACAGTTGGCCTACTTCGTGGCCGTCTGCGAGGAGCTCAGTTTCAGCCGCGCGGCCAACCGCTGCTTCATCTCCCAATCCGCGATCAGCCACCAGATCGCGAGACTGGAACGTGACCTCGGCGCGCAACTGTTCGAGCGCACCACCCGCGCCGTCGTCCCGACCGACGCGACCTCGCGCCTGCTGCCACTGGCCAAGCAGATGCTGAGCCTGGAATCGGCGATCCGTGCCGCCGTGCGCACCACCGGACCGCGCATTCGCCTGGCCGCGAACATGTCTTTCGCCGCGCCGTCGCTGTCGGCGATCGCCACCGCGCGGGCCGCCCACCCCGACGCCGAGATCGAATACGTGATCAAGCCCTTCCGTCAGCGGATCACCGCGGTGGCCGACGGCGACTGCGATCTGGCGCTGATCCGCGGCAGCGTCGAACAGCCGGGCCTCGCGGTGGAACAGCTGTGGGTCGAGGACCTGGTGATCGCCATCTCGAGCAACCATCCGCTGGCCGAACGCGGCGCGGTCACCCTCGCCGATCTGAGCCCCTACCCCCTGCTGCTCCCGCCCGAGCAGGAGCAGGTGTTGTTGCACACACTGATCCGCTCCGCCTTCGCCGACCTCCCGACCGGACCCACCTTCGGCCCGCCGATTCCGCCCGATCACACCGCCACGATGGAGCTGCTCAACCGCCCCGAGTCCTGGACGATCCTCTACGAGGGCCCCACCAAGGGCCTGCTCACCCTCGACCTCACCGACCACCGCCTGCGCATCCCGGTGTCAGCGGTCCTGCGCGAGGACGCCCGCGAGAACCCGATCGTGCAGACCCTGCTGGATGCGCTGCACCGGCCGTGAATCGTGGTGGCCCCGGCCGTTCAGGTCGGGTCGCCGGATCGCCACGGGTCGCCCGCGAGCGCCGTCGCGACCGCCACGTGCAGTGGCAGAGTGTCGTCGTCGCCGTCCTCGACCGACCAGACGATCTCCTCGATCGCGCGCAGGAAAGCCCAGGCGCCCGCGCGGTCGATCGGAACATCGAGGTGACGCGCGGTCGTGACGACGACGGCGCGCGCGTGTTCGGGGGTCGGCGTCGTCTGGACCTGGATCATGATCAGGAAGCCCGCGTCGAAGGCGGCTTCGCCGAGGCAGGGTTTCGGATCGATCAGCAGCCACGGTTCACGTTCGGCGGCCACGATATTGCCGAGATGGGTGTCGCGGTTGACGATCAGCAGTTCACCGGCCGGCTCGCTCAACTCGGCACACCTGCACGCTGCCCGTTCTCGCAGCAGTGGTGAGAGGTGTTCGGCCAGTGCGGGTTCCGGATCGGCCAGCCGCGCACGGAGACCTGTCACGATATCGGTGGCCATGGGCAGTTCCGGGAAACCGGCGGGAACCGCGGTCCGGGGACGCCGCAGTCGGCGATACAACCCGCAGGCGAACGCCACCTTGTCGGCGTTCTCCGGTCGCCCCTCCAGGCTCGGGAACCCCGGCTGGGTGAGCAATTCCGTGCCCGGACGGGCCCATTCGAGCAGCATCGCACCGCTGGCCGGGTCGAAATCGAGCAGCCGGACCGCACCGTCGCCGGCATAGCTGTGCAGCGCGGTGGCCTCGGCGACGTTCTCCTCGTCGACCATCGGCACCTTCAACACCACCCATGCCCCGCCCACGCGCCGCGCGGCGGCCACGTAGGCGTGCGTTCCGCCACCGAACGGCGCGGAGAACTCGGTCAGCCCCCACCGAGCGGCCAACCCCGCCACCACCTCGGGCAACGCGTCGATCCACCGCGCCCCGGCCGCACCGAACACCGCGCGAACCGTCTCCTCGACCGAAGATGGCAGCACCACACGCCCAGACGACATCAGCCCACCCTACTGATGGCCGCCTACACCGCGGGTCATCGCCAACGACTCGCGCGCACCGCCTTGCGATAGCGGATCCAGCGCCCGGTCGACGATGATGCCGCGAAACCGACCAGCGCCGCCGCGAGGACGAACACCGCGGCACTGGCGGCGGTGGCGGCGTAGACCTCGCCCACCGCGGACCCGATGACCCCGAACAGCGCGAAGAGCCCGACGAGCACCGCGGTGATGATCGACATGACACGACCGGCGGTGCGCGCGCAGAGCAGCAACACCGCGCCACTGCCGGTGAACGCGACGACGACGGTGAGAATCGCGATCGCGATGAACGACCCGCTCGGATCCTTGCCCCGGTCGATCTCGTCGACGGTTTCGGTGATGCCGTAGATCAGGAAGGCCGCGATCGACAGACTGAACAGCAGCGTCACGATGCCGACGAAGAACGCGGCGGCCTTCGACGGCTCCGGGCCGCCGACCGGGGCCTGGTACCACTGATTGCCCGCCACCATCGGGTACATCCGCGGATCACCCACCGGCGCACCGTATTCCGCGCGCCCCCAGCCGGGTTGTGGGTGCCCACCGACGCTCTGCACCTGCGGGCTGTGCTGCTGCACCTGTTCACTGTGACCATACGACGGGAGGACGGGCTGCTGCGGATGTCCGCCGGAGCCGTGCCACTGTCGGGCGGGATCGGTCCACGGTCGCTGCGCGTGTTCACCGGATCCCGGAACCTGGTGCGCGGAGTCGGTCCACGGCCGGCGCACGGTCGGCGCGGCGACATGCCTGCCCTCGAGCGCATCCCGGATCGCCTCGGTGAATTCCGTTGCGCTGCCGAACCGCTCGTCACGCCGCTTGGCCATCGCGCGGGCGATGACGTCGTCGACCGCGGGCGGCAGATCCGTTCGCACCGTGGTGAGTCGCGGCACCGGGTGCGACAGGTGTCCCGCTACCACCTGGCCGGGGTTGGTCGCGGTATAGGGCGGATGCCCGGCGTACATCGCGAACAGGGTGCAGGCCAGCGAGTACTGGTCGCTGCGGTGGTCGACGATCTCACCGGAGAGCTGCTCGGGCGAGGCGTAGGCGAGGGTGGCGGTGAAGGTACCCGTCGCCGTGAGCTGAGTGTTGGCGGTGGCCACCCGGGCGATCCCGAAATCGGTGAGTACCGCCCGGATTTCACGACCGTGTTCGGCGTCGGCGATCAGGATGTTGCCCGGCTTCACGTCACGGTGCAGCACTCCGTGCTGGTTGGCGTAGTCCAGTGCCGACGCCGTTTCCCCGATCAGGCGCGCGGTGACCCCCGGCTCGTGCGCACGCGAATCCCACGTGGCGGCATCGGTTCCGCGAATGAACTGCATCGCGATCCACAGATACCCGTCATCGCTGCCACGGTCGTACACCCCGACGATGCTCGGATGATCCAGCTGCGCGACAACATCGGCCTCCCGCTCGAACCGCCGCTGCAATTCCTGATCGGCCGAGAACTCCCGATTCAGCAATTTCAGCGCGACACTGCGCGGCAAGCGAGGATGCTCGGCCAGATAGACCGTCCCCATCCCCCCTTGCCCGAGCACCCGCTCCAAGCGATATCCAGCGAAGCCCGCCCCCGATTCCAACACGACTCGCACGCTACCCGCCGTCGGCGAGGTCCACCGAAGTACCTGCGCCACACGCCTTCGCGACGGTGGCCGACTCCGCGACCGGCCCCGCTCGATACTGCGAGGTCGACCGCTCAGCGCCCCGTGCCAAGTCGGGGAAACGGCAACGGCCCGCGAAACCGGGCTGCGCTGGCGCAGGAACGGGTTTCGCGGGCCGAGGTCGAACCGACCGGGTGGTGATCAGCCCTTGTGGGACTTCACGGCTTCGGTCAGCTGCGGGGAGACGTTGAACAGGTCGCCCACGATGCCGTAGTCGGCGATCTCGAAGATGGGTGCTTCCTCGTCCTTGTTGACAGCGACGATGGTCTTCGAGGTCTGCATGCCGGCGCGGTGCTGGATGGCGCCGGAGATGCCCAGTGCGATGTAGAGCTGCGGGGAGACCGTCTTACCGGTCTGACCCACCTGGAACTGGCCCGGGTAGTAGCCCGAGTCGACGGCGGCACGCGAGGCGCCGACAGCGGCACCCAGCGAGTCGGCCAGCGCCTCGACGACCGAGAAGTTCTCGGCGGAACCGACACCGCGGCCACCGGAGACCACGATGCTCGCCTCGGCGAGATCGGGGCGGTCGCCACCGACGATCGGGTCACGCGAGATGACCTTCACGACGCCGTCTTCCTGCGCCGGAACCTCGACGACGACCTGCTCGCCCGCGCCGGCCTGCGGAGCGGCCTCGATGGCGCCGGGGCGCACCGAGATCACCGGCACGTCGCCGGTGGCCTTGGCCTCGACGGTGAACGCGCCACCGAAGATGGAGTGCACAGCGGAGCCGTCGGCGTTGACGCCGATGACGTCGACGAGCAGACCGGAGCCGATGCGCGCGGCAAGGCGGCCCGACACCTCCTTGCCCTCGGCGGAGGCGGCGACCAGCACGGCGGCGGGCGCGGCGGAATCGACCAGGCCGGCCAGGACGTCGACCTTCGGGGTGACCAGGAAGCCCTCGATGTCGTCGGACTCGGCGACATAGATCTTCTCGGCGCCACCGGCGGCCAGCGCGGCGGCCAGCTTGTCGGCGGTACCGGCGGGACCGGTCACGACGGCGGCGGGCTCGCCCAGCGCACGGGCGGCGGTGAGCAGTTCGGTGCTGACCTTCTTCACGGCACCGTCGGCGTGCTCGATGAGCACAAGTACTTCAGCCATTAGTTCTTTCTCCTTGGAAGTCTCGGACGGCGCCGGATCAGATGATCTTCTGACCGATGAGGTAGGACGCGATCTGGTTGCCGCCCTCGCCCTCGTCCGCGATCTTCTCGCCCGCGGTGCGAGCCGGCTTCGGGGTGGCACCGGTGACCTGGGTGCCCGCGTTGGCGACACCGACGGTCTCCGGGTCGACGCCCAGATCGGCCAGGGTGAAGACCAGAACTTCCTTCTTCTTCGCGGCCATGATGCCCTTGAAGGAGGGGAAGCGAGGCTCGTTGATCTTCTCGGTGACCGAGACGATCGCAGGCAGGGACGCCTCGAGCTTGAAGACACCTTCGTCGGTCTCCCGCTCGCCGGTGATCTTGTCGCCGTCGACGGTGAGCTTGCGCAGGTGCGTCAGCTGCGGGATGCCGATGTACTCCGCGATGATCGCGGGCACGGCACCGGCGCGGCCGTCGGTGGCCTCGTTACCGGCGATGACCAGCTCGACACCCTCGACCTGGCCGAGCGCGGCGGCCAGCACGTAGGCGGTCTGCACGGCGTCGGAGCCGTGGATCGCCGGGTCGTTGATGTGGATGGCCTTGTCGGCGCCCATGGACAGCGCCTTGCGGATGGCCTCGTTGGCGCGGTCGGGACCGGCGGCCAGCACGGTGACCTCACCGCCCTGGGCCTCCTTGATCAGCAGCGCTTCCTCGACGGCGCGCTCGTTGATCTCGTCGAGCACCGCGTCGGCGGCCTCGCGGTCGAGGGTGTAGTCACCATCGGTCAGCTTGCGCTCGGACCAGGTGTCGGGGACCTGCTTGATGAGTACGACGATGTTCGGCATCGGTCTTCGTCGACCTCCTTCTGGGGACACGTGTGTGGTGGGGCCGCACGAGCTGAGCCGTACGTCCGTGTGAGATATCTAGCTCAGATCGGAACACTACCCTACGCTAAGTTACTCGTGGGTAACCTACCTGCGCAAGAGGTCCCTGACTCCTGCGTGAACCGGCGGTACCAGTAACCTCGGACCAATGAGCGAGGCTGTGATCCCTGCCGCACCCGTGGCCGCCACACATGAACCACTGCCGTTGACCGGCGAGCGGACGGTGCCCGGCATCGCCGAGGAGAACTACTGGTTCCGTCGGCACGAGATCGCCTACGCCCGCCTGCTCGATCGGTGCACCGGCAAGATCGTGCTCGAGGCGGGCTCGGGCGAGGGCTACGGCGCCGACATGATCGCGGGCGTCGCCCAGCGCGTCACCGGTCTGGACTACGACGAGAGCGCCGTCGCGCACGTCCGCGCGCGCTACCCGCGCGTGCAGATGATCCAGGGCAACCTCGCCGCGCTGCCTCTCGACGACGAGTCCGTCGACGTCGTGGTGAATTTCCAAGTCATCGAACATCTCTGGGACCAGGGACAGTTCCTGCGCGAGTGCCTGCGCGTGCTGCGCCCCGGCGGCGTGCTGCTGATCAGCACCCCGAATCGGATCACCTTCTCCCCCGGTCGCGACACCCCCCTCAACCCGTTCCACACCCGCGAACTCAACGCCGCCGAGCTGACCGAACTGCTCGTCGAGGCCGGGTTCACCGTCTCCGAGATGCTGGGCGTGCACCACGGCGCGAGCCTGAAAGCGCTGGACGCCAAGCACGGTGGGTCGTTCATCGACGCCCAGATCGAGCGCGCGCTGGCCGGTGAGCCGTGGCCCGCCGACCTCACCGCCGACGTCGCCGCCGTCACCATCGATGATTTCGACCTGCGCGCGGGCGATATCGACGCGAGCCTGGATCTGGTCGCGATCGCCGAAAAGGCACCACGTTGACCGATTCCCGCTCCGCCGTGCCGGGCCAGTTCACGCTGGTCCTGCACTCCCACTTGCCGTGGCTCGCCCATCACGGGCGCTGGCCGGTCGGCGAGGAATGGCTCTACCAGTCCTGGGCCGCGTCCTATCTGCCGCTGGTCAAGGTGCTGAAAAATCTTGCCGCCGAAGGCCGTTCGCATCTACTGAGCCTCGGCATCACACCGGTGCTCGCCGCGCAGCTCGACGATCCACACTGCCTCGCGGGCATGCACCATTGGCTGGGCAACTGGCAGTTGCGCGCCGACGAGGCGTCGATGTCGGGGAATGTGGCGCTGGGCCGTCACGAACATCGGCTCGCCGCGACCGCGCTGGCCGATTTCGAACAGAACTGGCAGCACGGCGGTTCGCCGGTCTGGCGTTCGCTGATCGACGCCGACGCGATCGAACTGCTCGGCGGACCGCTGGCGCACCCGTTCCAGCCGCTGCTCGATCCGCGCCTGCGCCAGTTCCAGCTCACCGAGGGCCTGGCCGACGCGCGCCTGCGCTGGGGCACCACACCGACCGGCATCTGGGCACCCGAATGCGGCTACACGCCCGGCATGGAACGGGGCTACGACGCCGCGGGCATCACCCACTTCATGGTCGACGGCCCTTCGCTGCGCGGCGACACCTCGCTCGGCAGGCCGGTCCGCGATTCCGAGGTCGTGGCCTTCGGGCGCGACCTGGCCGTAAGTTACCGGGTCTGGTCGCCGAAACAGGGCTACCCGGGCCAGAGCGCCTACCGCGATTTCCACCACTACGACCACGCGACCGGGCTCAAACCCTCGCGCGTCACGGGCAAGACCGTCGACGGTCCTGACAAGGCCCCTTACGATCCCGAACTCGCGGCCGAAGCGGTCACCCGCGACGTCGCCGACTTCGTCGAGACCGTCCGTGCCCGGCTGATCGAGGAGTCCGCGCGGATCGGCAGGCCCGCCCTCGTGGTGGCCGCGTTCGACACCGAGCTGTTCGGGCACTGGTGGCACGAAGGGCCGCAGTGGCTCGAACAAGTGCTGCGCGCGCTACCCGAAGCGGGGGTGAACGTCGGCACCCTCGCCGATGCCCGCGAGAAGGGCTTCGTCGGCGAACCTGTGCAGCTCAACGACTCCTCGTGGGGTTCGGGCAAGGACTGGCGGGTCTGGGCGGGCGACCAGGTTGCCGACCTCGTCGCGCTCAACGCCGACATCGTTCGCCTGGCTTTGGACACCCTCGACAAAGTGCGCCGCGACGGATCCCTGCGCGACCCGGTCGCCGATCAGTTGCTGCGTGAGGCGATTCTCACGGTGTCCAGCGACTGGGCGTTCATGGTCAGCAAGGACTCCGCCGCCGGGTACGCGCGCGATCGGGCGCACGAACACGCGCACGCCGTCCGGGAGCTCGCCGAGGCGATCGGCGCCGGTCAGTTCGCCAAAGCGACCCGTCTCGCGGCAGGATGGGCGATGGCCGACGGATTCTTCCCTGGTCTGGACGCGCGGCGGTTGCCGACCGTCGTCCCGTCGGCCGCCGCTGAAGGATCCGCATGAAGATTTTGATGGTGTCGTGGGAGTACCCGCCGGTCGTGGTCGGTGGGCTCGGTCGGCATGTGCATCACCTGGCCGTCGAGCTGGCCGCGGCCGGTCACGAGGTCGTGGTGCTGGCCCGCCGCCCGACGGGGACCGACTCGGTCACTCACCCCACCCACTCCTACATCGCCGACGGCGTGCTCGTCGTCGCGGTGGCCGAAGACCCGCCGTGCTTCGACTTCGGCGAGGACATGCTCGCCTGGACACTGGCCATGGGGCACGCGATGGTGCGTGCCGGGGTAGCGCTCGGCAAGCCCGGCGTCGGCGAGGGCTGGACGCCCGATGTGGTGCACGCGCACGACTGGCTCGTCGCGCACCCGTCCATCGCGCTCGCCGAGTACTACGACGTGCCGCTCGTCTCGACGATCCACGCCACCGAGGCCGGGCGCCACAGCGGCTGGGTGTCGGGCCGGGTCAACAAGCAGGTCCACTCGGTGGAGTGGTGGCTGACCAACGAGTCCGATCAGCTCATCACCTGCTCGACCTCCATGCAGGACGAAGTCGACCGGCTCTACGGGCCCGAGCTCGCGCCGATCACGGTGATCCGCAACGGCATCGACGTCGGCTCGTGGACCTTCCGTTCCCGCGCGCCGCGCTCCGGCCCGCCGCGCCTGCTCTACGTCGGCCGCCTCGAGTACGAGAAGGGTGTGCAGGACGCGATCGCCGCTCTCCCCCGCATCCGCCGCGCCCACCCCGGCACCACGCTCATCGTCGCCGGTGTCGGCACCCAGTTCGAGTGGCTGCGCGAACGCGCCCGCGTGCACCGCGTCGCCCGCGCGGTCCACTTCGTCGGCAGCCTCGGCCACGACGAACTCCTCGGCTGGCTGCACGGCGCCGACGCCATCGTCCTGCCGAGCCGCTACGAACCCTTCGGCATCGTCGCCCTCGAGGCCGCCGCCGCGGGTGTCCCCCTGATCGCCTCCACCGCAGGCGGTTTGGGCGAAGCGGTGATCGACGGCGTCACCGGCGCGTCCTTCGCCCCCGCCGACATCGACGGCCTGGTCGACGCCACCCGCGCCGTCCTCGACGACCCGTCCACCGCCCAGGCCCGCGCCCACACCGCCCGCGAACGCCTCACCGCCGACTTCGCCTGGGACGTGGTGGCCGCCGAAACCGCCCAGGTCTACACCGCCGCCAAACGCCGAGTCCGCACCTCCCTCGGCCGCCCGGACATCGTGGAAAGACCCCTACCGGAACGCGATCCGAAGTAACCCACCCCTTTCCATTCGGGCGATCATTCAAACGTGATCCGTGTAACAGAGTAGGTTTCGCCGCCGACAACCCTCGGCACCGTCATGCCATCGCGGTGTGCGCCAAGGGGGTCAGCGAGCGGGTCGGCTGCATCAGCCTTGCGACTGAACGCCGACCTTCGAAGGGTGAACCGCCACTGTGTCGTCTCCGCTGCTGTCCAAGGGCCAGAACATTCCGCTTCCCGAGGATGTCGACCGCGTCGACATCGTGATCGGCTGGCCGGAACCCGAGATCGAAGTCGACGCCTCCGCGCTGCTACTCGGCGCCGACCGGCGCGTCGGGTCCGATGCCGACTTCGTCTTCTACAACCAGACCGAATCACCCGACGGCTCAGTATGTTTCCTCGGAACGAGTGCCACCGAGGAAGGAAAGCAAGCCAGGATCTCGATCGACCTGTCGGCGGTTCCCGTGCACGTCCACACCATCGCCTTGGCGGGCAGCGTCGGTGAGGGGACATTCGGTGCGCTGGGCAAACTCGCGTTCCACGTCATCGATCCGGCCGGGCATTCGCTGGCCGAATATCTCACCGCCGACGCGGACACGGAGTCGGCATTCGTCTTCGGCGAGGTGTATCGGCGCGACGGCAACTGGAAGGTGCGGGCTGTCGGGCAGGGCTGGGAGTCGGGCCTGACCGGGCTGGCAACCGATTTCGGGGTCACTGTCGAGGACCCTGCGCCAGCGCCCGCTGAGCCGGAAGTCGTTGTCCCCGAGACCCCCGCCGTGCAGACACCGTCGCGCGGAGTAGCGACCGCCAAGCGCGTGGTGCGCAAAACCAAGCCGATCGAATTCAGGCAGGCCGAATCGGATACGTGGCAACCCGCTCGGTTGTTCTCGGTCATCGGGGTCGGCGCGGGCGAGGAACAGGAACGGCGCACCACCTCCGCACTCATCGCCACCATGCAGGCCGTACGTCCGTTCGCCCGGGCCATCTGTGCCCGAATGGGCGCGCCCGCAGGGGCTTTCGAGGGCTATCTCGAGGTGCAGTACGAATCGGGCGATACCAAAGTCATCCCGGACGCGGTGTTGAAGGTGAGTCGCGGTGCCAAGCAGTGGACCGGGCTGCTGGAAGTGAAGACGGGCAATGGCAAGCTCCGGCGAGATCAGCTGGAGAGCTACCTCGACGTCGCGCGGCGAAAGAAGTACGACGCCGTCGTCAGCCTGTCCAACGACATCCCCGCCGGACCGGGCGAACTACCCGTCCAAGTCGACCGCCGCAAGCTGACGAAAGTGGCACTGCGCCACCTGTCGTGGGCCGAAGTGGCCCACGAGGCGCGCATGCTCACCACACACGGTGGCATCGACGACGCACTGCAAGCCTGGATTCTCGCCGAGTTCCTGCGCTTTCTCGATCATCCCCGTTCGGGTGCGGCCGAGTTCGTCGACATGGGCAGACACTGGGTCACCGTCCGTGACGCCGTGACCCAGGGAACACTGCGGGCGGGTGACGCGAAAGCACTGACGGTCGCCGACACGTGGGTGTCGCTGTGCAGGCATCTCGCGCTGCGACTCACCGCCGAACTCGGTGTCGAGGTCAAGCATGTCCTCGCCCGCAAGTTCCACGCCGATCCGGCGGTGCGGGCCGCCGCCGTCGCCGAACGGCTGGCCACCGACGGTTCGTTCGAGGCCGTCCTGCGCATACCCGAAACCGCCGGCGACCTCACCGTCATCGCCGATGTGCGGACGAACAAGGTCCGCTGCCGCACCACCATCGCCGCACCCGACGAGGGCACCCAGGCCCGCCGGGTGTCGTGGCTGACCAAACAGCTCACCGATGCGCCCGGCCGCGTCCAGGTCGAGGCCGTCTTCGCCGAACGCGGCAACGAAACCTGCGAATTCCTCGACACCGTTCGCACAACCCCCAAGTCGCTCATCGACGGCCGCACCAGCCCGATCGTCTCGTTCACCCTCGAACAGACCTTCCCGATGGGCAACAAACGCTCGGGCACCGCGGCCAGCTTCATCGCCAGCGTCACCACGGCCACCGACGCCTTCTACGGCGCGGTGATGCAACCGCTGCGTGAGTGGGTCCCCGCGGCCCCGAAACAGGCCGGCCTGGACCCGACGGAAACAGCCGAGTAGTTCGATGGCCGCTCGGAGGAGGTTCTGGGCGGTTCATCCGCGATGGGTGAGGTGGAGGGCGGTGGGGCGGGTCTAGGGTCGCGGAGTCTGGATCTATGTCTTCGAGTCGAGGAGAGCCGATGCCTTTGCAGCCGATTTCTGATCTGCCCGCGGCGACCATCGGGTTCCGGGCCAGTGGGACGGTGACTGCCGACGACTACGCGACGGTGCTCGATCCGGCGATCAGGGAAGCCGTCGAGCGGGAAGAGCCGGTCAATCTGGTGTATGTGCTCGGCGAGGACTTCGACAGGTATTCGCTGGGGGCGATGGCGAAGGATCTGGAGTTGGTGAAGGTGCCGCGGGATGCGTGGGGGCGGATCGCGCTGGTCACCGATCATCGGATGTTGGGCGAGGCTGTGCATCTGTTCGGGTTTCTGATCCCGGCGCAGGTGCGGGTGTTCGCGCTGGCCGACGAGAGCGATGCACTCGCCTGGGTGCAGTGAGCGGCGCGGCGTCGGCTCGGCAGACACCCTGCTCCGGCTCAGGCCGGTTGGAGGCCGCCGCCGTGGTAGCGGGTGGCGGCGTTCCAGAGGAAGAAGCTGTCGATGCCCGCGTCTCGGGTGGCGTCGATCTGGGCGCGGAGTTCGGCGTCGCCGTAGGTGACGCCGAGGCTGAAGTCCTGGAGCCACGGGGCCACTTTCGCGCCGGTGCCCGCCGTGGCCGCCGTGAAGTCTTGCAGTGAGCGGAAGATGATGTCGTAGGGCTGGGCGTTGGGGTTCGCGACGCCGTATTCGCCGGGGCCCCAATGCGACGGGTAGATCATGGGCGCGACGAAGTCGACGCTGCGGGCGATGAGCGGGATGTCCTGGGCGATCTCGTCCGGGCGGGTGGAGGCGATTCCGTAGACCGCGGCGCTCAGGTGCGCGCCCGCGAGGTGCACGGGGTAGCGGCTCTCGGCGAGGAAGCCCGCGACCGCGGCGGCGGGGGTGTCGGTGAGGCCGGTGAAACGCATGCTGTTCAGGCTGCCGTCGGGGCGGCGGACGTAGTCGTACATGATGCCGTCGAAGCCGAGTCGCGCTGCTTCAACCGCGAGATCGATGTTGTATCCACGCACGTCGGGGTTGGCGAAATTGGTGAAGGCGATCGGGCCGTAGTGGCTGGAATAGGGTTGCCCGGAAGGATTCTGGACAACCCAGTCGGGTCGGCCGTTGTGCCAGGCCCAGCCCGCGAGAGTCGGATCGCGGAATGCGACGATGCGCCCGACCACCCGCAGGCCCATATCGTGCAACTGCCGCAGAGCTGCCGGGGCATCGTAGATCGCCGCGGCGGCACCGGATTCGAGGGCGAGCGGCACCTGGGAGGCGTAGCCGATCACGCCGTCCTCGTCCTTGATATCGAGCTGCACGGTATCGATACGGCCCTCACGGGCAAGATCGAGAACAGCTTCGCGCAGTCCCTCGTGCGACCAGGCGTGCGCGGTGACGTGCACCGCGCGCATCCTCGGTAGCGTGCTCGACGTGACCGCGGTGCTGCTGGTCTGATTGCCGTCGGCGTCCGTCGCGACGACCTCGAAAGCGGGGGCCCATCGCACCGAGAGTTCGAATGTCCCGTCCGCGGCGGGGACCACCGAATCGGGGCCGATGGACACGCGAGCCGCGTCGATCGCGGTGCCGCGCACCACGACCGGCGCGCGATAGGAGCTCACCGGATCGGTCGGTGTCATCCGCAGCGTGGGCGGCACGGTGTCGGCGACGGTCGATTCCGCGGATCTACTCAGCGCGAATCCGGCTACCAGGGAGACGACCAGCGACGCGAGGGCGACACCGATAACGGGAGCCATCCATCGCCGTCGATCGGCCGATCGGAGCTGCCATTCCACCGTCAACACCGCCTTTCAAAACCATTGACACGCCAACTATTTCGCAGTTCCGACGCGGCGTACTCGGTATCGATAGATCGACTGTAATCCGTCGCCGCGGCGTAATATCGCATTGATGATGGGCGGTTCGAACACAATGTTTCGGCTCGTGTCGGCGGCAGCGCTGGCGGCCGCACTCACAGCCTGTACCGCAGTGAACAATGCCGCGGTTCCGGCGCACACGACGGTGCCGGGGACGACAGCGAAACCGGCACCGCCGAATCCCGCCGAGATCGCCGCCAACGAACTGGGATTCGTCCCGGTCCTGATGTATCACCAGATCACCCCGAATCCGGCGGGCGAATACGACCAGACCCCGGCGGAATTCCGGGACGAACTCGAACGGCTGTACCGCGAGAACTACCGCCCGGTCACCGCCGCGCGATACATCTCCGGCGACCTCGACCTGCCCGCCGGTACCCACCCGGTGGTACTCACCTTCGACGATTCCACCGGCAGCCAACTCGGCTTCACCGACACCGGCGCGGTGGCACCGGACAGTGCCGCGGGCATTCTCACCGAGTTCGGGGCCCGCTACCCCGACTTCCGCCCGGTGGCCACCTTCTACGTGAACAATGAGCCGTTCGGGGCAGACCCGCGCGCGCTGCCGTGGCTGGTCGCGAACGGCCACGAAATAGGCGCGCACACAGCCGATCACGCCAACCTCGCGAGCCTGGACGCCGACGGCGTGCAACGCGAACTGGTGCAGAACGTGCGCGCGGTGACCACGGCGGCGCCCGGAGCGGCCGTGCGCACCATGGCGCTACCGCTCGGCATCCATCCCCGCGACCACGCACTGGCCACGGCAGGCCACTGGGACGGCACCTCCTACCGCTTCGACGCCGTGATGCTGGTGGGCTCCAACCCCGCCCCCGCCCCCTACGGCGCGGTCGACCCCGGCGGGGTGCCGCGCATCCGATCGGGCCGGGGTGCGGTCCCGTTCGATTCGGCCTATTGGCTGGACTGGCTCGCCGCGAACCCGGACCAGCGCTATACCGCCGACGGCGATCCGGCGCGCATCTCCTTCACCCGACAGCGCGCGACGGAACTCGACGCGCGCTGGCTGGACCGAGCCAACCCGTACTGAGGCGATTCAGGCGTACCTCGTCCGTGCGCGGCGGAAGAAACCCGCGGGTACTCAGGCGTCCGGGGTGAAGGCGAAGATCTCACCGAGGCGGGTGGCGACGACGACTTCACCTTCCGGACCGATGGAGGTGCCCGTGGTGGTGCCGGTGGCGGCCGGCAGGGGGTCGGAGTCGATGGTGTTGCCGGTGGTGGTGTCGAAGGTGATGAGACTCAGGCCCGCGCCGATGGCGGCGACGGTGTAGCCGATATCGCCCGCGGTGTGTGCCGGGGTGCCACGCAGGGCGAGATCCTTGCGTTCCCAGACGATCTCGGCCTTGTCGTCCTTGTCGCGCAGCGCGGTCAGGTAACCGTCGTCGCCCGCCGGGATGATCAGGTCGCCCGCCACGGAAATGCCGCCCTGCGGCGCCCACGGCAACGGCTGGGTCCAGCGGGTGGCGCCGTCGGTGGTGTTCAGGGCGATCAGGCGCTTGCTGTTGTCGCCGATGTAGACGGTGTCGCCGTCGGCGGAGAGGGAGGGGCTGGTCGCGCTGCCGCCGGTGAGTACCTCGGCGCTCCACTCCTGGGTCACGGCGCCGTCGGCGTAGCGCATCGCGCGCAGAGCGGCGGCCTGCTTGCCCGGCTCCCAGACGGTGACGAAGAAGCGGCCGGTCGACGGGTCGACGGCGGTGGTGTTGGCGACGGCGCAGCGGGGACCACCCGTCTGGCAGTCGTCGAGCCCGTCGCCGGACGCGGGACGGGTGAGACCGGGGTACTTCAGGAAGTCGGGTTCACCGAGCAGCTGCAGGGTCGGGACCACCCGACCGCCGGTCTGCCGGCTCAGCACGTCGACCTGACCGGACTGCGTCACCGTCAGCACGTTGCCGTCGCCGGTGAACTGGATCGCCACCGGCACGCCCGCCACCGGGGTGCGCCACCGCGGCTGCCCGAGGTAGTTGAACGAATTCACCGCGCCGTCGTCACCGACGTACACATTGCTGACTCCGTCGAGCACGGTCGGCGCTTCGATCGTCGACGGGCCGAGCGGGTTGCAGAAGCGTTTGCGGCCGGTGAGCATCTGAAAGGAGAAGATCGCACAGTTGCCGGTGCTCGTGGTGACGAACATCTGGCCCTCGGCGCCGATCGTCAACGGCTGGGCGATCGGGCCGCCCACCGGACGTGACCAGCTCAGCGACATCGAGTCCGCACCCCGCACCGGGCTGCCGCTCGCGTTGCTGCCATCGTGATGCGTTGCCGGCCAGCCTTTTCCGGCGCCGACCGTGATGTCGTCCACATCCGTGCCGCACCCGGCCAGCGCCACCACACCGGCGGCAGCGAGCGAGGCAACGACGCGAGTCCGAGTTCGCACTGCTGATCTCCCTGTGTATTGACGTCCTCCCGCGGATGGCACCGGGGATTCCAACCGCTTTCAAGCGGCAGTTGGAGCGGTAGTCCCTCGCGGGATGTCCGCCTTGGATTCCTGCTTCATAGACCGACTAGCGCTGAGGTCTCCACAAGCTGTGACCGCACGCCCTGCGGCCAGAATATTTCGTGCGGCATTCACATCCGCGTTCAGGGTGTGACCGCAATGGGCACACCGGAACAGCGCTTGGCTCTTGCGCGATTCCGGATCCACTACTCCACATGCCGAACACATTTGCGACGTGAAAGCTGCAGGTACCACCACGATCCGTGTACCCGTGTATCGAGCTTGGCCGGCCAGCGCAAGCTGCAACCGACGCCACCCTTTCGCAAGGATCGCCCTGTTCAGACCAGCCTTCTGCCGCACATTCACACCCGGAACCACCGCCGTGCCTCGCGCACTGCGGGTCATGTTCGTGATCTTCAAGTTTTCCACTGCCACCAGCGAATTCGCTGTCGTGAGTCGATGCGCAGTCTGTTCACAGAAGTCGGTACGGCGATCCCGCTCCCGCGCACGGATACTACGCATCCGTGACAGGGTCTTGCTCCGGTTGGCGGAACCCTTCTTTTGCCGCGCCAACTGCTGCTGTAACCGCCGGTAGCGTTTCGTTTCCCCAGCTGTGGCGGATACCCGGTCGACCATGACGCCGTCGGAACACGCCACGGCGACCTTCACGCCACGATCCACGCCCACTGCGGAATCAGGTGCAGAATGCTGCTGTGGGGTCACCAGTCCATCCTCAACGATGAACGACACCATCCATCTGCCACCATCCCGCGACACCGTCGCGTTACGGACCTTTCCACCTACTGCCCGTGACATCCGGAAC
The DNA here is from genome assembly GCF_042884695.1 of Nocardia sp. NPDC058114. NCBI lineage: Bacteria > Bacillati > Actinomycetota > Actinomycetes > Mycobacteriales > Nocardiaceae > Nocardia > Nocardia sp. NPDC058114. The sequence goes on along the minus strand of NZ_JBHVTK010000007.1, from coordinate 299,106 downwards.
CGCACCCACCCGAGTTTGGGCAGCTTCACCCGACCCCACCGCTTGTTCAGCCGTTCGACGACCATCTTGCCGCCCTCCGGGAACCGGAACGATGGAACCCACCGTCGCGCCGAACGAAACCGCACTTTCCATGTCCCGTGCTCGCGACACGCCTTATCCAGATCCATCAGGGTCTGCTGCAAGCAATGCCCCGGCGCGGCTTTCAACCACGTGTGGTCGACCTTCGCCGACGCGAGCTCGCCCGCTTGCCGGTGGTAGTCGATCCAACCATCGCGGCGCCGGTAATCGCGCCGCTGCTCCAAACCGGTATTCCACACAGCCCGGCACACCGCAGCGAACCGCTCAGCGCAAACTTGCTGCTCAGCAGTGAGTTCGAGGCGGTACCGTCGACCGGTCAACATGCCGTCGATACACCGTTGCTGCAGCTCGACATCCGAACGCCCTATCTGCTCGCGCCGTTGATCGGGGTATGGCACGGTAAGTGTGCCCTGCGAAAGTACTCTGTGTACCCGAGGACCGAATCCCCGGGGCAGGCCCGGTGCGATCATGACGGGAGAGTAGTTCGTGACGAGCATGTGGGGCGCGCCGCTGAGCGCGCGCTGGCGTGGATCACGCCGCCGCGATCCGCAGCAGGCCCGATTTCTGACCAGGGATTCGCTGCGCTGGGTGCTCGCCAACCGCGCCTACACCCCCTGGTACCTGGTGCGTTACTACCGGCTGGCCAAGTTCCGCCTGGCCAACCCGCATATCGTGCTGCGCGGAATGGTGTTCCTCGGCCGCAATGTGGAAATCCATGCGACCCCGGAACTCGCGCGCATGGAGATCGGCCGCTGGGTGCACATCGGCGACGGCAACGCCCTGCGCTGCCACGAAGGCTCGCTGCGGATCGGCGACAAGGTGGTGTTCGGCAAGGACAACGTCGTCAACACCTACCTCGACATCGAGATCGGTGAGTCGACCCTGGTCGCCGACTGGTGCTACATCTGCGACTTCGACCACCGCATGGACGACATCAACATGCCCATCAAGGATCAGGGCATCGTGAAGAGCCCCGTGCGGATCGGCCCCGACACCTGGATCGCGGCGAAGGTGACCGTCCTGCGTGACACCCGGGTCGGCCGCGGTTGCGTGCTGGGCGCGCACGCGGTGGTGCGTGGCGATGTCCCCGACTACAGCATCGCGGTCGGCGCTCCCGCCAAAGTCGTGAAGAACCGCAAGGTCGCCTGGGATGCCAGTGCCGAGGAGCGCGAGGCCTACATGGCGGCGCTGGCCGACATCGAACGCAAGAAGAACGCCGCCGCTCAGTCCTGACTCCCGGGTGCTTCGCTGACACGGCCGCCGGATGCGATGGTTTCTGTCGGTGAGGGTCGGTACGGTCAGCGACGTGGAGAGCTATGCGGCGCTGCTGCGGGGGATCATGCCGACCAACCCGAACATGCGCAACGAGAAGTTGCGCGGGGTGTTCGAGGGGCTGGGCTTCGAGAAGGTCGCGTCGGTACTCACGAGCGGCAATGTCGTCTTCCGCACCGCGGACGACCCCGCCGACCTGGAAGATCGCATCCAGCAGGCACTCAACGCCGAACTCGGCATCCCGGGCGGCACGATCATCCGCAGCCGTCCCGAACTGCGCGCGCTCCTCGACCGCGACCCCTTCGAAGGTCTCCCCCACGAACGCGGCTCCTATCTCACCGTCACCTTCTTCAAGACGACGATGCGCGAGGCCGACACCAAGACCTTCGACGACGACCCCCTCACCCGCGTCATCGGCTACGACCGCAAGGCCCGCGCCTTCCTCACCGTCATCGACAACAGCACCGGCGCGACCCCTGACTTCATGGCCCGCCTGGAGAAGATCTACGGCAAGGACATCACCACCCGCACCTGGCTCACGGTGCAGCGCGTGGTGAAGAAGATGGAAGCCTGACCTGTGACCACGTGCGGCCGGCCATAGGTGCGTTGTCAGCGGGTGGGAGCGACCGCTCGGCAGAGGAAGACGACGCCGGCGCGGCCGATGCGGGTGATCACCAGGGTGTACGGCGTCGAGCCGCGCTGCTTGAGCTTCTTGCGAAGTCCATCGGGGTCGACGTCGACGCCGCGGATGAGGATTTCCAGGGAGCCGCAGTCACGGCGGTTCAATTCCTGGCGCAGGGTCTTCTCGCGGAATTCGAAACGGTCCTCGATGCGGAAGCCCCGCATACCCGCAGGGACCGTGTCGCCGGTGAGATAGGCGATCTGTGGGTCCAGTTGCCAGAGGCCGTGTTTCGCGGCGTAGTGACGGACCAGGCCCGCGCGGACGACGGCGCCGTCGGGGTCGATGATCCAGTCGCCGGGGGCGCGGTCGGGGATGTCGTCGGAGGCGGCGTCGGTGAGCGTGGTCGCACCGCCGTGGGAATTCAGGACGGTGGCGCGGCGGGTGACGCCGGGTTCGGTGAGGCCGGGCGACCAGAGGCAGGCTTCGCGGACGGCGCCGTCGAGGGAGACGATCTCCACCTCGCCGTCCCAGCCTAGGCGATCGAAATCCAGGCCGGGTGCGGACTTCACGGCGATATCGCGGCCCGCGTAGGCGGTGAGCAGATCCGGAAGTGGGGGTTGGAGTTTCGCGGGATCGTAGGTGCGACGGCCGTCGGCCCGGCGAGCCGGATCGGCGATGATCACGGTATCGCGCGTGGTCGGCACGAGAGCATCGGCCTTGGCCAACACGATGTTTCGGCTACCAGTCGCTGCCGGGGCGGCATCCGCACTGATCGCCGGGCCGCGATCCACCGCCGATACCGGCCCCACCCCGAGATTGTGGGCGGCCATGGCCAGGCGGACATCGTCGAGATCGCTACCGACCACCGCCGGACAAGCCGCGGCCAGCTCGGACAGTTCCGCGCCGATCGAGCAGGTCACGTCGTGCACCGCGCGGCCGGCCAGGCGGGTCGCCCGATGCCGGGCGACGAGCGCGGGCGTTGCCTGTTGCAGCGCGTCGTCGGTGAACAGCCACTCCCCTGCCGTGGGCAGCTTCACCACGGCCCTACGGCGCAACCGCACCGTCTCGATCAAGGCGGGCGCGAGTGCACCGTGCGAACGACGCACCTGCTCGATATCGCGCAGGTGCGTCGCGGTCGTCAGCTCCAGCCGGTCGACCTCGGCGAGTGCGGCACGGCCTGCCGCGCTGCCGAGATAGGCGACATCGTCGCGGCCGAAGCGATAGCCCACCTACTTCTGCGCCGCGCCCGGCTTCACGCCGGTGATCATCGCGTTGTAGAAGAACTCGCGCGGCACGACCTTGCGCAGCACGTTCTCGTCGAGCCAGCTCAGACCCAGCCACGCGCGGTACTGCGCCAGGCGGTAGGGCATGGTCAGCTTCTCGTCGGGGACTGCGGCCTCGAAGGTGCGCACCGGCCAGCCCCACAGGGCGGCGGCGAGTTCCTCGGTGGTGGCCTTCACATCGACGGCACCGGCCGACTTCGCCATCTTCTCGAGATCGCTCGGGTCGAAGGTGTGCAGGTCGACGACGGCCTCGAGCGCGGCGGCGCGAGACGACTCGTCCAGTTCGGTCTGCGGACGACGCCAGCCCGACAGGAACGGCAGCTTGGTGATCTCGGTGGTCACCTTCCAGGTGGCCTGGCCGAGGCGACGGGCGTAGATGTTGCCGATGGTGGTGGGCTCACCGGCGAACACGAAGCGCCCGCCCGGCTTGAGCACGCGCAGGCACTCCTTGAGCGCCAGTTCCACGTCGGGGATGTGGTGCAGCACGGCGTGGCCACACACCAGGTCGAAGGTGTCGTCGTCGTACGGGATGGTCTCGGCGTCGGCGACGCGCCCGTCGACATCGAGGCCGAGGTGCTCGGCGTTGCGCAGCGCGACCTTCACCATGCCGGGCGAGAGGTCGGTGACCGAACCCGACTTGGCGACGCCACCCTGCATCAGGTTGAGCAGGAAGAATCCGGTGCCACAGCCCAGCTCGAGCGCACGCTCGTACGGCAGCGGAGCCGGGCCGACGGCGAGGTCGAACCGGCCGCGCGCATACGCGATACAGCGTTCGTCATAGGAGATCGACCACTTGTCGTCATAGGTCTCCGCTTCCCAGTCGTGGTACAGGACCTGGGCGAGTTTGGTGTCTTTGCGCGCTGCTTCGACCTGGGCCGCGGTGGCGTGGGGGTTCGGCGCCGGGTCGTCGGGATGGACCGTCATGCAGGCCAGCCTAATATGTGCGCCCGGGCACGCCGCTGCTGGGACAAGAGACTGCTCTTTCCTGCACCCACGACCGGCCGCCGGGCTCCCGCGAGCGCGAGCCGCCATCGGACCGGACAGCCGGTTCGCACCGCCCCAGCGCCGGATGGCTGGGAGGTTACCCGGGTTCTCACAACACCGGCCCGCACGAAGTTAACCCAGGTTCCGGCGGTGTTGCTAGCGACCCGTGAAGGTCGCGGCGTTCGGTCCTTCCGCGGCGAAGGTACGGGTGCCGGTGCGGGCGTCGTCGGTGTCGAACAGGGCCGACCATTCGGTGACAGCGGTGGCGTGACCGTGCGGCCCGGACTCGAAAACCGCCTTGGCCGCGGCGAGGGCGCGGGGTGCGGCGGTGACGAACTGAGCGGCCCACGCGCGCGCCGCGGTGAGGACATCGTCGGGCGCGACGACCTCATCGACCAAGCCGAGCTTCTCGGCTTCTTCGGCGCCGACGAAACGACCGGTGTAGACGAGATCCTTGGCCCGGCTCGCGCCGATGAGCAGCGAGAGCCTTCGGATGCCGGACAGGGGAATCAGGCCCGCTTTGATCTGCGGCAGACCGAGTTTCACGTTGTCGCCGACGATCCGGTGGTCGGCGCCCAGCGCGAGTTCGAGGCCGGCGCCGAGACAGTAGCCGGTAATCGCGGCAACCGTCGGCTGCGGAACCCGCGAGAGGCAGCCGAGTGCGGCCTGGAGATCGGCGGCCATGGCGGCGGCCTGCCCGGCATCGAGCTCGGCCAGCTCCGCCATCTCGTCGCCCGCGCTGAACACCCGCTCGTCGCCGTAGACGATCAGGGCCGAGACCCCGGGATGCTCGGCCACCGCGGCCGCCGCAGCCGCCACCTCACGGGCCAGCTGGGCGTCGACAAGGTTCAGCGGCGGACGATCGATGCGCAACAGCGCGACGCCACGGGTGGTCGGCTCGGCGGGCAGCTCGAGGGTCACGAATTCGGCCATGGGAGCAACCTACCGGCCGCCGAGTGCACCCAATTGCGGCAGCTCATCGAAATACCGTTCGTTGTCGGGGAAGTCCGACAGCGGACGCCCGCCCGCCCCCGGCGAGTACTTCGGCATGATCGGCTCGACGACGCGGTCGGCGGCCAGCGCGGCCGCGGTGTCGGCGAACCCGCACAGGGCGTCGAGCTGCGACCACGTCGGTGGCATCAGCACGTGTTCGCCTGCCCGCCAGCTCGCCAGGGCGTCCTGCGGTGTCCGCCAGGCCACCTGAGCGGCCTCGGAGGTGGCACCGTCGGCGATCTGGCCCTGCGGGAGCACCGCGACGAAGAAGCGGGTGTCGTAGCGGCGGGGTTCGGCCTCCGGCGTGATCCAGTTCGACCACGGGCGGAGCAGGTCGGCGCGTAACACCAGGCCCTCGGCCGCGAGGAAATCGGCGAGCGACAATTCGCGGCGCTCGAGCTTGCCGCGGGCCGCGCGATAGCGCGCCGAGTCGTCGACGACCGAATCCGCGGTCGGTCCGGCCAGCAGCACGCCGCATTCCTCGAACGTTTCCCGCACGGCCGCGGCGACGAGCGCCTGCGCGGTCTGTTCGTCGGTGGCGAAACGCTCGGCCCACCAAGCGGGTTCGGGGCCCGTCCAGGCGATGTCGGCCGTGCCGTCGGCGGCGTCGACGCCACCGCCGGGGAACACTGTCACCCCGGCCGCGAACGCCATCGCCTTGACCCGACGCTGCAGGAACACCTCGATACCCGCCTCGCCGTCGCGCACCAGCATCACGGTCGACGCGTCCCGCACGGAGACCCCGGACTCACTCATATCGTTCCTCTCCACCACCGAGCCACACGCCCGGCGACCACCGATCTACCGACCGGACCGGCTGTCTCCTTCGAGCGCAGCCCTCTCAGCACCCTAACGCCCGCTTGGTCGACCGTGAGCCGGGATTCCCGGCGACCGGACGCCCAGCCAGGTCAGCCCGGGCGCCGGTGCGCGTAATCGGCGCCCGCGAGTCAGCGCGGCGAGCCGGCGCTCAGTTGCGGCGCCGGTGCCCGCCCGAACGACGAGCCCGCCGCGCGAACCACCGCCCGTCGACCCGATCGAGCGCGATCGACTGGCTGAAGGCGTTGCTCAGATTCTCGGCGGTGAGGACATCGCCCAGGAGACCTTGGCCGACCACCTCCCCCTCCTTGAGCAGCAGCGCGTGAGTGAAGCCGGGCGGGATCTCCTCGACGTGATGGGTCACCAGCACCATCGCGGGCGCGTCGGGGTCGGCGGCGAGATCGCCGAGACGTTCGACGAGTTCCTCCCGCCCGCCCAGGTCGAGGCCCGCGGCCGGTTCGTCGAGCAGCAGCAGTTCCGGATCGGTCATCAGGGCGCGCGCGATGAGCACCCGCTTGCGTTCGCCTTCGGACAGGGTGCCGTAGGTGCGGTCGGAAAGGTGTTCGGCGCCGAGGGTTTCCAGCATGTCGACCGCGCGTTCGGTGTCGATGTCCTCGTAGCGCTCGCGCCAGCGGCCGAGCACCGCGTAGCCGGCCGAGACCACCAGGTCACTGACCTTCTCGTCCACCGGGATGCGGCTGGCCACCGCCGCCGAGGACAGTCCGATACGTGGCCGCAATTCGCTGACGTCGACGCGACCGAGCGTCTCCCCCAACAGATTCGCGTGACCGGAGGTCGGATGGAGTTCGGCGGCGGCCATTCTCAGCAGCGAGGTCTTGCCCGCGCCGTTCGGGCCGAGCACCACCCAGCGTTCGTCGAGCTCTACTTGCCAGGAGACCGGGCCGACGAGGGTTCGGCCCGAGCGACGGATGGTCACATCGGAGAAGTCGATGAGCAGATCGGGATCGGGTTGCGACACGCGCTCCATCTTGGCCCACGCGGGCTCTCAGCGCAGCGACCGGCCCGTGCGAGATTCGTCGATCCTGGTCGTCGACGGGTCACCCGTGCTGCGAACCTCGCTGCGCAACATCCGCGCGGCGACGAAGGAGACCGGCACCGACAGCACAACCCAGACGATCAGGATCACCACAATCGTCGTCATCATCGCGGAACCTCCCTGTACCTCGACGTGCACGGCTGTCGGTTACGTATACCCGCGAGGCGCTGCCGCCACACCGCGTTATCGCGGCGAGTCGCGAAAACCGCAACCCAACCGCCGGATTCGCGTCGCGCGTGTCGCGGCGATCACTCCCGTGGCGGCACCGCGATCACCGTCATCGAACCGGGCGCCACCTCGGTGAAACCGGCGTCGCGCACAGCCACCGCACGACCCGCCGCCACCTCGTCCACCAACCCCACCCACTGCTGTTCGCCGGCGTCGCGCACCGCGCAGCGGAATCCGCGGGCCGCCCACGCGGCCGCCGCGTCCACGGGCAACGCACCCGCCAGCAGCATGCTCGCGTGCCCGACCTGCGCCGCTGCCTTGCCCACCGACATCTCCAGCGCCGCGTTCACCCACAGCACCGGCGATGCCGGATCCGCCGGGCCCGGCTCGTCGTGGTCGAGATCGGTACCGCCGATCTGGAGTTTGCGGATGCGCTGATCGATCTCCCCGACCGGGCCGGGAACGAACGCACGGGCCTGCGCGCCGTCGACCTCGACCGTCACCCCGTCGACGTCTCCCGCGGCCACCCACTGCGCACCACGCGCCCGCCGGGCGACCTTCCTGATCCGCGACCGCTTCCACGCGAGGTACCGCGGCTCCCACTCCCCGCCGGGTCCCGAACGCGGGTCGAGGCACACCGCGACCGCCGCGGCGGCGGCCGCTTCCAGCAGTGCGCTGCGGGCGGGCGGGTCAGCCTTGGGGATGTGCAGCACCATCTGCATCGCCTGCACCATCGCCGGGTCGTCGGGGTCGCCGCCGCCGCCGTAGCCCTGCGCCAATTCCGCGTGCCGAGCGGCGAATTCGGCCGCCTCGTCGCGGACCGGGGCCTCGGCCTGCTCCTCGGTTTCCAACCCACTACCCATGCCACAACACCCGTTCGATCGACACCAGTCCGCCCGCCAGCCTAATAGCGCGGGCGCGTGGCCTTCCCGGGCCTTTCCCGGAGGCGAGCGTGGCCGCGCGCCGACCCGGCTCAGCTCACCCGGACATCCACCATGAAGGTCGGCTCGGGGCCGATCGATGGTTCGCTGGCCGGCCCGTACGTGAACTGCAGCGAGGTCACCCCCCGCTCGATCGCCCGGAACGGCCACACCGTGGCGTTGCCCTCGCTGGTCGGCCCACCGTCGGCGATCAGGATGCCCTTCTCGGCGTTGACCATCCCCCACTCGCCGGTCGACGCGGGATCCCGCGGCAGACGTACCAGCAGGCGCTGGCCCACCGTGGCCACCACCGTGCTGCCGTTGGCGAACAGCTCGATCGTCAGCGGATCGGCCGCGGACTGCGCAACGGCGGTCGGCTGGAGGGTGACGTCATACGGTTCGGTCTTGTCGCCACCGCATCCGGCGGTCGATCCGCCGAGCCCCGCCAGGGCGACCAGGACGAGAAATGACCTGCGCACAACAACCTCCCGGTGACGAGCGGTGACGACGTGCCTGTGCGGTCACTCTACGTCGGTGAGGTCGCGATTCCGCGTGACGCTACCGGCCGAGCAACGGAACCCGTCGTACGCCACCGTCACGCGCGTCGGCCGCTTCCACCTCGTCGCGGGTGACGCCGAGGATGAACAGCACCGCGTCCAGGTAGGGGTGCGACAGCGCCGTGTCGGCCACCTCGCGCAACGCGGGCTTGGCGTTGAAGGCCACGCCGAGCCCGGCCGCGTTGAGCATGTCGATGTCGTTGGCGCCGTCACCGACCGCGACGGTCTGCTCCATCGGCACCCCCGCCTCGGCGGCGAACTTGCGCAGCGCGGTCGCCTTGAACGCCCGGTCGACGATCTCGCCGACGACCCGCCCGGTGAGCTTGCCGTCGATGATCTCCAGGGTGTTGGCCTGCACGAAATCGAGCTCCAGCTCGTGTGCGAGCGGCTCGATCACCTGCCGGAACCCACCGGAGACCACACCGCAGCGGAAGCCGAGCCTGCGCAGGGTGCGAATCGTGGTGCGCGCGCCCGGGGTGAGCTCGATCCGGTCGGCGACCTCCTCGATCACCGACTCGTCGAGGCCCTCGAGGGTGGCCACGCGCTGACGCAGCGATTCGGCGAAGTCGAGCTCGCCGCGCATCGCGGCCTCGGTGACCTCGCGGACCTGGTCTTCGACGCCGGCGTGCGCGGCCAGCATCTCGATCACTTCGCCCGTGATCAGGGTGGAGTCGACGTCGAACACGATCAGGCGCTTGGCCCGGCGGGCCAGCCCGGCCCGTTCCACCGCGATGTCGACCTGTTCGGCGACCGCCACCTCGGCCAGTGCGGTGCGCAGCCGCGCGTCGCCTTCGTCGCTGGTGTCGGTCGCGGTGACCATCAGTTCCATCCCGGTCACCGGGTAGTCGGCGATGCCACGGATGGAGTCGATATTGGCGCCACCGGTGGCGAGTTCACGCGAGATGGCGCTGAACGCCTTCGCGGTGACCGGGGCGCCGAGCACCACGACCGCGTGCGTGGACATCGGCGGCTTACCGATCTGCGCGTCGACCGACACGTCGACCTGCATGCCGACGGTGTTCATCGCCTCTTCGAGCTCGTCCTGCAACGCCTCGGGGTCGTTGGGGCACGACACCAGCACCCCGAGGGTGAGTCGACCCCTGATGACCACCTGCTCCACGTCCAGCAAGCTCACCTGATGCCGGGACAACGTCGCCAGCAGCACCGAGGTGACGCCTGGTCGGTCGGGGCCGGTGACGGTCACGAGAACTGTGGTGTCGGCCAAGTCGATCTGCTCCGTTCGATTACCCACAAAAAGAGTGTGCACCCGCTGGTCACCCAGCAGGTGCACACCCTGTCGTTCGGTGGTGTCCTACTTCTTCGCGAGCGCGCCTTCGGACACGTGCGTGCTGTGCTTACCCGAGCCCCAGCCGACGTGCGCCTCGGCCTTCATGCGCTCGACCATGTGCGGGTAGTGCAGCTCGAACGCCGGGCGCTCGGACCGGATCCGCGGCAGCTCGTAGAAGTTGTGGCGCGGCGGCGGGCAGGTGGTGGCCCACTCGAGGGAGTTGCCGTAGCCCCACGGGTCGTCGACCGTGACGACCTCGCCGTAGCGGTAGCTCTTGAAGACGTTCCAGATGAACGGCAGCATCGACGAGCCCAGGATGAACGCACCGATCGTGGAGATCGTGTTCAGCGTGGTGAAACCGTCGGACGGCAGGTAGTCGGCGTAGCGACGCGGCATGCCCTCGGCGCCCAGCCAGTGCTGAACGAGGAAGGTGGTGTGGAAGCCGACGAAGGTGGTCCAGAAGTGCCACTTGCCCAGACGCTCGTCCATCATGCGGCCGGTGATCTTCGGGAACCAGAAGTAGATACCCGCGAAGGTCGCGAACACGATGGTGCCGAAGAGCACGTAGTGGAAGTGCGCGACGACGAAGTACGAGTCGGTGACGTGGAAGTCCAGCGGCGGCGAGGCCAGGATGACGCCCGACAGACCACCGAAGAGGAAGGTCACCAGGAAGCCGATCGACCACAGCATCGGTGTCTCGAACGTCAGCTGACCGCGCCACATGGTGCCGATCCAGTTGAAGAACTTCACACCGGTCGGGACCGCGATGAGGAAGGTCATGAAGGAGAAGTACGGCAGCAGCACGGCGCCGGTGGCGTACATGTGGTGCGCCCACACCGCGATCGACAGCGCCGCGATGCCCAGCGTCGCGTAGACCAGCGTGGTGTAACCGAAGATCGGCTTACGGCTGAACACCGGGAAGATCTCCGACACGATGCCGAAGAACGGCAGCGCGATGATGTAGACCTCGGGGTGACCGAAGAACCAGAACAGGTGCTGGTAGAGCAGGATGCCGCCGGTGGCCGGGTCGTAGATGTGGCCGCCCAGGTGGCGGTCGTAGGCCAGACCGAACAGCGCCGCGGTGAGCAGCGGGAAGGCCAGCAGCACCAGGACCGAGGTCACCGCGATGTTCCAGGTGAAGATCGGCATGCGGAACATGGTCATACCGGGTGCGCGCAGGCAGACCACGGTGGTGAGCATGTTGACGCCACCGAGGATGGTGCCCAGACCCGACACGGCCAGACCCAGGATCCACAGGTCGGTGCCGACACCGGGCGAGTGCAGGATGTCGGTGAGCGGCACGTACGCCGTCCAGCCGAAGTCCGCCGCGCCGCCGGGGGTCACGAAACCCGCGGTCGCCATCGAGCCACCGAACAGGTACAGCCAGTAGCTGAACGCGTTCAGTCGCGGGAAGGCGACGTCGGGGGCGCCGATCTGCAGCGGCAGGATGATGTTGGCGAAGCCGAACACGATCGCCGTCGCGTAGAACAGCAGCATGATCGTGCCGTGCATGGTGAACAGCTGGTTGAACTGTTCGGGCGAAAGGAACTGCAGACCCGGACGGGCCAACTCGGCGCGCATCAGCAGCGCCATGAGTCCACCGACCAGGAAGAAGCTGATCGCCGTCACCAAGTACATGGTGCCGAGCACCTTGGGGTCGGTGGTGGTGACCGCCTTGTAGAGGAACGAGCCCTTCGGACCGGTCCGGGCCGGATACGGTCGAGTCGCTTCCAACTGAGGGACTGGCCTGGGCTCTACCGCAGTCACTGATCCTCCTGAAGATGCCTGTACGTCACTCGCAGAGCCGGCCGCGCCTCCATGACGGACAGCAGCAGACATGCGTTGGAGTGAATCGTAAACCGTGCTGCCGCAGCATTCCGCGCGGGTCCTACTCTGTGTCGTATTCGGCGCGCCGTAGTTCGCGATCCCGATCTTCCTCCGCAGGTCGCGTGGGTGCAACGGTTGTCGGCGATGACTTTTCGGCGGTCGGCGCGTCATGATCGATGCCGACGCGCGAACATGCCAGCGTCGCTGACGCGCTACCCCTTCAGCCGAGGAGAAGTCATGTCGTTCAGCCCGAAACCCGGCGATCCCACCTGGGTCGACCTCTACACGACCGATCTCGACCGCGCGATCGCCTTCTACGGCGAGCTGTTCGGCTGGACCGCCGAACGCGGCGGCGAGGAATTCGGCGGCTACACCACCTTGCGCAAGGACGGGCGGGCGGTGGCGGGTGCGATGGGCCGCCACGACGATCCCGGCGACCCGTATCCGGACCGCTGGACCGTCTATCTGAACTCCCCCGATGCCCTGGCCACGACAGCCGCGGCGAGCGCGGCGGGCGGCAATGTGATCGTCGAGCCGATGGCGATCGCCGATCTCGGTGCGATGGCGGTACTGGCCGATGTCGGCGGAATCGGTGTCGGCGTCTGGCAGGCCGACACCTTCGCCGGCTTCGACGCGGTCGGCATCGTCGCGGACGGGACCTGGACCGACCATGTCGGCGTCCCGTCCTGGTTCGAGCTGATGACCCGCGCCTACGACGAGTCGCTGGTCTTCTACCGCGACGTCTTCGGCTGGCGCGACACCCTGACGATCGCCGACACCGCGGACTTCCGCTACACCACCATCCACACCGTTCCCCCCATGGGCGGCGGCGTTCTCGACGCCAACGGTCACCTCGCCGAGGGCGTGCCCGGCTCGTGGACGGTCTATTTCGGCGCCGACGACGTCGACAAGTCCGCCGAACACGCGGTGGCCCTCGGCGGCACCATCGCCTTCGAACCGATGAACACCCCCTACGGCCGCCTCGCCGGCCTGATCGACCCCATCGGCGCGCATTTCAGCATCGGCGGAAACGCCCGCTGAGGCGAGGCCACGGCGGTCGGCGGTGCGTGCACGAGGCCGCCGCCGCCGGGGTTCGCCCACCCAGGGGTGGTAATCGATCCCCCTGGGAGTCGGCGCATCAACGCTGGGGTTGCTGTCGGATCCCCCTCCCGAAGACGAGATTAGAGGTGTACCCACAGACACCCGTCAAGCCTTCGAAGGGGAACACGATGAGCACCCTGGTCACCGCACCCGCCGGCAACGTCATCCCGATGCGCAGCCGCTCCGGCGCGCCGGTCGCCGGTCAGCTCGCCGACGCCGATCTGGACCGTTGGGCGAACCGCCTGGCCCGGCTGCTGCTCACCCGTGGCGCCGACGCCGGCGACCGGATCGCCCTCGCTGTCGACCCCCGGATCGAGTCGGTGGTCGCCGAGGCCGCGGTGCGCAAGATCGGTGCGATCCCGGTGTCGCAGGCCGAGGGCGCGTCCACCGCCCCCGGCGCCGGATTCGGGATCACCACCAAGGCCCGCCGGGGCGAACTCGGCGGCGGCGCCGACTGGCTGGTGCTCGACGACCGCTCGACCCTGCAGCGCTATCTGGTCACCTCCGACGCGCCGCTGGCGGCCACGGAACTGCGCGCAGTCTGCTGAACCCATTCCGATGCGCTCGATACAGGTTCAGAATGAACATAGAGCGCAGTACGCAACGGCGGGTACTACCTACCAGGTAGCTACCCGACGGTCGGGAACCAGAGGTGAACGCCCAGCTCCAGACATGAGAACGCAGGTTCGCTCATGATCCAGTCCTCTTCGCATGCGTCGGATGCCGTCGCACCCGAAGGCCCTTTTCCCTTGTCGGCCGCCCAGCGCGGCATCTGGTTCGCCCAGCACATCGCGGGCGATACCCCCATCTCCATCGCCCAGTACGTGGAGCTGTCCGGCGCGGTCGACCTCGCGCTGCTGATCGACGCGGTCCAGCGGACCGGTCGTGAGTTCGGTACCGGCTATCTGCGGCTGGTCGATATCGACGGTCACCCCCATCAGGTCGTCGATCTGACCCTCGACGACGACGTGGCCGAACTGGATCTGCGTGACCGCCCCGACCCGGAAGCGGCCGCGCACGCGTGGATGCGCGCCGAGTACACCGCACCACTGGATGTGATGCACGACCGATTAGTCCGCATCGCCCTGGTGCGTGTCGCCGAGGATCGCTGGTTCTGGTACGCGCGCATGCACCACATCGTGCTGGACGGGATGGGCGCGCTGGCGCTGGTTCAGCGCGTCGGCGAGCTCTACAACGCCGCCTTCGACGGCCGTGAGCCGCCGGCCACCAAGGCCGAGCCGTTGCAGAAGATCGTCGATGCCGATCTGGCCTACCGCACCTCCGGCCGTTTCACCACCGACCGCGACTACTGGCGCGAGCACCTGGCCGCGCTGGCCGATCCGGTGACGCTCGCCGGCCGCGACGCCGAGGTCGACGCCCACCCCAACCGGGTATCGGGCGCGCTGCCCGCGGAGACCGGAACCCTGCTGGATTCGGTTGCGGCATCGGTGAATTCGGGTGTCGCGCCGACCGTGGTCGCGGCCTTCGGCGCCTATCTCGCCGCGATGACCGGCGCGCCGGAAGTGGTGCTGAGCCTGCCGGTCTCCGCGCGGACCTCGGCGACCCTGCGTCGTTCGGGCGGCATGCTCGCCAATGTCGTGCCGCTGCGCGTGCGCCTCGATCCCACCACCACCGTCGGGGCGGCGATTCTCGCCGTGCAGAGCGAGCTGACCGGCGCGTTGCGACGCCAGCGCTACCGCCAGGAGGACATCGTCCGAGATCTCGGCTGGGCGATGGACGAGGCGGCCTCGTTCGGCCCCGCCGTGAATCTGATGATGGTGGACACCAAGATCGCGCTGGGCCCGGTCGTCGGGCGGCTCCACGTGCTCACCTCCGGCCTGATCGACGACCTGTTCGTCAACCTGTACCCGGGCGTCGGCGGCGAGAGCACCCACATCGACCTGCAAGGCAACGCGAACCTGTACAGCGACGCCGACCTGGCGGGCCATCACGAGCGATTCCTGCTGTTCCTGCATCGGTTCCTCGTCGCCGGGCCGGACGCCCCGCTGTCGACGGTGCCCGTTCTCTCGGATGCCGAGCAGGCGGCCTCGGTGCCCGCGCGCGGCCCGGCCGGCGTCGCGACGCGCACCCTGCCCGAGATCCTCGCGGCGGGCGCCGCGCTCGACCCGGACGCGGTGGCGCTGCGCTGGGGTACCGACGACACACTGAGCTATCGCGAGGTCGACGACTACACCAATCGCCTGGCCCGCCTGCTGATCGCCGCCGGCGCGGGGCCTGAACACGCGGTAGCGCTGTCGATTCCGCGGTCCGCGGAGTCCGTGCTCGCCACCGTCGCGGTGGCCAAGACCGGTGCGCCGTTCGTTCCCATCGATCCGACCTACCCCGACGATCGCATCGAGCACATGATCGACGACAGCGGGGTGGTCACCGGCTTGACGGTCGACGAGGCGCGAAAGTCGCTGCCCGACAAGGTCGATTGGCTCTCGCTGGACGACCCGTTGATCACCGCCGAACTCGCCACCCATGACCCCGCGCCGATCACCGATGCCGACCGCACGGCCGCGATCGCGGCGGATCAGGTCGCCTATGTCATCTATACCTCCGGGTCGACCGGTCTGCCCAAGGGCGTGCTGGTCTCGCATCGCGGCCTGGCGAACCTCGCGGCGAGTTCGGGGGCCGGGTTCGGGGTCGAGCCGGACTCTGTGGTCGCCCACGCGGTCTCGCCGAGCTTCGACATCTCGGTCGAGGAGATCGTGGTGACGCTGGCCGCCGGTGCCACCCTCGCGGTGGTCCCGCCGTCGGCCTACGCGGGTGAGGACATGGCGCACGTGCTGCGCACCCACCGCGTCACCCATCTCAATGTCACCCCGGCGGTTGTCGGTTCACTCGACCCGGTGACGCTGCCCGACCTGCGCACGATCGTGGTCGGCGGTGACGCGTGCCCGCCGGAACTGGTGGCGAAATGGGCCGGGCGCTCGCTGATCAACGGGTACGGGCCCACCGAAACGACCATCACCACCACCCTGAGCGAACCGCTGGTGCCCGGCGCCCCGGTGACGATCGGCAGCCTGGTCGGTGGCGTCTGCGGCCTGGTCCTTGACCCGTGGCTGCGCCCGGTACCGGCGGGCACCGTGGGTGAGCTGTACCTCGCGGGCCCCGGTGTCGCGCGCGGCTACCACCGGCGCAGCGGCTTGACCGCGAGCCGGTTCGTGGCGAATCCGCACGCACCCGGCGA
The DNA here is from genome assembly GCF_042884695.1 of Nocardia sp. NPDC058114. Classification (NCBI taxonomy): domain Bacteria; kingdom Bacillati; phylum Actinomycetota; class Actinomycetes; order Mycobacteriales; family Nocardiaceae; genus Nocardia; species Nocardia sp. NPDC058114. The sequence continues at coordinate 282,944 of NZ_JBHVTK010000007.1, read as the reverse complement.
CCGGATGTATCGCACCGGCGATCTGGTGCGCTGGACCGACGCCGAGGGCCGCGTCACCCTGGAATACCAGGGGCGCAGCGACTTCCAGGTGAAGGTACGCGGCTACCGGATCGAACTCGGCGAGATCGATGCCGCGTTGCAGCGGCTGCCCGAGATCGACTTCGCGATCACGCTCGGTGCCGAGTCGCCGACCGGCGCCACCGCGCTCGTCGCCTATGTCACGGCCGAGCCGGGTGCCGAGGTCCATCCAGAAGCGGTGAAAGCCGCTGTCGGCGAAACGCTTCCGGCCTATATGGTGCCCGCCGTGGTGATGGTGCTCGACCGGGTGCCGCTGACCCCGCTCGGCAAGGTGGACCGAAAGGCATTGCCCGCACCGGACTTCGGTGCGCGCACCGTCGCGAGCCGGGCTCCGTCCACGCCGCGCGAGGAAGCGTTGGCAGCCCTCTTCGCCGAGGTGCTCGGACTCGGCACCGTCGGTGTCGACGACAGTTTCTTCGCGCTCGGTGGCGACAGCATCGTGTCGATCCAGCTGGTCTCGCGGGCGAAGGCCGCCGGTATCTCGTTCAGCGCCCGCGATGTCTTCGAACGCAAGACGGTCGCCGCGCTGGCCGCTGTCGCCGACGACACCCAGGTACCGGTGGTGGACGAGCTGCCCGGCGGCGGGGTCGGCGCGGTGGAGCTCACCCCGATCGTGCACGCGATGGTCGAGCACCCGGACACCTGGGGACGCTACGGGCAGGCCGTCCTGATCGGGCTGCCCGACGGTTTCGACCGTCCGCGGCTCGCGGCGGCGCTCCAGGTGCTGCTCGACCAGCACGATCTCCTCCGCTCGTCGCTGCGACCGACGGCCGACGGCTGGGAATGGGTGGTGGCCGAGCCCGGTGCGGTCGACGCCGAGGATCTGATCGAGGTGACCCGGGCCGACACCGAGGACGCGGTCGAGCGCGCCTTGCAGAACGCCGCGGACCTACTCGATCCCCCCGCGGGTGTCGTCGCCCGGTTCGTGTTGGTCGAACGCGCCGACGCCGCCCCACTGTGCTGGCTGGTCCTGCATCACCTGGTCACCGACGGTATCTCCTGGCGAATCCTGTTGCCGGACTTGGCGACCGCATCCTTCGGCGGCACGCTCGACCCGGTCGGCACCTCCTTCCGCCGCTGGGCGCACAGCCAGCCCGAGAACGCCGCGACACGTCTCGACGAACTGCCGATCTGGCAGCGAATCCTGGCCACACCCGACCCGCCGTTCGCCCGCACCGACCGTCGCAGTGCCCACCGCGCGACGACCACCTCGACTCTTTCCGATCGGTCCGGCGACACGGCCCAGACCGCCGCGCCGGCTACCGCCTCCGAGCTGTCCGACCCGGTAGCGGAGACCGCCTGCGCCTTCGACCCCGCCCTCGACATGGTCGCCACGATGGCGCAGTGGCAGTCGACGGTGCCTTCGGACGTCGCACAGACCGTCTTGCACGGCGTGCCCGAGCAGTTCCATTGCGGCGCCGACGATGTGCTGCTGGCCGCGCTCGCCATGGCCGTATGCCGATGGCGCGACCGCACCGGCGCACTGCTGACGCTGGAGGGCCACGGCCGCGACGAATCCCTGCTGCCCGGCGCCGATGTCGCGCGCACGGTCGGCTGGTTCACCAGCGTGTACCCGGTCGCACTCGACCTGACCGGGATCGATCTCGGCGACGCGTTCGCCGGCGGCCGTGCGGCGGGTTCGGCGATCAAGGCCGCCAAGGAGCAGTTGCGGTCGGTCCCCGATCGCGGCGTGGGCTTCGGCTTGCTCCGCTATCTGAACGACGAGTCCGCCGCGGTACTGGCCGGCGCGCCGACACCCCAGCTGAGCTTCAACTATCTCGGCAGGGCGGTGACCGGCGACGATCCCTGGGTTCCGCGACGTTTCGCCGCGACCAACGACGACCGAGCCCCACTGGCCGCCGTCGTCGATATCAACGCGGTGCTGACCGATGCCGGGCTGGAAGTCACCTGGGCCTACGCGAGCAGACTGCTCGACGAGGCCGACGTGCGCGCGTTGGCCGAGCTGTGGTCGCAGGCCCTGCGCGCACTCGTCACCCATGCCGCGACCGGCGACGCGGGTGGCCGCACCCCCTCGGATTTCGCGCTCGTCACGGTCGATCAGCCGCAGATCGAGCGCTGGGAGCACACCTACCCGGCGCTCACCGACGTCTGGCCGCTCTCGCCGCTGCAATACGGCCTGCTCTTCCACGCGCTCTACGACTCCGACACCGCCGACGGTTACACGGTCCAATCACTGCTCACCCTCGCGGGCACGGTCGACGCCACCCGGCTGCGCGGTGCCGCACAGGCGCTCGTCGATCGGCACGAGAACCTGCGTGTGGCCTTCGTCGAGACCGACGACGGCCCGCGTCAGCTCGTCCTGTCCGCCGCCGAGATCCGTTGGGAAGAAGTAGATCTCACCGAGATCGCGGACGAAGACCAGCGAGCTCGCGAGCTCGACCGAGTGATCGAGCTCGACGCGCTGACCCGCTTCGACCTGACCCGGCCCCCGTTGCTCCGCTTCACCCTGGTCAGGACCGGCGCGGAAACGTTGCGGCTCATCATGACCAATCACCATCTGGTGCTGGACGGTTGGTCGACGCCGCTGCTGGTGCGGGAGCTGCTCACCCTGTACGTCACTGCGGGCGACACCTCGATGTTGCCGCCCGCCCCGTCCTACCGCGACTTCCTGTCCTGGCTCGGAGACCAGGATGCGGAGGCGTCGCTGTCGGCGTGGAAGCAGGCCATGGCCGGGATCGACACGCCGACCCGCGCCGTCCCCACCCTCGTCGGCATCGAGTCGACCGAGACCGCGATGCTCTCGCACGATCTGTCCTCCGCCACGGTCGCGGTACTCGAATCCGCGGCCAGAGAAGCGGGTGCGACCGTGAACACGCTGGTCCAGGCCGGTTGGTCGCTACTGCTGGCCATGCTCACCGGTCGCACCGATGTGGTGTTCGGCGCCACGGTGTCCGGTCGGCCGCCGGAGCTGCCCGGTGTCGAGGAGATGGTCGGGCTGTTCATCAACACCGTCCCGGTGCGGGTGACGCTGGATCCGTCGGAAAAGGTCCGCGACCTGCTTGCTCGCGTGCAGGCAGAGCAGGCGCGGCTCATGGACCACCAGCACGTCGGCCTCGCCGCCATCCACCGCGTGGTCGGGCTGGCCGAATTGTTCGACACGCTCACCGTTTTCGAGTCCTACCCCATCGATCGGGAGGCGCTGTCGCAGGCCTTGGACATCGCGGGCATGCGGGTGCTCGATGTCGAGGGCACCGACGCGACGCCGTACCCGTTGAACCTCATGGTGATTCCGCTGCGCGGCGAGGCCGGTGCGGGCGACGCCCTGCGCATCACGGTGAAGTTCATGGCCGATCAGCTGGAACCCACTGCGGCACAGATACTCCTGGACCGGTTCGTCCGGGTGCTCACCCAACTCGCCGAGAATCCGCACACCCTGGTTTCGCAACTGCGAAATTGCAGCGACGCCGAACTGGCCACGCTGGCACCGGTGCACGGGCCACCGCCCTTGCCGATGCGCACGCTGCCCGACATCCTCACCGCAGGCGCGCGCATCGATCCCGACGCGATCGCGGTCAGCTCGGGCGAGCTGCGAATGAGTTACGGCGACCTCGACGCCTGGTCCAACCGGTTCGCCCGGGTCCTGCTCCGCCGCGGGATCGGGCCTGAGATCTTCGTCGTGCTCGCGCTCACCCGGTCGCTGGAATCGGTGGTCGCCGTGTGGGCACTGGCCAAGACGGGGGCGGCCTTCGTCCCGCTGGATCCGAGCTATCCGGTGGAGCGGATCGAGCACATGCTCACCGATTCGAAGGCCCCGATCGGCGTCACCGTGACGGCTACCGGCGAAGACCTGCCCGGGTCCATCGACTGGCTGCTGCTCGACGACCTGAACACCATGCGCCGCGCCATGCTGGTCTCGGACGCGCCGATCACCGACGCCGAACGCGGCGGCCCGCTCGATATCGACCACACGGCCTACCTGATCTACACCTCCGGTTCCACCGGCAAGCCGAAGGCGGTTCTGCTCAGCCATCGCGGCATCGCGAATCTCGTTGCTGCCCAGCGCGAAACCCTGGCGCTCGACCCGACCGCCAGCGCACTCCAGGTCGCCTCTCCCAGCTTCGACGCCTCGGTCTTCGAGATGCTGACCGCGCACGCGGCGGGTGGACGCCTGGTGGTCTCACCGCCGGAGGTCTACGGCGGCGGCGAACTCGAGACGCTGCTGCGCACCGAGCGGGTCACCCACGCGGTGATCACCCCGTCGGCGCTGGCGACGATGGAGCCCACCGATCTCACCGAGCTGCGGGTGCTGTCGGTGGCCGGTGAGGCGGCCACCCCCGAGCTCATCGAGAAGTGGGCCGCGGGCAGGCGGATGGTGAATCTGTACGGCCCCACCGAGTTCAGCATCTGGGCAACCGGTCCCGCCGAACTGCTCCCCGGCGAACCGGTCACGATCGGCGGACCGATTCGCGGTGCGACACTGGTGGTGCTGGACAGCTGGTTGCGTCCGGTGCCGGTCGGCATCGCCGGTGAGCTGTATCTGGCCGGGCCCGCGCTGGCGCGCGGCTACTTCAACCGGTTCGAGATGACCGCGAGCCGGTTCGTCGCCAACCCGTTCGGCGTCGCCGGGGAACGGATGTACCGGACCGGCGACATGGTGCGCTGGGTCACGGGCGAGAACGCCGCGCTCACCCTGGAATACCTGGGCCGCAGCGACTTCCAGGTGAAGATTCGCGGCCTGCGGATCGAACTCGGCGAGATCGACGCGGTGCTCTCGCGCGACGCCGAGGTCGACTACGCGGTGACGATCGGACGCGAAGGACCGGCGGGCGCCACCGTGCTCGTGTCCTACGTGCTCGCCGTGCCCGATGTCGCACTCGACACCGAACGGTTGCGCGCTCAGGTCGCGGCGGAACTGCCGGGATACATGGTGCCCGCCTATATCGTCGTCCTGGACGATATCCCGCTCACTCCGGTCGGCAAACTGGACCGCAAAGCCCTGCCGATACCGGACTTCTCGGCCACCCAGCAGTCCTACCTCGCACCGCGCACACCGATCGAACAGGCCGTCGCCGCGGTGTTCGCCGATGTCCTCGGCAGCGAACGGGTGAGCGTCGACCAGTCCTTCTTCGAACTCGGCGGCAACTCGCTGAGCGCGACGAAGGTTGTCGCCCGGGTCAATTCGGCGCTCGGCTCCACCATCGCGCTGCGTGATCTCTTCGACGCGCCGAGCGTCGCCCAACTGTCGGCGCGGGTCGTCCCCGCCGCCGAGGGCAGTCCTGGCCTGCCCGCGCTGGCTCCCCGCCTGCGCCCGGACCGCATCCCCCTGTCCCCCGCCCAGCAGCGTATGTGGGTGCTCAATCAACTCGACCCCGACTCGTCGGCCTACAACATCGCGATCGCCCTGCGCCTCACCGGAACCCTCGATGTGGAAGCCATGCGCCGCGCTCTCGCCGACGTGGTCGAACGACAGGAGAGCCTGCGCACCCGCTATCCCGCCGACGCCGAGGGCCCGCGTCAGGTTGTCGTCGGCATCGATACCGCGGTTCCGTCGATGCCGCTGATCGACACCGAAGACGGCGCGCCACTGCGTGAGCAGATCAACGAACTGGCAGGCACCGGCTTCGACCTCACCCGTCAGGCACCACTGCGTGTCGGCCTGTTCCGCCTCAACAGTCACCCAGCCCAGACCGGACCCCGCAATGCCTATCGATCCGAAGACCCTGTGTCAGTGCATGTCATCGTCCTCGTCGTACACCACATCAGCGCCGACGGCGCATCGATGGCCCCCCTGGCGGCGGACCTGGTCGCCGCCTACTCGGAGCGGGTGTCGGGTACAGCACCCACGCAGCCGCCGCTCACGGTGCAGTACGCGGACTTCGCGCTGTGGCATCGCGAGCTTCTCGGCAGCGCGACGGATTCGGAGTCCGTGGCAGCACAGCAGATCCGGTACTGGCGCGAAACACTCGCGGGCGCACCGGATGCGCTGGAACTGCCCACCGATCGCCCCCGTCCGGCGGTGCAGACCATGAGCAGCGACGATATCGACTTCACCGTCGACGAACAGACCCACCGTGCGCTGATCGACTTCGCCGCCGCGAACAATGTCAGCGTCTTCATGGTCGTCCACGCCGCCCTCGCGGTGCTGCTGGCCCGGCTCGCCGGTACCGGCGATGTCGTCATCGGCACGCCGATCGCGGGTCGCGGTGCGGCCGCGCTGGACGATCTCGTCGGCATGTTCGTCAACACCCTCGCCCTGCGCACGCCGGTCGACCCCGGCACCGGCTTCCGGCAGCTGCTCGCCACCGTCCGCGACACCGACCTCGACGCCTTCGGCCACGCCGACGTACCGTTCGAGCAGCTCGTCGCGGCACTCGACCCCACCCGGTCGACCGCCCATCACCCGCTGTTCCAGGTGTCGCTGTCGCTGCAGAACTTCATCGAACCGGTGCTCGAACTGCCCGGGCTGCGTTTCGAGGTCGAGGACTTCGACCGCCGATCCTCGGCCTTCGACCTCACCCTGGACCTGCGCGAACGGTTCGACGAGACCGGCCCGGCGGGCATCGACGGCGTCCTCACCTACGCGACAGATCTGTTCGACGCCGCCACCGTCACCTCGTTCGCGACCCGATGGCGGCAGGTGCTCGCCACCGTCCTCACCGACATCGACATCCGCCTCGCCGATATCGACCTCCTCGCCGAATCCGAACGCGCGGAACTCGTCCCGGTCCACGGCCCCGCTACCGCGGGCACGACGACCTTGGCCGACCTGCTCACCGCCACCGCCGCGACCTTCCCCGACCGACCAGCCCTGGTTGCCGGCACTGCGACGGCCACCGCGACCCGGGCCACCGGCACCATCTCCCCGACCGAGCCCACCTCCGCCGACGCCGCGGCACAACCCACACAGGTATCCGACACGATCACCTACGGTGCGCTGCACGCCCGGTCGAATCAGTTGGCCAGGTTGCTCATCGAGGCGGGAGCGCACACGGAATCTGTGGTAGCCCTCGGTCTCCCCCGGTGTGTCGAGCTCCACGTCGGCATCTGGGCCGCGGCGAAGGTGGGCGCGGCGTTTCTGCCGGTCGACCCGAAACATCCGGCGGACCGCATCGACCACATGCTCTCCGATTCCGGCGCGCGAGTCGGGATCACCCTCGCCGCATACCGGCCGCAGCTGTCCGACACCACCCACTGGCTGATCCTCGACGACCCCGGCTTCGCCACCCGCGTGGGCGCCACCGACGACGCGGACCTCACCCCCGCGGAACTGCCGGTTCCGATCAGGGTCGAGAACCCGGCCTGGATGATCTACACCTCCGGCTCCACCGGTACCCCGAAGGGCGTCACCGTCACCCATCGAGGCTTGGCCGACCTGGTCGCCTCCCAGCGCACCGACCTCGCCCTCGACGAACACGCCCGGGTGATGCAGGTGGCCTCGCCGAGCTTCGACGCGTCGATCTTCGAGGCGCTCATGGCCTTCGGCTGCGGCGGCGCCTCGGTGATCGCCCCGCCGGATGTCTTCGGCGGCGCCCCCCTCGCGGAACTGATCGCCGCCGAGCAGGTCAGCCACATGGTGATCACGCCGTCGGCACTGGCCACCATCGATCCCGCCGACGTGTCGAGCCTGCGGGTGCTCGCGGTCGCGGGTGAGGCGGTCGGCCCCGATCTCGTCGCGCGCTGGTGCGGCGGCGCCGGCGGGCGGACGATGGTCAACCTGTACGGCCCGACCGAATACACCATCTGGGCAACAGGTTCCGCGCCGCTGTCCGCTGCGGAGCCGGTGACCATCGGCGCTCCCGTTCGCGGTGCGTCCGCACTCGTCCTCGACGACCGCCTGCGCCCGGTACCCGTCGGCGTCGCGGGTGAGCTGTACCTCGCGGGCACCGCGCTCGCGCGGTGCTACCACGCGCGGCCGAGCTTGACGGCAGCCCGATTCATCGCCGACCCCTTCGGCCTGCCCGGCGAATGCCTCTATCGCACAGGTGATCTGGTCCGGTGGACTCGCACGAACACCCCGGTACACAGCGTCCGCGCCACTCGGTCCGACAGCCCCGCCCTGTCCGAGAACCCCGCTGGCACGTCTCCAGGATTGGCGCTGGAATACCTCGGCCGCACCGACTTCCAGGTGAAGGTGCGCGGCCAGCGCATCGAGCTCGGCGAGATCGATGCGGTGCTCGGCGCCATCGACGGTGTCGATCTCGCGGTGACGCTGGGTGTTCCGGGGCCCACCGGCGCCACCGCCCTCGCCGCCTACCTGGTGCGCATGCCCGGCGCCGACCTCGACATCGCACATATCCGCGCCCTCGCCGCCGACACGCTCCCCGCGTACATGGTGCCCGCCGCGTTCGTGGTGCTGGACGAGATCCCCATCAACGCGGTCGGCAAACTCGACCGAAAAGCACTGCCGGAGCCGGTGTTCGTCACCGACGACACCCCGTACCGCGCACCGGAGACGCCGACCGAGCTGGTACTCGCCGAGGTCTACGCCGAACTGCTCGGTCGCGCACGGGTCGGCATCGACGACTCCTTCTTCGCCCTCGGCGGCGACAGCATCCTGGCCATCCAGCTCGTGACCCAGGCGAAGCTGCGCGGCGTGCACTGCACGCCGTTGCAGGTCTTCGAACACCGCACGGTGGCGGCGCTCGGTGCGGCCGTCGATGCCGCCGAGACGGTGGAAGCGCTGGCCGAACTGCCCGGTGGGGGCACCGGTGACCTGCCGCTGACACCGATCGTGCACTACATGGTCGAACGCGGCGGCGACTTCGACCGGTTCGCCCAGACCGCGGTGCTGGAACTGCCCGTCGGCATCGAACGCGAGCAACTCGTCGCCACTGTCTCGGCCGTGATCGACCGGCACGACATGCTGCGAGCCCGCCTGTGGGCAGCCGAGGACGGCTGGCGGCTGCGCGTGGCCGACCCCGGTTCGATCGAGGTCGACGCACTGGTGCACCGCACGGCCTTCGACGCCGCCATCGACCCGATCGAGCTGCGCGAATACGCCCAGACCGAGCTCGACTCCGCGATGAACCGACTGAATCCGGCGGACGGGGTCGTCCTGCAGTTCGTGTGGCTGGATCCGGTCGGCGACGCCGGCGCGCACACCGGGCCCGGACGCCTGATCATCGTCGCGCACCATCTCGCGATCGACAGCGTGTCGTGGCGAATCCTGGTGCAGGACTTGATCGCCGCATGGGCCCAGGTATCGGCGGGCGCCACCCCGATCCTCCCGGATATCGGCACCTCGATGCGGCGCTGGTCGCACGCCATGACCGAGCAGGCCCGTTCCGAGCGGCGCCGCGCCGAACTCCCGTACTGGCAAGCGGTGGTGCACGGCCCCGACCCGCTGCTCGGCGCCCGTCACCTCGATCCAGGCACCGACCAGGGCCAGACCGTCCGCCGCCTCGACATCGAGGTCGACGACAACACCACCACAGCGCTGCTCACCACCCTGCCCCGCCTGTTCCAGGGCAGTGTCACCGACGCGCTGTTCGCCACCCTGGCCGTGGCGCTGGTGCGCTGGCGTGCGCGCAGAGGCGTGGACGAGCCCTCGGCGCTGCTGCGTCTGGAAGGCCATGGCAGACAGGAAGAAGTCGTGCCCGGCGCCGATCTGTCGCGGACCATCGGCTGGTTCACCAACCTGTACCCGGTGCGCCTCGATCTCGCCGACATCGACATCGACGACGCGCTGGCGGGCGGCCCCGCCATGGGCGCGGCCATCCGCCGGGTCAAGCACGATCTGCTCGCGGTCCCCGACAAGGGCATCGGATTCAGCCTGCTGCGCTACCTGAATCCCGAAGCAGCCGAGCATCTTCCGACCCGGCTCCCCGGCCAGATCTGTGTGAACTACCTGGGCAGGCACACCTCGGTCGACACACCGCCCGGCCTGGAAGGTCTCGGCTGGCTACCCACCGACGCGCTCGGTGAGCTCGAGGCGGCCGAGCATCCGGAGGTGCCGATCATGTCGCCCATCGATATCAACGCCATGGTCGTCGGCAACCGGCTACAGGCCGACTTCGGTTACGCGGCACAGCTGCTGGATCGTGCGGACGTCGCCGAACTCGCGCAGCTCTGGGTCGAGGCACTCGACGCGGCGGCGCGATTCGCCGAAACCCCCGCGGCCCAGCTCGCTTCGGCCGACGAAGCCGCCGCCATGACCGCCCGCGCGGCAGCGGTCGCGGAGCCCGGACCGACCGGACTCGGTCTCGACGTGCTGCTACCGATCCGCCCCGACGGCGATCGACCCGCGCTGTTCTGCGTCCACTCCTCCTCCGGAATGTCGTGGAGCTACCTGGGGTTCGCCGAACAGCTCCGGCCGGGCCGCCCGATCTACGGGCTCCAAGCACCCGACCTCAGCGGCCGCGAACCCTCCGCCCGTTCCATCGAGGAATTCGCCCAGCGCTACGTGCGCGAGATCCGCGCGGTGCAGCCGAGCGGCCCCTATCACCTGCTCGGCTGGTCCTTCGGCGGACTCATCGCCCAGGCCATGGCGGTGCAACTGCAGGCGGCGGGCGAGCAGGTCGGCGTCGTGGCACTGCTGGACACCGATACCGCCGACATCGACGGCGACACCATCGAGCGCCTGTCGCCGGGTGCCTTCATCAACACCTTCGGCGCCATCTTCGGCATCGACGACGTGCCCGCCGAATCGACCGCCGAACAAGCGGCCGAGCTCATCACCGCCCGGCTCGGCGGGGTCGAGCTCATCGACGCGGCCACGATCGAGCGCATGGCGGGCTCCTACAACGCCTCCGCGGGCACCCGGACCGGATATCAGCGCCCGGTCTACCACGGCGACGTCGTCTATTTCCGCGCCACGGTCGATCCCGCCGAATGGATGGGCCCCGACGGCTGGCGGCCCTACGTCACCGGCGCCATCACCGACCACGACGTCGACGTGACCCACGACGACATGACCAATCCCTACGCACTGTCGATCATCTCGCCACTGCTCGATGACCACTTGGAAGCAGGAGACCGGATATGAGCGTCGAACACACTCTCGTGCAGAGCAACCCGCGCACCGGCGGCGTCGTGGTCGAAGGGATCGAGAAGTCCTTCGGCGACGTGCACGCGCTGCGCGGCGTCGATTTCGAGGCCGCCCCCGGTGAGGTGCTCGGCATCCTCGGCCCCAACGGCGCGGGCAAGACGACGATGGTGAACATCCTGTCCACCCTCGTCACGCCCGACAGCGGGCGGGCGGTGGTCGCAGGCCACGACGTCGTCGCCGACCCCGCCGCGGTGCGCAAACGCATCATGCTCACCGGGCAGTACGCCGCGCTCGACGACATGCTCAGCGGCTACGAGAACCTCGTCATGTTCGGCAGGCTGATGGGGCTGCGCAAACCGGCGGCGCAGGTCAGGGCCAGGGAACTACTCGGCGAATTCGATCTGGAGAAGGCGGCGAATCGGCGCGTCGGCACCTATTCGGGCGGCATGCGGCGCCGCATCGACATCGCGTGCGGTCTCGTGGTGCGACCCGATGTCGTCTTCCTCGACGAACCGACCACCGGCCTCGATCCCCGCAGCAGACAGGGCGTCTGGGATCTGGTGCGCAGCTTCAAGACCGCGGGGATCACCACCCTGCTCACCACTCAGTATCTGGAGGAGGCCGACGCGCTCAGCGACCAGATCATCGTGATCGACCACGGCGTGGTGATCGCCTCCGGCACCGCCGACGAGCTGAAACACCGCACCGGCGGAAGCTACTGCGAGATCGTGCCGCTGGATCTGGAAGGGCTACCCACCATCGTCGCCGCGCTCGGCTCGCTGCTTCCCGCGGAGAACCTGGCCGCGCTCACTCCCGAATCGGATCGCATCACCATCCCCGCGCCCGACGGTGCCAAGACACTCGCCGAGGCCCTGCGGCGACTCGACAACGCCTCGGTCGAACTCGTCGACATCGCCCTGCGCAGGCCCTCGCTCGACGATGTGTTCCTGCAGCTCACCGGTCACCTCGCCTCGACCGAGGACGAATCGGCGGCCACCCCATGACCGCCATCACCTGGAACACCTCCGTGCGCGCGACACCGGAGACGGTGCAGCAGTGGTGGGTCCTGAGCACCCGGCTGATCGTGCCCTCGATCAAAACCGGCGAGTTCCTCGCCTCGGTGCTCGCGCCCGCGGCCTTCACGGCCAGCTTCTACATCCCGCTGAAAACGGTGATGACGTTCTCCGGCAACGGTTTCAGCAGTTACGCCCAATACATGATGCCGCTGGTGATCCTGCAGGCCGCCGCGTTCACCGCCATCTCGGCGGCGTTCCGCTCGGCCACCGATTCCGTGGCGGGCCTCAACCGCCGCTTCGGCGCGATGCCGCTGCGCCCGCTGGTTCCGGTCGCGGCGCGGATGTCGGCCAACCTGTTCCGGCTGCTGATCGCGCTGGCCGCGGGGATCGCCGCGGGCTATGTGATCGGCTTCCGATTCCGGCTCGACGCCGCGCACACCCTCGGCTATCTGGCATTCTCGGTACTCATCGGACTCGCGTTCACCCTCGGCGCGGATGTGATCGGCACGCTGTCCAAGAGCCCCGAAGCCACCTCGCAGGCGCTGCTGCTGCCCCCGTTGATCTTCGGCATGCTCTCGACCGGTCTCGCACCGGCGAGCCAGTTCCCGGAGTGGATCCAGTGGTTCGTGCGCAATCAACCGGTCTCCCAGTTCGCGATCGTGTTGCGCGCGCTGGCCGGTGACACCAAGGGCAACGCCGGGACGGTGACCTGGTCGCTGGTGACCCCGTCGCTGCTCTGGCTGGCCGCGATGCTGGCGATCTGCGCGCCGGTGGCCATCCGGCTGAGTTCCAGGAGGGCCTGATGGCAGAACACTCGGAGACCTCGGCGGTGTCGCTGCTACGGCACACACTGATCCAGACCGAGCGGCTGCTGGTGCGCTGGGCACGCAACCCGGTCACGCTGCTCGAGACCTTGCTCATCCCCTGTCTGCTGCTGGTGATGCTCAATATCGTGGTGGGCGGTCAGATCGAGAAGTTCACCGGCGACGATGCCCTCTACGGCTCGGTGCCGATGGTCGCCCTCGTCGGCGCGCTGTCCGGCGCCGTCGCGAGCGGCGTGCTGCTCGGGCGTGAACGCGACGCGGGTCTGCTGGCCAGATTCTGGGTGCTGCCCGTGCATCGTGCGTCGGGCCTGATCTCGCGCATCCTCGCCGAGGGCTGCCGGATCCTGCTCGGCACCGTGACGGTGCTGATCGTCGGCTACCTGCTCGGGTTCCGCTTCCACCACGGTCCACTGGCCGGCCTGGTATTCCTGGCGATCCCCGTGGTGTTCGGCCTCGCCTTCGCCACCATGGTCACCGCCGTCGCCGTCTACAGCGCGAAGGCCTCACTGGTCGAGGGCATCACGATCCTGGCCTCGCTGATGATGTTCTTCAGCACCGGATTCGTGCCGCTCGTCGCCTTCCCGACCTGGATTCAGCCGGTGGTGCGCTACCAGCCGATGTCGGTGGCCGTCGACGCGATGCGCGGACTGTCCGACAAGGGTCCCATCGCCGTACCGCTGCTGCTCACCCTCGCCTGGTCCGGCGCCGCGCTCCTGGTGTTCGCCGTGCCCGCCGCCGTCGGCTTCCGGCGCGCGAGCCGCCGGTAGCTCGGCCCGCGGCATTCACGCCGTCGGCTACGCAGTACCCTCGTGCGCATGCTGGCGAGCGTCCGAAACCGCACCCGATTCCGTCGCACCGCAGAGCAGGGCGGGCGCGTCCGCTCACGCGGCGTCGTCGTGGCTGCCGCGGTGCTGTGCGCCGCCGTGTTCACCGCGGGATGCGCGGACAAGCACGACGACGCGAGCACGATCATCCGCACCACCACGAATATCGCCGGTGCGGGCGTGGTCGGGGCCGATCGCGACACCGCGACCGCGTGCCCGTTGCCGAGTGCGCCCGACGCGGGCCCCGGCGGCACCCGAACGGTGACTCACACCGCCGGTACCTCGCAGGTTCCCGCCGACCCGCAACGCATCGTCGTGCTCACCACCTCGGCGCTCGACGCGGCCTGCGCGGTCGGTCTGTGGGAGCGGGTCGCGGGCGCGGTGACCCTCGACGGCGACCGTTCGCAGCCGATGTACCTGGGGTACGGCGTGGTGAAGGTGCCCAGCATCGGACCGATCGGTCAGCCCGATCCGGCTCGCATCGCCGAGCTGAAGCCCGATCTGATCCTCGGCGACGTCGCACCGGCCGCGGGCGGGTACGAGGCGCTGAGCAAGATCGCCCCCACCGTGCTGATCGGTGCGGGCGGCAGCTGGCAGTCCGATTTCGCCGCTTATTCCGCGGGGATGAACCGCAACGATGCCGCCGAAACCGCCCTGCAGAACTACCTCACCGAGGCGCACGACCTCGGCGCCGCACTGAACGCGCGCCAGTCCCAAGCTTCGGTGCTGCGCTTCACCGCCGACACCACGCAGGTCCAGGGCGCCGAAACCTTCGCCGCCCACGTCCTGTCCGATGTCGGCGTCCAGCGTCCGACCGCCCAGCGCGGACCGTCCTTCGACATCACCGAAGCCGACCTCGCCACCAAAGCCGAAGGCGACGTCATCTACGTGATGTTCGACGGCCCGGACGGCGAGAAACACGGCAAACAGGTCCTGCGCTCCGACCAGTTCGAGGAACTGGGCGCCTCGACCGACAAGCGGGTCTTCGCGGTCGACGACAAGATCTGGCACACCACAGGGCTCACCGCCGCCCGCGCGGTCCTCACCGACCTGCGCAACAGCCTCAACGGTTACGTCACCGATTGACTCCCAGCTGACTCCCAGCGTCTTCGCAGTCCCAGCGCAGTCCACCTGCTTAGCGTGGTCGGCAACAAGGCAGCGAAGGAGCAGCTATGGGTGAGCACGATCTGGGACTCGGGCACGATCTTCGAGTGATGTCACGGCGGCGAGCGCTGAGTTTCCTCGGCGTCGCCGGGGTCGCGGCAGCGGCGGCGGGTTGCGCGGCCGCGACCGACAGCTCCGGCACGAGCACGAGCTCGGCCGGCAGCGCCACCTCCGCGTCAGCGCAAACACCCGCCGCGGCACCGCAGGAGACGGCGGGCCCCTACCCGGGTGACGGTTCCAACGGACCCAATGTCCTGATCGAATCCGGTGTGGTGCGCTCCGATATCACCACCAGCTTCGGCGCGTATTCCGGTACCGCCCAGGGTGTTCCGATGACACTCACGCTGAATCTGCGCGACCTCGTGAAGAACGCGGCAGGCACCGGAATGGCGGTGTACGTCTGGCATTGCGACCGCGAGGGCCGGTACTCCCTCTACACCGAGGGCGCCACCGAACAGAACTACCTGCGCGGTGTCCAGGTGGCCGACGACGACGGCACCGTACGGTTCACCTCGATCTTCCCCGCCTGCTACGCCGGGCGCTGGCCCCACATCCACTTCGAGGTCTACGACTCCCTCGCCACCGCGGTCGCGGGCGACAACGCGCGCCTCACCTCCCAGATCGCCCTCCCCCAAGACGCGTGCACCGCCGTCTTCGACGCCGACTCCGGCTACGTGAACAGCACCCGCAACCTGTCCGGCGTGACCCTCGCCTCCGACGGCGTCTTCGGAGACGGCTGGGACGCCGAACTGGCCACCGTCACCGGCACTCCGGCCACCGGCCTGTCCGTCGCACTCACCATCGGCGTAGCAGAAAAATCCCAGAACACCCAGTCCGACAACGGTTTCCCGGGCTCGCCTCCCTCCGGCAACGGGGCGCCGGGCGGCCCACCGCCCGGCGGCCCAGCACCCCGCTGACGAGTCCGCGGGTACTGACGCTGAACGGTCGGGTAGCCGTGAGCCCGCTATCCTCAGGACGCGACTCTGTCGCGCCATCGCTGGGGAGGGTCGATGAACAACAGCCGCACTACGTCTTTGCCACGGCTACCGGACTGTTCGCGGCTGGCAACGTCGACCGCAGCCCTCGGTACCGCGGTACTGATCGGTGGCGTCACGCTCGGCCTCTACAGTCGGTTCCTCGCCGCGGCGAACCCGGTCACGCCACAAGACGATGCTCCAGCCGAGCTACCCGATGCCCTGGGAATGTCGGCCATCGTGGTCGGCGGCGCGGCACTGCTCGTCGTCGCTGTCGTTCTCCTGGCGGCGCGACGACTGCGCGCCGCAGGTTTCGGCAACCCCGGCGTGACGATATATCTGGTCTCGGCCGTCGCCATCGGGCGCACAGTGCAACTGCACGTTCCGTCCGTCACGGAGCAGATATTCGAGCACTACACAGCCTTTCCCCGGCTGCCCACCGCGCTCGCCGCCTGGGTTCTCGTGTGCCTCGGCATCCTTGCCCTCTGCTATCCCCTCACCGTCGCACCACGTTTCACACCGACGACGCGCACGATCGCGGTGCCTGCCACGATCGGCCTGCTGCTGTGCGCGCTTGCCACCGGCGCGGCGCTGCGGGCCGGTGACGACGACCGGTCCGTCGACCATCGCACCGCCGCTTCGGTAGTCGCACCGCCGATCCCGAATCGACTGGGGCAAGAGCGATTTCGCATGGACCTGGAGGAAGGAAGCAGCACAGTCGTCGGTGGTCCCGGCTTCGTCGTCGGCACCACAGCCGGCATCACGGCCTATGACGGAGCGACGGGCACTTTCCGCTGGAACTACCTACGGCCGGACGCCGCCGAAAGCGGTGTTTTCCACCGCGCGGAAAACCTGCTGTCCATCCCGGCCGAGAATGTTGTCGTCACCAGCTGGAACCACCTGGGGTGGATCGCATTCGACGCCACCACCGGCGAAAAGCTCTGGACCGAATCCGAATTCGCCGATGACAGCCGATCCGAGATGCGAGTCGCCCGAGGCTTCGGCACCGCCGGCGAAACCGCGCTTGCCTTGGTCGATGACGAACTCTTCGGCGTTTCGCTCGGTAACTTCGCCCGGTACGACGCTCGCACCGGGCGACACATGTGGTCCGAACCTGCCCCACCCGAGGGTTGCGCCAAGAAGGGGTCGCAGATCGCGGTTACCGCCCCCGCGGTCTACCGCCTCCTGATCTGCCGCAATGCGGAGTCCGCGTGGACCACCGTTCTCGCACTCGATCCCGCTACCGGCACGCAGATCGCGAAGCGGGATCTCCCCAACCCCGACCCCGATCGCGCACCGACGGTTTCCGTGCGCAAGGACGCGCTGTCGGTCGACTGGCGCTACCGGAACGCACCGCTCGACCACCTGGTCGTCACCTCTCCCGAACTGCTCAGCATTGCCGCCGTCACAGCCGGCCATGTCGAGGTGATCGCCCTCGATCCCGCGACCGGCACGGTCGTCACCATCTCCGGGGATACCGGAATCACTCTGTCGGAGGGTGGGGATCCAGCTCGGTCACGGGCCGACCCCGTAGCACGATCGGTCAGCCTGAAACCGTCCGACTCGATGCTGCTGACCGAAGAACTGGTCACTGTCAGGGGGGAGCAATTGCGTACCTGGCGGCGAGAAGACCTCGCCGAGAACCCATCCCCGGTACCACTCGGATCCGGACAGGCTTCCCAGATCATTGCCGCACCCGGCATAATCCTGGTCCCCTTCACCGACAAATCCGCAGGCCGACAGCTGATCGGATTCGCGCCCTGACCACAGGCGCCGCACAGCGACCTCAGTGCCCTGAACGGTCCGCGGCGGCGGCCAGTCCCAGGTGCACGATCTCGATGAAGGCCGTGAGATCTCTGATCAGGACGTCGATGTCGCCTGTCGCGCCCGCGTCGGTGTGGAGCCAGTCGGCGACGGTTTCGAACAGGCCGCCGATCGCGGAGACAGCGAGGGCGTGCAGGTCGACGCCGATTCCCGCGGGGGGCACGAATCCGTATTCGCGCCACAGGGTTTCGAGGAACTGGGCGGCCCAGCGGCGGTTGACGCGCCGCTGCTGTTCGACCTTCGCCGAAATGCCGCTGGCCTCACCGAAAGTCACCTTCGCTACCCGGGGGTCGTCGACCATCGAGTGGGCGAAGGCGCCGATCACGGCGGCGACCACCTCGTCGCGGGTGCCCGGGGATTCCGACAGCGCGGTGGCGACCCTGTCCTGCGCGCGTTCGCTCTGCTGCTGCAGCAGCGCCAGATAGCAGTGTTCTTTGCTGTCGAAGAGCTCGTAGAAGGCCTTGTTGCCGACGAAGGCGGTCTGGCAGATCTGCTCGATCGCGGTGTTGACGTAGCCCTCGGCGGCGATCAGGTCGAAGGCGGCGGCCAGGATCTGTTCGCGCCTGCGCGCGCGGCGCTGTTCGGCGTCCAGGCCCTGGATGCGCCGGGAGCGGACTTGGCTCTTGTCGGTCGACGTCACGCAGCTCAGCCTACAGATTGCCGAATATAAACAAGAACTCTTGTTCTCAACAAGACGTCATGCTGTAATCAGCATCACCTATCGAAGGAGATGCCATGCAGCGCAGCACGGCCACCTGCCGGTCGCCCCGGCTCCGACGGCTCGGCGCCCGAGCCCTGCCCCTGCTCGCGATGACGGCGCTGGCGGCAGGGGGTCCGGCGGGCGCCCAGGATTTCGAACTGCCGCCACTGCCGAACGAGGCGCAGGTGTATCCGGCGGTCGTGCCGATCCCCACACCGCAGCACGACCCCTGGTACGCCGATCCGGCCGACCTCGCCGGCTACGCCAACGGCGAGGTGATCCGCAGCCGGGTGGTGCAGACCCACGTGCTCGGCCTCCCGGCTCCCGTACACACCACCCAGCTCCTGCTCCGCAGCTCCGACGTACACGACAACCCGATCGCCACCGCCACCACCGTGCTGATGCCGGGCATTCCGTGGCCGGGTCCCGGTGCGCGCCCGCTGATTTCGTATCAGGAGGCGATCGACAGCCTCGGCCGCCAGTGCAATCCGTCCTACACCCTGCGCGCGGGCATCCAGAAGGAGGTGGCCATCATGAGCCAGTTCCTTGCGGCGGGCGCGGCCGTGGTGGTCACCGATTTCGACGGCACAGAGAACACGATCATGTCGCCCAGCGAGGGCCGGATGGTGCTCGACGGCATTCGCGCGGCCCAGCGCGGCGGTCTCGGGCTCGACGCCGCACCGGTGGGGCTGTGGGGCTATTCCGGGGGCGGCAACGCGTCCGCCTCGGCCGCCGAGCAACGCCGCCACTACGCTCCCGAGCTCGACATCAAGGGCAGCGCACAGGGCGGAATCCCCGGCGACAAGGTCGCGATCGCCCCGTTCGCGATCTCGGGACAGCAGCCGCAAGCCAACTTCACCGGCTGGCTCGCCGTGCTCGGACTGGCTCGCGAATACCCCGAATTCGACGCCCAACTACAGCGATACCTGACTCCGGAAGGCCGCCGAGTGGCCGACGACCTGCGGGAACGTTGTCTCTACACTTCCGTGGCGACCACCCTGCTCCGCCCGATGACGCAGTACCTGACCGATCCGGAGGCCGCGCTGGCCGCCGCGCGACCCGCACTGTCCGCCGCGAGTTTCGGCAGACCCGAGAACACCCCCGATATGCCGCTGCTGATGTGGCATTCGACCACCGATCAACTGCTGCCCGCCGAACTGGCGATCGACACGATCGCCGCCGGCTACTGCGCCCGCGGCGTGAACATGCGGATGATCCGGGTGCCGTTCTCCGAGCACATCAGTGCCGAGATCGTCCCCGAACTGGGCACGGTCGCCTGGTTGCTCGCGGTCACCGCGGGCGCCGACCCGGGGCCGCGAGTATGTTGAGCGCCGCCAAGACCTCGCTACGCCAGATCCGCGCCCTGGCACGGGCCGGGATCATCGATCCGCGTCGTCCCGCGCAGATCCTGCGCACCGCCCGCACCATGCGCGCGTTCGGCCCGATCGCCGGTGGGATCCGTTCCTCGGCGCGCCGCGCACCCGACCGCATCGCGCTGATCTGCGACGGCGAGCGGGTCAGTTACCGGGAACTCGATCAACGCACCGACGCACTCGCGGCCAGCTGGCACGCCGGCGGCCTCGACGCGGGTGACACGGTCGGCGTGCTCTGTCCCGACGGAGTGCGGCTCGTCGAATCCATGGCCGCCACCGCGAAACTCGGCGCTCGACTGGTGCTGCTCAATACCGGCTTCGGCGCGGCGCAGTTGCGTGACGTGCTGGACCGGGAGCGGGTCAGCGCACTCGTGCTCGACCCCGCCCTGTCCACGATGGCTCAGGATCTACCCGAACGGATAGTCCTGCTGGACAGCGTGATTCGCTCCGACGCCCCACCGATCGGCACCCCCGCACAGCAGGGCGGTTTCGTCCTGCTCACCGGCGGCACCACAGGGACGCCCAAGGGCGCACCACGACGAGTCGAATCACCTTTGGCCGCCGCACAATTCGTCGACCGGGTCCCGCTCCGACGCGGGCAGACGGTGCTGCTGTGCGCGCCGCTGTTCCACGGCACCGCGCTGTCCCAGTTCATCCTCTCGCTGAATCTGGGGTCGACGATCGTGCTGCACGGCAGGTTCGACGCCACCCGCGCGCTCGCGCAGATCGCCGAGCATCGCGCCGACATGGTCGTGCTGGTACCGACCATGCTGCGCCGCGTCCTCGATCTGGGCCCGAAGTCGTTGTCCACCACCGATACCAGCTCCCTGCGAATCGTGTTCACCGCCGGAGCGGCGTTGCCGTCGGCGTTGGGCACCAGGGCGATCGACACCTTCGGCCCGGTGATCTACAACTTCTACGGCTGCACCGAAACCGGTACGGCCACCATCGCGACCCCGCGAGACTGGATCGCCGCACCGGGCACCGTGGGCAAACCCCCGGTCGGGATCACCGTCGCGCTCTACGACGCCGACGGCACCCGGATCACCGAGCCCGGCGCGGTCGGCACCGTCTACGTGGGCAACACCATCGCCTTCGAGGGCTACTCCGGTGGCGGGTCCAAGCAACTCCGTGGCGGTTTGATGAGCACGGGCGATCTCGGTCATTTCGATTCCGGCGGAAGGCTTTTCATCGACGGACGCGATGACGACATGATCGTCTCCGGCGGTGAGAACGTCTTCCCCGGCGAGATCGAGGACCTGCTCTACCGGCACCCGTCGATCACCGAAGCGGCCGTGATCGGTGTCCCCGACGAGGAATTCGGTCAGCGGCTCGCCGCGTTCGTGGTGGCCACGGGCGAGATGGACGCCGAGACCGTGCGCGACTACGTGAAAACCCATCTCGCCCGTTTCAAGGCTCCCCGCGACGTGCTGTTCGTCGACGAACTGCCCCGCACGCCCACGGGCAAGATCGATCGCCGCGGTCTGGCCGCGCTCGGCTGAACGGACCAGGCGGCGCCGACGAGGGGTCGGCGCCGCCGGCTCGATCGAGAAAACCACTGGTAGACGGCCGATTGCTATCATGGCCAGCAGTGCTCCATGACGTCGCGACGCCGCTCGGCCACCCCAGCGCTCGAGGAGGAACCATGGCTCAGCATTCCGATGATCGAGTCCCACCCGCATCCGACGACGCCGCCGATCTCGACCTGCCGTGGGCGCCCCGCGACCACCGCCCTGGGACCGCTGACTCAGCGCAGTCCGCGAAAGAACGCGCGGATGTCGCCGACCAGCAGGTCCGGCACTTCCATCGCCGCGAAGTGGCCGCCTCGATCGAACTCCGACCAGTGCACGATGTCGGCGGCGGCGTAGCGCCGGATCGCGATGTCCTCGGCGAAGACCGCGACGCCGACGGGCGTGGTCAGCGGCGTGGTCTCCCTGGAGCGGACGTGGGTGGCCTCGTAGTACAGCGCGGCGGATGAACCCGCGGTGCCGGTGAGCCAGTACAGCATCACGTTGGTCAGCAGCCGATCCCGGTTCACCGCGTCCTCGGGCAGGCCCGCGGCCGGGAACGTCCACTCCTTGAACTTCTCCACGATCCACGCGAGCTGGCCGATCGGCGAATCGTGCAGGCCGTAGGCCAGGGTCTGCGGGCGTGATGCCTGGATCGTGAAGTAGCCGTTGCCCTCGCCCTTGAACCGGGCGAGGCGCTCCAGCCGGGCGAGCTCGGCGGGCGTCATCGTCGCCTTCTCGTCGTCGGAGACCGGGCCGAACGGGATGTAACCGAAGGTCGCGGCATTGACGTGCACGCCGATCACCTTGTCACCGCCCGCGCGCCCCACCTCCGGCGTGACGAACGCGCCCCAGTCACCGCCCTGTGCGCCGTAGCTCTCGTAACCGAGCCTGCTCATCAACTCCACCCACGCCTTGCCGATGCGCGCCGGATCCCAGCCCTCCTCGGCGACCGGACCGGAGAAGCCGAAGCCGGGCAGCGACGGGATCACCAGGTGGAAGGCGTCGGCCGGATCGCCGCCGTGGGCCGCGGGGTCGGTGAGCGGACCGATCACATCGAGGAACTCGACGACCGAACCCGGCCAACCGTGCGTGAGGATCAGCGGCGTGGCGTCGGGATTCGCCGAACGTACGTGCAGGAAATGGATGCGCTGGCCGTCGATCTCGGTGGTGAACTGCGCGAACTTGTTCAGTTCCGCCTCGGCCGCGCGCCAGTCGTAGGAGGTGCGCCAGTATTCGGCCAGCTCGCGCAGGTACGCGACCGGCACACCGCGACTCCACTCGGCGCCGGGCTGCTCCGCGGGCCAGCGCGCGTCGGTCAGCCTGGCCTGCAGACAGTCCAGCTCGGACTGCGGGATGTCGAGGTGAAACGGGATGATCTCGTTGCTCATGAGGACAACGTTATGACCACAAGCGGACACCTTCTGTCCTATAGAACTGGCAGAGTCGAATTCGTGAAAGAAACTTCGGCGCGGCTGCTTCGGCTGCTCGCGCTCCTGCAAACCCGGCGCGAATGGTCCGGCGACGAGCTCGCCGCGCGCCTGGACGTGAGCACCAGAACGGTGCGCCGCGATGTCGACAAGCTGCGCGCGCTGGACTACCCGGTCCGCGCGGTGAAGGGCATCGACGGTGGGTACCACCTCGAGGCGGGCGCGCAGCTGCCGCCGTTGCAGCTCGACGACGAAGAAGCCGTCGCGATGGCGATCGCGCTGCGCACAGCGTCGATCAGCGGAGTGAGCGGCATCGGCGAGACCGCACTCAGCGCGCTGGTCAAACTCGAGCAGGTGCTGCCCGCGCGATTGCGGCACCGGGTGCACGCCATGCAGGTCTCGAACGTCCAGACCCCCGGCCGGGCTCGCGTCGATGTCGATCCGGCGGTGTTGTCCGCCATCGCGGCCGCGTGCCGCGACCGTCAACGCCTGCGATTCGACTATCGCAGCGGCGACCGCGAATCGCGTCGCGAGACCGAACCGCACGAACTCGTCACCTGGGGCCCACGCTGGTACCTCGTCGCCTGGGATACCGACCGCGACGACTGGCGCACCTTCCGCGTGGACAGAATGCAGCCCACCATCCCGGTGGGCCCGCGGTTTTCGCCGCGCGAGATCCCCGGTGGCAACGCGGCGCAACACGTGGCGAAAGGTGTCGCCCAACTCTGGCCCTACCGCGCCACCGTGCGGCTACACGTCCCCGCCGACTCCGAACAAGCGCGCTCGGCCGCCACCTACGGCACCATCGAACCGATCGACGCCGACACCTGCCGCCTGGAGATCGGCGCCGACAACCCGCGCGGCCTGACCTTCCTCCTCGGCGCCCTCGACACCGATTTCGACATCGAACGCGGCCCCGAACTGACCGAGCACCTACGCCGGATCGCCGCCCGCTACTCCCGCGCGATCAGCGTGGCGCCGGAGTAGCGCGGCGACGAAGCCGGGTCAGCCCGCGATGTCCAGCGCGGCCGCGTCGATCAGATCCACGACCGCGCCGGGCTGCGAGGCCAGCGAGGCATGGCTCGCGGCGAGTTCGATGGTCTTGCGCGGGTTCATCCGCGCGGCCATCCGCCGCTCGTTGTCGGGGTGGATCATCCGATCCTCGGTGGACACCTGGTACCAGGTGGGCTTCACCTTCCAGGCAGGCGCGGTCACCGTGTCACCGAACGTCGAGCCGAGTGGCGCCTTCTGCGTCACGGCCATCACCAGCGCTTCCTCGGAAGTCAGGTCCTGGCAGAAGCTTTCGTGGAACTTGTCCTGCGCGATCCACAGGTAACCGTCGGAGTCCGGCGCGATGTTCGCGAACGCGGCGGGCGGCAACTGCTCGCTGATCGCACCGGGGCTCTCCCCCGCATCGGGCGCGAAGGCCGCGACGTAGACCAGGCCCGCCACGTTGGGCAGATCACCGGCTTCGGTGATCACCGCGCCACCGTAGGAGTGACCGACCAACAGCACCGGGCCGTCGATCTGCGCCACCATTTTCCTGGTGCGCTCGGCATCGTCGGCCAGCGAGGTGAGCGGGTTCTCGACCGCGTACTGCCCCGGATAACCGCGTCGGTTCAATTCCACGATCACCTTCGCCCAGTGCGCGGCGCCACCCCAGAATCCATGGACCAGAACGATTGTCGGCTTGGCAGCCATTGCGAGGCCTCTCTCTCGGTCGGATTTCTCGCCTGCCGGATCGGCCCGATACCGCGGAGCCGATTGACGCGACGAGCACCATTGACGATATTTGGATGATGAGGCAAATACCATGACCAAAGACCCGGTATATTTTGCCGATCAACCGATCGTCGGTGATCCCCTCGCGCAAGACACCACCCTCGACGCCCTGTCGGACATCCTGCACACCGTCCGGCTGCGCGGCGATCGGCTCATCCGCTGCGCACCCCCGGCACCCTTCTCGATCGGGCTGCCCGGCGGCATCCGGCTGCTGCACATCGCCGAACGCGGGGACCTCGAGCTCCGCGTGGGCGGCCGGTCCTACACCCTGCGTGACGGTGATATGGCGCTGCTCGCGCGCGGCGACCCGCACGTGATCTCCGTGGGCACACCCTCGGTGCCCGCGCGCGGGCTCACCGCCGCCGACAGCGTCCGCCGCGTCACCGAACTCGCCGATCCGGCGGCGCCACGCTGGGTCACCGGCACCTTCGGCGTCGAGGAGGCTATCGCCGATCCACTGCTGTCGGTCCTGCCGCCGGTGGTACTGATCCGGGCGGGAGGCGACGACCGTGATTGGCTGACGCCGAGTCTGCACCTGCTCGTCGTCGAGATCACCGACGCCAGACCCGGTGCCGCAGTGATGATCTCGCGCATCCTGGACCTACTGTTCATCCACGCGCTGCGGGCCTGGTCCGCCGACGACACGACCGCGCCCGGATGGCTCACCGCCGCCCTCGACCCCGCCCTCGGTCCGGTACTCACCAGGATCCACAACAATCCGGACCGCGCGTGGCCGATCGCCGAACTCGCGGCCGAGGCCGCGATGTCGCGGTCCACGTTCACCGATCGGTTCACCCGGCTGCTCGGGCAGTCACCCGGCGCCTACGTCACCGACCGGCGCCTCGAACACGCGGCCCGCCTTCTCGGCTCGACGGCCGAACCGGTCGGCCGGATCGCCGGCGCCGTCGGCTATCACTCGGAAGCCGCGTTCAACCGCGCTTTCCACCGCCGGTTCGGCATGCCACCGCTGCGGTGGCGCAAACGCGGTCAGCCGAAGACCGCGCCATAGACAACGACGGCGCACCCGAACAGGTGCGCCGTCGTTCACAGTACTGGTGCGCTCAGAACTCCCAGTCCTCGTCTTCGGTGTTGATCGCCTTACCGATGACGTAGCTGGAACCCGAACCCGAGAAGAAGTCGTGGTTCTCGTCGGCGTTGGGCGACAGGGCCGACAGGATCGCCGGGTTCACCTCGCACTCGTCCTTCGGGAACAGGCCCTCGTAGCCGAGGTTCATCAGCGCCTTGTTGGCGTTGTAGCGCAGGAACTTCTTGACGTCCTCGGTGAGGCCGACCTCGTCGTAGAGGTCCTGGGTGTAGTCGACCTCGTTGTCGTAGAGCTCGAAGAGCAGCTCGAAGGTGTAGTTCTTGAGCTCGTCGCGCTCGGCCTGGGAGACCAGCTCGAGGCCCTTCTGGTACTTGTAGCCGATGTAGTACCCGTGCACGGCCTCGTCGCGAATGATCAGCCGGATCATGTCGGCGGTGTTGGTGAGCTTGGCCCGCGAGGACCAGTGCATCGGCAGGTAGAAGCCGGAGTAGAACAGGAAGCTCTCCAGCAGCGTGGAGGCCACCTTGCGCTTGAGCGGGTCGTCGCCGTTGTAGTAGCCCAGGACGATCTCCGCCTTGCGCTGCAGGTTGCGGTTCTCCTCCGACCAGCGGAAGGCCTCGTCGATCTCCTTGGTGGAGCACAGGGTGGAGAAGATCGAGCTGTAGCTCTTGGCGTGCACCGACTCCATGAACGCGATGTTGGTGTACACCGCCTGCTCGTGCGGGGTGATCGCGTCGGGGATCAGCGAGACCGCGCCGACGGTGCCCTGGATGGTGTCGAGCAGCGTCAGGCCGGTGAAGACCCGCATCGTGAGCTGCTTCTCGTCGGGCGTGAGGGTGTTCCAGGACGGGATGTCGTTGGACACCGGGACCTTCTCGGGCAACCAGAAGTTGCCGGTCAGCCGATCCCAGACCTCGGCATCCTTCTCATCGGGCACCCGATTCCAATTGATGGCCGACGCCCGATCGATGAGCTTCATTCCGCCTCCACACCTTTCCGCCAGACCTGTTGACCCGCACCCGCCGCCGTGCGCGAAGCCCTTCACCCACAAACACTACTCGTAGTGGGTGACAACCTCGGGGAGCACTACAGCTTGTGTTGCGGCGCGCGGAACTCGACCCGACCGGCCGAACACCCACACCACACACGCGGCCCCCATTGTGCGGCACGATCGCGAACTCACCACCATCGCATCGCCAGTGATTCGCCACATGTGTGCCGACACCCGCTGCACCGGTGAGCGCCGCCACTGCCCGGCGCACCCTGGCCCGGTGCGGATCCGGGGCGCCGATTCCGGCACACTGGGCATTCGACACGGCTCGAACGTGAGCCGGAGGGAGGCGGGAGTCATCCCGCGCGAGGGGGATTGTCGATGCTGTGGCGTCGTTGCGCGGTGGCCGCCGCTGTCATGATCGGGCTCACCGCCTGCCAGGAGGAGCTGCCCGGGCACCGGCCGGTCACCCCGATCGAGGCGGCGTCCGCGATGCCCGCGTACTGGAAGACGGCGCCGACCTCCGACGATCAGCGCCTCGAACTGCTGCGTCGGCTGCGCGCGATCGACCCGTGTGCGCTCATCCCCCGAACCGACCTGGCGAAGATCGGCACCTTGCTCGCGGTCGAGAACGACGGCCCGAACAAGTGCGAAGCAACGTTCGACTCCACTGAGAGCGGCAAGGGCACCTCGGTCAGCTGGGCGATCGGTGTCGCGCCGACCGGGTACGGCTGGGGACAGTCCCGGCGCGAGGAGGTCGACGGCATCACCGTCGGCGTTCTGCGCGATCTCGACAACGGCCCCCAGGTCGAAGGACAGCTCGACCGAAGTTGTCTCGCCACCGCGGCTTTCGCCAATACGACCACGCTCCCGGTCCACGTGCGAACACCACTGGGCACCGAACCGTGCCCGGCCGCCCAGTCCGCACTGGCCCGCGCAATGGGCGGACTCGCCGCCGAACCAGCACAGGGCACCTCCCCGGACACCCCGCGGACCGCGCTGCACGGCAAGGACCCGTGCGAGGTCGCCACCGCGCTCGACACTGCGGTCACCGTCCTCGACCTACGGATATGGTCCTGCCAGTTCACTTTCCGAGGTGCGGCCATCGATGTGGACTACGGCTACGAGGCGCGCGGCTACGCGGACACCGGCAAGTCCCTCTTCACCGTCAACGGCCACACAGGGTACGGCCCCAGCGACGACACGAGCGAATATGCCTCGTACACAGCGATAGTCGGCCCCAGCCTGCCCGGACCCGGATCCGAGCCGATGGGCCCCGCCGTCCCCACCATCCGGGTCTTCGGCACGGACCGTGCCGCCCTCGAATCCGTCCTCCGTTCGACCACCGAACTCTTCCCCGCCACCTGACCGGACAAGGAGAACCCCTGTGCGACAGCTCATCCTGATCGCCACCGCAGTGCTGACGATGGTCGCCTGCGGAAGCGAACCCGCACCGGACTTCATGCCCGAGGGTGGATTCTGGTCCACCGCAGCGGTTTCCGATCAGGAGAAGGTCGCGGTTCTGCGCAAGGTCAGGGCGATCGATGTGTGCGCGCTGCTCCCCCGCGTGGCACTGGGCACCCTCGGCACCGTGCGCGACATCGAGAACGTGCATCCGAATCAGTGCCGGCTCAGTATCGCCGTGCCGGGGCATCTCACCGGCATCGACGCGACCTGGAGTACCGGGGTGATGTTCGAGGGCGAGCCGAGCATGGACGGCCCGGTGGACGAGGAGTCGATGGGCGACGTGCGGGTGCTGTTCAACGACGAGCCCGCCGCGTCGGATGATCCGCAGGTGCGCGGGGCCTGTCAGGCGTGGGCGCGGTTCGTGGCGGGCGCCGACCTGTCCTTCAGCGTGCGGGCGCCGCAGGACGCGTGCGCGACGGCGAAGACGCTGGTGCGGATCGCGTTGACCGAGTGGCGCGAGGAGCCGCCCCAGGGTTCCTCGCCGGATTCGGATCGGGCGGTGATCACCGGAGCCGATCCGTGCGCGGTCGCGCCGTTGCTCGGCGTTCGGGTGCCGGTGGCCGATCAACGCGTCACCACGTGCAAGATGAGCGTCGACGGGCACGACGCGATCGTCACCTTCGACTACAACGAGGAACGCTCGATCATCGACGACACCCCGGCCTTCACCGTGGGCTCGCGCCAGGTGTACCGATTCGATACAGCCCAGGCCGACATGGCGTCGCTGTCGGCCGTCGTCGGTCCCGGACTCGCACCGGGACCGACCGACGCCCTGCTCGGTCGGCGCGTGCCGACGGTCTCGGTCACCGCCCACTCGACGATCGCGGAGAAGGTCATGCGCGAAACCTTGCCGTTGGTTCGCTGACACCTGAGCGCCGGTGCGATGACGACAACGTTCTGAGAACGACCTGGCGTGATGTTTGCACGAGAGTTGCCGTCACGGGCAGACTCGGTGGTCGGGCGCGGGTCCGGGCCCGTATCTGTCGAGGACAGGGGTGCCGATGGATCGCAGGATGACGCTGGCCGCTGCCGCGTTGCTCGTGTGCGCCGGATGCGGGAGTGACGACGCGGGCAACCCACCCGATTACGGGGAGCTGCCGCCGCCGCCCGCACCGGTGATACCCGCCCAGCCCCCCGAGTTCTGGTCGAAGGTCCCCCAGGATTTCGCCCAGCGAGCCGAGGTCGCCCAGGCGACCCGCCAGGTCGATGTCTGCGCGCTGCTTCCGCGCGACACGCTGGCACGGCTCGGCGAGGTCAAGAGCGTGACCGTCGGCCTGGATTCGTGCCGGGCCATCATCGGCAGCGACAAAGCCGGTGAGGGCTCGACCCTGACCTGGCACGCCACCCTGCTGAGCAGCCTGTCGGCCGGTGGCCGGGGCACCACGCGGCAGATCGGCGACGCGAACGTCCGCACGGTCCCCGACCGCGATACGGGCGAACCGCGGGCCTGCGGCGTGACCGCCCAGTTCCCGTCGAGCGCGGCCTTCTATCTCGGCCTTTCCACACCGGGCAAGAACCCGTGCGCGGTCGCCGACGAACTCGTGCCCGGCATGATCGAGCGCTGGCGACAGTCGCCGAAACAGGGCACCTCCCCCGACACCGCGCCGACGGTGCTGCTCGGCGCGGATCCGTGCACGGTCCGGGGCAGACTGGCCGGCGCCGTCCCCGACGACGAACAGCGACTCACTCAGTGCCTGTTCGGTTATCGCGGCGAGAAGATCACCGTGAGCTACGAGTACCGCGTGCCCGAGTATCTCGCCGCCAACAGCACCGAGGACCACATCAACGGCCGCACCGTGCACCGCTCGGTCTCGGTGTACGACAGCTCGATCCCGATCTACACCGCGGCCGTCGGCCCAGAACTGCCCGCCGAATCCACCGTTTTCGGCAGGCGCATCCCCGTGGTCGAGGTGGTCGCCGCCACCGACGACGTCGCGAAAGACGTCATGGCACAGGCGCTCACACTCTTTCCGCAGCGTTAGATCCCCAGCACGAGCTTCGCGGTCGTGAAGTAGATGATCAGCCCGGTCGCATCGACCAGGGTGGTCACCATCGGCGCCGACACGACCGCGGGGTCGATCCGGAACTTCTTGGCCAGCAACGGCATCGTGCCGCCGATGGTCGCCGCCCAGCCGCAGATGACCACCAACGTGATGGCCACGACGATGGCGATCTTCGGCCCCACGAACACCGTGCCGATCAGCAGTCCGGCCGCGGCCAGCATGCTGCCGAGCACCAGCCCGACCCGGCATTCGCGCCAGATCACCTTGAACAGATCCGAGACCCGCACCTCGCCGACGGCCAGCGCGCGCACGCACGCCGTCGCCGCCTGCGCACCCGCGTTGCCGCCCGCGCCGATCAGCAACGGGATGAACAGCGCCAGGCTCGCGGCCTGTTCGAGCGTCGTGGCGAACATGTCGGTGACACTCACGGTCAGGGTCGCCGCGAACAGCAGCAGCATCAACCACAGCGCCCGATACCGCGCCAGCTGGAACACCTTGGCGGCCATGTAGTGGCCCTCCCACGGCGCCGAACCGGCCTGCTTGGCGACGTCCTCGCTGTCGGCGGCCTCGAGCACCTCCATCGCGTCGTCGATGGTGAGCAGCCCGACCACCCGGTCCTCGCTGTCGACGACCACCAGGTTGATGAGGTTGGTGGAACTCATCAGCCGGGCGGCCTTCTCCGCGGCATCGGTGGCCCGCACGAACGGCGGCTCGGTGACGACTAGCTCGGACACCATCGCGTCCGGCGCGTGCAGCACCAGCTCGCGCAGTTCGACGATGCCGGTGAGGCGGCGGCCGCGATCGACCACGGGCAGCGTGTAGACCGTTTCGGCGTTGGCGCCCTTGGCGCGCACACAACCCAGCGCCTGCGCGACGGTCAGATTGTCCGGCAGCGCAACGACTTCCGGCGTCATGTACAGCCCGACCGAGCCCTCGGGGTAGCCGAGCAGCGTGGCGGTCATCCGGCGCTCGCG
This sequence comes from Nocardia sp. NPDC058114, assembly GCF_042884695.1. NCBI lineage: Bacteria > Bacillati > Actinomycetota > Actinomycetes > Mycobacteriales > Nocardiaceae > Nocardia > Nocardia sp. NPDC058114. Next base: position 252,019 of record NZ_JBHVTK010000007.1, on the reverse strand, counting down.
CGGGCTCAGCCCGGCGAGGACCTTCTTGGCGACCTTGGCGGGCGCTTCGTGCAGCATGCGGGCGCGGTCGTCGGGGTCCATCGCCTCGACGAGATCGCGAAAGCTCTTCTCGCGCAGGCCCTGCAGGATCTGCTGCTGGTCGACCGGCTCCAGCTCCTCGAACACGCTGAGCGCGCGCTCCTTGTCGAGCAGCCGGAACACGACACCGGCCTGCACGGCGTCCATGCGGGCCAGCGCGTCGGCGATGACGTGCGGCGGCCGGTTGTCGAGCCAGTCCAGGCCGCCACAGACCCGGTGGGTCTCGACGATGTCGCGCACCGATTCGGACAGGATCGCGAGCGCCTCGGTGACAGCGTGGTCTTCCACCGCCGCGCGGCGTGGTGAAACCACTTCGGGCACAACGGTTTCGGTGGGCACATGACGGGTGGTGACGAGATCGACGTTCGACATGATCGAGTCCTCTGGCGTGACAGCGCGCACGCCTGCGGCACGGACAGCTACAGGATGCGCGAGAAGTGGAACGAGTGACGGTGGTTCACACCGCGGGGCGTCCACCACCGAGGCCGGCACGCACAGACCGGACCGAGCAGGTCAGGATCGGCAGTACGAGGACGAAGGGGTGACGCCGCGCGGCCTTCGACTGGGAGGTTCGTTGCACATTGCAACCCCACCTCCTCGCAGTCGCCGCGGGTGATCGCTCCGCGGATCGCTTGGAGTACCCACTCGGGCACACCCTTCCACTGATGAGACTACATGCGAGGGCCGATCGTTTCACCTTCAGCTCGCGTACCACTGGTCACAGTGATACCGATCACACCACCGACGGCAGCCCCGCGATGACCGTGTCGACGGCCTGTTCGGCGAGCGGCCACAGTTCGGCGCGGTCCAGGTGCCGCAACGGCCCGCGCAACGCCAGTTCCGCGAATCCGTGCACGGTGGACCAGCAACTCCAGGTCGCACCCGCACGCGCCGCCGGAGCGAGCTCGCCGATGTGCACCATCATGTCGAGCGCGTCGGCGAGGGCGAGGTAGGCGGGCGAGTCGACGACCGACTCGGGCGAGGTGTCACCGGCACCGAAGAACGCGACCGCGAACCAGCCGGGCTCGAGCAGCGCGAACCCGATATAGCCGAGACCGACCGCGCGCAGGCTCGCACGACCGGTCGCGGGGCTGCGCTCCATCCCCTCGGCCATCCTGGACTCGATCGCGGCCGAGACCGCGCGCAGCAGGGCGCGCCGGTCGGGAAAGTGCCGGTAGGCGGCGTTCGGCGTGACGCCGACCTGGCGGGTGACCGCACGGATGGTCAAGGCGCCGGGGCCGCCGGCCCTGGTGAGTTCCAGCCCGGCCTCGACCAATGCCGCCGCGAGGTCACCGTGGTGATAGGCCAACTCTTGAAGCCCCTTTCGCCGGAGTGTACGGTGTGAACATATCAAATGTGCACGCCGTACACATTGAAGGGTGGCTCACCATGACCGCATTGCCCACCATCGTCGATCAGGACGTCTGGCAGGCCGAACTCGATCAGCTCCGGATCCGGGAGAAGGCCGCGACCCGCGAACTCGACGCCGTCGCCGCCCAGCGCCGGCGCATGCCCGCCGTCCGCCTGCCCGACTACACGCTCACAGCCGAAGACGGCAGCGGCGTTTCACTCGCCGAGGTCTTCGACGGACACTCGCAACTGATCACCTATCACCACATGTGGACACCGGGAAACACCTGGCAGTGCCCCGGCTGCACCGGCCTCACCGCGCAGTACGCACGACTGGACTTCCTCGACGGCTACGACGCGCGATTCGTCATCGTGACGCAGGGGCCGATGGACGAGGCACTCGCCTACAAGAAGCGCGTCGGCAACGCGATGACCTGGTATTCGACCGCCGACAGCCCGTTCGGCGCCGACATGGGCGCGGGCCCCGGCGCGGGTTTCGCCGTGAACACTTTCCTGCGCGACGGCGACACCGTCTACCGCAGCTGGCACACCGACGGCCGCGGCACCGAACAACTCGCCTACACCTTCGGCCTCATCGACGCGCTTCCCTACGGCCGCCAGGAGGAATGGCAGGACAGCCCCGAGGGTTGGCCGCAATCACCGACCTACAGCGGGTGGCCGAGCAGCAAGGACATCGCCGCGTCCTACGGCGATCCGAGCGTCTGACCTGCGAGATCCGCGCCGACCGCACGCTCGACCGCGGGCCAGTCGGGCGTGTGGGTCAGCCACGACGGGATCGGCCCGGTCTGCGCGCCGAACAAGTACAGCCTGGGCACCAGATCGCGCAGGGTCGCGTGCACTTCGAGCCGGTCGTCGATCATGTGCGTGATGCCGAGTTCGGCGCAGTGCGGCGCCTTGCCCGCGCGAGTTCTGCAGAAGCGCAAGTGTTCTCGGGCAATGCCGGTGCGGGCGGCGAAGTCGTGATGGTCGAGCCATTGCCTGGTGCGCTGTTCGATGCGCGGACCGCATTTCGAGATCACCCAGGCGTTGCCGTCGAAGCGGCTCACCAGCCGGTTGAGCACCGCGAACGCGCCGGGACCGGGTGGAGTGCTCATTGCTTCGTCGAAGCCGCCCGACAGGAATACGGTGTCCGCGGCGCCCGGTGTGAGCGCGGCCCCCTGAATCACTCGGCCGAAGTCGACGCCGAGGCGGGGTAGCGAAATATTGTTCATACGTCTGCAAGCATGCCCGGGTTTTCCCCGCGTGCCAACTGATTTTCGGCGCATAACGGCCGGTCCAGGGTTCAGCGCGGTGCGCGCACAATAGTTGCCTGAGCGCGTAGAAGTGGAACAGTGGATCTCGACAGCCGCGGCGTGTGGCGCGCCGCTCGAGTTCCATTCACTCCAGGAGAAAACCTGTGCGCTTCGGCATCTTCGTTCCCCAGGGCTGGCGGCTAGATCTGGTCGGTATCGAACCGGCCGACCAGTGGTCGGTGATGCGCGAACTGGCCCAGCGGTTCGACGCGGGCTCCGATTGGGAGTCGATCTGGGTCTACGACCACTTCCACACCACGCCCGTTCCCACCGACGAAGCCACCCACGAGGCGTGGACGTTGATGGCGGCGTTCGCGGCCACCACCTCCCGGGTGCGGCTGGGCCAGATGTGTACTGCCATGAGCTACCGCAACCCCGCCTACCTCGCCAAGGTGGCAGCCACCGTCGATCTCATCTCGGGTGGCCGGGTGGAGATGGGCATCGGCGGCGGCTGGTACGAACACGAGTGGCGCGCTTACGGTTACGGCTTCCCGTCCGCCGGTGAGCGCCTCGGCCGCCTCGACGAAGGTGTCCAGATCTTCCGCGAGGCGTGGAAGACCGGCCGAGCGACCCTGGACGGCAAGTACTACCAGGTCGACGACGCCATCGTGCACCCACGACCGTTGCAGGAGAACGGGATTCCGATCTGGATCGCCGGTGGCGGCGAGAAGAAGACCCTGCGCATCGCCGCCAAATACGCTGACTACACCAACTTCAGCGGCGACCCCGACGAGTTCGCCCGCAAGTCCGACATCCTGCGCCAGCACTGCGAAGAGGTCGGTACCGATTTCTCCGCCATCACCCGCAGCTCGAACTTCAACGCCATTGTGGGTACCACAGAAACCGAAGTGCAGGAACGACTCTCGACCATCGTCGACCGCTTCACTCCCTTCCTCGGCGCCGATGAGGCGAAAGCCCGTGTGCACGAACAGTTCGCAGCCAGCGCGGCCGTCGGCACCCCGGAACAAATCGTCGAACGCCTCACGAAGGTGAAGAACCTCGGCCTCGCGTACACCATCGTCAACTTCCCCGAAGCCGCCTACGACACCTCCGGCATCGAACTCTTCGAACGCGAGGTGATCCCGGCATTGGCGTAATCCACGGCCGGTCATAAGCGTCGCCACCTACCTTTTCGTCCATGAGCGACCCGGTGACCGTGCGGAACGAGGCGAAGGTTCTCGCCGCCGGATACGAGCGAGATGTTGACGGCCGACTGATCTTCGTTCCCGCGGTCCCCGACAAGCCGGAGTCGAAACCCGAGTTCCCGCTGCTCGCGACGAACACACACGGCAGCTCCACCTGGATGTGGCTCGCGTTCCCCATCGACATGGCACTGCACCTCGCGATCGGCGCCGCTGTCTGGTTCGTGTTCCCGACCCCGGTGGCCTTCGCGTACGGCGCCCTGGCCTGGCTGGCCGCCTCGTTCACCCACCGGACCTTCGTCCAGCGCCTCACCCGAACAACGCTCGGCAAGTCGCTGTTCGGCCTTCGAATCCGCTACGCCGACGGCACCTACCCCACCCTCGGCCGCCTCGTCGCAGAATGGTTTCGCGGCGCCGGTTGCACCATCGAACTCTGCTGCTCGTTCGGCTGAACCCAGTCGGACTCGGCTCAGGTCGGGAAGGTCGGAATGATCGAATCGCCCATGTGGCGCAGGGTGGCGCAGGCGTCGGCGGTCTGCTGGGTGGGGTTGTTCACCACGACCATGCGGATGACGCCTTGGGACGCGGCGAAGAGGATGTCGCAGGAGGTAGGGGTGTCGCCGAGGCGACGGCCGGCGCGGCCCGCGACCGTGTAGTCCGTGAAAGGTGTCGGACCTGCTTCCTTCTCGAACTCCGCGAGAGTTCGCGAGGTCGAGAACACCCTCAGGTAGGCGGTGGCGCCGGTCCATTCGCAGGTCTGCCAACCGGCGGACACCGCACCTGCCGCCACCTTCGTCGCGGGGTCGACACCGGCCTTCTGTAGTGCGTCCGCGGTGACTCCGGTGCACGGCTCGAACAATGCCTTCGGTTGCGCGGCCTCGGGCTCCGCGCTCGCGCATCCGACGAGCGTCGCCAACGCCAATCCTCCGGTCGCTACCACCATGAGCGCGCGCTTCATCCGTTCCCTCTCACCGTGCATCGCAAAACGCGGCCACGTTAACAAGGCTCGCAACCTCACCGAGCGATCGTTCGACAAGACTTGGTCCGGTCACCACCTCACTCACACCACGACTGTGACGAACACCCACACCCCGCACCGGCCACAGGCCGAGGGTTACCCCCGTTCACTGCCGGCGTGCTCCGACAGCGGATCCGCGATAGCCCAGCCCGCGGCCAGCAGCTCGTCGACAGCGGCGGCCAGGCAGATCCGGCATCGAACACGAAGCGATTCAGGCTCTTTCATGATTGTGGCCTTGACCACATCATGGCGGTCCGGCTATGTTCTCTCGCCAACAGACTTGGACATTCGTTCAGTTGAACGAGCGTCCACCTGGGGATCGAGGACGCAGATGATGAGGACGATGAGGCGACCGGTGCGCTGGATGACGGCGCTCGCACTCGCAGCCGGGCTGGCCGTGAGCAGCGCCCCGGTGACCGCCGACCCCGCGAGACCGCTGACGCCCCTGCGGGCACAGGGGTCGGCGTTGATCGACGGGTACGGACGCACCGTGCTGCTCCACGGGGTGAACACCGTCGACAAGGACGCGCCCTACCTGCAACCCGGTGACGGATTCACCCTCACCGACGAAGCGGCGGCGACACTGGCTCGGCACGGGTTCACCACAGTCCGGCTCGGGGTCTCGTTCGACGGACTGATGCCGACGGCGGGTGTTGTCGATACCGCCTACCTAGACCGGGTCGAGAATGTCGTGGATACCCTTGCCGCGCACGGCATCTACACGTTGCTCGACAATCACCAGGACGGATTGTCGAAGATCTGGAACGGCAACGGGTTTCCCGAATGGGCGATCCGCGCCCGGCCCGCGGACGGTGAGCCGAATCCCGGATTCCCGCTGTACTACCTGATGCCGAGCATGAATGCCGGGTGGGACGAGGTGTGGAACAACACCTACGGGGTGCTGAACCATCTGGGGGTGGCGCTGGGCGCGCTCGCCGAGCGCATGACCGGGCGCGCGAGCGTGCTCGGGATCGAGTTGCTCAACGAACCGTGGCCCGGCTCAGCGTTTCTCACCTGCTATCCCGACGGCTGCCCCGACTTCGACGTGAAATATCAACGGGCGCTGCAACAGCTGACCGATGCGGTGCGGGCACGCAATGCCACGGTGCCGGTGTTCTGGGAACCGAATGTCACCTGGAACGAGACCATGCCCAGCCACCTGGGCAAGAATCCACCGATCACCAGCCCGAACATCGTTTTCTCCCCGCACGATTACTGCATTCCCAGCCAGCTCGCGATCTACCTCGGCCTGCCCGAGGAGCTGCGCGCCCTGTGCCCGCCGCAGCAGGACCGGACCTGGTCGAACATCGACGCGTTCGCCGACCGCACCGACATCCCCACCATGGTCACCGAATTCGGCGACGGCGATCCGACTGTGTTGCGCAACACCACCACCCGGGCCGACGAACGGTTCGTCGGCTGGCACTACTGGCATTACAGCGCCCGCGACGGTGATCCTTTCCGCGGTGAACTCGGGCGCGAACTGGTCCGCACCTATCCACAAGCCACCGCGGGAATTCCCGATGGCATGGTCTTCGACTCCAGCACAGGTGATTTCGCGTATCGGTACCGGCCTCGCCAGGCCTCGGCGCCGACCGAGATCTACGTCTCGGATCTGTTCCATCCGGACGGCTACGAGGTGAAGGTCACCGGCGGCCGGGTCACCTCGGCGCCCGGCGCGCGCATCGTTACCGTGGAAGCCGACGGCACCGACCCGGTCACCGTTCGCATCCACCGCCCCGGCTCGGCGGGAGCGGATCTTCCCTCCGGCGGTGGCACCGGCTCGGCATCCGGATTCCCCTGGCTGTCATCGGGATCCGCGGGCTGACACCGGCGGTGATCAGGTCGGCAAGGTCGGCACCGGGTGCTTGTTAAGCGGTGTCGACCACGCTGACCTCCATGAGCAACGCAGCACCGTCCCGGCACGCGACGCGGGAGCGCGGATACGAACGTGACGCCGAGCCGATGTTCGTCACATCCGAAACGCGGGAGCGCTCGACAGACGAATTCCCGCTCACCGGACGCACTTCCAGCGGCGACGAGACCGGCGTGATCCCCGCGTTCCTCATCGATATGACGCTGCACGCCGCGATCGGCGCCACCGCCTGGTACCTCGCACCCGGCCCGACAGCCGTCCTGTACGGCCTCCTCGCCTGGCTGAGCGCGTCCTTCCTGCACCGCACGGTCATCCAGCACCTCACCCGGACAACGATCGGCAAGTGCCGGTACGGACTCCGACTGCGCTACGCCGACGGCACCTACCCGTCGACCTGGCAGCTCACCGTCCAGTGGTTCCGCGGCGGCTGGTCCTGCTTCGACCTCTTCAGCACTACCGACTGACACCAGGGACCGGATCGGCTCGCGACAAAGAATTTGGATTGCCTGACCCATCTGCTGGCAGCGAGGGTTCAGCTATCGGCATCCGGTTTGGGATCGTCGCGCGTCGCAAGATCCTCAACGCAATACGCACAAGATTCTTTGAACACAGCCTTGTTCGTATGATAGCGAGTGTGTGCGTTACGTCTGCTAGAGGGCATTGGCCGCCCCTTCCGAACAGCAGACATCTTCGCTCGAGTCTCGGCGCTGGCTGTCCGCCCGTAGTTCGGATTTCCCGCGCCGGTTCTCGTCTCCGAAAGGCGCAGACGCGATTGCTCCGACATCACACGGCCGAATCCAGGGTGTTCTGGGCCGAACTTCCCATAGTTCGGATTGGCTTCGCCTTCGTATGTGCCTTTGCGTTCGAGCGACCATTTCTCTCGCTGTGAAGCCGAGTGAGTGCGCCCGTGAAATGGATTCTCTTCGCCGTACCGACTCACACCGGGCCGACCAGTCGACCGGATCCGCGCCGCCTCCCGCATTTCCGCAGTCCAGACCACCCCAACAGGCCCGAGTCCGCCATCAGCCAGGTTGAGTAGCGGCTGGCCTTCCTTACGAAGGTACGCGATCCAATCGATCTCAGCCCGACCGAGCTTCTTCAGGCCCCATACCCAATCCAGGACATCCGCTATCACCTCGTCGCGGTCCTGTTTTCGCAGCCAGTCATAGAACGGGGTCTTTCGACCAGTGCTGGCGACCTTGAAGTGCTGACGGAGTCGCACATGCTCCGACTTTGTTGTCAGCCCTACGTAGCGGTAGTCGAACTCGGCGCGGAGGCGAACTCCGTAGATCACACCAGCAGTTGCCGTGCCCATCTGACCTCCGCGCCGAGTTTGCTAACGAGGAATTACAGCATGCAGCTGACGCAATTCTCTATTTCAGTCCCTTGCAAGGCCATTTGGCGCAATCGGATGTAGTAGAGCGTCTTGATTCCCTTGCGCCAGGCGTAGATCTGGGCTTTGTTGATGTCGCGGGTGGTTGCAGTGTCTTTGAAGAACAGGGTTAATGACAAGCCCTGGTCCACGTGCTGCGTGGCCGCGGCGTAGGTGTCGATGATTTTTTCGTAGCCGATTTCATATGCGTCAGCGAAGTACTCGAGATTGTCGTTGTCCAGGTAAGGGGCCGGGTAGTAGACGCGGCCGATCTTGCCTTCCTTACGGATCTCGATCTTCGACGCCACCGGGTGGATCGAGCTGGTCGAGTGGTTGATGTAGGAGATCGAACCGGTCGGCGGCACGGCCTGCAGGTTCTGGTTGTAGATGCCGTATTCCTGCACCGAGGCCTTGAGCAGACGCCAGTCGTCCTGGGTGGGGATGCGCACGCCGGCGTCGGCGAACATCTGAGCCACCTTGTCGGTCTTGGGTTCCCATGCCTGGTCGGTGTACTTGTCGAAGTACTCGCCGCTGGCGTACTTGGAGTCGGCGAACCCACCGAACGCGGAGCCGCGCTCCTTGGCGATCAGGTTCGAGGCCCGAATCGCGTGGTAGACCACGGTGTAGAAGTAGATGTTGGTGAAGTCCACACCTTCTTCGGAGCCGTAGTGGACCCGCTCACGCGCCAGGTATCCGTGCAGGTTCATCTGACCGAGGCCGATGGCGTGGGACTCGTTGTTGCCCTGCTCGATCGAGGGCACCGAGAAGATGTGGGTCTGATCCGAGACGGCGGTGAGCGCGCGGATCGAGGTCTCGATCGTCTGACCGAAGTCGGGCGAATCCATCGCCTTGGCGATGTTGAGCGAACCCAGGTTGCACGAGATGTCCTTGCCCACCTTGGAATACGACAGATCATCGTTGAATTCCGAGGGGGTGGAGACCTGCAGGATCTCCGAGCACAGGTTCGAGTGGGTGATCTTGCCCTTGATCGGGTTGGCCCGGTTCACCGTGTCCTCGAACATGATGTAGGGGTAGCCCGACTCGAACTGCAGCTCGGCGATCGTCTGGAAGAACTCGCGCGCCTTGATCTTCGACTTGCGGATGCGCTTGTCGTCGACCATCTCGTAGTACTTCTCGGTGACGTTCACATCGGCGAACGGCACACCGTAGATACGCTCGACGTCATAGGGCGAGAACAGGTACATGTCCTCGTTCTTCTTCGCCAGCTCGAAGGTGATGTCGGGGATCACCACACCGAGCGAGAGCGTCTTGATGCGGATCTTCTCGTCCGCGTTCTCGCGCTTGGTGTCGAGGAAACGGTAGATATCGGGGTGGTGGGCGTGCAGGTACACCGCGCCCGCGCCCTGACGCGCACCCAGCTGGTTCGCGTAGGAGAAGGAGTCCTCCAGCAGCTTCATGATCGGGATGACTCCCGAGCTCTGGTTCTCGATCTTCTTGATCGGGGCACCGTGCTCACGAATGTTGCTGAGCAGCAGCGCGACACCGCCACCGCGCTTGGACAGCTGCAGCGCGGAGTTGATGGAGCGCCCGATGGACTCCATGTTGTCCTCGATACGCAGCAGGAAGCAGGACACGGGCTCGCCGCGCTGCTTCTTGCCGGAGTTGAGGAAGGTGGGGGTGGCGGGCTGGAACCGGCCGTCGATGATCTCGTCGACCAGGTTGCTCGCCAGCACCTCGTCGCCGGCGGCCAGCGTCAGCGCGACCATGCAGACGCGATCCTCGAAACGCTCCAGGTAGCGCTTACCGTCGAAGGTCTTGAGCGTGTACGAGGTGTAGTACTTGAACGCGCCGAGGAAGGTCGGGAACCGGAACTTCTTGGCGTAGGCCTGCTGGAACAGCTGCTTGACGAAGGGGCGACCGTACTGGTCGAGCACCTCGGTCTCGTAGTAGTTCTCCTTGACCAGGTAGTCCAGCTTCTCGTCCAGATTGTGGAAGAAGACGGTGTTCTGGTTCACATGCTGCAGGAAGTACTGGTGCGCGGCCTCGCGATCCTTGTCGAACTGGATCTCGCCGTTGGGGCCGTACAGGTTCAGCATCGCGTTGAGGGCGTGGTAGTCGAGCACCTCGCCCGCCTCGCCGCGCACCGCCGACTGCTCTAGGCGTGCTGACTTGCCTGCCGGTGCTGTGGTTGCTGTTGCCAAAACAATCCCAATCCCTCTCGGACGCGCGCGACGTCCTCAGCGGTTCCCATGAGTTCGAAGCGATACAGATACGGCACCCCGCATTTTTGCGAGATGATGTCTCCTGCAACGCAATAGGTATCGCCGAAGTTCGTGTTGCCGGCCGCGATCACCCCGCGCAGCAGCGCGCGGTTGTGTGGGTCGTTGAGGAACTTGGCGACTTGCCGCGGAACGAGGTCCTTGTCGGGACGCTCTCCACCCATGACGTGCCGACCACCACCATAGGTGGGGGTGATCAGCACGTAGGGTTCGTCGATCCGCGGCGATTCAGCGGTGGTGTGTAGCGGAAGTCGAGTTGCCGGGAGACCGAGCTTCTCGACGAAACGATGAGTGTTCTCCGAAGCGCTGGAGAAGTAGACCAGCCCGCCCGGAGTCCTCTGCTCGGGCATGGCGCCTCCTTACCGGCGAACCGGTGCGAACTAGGCAGCCGCGACGGCGAGCGCCTTGATGCGATCGGGACGGAAGCCCGACCAGTGATCGTCACCCGCGACGACGATCGGCGCCTGCAGGTAGCCCAGCGCCATGACGAAGTCACGCGCCTCGTCGTTCTCCGAGATGTCGATGACGTCGTAGTCCACGCCGACCTTGTCGAGAGCCTTGTAGGTGGCGTTGCACTGCACGCAAGCGGGCTTGGTGTACACGGTGATGGTCATGATGGAAGTCCCTCTCTCCTATGCCTGATCCACAGCCTGTGATCCGTATGCAATGCACGAACGGGTGATGCTGCGCAAACTCCTGGATCTAGCGAAGAAAGCCCTGCTCGCAACCCCTTCCCTTGGGCCCGATCAGTGGTGGCTCCACACCGTCTTCCAGTACGACAGACACTACACCTAGTGTCCGACAGATGGGAACAACACAAGGTGTTGCGAGTCGCACGGATGTAATTCCCACGCGGTAAGTCCCAGGACGGGCCACCGGCCAGCAGGGAAAACAGTGGTTCAGATCACGATTTCATCTACCGGCGAGTCTTCAGCAAACTCGGTGGACAGCGAAAGGGCGTCGCATCCGTGACGGATGCGACGCCCTGCCGAACGACCAGCTTACGCCGTGACCAACGTGCCGTTCACCGCGGCGACCAACTCGTGCACGGTCGCGCCGAGCTGGGTCAGCGCCTCGGCGTCCTCGGCCGGATGGGTCTGCGCGAAACGCTCGCCGATGGTCGCGAACTGCGCATGCGCCGACTCGACGACGACGCCGCCCGCCACGCCGACGGACTTGACGGTGTCGCCGTGCGCCCACGCTGCGGCGTTCGGGCTGATCGACGCGCTCACCACGGCGACCGGCTTACCCTTGATCGCACCGGCGCCGTACGGACGCGAGGCCCAGTCGATGGCGTTCTTCAGCACGGCGGGCAGGGTGCCGTTGTACTCGGGGGTGACCAGCAGGACGGCGTCGGCCGCGGCGACGGCGGCACGCAGCGCCTCGGCCTGCGCGGGCACCTCACCGGGAACATCGAGGTCTTCGTTGTAGAACGGAATCTCGCCGAGACCCTCGTAGATGGCGATATCGACACCGGCGGGCGCGGTCTGTACGGCAGCCTCGGCCAGGCGGCGATTGATGGAGCCCGCGCGCAGGCTTCCGACGAGAGTAAGGATGCGGGTCTCGCTCATTGCGACTCCTGGTGTACTCAGTGGAATGATCCAAGTTTCATCCGACATTAACCGGACCCCGGTCCGATTACTTCCCGCGGAGGACGTGTGAGCGGCGTGAGCTATGGCACACCCCAGTCCGACGAGCCGCCCCTGCTGGGGATCGGGCGGCCGCTGCCCGGCAGCGCGGAACCCGTCGAACGTGCCGACGCCGCGCGCAATCGCGCACTGCTGCTCGACGCGGCCCAGCAGCTGGTGCGCGAGCACGGCGTCGACGACCTCACGATGGACGCGCTCGCCAAACGCGCGGGGGTCGGCAAGGGCACGGTCTTTCGCCGGTTCGGCAACCGAACCGGGCTCATGCTGGCCCTGCTGGATCACTCCGAGCAGAAATTCCAGGCCGCGTTCATGTTCGGGCCCGCGCCGCTCGGTCCCGAGGCAGGCCCGGTCGAGCGGCTGATCGCCTTCGGGCGCACCCGGCTGCTCGATATCGAGGTCGAGGGCGATCTGCACCAGGCCGCGGAGAAGGACGGGCGTTTCGGTGGCGGACCCTACGCCCTGCACAAGGCGCACGTCATGCTGCTGCTTCGCGCGATCGGCGTCGACGGTGAGGTTCCGCTGATCGCCGACACCCTGCTGTCCACACTGACGGCGGCGCTGGTCATCCACCAGGTCGAAGTGCTCGGCTACACGCGCGATCAGATCGGCGACAACTGGGAATGGCTCGTTCGCCGGGTCGTTTCGCCTGTCCCCCAAGTAGAGTGAGAACGCATGGGGACACTGCGTGAACAGATCATTGCCGAATTGGGTGTGCTGCCCGAGATCGAGGCGAAGCAGGAGGTCCGGCGGCGCGTCGACTTCCTGAAGGACTACCTGGCCACCACCCCGGCCAAGGGATTCGCCCTCGGGATCAGTGGCGGCCAGGACAGTGCGCTGGCCGGTCGGCTGTGCCAGCTGGCCGTCGAGGAGCTTCGCGCCGACGGTGTCGAGGCGAAGTTCCTCGCGGTGCGGCTGCCCTACGGCGTGCAGGCCGACGAACACGACGCGCAGACCGCCTTGAATTTCATCGACCCCGATCGCACGGTCGTGGTGAACATCCGGCCCAGCGCCGATGCGGTGGGCATCGAGGTGGCGGGCGCGCTCGATCACGAGCGCCTGCGCGACTTCGTGCGCGGCAACATCAAGGCGCGTGAGCGGATGGTCGCCCAGTACGCCCTCGCGGGCCAGGAAAGCCTGCTGGTGGTCGGCACCGATCACGCGGCCGAAGCGGTCACCGGGTTCTTCACCAAGTTCGGCGACGGCGGTGTCGACCTGACTCCCCTCACCGGTCTCACCAAGCGCCAGGGCGCGGCCCTCCTGCAAGAACTGGGCGCCCCCTCGAGCATCTGGTCCAAGGTCCCCACCGCCGACCTCGAAGACGACCGCCCCGCCCTCGCCGACGAGGACGCACTCGGCCTGCGCTACGCCGAGATCGACGACTACCTCGAAGGCAAGGACGTCACCCCCGAGGTGGCCGCCCGCGTGGAGTCGATCTTCACCAACACCCGCCACAAGCGCACCGTCCCGGTGACACCGCTCGACACCTGGTGGCGCTAGGGGCGTGCTCCCGGCCCCACCGGATCAGCAGATCTGGGCGCCTTCACCGGACGCGGTAGCTCGCAGCAGGTCCCGAACCAGCTCGTAGTCCGGTTCTTTGCGAAAGCGCAGGCATCCTTTGCCCATGTCCTGGCTCGCGAGACGGTCGGCGAACGCCGCGCGGACGTCGGAGCGCAGGAGGTAGAAGGAGATGTAGTGCTTCTGGCCGGCGAAGGCGACCTCGCCGGTGCCGTCGCGTTCGTAGGCGGGCATCCCGTAGGACATCACCTCGGTGAAGCCCGGCAGCTCCTGGAGGCACAGGTCGCGCAGCCTGGTGAGCGCCTCGCGGCGATCCGCCGGGACTTCGGCGAGGTAGGTCGCTACGTCGGGGGCCTTGCTCTGGACCACGGCTAGCCGCCCGCGAAAGGCGGGAGAACGTCGACTCGGTCGCGGAGCATGGCCGACGGGTCGCGGGTGAGCTCGTCGCCGATGAGGAAGGCACAGACGCCGACGAGGCTGTCGATGTCGGAGCCGTAGGTGGCGGCGAGAGTGGCGCGCAGGTCGGCGACGGTGGCGCCGTCGGGGAGGTCGAGAGATTCGGTGTTCTTGCCGACCGCGTCGGCGATGGCGGCGAAATAGCGGACCTCAACCACCGATGGCTCCCATCGTGCGTTCCGGGGGGACGAAACCGGCGGCGTCGATACCGTGACCGGCCCATTTCTGCCACATGGCACCGCGCCACAGTTCGGCGACCTCGTCGTCGTCGGCGCCTGCCCGCAGCGCGGTGCGCACGTCGAACTCCTGGTCGCTGAACAGGCACGAACGCAGCATGCCGTCGGCGGTGAGCCGGGTGCGGTCGCAGCTGTCGCAGAACTTGCGCGTGACCGTGGCGATGATCCCGACTGTTGCCGGGCCACCGTCGACCAGCCATTTCTCGGCCGGGGCGGACGGGTCGGCACGGGCGGTGGGGGTCAGGGTGAAGCGCTCGCCGAGGACGTCGAGCAGGTCGGCGGCGGTCACCATGTGATCGCGGGCCCACTCGTGGTCGGCGTCGAGGGGCATCTCCTCGATGAAGCGCAGTTCGCACTGTTCGGCCAGGCACCACGCGAGCAAGTCGGCGGCGCCCGCCAGATTCTGGCGCATCAGCACGGCGTTGACCTTCACCGGCGCCATCCCCGCGTCGCGCGCGGCACGGATGCCGTTGAGGACCGACTCCAGCCGGTCGCGGCGGGTGAGGCGGGTGAAATCTTCCCGGTCGACGGTGTCGAGGGAGACGTTGACCCTGGTCAGACCAGCCGCGGCGAGCTTATGGATGCGATGTTCCAGGCCGACGCCGTTCGTCGTCATAGCCAGCGGGGTGCCGGGCACCGCCGCATGACAGCCCGCGATGATCTGTTCCAGTTCACGGCGCATCAGCGGTTCGCCGCCGGTGAACCGCACCTCCCGCACACCCAGCTCGCGCACCGCCAGCGACACCAGCCGCACGATCTCGTCGGCGGTGAGCAGTTCCTGGCGCGGGATCGGCGGCAAGCCCTCTTCGGGCATGCAATAGGTGCAGCGCAGCGAACACTTCTCGGTGATGGACACGCGCAGGTCGCGAGCGATCCGGCCGAAGCGGTCGACGAGGAACGGCGTCTCGGGCCTGCCGTCCAGGGACGGCCGCTCCGATCGCACGGCGGGTATCCCCATCTCGACCAGCGTCATCTCTACAGTATGACCCGTAAGGCCCGTCACATTCCGTGCGCCGGGCCGATTCTTCGCGAACTCGTCAGCTCACCGTCGCCCACCCACCACCGTGAGCAACACGACCCCGACCGGCCCCGACACCGACGATTAAGCTGGCAGCATGACTCCCCGGCCCGCTACCGCGTCGGCGCGCAGCGTCGACGAGTACCGCGACACCGTCGCCGCGCTGCTGGCCCGCCTCGCCGACCGCCCGGATGAACAGGTGCCGGTCCCCGAGGCGCTCGGCCGCACGCTGTCGGCCGATGTGGTGTCGCCGATCGATCTGCCGGTGTTCCGTAACTCGGCGATGGACGGCTACGCGGTGCGGGCGGCCGATGTGGCCGTCACCCCGGTCACGCTGCCGGTGGCCGGCGTGGTGGCGGCGGGTAGGCCGGGCACCGACGCGCTGCCCGCCGGATCCGCGGTGAAGGTGATGACCGGTGCGCCGATGCCCCCCGGCGCCGACTGTGTGGTGCCGGTCGAGGATGTGCAGGCGGGCGAGGGGCGGATCGTGGTCGAACGTGGCCGCGGACGTGGCGAATTCGTGCGCGAAGCCGGTACCGATGTGCGCACCGGCGAGCTCGTCGCGCGGGTAGGCACGGTGCTCGCGCCCCGCCATATCGCCGCACTGGCCGCTGTCGGCCTGCCCACGGTGCCTGCCCTGAGCCGATTACGCGCTGTCTGCATCACCACCGGGGACGAACTCCGGCCCGCGGGCGCCGCGCTGGCCCCGGGCCAGATCTACAACTCCAACGGCATCGCGCTGGCCGCCGCGTTGCGGGCCGACGGTGTCGAGGTGGTCGAGGTCGCGCACAGCACCGACGACCCCGCGGTGTTCACCTCGGTACTGCACGCCGCGACCGCCGTCGCCGACCTGGTCTTCACCTCCGGTGGCGTGTCCAAGGGTGACTTCGAGGTCGTCAAGGATGTGCTGGGCCCGCTCGGCGGGACCTTCGGCTCGGTCGCGGTGCAGCCGGGCGGACCGCAGGGCTACACGGTGGTCGACGAGGTCCCCGTGCTCAGCTTCCCGGGCAACCCGGTGAGCACGATGGTGTCCTACGCTGTGTTCGCGCGCCCCGCCGTACGCGCGCTGGCCGGATTGCCGGAGCTCGTGAGCGGCGAGACCACTCTGCTCACACCGCTTCGCTCCCCCGCCGGTCGTCGCCAATACCTGCGCGGCCTGCTGACCGAGGACGGGGTGGAAGTGATCTCGGGCCCCGGCTCACATCTCATCGCGGGGATGGCCTGGGCCGATGTCCTGGTCGACGTTCCCGCCGAGGTCACCTCGCTGGCCGCCGGTGTCGCTGTGCGAATCTTATCGCTATGAGCGAGTTGTCCCACGTCGACCGCGAGGGTCGCGCGCGCATGGTCGACGTCAGCGCGAAAGCCGACACCACCCGGATCGCTGTCGCCGCAGGCGAATTGCAGACGACCGCGGAAGTGATCGCGTTGGTGCGGGCCGAGGGAATGCCCAAGGCCGATGTGCTGTCCACGGCACGACTGGCCGGAATCGCCGGTGCGAAAAAGACTTCCGAGCTGATTCCGCTGTGCCATCAGCTGGCGTTGTCGTCGGTGAAGGTGGAGTTCGGGTTCACCGAGACCACCATCACAGTCGAGGCGACGGCGAAGACCAAGGGGCCCACCGGGGTCGAGATGGAGGCACTGACCGCTGTCGCCGTGGCCGGGCTGACCCTGCACGACATGGTGAAGGCGGTGGATCCCGCTGCCGTGATGAACGGGGTTCGGCTGGTCACCAAGGAGGGTGGAAAGCACGGGCATTGGGTGCGGCCCGAGGATCGATCCGACACCGGCACACCGGCGCTCGACCGATCGGCACAGGTGGACGCGAGCGCCGGTGCCGAGTCCGCGCTGCCTGCGACCACCGACTCCCAGGGCGGCGCTGCGGCGCAATCGCCTGACGCCCCGATCTTTTCGCGGACCGCGGTCGTGGTTGTCGCGTCTACCGGTACCGCGGCCGGTACCCGCACCGACACCACCGGGCCCGTCCTCGTCGACTGGCTGACCGCGCGAGGTTTTTCGGTGCGTGGGCCACTGGTCTACGCCGATGCCGAGATCGCCGCCGGGCTGGCCGACGCACTCAGCGGAGCGCCGGCGCTCGTCGTCACCACCGGTGGCACCGGTGCCTCGCCCACCGACGCGACACCCGAGGCCACCCGCGCCGTGCTCGATCGTGAGCTACCCGGTGTCGCCGATGCCATTCGGCAGCGTGGGACCGCGAAGTTCCCCCTCGCCGCGCTGAGTCGCGGCGTTGCCGGGCTGGCCGGTGGGACCGTTGTCGTGAACCTGCCCGGTTCGCCCGGCGGGGTGAAGGACGGGACGGCGGTGCTGGAACCGCTGTTGGATCATCTGCTCGCGCAAGTAGCCGGAGGCGGCAACCATGAGTGACTTCGGTGCGGTTCGGCTGGCGACCATCAGCGATCACGACCTCGATCCCCTCGCCGTCGAAAAGGCGGTCGAAGGACCGGAATTCGGCGCGGTGGTGGTGTTCACCGGCAAGGTGCGCAACCACGACGGTGGCCAGGCGGTGACCTCGCTGGAGTACTCCGCGCATCCCCAGGCCGAGCGCTTCCTGCACGCGATCTGCGCGGAAGTGGCGCAGGCGAGCGGACTTCCGGTCGCGGCGACGCATCGCATCGGGTCACTCACGATCGGCGGGCTGGCGATCGTGGTGGCGGTGGCCGCGCCGCATCGGGCCGAGGCGTTCACCGTCTGCGCCGAGCTGGTCGACCGGATCAAGCACGAGGTGCCGATCTGGAAGCGGCAGTTGTTCGCCGACGGGCTTTCCGAATGGGTCAACGCCTGCGGCTGACGCTACTGCGTGGCGTAGCGCCACACGCCGAGCATCTCCTGCTCGTCCAACGGCGTCTCACCGTCGAAGACGGTGTCGTGCAAGCGCTTCAACGCCGCGACCGTATCCAGTCCGGCACCGATCAGCACCAGATTCGAGACACGGCGCTCGCCGCGCGCCCAGCTTCCGGGGGTGACGACCACGTGCCTGCCTACCAGGTGGACTTCGAACTTACGGCGCTCCCCTGCCACCGCGAACGCGACACATCCCTTGGCACGGAACAGTCCTGACGGCGGATCTTCCAGAAAGGCCACCAGCGCACGCGGATTCAACGCGCGCTCGCTCGTGAACGCCACCGAGACGTAGTCGTCGTGAAGGTGGCGATGGTCGGGGTCGTCGTGATCATGGTCGTCGAGCAATGTGTCGAAGCTCAGTTGCTCGGCTGTTTTCAGCTGCTCGGGTGCCCGATCGTCGAACAGCAGACCGGGGTCGATGCGGCCGTGCGTCGTCGCGTACACCGGCACCTGCCCGACGCAGTCGGTCAGCTGTGCGCGCAAATCGGCCAGCGCCTCGGCCCCGACTCGATCGGCCTTGTTCACCAGCACCAGATCCGCCATCCGCAGATGGGTCACCAGCTCAGGATGTTGCGTGCTGGTGGCGGCGAACTGCTCGGCGTCGACCACTTCGACCAGGCCGCCGTAGGTGATGCGCGGGTTGGGGTTGGCGATCACCATCCGGATCAGGTTGCGCGGCTCGGCCAGTCCGCTGGCCTCCACCACGATCACATCCACCGCGCTGCGCGGCTGCGCCAGCTGCGCGAACAGATCGTCGAGTTCGGACACGTCCACCGCGCAGCACACACACCCGTTGCCGAGCGACACCATCGCGTCGACCTGCCCCGCCACCAGCATCGCGTCGATGTTCACCGCCCCGAAATCGTTGACCACTACCCCGATCCGGGTTCCCCGATTGTTGCGCAACAGGTAATTGAGCAGGGTCGTCTTCCCCGAACCGAGAAACCCAGCAACGATCACGACAGGAATCACCGCACCCATGCTGCCACCCTGTCACCGCGGCGACGTCGACCGGTCCACCACGCCGGATTCCTCCGTCCGTCCCCATGCAGCACACCGCCCACCCCTGCGATCAGAGGTGGGCGGGTCGACGTGCGGCCAACGGCGGTCAGGACGGGCTGAAAACCATGCCTACCAGGGTGTACGCGAGATTGATCAGCTGGCCGGGGATGGTCGACTCGTCCATGCCGAGCGCTTGAGCCAGCGGCATGAGCAGCGTCATGACGGTGGTGATCGGACCGCCGAGCGTGCTCAGATCGAGCTCGGATTCGTTGGGCGTCGCCTGGGTTTTCGGGCTGGTGCCGCGGTTCTTCGGGGTGGTGGTGGACGGTGCGGCGGGAGCCCCGGGTGACGCGGTGCGGGCCGGGGCGCCGGGAGACGCGGTGCGGACGGGGGCTACCGGACCCGGGTTCGCGATCGGGACCCGTTGGGGGATCGGAGCAGCAGTGGCAGGCGCGTTGGCGTCGGCGGGAGCCGGGCGCTCGGACGGTGCCGTCTGTTCGCTCGGGCCGCTGGGAGGCGCGGACGAATCGGCCGGTGCCCGGTCGGGCGCGGGAGCTTGCGCAGGTGCCGGTGCGGGAGCGTGGGCGGGCGCTTTCGCTCCCGGCGTCGCAGTCGTCGAAGCGGGCGACTGGGCCGGTGCGGGTGTCGTCGTGTCGGATTCCGGCGTCGACGCGGTGGTCCCGCTGGGCTTCTTCGACGGCTGCGTGGGCTCGGCCGGATCGGTGGTGGGCGCCGGCGCGCCGTTCGTACCCTCGGCGGGAGTTCCGGCGGCGTTGGGATCCTCGGCCGGGGCGGAAGCTCCGTTCTGGCTCCCTGCCGGTCCGGGCGCGGGTGCGTCGGTGCTGGGCGTGGGGGTCTCGGTCGGGTCGGCGGCGGGTGCGCGCTGGGGTTCCTGTGCGGTCGTCGCGACCGGGATCCGACCCGGCGCGGCGGCGTAGGCGGGAATCGGCTTGTTCAGCAGGAACCCGACGACGCCGGTCGCGATGGCGACGGCGTGCTCGAGCTGGCCTTCGCGCGATTCCAGGCGGGCGGCGTCGCCGACATTGGCGCCGTTGCCCATCTCGACGAACACCAGCGGCACCTGCGTCAGCGCCGGGCCCGCCACATCCTCGCGGGTCTGCAGGCCCGCCTTGACGCCCGCGTAGTTCGCGGGTGAGAAGCCGGCCGCCAGGTAGGCGTCGCGGACCGCGCTCGACACGAGTCGCCCACCACCGGATTGCGCCTTGTCGGCGATCGAGTCGGGAATGGGGAGCTGGGGCACGATCATGTGGAAGCCGTGCTGGTCGGGGCCCGCGCTGTCGGCGTGAATGCTCACCGCCACGTCGGCACCGGACTGGTTGGCGGCGCGGGCGCGATCGTCGACGCAGCCGCCCCACCCGGTGTCGTCGGCGCGGCTCAGCACCACATCGGCACCCAGTGCCTCCAGAGACGCGCGCACGAGCTGGGCGACATCCCAGTTGATGGTGTGCTCGGGGATGCCGTTGAGCGAGGTCATGCCGGTGGTCTGGCAGTCCTTGGTACCGCCGCGACCGTTGTCGACCTGGCGGCTCAGGTCCTCGGAATGCGCCGTCCCCTGATGACCGGGGTCGAGAAAGATCGTCTTACCGGCGAGCTGCTCGCTGGTCGCTGGTTCAGGGGCGGCGTGGGCGGTCACGGGGACCAATCCCGACAGCGACACCACCACCGCGGCGGAGACGGTAGAGCAGATTCCGGCCTTGATGATGTTTGGTTGCATGTTCGGTCGGTGCTCCGGGACCGGAGCACCCCTCCCTTCCCATTGGTAACACCTGGTAACACCAAACCCAGTGGTTCACTCTTGCAACGTTGACAACCACAGGGCAAGCACAGTTACCGAAATGTAACTGGATAGGAGTATCAAAAGACGCTGGTCGGATGCCCAGATGAGCCGTCAGCAGGCTAGGTCAGGCAACTTCTGGCAATTGGCGCAGCGACCGCAGCGCATAGTGAACCCGGGTCTTCACGGTCCCGATCGGAACGCCGAAATCGGCGGCGACTTCCCGGTAGCCGCGGTCGTGCAAGATCACCTCGGTCACGGCTGCCCGCTGCGGTTCCGGGAGTCGGGCGAGGAGCTGATCGACCAGTAACCCGTCGACCAGTCCGTCGGCGAAATCCGGTTTGCCGCAGACGGACACCTCGGTGATATCGTCCCAGCCCACATCACCGGGGCGGATGGCTCTGGCCCGCACGATGTCGATGATGACGTTGTGTTCGATCGCCAGCAGCCAGGTCCGCACGCTGCCCTTGCGACCGTCGAAGTCGTGGCACGAACGCCAGCCGCGCAGCAACGTTTCCTGCACCGCGTGCTCCGCCAGGCCCGCGTCGCTGAGACTGCGCATGGCCCGCCAGTGCAGCAGACCGCGATCGGTGGCCAGCACCTCGGCCAGCCCGTCCCTGGTACACAGGCGCGCGCAGTGCGCACCGCAGGAGTTGTCCGTCATATGGGGTTATCGCGGCAGACCGCGACGATGACAACGCCGCGCGTTAAGCGACTCTTCAGGATCCTGCTGGGGCCGTGCCGGAAGGTAGTTCTTGCGAGCCCGGCCGGGCCTGCTCCAGGAGGGGGGAGCAGGGACGCCGGGCTCGTTCGTTTCCGGGCCCGATCATTGCGGGTTCGCGCATTCGAGCGAAGTCCAGCACGATCGGACCGGGGCGACGACAATCGCCCGCGAGGAGCGAACAAGTGGACATCCATGCATATCCGACCGACGCGCAGACGCCGGTCGACCGGGCGGAGGCCACCCGAGTGGCGGCCGAACACCTACCAGCCGACCTGCCGGGTCACGATCGGCAGATCGTCGAATTCGCCGACGGCTTCGCGGTTTTCGCGGTGCAGCCGTTGCACGCGCCACCGGATCGGCCGATCCCGATCGGCGGCTCGGTGTACGTGATCGACAAGGCGACCGGGGCGGTGTCGTTCTGGCCGACCTATCCGACCGGCGTGATCGCCGCGCACTACGCGCTGCTCTTGGCGGCGGGACAGTTGGTCGTCGCCGATTCCTGGCCCGATCAGGACTGATCGAGTAGTTCACGAGGTCTCCTCGGTCGAGTGGCCAGGGCGACGCAGGGCGGCGAGTCCGCAAGCCACAGCCAGTGCGATCGAGAGTGCGCCGAACCAGTCGCCCCAGCGGACGTAGGGAGTGTGATCGCCGGCGGTGCGGATGTCGGCCAGCACCGTGTGGGTTTCGGTGATGCCGGTGCGGACCGAGGCTCGAACGGCGCCCTGTGCGTCGACGGCGGTCAGCTCGCCGAGTTGGGCGGGGCGGGCGATGGCGATGCCAGATTCGACGGCCCGTACCGCCGCCATCCGGCTGTGTAACCAGTGATCGACGCTGAAGTCCAGCGCAGGAGCGAGCAGGAGCGTCGCCCCGTCGGCGCGGTTCTGGCGAACGAGGGCCGGGTGGTCGAGGTCGGCGCAGATCGCGAGCGCCCACGGGCGGCCGGGGATCTGGACCGGGGTCGCACCGCGTTGCAGGCCGGACTCGAGCCCGGGGACGAGATAGCGCTTGGCATAGATGGTTTCGCCCGGATAGGCGATGGCGGCGTTGACGGTGCCGCCCGGTTGCTCGAGTTCCAGGCCGACGACCACGTGGATGCCACGACGAGCGGCTACGGCGGTGAGCGGGTCGCGCAACAGGAAGAGTTCGGATCGTCGTGCATGCCATGCCTTCTCGGAGAACACGATGACTTCGGCGCCCTCATCGGCGAGTTCGTCGACGGCGGTGATGGCCTCGGCGATCATCCGCGCACCGTCGGGCGATGCGACAGGAACATACATCGGCGGCTGCGCGAGAGCCACCAGCCCCACCCGCGTTACCGGACCACCGCTCGCCGCCGCGGAACACCACAGACCCGTGCCGATGGCGAAGGTTACGGCCACGGCCGTCACGACCGCTGTCCTCAGCAGGCGGGGCGTTCGGATGCCGGGTGCCGTCATCGTGCCAACGGCACCGGGCACCGCGAGCACGAGGAAGCTGATCCCCCACACCCCGGTGAGCGAAGCGACACCCACGATGGGGTCGACCTCGGCCTGGGAGTAGCCGATGCTCCACCACGCGCCGATCCCACCGACCAGACCGAACAGGAGCTCGACGGCAGTCCATGCGGCGGGTAGTGCGAGCACGGCCCACCCGAACCTGTGCTGTATCAACAGCTTTCGGAAGAGCAGCACACACGCTCCGAAGGTGAGTGCGCTGCCGACCAGCAAGGCGACGGCAGTCACCCTGGGTTGTTCCAGAGTGTCGGTGAAATAGGACCAGTACTCGGCGTTGCCGCCGAGCCAGGACAGCACCGCGGCGGCGTACGCCGCCGCGGCTGAGCGCCGCGGCGCCAGCCACAGCACCGGGAGCGGGGCGAGGAGGGCGACTCCGGGCACCGGGTGCAGGCCGGTGCCGATACTCCACAGCACCGCCGAACTCACGGTGGCGGCCGACCAAGTCGTCAGCTCCCGACCGGGCGATCGTCGGCCGGTTCGCCCGGAGAACTCTTCGCGTACAGCCTCTTCAGTAGATGTCACTCGACAATCGTCACGGCGGAGCGGGGCCCCGCACATCGCCCGTGCGAGCGGACTCGTCTCCCTCTCGCGAGTGAGATCACCTCACACCACCCGGCAATTGATTGTCCCCCGGCGCCACCATTCCGGATTCGTAGGCGAAGACCACCGCCTGCGCCCGATCGCGCAGCCCCAGCTTCGAAAGAACGGAGCTGACATGAGTTTTCACGGTGTGTTCGGTGACGACCAGCCGCGCCGCGAGTTCGGTGTTCGATCGGCCGGCGGCGAGTTCACGCAGAATGTCGCGTTCCCGCGGGGTCAGCATTGCCAGCTGCGCGGACGCTTCCGGGTGGGCCCGCGCGCGTCCGGCGACCTCGGCGATCAGCCGCCGCGTCACCGAGGGAGCCAGCAGGGCGTCACCAGCGGCGACAACTCTGACGCCACCGATCAATTCGGCCCTGCGGGCGTCTTTGAGCAGGAACCCGCTCGCACCCGCCCGCAAGGCGGCATAGACGTACTCGTCGACATCGAACATGGTGAGCACCAGCACTTTTGCCGCCGTCTCGGCGCAGATCCGAGCAGTGGCCGCCACCCCGTCCAGCCGGGGCATCCGCACGTCCATCACCACCACATCGGGGGTGAGCCGCCGGGCTGCCGTCACCGCTTCCACGCCATCGCAAGCCTCCCCCACCACCTCGATGTCGGGTTCGGACTCCAGGATGAGGCGGAACCCGGCACGGAACAATTCCTGGTCGTCGACAACGAGCACCCGCACGGTCAACTCCTCTGTGCCAGTGGCAGATCGGCCGACACCACGAACCCGGCACACGTCGGCTCCGCCCGCAGCGAGCCACCGCACGCCTGGACCCGTTCGGCCATCCCGACCAAACCGAAGCCCGTCTGGCCTGCGTCCGCCCGCGCATGCTCCACGGCGGTGCCGTCATCGGCGATCCGCACCCCCAGCCGACCCGATGACCAGCTCAGCGCCACCTCGACCCGCGTCGCCTTCGCGTGCTTGCCCGTATTGGTCAGCGCCTCCTGCACGATTCGATACGCGGCGGCATCGGCTTGCGGTGAGATCGGCACGCGGGTTCCGTGCTCGGTGAAACGCGCGGCCAGACCCCCGTGTTCGGCGAGGGCGACCAGATCAGCGATAGCCGCTACGCCCGGTTGATGCGGCGGATCGTCCTCGCGGAGCACACCGATACTGTGGCGCAGTTCCCGCAGGGCATCACGCCCACCGTCGGCGATCGCCGCGAAGGCCACGTCGGCATCCGCCCGATCCAGCAGCGGACCGGTTTCGGCGCGCACGATCATCGCGCCGACCGTGTGGGCCAGCCCGTCGTGCATATCCCGCGCGATCCGCAACCGCTCGCGGACCACCGCGGCCTCGCGTTCGTCGTCGAGACGTCGTGTCCGTTCGGCGAGCGCGTCGATCTGCGCCTGCTTCGCGCGCACGCCCGACCCGAGCGCCCATGCCGTCATGAACGACATCGCGGCATAGGCGTACGAATCAGCGGGCTCGCGTGGCACCAGCAGCGACACCAGAATTCCCACCGCGACCAGTACGAAGGTCAGCCGGCGCTGCCGTGCCGAACAGTGCGCCGCGATCGTGTACACACAGACGACCGTGCCGAACGGCAGCACCGGCAACGCGTGTACACAGCCGAGCGCCGTGATCGCCGGGCCGACCACACACAACACACCCACCGGAGCCCGGCGCCGCCACAACACCGGTGCCGATGCGAGGACCGACAACCCGACGACCCACCACGACGCACCGACGACGAGCGCGGGCACGACGCTCGCGGCCGTGACGACGGCGGCGATCAGTGCGTCCAGCGGCGACGGATGTTCCCGAGGTACTCCCACGACGTCCCAGTCTGTCCGGAAACAGTCCACCGCACCTCACTCTCGAGAGTGATTCGATGGGCGGCACCACGACCGTACGCTCAGGCATAGGGTGGAATTCGACGCGGCAACATCCGATGACCAGCGACGATCACGCTCGACCAAGAACGAATTGCACACATAGCGATGTGTGCATATGATTGCGACCGATCGGACCGCAGGAGAAGGGGAACGCGATGGGCGCAGGGCACGGGCACGACCACGGGGTATCGGCCGACAGCGATCGACGCTGGCTGGCCGGCGCGCTGGCGGTGATCGTCACCTTCCTGATCGGCGAAGTGATCGTCGGCATCATCGCCGATTCGCTGGCACTGCTCTCCGACGCGGCACACATGACCACCGACGCCGCCTCGATCGCGCTGGCGCTGTGGGCGATCCGGCTCGCGGCGCGACCGGCGACCGGTCGGATGACGTTCGGCTGGAAGCGGGCCGAGATCCTGTCGGCCCAGGCCAACGGGCTGACGCTGCTGCTGCTGGCACTGTGGCTCGGCTACGAGGCGATTCGCCGGCTGTTCGAGCCGCCGGAGGTACACGGTTGGCTGGTGTTGATCACCGCACTGGTCGGCGTCGCCGTGAACGTGCTCGCGACCTGGATGATCAGCCGCGCCGATCGCACCAGTCTCAATGTCGAGGGCGCCTACCAGCACATCCTCAACGACCTGTTCGCGTTCATCGCCACCGCCGTCGCCGGTCTGATCATCATCCTCACCGGCTGGGTCCAGGCCGACGTCGTCGCGACGCTGATCGTGGTGGCGTTGATGATCAAGGCCGGCATCGGGCTGATCAAGGCGTCGAGCCGGATCTTCCTCGAGGCCGCGCCCGAACATCTCGACCCGGCGCAGATCGGTCGCGACATGGCCGCGCGCGACGGCGTCACCGAAGTCCACGACCTGCACATCTGGGAAATCACCTCCGGCTCTCCCGCACTGTCGGCCCACGTTCTCGTGCGGCCCGGCCATGATTGCCATGCGGTCCGCGAGGACATCGCGCACATGCTCGACCACGACCACCACATCGAGCACGTCACCCTGCAGGTCGACCACGCCAGCCCGAAACTGCTCGACATCGGCAACCGCGACTCCCACCCGTGCGCCGACTCGCACGGCCCCAAGCACGTGCCCGAACAAGCCCCCCACACCCACTGACGAGGGAAGGCCCCACACCCGTCGGGTGCGAGGCCTTCTCGTCGGTCACGCGCTAGCGAGGACCAGGTCGTTTCATCGACCTATGGGGCTGATTCAGCCGCCGAAGGAACCGGTCCACAGGGTGTCGACCAGCCCGTGGAGTGCGGCGCCGAGGGTGTCGAAGAGGCCGCCCAGGGCAGCGCTACCGGTGTCGATGATAACGGGGATCATAGTAATTCCTCTGTTTCTCGCATAGGCCCAGCCGGAGCTGGCTTACGAATGGCATATCGACGCTCAAACGCGACGGGTTACGGAATTTCCGATTTAGTGACACTGGTAACAGTACGGCCACAACACCAGCTCTACC
Source organism: Nocardia sp. NPDC058114 (assembly GCF_042884695.1). Classification (NCBI taxonomy): domain Bacteria; kingdom Bacillati; phylum Actinomycetota; class Actinomycetes; order Mycobacteriales; family Nocardiaceae; genus Nocardia; species Nocardia sp. NPDC058114. Next base: position 224,983 of record NZ_JBHVTK010000007.1, on the reverse strand, counting down.
TGGCATTTTCGCGCGATACCCACTGTTCCTTAAATAATTCTGAGAACTCTATGAGATTCATAGTGCGACATCCGATAAGGCCACATTTCCGTTGCCCCGAGAAATAGGGGCACCGCTACACACCGTCACACACAAATGCGGATATTCCGGTCAGGGCGTATCGGTCAGCGCGCCGGGCAGGTGTTCACATAGGCGTGGCCGGGGAGGGCGACCACCCATTCCTCGCGGGTGATCGGGGTGGTGCCGCTGGCGCAGATCCGATCGGCTTCGGCGGCGGCGTCGGTGCGCCATTGACGCAGGGTGCCGTCGACCGCGGACTCGGTGAGGACAGCACCGTCCGCGGCGAAGGCCAGCATGGTGGGTTGCCGGTGGCGCAGCCCCCGGGCGATGGTGGCGTAGGCGGTGGGGTGCGCCGGGTCGGAGTAGTCCCAGAGCAGGATGGTGCCGCTGACGATGTCGTCGATGGCGAGCAGGGTTCCGTCCGGATCGAACGCCACCGAACCTGCCGAGCCGTTGGCGCCCGCGGGGGCGGCAAGGGCACGCGGCGGGGTACCCGGCGTGCCGAGCTGGTAGACGAAGGCGCCGGTGAGAGTGCCGACCGCGAGTGTGTTGCGCGAACTCAGGGCCAGCGCGATGGTCTGCCCCGGGGTTCGCAGATCGGACAGTTCGGCGATCGGCTGCGCGGTGGAGGTGGTCGAGAAGACGCTGACATTGCCGGTGCGGTGGCTGCCCACGGCGAGCAGGCCGCCGTCCGGGCTGAACGCGAGCGAGGTCGGGTAGCCACGGCCGAATCGGATACTCGACCGCAGTCGGGGCTCGCCGGTGACGTCGAAGAGATCGACGGTCTGGGTCATGCTGCGGCCGATGGCCAAGGCACCGTCGGGACTGAACGTGACGGCGCGGATGTCGACGCCTGCCGCGCTGAGTGGCGCGCCGACACGACGCGGAGTCACCGGGTCGGTGATGTCCCATACCTGGATCGTGAATTCGGTTCTGGTCACCGCCCTGGCCGCGTTCGGGGCGATCGCGACGACGTCGATCAGGCCGGCGGGGTCGCCGTCGAGCAGCGCTCGATCGGTGGCGTAGGGCGTTCTGGCCAGACTTCGTAAACGGGGGAACAGATCCTGCGGGAGGGCAGGCTGGTCGGGTGGAAACCGGAACAGCGTCAGCGAGCTGGTCGACACGACCGGGCCCGGCAGCTCGAACACATGCACGGCATGGTCGAAACTCGTTGTCACCAGCGACCTTCCACCGCGCAGGAAGCGAGCCCGCGCGACCATGTCGATCGGGAAGGTGACCAGCTCCTCGCCGGTGTCCAGATCGCGAATGCGCGCCCGGGTGTCGCCGCCGACGATCACGGCGGATCGACCGTCCCCGGTCGGTGATACGTCGAGGTATTCGTTGGCGCCCCGCGGCACGGTGGGCATCGGGTCGAAGCCGCCCGCGCCTACTCGCCAGCGCGCGACCTCGCCCGGATTGAGACCGACGGCCAGCACGGTGCCGTCGCCGTTGAACTCGACCGACCTCGCCTCCGCGCCGCCGGGCCGTTCGAGGCGGCGGTCGAACGCCGGTGTCTGCTCCCGGTCGAGGGTCTCGATGTTCCAGGCTCGCACCGTGGTGGTCCAGATGCCGCCGAACAACGACGGCACCGCCGCGACGAGCGTGCAATCACTCAGGGCGACCTCCGCACGCTGCCCCGAACCGGACATCGTCGGCAGGGCGACCGGGTGCGCGGGATCGTCGCCGAGGCGCCAGCTCGCAATCGTCGCGCTGTGGGTGCCGATGGCGACGAACCCGAGGTCGGGACTGAGCGCTGCCGACGAAGGCAACCGGCCGCCGAGCGGGAGCTCGGTCACCAGGCGCGGTGCATCGTGGTCGGCGATGTTCCACAACGCCGATCGCAGATCGCCCGCGACCACCAACCACTCGTGGTCGGCGCTCATCGCGAGACCCCGGATGTGCCCGCTCCCGGTGTCGAACCGTGGCCACCGATCGACGCCGGACTCACTCACCCGCACCAATTCCACGGAGCCGTCACCCTCGCCGATCGCGATCACGTCACCCTGCGCGGTGGTCGCGATGCGTGGTGCGTCGGGATCGAAGACCACCCCGCGACCGAGCACGACACCGGGACTGATCCGGATCGGCGCGTTCGTGGCGGTGTTCTCCAACAGAGCGGACCGCGCCTCCTCGGTCTCAGCGGTGCGATAGGCGGCAAGGGCGATCTGCTGGGACAGCGCGGGATTGAGATTGCCGCCACCCCGGGCGACGCCGGCGAACAGGCGCGAATTCGATTCCGCGCGGGCGGCCGCGTTCTCGATGCGCAGCTGGACCACCTTGGTCACCGACCCCACCGCCAGCAACACGGCCAGCCCGGCCGCGACGGAAACGATCCACAGCGCGAGGTTGGCCCGTGTGCGGGTCCGGGCGATCGCTTCGGCCACCGTGCGGGCGGCCGAGATCCGGTCGGCGTAATTCTGTGGCGCCTCGTCGGCGGCTTCCCGCAATGCCTCCGACGCGACCACCACGCGCAGCGACGAGCGTTGCGCGGCAGTCAGTTTGCCCGCATAGCCACCGACTGCCGTCAGATTCGACCCGGACAGGCCCGCGGTGACCGCGCACTCGGGGTCGAGTCGACGGGGCCGCAGCTTTCGCAGCAGGGCGTGCCGCGGTGCGAGATCGTCGAGGGCGACCGCGAACGCCGCGCCCATCGACGCGCCGTTGATGTCGTTGGCCGGAGCGCTGCCGTGCGTCGAGACCGACCATCGCACACAGGCGTCGGTGCCGGCCAATCTGCTGATGCGCCAAGCCTTTTCGAGGCTGTCGGTGAAGGCGCGATCGGCCTGGAGGAAGCCCATCCGCGCCGGGTCGGGGTGCAGGCCGCTCGGTCCGCCCCGGACCTGGTCGAGGCGCAGCACGCCCACCTCGCCACCACCGCCGAAGCTGGCGAACAGCACGCTGATCCGGCTGCTGCGCACGACCGGGAGGGTATGTCCGGACAACTCCAGCGCGGCCATGATGGCGTACCCGCGCGCCGCGCGAGCGCCCTGGCCGAGGAGATGGCGCACGATCTCACCGAGCGGAGCATTCGCACTGGTGATCGGAATGCCCGCGGGCAGCAACTGGGTACCCACCGAGGTCAGACCGGCACGTTCGGCGTGATCGAGAAAGGCCGCACACGCGTCGTCGGTGTCGATCGAACCGGTCAATGCCCGCGCCAGCACCGCCATCGCGCGTGCGGCGGACAGATCCGCGGTGATCCGGCGGTCCTGCGCGTCGGGATCTTCGGCTTCTTCCTCGAGCAGATCGTCCGCGGCGAGATCCTTCCAGCGGGCCAGCGACTGCCTCGCCAGCACGCCCGTCTCCCGCCGGTGGTCCAGCAATCGGCGCGCGGCATCCGGCCCGGTCGCAACAGCAGCACGGCACAGCGCAAGCCAGCGTTGCGACGCACCGGTCAGCTCGATCAGCACCGCGTCATCGGACAACAGCGCGTCCGTCGGCTGATCGGTCGATTCGCCTGCCATGTCTCCCCCATCTCCCTCCGGGCAGCACCGGCGACCCTGCCGAGAATGCCCCGATACGATGGAATTCCAGCACACCACCGATCGACCCAGGGGACCACGTTGTCGAGACGACACATCGCCGGACGCACCCTGACCGCCGCGGCCCTGCTCGTCACGATCCCGGTATCGGCGAGCTGCGCCGACGACGCGGACACCAGCGCGAAGCCGACAGCCGTGGTAGCGCAGGAGATTTCCGCACCGCCGCCGCTGCCCAGCGCCGACGAGGTCGAGCAACTGATGCGACGGTTGCTCGACACCACCGTGTCCAACGCCGAGAAACTCGAGCTGATCCAGGGCATCGGGAGCGACCCCGAGCTGCCGAACCGGGTCGCCGACGCGCCCCGCCAGGGCGGCGCCACCATCGCGCTCACCATCACGGGTACGCGCACCGCACCGCCCGGCATGATCGCCGACGGCACGGCTTCCATCAACAACAGCCCGCCGCAGCCGCTCATCGTGAACTTCATCGTCGAGGACGGGAAGTGGAAGGTCGAAAAGGCCTGGTACTGCCAGATCGCGTTCTCGTTCATGGTCGCCTCCCCGGCGTGCCCGACCTGATCCGCGTGGACACCGTCGATGCCGACTGAGCGAACCGCTCCGGGCCGCAACCGCATCTGTGTAGGAGCCGATCGACCCGACAGGAGGCTCCGCGATGCGACATGCTCGACCCGGTACCGCGCGCCACTGTCTGCCCTCGGCCCGGCCTACGGCGCGGGCAGCGTCGAGAAACCGAGCCGTGGTGTGCGCGTCGTCGGCCGAGCGGGGGTGCCGGGTGAGCACTGAGCCCTTGGACGAATGGCTCGGCGCATCCTGGAGCGAGGTCCCCGAACGCCTGCGCCCGGCGGTGGTCGATCACATCTTCGGCGCCGATCTGGTCACCATGTCGACCTATGCGGCAACCAAAGCGCGCTACGTCCTGGATCGGCTCGACCCGGACATGCGCAGCGACTTCGAAGACGTCGCCCAGAACACCATGGTCGAACTCACCGCGACGCTGCCCACCGAGCGGATCCGGCACTGGAAAGCGCTGGTGCTCAAGAAGCTGCAGTGGCAGGTGCTCCAGGACCGCCGCAGTCGCACCGCCGAGAAACGTCACCCCGGCCAGCGAGTCGACTACGAGTCGGCGGTCCTGATACTCGAGGATCACCGGTGCGGCGACGCCGAGAACCGGCTCGCCGACCGCGCTGTCCTGCGGGACGCACTGGCCTCGATCACGCACGCGGAGACCGCCGCCGTGCTCCGCGCGACCTTCGTGATCGCCGCGGACGGCAGCTATACCGATGTGCAGACCACCGGCGAGGTGGCCGCAGACCTGCGGTTCAGCCAGGAGAAGGTCAAGCGATTGCGCGCGGCAGGCGCCAAGTTGCTGCGCGAGGCCGTGCGCGCGCAGCTCGACGCCCGGGACAACGAGGAGACAGCGTAATGGCGCCGGATCATGACGCGGACCGGTTGAGTCTGCCTGTCGACATCGACATGCTGATCGCCTTCGCCGCGTCCGACAGCCCGGACGCCGACGCGGAGTCCGCCGCCGCGGGGGCGCGGATCGCCGAGCGACTGTTGCGCGCAGGCGCGGTGTCGGGCAGCTCAGCCGCGCTCGGCGACCTCGGTGCGCGCCGGGCCGCGATGACGGTGCCCGGCTGGTCCGTGCAGCCGCTCGCCGCGTCGTCGGACAGCGAGCAGACAACGACTCGCACGGTGCAGAAGCAGCGCGACCGGGAGTTGGGGATCGAATTCACCCGCTCGCCCGCGGGCGCGGAGCAGACGCGAATCTCGGTGCACTCGTTCGGCGCTCGGGCCGCGGCGGGCGACATCGTGCGGATCTCGGTACGCCTCGGCGGCGACCGCACCGAACTGCTCGTCGTCCTCTACGCCGGTGACGACGGCACGCTCACCGGGCAGGCCGTCACCAGGGCGCTCACCATGTCCGAGGATCTCGAGATCTCGCTGTTGCCGGGTACGGCGCTCGACAGCACGCACGTATCGGCGGTGACCGATGCGGTGCGCTGCTCGCTGACGGCCGGGCGCAACGCTTGGCGGCGGGTGGCCAAGGGCCTACCCGCCGGTGATCCGGTACGGGCGGCGATCATCGCCGGGTTGAGCTGATCGTCGCGGATTGTCGGGCAAGGCACGGAACCCGGCTGCCGGAGATGTTCGTCCGGCAACCGGGTTCGGATACGCCCAGGGAGGGCGCGCCGACGGACCGGGTGGAACCCCCCTGCGGCTCCACTCGGCAGCGGCGGCGCAGCCTCACTCCCAGGGCAGTAGTACTTCACCGACGTCGCCGCAGTGGTGGCGTCGACGTCGGTGAAACCCCTCACCGACACTGATGCCGTGCGAGGGGCAAACGGTTCGCCGCGAACCGCCGCCGGGGCATGGCGCATCTCTGTTCCGACGGCCGGTGCCGGTGCCGGTAGTGAGGAACACGGGGATGACACCTTCGAGGAACGACACGGCGCGGCAGCTCGCCGCGTCGGCCGATCTCGAGGCGGCGCGGCGACAACGAGACACCGACAGCCGAAGACGGCGCGACACCGCGGAGTTCGTCGCGCTCCGGCCGCTGCGTGGCGAGGCTCAGCTCACGGCGGCCGCTGCTGACACACCACCACAATCGAGCACGCGTCTCACGGAGTACACCGACTCAGCATTCGACCGCGATCGAGGCATCACCGACCACGTCCGGATGTTCGGCATCGCTGTGACGCAGGCTGGTTCGTTCCGGTGATACCCCACCGATCGGCCTACCTGCCAGCATGCGCAGCGCCAGCCGCACGAACGCGAAGTGCGTACGCAGGGCCCGCGGTGAACGGGCGACGGAGGCAACGGTGCACGTGCCGGTCGGTGCGGGAATTCCAGCGAATCTGTCGGTGAGCCAGTCGAGAATCGCCGGGACGATGAGGAATTCGAGTGGCAGGTGCGAACCGCGGCGCACGCGCAGGTAGCGCACGGTCGCCCCGGCCTGCTCGTACCGGCGCACGTGGGCGTCGATATCGGCGACGGCGATCACCTCGTCGTTCACCCCCTGGACGATGAGCAGGGGTGCGGCGGGCGCGCGAGTGCCGGGTTCGATGTCGGCGAGGATGCGGCGCAGGACGGGCTCGGCGAGCAACTCCCCCATGCCGCCGCGCAGATGCCGGGTCACATCACGACGGGCGAACCGCAGCAGCAGCGCGAAGGTGCTGCGCTCCTCGGCCTCACCGAGCAGACCGCGATATCGCGCGTCGAGGTGATCGCTGAGCACCGGATCGAGCTCGGGATAGGCCTGCCGCAATCCCGCGACGAACGCCGCCGGGAACCCGGCGAACCATCCGCCGTTGAGCCGCACGAACGCGGCGGCCGGGTCACCCACCGGTGATCCCGCCGCCGCACCGACGATATTCAGCTCCGGCGCGTACTCGGCGGCCAGTTCGGCGGCCCACGCCGTCGCCAACCCGCCACCCGAATAGCCCCACAGGGCAACCGCCGTGGTGGGCGTCAACGCCATCGGGGCGAAGCCGAGCGCGGCCCGAATCCCGTCCAGCGCACGGTATCCGGGTTCACGTGCCGCTCCGAACCGGCCACCCGCCCCTTCGTGATCGGGTACCGATACCGCCCAGCCCTGCTCCAGGGCCATCGCGATGATCGGCAGCTCGAGCGGCGCGATCGAACCGATCGTCCATGCGCCGCTCCGCAACGCGTACGACGGAAAGCACTGCGGGGCCACAGCATCGATCGCGCACTGGAACGACACCAGCGGCCGTGGACGCGCGGCAGCGCCCCACGGCAGCAGCACTGTCGTCACCGACACTTCCGGCGCACCGTCGAGATCGCAGGTGCGGTACAGCAATTGCCAGGCCGTGATCCGCTGCCGGATCACCCCGAACAGCGCGACGTCCACCGGCCGCGACCGCACCACCGTCCCCGGCGCGAGCGCGTCGAAACCGGATGGAGCGTCGTAGAACGGGTCGGCGGGCGGGAGCAGCGGCGCGGCGCGGCTGGTCGGCGCCGGGGCGTCGACGGTCATAGGCTGCCGCCGCCACCGAAGAACCAGGGGTTGAACGTGCAGGTCAAGGTGGGACTACCTTCCGGATCGAGGGCACGCAGCGCGATCGAGGCGGCGCGCGGGGAATACATCATGGTCAGGTGGTCGGAGACGTCCTGCTCGCAGCCGTTCTGCAGGGCGATGTTGTCGACAGTCGCGTCCGGCCCGGCCCGCAGGAAGGCGAGGTCGAGGGGATTCATCACCTCGTCGTAACGGGAACCGACCACGGTGTAGGCGACGCCGGGCACAGTGTCGCCGGTGGCGTTGAGGGTGGTGTAGAACGACGAGCCGACGGCCTGTTCGACATTGGCGGCACCGATGATCGGCCGGTAGAAGCCCATGATGTCGATGCCGGCATTGTTGATCATGCGGCCGAGGGTGGCGATCCCGAGCAGCGAGGTGCCGTGGTGGGTGGCGCCGAAACTGACGAGCTTGCCGACCTTGCCCTGGCCGCCCTCGAACTTCAGGTAGTGATTGGCGATGGTGCCGCCCTGGGAATGGCCGACGATGTCGACCTGGTCCGACCCGGTCGCCGCGCGGACTCGTTCGATGAAATCGGCCACCTGACGGGAGGAGTCGGCCATCGGGCCCACCCCGTAGCGCCCCGGCAGCACGGCGCCGAGTCCGCCGGCCTCCAGCAGCCCGGATTTGCCGAAGTTCAGCGCGAACACGCAGTACCCGGCCTCGGCGAGGCGGGGCGAGAGATAGGAGAAGGTGTCGTAGGCGTTGAGCCAGGTGCCGTGCAGCAGCACCACCGGGCGCGGGTGCTGCGCCGAGGGCTTGCAGTCCCAGCGGTTGGCGCCGGGCGGCGCGGCGTCGGGGTGGAGCAGGCCGTAGGCGAAGGCGGGCAGGTAGGCCGACATCTCGGGGCCCTCACCGACGGCGTCGGAGGCGCGGCTGCCCGACGAACCCGAGCTGCTGCCCGAGGCGCTGCCGGTGTCGGCGATGGCGGTGGGTGTGCGGCCGTCGGCGGCGGCGACCGTGCCCGCGTTCACGTATTCGGCCAGCGAGGCGATCGTCGGCTCCAGGGTGGGAGCCGCGTCGGCCGGGCCTGCGGCCACGGTCAGCGCCGCGGCGATGCCGATTCCGCACAGCGCGCGGCGAAGGGAATGCGTCGTTGCAATCATGGTTTCACTTCCGTAGATCCGCGTCGACGAACAGGTGGCTCGGACGCGCTCTGCGAATCTATGACCCAGGACACAGTGATGTCACTGCACCGGGCAACGAGAAACTCTGGACCGGATTGGCGCGGGAGCCAAGTTCTGTACGTTTTCGATCGGATGGTCCACTACCGGGCTGTCGTCGGACACAATCGAGTCATGCTCGCCGAACACCCCGTTTCCGAACTCCCCGCTCTGCCCGCGCTGACCGCTCGGCTGCTGACGCGGTGGCCACAGATCTCCGAACGCATGCTCGCCGACGGTCTCGGCGCCAACGCGCCCGCCGAATTGCCCGACGGACACTTCACCGCGGAAGTGCTGCCGACCATCTACGCGTGCGGGCGGGCCGTGCTCGAGGCGATCGGCGCCGACCGCGAGTTCACCTACGCCGAGGTCGCGGCCTTCGTCGCCCCGGTCGCCGAGCGTCACGCCGAGGACCGGTTGCCGTTGCCGATGCTGATCGGCGCGATCCACGGCTCGGCGCAGTCGGTGTTCGCGGAGGCGCTGTCGCTGGCTCTGCCCACCGAGACCGCGGAGATGGCGCGGGTGGGCAACCGCCTGCTCGATCTGCTGCGCCATATCAACATGACGGTCGTGGAAACCTACACCGAGGTCGAGCAGTCGATCTATCACGCCGAACGCGAGGCGCGCCGGGAGCTGTGTTCGGCACTGGTGCGCGGCCTGCCCGCCGAGGAGCTCGCCGCCCGCGCCGACACGATCCTCGCCGATCAGTACACGGTGCTGGCGGTCCATCTGAGCGAGCCACCGCGCGTTGGCACCGCGGCCAACCTGGTGACCAGGCGACGGATCCGGGTGTTGCAGCGCGCTTTGGACGAGCTCACCGGCACCACCACCCCGGCCACCTTCGACGGCGCTCACGGCATCGCGTTGCTGAGTCACAGTTCCGAAACCGACATCCTCGACGCGGCGAAGTTCGACGAACTCGCCGACCGCCTGCGGGCCCAGTTCGGGGTACCGGTGTATCTGGCCGAATTCTCCGGTGTCAGTCGTGACGCCATTCCCGCCGCGGCGAAGGACGCGACCGAACTGACCGAACTGGCGCGACTACGCGGCAAGCCCGGCGGCTGCTACCGGCTCGACGATCTGCTGCTCGAATATCAGCTCACCCGGCCCGGCCCGGCCCGAGAACGCCTGGCGCATCGGGTGATTCCGCTTTTGAGCAGTCCGCACCTGATCGATGCGCTGGAAGCGCATCTCGTGCACGGCGCCGACCGCAAAACTGCGTCACGACTTATTCACGTGCACCCGAATACTTTTACCTATCGCCTGCGCAGGATCGCCGAACTCACCGGTCTCGACCCGGCCGATCCGAAAGATTCACGTATGCTCGCCGCGTCGCTCACGGTGTATCGACTCGATTCCCTGGAGAACGAAAAAACCCGCTATTCGACGTGTGCATCGAATAGCGGGTAATTCGTTTCCCGACAAGGAAAGTCTTACTTGTCAGCGCTCTTTACAGGTAGGCGCTGCACACGGGCCAGGCGCCGGGACCCTGCGCGGCCAGCACGTTCTCGGCCACGCGGATCTGCTCTTCACGGCTGGCGTTGTCGGCGGAGCCCGCGCCACCGTAGGCTTCCCAGGTGCTCTGCGAGAACTGCAGGCCGCCGTAGTAGCCGTTACCGGTGTTGATGTTCCAGTTGCCTGTGCTCTCGCACTGCGCCACGGCGTCCCAGTTGTTCGCCGAGGCGGTTGCGGTGGTCAGACCGGCCGGAACGGCGATCATCGCGCCGGCAACAGCGGCAAGACCAAGGGCACGGGTGGTGAACTTGCGATTGAAAGACATAAAGTATTTCCTGCCTGCGCCCACCGACTCGGTGATGAAAACTACCGCGTCCCTGCCCCTCAGTCATGTCGGGGATCCTCGAATCACGGGGCAGGCTTTCTGGCGTTCTGCGATTCGATTCGGCTCGGGTTGTTGTTCAAGCCGTGATCGAATGTAGCCGGTTTGCGACCTGAGATCACGTACCGATCACGACGCCATTTGTAGCGAGCATTGTCCAAACGAACACCGTTCACCCCTGGTCGACCGTAATAAATCCGTAATCACACCACTGTCGTTATAGCGTCGTAATGTGACGGGGCTCATAAGGAATCAGAGACCCCGATCACGTTTCTTTTCCGGCAATTCGGGCAGTCTGCCCACGCCCGGCCGGGGGATGATGAATGAAAAGGAGGCGCACATGAGCACTCGCCGGACCCTGTTCACCGTCCTCGCGCTCGGCGTGGTCGCGGCCGTAGGCGTAGGTCTCTATCTGTTCCAGCCGTGGCGACTGTTCACCACGGTCACCGTCGACGAGGCACCGATCGTCGCGGTGGACGGCGCGCCACCGCCGGTGATCGCCGAGGGCACCTTCGTCTCCCACGAGCACGACACCTCCGGCACCGCCCAGCTCCAGCGCACGTCGGAGGGCACCGTCGTGCTCCGGATCGTCGACCTGAAGACCTCCGACGGGCCTGCCCTGCACGTCTGGCTCACCGACCAGCCGGTGATCGTCGACGACTGGCACAACTTCGACGACGGCGACCGCATCGACCTCGGCGCCCTGAAGGGAAACGAGGGCAGCCAGAACTACGAACTGCCCGCCGGTACGGATCTGGCCACGGTGAAGTCGGTCAGTATCTGGTGCGAGCGCTTCCACGTGTCCTTCGGCGCCGCCACGCTCGCGCCCGCGTAGGCGCAGCCCTGTCCGATCAGGGCCTGCCCCGACCCTTCAGCCATGCCTAGTGGGCACTCGAATCCCTCAGGCGAGCAAGCGCCGCTCGGTGGCCACCGCGACCGCCGCCGCACGGGTGTCGACCCCGAGTTTGTCGTAGATGCGGCCCAGATGCGTTTTCACCGTGGCCTCGCTGATGTGCAGTGCGCGGGCGATCTCGCGGTTGCCGAGGCCGTGGGCGAGCTGACCGAGGATGTCACGCTCACGCGCGGTGAGCGTGGGTCCTGGATTGCGCATCTTGGCCATCACCTTGGCGGCGACCGGCGCCGACAAGGCGGTCTGCCCGCCGGCGGCGGCGTGGATGGCGGCGAACAGTTCCTCCGGCCGCTCGGCCTTGAGCAGGTATCCGGTGGCGCCCGCCTCGATCGCGCGGGTGATGTCGGCGTCGGTGTCGTAGGTGGTCAGCACCAGGACGTGCGGGGTGGGGGCGGGCTGGGAGGTGATCCGGCGGGTCGCTTCGACACCGTCCATGTCACTACCGAGCTGCAGATCCATCAGCACCACGTCGGGGTGCAGGCTCGCGGCCAGCGTGACCGCGGTCGGTCCGTCGGCAGCCTCACCGACAACCTCGATACCGGGCGCGCTCGACAGCAGTGCGTGCAGTCCGGCGCGGACGACCGCGTGATCGTCACAGATCAACAGGCGCACGGTGGTGGTCACGTGCCGATGTTAGTGCGCGCGTTCCCCGACGATGCGAATCCCTTCGCGGGCCGGCGCCGGCGCGGTCAGCGGATGTTCGTGGCGGCGATCGCTTCAGTGGCCGGCGATCGCGTCGTCGATGATCCCGGGCGCGAGCGGAATCGCGGCGGAGAGCACCGTGCCGTCGCCGGCCGCGGATTCGATAGTGCAGGTGCCGCCGAGTTGGCGCACTCGCGCGCGAATCGCGGGCAGGCCGTGTCCGCGATGTTGTTGCGGGTCGGCCTGCGCGTCGGGGTCGAAGCCGCGTCCGTCGTCGGCAACGTCGAGCACGATCTGGTCGTCGAGGCAGGTCAGGGTGATCGTGGCGGTGGTGGCCGCCGCGTGTTCGCGCACATTGGCCAGCGCGCCCTGGGCGATGCGCAGCAGGGTGGCCTCGACCCGCTGGGGCAACGGGCCCGGCGCTCCTTCTATATGGCAGCGCACGGTCAGGGTGTCCGTGGTCTCTCGCTCGGCGAGTGCGGCCAGCGCGGCGGGCAGGGATCCGCCCGCGGCGAGGTCGGCCGGGGCCAGATCGTGGACGAACCGGCGAGCCTCGGTGAGGTCACGTTCGGCGATGGCGGCGGCCGAGCGCAGATGCGTGTGCGCGAGTTGCGGGTCGCTGTCCCACACCAGGTCGGCGGCTTGGAGCAGCATGCGCTGACTCGACAGTCCCTGGGCCAGGGTGTCGTGGATTTCCATGGCCAGTCGTTGCCGTTCGGCCAGGGTGCCCGCCGTGCGTTCGGTGGCCGCCAGTTCCTGTCTGGTCCGCACCAGGTCGTCGATCAGCGCGGCCTGCCGTTCGGCCTGACGGCGCATTCCGACGAACAGCGCCGTGGTCACCGCCGCCACCGCGGGTGGGGCGAGCACCAGATTCGGATCGAGCCAGCCGGCGATGCGCACCTGACTCGACACCACCAGCGCGGTGAGTACCACGACCAGAATCACCGCGACCCGCTCCGACAGAATCCGCAGCCCCGTGTACACCAGTGGCACCGCGCACCAGGCGAAACTCGGCGCGAGTACCACCAGCACCGACCAGGTGAGCACCAGCATCGCGAACCACACCAGCCGACCCGACTGACGCAGCTCGCTCAGCGCGTACAGCACCGCGAGCACCACGGAGAGGACGACGATCAGCGGCGTCGACCGCGTCTCGCTGTGCCGGATCAGCCACCGCATCAACGACGCGGCGAGCAGCACATAGAACGCACTGTGGACGATGACGGCGAGCAGGCGCGTGTCGTCTCGCTGGGCGCCGAGCAACTGAGCCATGTCATCCACCTGGGTTCTCGGCGGCTGCCGCCGCGGTTGTCGGCCTCTCGACCTCGATCTTGCCTCCCGCGAGCACTTCGGCGTCGCACCCTCCGGTCGGTCCGGGTCGAGGCGGCCGAGAAAACAGCTCGGCCTGGGCGAACTGTTGATTCTTCCCGATGATCGCCCGCGGTGGGTCATCCGATCGGTTGACCCCGGTGTCGGCCGATCCGGCCCCGGAGTGCAGCCGGTACGCCGATCCGCGCGGGCCCGCGAGCGAACAGGATGGATATCAACAGGCCACGGCAGACCGCCGGCCGGCCGAGATCCGCACAGGAGCAGCCATGACCGCCAAGTCCACCACCCGCAACCGTCTCATCATCGCCGGCGCCACCGTCGGTGTCGTCGCCGCCGGTGTGGTCGGTGTCGTGACGGTCCAGGCGCAGGATCAGGACCCGGCCACCCGCACCCCCGTCGTCGTCAACGCCGCCGACGCCAACCTGGCCCAGTCGACTCACCTGTCGATCGCCGCCGCCACCAAGGCCGCGCAGACCGCCCTCGACGCCGCCGCCAAGGAGAACCAGCGGGTGAGCGTCGCGGTTGTCGACCGCAACGGCAATGTCATCGTCACCCTGCGCGGCGACGGCGCGGGCCCGCAGTCCTACGACGCCGCCCAGCAGAAGGCCTTCACCGCGGTCTCCTGGAACGCCCCCACCACCGAACTGGCTAAGCGCCTCGAGTCGGCTCCCCATCTGGCCGACATCGACGGCACCCTCTTCCTCGGTGGCGGCGCCCCGGTGAAGTCGAACAACGCCCCGATCGCGGGCATCGGCGTGGCAGGCGCTCCGAGCGGTGACCTCGACGAGAAGTTCGCCCAGGCGGGCGTCGCCTCGCTCGGGAGCTGATCAGGATCTGAAGTACTGTCCCCCTGCCGAATTCGGCAGGGGGACAGTGTTCATTCGGTGCGCCGGGCGCGCGCCCGGCGTTTGCCCTCGTGCATCGCCTGGACTCGGGCGATCGGAATGGTGTGGCCCTCGGCGATCAAGTCGGCTGGAAGTACTTGTGGCGCAGGCATTTCCGTGTCCCACGGGTCAGCGTCACCGAGCAGGTCCCGCGCCGTACGCAGAGTGAAGTCGGCGGGGGTCACCGAGTCGATGTCGTTCCAGCGCACGGGAAAAGACACCGGTACACCCGGACGGATACGCGGGCTGTATGCCGCGATCACCGTTGCGCCACCGGCTCGCGTGGAGTCGAGAAAGACCTTGCCCGCGCGGTCCTCGCGGATGAACGCGGTGGTTCCGACGGTGGGGTCGATGCGCTCGGCCCTGGCCGCGACGGCCCGGGTCGCCGCCGCGGCGTCCTCGATCGCGACGCCGGGCTCGATCGGCACGTAGACGTGGAGTCCCTTGGCGCCGCTGGTCTTCACCGCACCGGCGAGCCCGTCGGCCGCCAGCGCGGCCCGGATCAGCTGCGCACCCGCGGCCGCGTCGCGAAACGTCTGTCCCGGTGAGGGATCCAGATCCAGCACCAGGTGCGTCGGTCCCGCGCTGTGGTCGACCGGCAGCAGCAGCGGGTGGTATTCCACCGCGCGCTGGTTTCCGAACCACAGCAGCGTGCGCACGTCGTCGCCGAGCGCGTAGGTGACCTCGCGATGCGAGCTCTCGGCCCACACCGTCGCGCGCGGAACCCAGTCCGGAGTGTATTTCGGCAGGTTCTTCTGCATGAACGGCTCCTGCCCCGGCCGCACCCGCACCACCGACAGCGCCCGCCCCCGCAACACCCGAACGAGCCGCTCCCCCACGAACTCGAGATAGTCGACCAGGTCCCGTTTGGTCGCCTCGGCCCCGTCGAACAACGGCTGATCGAGATTGCTCATCTCCACCCCACCGCGCAGCTCTTTGCTGGTCATGGCCCCACCTTGCCCCGCTGCCAGAGGGCGGTCAACCGGTCACGGACACAAACCCGCCGCCCGGCCCCAGCCGAACGCAGGGCGCCTCGATCTGCGGTCACCACCCGTTTTGGTCGATCACCAGGTCGTCGGCTATCGTATGTTCCGCGCGGCTCACCCCGGTGAGCTGTAGTTCTGGCCCCGTCGTCTAGCGGCCTAGGACGCCGCCCTCTCAAGGCGGTAGCGCGGGTTCGAATCCCGTCGGGGCTACAGAGGGAACTCCTCGGTCATGGTGACCGGGGAGTTTTTTTATGCCCGCGTCTTGTGCCCGGAGTGCAACACATTGACAGACGTTGCACGGTTCATACACTGTAGGAAACGGTGCATGGAGGTGACGTGATCGAGCAGACGGCGTTGGAGAAGCGACTCCAGGACGCCGCGGCGCGTCCCGATGCCGTGAGCGCGTTCCGCGCCGCCAGGGCCGTATTCCTGGCCGGGCACCGACTCGAGATGAAGGAACTCGCCGTCGCGCTCGGGGTGAACCGGGCGACGCTGTTCCGATGGGTCGGCGGGCGCGACGAACTACTCGCCGAGGTGATCTGGTCGGTCGCCGAGCCGACCTTGCGTCGCGCGGCCGCCGCGGCTCCCGGCCACGGCGCGTACCGCATCGCGACGATCCTCGGTGATTTCGCGCAGGCCACCAACACCTCCTACGCCTTCCGCCAGTTCCTGCTGCGCGAACCCGAGCGGTCGCTGCGACTGCTCACCACACGCGCGGGATCGGTGCAGCACCGCGTCGTCGCGATCGTGGAAGAGCTACTCGCCGAGGAGATTTCGGCCGAGAATCTCGATCCGCTGCTGCCGGTGCCCGAGTTGGCGCTGCTGCTGGTGCGGATCACCGAGACCTTCATCTACACCGATGTGATCAGCGGTGAGGAACCCGACGCGGCCAGAGTTGTCCGGGCGTCTTTGGTTCTGCTGGGCGAACGGCCCGAACAGTAAGTCAGCGAAAGGACACCATGAAGCGCTCCATCTTTACCGAGGACCACGACGCCTTCCGCGCGTCGGTCGCCGAGTTCGTCAAGCGCTCGATCGCGCCGAATGCCGAACGCTTCGTCGAAGAACGGGCGATCGACCGCGAAACCTGGCTCGCGGCAGGCGAACTGGGCTACCTCGGCCTCGGCGTGCCCGAGGAGTTCGGTGGCAGCGACGCGGGCGACTACCGGTTCAACGCGGTGTTCGGCGAGGAGCTGTCGAAGGCGAGCGCCGCGATCGCGTCCTCGTTCGGCATCCACTACGACGTGTGCGCGCCCTACATGGTCGAGCTCACCAACGACGAACAGAAGCAGCGCTGGCTCCCGAAGTTCTGCACCGGCGAGATCATCACGGCCATCGGCATGACCGAGCCGTCGGGCGGCTCCGACCTGGCCGCGCTGAAGACCACCGCCGTGCGCGACGGCGACGACTGGATCGTCAACGGCTCGAAGACGTTCATCACCAACGGTTTCAACGCCGACCTGGTGATCGTCGCCGCCCGCACCAGTCCGGAGAAGAAGGCCAAGGGCATCACGCTGTTCGTCATCGAGACCGGGATGGACGGCTTCACTCGCGGGCGCAAGCTCGACAAGGTCGGCCAGCCCGAATCCGATACCGCCGAACTGTTCTTCGACAATGTGCGCGTTCCCGACGCCAACCGGCTCGGCGAGGTCGACCGCGGCTTCATCGCCATGATGGAGCGGCTGCCGCAGGAACGCATCGGCGCGGCGATCTCCAACCTCGCCCATGCCTCGGCGATCCTGGACGAGACGCTGCAGTATGCCAAGGAGCGCAAGGCATTCGGGCAGCAGATCGGCAGCTTCCAGTACAACAAGTTCCTGTTCGCCGAGCTGGTCACCAAAATCGAAGTGACACAGGCGTTCGTCGATCAGGGCATTGTCGCCCACGCTGCCGGTGAGCTGTCCGCGGTCGACGCGGCGAAGGCCAAGTGGTGGTCGGCGCAGGTGCAGAACGACGTGCTCGACGCGTGTGTGCAGTTGCACGGCGGCTACGGCTACATGCGTGAATACCGGGTCGCGCGGGCGTGGATGGACGCCAGGGTGACCAAGATCTGGGCGGGCTCCAACGAGATCATGAAGGAACTGATCGGCCGCGATCTGGGTCTGTAGCGCACGGATAGCGTCGCGCCCGGCGTAGGAGCCACCGGGCGCGACGCGTCGCCGGTCAGTTCAGGATGATCGGCAGCGCGGCCAGATCGTTCTGCGTGAGCACCGGCAGGTTGCCGATCTCACTGTCGGGCACGGCAAGGCGCAGCTTCGGGAAGCGGGCGAACAGCGCGGGCAGCGCGATCGCGGCTTCCAGACGCGACAGCGCGGCGCCGGGGCAGATGTGCGGGCCGTAGCCGAAGGCCAAGTGGCGGTTGGCGGTCGAGCGCGTCACGTCGAACTCGTCGGCGGTCTCGCCGTGCACCGCGGTGTCGCGGCCGACGGCACGGTAGGACATCACCACGCCCTCACCCTTGGCGATCACGGTGTCGCCGACAACGATGTCCTCGGTGGCGAAACGCATCAGCAGGTGCGAGACCGGGCCGTCCCAGCGCAGCGATTCCTCGATGACCTGCTTCCACTCCACATCCCCGGCAAGGACTTTCGCCAGCTGCTCGGGTTCGGCGAGCAGCGCGCGCACGGTGTTGATGATCAGGCTGACGGTGGTCTCGTGGCCCGCGGCGACGAGAGCCTTGATGTTGCCGATCGCCTCTTCCTCGGTGAGCGGCTCGCCGCCCTCGTCGGCGGTGACGAACGCCGAGGTCAGATCATCGGCCGGGTCGGCGATCTTCTGCCGGACCAGGTCGGTGAAGTACACATCGAGGCCGCCGATCACCTCGAGGCGCTCGTCCTGCGGGGTCATCACCGAGAAGAACTTCTTGTACCACTCGAGCAGCTGCGCGTGGTCTTCGCGCGCGACGCCCATCAGGTCGCCGACCACGCGCATCGGCAGCGGGTAGGCGAAGACCTCCTTGAGGTCCACGGCAGCGCCGTCGGCGCCGGCGGTTTCGAGGTCGTCGAGCAGGTCGGCGGTCAGCTGTTCGATCACCGGGCGTAGCTCTTCCAGCCGCCGCGGGGCCAGTGCCTGGGCCGTCTTGAGCCGCAACCGGCGGTGCTCGGCACCGTCGACGCTGAACATCGAACGGTCGACGAGGACCATCCCGATCAGCGGCCACTGGGTGGTCACCACGCCGTCGGCGTACAGCGACCACGCGTTGATGTCCTTGACCAGCCGGGTGTCGGTGGTGAGCTGACGCGCGAGGGCGTGATCGGTGACCGTCCAGGCGGGCACACCGAGCAGGTCGATCCGGGTGATGGGACCGAGTGCTCGAAGTCGGGCGGTTTCCCCGTTGAGGTCACCGACCATGGGGTCGATGGCGAAAGGGCATGGCGAGCTCACGAGAAACCTCCGACGGGTCGAACTGGTGTGAAACGAACGGGCAGTGCGGTCATGCCCCGAAGGAAAGCCGAAGGTCGCCGGGTGAGCTGGTCGGCGGGCACCCCGAGGTCGACATCGGGCAGCCGGTCGAGCATCACCTCGATCCCGGTCCTCGCGATGATCTCGGCGATCTGCTGCGCCGGGAAAGGGCAGCGATATTCACCGTAACTGAACGCGAAGTGCGCGTTGTTGCCGGTGGGTACCGAGCCGCCATCGGTAAACGATTGGCGCACATGCGGATCCAGATTCGCGGCCGCGAGACCGAGCAGCAGCAGGTCGCCCGAACGAATCGTCTTGTCGGCGAGACGGGTGTCGCGCGCTGCCCAGCGCCCCGCCAGAATCGAGGTGGGACCCTCTTCCCAGAGCACCTCGTTCATGGCCTCACCGACACTGCGCCTGCCACCGCCGAGCGCGTTCGCGAACCGGTCGTCGGTGAGCATCAACCGCATGGAGCTGCCGAGCCAGTCGGCGGTGGTGAGGTGACCCGCGGCGGCGATCGCCATCAGGTCGTTCATGTATTCCTCGTCGGTGAACGGCTCGGGGTCGGCCAGCATCATCGAGGCCAGATCCCCAGCGGGACGTGCCCTTTTCGCCGCGACCAGGCGGGCCATGTGCTCGGCGAAGCGGGCGTGCCCGGACTGGGCGTCGGCGCCACCGTCGGCGAGCTGTTTCATCGCCAGGGCGAGGTCTGCCGCGTCGATGTCGGGCAGACCGAGGATGCGCGCCAGAGCGAGCGCGGGCAGCGGCACCGCGAACTCGGCGATCAGGTCGGCGCTGCCGCGACCACAGAAGCCGTCGACCAGGCGGTCGGCCAGTTCCTCACAGGCTCTGCGCAATTCGAAGTGATCCACCGCGTCCAGCGCCGGTTCCACCATCGCCAGGTGCCTGCGGTGTTCGGCGCCCGCGGTGAAGTAGATCGAGGGCATCGGGTGCCCGATCATCGGCAGCAGCGGCCAGTCCTCCGGGACCCGGCCCCACTGATTCCACAGCGACACATCGCGCGGGAACAGCAGTGGATCGCTGGTCACCTGGTGCAGTTCGCGATAGCCGATGATCAGCCACGCCGGAAAACCGCCCGGCAGCTCCACCTCGACGACCGGGCCGTGGTCGCGGCGCATCCGCCGGTAGACCTCGTGCGGTTCGATGTGGAACTCGGGCCCGCTCAACGGCACCGCGCCGGTGATCGGGCAGGCGCCGGTCGGTGTGCTCATCAGACGGTTTCTCCCTGCGGGACAGCGGAATACAGGTGCTCGACCAATGTGATCAGCACCTGCTTGCTCGATTCGCGCGAGCGCGCGTCACACATCACCAGCGGCACCGCCGGATCGAGATCGAGCGCGTCACGCACCGCTCCGGGCGAATGGGAATCGCCGAAGTCGTTGCAGGCGACCACGAACGGGGTGCCCTGATGTTCGAGCCGGTCGATCGCGTACCAGGAGTCGCTGATCCGGCGCTGGTCGACCAGCACGATCGCGCCGAGCGCACCGGCGAACAGCCGGTCCCACAGGAACCAGAACCGCTGCTGACCAGGAGCTCCGAACAGATACAGCACGTGTTCGTCGTCGAGGGTGATGCGGCCGAAGTCGAAGGCGACGGTGGTGGTCGACTTGCCGGGCACACCGCTGGTGTCGTCGACACCTGCCCCGACGTCGGTCATCGTGGCTTCGGTGTCGAGGGGCCGGATCTCGCTCACCGAGCGCACCAGTGTCGTTTTGCCGACACCGAATCCGCCGATCACCACGATCTTCAACCCGTGCATTGCCGTGCTGTGCAGCGGCGCTCGAGCCCGCTCGGGCACGTTCTCAGAGCTTGCGAAGTCCAACGAGCACCTTCTCGAGGGTGGAAGCGTCCAGCGACATCGCCGCCGACAGCGGTGGGCGCACCGTGATCTTGCCCGAGGCCAGCAGGTCCGACAGCACGACCGTGGCCACCCCGACGGGCAGGCGCAGCTCGGCCGCGATCTCCACCACGGCGGTCGGCGCCCGGCACATGTCGAGGATCGCGGCCTGCTCCGAGGACATGCCCGCAGTGGGCGCGGACTCGCTGACCACCAGGGTGACCAGGTCGAAGTCCTCGGTTACGGGGGCGCGTCCGCCGGTCAGCGTATAGAAACGGTCGGGATCGTCGTCGCGACCCGCCCTGGTCACTCGATCGCTCCGCGTCTGGGCTGGGCAGCCAGATGCTCACCGAGCTGTTCGACCAGCTCGTGCATCGTGTGGCCGACCAGACCGGCATCGGCGTCCTCGGCGGCGACCACCGCCAGGTGCGCGCCGCGCCCCGCCTCGACCACGAACAGGATGCCGCCGTAGAACTCGGTCATCGACTGGCGAACTCCGCCACGCCCGTCACCGAACTCCACGGATGCCCCGTGCGACAGGCTCTGGAATCCGGCGGCGATGGCGGCCAGCTGATCGGCGCGGTCCACATCGAGTTCCGGTGTGTGGCAGATCTTGAGCCCGTCGCCGGACAGCAGCAGGGCATGCCTGGCGCGCGGGGTGCGGGCGAGCAGCTTCTCGAGCAGCCAGCCGAGGTGGGCGGGGGCGGTGGTGGTCATCGGTCCTCCATGGGGTCGGGAGCCGCGGCGGCGCTGCCCGGTTCGTGGCTTGCGTTGGTGCGGCCCGGCGCGGAGCGCTGGAAGGCACCGAGGGCAGTGGGCTTGGCCGGTGCCGCCTTGGCGGCGGGTGCGGCGGTGAGACCTTCGGGGTGGACCTGGGCCAGGGTGTCGCCCCGGCGGCGTTTCGGCAGCGAGGGCGAGGTCGGGACCGCGCCGTCGGTCTCCGGTCGCGCGTGCTGGCCGGCCGGCTCGCTGAAATCCATGGTGCCGGTGTCGGTTCTGCGCGGGATCGGACTGTCGAACTGGCTCAGCGTGGCGGGTTCGGCGAAGCGTGGCGCCGCCACCACATTGCGACTGCGGCGTTCGGCGCGGGCGGTGAGCTCGCGCGGGATGACGACGACGACCGCGGTGCCGCCGATCGCCGACGGCCGATACGACACGGTGAGTTCGTGTTTGCGCGCCAGATGCCCGACCACCGCGAGGCCGAGCCGGGTACCCGACAGCGAGGCGAGATCCACGCCCTTGCCCTTGTGATCGCGCCCGGTGACGGCGGATTCGGCGCGGCGCAGCGCGGAATCGCTCATGATCAGGCCGCTGTCCTCGATCGTGATCACCACGCCCGCGGGCACTTCCGCGGCGTAGACGTGTACCTCGGTGGTGGGCGGCGAGAAGTTGCAGGCATTGTCGAGGAGTTCGGCCAGTGTGTGCATCACGCCTTCGGCGGCGTGCCCGGCGATGCCGACCTCGGCGATCGCCCGCAGCCGGACGCGCTGATACCCGGCGACACGGCCCATCGCGCCGCGCAGAATCGATTCCATCGCGATCGGTTTCGCCCAGCGGCGGCCGGTGCGCGCACCGGACAGGACCGCGATGCTGTCGGCCAGTCGTCCGGCCTGGGCGGTGCGATGGTCGATGTGGAGCAGGTCGGTGAGTACTCGCGGGTCGGCGTGGCGGTGTTCCATCTCCCGCAGTTCGGCCAGCATCGAGGTGGTCATCGCCTGGATGCGGCCGGCCGCACCGGCGAAGGCGGCCAGTGCCGCCGCGCCCCGGCGCGAGTTCTCCTGGGCTTCCCACGCGTACGCGGCGGTGTGCTCGTCGGCCTGGGTCAGGCGCGCGCTCGCCTCGGCCACGGTCGCGGCCAGTTGCTGCTCGGCCTGCTGGGCAGCGGCCAGACTCGCACGCGCCTGCGCGCGCTGACGCAGGGCGAACCACACCGCGGGGCAGCCGATCAGTGCCGCGGCCACCGCCGCGGCGAGCACCGGGATGCCGATGGCCGGTGGCGTGAACACCGCGGTCACCGCGGCGATCGCCACCACCGCCACGCCGGCGCCGAGCACCACAGATCCGGCGCTGTCGCCGGACGCCTTCGGCGCAGCTACTGTCTGTGCCATCGGCAGTACTTCCGCAGTACTCACAGGCCCCCTGCCATAGTGGTCGATCAAACACGCAGCAAGGCAGCCTGTTTCGAAGTCGGAGTCGAGCATATCGAGCCCCCGCCCGACCTGCCACTCGACCGATCAGGGTTCACCGGCCGTTGGGGTACGGGTCAGTATCGGGCCTGGTCACGGCAGGTGGGGCGAGACGGCGATCACGTCGCCAGAGCAGGTGCGATGACCGTTGCCATGGCTCGGTAGCCGGAGTCGTTGGGATGCAGGTGATCACCGCTGTCGAACGCGTCGGCGAGGCGGGTGCGATCACCGGGAGTGGCCAGCGCTCGTTCGAGATCGACCACCGTGTCGAAAGCGCCCGACTCCCGAATCCAAGTGTTCACCTCGGTCCGCAATCGTTCCTTCTCCGGCGAGTAGTACGCGGAACCGGCGAACGGCAGAATGGTCGCGCCGACGATGCGCACGCCCGCCGCGCGCGCCTGCGCGATCAAGTCGCGGTATCCGACGATGAGCTGCTCGGTCGAAACCGGCGGGAAGACAACCCCGTCCGGGCCCGCACTGCCCGACAGGCCGATGTCGTTGATCCCGATCAGGACGACGGCGGTGCCGACGCCCGGTTGGTCGAGAACATCGCGACGGAACCGCGCCAGCGCGCTGTCGCCGAGCACGGTCGAGTCGGTGAGCAGCCTGTTGCCGCTGATTCCGGCGTTGACCACCGGGCCGTGGTGGCCTACCGCCGCGAGCTGGTCGGGGTAGCGCAGGTCGGCGTCGGGGGTGGAGCGGTAGCCGTCGGTGATCGAATCGCCGAAGGCCACGGTGACGTCGCCGGTGCTCGACCGCAGCGTCTCGATGCCCGCCACGTAGTACCAGGACTGCGAGGTGTCGGTGAACTGCGCCGCCGACGGGTCGTCGGCGTGATCGCCCTGCGCTCGGTAGCTGGTGGCCAGCGACTGGCCGTGCTGAGTCGCGGGGCCGGTGGGTCGGTCGAAATAGAGCGTGACCGCGATCGATGACCCCACGGTGCGCACCGCGTCGCTGATCACCTCGGCCCCCGGTGCGATCACGAAGGTGGACTGCCCGCCGACGCTCAACCCCCGCACCGATTCCGGGACGATCGCCGCTCCCCCCGCGCTGGCGGCCACCGTCGCCGCCGACACGGGCAGGGGGTACTCGCCGAAGCGATTCGACAACCGAATCCTGACTTGTGGCCCCTCCTGCGACAGGCGAAACACCTGTCGCACAGTCTGATCGGCGAAACCCATCGCCGACCAGTTCTGGTAGACCGGGTACTGCACAGCGGTCGTCCAGGCACTCGACCACGAGGTTTCGGTGCCGCGCGCACCGAACGCCACCAGGATGAGCGCGGCCACGGCGGCGACGGGCGCGGCGATCCACCGCGGGCGCACCGTCAACGCAGCGACCATGTCATGCCGAAAGCCGCCAGAGCGTCGAGGAATTCGACCGGCTCGAACAGCTCGGCGGGTGCCTGCGCGCCCGGCTTGCCCACACCGGCGGCGATTCGCGTCGCGACCTCGACCGCGAGCTGGGCGCTGTTGCGGTAGGCGTCGGGACCGCGGCCGATCCCACGCAGGGTCCGGCCGTCGCGGTGGATGTCGACGACCATCGAGTACGCGGCCGGGGCCGACGGTGTTTCGGGCGCGGCGTCCAGATCGGCTTCGGTGACGGTGCCGACGATGTCGAAAATCGACTTCGCGAGTACGCCCTCCACCGAGCGTGCCGTGGTGTGGCGCGGAATCGTCACCACGGAGGGTTGCGGAAACTTCAGCACTGCAATGGGTTCCGTCTCGTCTGGAAGTAGGAAGGTGGTCCGGCGGGGCTGGGGACCGGTGTGGAATTCGCCGTCGGACCAAGACAGGCCGCCACTGGTGAAGACATCTAGATTCTGGAAGACGGTGCGCATACTTCCGCGCGAGCCCTCACCGCCGGGCGTGGCGACATGGCTCAGGACGATCTCGTCGGCGCCGCCGAGTCGCTCGGCGCCGAGGTGGGCGAGCAGGTCGCCGAAGATCCCCGCTTCGGTGGTCGCGGTCGAGAGCGTCACCCCGGCTTGCGCCGCGAGCGGGCCGAATTCGGCGAAGACCTTCTCGACGAAGAGCTGTTCCCCCGCGACGTCGACGTAGTGGACGCCGGCGGCGATGGCGGCGCGCAGCACTCCCTCGCCGCGACCGGTGTAGTCGGGCAGCGTACTGATCACGGCGTCGACGTCGGCGAACGCGGCGACGAGCGCGGCGTGATCGTCGGCGGCGGCGACGCGGACCTCGGCGGCGAGTCCGGCGAGCCGCGCGGCGTCGCGGCCTACGGCCACGGTCTCGATACCGCGCTCGCGCAGTTCCCGCACCGCGAATGTTCCGACGTGGCCACTGGCTCCGTAGACGGCGATCCTCATGTCGTGCTCCTTGTGCTCATCGGGCTGATTAACACAGCGTATGAACCATTCGTGAGACACGAAATCATCCAGAATCTTGTCTGGATATCCGACCGTCTCTGCGAGTACCGTTTTGAACATGGATCTGCTGAGCGATGTCCTGGCCACCGCGAAGACCGGCAGCCCAGCCTCCGGCATGTTCGTGCGGCACGCGCCGTGGGGTCGGGCGTATCCACGCCTCGAGAGCGCGGGCTTCCATGTGATTCTGCAGGGTTCGTGCTGGCTGACGCGACCCGATGCGCAGCCGCTGGCACTGGGCGCCGGTGACGCGGTCTTCATGCCTCGCGGGGTGGCCCACGATCTGCTCGACCAGCTCGACAGCCCGGTGACCGAAACCGCGGGCCCCGAGGATGTCCGGATCGTGACGGGGCCGGGCGCTCCCGCGACCCTGCTGTGCGGTTCCTACCAGCTCGCCACCGACCGAACCCATCCACTGCTGACGGAACTGCCCGAGGTGGTACACATTCCGGCCCGGCTCGGCACGCATCCGTCGCTGCGCGCCGCGGTGGACCTGCTGGCCGACGAACTCACCCACCCCCACCCCGGCGCCGACGCGGCGATACCCCCACTGCTGGACCTGCTGCTCCTCTATCTCCTGCGCGCCCGGCTCGCGGACTCCGCCCAGACGACCGGCTGGGCGGCCGCGGTCGCCGACCCGGACATCTCCCGTGCCCTGCGCGCCGTCCACGACGACCCCGCCCACGGCTGGACCGTCGAATCCCTCGGCGCCCGAGCAGGTCTCAGTCGCGCCGCCTTCGCCAAACGTTTCACCACGCTGGTCGGCGAGCCCCCGCTGACATACCTCACCCGCTGGCGCATGCTCACCGCTGCCCGCCTGCTCCGCGACACCGACCATCCACTCTCGACCGTCGCGAGGCACACCGGATACAGCTCCGAGTACGCCTTCAGCAAGGCCTTCAAACGCGAATTCGGCACGGCACCTGGCCGATACCGCTCGACATCGACCGAGGTCCTGCTGGCGGGCGCGCGGTAACCGTCAGCCGAGCACAGCCGTAGCCTCCACCTCGACGCGCAGATCCGGCTCACCGAGCGCAGCCACCCCGATCAACGTGATCGGCTTGACCGGATCCACACCGAGCTTCGCCGCCCTGGCAACGCCTTCGCCGCTCCTCGACACGCGATATCAGTTGAGTTGGGCTACAGCGGCTTTCGTCGCCTCGGCGACGAGGTCGTTGGAGGGTTCGGCGTTCTGGTCCGGCTTGGTGGTGAGGACGGCGAGGACCAGGGGCGCGCGGTGAGGGGGCCAGGCGATAGCTACGTCGAGAGCGGAGCCGTAGGCGGGGCTGCCGGTTTTGTCGCCGACGATCCAGTCCGTGGGCAGACCTGCCTTGATGCGTTTGGCGCCGGTCTTGCTCGCCTTCAGCCACGTGGCGAGTTGGGTGCGTTCGGGCTCCGGGAGGGCGGTGCCGACGACGAGGGCACGGTAGTTCGCCACCAGGGCGGCAGCGGTGGTGGTGTCGCGTTCGTCGCCGGGGATCGCGGTGTTGAGTTCGGGCTCCCAGCGATCGAGACGGGACACGGTGTCACCCAGGCTGCGCAGAAAGGCGGTGAATCCCGCTGGGCCACCCAGCAATCGGAGCAGCATGTTGCCCGCGGTGTTGTCGGACAGGGTGATCGCCGCGTCGCAGAGCGCGGTGACGGTCATGCCGGTGTCGACGTGTTTCTCCGTCTCCGGCGAGTTCACGACGATGTCGGCCGCGGTGTAGCGGATGACCTGGTCGAAATAGCCGGTGGACAGCGGATGCGCCTGCAGGAGTGCGCCGCACGCCACACCCTTGAAGGTCGAGGCCATCGGGAAGCGTTCGCCCTCCCGGTAGTCGACCGTGGCTCCGCTTGCGGTGTCAACTACCGACAGACCCAGTCGGGCGCCGTATTTCGCCTCCATGTCGGCGAATGTCGCGGTGGCGGGCACGGCCGCCGAAGTACTCGGTGCCGGTTCGGCGGCGTTGCGCGAGCAGGCGGTGCACGTCACGGCCGAGATCGCCAGCGCGACGGCGGCGATCCGGGTGCGGAGGCGGGGCGTCAGTGTGGAGGAAGTCACCGGTGCACGCAATCATCGCAGGCCGGTTCGAAGCCAATACCGGACAGCGGGCTGGACGAGTCGCACCCGATATCACCGCAGGTGAACAGCGGTAAGGCGACAGGGAAGACCGATATCCACCAGCTCGTCCGCCCAGATCGACCGAGCCGTGGCAAGAGCGCTGGTTCAATGGCCGATATGGATCTGATCCGCCACCTCCGGTTCTTCGTCTCCGTCGCGGACGAGGGCCACTTCGGGCGGGCAGCAGCGGCACTCGACATGACCCAACCTCCCCTGTCGCAGGGGTTGCGCCGCCTCGAACAACATCTCGACGTCGAACTCATCCACCGCACCAGCCAGGGCGCGCTACTCACCACCGCGGGCAAACACCTGTTGCCGCGCGCCCGGCTGCTCGTCGACGACGCCGACCGATTGCTCGCCGAATCACTGCGGATCGCGCAGCTCAGCGGGACCGTGCGGTTCGCGGCGACGACCGCGCTCCCCGATCGTCTGGTCACCGCGTGTGTCACCGGCTTGCGCGCCGCGGGTGGCAGCGTGGCGACGACACTGGCCACGACCGTCGATCTCGTCGCCGAGGTGCGCGCGGGCATCTGCGATGTGGCGGTGATCGAACATCCGGCGCTGGTCGACGGGGTGGAGGCCGGACCGGTGGTGAAGTTACCGCGCTGGTTGGTGGTACCCGCCGAGCACCGCACCACCACCGCCGAACGACCGACCTTCCCGATGCTCGCCGGACTGCACTTCGCGCATCCACCGCGCGCCGCGAACCCGCCCGCCTTCGACAGCATCATCGACCTGCTGCGGGAACGGGGGCTGGACGCACCACCACTCGCGGCTCCCGACGATCGGGCGGTGTTGGCCGCGGTGGCGGCGGGCACGAGTTTCGGCGTCACCGCCACCTCGCCGACGCCGACACCGGGGGTGGCCTGGCTCACGCTGGCACCGCAGTCGATTGCCTTGCGGATCAGGGTAATTCGCAGAGCGGACGCGGGAGCGCATGCCGATGCGCTGGATCGGGTGCTGTACCGGGAGCGGCTGCGATGAGTGTGTTCGACGCGGCGAGGGACGGCATGACGGAATCGGCGAGTGCCCGGATCCGTGCCGTGTTCGCCGATGCGGGCTGCGTCGGCTGGTTGCACGCCCGGCGCTGCGATGGGTCCGCCGGCGAGATCTCCGTCGGTGGGCACGAGCGGGTGGTGATCGCGTCGGTCTACAAACTGCTGCTGCTGGCAGCGTTCTTGCGACAGGTCGACCACGGCCTGATCGACCCCACCGGCCGGCTCACCATCGATCCCGCCGACTGCACGCCGGGCCCTACCGGACTTGCGGCACTCCATGATCCGGTCACGCTGAGCCGCCGCGATCTGGCGGCATCGATGATGACCGTGTCCGACAATGCCGCCGCCGATGTCCTGCTCGGCGAGGTCGGTCTCGCCGCGGTGAGCGAGCTGGTGCACGAGCTCGCCCTGACGGATACCCGGATCGTCGGCGGGACGGCCGACCAGCACCGCAGCCTCGTCCGCGATACCGATACCCACAGCACCGCAGAGGCTTTCGCGGTCCTGGCGGACAACGACGAGGCGTGGACCGTTTCCGCCTACGACCCCTCCTACGCCAGCGCGACCACACCCGAGGAGATGACCCGGTTCCTGGGGAAGCTGTGGACCGGTGACATATTGTCCACGGCCGGTACGGCATTCGCGCGCACGGTGATGAGCAAGCAGATCTGGCCGCACCGCATCGCCGCCGGATTCCCCCATCGCGGAGTCCTGGTGGCGGGCAAGACCGGCACCATCGGGGTGATCCGCAACGAAGTCGCCGTCGTCGAATTCCCTGGCGAAACACCGGTAGCGGTAGCGGTCTTCACCCGCGCCGCCCGCGCGGATCCGATGCTGCCGGTGGTCGACACCGCGATCGGCGAGGCGGCACGGATCGCCGTCACCGAACTGCGCCGCCCGCGCTGAGGTGACAACTCCCTGACGACCATGGCTAGCATCGTCGTTTGTGGGTGGAGATTCTTCCGGCTTCGGCCGAGTGCAGAAAATCGGGATCGCGGCGGGGGCGCTGGGTGTGGTGCTGGCGGTGGCGACTCCGTTGCTACCGGTTCAGCAGCAGCGCGCGAGCCTGGAGTGGCCACAGCCCCAGTCGATGCAACTCAGCGCGCCACTCGTGGACTACGTGCCGTTGTCGCTCGACGTGAGCATTCCGTGTACGGCGTTGCGCGACATGACCGGCGGGACAGTCCTGGCCACCGTTCCCGCCCAGGCGCCGCGAGCAGGATCGAAAGGCTTGGTCGCGCGCATCGAGGACCGGCCGGGAGCCGGGCGCACATTGTCCGTGGTGCTACGCGACAAGCTGCTGTTGAGCGCGCCGATCGCGGATATCGCGGGGAACGCCCCCGTACAAGAGAGCTCGGCCGCCGACGGCCGGGATGGCACACAACCACCCCCCACCGACGCGGACCGGCCACCTGCCCCCAACGGCACACCGTCCACCGGCGGCACTCCCCCCAACAACGCACCACCCGCCAGCGGCACTCCCCCCAACAACGCACCACCCGCCAGCGGCACTCCCCCCAACAACGCACCACCCGCCGGCGGCACCCCACCCAACAACGCACCACCCGCCAGCGGCACCCCACCCAACGGTGCACCGCCTTCTGGCGGCGCCACTCCCAACGGTGCGCCACCACCCGGCGGCACCACTGCACCTAACGGCGCGCCACCCACCGGCACCACTCCACCCAGCGGCGCTCCCGCTCCTGGCAGCACTCCCCCTTCGGGCGCGGTTCCGCCGAACGGGCCGAGCGGTGCGCCGTCCTCGACGACGAAGCCACCGGGCGGCGCGCCCGGAGCAGCCGTGCCCGAGACCGCACGCGACGCCCGATGCGGAGCGCTGACCGTGGTTTCCACCGGCTCGAGCACGACCGCCGAGCTCACCGGTATGACCCGGGCCGACGGATCGCCGATGAAGACGACCGTGGACGCTGATGTGCGCCCGCAGGTGGTCGGGGTCTTCACCGAGTTGGATCGCGGACGGATGGGAGACGCGCGGCTGCATGCCGAGATCGATGCGCGGTTCTCGTCGAGTCCGAGTGGCTGGAAGCTGGCGGCGATCGTCGGGGCGGTGTTGAGCGCCTTGCTCGCCCTGATCTGCCTGCACCGCGGCGACGCTCGCGACGGCCGCCGGACGCGTCGCGTTCTGCCCGCCCGGTGGTGGCGGTTCACCGGTCTCGACGCGGTGGTCGCGGGCACATTGGTCAGCTGGCATGTGTTCGGCGCCAACAGTTCTGACGACGGCTACATCCTCACCATGGCACGCGCGTCGAAGGAAGCGGGCTACACCGCCAATTACTACCGCTGGTTCCAGGTCGCCGAGGCACCGTTCGGCTGGCCCTACGAGGTGCTCGCCCAGATGACCCGGGTCAGCGAGATCGGGGTGTGGATGCGGTTGCCCGCATTACTCGCCGGGTTCGTGTGCTGGCTGGTGCTCAGCCGGGAAGTGTTGCCGCGCCTGGGTTCCGGTGTACGCGCGAGCGGGGTCGCGCGCTGGACCGCGGCCCTGGTGTTCCTGTCGATCTGGCTGCCCTACAACAACGGCCTGCGTCCCGAACCCCTGATCGCGGTCGGCGCGCTCCTCACCTGGTGCTCGATGGAACGGGCGATCGCCACCCGCCGCCTGTTGCCCGCCGCCGTCGCGGTGCTGATCGCCGCGTTCTCCCTGGCGGCCGGTCCCACCGGATTGATCTGCGTGGCAGCACTGCTGGCCGGTTCGCGACCGGTGCTGCGCACGATCATCGCCCGCGCCAGACCGGCTTCGGGCGCCGGCGCGTCCGCTCGCGCAACTGTGGTCCTCCGATACGCCGCACTCGTGGCCCCGATCGTCGCCGCGGGCACTCTCGTACTGGTCGTCGTCTTCGCCGACCAAACCTTCTCGACCGTCCTCGAAGCCACCCGCGTGCGCCAGCTCGTCGGCCCCGACATGTCCTGGTTCGAGGAACGCACCCGCTGGGATTCCCTGCTGTCGGTCAACCCCGACGGCTCCCTGGCCCGGCGCTTCGGCGTCCTCGCCATGCTCCTGTGCCTCGCGGTCGGCATCGCCGCGACGCTGCGCCGCGGTCGGATCCCGGCGACCGCGCGTGGCCCGGTGGCCCGAATCCTCACCGTCGTCTTCATGGCACTGCTGCTGATGATGTTCACCCCCACCAAGTGGACGCATCATTTCGGCGTCTACGGGGGCCTGGCGGCCGCACTCGCCGCGATCACGGCTGTGGCGCTGGTCCGCGTCGGCCGGAACTATCTGCGAACACTGTTCGCCGCCGCGGTGCTATTGCTGCTCGCCGTGAGCTTCACCGGCTCCAACGGGTGGTGGTACGTCTCCGGCTACGGGGTCCCGTGGCCCGACCGCGCCCCCACGCTCGGCGGGATCGAGGTGTCGACCCTCTTCCTCGCCGCGACGGCCGCAACCCTCCTCGCGGCCCTGTTCCAGTACTACCGTGCAGGCATCGAGCCCTCGGCCGTAGGGGACGGTGCCGATGGCCTCCGCGACCCGGGCGATGACGACGGTGGCACCGGTGATCACGGAACCGATGGCGATGCCGCCGGTTCTGACACGAGTCGAGTACTCGAACGCGGAAGCGGCGTGCAGCGGAAGTCCGGTGGCGGTATCGGGCGCAGGCCGAATCGCAAGATCCCGGCCGTCGCACCGCTGACCGTTGCCGCAGCGGCCATGGTGCTGTTCGAAGTGGGTTCGCTTGCCGCGGCGGCTGTTTCGCAGTACCCGGCATATTCGGTCGGGCTGTCGAATCTGCGCGCGCTGACGGGTGACCGGTGCGCGATGGCCGATGACGTTCTCGTCGAGACGAATACCGCCGACTCCCTGCTGACCCCGTACAACGGCACCGTCGCCGACGGGCTGGCCGCCGAGAACACCGGCTTCACCCCGAACGGTGTCGGAAGCCTCGCCCCCGATCCCGGTCCCGGCCAATCCTCCGCCCCGCCGTCGGGTTCCGGCCCCAGCCCCAGCGGAAACGGACCCGGCGGCCCAGGCCCCGGCGGAGGTGCACCCGGCAGCTCAGGCCCCGGCGGAAGTGGACCCGGCGGTGCGAGCCCCGGCGGCTCAGCACCTGGTGGGGGCACTTCTCCAGGTGGCGTGAACGGGACGCCGGGCAGCAACGGCGGCTCTACCGAGGCACCACCGAGCGGTCCGAACGCGGGACCACCCGGCGCACCCGGCGCGTCCGGTCCTGCCGTGGCCGGCGTGAACGGCAGCACGGCGGCATTGCCGTTCGGCCTCGCCCCCGAACGAACACCGGTACTCGGCAGTTACTCGACCGGCGAACCACAGCGAACGCAGTTGACGACGCAGTGGTATCGGCTGGATCTGGCCGCCGCACAGCAGAATCCGGTGTACCGGGTGATGATCCTGACAGTGGCCGGTCGGATCGAGTCCACGGCGCCCGATGGCTCACGCATGCCAGGGCAGCGCTTGCGAGTGGAGTTCGCTCGTCGGGCCGAGGACGGAACCACCACCGCCCTGGGCGATGCGGTCCCGCCGACGGTGGGTGGCGCTCCGGGCTGGCGGAACCTCCCGATCGCGCTGGATCGAGTTCCTGTGGGCACCACTGCCGTTCGTCTCGTCGCCGACGCGGCGGAGCCCGACCCCATGCAGTGGCTCGCGATCACCCCACCGCGCCTGCCGAAACTGTCGAGCCTGAACACCGTCGTCGGCAGCACCGACCCGGTCCTCGCGGATTGGCATGTGGGACTGGCTTTCCCGTGCCAGCGTCCGTTCGACCACCACACCGGTGTCGCGGAGATGCCGATCTGGCGAATCCAGCCCGACAAGCTCAACGCCCAGGTCTCCGAGACCTGGCAGGGCGACACCGGCGGCGGCCCCCTCGGCTGGACCGGAATGCTCATGCAGTCACGCACCATCCCGGCCTATCTGGCCGACGACTGGACCCGCGACTGGGGCGAGCTCCAACGCCTCACCCGCACCGTCGCCGCACCACCGGCCGACATCACCGTGCGCACCGAGCTCCGCTGGGGCCTGACGAACGAAACCCCGATCAAAACCAGCTGACCGCCGCAAACGCGAACCGCCGCTACCCGAGCACGGGTAGCGGCGGTTTCGGTTGTGGCAGAGGCTACTTCGGCGGTTCACCACCGGCGGGCGGGCCACCGGCCGGAGGCCCGTCGACGGGCGGTGCGCCACCGGCGGGCGGGGTCGCGCCCGCGGGCAGCGGCTTGCCGATGTTGCGCGCCATGTCGGGCATCAGCCGGATGGCGACCTGTTCCCAGGTGCCCCAGTTGTGGATGCCGATGTCGGGGAAGTCGTAGCTGACGTTCTCGTAACCCAGTGCGGTCACCCGCTTCTCGAACGAGCGGGTGTTGGCCAGGGCGATCGCCTCCAGTGGCATGCCCTGGGTGATCGCGTCGACCGAAGACAGGTCCTGGTCGGCGGGCTTGGCGCTCCCCGCGGAGACGTAGAGGCGGGTGTTGTTGGCGATCAACTTCTCGACGAACCCGTACGGGTCCATCCGCTTCCACTTCTCACTGCCCGCGGGCGCCATCGCCTCGATGTTGTACCCACCGCTGGCGATCATCGCCCCGCCGAGCGCCTCACGCATGCCGGGCATCGACATGTGCAGGTAGCCCGACAGCGACCCCGCGTAGGTGAACTGCTCGGGGTGGTAAGCCGCCATCAGCATCGCCGCGCTACCGCCGCTGGACAGGCCGACCACACCGTTGCGGGTCGCGCTGAAGCCCAGCCGGGACTTCATCGCCTCCGGCAGCGTCTTGGTGATGAAGGTTTCCCACTGGTAGGTGTTGACCTTGCCCTGGGTGTCCTC
Source organism: Nocardia sp. NPDC058114 (assembly GCF_042884695.1). Lineage (NCBI taxonomy): Bacteria > Bacillati > Actinomycetota > Actinomycetes > Mycobacteriales > Nocardiaceae > Nocardia > Nocardia sp. NPDC058114. Next base: position 190,907 of record NZ_JBHVTK010000007.1, on the reverse strand, counting down.
CCAGCCGCCGATCGCCGAACCGGAGTCGGCGCTGGGCAGCATCGACCCGTCGGGGTTGACGCCGAAGAAATTGCTCGGCTGCTCCCAGTCGGCGTAGAAGCTGGACTGCCCGCCGACCGGCATCACGACGTTGATGTTGAACTTCGCCATCTGCGCCGGGATGGTGGTGTGCTTCTCCCACCCGTTCAGGTCGTCCTCGGCGCGTTCGCCGTCGAGCAGGTAGACCACCCGATCGGTGTTGCCGTCGGCCGCGCGGATGATCCTGGTGTTGATCTCCCCCATCGACGTATCCACCCGGAAGTCGATCGCGGACGGGTCGGCATCGGCGGCGGCAGGCGCTACGGAGGCGCCGAACGGCACCACCACCACGACGGCGCCTGCCATCACTCGCCGAAGAACTGTTCTTACCCCACGCATGATCGGTGTTCTGACCTTCCCGTCTGTGCGGCCTCGCCGCTTCCCCACTCGACCCGCCGCGGTACTGCACCTGCGCGCGGGGCCCTGTCGGGCAGCATAGCGCGCACCCGATCCCAGGGGTACATCGAATTGTGAAGTGGGGCAGCCCGCTTCGTGCGCCCGCTCCGAACTGCGGATTCTCGGCGAAGGGCGACGTCGGCGGAGCGCTACCCTGGGAGGTCGATTCGTGGCCGCGCCCGGCCGCCCTGCCCAGAACGGGAACGCCGTGAAGCTCGCCGTACGCCTGATGCTGTTGTCGCTGGTCCTCGCAGTGCTGTTCGGGGTCCCCTGGTGGACGGTGGTCTCGGCGCCGACCGGTGGCAGCGGCACGCTGTTCTGGATCGGAACGGCGATCGCCGCGGCCGCCCTCGTGTGCCTGCCGCTCACGATGTTCCTCGGGCACGGGCCCGCGCAGTCCGATCCGGCGGTGATCGTCGGCGACACCCTGCTCGGGGTGCTGTGGGTGGTGTTCTCCTGGTCGGTGATCGGGCTGCTCGTGCGGGGCGCGCTGGCCGTCGGCGGGGTCGACGGTGCCCGGATCGTGGCGGCAGGAGTGCTGGTGATCTCGGCTGCGCTGGTCGGGTGGGGCGTGTACGAGGCGCGCCGGGTGCCGCGGGTGCGCACCGTCGACGTCGCGATTCGTGGGCTGGCGCAGGGCCTGGACGGGTTGCGCGTAGTGGTCGTCACCGACACCCATTACGCCGCGCTGAATCGGCGGCGCTGGTCGGAGCGCGTGGTCGAGGTGGTCAACGCGCAGCGGCCCGATATCGCCTGCCACGCCGGTGACCTCGCCGACGGTTCGGTCGTGAAACGCCAGGCGCAGGTCGATCCGCTCGGCAAGGTCGAGGCGCCGCTCGGCCGGTTCTACATCACCGGCAATCACGAGTACTTCGGTGACGCGCAGGGCTGGATCGACTACATGGCCTCGCTCGGCTGGCAGCCGCTGCACAACCAGCACAGCGTCCTGACCCGCGACGGCGACCGGCTCGTCATCGCCGGCATCGACGACCCGACCGGCGTCGGCCTGCCCGGTCACGGTCCCGATCTGCCCGCCGCGCTCGCGGGCGCCGACCCTTCGCTGCCGGTCGTCCTGCTGGCCCACCAGCCCAAACAGATCGCCGACAGCGCCGCGGCGGGCGTCGCGCTGCAGATCTCCGGTCACACCCACGGCGGGCAGATCTGGCCGTTCCACTACCTCGTCCGGCTCGACCAGCCGGTGGTCGCGGGCCTGAGCAGGCACGCGAACAACACCCAGCTCTACACCAGCCGCGGCACCGGTTTCTGGGGTCCCCAGCTTCGGGTTTTCGCCCCCAGCGAGATCACGGTGCTGGTGCTGCACCCGGACAACTGAGCCCCAGTTGCCCACCGCACAGGGGCGTCCGAGATCGGATCAGCGGTGCGGCTGGGTGACTTCGGTCGGCAGCGTGCCGCCCATCACCACCTTCGAACCGTTCCACGAGTAGGTGATCGTCGCCGGACCGCCCTGCGGCGCGGCAAAGGGTTCGTCACCGGCGAGCCAGCGATAGTCGACGGTCACCGCGTTGTTGCTCGATCCGACGACGGTGGTGAAGGCATACGGCTCAGAAGTGCCCGTGCCCAAGTATTTTCCGTTGCGGAAGAACAAGAGGTGGATCGGCGCACCCGCGGAGTTGCCGCCGATGGCGCGCACATACAACAGCTGCCCACAGCTACCCGGCTGATCACTCGAAGCCTGTCCGGCGACCCAGCTTCCCTCGAGGCTCGCGAGGGCGTTCTGCACACCGGTCGAGGCCGGGTCTATGCAGCGACCCGGTCCACTGATGTTGTCAGCGGGGGCGGGAGAGGTGGTGTCGGGGGCCGGGATCAGCGTGGGAGCTTGTGTGACCGGCGGTGTTTCGGGCTCCGGCGCGATGGTGGCGCCGGGCTGGGGCGCGGCGGTCTCCTCGGCAGCGGGCGACCCCGGGGCCTGGGTACCCGGCGCGGGCGCGCGGGAGGTCGACGAAGCGGCCGTCGCGCGAGAGGTCGATGTGCTTGTCCCTGAACCACTCTCGTCGGTGCAGCCTGTGACCAGTGCCGCGGCGACGGCGATGAGCGCGCCCATTCGAACTGCGTTCTTCATGGTTCCTCGATTCTGTGTCCCCTACGCGCTGTAGCGCGTACATGCAGACTTCATCGGGGCCCCCGACACGGTCGTTAGGCGATTCAACGGAATCCTCACCCTAGGGTGCGACATCCACACCCATATACCTAGATCTGCTAGGTTGTTACCTAGATCTTCTAGGTATAGGAGTGCGATGCGGATAGACAAAGACCTGGTGGCGGCCTCGGCGACGCCGCTCGTGCTCGGGATTCTGGCCGAGGGCGAGTCGTACGGCTACGCCATCCTCGAGCAGGTCAACCAGCTCTCCCACGGGCGGATGCAGTGGACCGACGGGATGCTGTACCCGCTGCTGCACCGGCTGGAACGGCTCGGGCACGTGTCGTCGACGTGGCGGGTGTCCGAGGGCGGACGCCGCCGCAAGCACTACCTGATCACCGAGTCGGGCCGGGCGGCGCTCGCCGAACGACAAGCCCAGTGGAGTGTGGTCGCCGAGGCGCTCGACCAGGTCTGGCGCAGCGCCACCCAGCCGGTCGAGAAGGGGTGGGCGTGATGGAGACCGAATTGCAGGCCCATATCGACCAGTGGCGTGGGTACGTCCAGCGTCATCGTGCGATTTCGGTCGCCGACGTCGACGAGATGGAAGACCATCTGCGCGAACAGATCTCGACCTTGCAAACCGCGGGCCTGTCGGGCGAGGAGGCATTCCTCGTCGCGGTGAAACGGATGGGCAGCATGGACGCGATCTCCCGGGAGTTCGCGCTCGAGCATTCCGAAAGGCTGTGGAAGCAGCTCGTTCTGGTGCCGGAACAGTCCGAGGGCGGCGCGAAAAATCGAGAGCTGATGGTGGTTCTCGCACTCGCGGCGGGGGCGGCGGTCACGGTCAAGGCGGGCTTCACCTGGCTGGAGGGCCCCGCCTTGGGCCGCAACATCAGCCTGCTCGTCTTGCCGTTCCTCGCAGGGTATTTCGCGTGGAAGCGCCAGATTTCCGCGCGGGTCGGCGCCGTGCTGCTCGCGCCCGTCGTGCTCACCGCACTCGTGCTGAACCTGTATCCATTCGAGCCCGAAGGGGCGACCGAGATCATCGCCGCGATCCACGCGCCGATCCTGCTGTGGCTGGTGGTCGGTTTCGCGTACACGGGCGGCGACTGGCGATCCGGGCGGCGGCGAATGGACTTCATCCGGTTCACCGGGGAGTGGTTCGTCTACCTGACCTTGCTGGCACTCGGCGGCGGCGTACTGATCGGACTCACGGTCGGCGCTTTCGGGACCCTCGATTTCGACATCGAGCCGGTGATCGAGGACTGGGTGCTGCCCTTCGGCGCCGCGGGCGCGGTGATCGTCGCCGCCTGGCTGGTCGAGGCCAAACAGAACGTCGTGGAGAACATCGCGCCGGTGCTCACCCGGGTCTTCACCCCGCTCACCATCGTCATGCTGTTCGCGCTGCTCGCCGCCCTAGCGACCACCCGCAGCCTGACCGCGATCGACCGCGATCTACTCATCCTGATGGACCTGATCCTCGTCTTGGTCGTGGGCCTGCTCCTCTACACGATCTCAGCCCGCGATCCGCTGACCCCACCCGGCTTCTTCGACCGCCTGCAGCTGGTGCTGGTGTTCACCGCGCTGGTCGTCGACGCGACGATGCTGGCCGCCATGCTCACCCGGATCGCCGAGTTCGGCTCCACCCCCAACAAGGTGGTCGCGCTCGGACTGAACGTGGTGTTGCTGGTGAACCTCGTGTGGTCGGGCCACCTCGGGCTCGGCTTCGTGCGCGGCAGGAAGACCTTCGCCGCTCTCGAGCGTTGGCAGACCGACTACCTGCCCGTCTACGGAGTGTGGGCGGCCGCCGTGATCGTCGCCATCCCGCCCTCGTTCGACTTCCGATGATCTCCGGACTCGGCGAAAATCACTGGCGGTCCGTGACACGATCATCAAGTGCTCTTGACGATCTCCACGACTCACACGCCGGCGACCGACCTCGGATACCTCGTGGTCAAACATCCCGACCGCGTGCAGTCGTTCACGACCACCGGCGGCACGGCACACGTCTTCTATCCACAGGCCGATGTCGATCGCTGCACCGTGGCCCTGCTGCTCGAGGTCGATCCGGTGGAGTTGGCGCGACCGAGCAAGGGGCACAACGGGTCCGCTTTCGGGCGCTATGTGAACGACCGTCCGTATGTGGCATCGAGCCTGCTGTCGGTGGCGATGGGCAAGGTGTTCCGGTCGGCGCTGAACGGCACGAGCCGGGACCGTAAAGAGCTGGCTGAGACGGCGATTCCGTTGGAGATCGAAGTCCCCGCCGTACCGTGCCGTGGTGGGACCGAGATCGTCGAGAGGCTGTTCGCGCCGCTGGGTTGGACGGTGTCGACCACCTCGGTGCCGCTCGATCCGGAGTTCCCGGAATGGGGCCCGTCGCCCTACACCCGCCTCCGTTTGACCGGGACGCTGCGGCTGGCAGAGGCACTGAACCACCTCTACGTGCTGTTGCCGGTGCTCGATGACGCCAAGCACTACTGGGTGGACGCCGACGAAGTCGACAAACTGCTGCGCGCGGGCGAGGGCTGGCTCGGCGCCCACCCCGACCACGAACTGATCGCGCGACGCTATCTGGCCGGACGACGGACACTCATGCTGTCCGCCCTGGAACGCCTGCGCTCGGCGGACGAGGTGGTCGACGATGCCGAAATCCCCGGGGACGCGGTCGAACGCGTCGAAGCCGCCGAGCGCCGCATTCCTTTGGTGAAGCTCCGCACAGAGGCGGTGCTCGCCGCGCTCGCCGACACCGGCGCAGCGCGCGTCCTCGATCTCGGTTGTGGCCCAGGCGCTTTGCTTCTCGCGCTGCAAGCCGAGCCCCGGTTCACCGAGATCGTCGGCGCCGATGTCTCGAGCGCCGCACTCTCGATGGCGGAGCGCCGCTTGAAGTTCGACCGGATGCCGGATCGGCAGCGAGCCAGGATCACCCTGATCCAATCCGCGCTGACCTACCACGACAACCGGCTGCGCGGCTTCGACGCCGCGGTGCTCATGGAAGTGATCGAACACGTCGACGAGTCCCGGTTGCCCGCGCTCGAACGCGCCGTCTTCGGGCACGCCGCACCCGGCGCGGTGATCGTGACGACGCCGAACGTGGAATACAACGTGCACTACGAGACCCTCGACGGTCACCGTCACGACGATCACCGATTCGAGTGGACCCGTGCGGAATTCGCCGCCTGGTGTGCCCGCGTCGCCGAGACCTTCGGCTACATCGTCGACATCCGCCCGGTCGGCGACCACGACCCGCAGACCGGCTCCCCCACCCAGCTCGCGCTGTTCCGGAAGGCCGCGTAAATGAACATCGACCTCCCCGAGCTGTCGCTCATCGCCCTCGTGGGTATCTCCGGCTCCGGCAAATCCACCTTCGCCCGCGAGCACTTCAAGCCCACCGAGGTGCTGTCGTCGGACTTCTTCCGCGGCATGGTGGCCGACGACGAGAACGATCAGTCCGCGACGAAGGACGCCTTCGACGCGCTCGGCCACATCGCCGGGATCCGGCTGCGCGCCGGTCGACGCGTCGTCATCGACGCCACCAATGTGCAGAAGCACGCGCGGGCCGAATTGGTCGCGCTGGCACGGTCTTTCGATGTGCTGCCGGTCGCGATCGTCCTCGATACGCCCGAAGCTGTGGCGTGGGAACGTACCCAGGCGCGCACCGATCGCGACTTCGGGCGCAATGTGCTGAAGCGGCAGAGTCAGGACCTGCGGCGTTCCCTGCGCGAGCTCGGTCGCGAGGGTTTTCGCAAGGTGCACGTCGTCAGTGATCCGGCCGAGGTGACGATCACCTACGAGAAGGCGTGGAACGACCGGCGTGAGCTCACGGGGCCGTTCGACATCATCGGCGATGTGCACGGCTGCCGGGCCGAATTGGAAACGCTGCTGGGCGAACTCGGATGGACGCTGGTTCGCGACGAAGCCGGGCGTGCTGTCGATGCCACCCACCCGGAGGGACGTCAGGCGGTCTTCGTCGGTGACCTCGTCGACCGCGGGCCCGATTCCCCCGGAGTACTGCGGTTGGCGATGGGGATGACCGCGAGCGGAAACGCGCTGTGCGTGCCGGGCAATCACGAGCAGAAGCTGCTGAAGAAGTTGCGTGGCAAGAACGTCACGGTGTCCCACGGCCTCGCCGAGACGCTCGAGCAATTGGGCAGCGAGACACCGGAGTTCATCGAGTCCGCGGCGCAGTGGATCCACGACCTCGTGAGCCACCTGCGGTTGGACGGTGGGCGGCTCGTGGTCGCGCACGCCGGACTGAAGCAGGCGTACCACGGTCGTGCGTCCGGGCGGGTTCGCGACTTCTGTCTCTACGGCGAATCCACCGGGGAGACAGACGAATACGGTTTGCCGGTGCGCTATCCGTGGGCGCGGGACTATCGCGGTGCGGCGATGGTCGTCTACGGGCACGTGCCGACGCCGAAGGTGGAGTGGATCAACAACACCGTGTGTCTCGACACCGGTGCGGTGTTCGGCGGCGAGCTGACAGCGCTGCGCTACCCCGAGAAGACGTTCGTCGCGGTGCAGGCCGAGCGGATGTACTACGAGCCGATCCGGCCACTCGCCGATACCGAATCCACGCGCGACAACGAGACGCTCGACCTCGCCGACGTCACCGGGCGCAGGCACATCAGCACCGAGCACGGCACGGTGATCGTCGATGCCGAGAACTCGGCGGCCGCGCTGGAGGTGATGAGCCGGTTCGCGATCGATCCTCGGCTGTTGCTGTGGTTGCCGCCGACCATGTCCCCGCCGTCGACATCGACCGTCGAGGGGTATCTCGAATATCCCACCGAGGCGTTCGCCGACTATCGCGCGGCGGGCGTGGACAAGGTGGTGTGCGAGGAGAAGCACATGGGGTCGCGGGCCGTGGTGCTCGTGTGCCGTGACAAGGCAGCGGCCCGTTTCGGGGTCGGTGACGGCTGCTCCGGTGCGATCTACACCCGCACCGGCCGGTCGTTCTTCAACGATCCGGCCCTCACCGAGGCGCTCCTGGATCGCGTCCGCGCGGCGGCCGCACCACTTTTCGACGAACTCGGCTCGGACTGGCTGCTCCTGGACTGCGAACTGCTGCCCTGGTCCGCCAAGGCCGCGGTGCTGATCCGCACCCAGTACGCGGCCGCAGGCGCCGCCGCACGGTCGGCGCTGCCCGCCGCGGTCGCGGCACTCGACGCCGGACTGGCCCGTGGGCTCGACCTCGGCGAACTGCGTGCCCACACCGCCGCCCGCGCCGAGAACGCGGACAGCTTCACCACCGCCTACCGCCGATACTGCTGGCCGACAACAGGACTCGACGGCGTACAGATCGCCCCGTTCGCCCTCCTTGCCTCCGAAGGCGCCGGCTACGCCGACCGCGACCACGGCTGGCACCTCGACATCAGCGACCGACTCGTTGCGGCCGACCCCGTGACCTTCCGCCCCACCGGCCGCCGAATCGTCGACCTGTCCGACCCTGCCGCCGAAGCCGACGCCACCACCTGGTGGCTCGAGATGACCGCGGCAGGCGGTGAAGGCATGGTCATCAAGCCCTACGCCGGCCTCACCCATCGCAGCAAGGGCAAACTCGTCCAGCCCGGCATCAAATGCCGAGGTCGCGAATACCTCCGCATCATCTACGGCCCCGACTACACCACCCCCGAACACCTCACCCGCCTCCGCGACCGCACCCTCAGCCGCAAACGCACCCTTGCCCTGCGCGAACACACGCTCGGCCTGGCGGCCCTGGACGCCGTCGCCGCGGGCGAACCGCTGTGGCGCGTCCACGAATTGGTCTTCGCCATCCTCGCCATGGAATCCGTGCCAACCGACCCTCGCCTCTGAGCTTTTCGGCGGTCAAATAGTGTCGTCTCCGGTATTCGCACCGTGCGGCTCGCCAGAACTGTTGAGAGAATTGAGAATTGACTCAGCTCGCCCCGTTTCCGTTGCCCTTTCGTGCCGCTCATCTGGTGGCTGTCGCACCGGTCAGGACGGTGCGCGAGCTGGAGATGATGCGATTGAGCGCCGCTGTTCGGGAGAAATCGCAGTGGCATCAGAAGCTGCAGGACGCCGGCATCGTCGCCCGATGGACCCGGGAGGCCGCCGAGACCGGGATGACGGAAGCTCAAATCCGCTATGTGCTCGACGAACTCGCGCATTACGCCGGAATACGCGACGGGGAGACCGGAATCGAGGTGTCCGCTGTCGACGGGGTGTGGCAATCGGACACCCTGATCGACGACGCACTACGGGATCGTCTGCGCGCGGCGGCTCGGGTGTTCGAGGATGTTCCAGCGGCAGAACAAGATTGGCATCCCGGCTCGAACGGACAGGTGCGCGATCTCGTCCATCCCTCGCTGTACTGCCTGGTTCGCGGCGTCAGCCGATCCGACGACGCACCGTGGCCCAGCCCGGCGAACAAGGATGCCAAGTACGCGTACTCGCCGAAATTCCAATGGCTGCCCACCGATGTCGATGTCACCGATGCCGGCGACGTCGCCTTCCGTTCCTACGTCAACAACGTCGACCCGGCTCGCCATCACGCACTCGAATCCGTCTTGCCGGAACTGTTCGCCCGCATGCTCCCGCTGCTGGCCAATGTGCTGACCGACCTGCGCCGACCACGACCGGTGCGGATCGACGTCAACCCCTTCACCTGGTACGAAGACTCCGAACCCACCGAGCCGGCCGATGAGAGCGACGAAGCCCAGGAAGCCTTCGACGCCGCCTGGGACGAATGGTGGGAAAACCGCCGACCGGCCATCCCCGACGCCCCCACTTTTCAGCCGCCCACACCCGTCGACGACAGCGACCGCGTCGACCTCACCGAGCGCAGGTTGCAGGTCATCGTGAAACTCGCCAACATCTACCTCACCCCCGAGAAGCCGGAATATCCGGGCGGTTCGTGGCACGTCGAAGCAATGCTCAACGAAAGCATCGTCGCCACCGGAATCTACTACTGGGACAACGAGAACATCACCGACAGCCGGCTCGGTTTCCGCGCGGCGATCGACGACCCGGAATACGACCAGAACGACGAAACCGGGATGCGCGAGGTCTTCGGTCTCGCCGACGAGGACGCGCTCAACCAAGACCTGGGATCGGTCAAGGCCGAAGCCGGTCGCTGCGTAGCGTTCCCGAACATCCTCCAGCATCGCGTCGCACCGTTCCGGCTCCATGACCCGACCCGAAACGGCCACCGCAAGATCCTGGCCTTCTTCCTGGTCGACCCGTCGATAACCATCGTCTCGACCTCCGACGTCCCACCCCAACAGCCCTGGTCCCCGACATCGACGATGACAGCGGCACAGGCCGATGCCTTCCGCGCGGAACTGATGCGAGAGCGCAAGTTCTTCGTCGACGAACACAACAACGAGCTCTACGAACGCGAATTCTCCCTCTGCGAACACTGATCTCGACGCATGGCGGGAATCCACGTCACCGACGGCACCGCCGTGATGTCGGATATCAACCCGGGAAACTCGATACAGGTGGTCGTGGTCTTCGACGTACCCGCCGGAACCGTGCCGACCACGCTCGAACTGCACGACTCCGCATTCTCTGGTGGCGCCGAGGTCGCGCTTCGCTGAACTGCTGGACCGTAGTCATCTCGTCTCTGTCGGCACTTAAGTTGAGCGACAACGGATTCGACGGCAATCACCAGTCGTAGTACGAGACGACCGATGGTTGGCCGGTGTAGCCGGGACCTGCCTTCGGGTCGGCGCCGAGGTAGGTGGCGGTGAATCGAGGCCGACCGTGGCCGTGGATCTGGCGACGGTTGTATGTCAGGCCCGCCGCTCTGAGGGTTTCGACGACCGCCTCGGTTATCGGTGAACCGTTGGCGCGGCGGATCTCAGCTGGATCGAAGTCGGCGGCGAAGAGACCATCGGGGGTGAGCCAGCTCGCCATCGTCTCGATGAGAGCCAGTTTGTCGCCGATGTAGTGCAGGCCGTGCACGCAGGTCACGAGGTCGGCTTCGCGAGGCGGGGTCCAGGTTGTCGCCGAGGTGGTGAGCAGGCGCAGGCGTGGGGTGCGGGGTTTGTTCAAGAAGAAGTCGACGAGGTCGAGGCCGATGATGGTGACGTCGGCGGTCGGGAATTCGCGGTCGAATCGTTCCTCCGCTTCGAGCAGGGCCCGACCGGAGCCGCAGCAGACGTCGATCCACGTGACCCGGGCGGTGGGGTCGGCGCGCAAGCGCTCGGCGAGTACCTCGTAGGGGTCGAATCCGAGTTCGCGGGCGTAGCTGTTCACCCCGGACAGTCCTCGGCCGCGGTTCATCGCGTTGTTCGCGACTACCGAGGACTGTTCCAGCGTCAGGTCGTCGAGCAGGACGGGATCTGTTGGCACCACACAATTATCGCTGCCGCGCAGGTCACGCGATACTTCAGCGACGCCAGAAGAAGTGGTGGACGACTCCGCTGGGGCTGGGGACATGCTCGTGGTGGAAGCGGTCGTCGTATTCGTCGGGGCTTTCCCACAGTCGTTCGCCCGCACCGATTTCCACCGGTGCGACGACGATGTGCATGGCGTCGATGAGGTCGGCGGCGAGGAATTCGCGGACCGTGGCGACGCCGCCGCCGATGCGTACATCCTTGCCGTCGGCGGCATCCAGAGCCTGCGCGAGCGCGTCCTTCGGGGCGGCATCGATGAAGTGGAAAGTGGTGTCGGCCAGGGTGAACGACGGGCGCTCGTGGTGGGTGAGGACGAAAACCGGAGTGCGGAACGGCGGGTTGTCGCCCCACCAGCCCTGCCAGTCGTAGTTCTCCCACGGTCCACGCTGTGGGCCGAACTTGTTGCGGCCCATGATTTCCGCGCCGATGTTGAAGGCGTAGTCGCGCGTGATGTAGTCGTCGAGGCCGTAGGTACCACCGGGTTCGGTGCGATTGGGCCAGTGCGCGGTGGCGCCGGCCCAAAACATGAGGTCAGAGGGTTCGGCGTGACCGAAGGGGCGTTCCAGACTCTGCCCCTCCCCCGCGCCGTACCCGTCGCTGGAAATGCTGAAGTTCTGAACGCGGACCATCTGAGCCATCGAGGTGCCCTTTCTGATTGCAATGTGCAAGCAGTGACGAACGTATCCTAGACTGATCCTATGTCGCAACCAGTTGCCCAGGAGAAGTTGCCGGTGCCGCCGGGCAAGTCGGGCTGCCCGATCAACCTCACGGTCGAGCTCCTCGGCGACCGCTGGAGCCTGATCATCCTGCGCGACATCATGTTCGGCGGGCATACGCATTTCCGGGAACTACTCACCGGGTCCATCGAGGGCATCGCCTCGAACATCCTGGCCGCACGGCTCGCCAAACTCGTCGCCGCGGGTCTGCTCACGCGCGACGACGACCCCAGTCACCGGCAGAAGGTCGAATACCACCTCACCGAGGCCGCGATTCAGCTCGTTCCGGTGCTGGCCGCGCTGGGCGCGTGGGGCGCGCGATGGTTGCACACGGCGCCGGAGCTGACGGTGCGCGCGGAGTTACTCGCCGCGGGCGGGCCCCCGATGTGGGAGCGCTTCATGGATGAACTGCGCGCCACCCATCTGCGTGGCGCGCCGCTTCCCGACGACGGGGTGCTCGCAGAACTCACCGCCGCCTACCTCGCGGCGGCCGGCGAGTAGGCGTCAGCGGGCCGCTTGGCGGCCGACTTCGTTCAGGTGGGTCATCGCCTGGCGGTACGACTCGAACAGGCCGGTCTCGCAGTAGGGAACATCGATCTCGGCGCAGAACTGGGCGACCATCGGCTGGGCACGGCGCAGGTTGGCGCGCGGCATCGACGGGAACAGGTGGTGCTCGATCTGGTAGTTCAGCCCACCCATCGCGGTGTCGACGAGGAAGCTGCCGCGCACATTGCGCGAGGTGAGCACCTGGCGACGCAGGAAGTCGGTGTTGTCGCCGTCCGGCAGAACTTCCATGCCCTTGTGGTTGGGCGCGAAGGTGGAACCCATGTACAGACCGAACAGACCCTGCTGAACGGCGATGAACACCAACGCTTTACCCGGCGACAGCACCAGGAACGCGGCCGAGAGCAAGCCGATGAAATGCGCAGCCAGTAGCGCGCCCTCCCAGATACGGTTCGGGATCGGCCAGCGGAACACCGCGACGATGCTCTTCCAGTGCAGGCTGCCACCTTCCAGGAGCAGCAGCGGGAAGAACAGCCACGCCTGGTAGCGGAAAATGAACCGCCGCCAACCTGTTCCGGCCCGCGCACGATCACCGGAGAACGCGAGCACGCCCATCGCATCCGGGTCCATGCCCTCGGTATTGGGGTGGGCGTGATGCCGGTTGTGGTTGCTGGTCCACCACCCGATGCTCAGCCCGATGGCGAGATTGCCCGCGATCAGCCCGTACAGGTAGTTGGCCCGCCGCCCGGCGAAGATCTGCTTGTGCCCGGCATCGTGGCCGAGGAACGCGATCTGCGAGAACACCGCGGCCAGGAACACCCCCACCGCCAGCGTCCACCACGAGTCACCGATGGCGAAAAATGCCACCCAACCAGCTACGAAGGCGACTGCGGTCAGCGCGCTCTTCCACCCGTAATACCCCACTTGCCGGTCGAGCAGGTCCGCCGCCCGGACGCGACGCAACAGGACCGAGTACTCACTGCCACGCACGGGAACGACATCAGACGCGATAACCACGCCACAAGCATGGCGCATGCAGGCCACGTCCGGGTGAACGGGTTGCAGATCGGCGACGACTGGCCGTGCCGCCACCCGAATCCGGTCGTCCTGCTACCCGGCCCGAACAAGGACACCATCACCTGGCAGACCATGTCGCCGGTCCTCGCGCCATCGCACCCGAGATCCGCGTTGCCGCGATGGTCACTCGATCCGACCGGATCGCCAGTGATGCCTACTCTCGATGGTGAGCGACCACCCACGCCGCGACCTGTGCGCGAGTCGCGCAGTGCAGTTTGCTCAGGATGTGCTCGACATGCCCCGCCGCAGTGCGCTGCGAGATAACGAGTTTCTCCGCGATGGCCCGGTTGGTCAGGCCCTGCGCGATGAGTTCGGCTATCTGCTTCTCGCGGCGGGTGAGTACGTCCACCGCGGCAGGAACCTCCGCCGCCGCGGACGAATCCTCTTCGAGGGCGTAGGCGAGCGCCGCGTCGATATCGAGATCGTGGCCCTGGCGCATCGCCGCCTCGAAGGCGCGCGGGCCGAGCGCGCGAGTGGCATCCTGCTGCGCCTGGGTGTGGTGGCCGAACATCTCGAGAATACTGACCGCCTGGCTGCCCACGGATTCGCCGACCGCCATGGCCGCCCCGACGAGCACGGCAGCCCGCTGCGCCCGGCGCTGTGCAGCCGCGACAAAGGCCAGGGTCGCCAGACAGCTCGCGACGCCCGGCCAATCCTCGATCATCCAGGAAACCCGCAGACTCTCCTTGACCAGCACCGATCCGCGCTCGAGGTCACCGCGCTCGACCGTGGCAAAGGCGAGCTGCGCGACCGCGTAGGACCGGTAGACCGACTCGCCGTGCGCTGTGGCGAGCGCCAGCGCCTGCTCGTTGCACGCCATGGCGAGGTCCGTTTCCTGCAGCAGACCGCACGCGACGCCGAGGCCGAGCAAGCTCGACACCTGATGCAAGACATCACCGGACGCCTCGAATACCGGCACTGCCCGCGCGAGCCGTGTCCTCGCATCGGTGAGATCGCCGGAGAACAACGACAGCAAGCCATGTGCGCCGTCGACATACGCGCACAACAACTCGTCATCGCTGCCTTCGGCCAACGAACGCGCCTGTTCGATTCGCTCGGACCCGGACTGGATGTCTGTCTGCATCGCGGCCAGCACTGTGTCCGCGCACAGTGCCGCGATGTGCGCCAACGTGGCCCCGCTCGTTCTCTCCAATACGCGACCGAGCCAATATCGGGCCTCGCTGACCCGCTGCCGCGCGACCCAGAACTCGTAGAGGGCAACCGCGATCCGTTCGGCCGATTCCGCCTCGTCGGGCTCGGCCAGGCAGAACTCCATCGCCTCACGCAGATTCGGCTGTTCCCGGTGCAGCCGATCGATCCATTCCAGTTGCTTCGGCCCCGCCCATTCGGTGTACGCCCGCAACGCCAGGCGTTCAAACCAATCCCGGTGGCGGCGCTGCAATTCCTTCTCGTCGCCGCTACCGCGCAACCGTTCCCGGCCGTACTCGCGCAGCGTTTCGAGCATCCGGTACCGGACGCCGCCGTCACCGCGGGTCGCACGGATCAGGACCGACTTGTCCACCAGCGAACCCACCAGGTCGAGTACCTCGCCGGGATCGAGTCCGGCACCGCAGATCGCCTCTGCGGCATCCAATTCGAAGCCGCCCGCGAACACCGTCACCCGCGCCCACAGCTCTCGCTCACGGTCGCTCAGCAGGTCGTAGCTCCAATCGACGCACTGGCGCAGCGTCTGTTGACGGGTCGGCGTCGCGCGACCGCCACCGGTGAGCAGTCGATATCGGTCGGTGAGCCGTTGCAGGATCTGCTCCGGCGACATCGACCGCAGCCGGGCCGCGGTCAACTCGATGGGCAGCGGCAGGCCCTCGAGTCGTCGGCATATACGTGCGACGGTGATCTTGCTGTCTTCGGTCAGCTCGAAGCCGGGGACGGCCGAGCGCGCGCGGTCGACGAACAGCGCGATCGCGTCACACCGCAACATCGCGCGTAAGCTCGGCGACCCCTCCGCTCCGGGAACCGACAGTGGCGGCACCGGGACCACCACCTCCCCGCCGATGCCGACCGGCTCCCGGCTGGTCGCGAGGATGTGCAATCGTGGCGCGGCACGCAGCAGCGATTCGGCCAGCGAGGCGATCGTGTCCACCAGGTGCTCGCAGTTGTCGAGCACCAGGAGCAGATGGCGCGTGGCGACGAAATCGACGAGCAGTTCCTGCGGCGTCTGGGCCGTCCGCCCCACCAGTCTCAGTGCGGACACTGCGGCCCCGGCCACCAGATCCGGTTCGCGAACCTTTTCGAACTCGACGAGCCAGACCCCGTCGTCGAACGCTCGGCGCACCTCCTCGGCCGCCCGGATCGCCAACCGGGTCTTGCCTACCCCGCCGATACCGGTCAACGTCACCAGCCGCGCCTCGGACAACAACTGTCTGACCTCGACGATCTCGCGTCCTCGGCCGACGAATTGAGTCAATTCCGCGGGGAGATTTCCCAGCGCGCTCTGACTGGTTGGCGGCATCCGACATGCCTCGCATTCGATGGCGGAATGGTCCAGAACGCCAGGTTACGCCGTGTAGACCACGGCACCGCCACACCACCGCAACCTCCCGGACGCCGGCTGCAGAAGTAGCCCGATTTCCGAAAAACGGGTATATCGACCGTCCCCGTGACGCCGTGCTCGGAGGACGCTGAAGTGACGGTCAGCACCATTCCCGGAGGTCCGATGCACCCACCCGATCCAGTCGACAGCGATACGGCCGGCGACAACGACATGCAGCACGTGGAAGACGTGTTGATGATTCGCCGGTGCACCTGCTGCTCCACGCTGTTCGCGGCGGTGACCCTCGGCTGCTCGTCCTGCATCTCCGGCAGCCTCGAATGGCTGCCGTCGGCGGGCGCCGGTTCGATCGTGTCCTGTCGGGTCGTGGATCGCGCCGCGACCGGAATGCGCGGCATACGACCGTTGACGATCGCCATTGTCGAGCTCGACGAGGGCCCGTGGGTCTACACATCCATCGAAGGCGGGCTCCCGCCGCTGCAGAACTGCCCGGTGCGTGTGCAATTCCAGTCGTGTTCCTGGGACGACAGGTTCCCGGTCTTCGCCGTGAGCGCCGGTCGGCCGATGTCGGACGATCAGCGCCGGGCCGCCAGCCGTATCAGTGTCTGAGCGGCGGAACGGCCGGACCGTGGTGTACTGACCTGCGGCCGCGGCTCGGAACAAGAACGTGACGCATTCACCGGAAATACAGATCCGACTCAGGGTGGTCGCGGAGCATCGCGTCAGTTCGCTATCGTCACGATGACGAGAGGACGCCGCATGTCCGCTGAACAGTTCGTTGCGAACTTCATCGACTTCTGGGATCGGCCGTCCGTTGATCGAATCCCCGAGATTCTGCATCCGGACGTGGTGCTGACCCAGCCGCTGTCCCCACCGATGCACGGCATAGCCGCGGCGCAACGAGAGTTCGCACAGATCTGGCGATTCCTCCCTGACCTCCGGGCGCACGTCGACCGATGGCGCGGCGACGACGACGTGGTCTTCATCGAGTTCCGGTTGCTGGCGCACGTAGGACGCCACCGCATCGAATGGCCGAACGTCGACCGCATGATCCTTCGCGACGGCAAGGCGATCCAGCGAATGAACTACTTCGACCCCCTACCGGTGCTGCCCATCGTTCTGAAACACCCGTCGCTGTGGCGGCGCTGGTGGGTATCGGGCGCGGCACGCCCCTGGCGGACCGGCCATCGGATCGACGACTACCGAACTATCACCGGAGGCGACCCGGCGACGGCGCTGGATTGAAGACCGAGCCGATATCGGCTTTGCGGCCGAAGGGCCTGTCGTGATCACAGATCGGGGCGAGGACGCTTTCGTGCTCTTGTCTATCGACGAGTACCGGCGACTGAAGGCCGACAGCCAGGACCTCGTTTCCCGGCTGAGCATGGACGACGAGATCGCGTTCGAACCGGCGCCGCTGCAGGTGGATCTGAGGGTCGCCGACCTGTGACTTCCCTCCAGACCAACGTCATCAGCGAGTTGCGCAAGTCGGCACAGTCAGCAAACCCAGCGGTGCGCCGCATGGGTAGCACTTCGTGGCAAAATTTGCCGTGGAAGCTCCCGCTGTCGGTGCCGTAATCCGGCTGAACAGTGGCCAGTTCGACGCCTCCCCTTTCAGCGGCCCCTGCCGACCGCGTATCCCCTACACTTGCGGCCCGCGAAGGGCGCGATCACCCCTACGCGGCGTGCAACAGCGGCACCGATCGGCAAACCAGGTAACCCGCAACTCGTCGACGACTTCGCGCGCGATCGATCCGTACGGCGAGTTCGGCAATCGCGCTTAACGATTGGTGTCGACGTCGGCGCCCGTCAGGACAGGACACCGTCGGAGCTAGAGCACTGGCCTTCGCGGACAACGACACTCGGCCCGCCACCGAAGAAGGTCGCGGGCCGAGTGGTTGGCCGGAACGTGTGGCGGGTTAGGGCTTGGCGTCCACATCTGAGGTGAGGTCGGTCCACGACCGGCCTTCGATCTTGTTGACCGCGAAGTTGATCGCAGCCGCGGTGTTCTCGGCCTTGCCGTCTGCGATCAACTTGGTGATCAGCCTGCCGTCGTTATCGGTGCCGACCTTGATCTCGCGCGTTTTGGGCTTGCCATCACTCGCGACCTTCCGGCCGGTCAGATCGATCCAGTGCTTGCGGTAGCGGAGCCAGTCGATCTTGTCGATACGATCCTCTAACTCCGCCGGGGTCAGCTTGGGCTGCTGTGGGTCGGCGTTCTCGACCGCCTTCAGGAATGCCTGCTGGGCCTCTTTTGCGGTCTGGTGACTGTCCCCACCGCCCGCGGTGTTGATCGCGCTCGCGAGGGGACCGAGCTCGTCACGACGGCTGTCGTGGAACACGATTGCAAGGGCCTTGAGCGCGAACGCCCATCCGTGGATGTACAACCGACGGTACGGCTCGGAGTCCTTCGGGGTGAGGTCGAGCCACTTGTCACCGAACTTGTCCTCGAGCAGCGTCAGGAACTCCTTGCAATACGGCAGGAAATGCTCGATGTGGTAGATCTTGATCTGCTCGTCCTTCTTCGTGCCACGACTGATCACGTTGAGCAGCATCTGATCCAGCGTCGAAAGGTCCACGATTTTATTGGTGGCCGTCTCGGTAGCACCCACGGTGCGGCCGTCTGCCACCCGCCCCTCGAAGATGGTGCCAGCCATAGCCTTAGCGCGCAGTTGCGACAGCGCCGATGAACTGTCCATACGTGCCACGAGGTTCTTGTTCTTCTTTGAACCGCGGCCGTTGCGGTCAGCGAAGCTTTGCCCCGCGGCGACCGGCGTCACGTTGAGTTCGATTTCAAGGGTCGTACCGAACTTATCGAGAGCCTCCTCCTTCTCGGCCAACCCCGTGGCCGCGGCCTGGAACAGCGCCGCGGTCTGGGTCTGGCCATCGGACTGCATCACTGGCTTCTTGGGTAGGTACAGCATCCCATACAGCGCCATCGGGTTGGACTCGTCGACGGCCACGAAGATGGTGTCGCCGAACACCTCCGACGACTGCCAGCCACTGACGGTGGGCAAATACGCCGTACGGTCGCCGCGAATCGACTCGACGAGGTATTGCTTGAAATGACCGAGGTTCTCCTTCTTGGTGCCCTTGAAGTCGCTCTGCGTCTGCTCATGCGCTTCCTTCATCCCGATGGCCTCCCAGTTCTCGAGTGGCGGCGCCGACGGATCGTAGCGGACGATGTCGATGAACTGGCGCAGCGTCGGGTGGATGGTCGCAGTGATGCGGTAGCGGCCAGGTGAACCCTTCAGGCTCAGCGTGACACCGTTGATGATGTGGCGCTTGGCCGCTTCGTGCTGGAATTCGAACTCATTGTTGATGTAGGCCTTCTGGGCGTCGGTATCGGTCTGGTAGCGGACGATTTTTAGTCCGCCGTGGCCCAGATCCGGCTTGATGGCGGAGTTCTGGATCATCTTCCTCTGGGGGATGGCGGGCAGGCTCATTTGGGCTCCTAGTTGGCGGTCGTGGTCGGTGAGATAAGGGCGGTCGGGATGTCAGGCAGGGTGGGGGCGCGCCCTGCGCTTATGGGGATGTCACCGGCTCGGCGAAGCTGCGACGGGATCTCCACGAACTCGAGGCCGAGGTTGAGCACCTCGTTAGCCGTGCGGATCTCGTCGGGAATGACGAAAGCCGCGAGGACACCCTTGACGGGAACCTTGAAGTCCTTCTCCAGCCGGGTCAGCGCGAGGTAGGTCAAGGCCTGCCCGAGTCCGCTGTAGTCGGCCACAATCTTGAACTCCCAGATGCGGAGCATGTCGGAGCGGTCGATCGTGCGCATGTCAGCGCGGGCGCGGGCGTTAGCGAAGGCCCACTCGGTCTTCAGCAACTTCTCGTCCGGCCGAAAATCGGCCAGGCGCTTGGCGTACTCGTTGCGAATGGCGCACTCATGAGCGAGAGTCTCTTGCGTCAGCCATGTCATATCTGCCATAGATATCTCCTTCTCTTGAAGAGAAGATACCACAGCGTGACGATATCTACATCGATCCGCAAGATTCCGAATGGGCGGGGATCCGGTTTTCGAAGCGGAAAACATGCATCTGAGGCGACGACCCGGCCGACCCGAACAGAATCCCGCACGCAATCCGACGTCCCGAGAAAGGGCCTATCAACGAGAAGTGATCCGGGGGGATCCCTGGTTCCTGATTGAAGGCAGGAGTTGGATGACTCGCACACACGGTCGATAAGGTGACTGGAAAAGTGACCGCGACACCGATGGGTACCACGCCAGGTCGCGCGAGGCGCCGACAACTCCCTGAAATACACCTGGGCGCCCGTGAGACCGGCCGACTGGCGGTCGGCCGTTGCGTCTGCCGGGGTCGGGCCTCCCAGTAACCTTGTCTCCGATCACCGTTCCGTGACCGTGGCCGGTAAGCCCCCGCTCGACAAGCTGGCCGAACTGGCCGCTGGAGATCCTGCGCGCAGGATCATCGCCGAGCAACAGATCGCCCGCGCCCGATGCCTGGTTGACCACGCGACATCGGGCGATCTCACCACTGACCTCGACCCGACAACAACCACCAGGTTCCGTGGCTGCGCAAGTTCGACCACGGCCTGCCCGCGCCCGAGCATGCATGGCAAGACCAACTCCTCGACTGCGTAATGAAGATGGAGCCCGCCGCATTCGAGTGACTCTCACCGCGGCTGCTCCGAGAAGCCGGATTCATCAACACACGGGTGACCGGGAAGACCTGCGACGGCGACATCAATGGCGTCGGCGTCTACCGACTCTCGCTGGTGTCGTTCCCTTTGTTCTTCCAGTGCAAGCGGTACGTCGGATCAGTCGGAGCTGGAACTGTGCGCGACTTTCGCGGCGCGATGATGGGCCGAGGAGACAAGGATCTACTCATCACGACCGGGACGGTTACAGCAGAGGCCAAGGCCGAGACCACGCGTGACGGCGCCCCGTCGCTCGACCTCATCGACTCTGCACACTGCTGAAGGACTTCGATATGGGAGTCATCAAGAAGATCCGACAGGTCGAGGACATCACAGTGGACCCCACGTTTTTCGCTGAGATCTGACCCGGACACCGAACCGCCGAGGAGTGCTAAGCCACGTTCCGGTAGGACTTCGCCAAGTTCCAGCCATATGTCCCGAACAACAAGAAACCCGCAAGTCAGACACATACTCTAACTTGCGGGTTTACTGTGGAGCTAAGGGGACTCGAACCCCTGACCCCCACACTGCCAGTGTGGTGCGCTACCAGCTGCGCCATAGCCCCGTGTTCAGTTGTTTCAGCGGCTCTCGCTGCTGCCTGAATGAAGTTACACCATGCGTCTGAGAGAGAACAAATCGGCTGGTAGACGGCGAAAATGTGGGGTTACGGGCGGGGGTGCAGTGGCCGGTGGGGCGGGAAGGATCGGCTGGTCAGGGGTAGAATGTGCCGAACCTCACGCGGGGGCTCAGGGGGCCAGGTTCACTACCCAGTTCTCGTCCTGCCAGTCGATCTTGGTGGTGCCGTCGTAGATCGCGGGGGTGGCGGCCTTGTTGCCGGTGCGGGCGTCGAGGTCGGCGAGGTTCTTCGCGGCGGCGGTCTTGGCTGCGTCGGACTGGGTGCCGTTGTTGATGCAGGCGGCGACGGATTCGGGGGCGCCGGATTCGGTGGCGATGGTGGCCAGGGCGGGGTTGCTCAGGTCGGAGCCGCCTTCGGAGGGCTGCTTGTTCGTGAACAGGGTTTCGTGGAACTTGCTGTAGATGGGCCCTGAACCCGTTTGGGCGACACAGAGATTCGCGGCCGTCGCGCGAGTGGAGTAGTCCTTGCTCTTGGACTGGGGGTCGAGGAAGGTGACGAGGTGGTAGTTCACCGCGAGCTTTCCTTCGTCGATCTTCTGGGCCAGTTCCTGGCCGTAGGCGGTTTCCATCGCGCCGCAGGCGGGGCAGATGGGGTCTTCGAAGATGTCGATGGTCTCGGTGGCGTCGGGGCGGCCGAGTCGGATGACGCCCTCGGGGCTGGTGGTGACCTGCACGGCGGCCTCGCGGACGGGGCCGTAGCCCTCGTTGCGGACGGCGGGCGGCGGTTCCGCGCTCCACTTGTAGGCAGCGAACACGATCAACCCGATGACGACGACCGCCACCGCGGCCAGCGCGTAGGTGGTGTTGCTGGAAACGGGGCGCGGATTGTGCGAAGAACCGGCTGTGCTCACCCGTCCACTCTGCCTCGAGTCGCCGGCGGCGCGCCGCGCGGGCACAACGAAATGGCGCTGACCTGCTATTGCGGCTTGTGGTAATCGCTGGGTCGACCGGCGGGAACCATGCCGTCACGCACCACCGGCTTACCCTCGGGGCTGCCGTCGCAGGCGCATTGCGGGTCGATGCGGTCGCCCGCGTGGTCGGGGTGCTCCGGATCTTCGGGGTGCGTGATCTGTGCGGGCTCGGGAGTGAATACCCACACGGCCGCCGACACCGCCAGCACCGCACCGGTCACGGCCATACCCACCCCGAACGACGTGCGTTCGGCCAACCAGCCGATCACGATCGGACCGAGCACGGTGCCCAGATCGGCCGACATCTGGAACGCGGCCAGCACCGGACCGCCGCGGGCCCGCGACCCGATCACATCGGCCAGCGCGGCTTGCTGCACCGGGCTGAACATCCCCGAACCCAGACCCGCGATGAACGACGCCGCGAAGAACCACGGCAGTGTCGGCGCGAAACCGAGCGCACCGGTGCCGAGCGCGCAGATGACGGACCCGGCGATCAGGAACGGTTTCCGGCCGAGCCGGTCGGAGAGCCTGCCCGACGCGAACAACACGGCCGCGTTGCCCGCGGCGAACACCGTCAGCGCGACACCCGCCATGCCGACTTCCTGATGCAGCGTTTCCACGACGAGCAACGGAACGAATGCCATCCGCACACCGAACACCGCGATACCACCGGCGAAACTCGACAGCAGCACCGCCCGATAAGCAGGCTCGGCCCACCCTTGACGGAAGGTGAATTCGACCGGCTTCGCGCCGTTTTCGGGCGCGAGCACCGGCGATTCGCGCAGCCCGGCGAACACGATCACACACACCACGAGCAGCGCGGCCATGTAGATGACGAACGGCGCGCGCAGCCCGAATCCGGCCAGACTGCTGCCGACCAGCGGCCCGAGCAACGACCCGATCAGAAAACTGGTCGAGTAGACCCCCGAAACCCGGCCGCGCGCGGCGGGCGGTGACACCCGGATGATCAGCGCCATCGACGACACCGTGAACATCGTGGACCCGATGCCACCGAGCGAACGCAGCACCAGCAGTTGCCAATACGTCTGCGCGAGCGCACATGCCCCGGTCGACAGCGCCACGATCACGATGCCCGCCAGATACACCCGTCGCTCGCCCAGCTTCTGCACGAGCCGACCGCTGGCGGGCGCGAAGAGCAACCGCATCAACGCGAACGCGCTCACGATCGCCGACGCCGCCGCGATACCCACCCCGAATTCGCGGGCGTACTGCGGCAGCACGGGCGCGACGAGACCGAACCCGAGCGCGATCACGAAGGCTGCCGCGATCAGTACCCAGATCTCGGCGGGTAGCCGGACTTTGGCCGGAGCGCTCACTCGGTCAGCGCCTGGTTCACCATCTCCTCGGCCGCGGCCTGTACCTGGGTGAGATGCTCGGGGCCGAGGAAGGACTCGGCGTAGATCTTGTATTTGTCCTCGGTGCCCGAGGGACGTGCGGCGAACCAGGCGTTCTCCGTGGTCACCTTCAGTCCGCCCAGCGGCGCTCCGTTGCCGCGCGCGGTGGTGAGGATGCCGGTGATCTCCTCGCCCGCGATCTCGGTGCCGGTGACGGCCTCGGGAGTCAGGCGCGCGAGCTTGGTCTTCTGCGCGCTGGTGGCGGCGGCATCGATCCGCGCGTAGGCGGGGCTGCCGTATTGGCGTTCCAGTTCGCCGTACCTGGCAGAGGGAGTCTGGCCGGTGACGGCGGCGATCTCGGCGGCGAGCAGGGCCAGCAGGATGCCGTCCTTGTCGGTGGTCCAGACGGTGCCGTCCATCCGCAGGAACGACGCGCCCGCGCTCTCCTCACCACCGAATGCCAAACTGCCACTGAACAATCCGGGCACGAACCACTTGAACCCGACCGGGACCTCGTACACGTCCCGCCCGAGCACGCCGACCACGCGGTCGACCATGGAGGAGGTGACGACGGTCTTGCCGATCTTGGTGAGCGCGTCCCACCACATCCGGTTCGCGACCAGGTATTCGATCGCGACGGCCAGGAAATGGTTGGGGTTCATCAGGCCACCGTCAGGGGTGACGATACCGTGCCGGTCGGCGTCGGCGTCGTTGCCGGTGGAGATGTCGTAGTCGTCCTTGATGCCGACCAGGGCCGCCATGGCATGGCGTGAGGACGGGTCCATCCGGATCTGGCCGTCGCTGTCGAGGGTCATGAAACGCCAGGTGGGGTCGACGAACGGGTTGACCACTTCGAGCTCGAGGTCGAAACGCTGGCCGATCTCCTCCCAGTAGTCCACGCTCGCGCCGCCCATCGGGTCGGCGCCCATCCGGATGCCCGCGCCCCGAATCGCGTCCAGGTTCAACGCGTTCGGCAGGTCGCCGACGTACTGGTCGAGGTAGTCGTAGCGCTGGACGTGGGTGTTCATCGCCTGATCGAGCGAGACTCGTTTGACCCCGGCCAGACCGCCGCGCAGCAGTTCGTTGGCGCGGGCGGCGATGGCGTCGGTGGCTTTGGTGTCGGCGGGGCCGCCGTGCGGTGGGTTGTATTTGAAGCCGCCGTCGCGCGGTGGATTGTGCGAGGGGGTGACCACGATGCCGTCGGCCTGATGCTTGGTACCGCCACGATTGTGGTTCAGGACAGCGTGGCTCAGCGCGGGCGTGGGTGTGTAGCGGCCGCGGGCGTCGATCACCGCTGTGACGTCGTTGCCCGCCAGGACCTCGAGCGCGGTGGTCCAGGCGGGTTCGGACAGGGCATGGGTGTCGCGCGCGAGGTAGACCGGGCCGGTGATGTCACGGGTGGCGCGGTATTCGACGATCGCCTGCGTCATCGCCATGATGTGGGCCTCGTTGAACGCGCCGTCCTCGCTGGACCCACGGTGACCCGAGGTGCCGAACACCACCTGCTGGCTCGGCTCGTCCGGATCGGGGACGAGGCTGTAGTACGCGGTGACCAGGTGAGCGATATCCACCAGGTCGGTCGGGCGGGCGGGCCGTCCGGCGCGATCGTGGGCCATGGTGGGTGTTCCCTTCCGTGTCGGCTGCGCGCGGCTGGTCATGAGAATCATGCGCACAACCACTGGGTCAGGGACGCGGCGGCATACACCGCGGCCAGGCTCGCCGCGACGCTGATCGCGACATTGCCCACGGCGTACACGTAAGCGCCCTCGGTTACCAGACGGACCGTCTCGTAGCCGAACGTGCTGAACGTGGTCAGCGCACCACAGAAGCCGGTTGCCGCGAATGCCAGCAGCGCACTGCCCACACTCGCGCCGATCAGACCCCCGAGCAACGCCGAACCGACAATGTTAACGGTTAGCGTCCCCCAGGGCAGCCCAGTCGGAAACCACGCCGACATCTGCCGGTCGATCAGGTACCGGGCGGGTGCCCCGAGCATGCCACCGACCATCACCAGCGCCACCGTCATGCCGCGCCTCCCCCTGTGGGAGCCCACATCTCGACCATCGGATGGCCCCCTTCCGTCGTCGAATTCATGTGAACCCCCGCCGCGCGACCCAGCGGGTCGCGCTCATGGCGACTGCCACGGCACCGAGCGCCGCGAGCACCGACAGGCCGAGATAGGCGACCGCCGTGCCCGTCGCACCGGTGCCGATGAGTCTACGAATCTCGAGGCTATAGGTGGAGAAAGTCGTGAAGCCCCCCAGCACACCGATTCCCAGGAACGGCCGCACGAGTTTCGGTGCTTCCCACAGTTCGGTGACCACGACCATCAGCACCCCGATCGCGAAGCAGCCGAGCACATTCACCGTGAACGTCGACCACGGGAACCGGCCCGGGAGCACCGGCCACCAGTACGCGACGCCGAAACGGGCGGTGGCACCGAGCCCGCCACCCACCGAGATCGCCGCGAGGACGGCCGGATCGAGCGCCGGGGGCCGCGATGCCATGCGTTGCCCTCCCGTCGGCCGATCCGTGTGGTGGTCGTCGCTCATGGTATCGAGACCCACCGACATCCGGGCGAGCGGTGCGCTCGTGGCAAACTTTCAGCAGCCCGTACCGGCGAACGACGATGGCCCGAACCGATTGTCGGTTCGGGCCATCGCCGTTCAGTTCTGCGGGATCAGTGCGCCAGCACCGGTTCACCTTCGGCCGGGGCGGGCACCGTGTTCGGCATGATCGCCGCGATCACGATCGCGCCGAGCACGAAAGTGGCCGTCGCCCACCAGAAGCTGGTGGTGTAGCTCTCGATCGCGCCCTGCGCCATCGTGAGCGGGCCCGGCTGGTGCGAGGAAACGTAGTCGGTCATCGCCGAGGCCGCGATGGTGCTGAGCAGCGCGGTACCGATGGACCCACCGACCTGCTGGCTGGTGTTGACCATCGCCGAGGCGACGCCGGCGTCCTCGTGCTGCACGCCCGCCGTCGCACCCTGGAACGCGACCGACATCGCACCACCGAGGCCGAGGCCGAGCAGCACCAGCGCGGGCAGGATATGGGTGGCGTAGCCCGAGTCCAGACCGATCCGGGTGAGCCACAGCATGCCCGCGGCGGCGACCAGGAATCCACCGCTGATGACGATCTTGGGTCCGACCTTGGGC
Organism: Nocardia sp. NPDC058114; assembly: GCF_042884695.1. Classification (NCBI taxonomy): domain Bacteria; kingdom Bacillati; phylum Actinomycetota; class Actinomycetes; order Mycobacteriales; family Nocardiaceae; genus Nocardia; species Nocardia sp. NPDC058114. The sequence goes on along the minus strand of NZ_JBHVTK010000007.1, from coordinate 164,453 downwards.
AGCAGCAGCGACGGCGCGGTGGTCGAGGAGACCACCATGCCCGCCACCATCGGCAGGAAGGCCAGGCCGGTCACGATCGGCGTGTACGCCAGGGTCAGCTGCATGTAGAAGGTGAGGAACAAGAAGATCGCGAACATGCCGATGCCCATGACGAACACGGTCAGGTACGACGCGCCACGGGTGCGGTCGGCGACGATGCGCAGCGGCAGCAACGGATGCGCGACCTTGGTCTCGATCCAGACGAAGGCCGCCAGCAGCACGGCGCCACCGATCAGGAAGGCCAGCGTGGTCGGGTCGCTCCAGCCGTTGGACTCGGCGTGCGAGAAGCCGTACACGATGCCGAACAGCGCGGCGGTGACGGTGACCGTGCCGTACCAGTCGAGCTTGGGACGCGAGGTCGACGTGTGCTTGGCCAGCAACAGCACGGCGCCGACGAGCGCGACAGCGGCGAAGATCAGGTTGACGTACATCGCCCAGCGCCACGACGCCCATTCGGTGAGCACGCCACCGAGCAGCAGGCCGATCGCACCACCGGCACCGGCGACGGCGCCGAAGATGCCGAACGCCTTGGACCGCTCACCGGGTTCGGAGAAGGTGACCGTGAGCAGTGAGAGCGCGGCGGGCGCGAGCAGCGCACCGAACACACCCTGGCCGACGCGGGCCGCGACGAGCATCTCGAAGCTGGAGGCCGCACCGCCGATGGCCGAGGCCACCGCGAAGCCGACGAGGCCGACGATGAAGGTGTTGCGGCGGCCGAACAGGTCGCTGAGCCTGCCGCCGAGCAGCAGGAGGCTGCCGAAGGCGAGGGCGTAGCCGGTGATGACCCACTGCCGGTCACCGTCGCCGAAGCCGAGGTCGGCCTGGGCCGCGGGCAGCGCGATATTGACGATCGTCGCATCGAGCACGACCATCAGCTGGGCGATGCCGAGTACGGCAAGCACCCACCAGCGCAGGGCGTGCGAGCCGCGGCGACCGGTATCCGCGGGGCTCTGCGGCCCCTTGTCGAGTGTGGTGGTCATAACTCCCCTAGTAGGTCTGCGGATGGTTTCAGGTGGCATAATCGGAGACACCGCCTCCGCTTCAATCGAAGCTACCAGAGTAACGGAGAAACAACCTCCACTTAATCCCCGGATTGATAGGATGTACTTGTGAATCACGCCACGACGACTGCCACACCACCCCGCAGATTGCGCGCCGACGCCGCACGCAATCAGCAACGCATCGTCGCGGCCGCCCGTGAGCTATTCGCCGACCACGGCCTCGAGATCACCCTCGACGACGTCGCCGAACGCGCGGGAGTCGGCGTCGGCACGGTGTACCGGCGCTTCGCGAACAAGAAGGAACTGATCGCCGAGGTCTTCGACCAGCACGTGAAGGACTTCGCCGACGCGGCCGACGCGGCCATGAGCAACCCGGACGCCTGGCTTGCGCTCGTCGAGTTCTTCGAGAGTGCGTGCAAACACCTGGCGACCAACCGCGGCTTCGGCGAGGTGATGCTCGAACTCGAGGAAGATCCGGCCCGTTTCGCCGAGTTGCGCGACCGGATCCAACCGGCGGTCGCGGGCATCATCGATCGTGCGCGCGCGGCGGGCGCGGTGGACCCCGATATCGCGACCACCGACTTCTTCGCGCTGATCCACATGGTCAATTCCCTCGCGGAGTTCGCGGCGCCGATCAATCCCGAAGTATGGCAACGGTATATGGCCATCGCACTCAACGGCGTCCGCACCGACGCGGTGCCGCGCAGGCCACTGCTGGTCGCGCCGATGACCAACGAGGAAGTCGAGCAGGCCAAGGCCGCCGGCTGCCTCGGACGTCGTCGCTGAGCCGAAACCTGCCCATCCAGTAGCGCGCGTCACAGTGCATCCTCTACTGTTGGACACATGACCAAGAGCACCTGGGTGAACTGGGCAGGCCAGCAGAGCTGCACACCCGCCGTCGTCGCCGCGCCGCGCGACGTCGAGGAACTGGCCGCGATCGTGACCGAATCGGCCGCCGCGGGGCGGACCGTGCGCGTCGCCGGGTCGGGACACTCGTTCACCGACGCCGTGCTCACCGACGGCACGCTGATCGAACTCAGCGGTCTGGACAAGGTTCTCGACGTCGACTCCGCCACCGGACGCGTGCGGGTGGAGGCCGGGATCTCGCTGCACGCGGCGAGCCCGCTGCTGCACGGACACGGCCTGGCCTTCCCCAATCTCGGCGACATCGATACACAGAGCCTCGCGGGCGCGACCGCCACCGCCACCCACGGCACCGGCGCCCGGCTGCGCAATATCTCGGCGGCACTGCACTCGGTGGAGGTGCTGCGCGCGGACGGCACCCGGGTGGAGCTCAACGAGCAGACCGACGCCGACGGCTGGAAGGCGGCGCGGGTCAGCGTCGGCGCGCTCGGCGTCGTCACCGCGGCCACCCTGCAACTCGAGCCGTCGTTCGTGCTGGAGTGCGTCGAGCGACCGGTACCGCTGGACGAGGTGCTCGCCGATATCGACGAATTCGCCGACGGCAGTGATCATTTCGAGTTCTTCGCGTTCCCGCACAGCGCCACGGCGATGACCAAGGCCATCGATCGCACGCAGGCACCGGCGCAGCCGCGCGGCACGATGCGCGAGTGGATCAACGACATCCTGATCGCCAACCATGTCTACGACGGCATGTGCAAGCTCGGTCGGCGAATTCCCGCCGCCATCCCCCTGATTCACCGCGCGGCCACGCTCGCCGGGAGCAACAACCGGCAGGTCGACCGTTCTTATCGCGTGTTCTCCACCCCGCGGCTGGTGAAGTTCAACGAGATGGAATACGCGATCCCGCGCGCGCACGCGGCCGAGGCGATTCGCGAGATCCTCGCGCTGGGAAGGCAATTCGGCACCCCGATGCCGATCGAGGTGCGCTGGGTCGCGCCCGACGACGCCTTCCTGTCCCCCGCGGGCGGACGCGACACCTGCTACATCGCGGTGCACCAGTATCAGGGCATGGTGTGGGAACCGTACTTCCGCGCGTGCGAGGCGGTCTTCGACGCCTACGACGGCAGGCCGCACTGGGGCAAACGCCACTTCCAGACCGCCGAGACACTGCGGCCGCGCTACCCCGACTGGGACCGGTTCACCGCGGTGCGACGCAGCTTCGACCCCACCGGTGTATTCGCCAACGACTACGTGCACCGGGTACTGGGCTCACTCGACTGACGTCCTCGCCGCGCGGACACTGCTCGGACAACCTGGTCGCCGGTTCGTCCACACCCACCCCCGCCGCAGCGCGCTGATGGAATGATGACGGGTGATATCCGAAGCGCCACAAGCACTTCGCCCCTGCGCCGAAAGGGCGACCATGGCCCACACTCCCAGCGTGTTGTTCGTCTGCGTCCACAACGCGGGCCGATCACAGATGGCGGCGGGTCTCCTGCGCGCCATGGCCGGTGACCGGATCGAGGTGCGCACCGCGGGCAGCGAACCGGCCGCCGCGCTGAACCCCGCCGCGGTGGTGGCCATGGCCGAGATCGGGATCGATATCGCGGGCGCACGGCCTGCCGCGCTCACCGACGATGTCGTCGGGCTCTCGGATGTGGTGGTCACGATGGGATGCGGCGAGGTGTGCCCGTATTTTCCGGGGATCAGCTATCGCGACTGGGTGCTGTCGGATCCGGCGGGTCAGCCCATCGAGGTGGTGCGCGGCATTCGCGACCACCTGCAGATCCTGATCGGCAATCTGATCGCCGAACTGCTGCCGGTACCCGCCCGCTGACACGTCCGATTCGTTCAAGACGCACCCACGATCGAGTGTTTACGCTGCGAATATGACTCCACAGCTTGATGTCGTGTCCGTTGTAGTTTCCGATATGGCCGCTTCGGTGGCCTTCTACCGCAGGCTGGGACTGGTCTTCCCGGACGGCGCCGAAGCCGAGGGCCATGCCGAGGCCGTGATCGGCGGTGGCCTTCGGCTGGCACTGGACACCGAGGCGACGATTGCCTCCTTCGCGCCCGATTGGCAGCCGCCGACCGGTCCCGGCCGCAGCAGTCTCGCGTTCCGATGCGCCGATCCGGCCGAGGTCGACAAGCTCTACGCCGAGCTCGTCGACGCCGGCCATCACGGCGAACTCCCACCGTGGGATGCCTTCTGGGGTCAGCGCTACGCCTCGCTCGCCGACCCCGACGGGCACGGAATCGACCTCTACGCGCCGTTGCCCGCCGAATAGGACGACCAGTCGTGGGGGTCGCGCTGACGCTGCTGATAGCGGCCGAGCATCTCGCGGACCTCGTCGCTGACCGGGGGTTCTCCGGTGAGCCTGGTCCACAGGTGCGCGTCGTGGTCGGTGAGCGTCACCGGTCCCGACGCGGCCACGTCGACGACGAAGGTGAACTGCCTGGTGCGGGCGCCCGCACCGGTCAGGTAGTCGAAATCGCCGAGGTAGTCGCTGACTCCGGTGACCTGCAGCCCGGTTTCCTCCGCGACTTCGCGGGCCAGCGCTTCGTCGAGTGCCTCACCCGGCTCGACGACGCCGCTGGGCAACTCCCACCGGCCACCCAGGAAATCCGATCGTCGGCGGCGCAGAATGAGCACTCGCTGATGGCGGACGACGACCGCGCCGACGACAAGCCGGCGGATTTCGTCTCGTTCTGCCTCGATACGGAGCGTGGAGTACACGGATTCGTCGATCATCAGGTCACATCCTCTCGTCGGTGTTCGGACTGGACTGAGCACTTGCGACGGGGCGTGCACTAGTGAGCCTAAACCTTCCGTCACGCTGTGCCGAATGAGACTTTCCGGGCGGTGAGACGCCCGGTCAGCGGGTTTGCAGAGTACTTACCGAGCATCCAGCCAGGTCACGGACCTCTCGGGACAGGTGCGCCTGGTCGGCGAAGCCGGTCACGGCGGCGATGTGTGCCGCCGGAATTCCGGTGCGAAGCGCGGCGAGCGCTCGTTGAAATCGCAGAATACGAGCCAACATCTTGGGTCCGTAACCGAAGGCGAACAGGGAACGCCGGTGCAGCATCCGGGCCGACATGCTCGTCCGAGCGGCGGTTTCGGCGACCGTCGCGCCCGCCGAGAGAGCATCGACGACAGCGGTGAGCGCCGGATCGGCAGGGCCGTTGTCGGCGGCGAATCGTAATGCGATCGCTTCCAGGGCAGCAACGCGGTCGGGCGCGTTGTCGAGGCGATCGACGAGTTCGCGGGTGGTGCGCGACGGTGCGATCTCGGCCAGATCGACCCGCTGGTTCAGCAGTTCTACCGCCGGAACCCCGAGCAACGTGGGCGCGCTGCCCGGCGCGAATCTGACGCCGACGAATTCTCGCGCCCGCGCGGTCGGTGCGAGAAACGCGCGGCTGTCCGGACCCGCCACCATCAGCGTGCCCTCGGTCCAGATCAGATCCATGCAACCGTCGGGGAACACCGTGACGGGACCGGTGGCGGCGGGCATGGTTCGCGACCAGACCACCGCTCGGTCCAGCCGTGATTCGCGTTCCCGGTATTCGGCCACACTTCGACGGTAGTCCCGCCCACCGACAGGTAGCTGCCGCACCATGATCACCCGGTCCGTAAGATCTGACGGCACGACGTTCGGCTCGGCAGAGGGGTGCCAATGCAACCGACAGCATCAGTGCGGGGTGGACGGCCGCGGGTGGCGGGATTTCCCGGTGCGGACATAGATATCGAGCCGGACATCTGGTCGGGGGCGTTCGTCGACGACGACCGGATCAGGGCGCTGGCTGTCGGTGCGTATTACGGGCGCAGCTGGGGCGCGCAATGCGACGGCGTCGCGTTCCTCCCGGAGGAGCCCGACAGCGCGTCGACGCGGCGGGAGACCGCGATCGAAGGACTGCACGAGTCGTGGGGCGTCGACAACGCCGAGGACGCCCACGACACCGTGCGGCGGCTGCTGGCCGGGATGCACGCGCCGCTGTTCGAACTCGTTCATCCGCTCGCCGTCATGGCCGCGACCGACACCGGCCGGGTCGATCGGTCGGGATTGGCCGACGAGCATCGCGAATTCCTGCACACCCTTTCGGGTTTCCGTGGCTATCGCGGGCCCGCCGGGATCGATCGCGACTACGACGCCTGGCTACAGGCCATCAAACTCGGCATCACCGACAGCCTGCCGACGCCGCTGCAGATCGACGCCACCGCATGGGATCTGGCACGGCTGGTGTTCATCGCCCGCGCCGCGTGCACGGCCGGATACCTGACCGAGGACGAGGCGTGGGAACACATGCTGACCGGGCTGGATCGGGCGCGTCAGCACTATCGCAACTGGCGCCAGTTCGGCGACGGGTTCCTCACCGGTGCGATCTTCTGGGCGGCCACGCAAGATCTGTCGGCCGCGAAAAGCCAAGTGGCCGAACGTAGGCGGATGATCGCGGGGCTGCACCTTCGACCGTCGAGTCCGTGGCGGCGGGTGTCGCTGCATCCGGGTGCGCCGGTGTTCAGCCCGGCATCGTCAGCATGATGCCGACGGCTTGACGGCGGAACGGATCGTCGTCGACCATGCCCAGTTTGCGGCGTTCCACCAGCAGTTGCCATTCGCCGAAGAGGTCGGCCGAGCAGGGCATCGACTGGGTGATGGATCCGTCGACGTGCTCGATCTCGCAGGCCAGACGCACGGCCTCGGTGATGCGCGTGAAGTCGGCGGGTTCCCAGTCGACGAAATCGAGGTCGGCGCCCGCTCCCGAGATCCGCAGCGTCGCGACCTGTCCGGGGGCGGTGAGCACTTCGGCGCCGGTGAGGACCGAGACCGGAAATTCGTAGACCGCCCACGCGGACACGAACAGCAGGCGCAGCGTGGTGATCGCGACCAGGCCGGGAGCGCCCTCGTGGCCCGCCTGGGCCAGTTCGAGAACGTACTCGTCGGGCCGGGCGCAGCCGTGCAGGATGTCGATCTCGCGTAAGGAGTTGCCCGCGTGCCGCATTCGGCGTGCGGCCGCCGTGACATCGGGGCGCTGCGGGCCGTTCGAACCCGGCACCGAGTGCGGTGGAACGAGATTCGGGCGGGGCGGGAACACCCTGCGTAGGCTGACCAGGTCGCGTTCGACCGCCCTGATCAGCGCCTGCGCCTGTTCGCGTAGGCCGGTTTCGAGGAACACCGGCACCGGATGACGATCGGTCGGCGCACCGTTCACCACGAACTGCGCCGACCGGAAGAACAGCAGCAACGCCATCTGCCCGTCGTCGGTGTTCGCGAGCGCGATCCTGCCCAGTTCGGCCACCCCGACGTCGAGCGCGATCTCGTTGTCGGCGCGCAGCGGCGTCGTCACCAACCGCCCGTCCGCATACCGGACCGCGACTCGCGCACCCCATACTTCGATCAAAGCCACGTCCCTCCTGGCCTGCCCCGCATCGGTGGATCCTACCGAGGGGCCGTCGCGGGCGGGGCGATGGTCCTGCCGATGGTGTTCGAAGCCGCGCCGAGGTGGCAGGCTGTACGCATGCCCGATGAACAGGAAGTCTCCGCCGAACAGTCCGCGGACGCGATCGAAACCCCGGCGGAGGCGACGAAGCGGAGGTTCCGCGAGGCGCTCGAGCGGAAGAACGGCCACTCCTCCGCGGGTGGAGCCGCCCAGAATTCCGCCAAAGTGCGTGGGACGCATGCGCAGGCGGGCGGGAAGCGCACCTTCCGCCGTCGCGCCGGCGGATAGTTTTCGCTCCGGGACGCGACTGTCCTTCCGTGATCAGCCCTGCTCCGCTGGCAATAATTCTGCGGCGCAGGGCTTTTCAGTGGAGTGGGAGCTACTGCAAGCGGGAGGTATCTGCGTCAGCTTCGGTTCGGACAGCGTTCTCGAAGACGGCGCCGCTGTCGGCTTCGCTGAAAACCAGCCAGCAGCCCCGGATGGCGCCCAGTAGGTCCTCGAGCAGATCGATGGCGGGGCGAGTGGGGTCGAGGCGGCAGATGCGGTAGCCGTCGGTCCAGTCGTCGAGATCGTCGTCCTCGTCGTCACGTTCCTCGATTTCCTGCGCGGCTTCGATGATGCCGTCCAGGTCGCGGACCTTGCCCTCGGAGACGGCGATGGCATCGGCGATGAGGTCGACCACCACCTGGGTGGGCGTCTCCCCCGCGCCGAGGCGTTCCAGGACCACGGTCGGCGTCTCGACCTGGAGTGCTTCGATGTCGTCCGCCTCGGCGACCACGTCCACCGGCTCGAGGCCCGTGACCTCGCCTGCCACCGTCGCCGCGGCCCGCAGCCAGTGCGCCGCGGCGACCGAGGCGGCGGCGGGGTCCAGTTCGGTGAACAGGTCGATCGTGCCCAAGGGATTGGCCCGGAGCAGGGTGTCCGCCGCGTGCACCTGCACCGGGGAGATCTCCGGGCGGGTGAGTTCGACGGCCTGCCTGGCTCGACCTGCCAGATCGCCCAGTTCCGCGGCCGTGATCGCCGCCTGCTCGGTGAGCACCTCGTTCACCACCCGGTCGACCAGGCTCGCGTCACCGATCGCATGGAGCACACGGCCCACATGGTGCGCGGATTCCTCGATGGGGCTGTAGAAGACCAGCATGCATCCGTCGTCGTCGGGCAGATTGGGGGTGCGCAGCGCGGCTTCGACCTTCGCGAAGCGATTGCGCTCCTCCGCCCGCCGCCACGCTTCCCCGTTCACGACATCGGGATCACCGGCGGCGGTCGCCGGATGGGTGTAGGTCCGCCACTGGAACCGCGCCAGACTCGCCAACGCCGCGGCCAGCTCCACGCCGTGCTCGGCGCCTGGCACCTCGGCGATCGTCTCGGCGACGTCACCGCGACCGGTCCCCCAGGTGGCGACCAGCGTTCCCGCCCCCGAGTCGTATGCATACCGCGTCATTCGCTCAGTTCTACGTGGCCCACCCGCACCACCCGTCACCAGGGTCTACCGGATCAGAGTGGAGCCCGTCCGAGGCCGGGGACGAACCGTCCCGTCGCCGCGAGGTAGGCACGGTAGTTCGCGCCGTGGACCCGCGTCAGATAGGGCTCTTCGACCGCCCGTACCTGCAGCTCGATCGTCACCAGCAACAGTGCGAACGCGACGATCGCGACAGCGTTCGGGATGATCAGCGTGACGCCGCCCGCGAAGACGAGCATCGCGGTGAAGATCGGGTTGCGAACCAGACCGAACACCCCGGTGTCGACCAACCTCGTCGTCTCACCGGGATCGACTCCGATGCGCCACGATTCGCCCATCTCGATCTGCGCGTACAGCGTTGCCGCGATACCCGCGACGGCGAGCACGAATCCGGCCGTCTGAATCGGCATCGCGGACAGCGCCGCGATCGGGGCTACGACACCGGCCAGCTGCAGCACCGACGATGCCGTGCCGACCACGATCGCGGCGACGAAACCGACGCCGGCGAGCCATTCGATCGAGCCGGGCCGTCCGCTGATGCCGTGGAAACCGGTCGAACCCGTGGCCTGATACTGACGCCAACTGCGCCAGCCGAAGCCGAGCAGGCCGAAAACCAGGTACAGAACCAGTGCGCAGATCGCCATCATCATGGGTTCCCTCGATCGTCGTTGTCACAGCAGCCGCGGTGACCGACATCGGTGGACATCGTCGCGCAGCAGGTTTCGCCCTTCCAGGCGTTGATTCCTTCGTTGACCGCGATCACCGCGATCACCAGCGCCGCGAGCGGATCAGCCCACGACCAGCCGAACAGGCTGTTGAGCAGCAGGCCGACCAGCAACACGGCCGAGAGATAGGTGCACAGCAGGGTTTGCTTGGAATCGGCCACGGCGGAGGCGGACCCGAGCTCGCGCCCCGCCCTCCGCTGCGCGGCGGACAACACCGGCATGATCACCAGACTCGCGGCCGCCAGCCCGATCCCGACCGTCGAATGCCGTGCCTCACCGACCCCGAGCAGCGAACGGACGGCGTCGACAGCGACATAGCCGGCCAAGGCGAAGAACGAGAACGCGATGACCCGCAGCGCCACCTTCTCCCGCGCCTGCGGATCGCGCCCGGCGAACTGCCACGCCACCGCGGCCGCTGAGGACACCTCGATCACCGAGTCGAGACCGAACCCGATCAGCGCGGACGAGGACACCCGCGCGCCTTCGCTCAGCGCGACGATCGCCTCGACCACGTTGTAGCTGATAGTCGCCGCGACCAACCACCGAATCCGCGTCGTCAGCACCGCCTCGCGCACCGAACTCGGCGCGATCAGCGCGGGCATCCCGATCGACTCCATCAGCAGCAGCCCTCCGATTCCGCCGCCGGGCAGCAGGCTGGATCAACGGCGAGCACCAGGCCGACCAGATCGTCCAACGCCCGCCCGATCCGCGGATCCGCCAGCTCATACCGGCTGCGCCGCCCCTCGGGAACCGCGACGACCAAACCACATCCACGCAGGCAGGCCAAGTGATTGGACAGAATCTGCCGCGAGACACCGATCGCTTCGGCCAGCTCCGACGGGTAGCCGGGTTCCTTCCGCAGACTCAGCAGGATCTTGGTTCTGGTCGAGTCCGAGAGGGCGTAGCCGAATCGGGACAGCGCGTCGGTCTGCACCGTGGATTCCATACCTCAGACGATACATCAGAATCTGTATTCAGAATAGGATGTACTGATGGTCCCGCTGAGCGGACACGAAAAGGACCCCCACCTGTTGTCAGGTGGGGGCCTCTAGTGGAGCTACCGGAAATCAAACCCGGGCCCCTTCGCCGCGTCACACATCCGCCAACTTTCTGACCTGCGGTTGCTTTCCGATCGGGGTGGCTTCACAGCCGTGCTTCCATCGCCCGGCGGATGAGCAACCGGGCATGGTCCCCCGTGGCGGCCTGGCGGGCGAGCGCGTCGAACGCGCGAAGGTAGATCAGGATCTCGCGGGGCTGGGTCACCCGCAGTTCCGCCGTGATCGCTTCGACCGTGGCGAGTCGCTGATCGAACAGGACGAAGTTCGTTGCCTGGATCGGCATCTCGGCTGTCGCGGGGATGATGCCCAGCAGAACCCTGGACAAGCCCGCGACAGCAAGCAGGCGGTCCAGTTGTCCGACCATGACCGCGTCGTCGCCGACCGTGGTGTGCAGCGCCTGTTCGGCGATGAGGATGTGGAACTTCCGCCGACCCGAGTACAAGAGCTGTTGGCGTTCGATCCGTGCGGCGACACCCTGGTCTACGTCGTCGGGAGTCCGATGAAACTCGACGTAGCGGCGAAGAACGGCGGTCGCGTAATCCGCTGTTTGCAAAATGCCGGGGATGATCTGCGGTTGGAAGATCCGGATCATCTCGGTCGACTCGGCTAGGCGGATGTTCGCCTTCTGCTGCCGGTGGGTGCCGGTGCCCAGGACCTTGCGCCACTCGGTGTACGCGGTCTCGAGGTTGTGCAGGGTCGCCAGCAGATCGGCGAGTTGGTCGAGGGTGCCGGTGTGGGCGCAATAGGCGCGTAGGTCGTCGGATGACGGTGTCTGTCGGCCGTTCTCGATCTTCGAGACCTTCGCCTCGCCCCAACCGGCGAGGTCAGCCAGGGCGCGGCCAGTAATGCCTGCTGTACGGCGAAGCTCCCGGAGCCTGGCCCCGAGAGCTTCCCGCGCGTCTGCGGGATTGGTCACCCGGCGAACTCTCCGAACGGAACAGCCACGTTCCACAGCCGGTCACGAGTCGCGACGAAATGATCGACTACGGCCGAGTCGGTGGTGACCGCCAAGCCTGCCGGGGCTCCGCGTTCGTCGGTCAGGTTGTAGACGACCCGCTCGTCATCGAACAGCCACGCATCATCCGGCGGGATCTCTCCGGCGTCGTGACGTGGCACGTACCGGATGTTTTCGCCCGCTTCGACGTTGTGGCCGGTGACCGACAGCAACCATCGCTGATAGTCCGACAGCGGTGTGGTGACCACCCGGACACGGCTCACGCTCACGCCGCGTTCGGTCGTTTCCCGCATAAGCGCCTGCCACGGTGTCGCGGTGTAGGGCGCTGGCTCACCAGCGAGGAACGCACGCAGACGTTCGTCCTCGTCGGCGACGAAATAGGTGTCTCGGCACTCGAAATGGAACGCTGACCGCTTGGTTTCCCGGAACAGTCCGGGCCACAGGTCAGGCTCGTCGTTGGGCCGATAGCGCACCGTAAAAGGTCCTTTCGAGCTTGGGGACCTCGATAGCCGACTCGTCGGCGGCGAGGTTCATCTGTGCGAGCGTTTCCGGGTCGGTAATCGGTCGGCCGGTCAGGGTGAACGTGCCCCTACCGCTGTCGGCCATCGGTACCCCGACGTAGGTATCTGGTTGGGCGAAACCTAGGAGCAAGTGCGGGATTTCGACGGTTTCCGGTGAGTCCGTCTGCCATCCCTGCACCGCGTAGGTGCCGCTGTCGGTGGCGAACAGTGTCGGGCAGCCGCCCGAGTCGCTGCCGCCGTTGCCGAGGAACGTTAGGCGCATATCGCTACCCCCTGGTGAGAACTTGCGCGAGCTTTCCCGTACTCCCACATCGTCCCACCGTGTCACACAGGTTGTCGCCTGTTCAGACCAGTTGGAGCAAGTTCAAGAAAGTTCCTGTCCAGGCGGTTGTACAAACCCATACCGTCAGCTCCAACGCTCCCGGCGGGTTTGAACTAAGAGTCCCGCCGGGAGTGAATCCCGAAGCGCACCAGGAGGCCGCGATGCTCCCGCAGTGGACACCCAGAACCGAACGCCCGCACCCGATCAACGTTGCGCCACCGAGCGTGATCGGGCGACTGCTCGCAGCGCTCGAGGCGTGGCCGACGAACAAGCAGCCCTCATGACCAGCCAGACGAAGGCCCAGCTTGCCGACCTGACCGAACGCGCCGCACGCCGGTCGATGACCATCACATCCACCCCGGAAGGCTGGCAACTCGCCTCGGCTTGGAGAGTGGTTGTTGTGGGTGACGTGGACGCCGTCGCCGCATGGTTGAGCGCCGCAGAAACCTACGACCGCCGCCCCCGGCAGTACTTCCCGGCCGGATGCCAGGCGGACACGTGATCGTGATCGGGTGGGCGATCGTGATCGGCCTACCAGCCATCGTGTTCGTCGCAGCCGTGTGGCCAAAGCGCGACCAGTGAACATAGGTCTTGTTCGGCCACCCGAAGCGTGTGTGCGCCGATACCCTGAGCACTCAGTATCAGGGGCGTCATCGTCACCGTGGATAACAGCCGTTGTCCTACCGATCCTTAACGTTCTACTTCGATGAGCTGATCCAGACAGCCGAGTGCGTGATTCTCGCCGTGGTACTGGGGAGACTTGCTGCCGCAGGATGTGGGCAAACTGTGGGCAGCAGGCTGAATCTGCCCGTACTCAGCGCATAAAAAAAGTCCCTGACCTGCGTTACAGGCCAGAGACTCTTTGGTGGAGCTGCCGGGAATCGAACCCGGGTCCTCCGCCGCGTCTTCAGGGCTTCTCCGTGTGCAGTTCGCTGTGTCTCTGCTCGGATCTCCAAGTCTCGCGAACAAGCCTGGATGACGATCCCAGTCGCTGTTAGATGTCCCATCCGACTCCGCGACCGAGCCGAACGGTAATTCCCTCTAGCTGATGCCAGTACCCGGGTCGAGGGACGAACCCGGACTGACAGAGACGACCTGGCTACTTAGGCAGCGAGGGCGTACTCGCGCTGATTGGAATCGGCGCTTAATTGGTTGCAGCGACGCTTACGGTGGTCTCTTGCCTGCACCGACACGCTTCCCCTGAATCAACGTACGCAGTCGAAACCGTTCAGCCCCGTACGTGCCCGCACCGTGCGGGCTAGTCATATTAACACCGGCGCGACGTGAGATCTTCCCATTATTTCTGCCAGCTCGCGGTGTCGCCGGAGTGATCTTGTAGCGAACCCCACCAGATGGCCTCGGCGAATCCGGGTGGGGCTGCCGGTGGTGACGGGTACTGTTCTCGTTCGGCCGCCCCGGAACGGTCAAATGTCCTGGGCGACTGGAGCAAGGAGTTATCTCATGGCATTCACCAGTCACCGTGGACTGCGCCGATTCGCGGCGATCCCGGCTGTTGCGAGTCTCGTGCTGGCCGCGGCCTGCTCGTCGGGCGAGTCCACCGCCGCGCCGGGCGTCACCAGCACGCCCTGTCCCGGTTCGCCGAACACCGATAACGGCTGCATCTATCTCGGGGTGCTCTCGGATCTGGCGAACGGGCCGTTCACCCCGCTCGGTGCCTCGATGAACGACGGTCAGATGGCGTTCTGGAAGCAGGTGAACGCGGCGGGCGGCATCGGCGGCTACGACATCGACATCAGCACCTACACCCGCAACACCTCCTACGATCCGCGCACCCATCGCAGCGCGTACGAGGAGATCGAGCCGAACGTGCTCGCGTTGTCGATGAGTTTCGGGACCGCGCAAACCGTCGCGATGCTGAACCAGATGGACGCCGACGACATGGTGAGCACCGCGGCCACCCAGTGGTCGGGCTGGAACTATCGCAGCGCCGACCGCAATCTGGTGCTCAGCGCGGGCTACTCCTACTGCACCGAAGCGGTGACCGGCCTCGACTGGTTCGCCGAAACCCATTACGCGCCGCGCAATATCGCCGTGGTCGCCTATCGCGGCAACTACGGCGGCGACTACGCCAGCGGCGCGCTGAAGTGGGCGCTGGCCAACGACGCCACCATCGCCGATCGCATCGACACCGGACCCAATGCCGAGGTCGGCAACCAGGACGGTCCCGTGGCGGAGATCCTGGCCGCCGCGCCGGACCTGGTGATGCTGGCCACCGGACCCGCCGAGACCGCGGAGATCGTGGGCAAGCTGGTGAAGTCGGGTTTCACCGGGCGATTCCTCGGCTCGCTACCCACCTGGAACGCGGCACTGCTGCAATCGGCGGCCGCGCCGGCGCTGACCGCGCTCTACAACTACACGACCCCGGTCGACAGCTGGGCCGGCGACAGCGTGGGCGCCAAGCACGCCCGCGACGCGATCACCGGCGAACCGGCCAACTTCGGCTATTCGCTGGGCTGGGCGATCACCTATCCACTCAAAGCCCTGCTCACCGCCGCGGCGGCGAACGGCGAACTCACCCGCGCCGGCCTGCGCCGCAGCGTCGGCGCGATGAAACCCGACGGTGAGGGCATGGTCGTGATCCATCCGGCGGGGGCGGCCGAACCGGATCTGGAGACGGAGTGGTCGGCGGTGTTCGAACCGGACCGGGAGGCGCCGATGGGCGCCAGAGCGGTGAGTGTCGGCTACCAGGGCAAGACGCTGGGTCGACTCAACCTGCACGAGCCCTGCACCCGGTTGTAGGGAATCAGCTCGCGGCGATCATGGCGACCGCCGTGAGCGCGAGCACCATACCGACCTTCTGGGTGGCGCTGATGCGCTCGCCGAGCAGGACCATCGCCAGCAACACGGTCGCCGCCGGATACAGCGAGCCGATCACGCTCACCACCGACAGCATCGCGCCGTGGAAGGCGTAGAGCAGCGCGGCATTGGCGATCACATCGAGCACGCCGACCGCCAGTGCCAGGCGCAGTGGTTCACCGTGCAGTCCGCGGAATTCGCCTGCCGCCAGCGCCGATGTCCACACGACCGCGGTTGCCGCCACCCGCTGGGCGAGCAGGGGCCACAGTCCCGCGCTCGCACTGGTTTCGTGCAGGAAGTAGAACGCGAAACCGAACGCGGCACCCGACCCGATCGTGAGGAGCGCGACCCGGCGGGTGAAACGCAGTTGCCTGCCGCCGGTGATCTCCTCGGTGGTTTCGTCGGGTGCCTCCCGGCTCACGAGCACCACCGCGACCAGGGCGACGGCGATGCCCGCGATCGCGATCGCGCCGGGCCGTTCGCCGAGAAAGAACCCGGCGATCACCGGGATGCCCGCGACCAGCACCGCGGTCAGCGGCGACACCACCGACATGGGACCGTCGGCGAGCGCGGCGTAGAACCACCACACCGCCAGGCCACTGGCCACACCGGCGGCCAGGCCCCACAGCACGGACGCGGTGTCGGCATGCCCGCCCACCAGTGGCGCGATCAGCAAGACCAGCAGCACGGAAAACGGATACGACACCACAACCACACGCAGCGCCGTGACCCTGCGCGCGGCGATCCCGCCGAAGAAGTCGCTGACTCCGTAGCCCGCCGCCGCGACGAGGGCGAGCACCACGGAGATCAACGCATGCCTTTGACCCGCCGACCTATTTCACGGGTGACCTCACGCTCGGCCTGCTTGCGGGCCAGATCCTGACGCTTGTCGTAGTCCTGCTTGCCCTTGGCGAGGGCGAGCTCCACCTTCACCTTGCCGTCGGAGAAGTACATCGACAGCGGCACCAGCGTCTGGTTGCCCTCGCGCGACTTGCCGACCAGGTGCTCGATCTCACGCTTGTGCAGCAGCAGCTTGCGGGTGCGGCGCGGGGAATGATTGGTCCAGGTGCCGTGGCTGAACTCCGGGATGTGCAGCCCGCGCAACCAGACCTCGCCGTGGTCGACGGTCGCGAAGGCGTCGACCAGCGAAGCCTTGCCCTCACGCAGGCTCTTCACCTCGGTGCCGACCAGCGCGATCCCCGCCTCATAGACGTCGAGGATCGTGTAGTTGTGCCGCGCCCGGCGGTTGGTCGCGATGACCTTGCGCCCCTTTTCCTTCATAACGGTCAACTGTAAGTGACGGCGCCAGCCCTTTATTCCATGGCCGACTCAGACCCTGGCGGCTGCCCTGGCCAGTGCGCGGTCGCGCTGCTCCTCGAAACGAGCCGCCTTGACCTCGAGGTCGAGCAGGTAGGTGTGCAGCTCGTCGCGGGCGATCTCGCCTTCGGGGCCGAAATCGGTGCGCTCGAAGATTCGCCAGATCCGCAGGGTCGGGCGCAGGACGACATCGAGGTGCTGGCGCAGGTCGTACACGCCGTGCTTGGCGAGCAGCACCGCGTTGCGGCGGAAGTTGGGCTGGTTGAGGCCGGGCATCTGGAAACGCAGGATCACGTCGGTGATGGCCCGCATGGCCTCGTCGGGGGTGAGGTCGAGAGCCGCCGCGCAGAGCTTGCGGTAGAAGATCATGTGCAGGTTCTCGTCGGCGGCGATCCGGGCCAGCATGCGATCGGCGACCGGGTCGTCGCACAGGGCGCCGGTGTTGCGATGGCTGATTCTGGTCGCGAGCTCCTGCAACGTGACGTAGGCGACGCCCTTGAGGAACTGCGAACCCTTCTCCGGCTTGGCGATGCCCGCGGTCATGTGCGACATCCTGGCCTCTTCGAGCGCGACCGGGTCGACCGCACGGGTCACGACGAGGTAGTCACGCAGGACGATGCCGTGGCGGTTCTCCTCGGCGGTCCACCGGCCGACCCAGGTGCCCCAGGCGTTGTCGAAGCCGAAGGTGTCGGCGAGTTCGCGGTGGTAGGAGGGCAGGTTGTCCTCGGTGAGCAGGTTGGTGATCATCGCCGCCTTGGCGACCTCGCTCAGCCGCGACTGCTCGGGGTCCCAGTCGTCGCCGCCCATGGCCGCGAAGTTGCGGCCCTCGTCCCACGGCACGTAGTCGTGGGGGTGCCACATCTTGGCCTTGGACAGGTGGTCGTTGAGATTGGCTTCGGCCGTCGGCTCGAGCTCGGCGAGGATGTCGCTGTCGGACAGGTGGAGCGTCATGGGTCGACGCTACGAGGCGAGGAGTGGGTTCTCGGGGTTATTGCCGAGATTTCCGCGACTACTCATCACACTGCCGACGTGCGGCGATGATCGGTCACAGCGGTGCGGGGCCGAAGCTGCCGACGTGCAGTGGCACCGAATCCCACTGAGCGCGGTCGGGCGTGAGGTCGCCGACAACCAGCACGCCCGCGTCAGCGAAAGCGCCTCTGGCCCGGGCGATGTGGTCCTCGGAGGTGACGAGAACGACCGAGCGCAAGCCCCTGTCGGCGAGCATGGCCGCGGTGTTGCGAGCGTTGGCCACCGTCGAGTCGGCCTCGGATTCGCGCAGGACCCGGCTCTCGTCGATGCCGGCGCCGACCAGCCACTCGGCCATGGCGTCGGCTTCGGACAGACCGGCTTGCGGGTTGCCGCCGGTGACGATGATCGGCGACCACGGCGCGAAGACGGCTTGGGCCAGGCCCGCGCGCAGTCGTCGCACGAGTTCCTCGCGCATCGTCCCCTCCGGGGTCAGGCCGTAACCGAGGACCACGACGGCGGTGTCGGGGCCGTAGATGCCGGGCAGGGTCGGTGTGCCCAGCGCCCGCGCGAAGTCGAGACCGGGCGGGGCCGGAAAGTCGGCACCGGCGGGTACCGGCACACAGGCCAATCCCGTGACCGCTATCGCCGCGCACACCACACGCTTGCCCCAAGTCCACCGCACCATTGCCGTCGCCTCCTCGAGCTCGGGCCGATCTCCGTGATCGGTCCCGCTCGGCAACGGTGCGCCGGGTCGTCGACGTCAGGTATCCCTTTGACCTGCGCCTACGACAACTCACATGCGCATGTCGGCCACCGCTGGTGCGTGGCATCGCAAAATTTCCGGAATCGGACGTCGGGGCATACGACGAATTGGCGAGCACGCGATCGATCGGCGGGCAGCGAGGGCGATCGCCGGAACACGACCGTCTGTGACACAGCACCGGATCCGACAGCGGCGTGTGGGAAATTGTCGAACGCGGCCGATCGGGCGGTGCGGACGGAACGTCAGCCTGGGCTCAGTACGAGGTAGAGGACCAAGGCAGCGGTGAAGATGGCGATCAGCGCGAGGGTCGACCAGCGTGGCCTGCCGCGGTGGATCACGCCGTGGTGAACGCCGAGCAGGGACGGCGCGACGACCGGATCGATGTGGCGGTGCGGCATCGGGGGTGTCGGGGTATCGGCTCCCGCACTCGGGCTGCTGCCCGACGTATCGTCGTCCGAGCCTTCACCGTTCGCCATGACTCGACAGTAACTCGGTGTCGTCCGATTCGGTGCGGGTTCCTCGCCGCCGCGCGTGTATGCCCTGCTGGGCGAGGAGCCGCGGGTGCACCGCTACTCCCCGGCCAGCGTGGTCAGCACCCCCTCGCCATAGCGAGCCAATTTGTTCTCGCCGACGCCGGCGACGGTGCCGAGGGCGGCGAGGTCGGCGGGTTTGCGCGCGGCGATCTCGCGCAGGGTGGCGTCGTGGAACACCACGTAGGCGGGCACGCCCTGTTCCTTCGCCGTCGCGGCACGCCAGGCCCGCAGGCGCTCGAACACTCCGACGTCGGCGGCGGGCAGGTCGGCGGTCGCCTTGGCCGATTTCGCGCTGCGCGCGGGGCGGGCGGCGCGTTCGGGCTCGCGCCGCATCGGCACCTTCCTGCCCTCGAACAGCACCTCGTTGCTCTCGTCGGTCAGTGCCAGGACACCGTATTCACCCTGTACCGCCAGCAGGCCGCCCGCGAGCAGCTGCCGCACCACCCCGCGCCATTCGGTATCGCGCAGATCGGTGCCGATGCCGAACACCGAGAGCTCGTTGTGCCGATGCTGGGTGATCTTCTGGTTGGTCTTGCCGAGCAGGATGTCGACGAGGTGGCCCGCGCCGAACGATTGTCCGCGTTCGCGTTTGAGCCGCAGCACCGTGGACAGCAGCTTCTGCGCGGGCACCGTGCCGTCCCAGGTTTCGGGCGGATTCAGGCACACATCGCAGTTGCCGCAGGCGCCACCGGTCTGACCGAAATAGTTGAGCAGCCGCGCGCGACGGCAGCCGACGGTCTCGCACAGGGCGAGCATGGCGTCGAGGTGCAGTTGCAGCTGTCGGCGATGGGCCGCGTCACCCTCGCTGGAGTCGATCATCTTGCGTTGCTGCACAACATCATTGAGGCCGTAGACCATCCAGGCCGTAGACGGCAGGCCGTCGCGGCCCGCGCGGCCGGTCTCCTGGTAGTAGCCCTCGACCGATTTCGGCAGGTCGAGGTGAGCCACGAATCGCACGTCGGGTTTGTCGATACCCATACCGAAAGCGATGGTGGCGACGACGATCAGGCCGTCCTCGCGCAGGAATCTGGACTGGTTCTCGGCACGGGTCCGGAAATCCAGGCCCGCGTGATAGGGCACCGCGCGAATGCCGTTCTCGTTGAGCATGGCCGCGGTCTTCTCCACCGAATTGCGCGAGAGGGTGTAGACGATGCCCGCGTCGCCGGGGTGCTCGGCGCGGATGAAGTCGAGCAGCTGACGGTCGGCGCGGTTCTTCGATTCGATCCGGTATTGGATGTTGGGCCGGTCGAAGCTGGAGATGAACTGTTTCGCGGCGCCGAGATCCAGGCGTTCGACGATCTCGGCGGCGGTCTTCTCGGTGGCGGTCGCGGTGAGCGCGATGCGCGGGACATCGGGCCAGCGTTCGTGCACCAGCGACAGCGCGAGGTAGTCGGGCCGGAAGTCGTGGCCCCACTGGGAGACGCAGTGCGCCTCGTCGATGGCGAACAGGGCGATCTTGCCGCGGTCGAGCAGGCGCAGCGTGGCTTCCAGCCGTAGGCGTTCCGGCGCCAGATAGAGCAGGTCCAGATCGCCCGAGACGAACTGTGCCTCCACCGTCCGCCGCTGATCCGGCGACTGGGTGGAGTTGAGGAATCCGGCCCGCACGCCGAGGGCGCTCAGCGCGTCGACCTGGTCCTGCATGAGGGCGATCAGCGGTGAGACCACAACGCCGACACCCTCGCGGACCAGCGAGGGCACCTGGTAGCAGAGGGATTTGCCGCCACCGGTCGGCATCAGTACCAGCGCGTCGCCACCGCCGACGACCTGTTCGACGATGGCCGCCTGGTCACCGCGGAAGCTGTCGTAGCCGAAGACGCGGCGTAATACCTCGTCGGCTGTCTCAGCGCGATCGGGAGCCGCGACCCGGCCCGGGGTGGCCGGGGCGAGATCGTCGAAGTGGAAGTCGCCGGTGTCGGCGAAATCGTGTTCGGAGACGTACCCGCCGTCGGACGGGTACGCGTCGTCGGGTGGGAAGTCCTCGGGCGGGAAGTCGTCGACATCGGGGGCTGTGGCGCCGGAATTGCTCACCGGGCCATCCTACGAGCGAGCGCCGGTCGCGCAGCCCGTCGACCGGAGCCGACGGCGGCGGATGCCGAAGTTGCGCACCTGTGGATAACTTCGATTCACCCGCGCAAACGGCCGAGGACCTCGTCGTGGAGCAGGCCGTTGGAAGCCACAGCGTCGCCGCCGTGCGGACCGGAGCGTCCGTCCAGGGAGGTGAACGCGCCACCCGCCTCGCGGACCAGGATGTCGAGAGCGGCCAGGTCCCACAGGGAGACCTCCGGCTCGGCGGCGATATCGACCGCACCCTCCGCGACCAGGCAATAGTTGAAGAAGTCGCCGTAACCGCGGACTCGCCAGACGGCGTCGGTGAGGTCGATGAACTTCTCGCGCAGACCGCGCTCGTGCCAGCCGGACAGACTGGAGAAGGCCAGGCTCGCGGCGTCGAGGTCGGCGACCGCGGATACCGAGATCGGCTTGGGCGCTCCGGGGTGGACCTGCACCCATGCGCCCGAACCGGCGGCGGCCCACCAGCGCCTGCCCAGCGCGGGCGCGCTCACCACGCCGACCACCGGGACACCGTCCTCCAGCAGGGAGATCAGGCTGGCCCACACCGGTACGCCCCGGACGAAGTTCTTGGTGCCGTCGATCGGGTCGACCACCCACTGCCTGCCGCTGAACTCGGCGTCGCCGCCGAACTCCTCGCCGAGCACGGCGTCGGCGGGGCGTTCGTCGGCGAGTACGCGCCGGATCAGCTGTTCTACCGCGAGATCGGCGTCCGAGACCGGGGTGAGGTCCGGTTTCGAGTCGACTTTGAGGTCGACAGCGCCGAAGCGCTCGTGGGAGATGGCGTCGGCCTGGTCGGCCAGTCGCAGGGCAAGGTCCAGGTCAGCGGAGTAGGCAGCCACGGTGGGAGTGTATTCGCCGAGCCGGCGCGCTCGAGTTCGCGGCGCGGTGAACATCGCTGCCGTTCCCCGCCCCGGCTCAGCGGCTCCGGCCGGGTGTCCGAGAACGCGCGAAAGCCGCCTGGTCAGGCCACGACCTGGGCTGTTTTCGCTGCGACCAGAGCACTTGTCCACCAGTGCAACTGGTCGAGGAGGGCCGTGGCGGCGGCTTCTGGTTCCTGCGGGTCGTGGAGTTGGCCGGTCTCGTCGAAGAGCATGTAGTAGCGCGGGAACGAGACGTAGTTGCGCACGGTGTGGGCGTTGAGTTCGTTGAACACTTGGCGCAGGTGTTCGATGGCCAGGAGTCCGCCGGAGCCGCCGCTGTAACCGACGAAGCCGATCGCCTTGGCGTCCCACTGGGTGAAGTGCCAGTCGATGGCGGCTTTGAGGGCGGCCGGGTAGCTGCGGTTGTAGTCGGGGGTGACGATGACGTAGGCGTCGGCCGCGGCCAAGCGGCCGGTGAGGTCGCGCATGCCGGCGGGGCGGACCGGGTCGGGGTCGAGGGCGGGCGGCACGGCGGGCAGGGCGGGCAGGGTGGTGTCGGCGAGGTCGATGATGTCGACCTCGAAGCGGTCGTCGACCTGCTGGGCGAACCAGTTCGCGACAACGGGGCCGAATCGTCCGTCACGGACACTGCCGATGATGATCGCGAGCTTCAGCGTGGACACGATGTTCTCCTGTTCGTCGTACCGGCTCGATCAGCCGGTACGACCAAATCTCGCGGACCGCGAGCGTCGCAGGGAGACCACGCTGAGAGTGGTAGTGGCACGGCCACTCTCCGATGCGCCGAGCTGGGTACCGTCGACGAGGTGAGCGACAACGAACTCGGGCTGTTCCTGCGGACCCGCCGCGAAGCGGTCTCCCCCGCCGAGGTCGGGCTGCCCGCCGGACAACGCAGGCGCACGCCGGGTCTGCGTCGCGCCGAGGTCGCGCTGCTGGCGGGCGTCAGTGTGGAATATCTGATCCGGCTCGAGCAGGGCCGCGACAGCCATCCCTCCGCCCAGGTGTTGTCCGCGCTGGCCGAGACGTTGCGGCTGAGTCCTCGCGAACGCGTCCACCTGCATCAACTCAGCAAAGGCGCGTCCGGGTTCAGTTGCGGCGCTGCCGAGAACGGTCCCAATCGCACGGTGCGTCCGACGATCCTGGCGATTCTCGCCCAGCTGGAACCCGCTCCCGCCGCGATCACCAACCGCTTCACCGAGATCCTGGCCTGCACCGAGGGCTACCGGAAGTTGATGGCGCCCGCGGGGCTGTTCGAGCAGGGCGAGCCCGCCAACGTCGCCCGTTTCGTGTTCACCCACCCCGGCGCCCGCGAGCTGTACCCGGAGTGGGACTCGGCTGCCGACAAGCTGGTCGCTTCGCTCAAGCAGGGCCCGTTCCGCGCCGATCCGATGGTCGCCGCCCTGGTCGACGAACTCACCGTGACGGCGGGCGGCGTCTTCACCGATCGCCTCGCGACGCTGCCCGGATTGCCGCCGTCCGGCGGGATCAACCGCCTCGATCATCCCGAAGCGGGCACGCTGCGGCTGGCCTACGAATCGCTGGATCTGTCCATCGACGACGACCAGTCGCTCTACGTCCTGCTCCCGGCCGACGAGGCCAGCGCGAACGCCCTCGACCAGCTGGTCGGACGCCGCCCAGGGGGCTTGCGGTCCATCGCAAGCTGACCGAATAGGCACTGTGTCGGACGGGACCGGTAGCCTAGGACATCGTGCATCCTGACGTTATCGCCGACCTCGCAGAACTCGACACCACGCTCAAGACGGTCGAGTCGGTCCTCGATGTCGAGGAACTACGCCGCCGTATCGATGAACTCGAGCACCAGGCCGCCGATCCCGAGCTGTGGAACAACCAGGAGCACGCCCAGCAGGTGACCAGTGAGCTCTCGCACGCGCAGAGCGAATTGCGCCGGGTCGAGGATCTGCGCCAGCGGCTCGAGGACCTGCCGGTGCTCTACGAACTGGCCGAGGCCGAAGAAGACGCGGCCGCCGCCGAAGCCACCGCCGACGCCGATGCCGAGCGCGCCGCACTGCGCGTGGACGTCGAGGCGATGGAAGTGCGCACCCTGCTCTCGGGCGAGTACGACAAGCGTGACGCGCTGGTCAACATCCGTTCCGGCGCCGGCGGCGTCGACGCCGCCGACTGGGCGATGATGCTGATGCGCATGTACATCCGCTGGGCCGAGCGGCACAAGTTCCCCGTCGAGGTCTACGACACCTCCTACGCCGAAGAGGCCGGCCTCAAGAGCGCCACCTTCGCGGTGAAGGCGCCCTACGCCTACGGCACGCTGTCGGTGGAGATGGGCACGCATCGCCTGGTCCGGATCAGCCCGTTCGACAACCAGGGCCGTCGCCAGACCTCCTTCGCCGAGGTCGAGGTCCTGCCCGTGGTGGAGACGACCGACCACATCGAGATTCCCGAGGGCGAGATCCGGGTCGACGTGTACCGCTCGTCGGGCCCCGGCGGCCAGTCGGTCAACACCACCGACTCCGCGGTGCGCCTGACCCACATCCCCACCGGCATCGTCGTGACCTGCCAGAACGAGAAGTCGCAGCTGCAGAACAAGATCTCGGCCATGCGCGTGCTGCAGGCCAAGCTGCTCGAGCGCAAGCGCCAGGAGGAGCGCGCCACGATGGACGCGCTCAAGACCAACGAGGGCGCCTCGTGGGGCAACCAGATGCGTTCCTACGTGCTGCACCCGTACCAGATGGTCAAGGACCTGCGCACCAACCACGAAGTCAACAATCCGACCGCGGTCCTCGACGGCGACATCGACGGTTTCATCGAGTCCGGAATCCGTTGGCGTATGCGCGATCAGGACGACGCGTAGCCAGCTGTTCGCTCACAAACCGTGCGCTTCAGCACGTTTGACCGCACGCCGTGACCGACCTGTAACCTTTCTGGTGTGCGTTCGACCGAACCGAAACTGTGCCTGTGCAGGTCCATGAAGGAGACGCGATGACCGACGTCCTCGCGGCCAACAGCGGACCCGAGATCAGCGACTGGATGCGTTCCAGTGGGCTGGAAATCGTCCTGCTGATCGTCGGCGCGATGCTGTTCGGCCGGTTCGCCGCGTTCCTGCGCGACCGGGTGACCACCAAGATCGACTCGGGTTTCCAGACCAGTGACGCCCTGGTCCGCACCGAGGCGGCCAAGCACCGTCACGCGCTGGCGCAGGTGGTCACGTGGGTGGTGCTGACCATCGTGTACGTGCTGGTCGGCATGGAGGTGTTGCGCAGGCTGGGCTTCGCGGTGACGGGACTGGTCGCGCCCGCGGCGGTGCTCGGTGCCGCGCTCGGTTTCGGCGCGCAGCGCATCGTCCAGGACATTCTGGCCGGGTTCTTCCTGATCACCGAGCGCCAATACGGCTTCGGTGACGTGGTGCAGATCTCGGTCACCGGTTCCGCCGACCCGGCCGAGGGCACCGTCGAGGACGTGACGCTGCGCATCACCACGCTGCGCAACTCCGACGGCGAGGTGATCATCGTCCCCAACGGGCAGATCGTGAAAGTCACCAATCTGTCCAAGGATTGGGCGCGCGCCGCGATCGACGTCCCGGTCTCCGCGCAGGCCGATATCACCAAGATCAACGAGATCCTGCACGCGGTGTGCACCAAGGCCTACGAGGATCGCCGCCTCAAACCGCTGCTGCTCGACGAGCCGTCGGTGATGGGTGTCGAAGATCTCTCGCTCGACGTGATGAACATCCGGATGGTTGCCCGCACATTGCCAGGCAAACAATTCGAAGTGGGTCGCGAACTGCGCGTGCGCGTCGCCGCGGCCCTGCGTAAGGAGGGAATCAGTGAAACCACGTAAGTCCACAGCGATCCTGATGGCGGCGTGGCTGTCGACGTTTGTCGTGTACCTGTTCGTCAAACCCACCGATACCGCCGCCGAGGGCCCGACGACGTTCCTCAACGCCGTACCGACCTGGGTGAATGCCGACCCCCAACCCTGATCGACGCGCCGCGTCCCGCTGAGGCGGTTGGTTCGCTGGTTACACTGGCTCCCCGTGATCACCATGCGCAACGTGACCAAGTCGTACGAGACCTCGACGCGACCGGCGCTGGACAACGTTTCCGTCGATGTGGAAAAAGGCGAGTTCGTCTTCATCATCGGCCCGTCCGGTTCGGGCAAGTCGACCTTCATGCGACTCCTGCTCAAGGAAGAGGCGCCGACATCGGGCGAGATCCGGGTCGCGGATTTCCGCGTCGACCGCTTGCCCGGCCGGAAGGTGCCCAAGTTGCGGCAGCGGATCGGCTGCGTGTTCCAGGACTTCCGGCTGTTGCAGCAGAAGACCGTGGAACAGAACGTCGCGTTCGCGCTGGAGGTGATCGGCAAGCGGCGCCAGTTCATCGACCGGACGGTGCCCGAGGTGCTCGACATGGTCGGTCTCGGCGGCAAGGGGCAGCGGTTGCCGTCGGAGCTGTCCGGTGGTGAGCAGCAGCGGGTCGCGATCGCGCGCGCGTTCGTCAACCGGCCGCTGGTCCTGCTCGCCGACGAGCCGACCGGCAACCTCGACCCCGACACCAGCGCCGACATCATGGCGCTGCTGGAACGGATCAATCGCGTCGGCACCACGGTGCTGATGGCCACCCACGACAATCACATCGTCGACGCCATGCGAAGGCGGGTGGTGGAACTCGACCACGGCAGACTCGTGCGCGACGAAGCGACCGGCGTCTACGGGGTGGGTCGATAATGCGACTGAGTTTCCTGTTCACCGAGGTCGTCGACGGCCTGCGCCGCAATCTCACGATGACCATCGCGATGATCCTGACCACGGCCGTGTCACTGATGATGCTCGGCGGCGGCATGCTGTCGGTGCGGATGGCCGACAAGACCGAGAACTTCTTCATCGGCCGCCTCGAGGTGCGCTTCTATCTCGACGACGCGGTCTCCGACACCGATCCCGACTGCGCCGCCGACCCGTGCAAGTCGCTGCTGGCCGACCTCAAGCAGACCTCGGGTGTGGAGAGCGTGCAGTTCCTCAACCGCGCCGACGCGCTGGAGGAGGCGAAGAAGCTGTTCGCTGATCAGCCGGAAATGGTGCAGTACATCTCCGACTCGCCGCTGCCTGCCTCGTTGCGGGTGAAGATGACCGACGCCGACCAGTATCAGCACATCTACGACGGCTTCGCGACGCGGCCGGGTGTGCGGATCGTGGCCAACGACAAGGAGTTCGTCGACCGGCTGACCAGCCTGTTCGACGGACTACGCAACGCCGCGTTCGGTTTGGCGCTGGTGATGGCGCTGGCCGCGATGCTGCTGGTGCTGAACATGGTGCAGATCGCCGCGTTCACGCGGCGCACGGAAGTCGGCATCATGCGCCTGGTGGGAGCGACCCGCTGGTACACCCAGCTACCGTTCCTGCTCGAAGCGGTCGCGGCCGCCTTCGTCGGTTCGGTACTCGCGATCCTCGGCCTGGTGATCGCCCGGCCGCTGGTGATCGACCGGGCGCTGGGGCCGCTGTTCGACAGCAATGTGTTCCCGCGCATCACCGGCGACGACATCGCGGTGGTTGCCCTGACGATCGCGCCTGTCGGCATCGTCTTCGCCGCCGTCACCGCCTACCTGACCCTGCGCTACTACGTGCGCGAATAAGGTTTGTGCGCGGCGGGGCCGGCTCGATCGGTCCCGCCGCGTCGACGGCAGCCGACGCCGAGCGTGCTGGTTACTCCAGGCCCGTCGACGGCCGCTGCCCGGCGTGGGCGAGGCTGGCGCCGAGTTGAGCGGCGAGTTGGGATCGCTGGCGGTCGAGGTCTGCGATGCGCCGGTCCAGTTCGGCGGTTCTGTCGGCCATGATTCGCACCGACATCTCGCAGGCTTGGACCGGTCCCGCGTCCTCGGCGCACGGCATCAGCAGGGCGATGTCATCGGTGTTCAGTCCTGCAGCCAGCAGTTCCCTGATCCGGGCGACCGTCGCTGCCGCCGATGCGGGATAACTGCGGTAACCGTTGCTGTCGCGGTGTGGATGCAGCAGACCCTGCTCCTCGTAGTAGCGCAGCAGCCGGGTGGCGACCCCGGTGCGTCGTGCCAATTCGCCGATCAGCATGTGACCACCGGCACCGTCGGCTTGACCTTCACACCCATGTCAATCCCTAACGTCGCCGCCATGACCACGATTCCCCTGCACACCACCGTCCATGGCACCGGCCCCGGCATCGTCCTCGCGCACGGCGCGGGCGGCGGGATCGAGAGCAACTTCGGCACCGTGATTCCGGCGCTCGCCGAGGGTCACACCGTGGTTGCCTCGGACTACCCGGGCGACGACACCCCCTTGAACCTCGACGACCTCGCCGACGCGCTCGTGTCGGCCGCCGTCGACGCGGGCGTCGAGACCTTCACCATCATCGGATTCTCCCTCGGCACCGCGGTGGCCGTGCGCGCCGCCACCCGCCACCCCGACCGCGTCACCGGCCTCCTGCTGACGGCCGGCCTGGCCTCCCCCGACAATCGCGCCCAACTCATCGTGCGGTTCTGGCAGGACCTCCTGGATCGAGGCGACCATGAATCCTTCGCCCGTCTCGTCGTGCTCACCGGTTTCTCCACCGGGTTCGTCAACACGCTGCCCGTGGCCGCGATCGATGACATCGTTCGCCAGACGGCCGCCTCGATTCCCGGCGGCACCCGGCAACAGGCGGCGCTGGTCGAGTCGGTCGACACCAGCCCCGACCTGGCCGCCGTCGCGGTGCCCACCCTGGTCGTGGCCACCACCGCCGACCTGCTGGTCGATCCCGCGAACTCGCGGGCACTGGCCGCGGCGATTCCCGGCGCCGACTACACCGAGATCGAGGCAGGCCACGTGGTGATGGTCGAGCGCCCCGACGAGTGGCGCAAACTGCTGACCGAATTCCTCGACCGCCACGGGCTGTAGCACTCCCCTGCCATCACCCGGGCCCACCACGACGAAACGTAGCCGCGGCGATGGCGGGCAGTCTCATGACACATAACGAATCAGGATCGACCGCAGCCATGAGTCTGGCCAGAAACGGCGACAACGGCGGCTGATCGGGGTAAGACCAGTCCAGTCGCCGACCAGCGTCGCAGAGGTCGGCAATCCCACTTTGGGTCGGCACACATCTTACTCTGGAGTAAGATAGACTTACCGAAGAGTAAGATGGTGGGGTCGAAGGCACCCCGACAGCCGAGGAAATCAGGTGATGATGAGCACTCGAGACAGCGCGACGAAGCGACGTCCGAACGACACGTCCGCGGTCGGCCTCAGCCAGCCCAAACGGGACTGGATGGGCGCCGCGATGCGCGCTTTGACGACCATTACCGGGTCGGAGCTCGCGGGCAAGTACAACCTGCGCAAGCCGATCGAGCGCGTCACCTACGAGGGCACCAAGACCGGGTTCCGCACCCTGGGCGCGGCCACTCGTACGTTCGCCAAGGTCGCGGGCGGCGGTGAGCCCAAGCGTCTGGTCGACAACGAGTCCAAGACCAAGGACTACTTCGATCTCACCCCGTCCGACGAACAGCAGATGATCGTCGAGACGGTGCGTGATTTCGCGGGCGAGATCCTGCGTCCCGCGGCCTACGACGCCGACAATGCCGCCAAGGCCCCGCGCGACCTGCTCGAGCGCGCCGCCGAACTCGGCATCACCCTGATCAACGTGCCCGAGGAGCTGGAAGGCGCGGCCTCCGAGCGCGGCGCCGTCACCAACTCCCTGGTCGCCGAGGCGCTGGCGCACGGCGACATGGGCCTGGCGCTGCCGATCCTGGCGCCGAGCGGTGTCACCGTCGCGCTGTCGCAGTGGGGCACCGACGCCCAGCAGCAGACCTACCTGCCCGCCTTCACCGGCGAGAGTGTGCCGCAGGCGTCCGTGGTGATCAACGAGCCGCGCGCCCTGTTCGACCCGTTCGCGCTGCAGACCAAAGCCGTCCGCTCCCCCAGCGGCTACAAGCTCAACGGTGTGAAGAGCCTGGTCCCGGCCGCGGCCGACGCGGAACTGTTCGTCGTGGCCGCCGAGCTCGACGGGCGCCCCGCGCTGTTCATCGTCGAGTCCGACACCGCCGGGCTGTCGGTGGAAGCCGACCCGAGCATGGGTCTGCGCGCCGCGGGCCTGGGTCGGCTGATCCTGGACAACGTGGCCGTCGGCGCCGACGCCGTCCTCGGCGACAGCGACGCCAAGACCCGTGCCGCCGAGTACGGCGACGCGGTGCAGCTCGCCCGCCTGGGTTGGGCCTCGCTGGCCATCGGCACCGGCCAGGCCGTGCTCGACTACGTGATCCCGTACGTGAACGAGCGTGAGGCGTTCGGCGAGCCGATCTCGCACCGCCAGGCGGTGGCCTTCATGGTCGCCAACATGGCGATCGAGCTCGACGGCCTGCGCCTGGTCACCCTGCGTGGTGCTTCGCGCGCCGAGCAGGGTCTGTCGTTCGCCCGTGAGGCGGCGCTGGCGCGCAAGCTGGCCACCGACAAGGGCATGCAGATCGGCCTGGACGGCGTGCAGCTGCTCGGCGGCCACGGCTTCACCAAGGAACACCCGGTCGAGCGGTGGTACCGCGACCTTCGTTCCGTCGGTGTCGCCGAAGGCATCGTGCTGGTCTAGGCCCGTTTCTCACCTTCCAGGAGCCCCCTCATGATCAATCTCGAACTCCCCAAGAAGCTGAAGGCGAGCGCCAACCAGGCCCACCAGGTCGCCTCGCAGATCTTCCGTCCCATTTCCCGCAAGTACGACCTCGCCGAGCACGAGTACCCGGTCGAGCTCGACACGATGGCCGCCATGATCGAAGGGCTCGCCGACTCCGGCACCCAGAAGATCGGTGGCGCCGCGGGCGGCCGTAACGACGAGGCCGCCGCGGACCTGACCGCGAATGCCAACGGCGGCAACATGTCCGCGCTGCTCAACGCCCTCGAGACCTCGTGGGGCGATGTCGGCCTGATGCTCACCATCCCCTACCAGGGACTGGGCAACGCCGCGATCGCCGCCGTCGCGACCGACGAGCAGCTCTCGCGTTTCGGCAAGGTGTGGGCCGCGATGGCGATCACCGAGCCGTCCTTCGGTTCCGACTCCGCCGCCGTCACCACCACCGCCACCCTCGACGGTGACGAGTGGGTCCTCAACGGCGAGAAGATCTTCGTCACCTGCGGTGAGCGCGCCACCCACATCGTGGTGTGGGCCTCGGTCGACAAGAGCCTGGGTCGCGCCGCCATCAAGTCCTTCGTCGTCCCCCGCGACGCTCCGGGTCTGTCGGTGGCGCGGCTCGAGCACAAGCTCGGCATCAAGGCCTCCGACACCGCGGTGCTGCTGCTGCAGGACTGCCGCATCCCCGCCGACAACATCCTCGGTTCGCCGGAAGTCAACGTGGAGAAGGGCTTTGCCGGGGTCATGCAGACCTTCGACAACACCCGCCCCCTTGTGGCGGCCATGGCCGTGGGCGTCACCCGCGCCGCGCTCGAGGAACTGCGTACCGTCCTCACCGAGGCGGGTGTCGAGATCTCCTACGACACCCCCGCGATGAACCAGTCCGCGGCGGCCGCCGAGTTCCTGCGCATGGAAGCCGACTACGAATCGGCCTACCTGCTCTCCCTGCGCGCCGCCTGGATGGCCGACAACAAGAAGCCGAACTCCCTCGAGGCCTCGATGTCCAAGGCCAAGGCGGGCCGCACCGGCACCGACGTCACCCTCAAGGCGGTGGAGCTGGCCGGCACCATCGGCTACTCCCAGCGCACTCTGCTCGAGAAGTGGGCCCGCGACTCGAAGATCTTGGACATCTTCGAAGGCACCCAGCAGATCCAGCAGCTGATCGTGGCTCGCCGCGTGCTCGGAAAGACCAGCTCCGAACTGAAGTGAGCTGGTAGACAACGAAATCCGGTGCGAGTCGTTCCGACTCGCATCGGTTTTTCGTTTCCCGGAGCAGGCCGGCGTTTGCCGGATCGGCCCGGATGGGTTCTGCGCGGCGTTACGGTGATGGTCGAATTGTTCCGCGCTGTCACGAACATCGCTGGACTGCACACGACGGTGATGGGACGCGCGTCTTGAAGATCGACACCACGCTGACCGGCGGGCTCGCCACGATGGGCAAGGATGCCGCCGCCGCGGAGGCCGCGGGGTACGCGGGCATCTGGACGTTCGAAGGCGCGCACGACCCGTTTCTGCCGCTGTTGCTCGCCGCCGAGCACACCGAGCGGGTCGAGCTCGGTACCTCGATCGCGGTGGCGTTCGCCCGCAATCCGCTGTTGCTCGCCACCATCGCCTGGGATCTGCAGGCCTTCTCCCGTGGCCGGTTCGTACTCGGTCTCGGGAGCCAGATCCGCGCGCACATCACCCGGCGCTACTCGATGCCGTGGAGCCGACCGGCCGACCGGATGCGCGACATGGTGCTGGCGGTGCGTGCCATCTGGGCGAGCTGGGAGCAGGGCGGGCGGCTCGATTACCAGGGCGAGTTCTATCAGCACACCCTGATGCCGCCACTGTTTCGCCCCGCGGCCGACGAGGTGGCCGGGTTCGGACCGCCGCCGATCTATCTCGCGGGGGTGGGCCCGGGCATGACCGCGGTGGCGGGCGAGGTCGCCGACGGATTCATGTCGCACCCGTTCTGCACGCCGAGGTTTCTGCGCGAGGTGACCCTGCCCGCCCTGGCGCACGGCGCGGCGCGCGCACGGAAACCCGTGGACGACATCGTGATCCACCATTCGGCGATGGTCGCGACAGGCAGATCCGCGAGCGAGCTCGCCGCGGCCAGGCAGGCCGTCCGAAAGCAGCTGGCGTTCTACGGATCGACACCGGCCTACTGGCCGATTCTCCAGTTGCACGATCGGGCCGAACTCGGACCCCGCCTGAAAGCGATGTCCAAGAACGGGGAATGGGATCGGATGGCCGACCTCGTCGACGACGATTTCCTCGATGCCGTCGCGATCACAGCCACCGACCCCGCCCGCGCGGCGGCGCAACTGCACGAGCGCTACGACGGAATCGTCGAACGGCTCGGGTTCAACACGCCCTATCGGGTCGACCCCGCGCTGCTGACAGAGCTGTTGCGGGAGATGTGATGTCGTGCGGGATGCCGACGGGTCAGAGCGCCGTCGTGTCGTCGACGTGGAGTCGGCGGTCGAGGCGGTGGGGATCGACGTCGAGCAGCGGTCGATCCCAGTGGGCCAGGTCGGCCGCGGAAGCGTAGGTGGTGTCGAGGAAGTGCAGGAGGGTGGCGTCGGGGTCGGGGGAATTGCGGACCATGTCGTACGGGAGGACGAATTCGCCGAGGGTGGTGTCCCACTGGGCGCCGTCGGGGCCCGCGGGACGAGCGGAGTAACCGTCCGGAGCCGGGTAGGAATAGGCGTAGAAGGTGCCTTCGGTGCCACCGGGCCAGAAGCCCGCGCTCGCGCATTCGCGGGAGTAGGCCTCCTCCATCACCCAATCGGCGCAGTTGGGGGCACCGCCGGGGTGCAGGGGCGCGGGGCGGCCGGAGAAGCGGGTGCAGGCCAGGTCGAAGGAACCCCAGAAGAATTGCACCGGACTGGATTTCCCGGCGAAACCGGCGCGCCAGAGCTGGAATACTCGCTCGATCTGGACGAGCTGTTGCCAGAACAGGTGGACGGCGTCGGCGTCATAGGAGTGGTGGGTGGTGTCCTCGGCGAAGGGGATGGCCGGGTCGACCTCATTGGGTGAGGCTTCGATATCGACCACGATGTCCAGCCGGCCGAGCACATGGCCGAGTTCGGCGTAGAAGTCGGCGACCGTGCGCGGTCGCAGGGCGATCGTGGCGCGGCGGGCGTCGCTGCTGCGCAGGACGAGTTCGTGGTCGACGAAGTCGAATTCGATGTCGAGCAGGCGGCCGTCGACGGAAATCGCACCGGTCGTCATCCCGCGCGCGCTGACCGCGAACGTGATATTCCACCAGTGGTTCACCAGCGGAGTGCCCGCCATTGTCAGCTTGCCGATGATCTGTGACCACATGTGCAGGGTGTCGCGCGTGTCGGACCAGGAGTCGACGCGTAGGGCCGGCCATACGGCCTTGGCGGGAGTCGAACGTGCCATCGGGATCCTCGCTCTCTCGGTGCGCGACCCCGTGGGCCCCGCCCGTTCACAGCCAGGTGCGCTGGCTGATTGGTCAACCGTTCGGCGTGTCCTGCGACGTTTCATCGTACGTCGGCGCTGGTAGATCGCGCCGCAAGGACGAATCCGACCATCAGAGGGGTTGTGTGGGACTCTGAGTCTCATATAACGTAGGAGTCGCGCCACACCGAAGGAGACACCGCTGATGCTGTCGACAATCAAGAACACCGCCACCGATCCCGAGTACCACGAGATCCTGCGCAACCTGTCCGAAGGTTCGGTCAACCGGCACTTCGACCCCTACGTCGACATCGACTGGGAATCCCCCGAGTTCGCCGTGCACAGCGACGACCCGCGCTGGATCATGCCCGAAGAGGACCCGCTGGGCCGTCACCCCTGGTACAAGGCCCAGCCGATCGAGAAGCAGATCGCCATCGGCATGTGGCGCCAGGCCGGCATCGCCAAGGTGGGCCTGGATTTCGAGCAGCTGCTGATCCGCGGGCTGATGCAGTACCTGGTGTCGGTCCCCAACGGCGACCCGGAATTCCGGTACATCACCCACGAGGCTGCCGAAGAGTGCAACCACACGATGATGTTCCAGGAGATGATCAACCGCATCGGCT
Source organism: Nocardia sp. NPDC058114 (assembly GCF_042884695.1). NCBI lineage: Bacteria > Bacillati > Actinomycetota > Actinomycetes > Mycobacteriales > Nocardiaceae > Nocardia > Nocardia sp. NPDC058114. The sequence continues at coordinate 130,101 of NZ_JBHVTK010000007.1, read as the reverse complement.
ACCGCGATGTGATCGGCATGGGCACCATCGATCGCAAGCTGACGATGGCCATCTGGCCCGCGGTGAAGTACTTCCCCGAACTGTTCTTCACGATGATCCTCGGCGGCGAGGAGCCGATCGATCACCTGCAGAAGTCGCTGCTGCGCGCCGGCGTCGATCTGCATCCGATGGTGCAGCGGGTGATGCAGATCCACGTGGCCGAGGAAGCCCGGCACATCTCCTTCGCCCACGAATACCTGCGCCGCAACGTGCCCGGCATGAACCCGATCACGAAATCGGTGCTCTCCGTGGCCTTCCCGATCGCCATGCGGGTGATGCTCGACATGATCATGACCCCGCCCAAGGAATTCGTCGAGAAGTTCGACATTCCGGCGGAGGTCATGCGCGACGCCTACTGGGGCAGCGAGGAATCGCAGACCACGATGCGCAATATCTTCGGCGATGTGCGTGCCCTCGCCACCAACAGCGGCCTGATGAACCCGGTCGCCAAGCTGACCTGGCGCCTACTCGGCATCGACGGCCCGGTGACCCGCTACCGCAGCGAACCGGCCCGCAAGGTCGCCTGAGCGATCAGGTGAGCACGACGTCCCACCGGAACACCGTTCGGCCATAGTCAACTGTACACAGCGATGTACAGTTGACTATGGCCGATTACGACAGTGTGCCGCTGACCGAGTTACGTGGTCAGCTGGGTAGTGTTTTCGACGGGGTGTCCGCGAGCGGACGGCCCGTGATCGTGACGCGGGAGGGGAAAGAATTGGTCGCGGTGGTACCCGCTGAGGTGTTGCGGCACGGGGCACTGCCCCCCGCGTACTTCAACGATGACCTGCGGGAGCAGATCCTGGGCAAGCTCGACGCCAGGATCACCCAGCATTCGGCGGAAGACATCGCCGAGGCGGAAGCCAAACTGAGCAAGCTGATGGGCGCGCTGGACAGCCGCCAGTGAGCGTCGCCGACCACACCGCGCTCACCTCGCTTGCCCTGTCACCGCTGTTCGGGCAGGTGATCATGCGCCAGTTCACCCAGCAGCGCCGAATCCTGGTGGTGCCCACCGTGAGTCTGATGGCCGCGATGCGCGCCGTGGACAACATCGATGAACTCGGGCGCCTGCTCGACAATCGCGTCGCCGTGCGCTGGGCCGAACTCGACGCCCCGACCGCGATCCGCATCGGCACCACGGTGCCGATCGTCGACGACCATCTCGACTGGCCACTGATCGCGCCCGTGGTGTTCACCGCGCAGAATCTGGACATGCCGGTCCTCACCGCCAAACCCGAGCTCTATCGCGGCTACAAAGTGGAGATCGCGAACATGCCGTAACCAACCCTCGAGGTCCTGAACTCGGCTTTCCCCGGGGTAGTGACAGATCCCACATCGGCTGTCGGTACCGTGCACAGGTGGTCGGCGGCTGATAGCCCGACCGACCCGCACAGCGGACGAATTACCAGGGAAAGCAGTACCAGGAACACTCGAGGAGAGCTGGTTATGCATCATCTGAGTTTCATGCGTCGCTTCACCACCGCGGTAGCCGCCACCTCGGCCGCCGTCGCCATCGTCTTCGCGGGCCCCGCGGTCGCGGAACCGACGACACAGACTGTCGATGTGGCCGCGGCCGTTTCGCAGCTGCGCACGTCGGTGGCGAACAATCCGGGCGCACTCGCCGCCCTCGACAAGCTCGCCGCCGACGGCACGGTCGATGTCGCGCTGCCTGCACAGCCGTTCCAGATCCCGGCGACCTCCGATATCGGCCAGAACGGCGGCGGGTCCGGGGTGTACGGCTCCGGCATCGCCCTCGATATCGACGGCTTCCGCCTCGGCTTCTTCGGCGGGCCCGGCACCATCTCGCCCAACCAGGGCAACGCCAAGCTCGAGGTCATGTGGCTGAATCTGTCCAGCGGGCAGAGCGGCACCGCGGTCCTGAACGAACACCAGGACGTGCCGGTCGACACCACCATCCGCACCGCGGCGCTGAACACCGGCGCCGGGCTGGTCGTGGCGGCGGTGTACGGCAACCTGTGGCACCGCTGGCCGGTGCCGGTCGACGAGGCGCACCCGGACGGGTTCGCTTACCAGCTCGGCACCATCCAGCAGCCCTCGTTCGGTGCTGTCACGCGCTGACGTTCGTCCACTGCGCACCCCGGGTCCACCGGATCCGGGGTGTGCTGTCGTTTCGATGAAGCAGCGCAACAGCTTCGGTGTGGCGTAGGTTGACCGGCGTGGAGGATCTGGTCGACCGACTCGAAGAACTGGAACGCCGTGTTGCCGCGCTGGAGAGCGCGCAGCCCGAGCACGCGCAGCTGCCGTGGGCGGTGGCGCGCCTGCGGCAGGAATTCGCCGATGCCGGGAAACGCACAGGCGGGGTGCTGCTGGCGGGCGCGTTGCAACTGCCCACCGGTGAGCGCTTCGATTGGCAGGCCCAGTACCCCACCGATGCCATCGTCGGTGATGTCTGGACCATCGAAGCCGCCAATTGCCTTGCCGCGCTGGCCGATCCGGTCCGGCTGCGACTACTTCAGGAAATCGTCTACGGGCGCAGAACCGCCGCCGATCTCGCCGCCATCGCGGAACTGGGCACCTCACCCGAGATCTACCAGCACTTGCGCCAGCTGGCCGCCGTCGGCTGGTTGCAGACCGCGGGATTGGGCCGTTTCGAGGTGCCGGAAGGCAGGCTTGTCCCGCTCCTCGCGGTGCTGGCGGCGGCCCAGCGCTGATCTTGTGGAGATGTCCCAAATGCCCGGTTAGACTACTGTGATGCACAGCACATCGACTGCTACGGTGAGCGTCGAGTGATCCAAGCTGCGGAGGTAGTCGAGTGAACCTGTCACATCTGCTCGAAAGCGTGAAGGCGATCGGTGTACTGCGCGCGCGCGGAGTCTCCGATCCCAAAACACCGCTCGAGACCCTGCGGACGATGAAGGAATCCAAGATCTACGGCCCGCAGGCCACCCTCGTGCGCCATTCGGCCCGCGTCGCCCCCGCCCAGGTGGCCCTCGTGGACGAGCGCGGTGAGCTGACCTATCGCGAGCTCGACGAGCAGTCCACCGCCATCGCCCGCGGGTTACGCGAAGCGGGCATCGGCGAGGGCACGGTCATCGCCGTGCTGGCCCGCGATCACCGCGGCCTGATCATGTCGATGATCGCGGCGGGCAAGCTGGGCGCGCGCATCGCGCTGATGAACACCGGCTTCGCCAAACCACAGTTCGCGGAGGTCTGCGAACGCGAGAACGTGCGCGCGGTGCTGCACGACAGCGAGTTCCTCGGCCTGCTCGACGCACTGCCCGCCGACCTGCCGCGCTACCTCACCTGGGTCGACGAAGGCACCGAACTCCCGGCGGGCGCCACGACATTCGACGACCTCATCGCGAACAACTCCACCGAGGATCTGCCCGCGCCGAGCAAGCCGGGCGGCTTCATCATCCTCACCAGTGGCACCACCGGCCTGCCCAAGGGCGCACCGCGCACCAAGGTCACGCCGATGGCGACTGCGCAGTTCGTCGACCGCGTACCGTTCCCGAAGCGCGGTACAGCGATGATCGTGTCGCCGATCTTCCACAGCACGGGCCTGGGCACCTGGCTGGTCAACACGATCCTGTCGAACAAGATCGTCATGCGCCGCCGATTCGATGCCGAGGCCACCCTCGCCGCGATCGCCGAGCACAAGGTCGAGATGCTGGTGTGCGTGCCGACGATGCTGCACCGGATGACCGAGCTGCCCGCCGACGTCCGCGCGAAATACGACCTGTCCTCACTGAAGGTCATCCTCTTCGCCGGCTCCGCGCTCACCCCGGAGCTGTGCATCAAGGCCACCGAGGCCTTCGGACCGGTGCTCTACAACCTCTACGGGTCGACCGAGGTCGCCATCGCGACCATCGCGAACCCGGCCGAGCTGGCGGAAGCGCCGGGCACGGTCGGCCGTTCGCCGATCACCTGCGAGGTCCGCCTCTACGACGACGAGGATCAGCAGGTCAAGACGCCGGGCGCGCGTGGCCGGATCTTCGTGCGCAGTGGCGCGCCGTTCGAGGGCTACACCGACGGCAGGCACAAGCAGATCATCGACGGCTTCATGTCCAGCGGCGACATGGGCCATTTCACCGACACCGGGCTGCTCATGGTCGACGGCCGCGATGACGACATGATCGTCTCCGGCGGCGAGAACGTGTACCCGCAGGAAGTCGAGAACCTGCTGGTCGAGCGGCCCGAGATCTTCGACGTGGCGGTGATCGGCGTCGACGATCCGGAGTTCGGAAAACGCCTGCGCGCCTTCGTCGTCCTGGAAGAAGGTCACACCCTCGACGCCGCCGAACTCCAGGCGCACGTCAAGGCGAATCTGGCCAGGTTCAAGGTGCCGCGCGAGGTGATCTTCCTCGACGAACTGCCCCGCAACGCCACCGGCAAGATCGTGCGCCGCACCCTCATCGACTATGAGGTCTCACAGGGATAGGCCCTGGCTACTACGGAGTAGACAGCGCGGCCGGATCGCTTGCTAGTGTTAGCGACAGCACTGGATCTCGAAGACGCGGTCCGGCCTGCGGTTCTGCGTGGGCTCGGTCTGCCGGAAGGCTGTTCGATGTCTCTGTCTCTGCCCGCGCTAGGTACTACCGCCCGACGTGCCGGTGACTTCGCGCTCGGCGTCAAGGTCATGGTCGATCGCAAGCTGTTCAATCCGCTGCGCCTCGACCACGCTGCCCGTTCGTTCCGCAATGTCTCGAAGTTCGGCCCGTTCGCCGGCGTCGTCATGCACGCCGCGCAGAGCAGGCCGCAGGCGGGCGCGATCGTCGACGAGCTGGGCGAGATCACCTTCGGCGAACTCGACGCACAGTCCAACGCCTTCGCCCGCGGCCTGCGCGCCAGTGGGATCAGCGAGGGCGACGTGATCGCGGTGCTGGCCCGTGACCATCGCGGCATGGTGTTGAGCCTGCTCGCGGCGGGCAAGCTCGGTGTGCGCGCGGTGCTCATGAACACCGGGTTCGCCAAGCCGCAGTTCGCTGATGTCGCCGCCCGCGAGAAGGTCAAGGCGGTGCTGCACGACAGCGAGTTCCTCGACCTGATGAGCGCCATCCCCACCGAGATCCCGCGGGTGCTCACCTGGGTCGACGAAGCGCACGGGGCCGACCCGTCGATCCCGACCGTGGCCTCGCTGTCGGCAGACCGTTCGACCGCCGCGATCACCGCACCGAGCAAGCCCGGCGGCATGGTGATCCTGACCAGCGGCACCACCGGCACCCCCAAGGGCGCACCGCGCGACAAGGTGAGCCCGTTCGCGTCGGCGCAGTTCGTGGATCGGGTGCCGCTGCCCAACAACGGCACCATGATCATGGCGGCGCCGATCTTCCACGGCACCGGCCTGTCGCAGTTCACCCTCGGGCTCGCCCTGGGAAACCGGGTCATCTTCCAGCAGCGCCGGTTCGACCCGGAGCAGACGCTCGCCAATGTGGTGAAGTACCAGGCGGATTCGCTGGTCGTGGTGCCGACGATGCTGCAGCGCATCCTCGATCTGGACGAGCAGGTGCTGGCGAAGTACGACCCGTCGACGATGAAGGTCATCTTCGCCGCGGGCTCGGCGATCGCCCCCGACGTGGTGACCCGCACCCTCGACTACTTCGGCGACTCGCTCTACAACCTCTACGGCTCCACCGAATGCGCGGTGATGACCGTGGCCACCCCGGAGGATCTGCGCAAGGCGCCGACCACGGCGGGCAAGGCACCGGTCGGCATCCGGATCGTGCTGCTCGACGAGAACCGCAAGCCGATCACCGCGCCGAATGTCACCGGAACGATCTTCGTGGACAACGGGTTCGCGTTCACCGGTTACACCGACGGCCGGACCAAGGAAATGGTCGACGGCATGATGTCGAGCGGTGACGTCGGCCATTTCGATGCCGACGGTCTGCTCTACATCGACGGCCGCGACGACGACATGATCGTCTCCGGCGGCGAGAACGTCTTCCCGCTGGAGGTGGAGAACCTCATCGCGGGCCGCGCCGATGTGTTCGAGGCCGCGGTGGTCGGCGTCGACGACCACGACTACGGCAAACGGCTGCGCGCGATCGTGGTGCCCGGCCCGGAGTCCAAGCGCGACGCCAAGGAGATCAAGGAATACGTCCGCGAGAACCTGGCCCGCTACAAGGTGCCGCGCGAGGTGATCTTCGTCGACGAGCTGCCGCGCAACGCGACGGGCAAGCTGCTGCGCAAGCCGCTGATCGAGATGCCGGTCGAGTCGGACTGAGAACGGCTGGACGTAGCCCGCTCTATCGCCGCCGAGCGGGCCTCGTCCGTCGACTATCATCAGCGCGTGATCATCGGGTTCGAGCAGGCGTCCGCGCCGTCGCGTGCGGTCGGCGCGCGGCTGCGTGGCGCCTGCGCGAGCTCGATGTCGGGCGCGCTGTCGTTGGCCGCGCACGGGCTGGCCGCCGGTGGGGCGCTGCCGGGCAGCACCGCGATCGTGTTGCTGGCGGCGGCCTCGGCGGTTGTCGGCGCACTGGTCGCCGGGATCGGACCACTGCGTCACGGTGCGCTGGGTTTGGCGGCGGTGCTGCTGGGTGGTCAGCTGGTCGGCCACACCACGATGAGCTGGTCGGGGCACTCGCACTCGGCTGACGATTCGCTCGGACTCGGCATGCTCACCGCCCACACCGTCGCCGCGCTGCTCGCGGCCGTCGTCATCGTCGGCGCCGAGGCCGCCTACCGGGTCGGCGGCGCTGTGCTGGCGCGCATCCTGCCGCTGCGCTACCGCACTCCCCGCATCCCCGACCCGGCGCCGTTGCGCCTGGCCCACCGCGACCGCGTCATCCTGCGAATCTTCGCCACGTCGTCGCTGCGAACCCGCGCTCCCCCGCTCGCTGTTCCTTTCTGACCTTTCCCTCACCCGGTGCACGGGCTCGTCGTGCGCTGTCCCCGTGTCGAACACGCGCCTCGTTGTCGCCTCCCGACGCTGACGTCACCCGTTCTCTCGACGTGAGCGTGGTGCTCGACGTACGCCGCCGGTCGGCCGTGTTCGTCCGGCTCCGCTCGGACGAAGACCGCGCCTGACGATCGGCAGGCTCCACGCCGCACCAGGTCGACGGCCTTCGCGCGCCGTCGTCGATGCGGGTGCCGAGCCGTGCCTTGTCCGCGCGCACCGGGTTCCAGTACTCCAGAAATGAATCAGCATGAGCATCACGGACACTCGTCCGGCCGAGGAGAACTCCCCCTCGGCACCACCGATCCCCGGTGACAGTCCACGTTCCGGCGCACGCCGGGGCTTACGCCTGTCTCCGCTGGCCCTGCGCCTGCACTTCTACGCGGGGTTCTTCGTCGCCCCGTTCATCCTGATCGCCGCGCTCACCGGCGCGCTGTACGCGATCGCGCCGACGATCGAAGGGTTCGTCTCGCGCGATCTGCTGCAGGTCGACACCACCGGGCCCGACCAGGCCCTGTCCGCCCAGGTCGGCGCGGCGGTCGCGGCGCGCCCCGACCTGGCTCTGGTCGCGGTCGCCCCCGCCCCGAACGAGGGCGACACCACGCGCGTGCTGTTCAACGATCCGGCGCTCGGCGATTCCGAGCGGCTGTCGGTGTTCGTCGACCCGCACACCGCCCAGCCGGTCGGCGAGTCCGTGGTCTACGGAAGTGGTGGCGCGCTGCCACTGCGCACCTGGCTCAGTGAGTTCCATCGCAGCCTGCACCTGGGCGAGCCCGGCAGGCTCTACAGCGAGCTGGCCGCGTCGTGGCTGTGGGTGATCGCGCTGTTCGGGCTGGTGCTGTGGGTGCACCGGGTGCGCAAGCGGCGCGACCGCAGGTCGGCGCAGTGGCTGCTCAAGCCGGATCTGTCCCAGACCAGGCGTCGAAAGATGAACTGGCACGGTGCGATCGGCGTCTGGATCCTGCCCGTGGTGCTGCTGCTCTCGGCCACCGGCATGACGTGGTCCACCTATGCCGGTGAGAACGTCACGACGCTGCGCGAAGAACTCAGCTGGACCACCCCCGCGGTGAGTGTGAAACTGCCGGGCACCGCCGGTCCCGCCCAGTCCTCGGGCGGCGACCACCACAGCGGGGGGCAGACCGGCCCGGCCCCGGTCGACCCCTCGGCGCGGATCGCGCAACTCGATCGCGTCTACGAGGTCGCTCGTGCCGAGGGCATCACCCAGGGCGCCGAAATCGCCATCCCGGCGACACCGGAGAAGGCGTTCGGCATCAAGGAACTGCGCCTGCCCGGCACCTACACCGTCGACTCGCTCGCCGTCGACGGCGCGACCGGCACGGTCACCGACCGGCTGGCGTTCGCCGACTGGCCGCTGATGGCCAAGCTCACCAACTGGGGCATCGCCTTCCACATGGGTCTGCTGTTCGGCCTGGTCAACCAGCTGCTGCTGCTCGCGATCATGGTCGGCCTCGTCACCGTGATCGTGCTCGGTTACCGCATGTGGTGGCAGCGTCGACCCACCCGCAGGACCGCTCTGCCCGTCCCGCCACGGCGTGGGGTGCTGCGCCGCACGTCGCCGTGGATCACCGTTCCGCTGGTCGGCGCGGCGGTCGCCGTCGGCTGGTTCCTCCCGCTCATCGGCGTGAGCTTGATCGTTTTCCTGCTCATCGATGTCGCATTGGGCCTGGCCGCTCGCGCGGACACGGTGTAACGCATGGCTAACTATCGAGGAAACATCCCATGTAACCCATGACCCTCGATGATCGGAGCTTGCCCATGAGAACCTCAGCTCGCGCAGTAGCGATGTGCTTGGCCGCTCCGGCCATCGCGGTCGCCTTGACCGGTGTCGCCGCGGGGACGGCCGCCGCTGATCCCGGCTGTCAGGGGTCGATGAACGGCCCGTGGGCGTTCAATGGTGGGTGTTACGGCGGCGAGGGCACCTACCGGCTCGAGGTCGACTGCATCGGCTACAACATCGCACCCTTCGCCGTCGGGCCGTACACGATCCGCCAGGACCTGCCGGTCGGCCAGGCGGGCACCGTGGCGTGCTTCGGTCCGAACTGGTCCAGCGCGGGGTGGGCCGTCGGCTCGCGGATCTTCCGGCTCTGACACCCGCATCGCGACGCCGAACCCGACACGATCGGTGGCTGGTTCGGATCCGCGGTGAAAGGATCAGCGGATGACGCTGTCTCGCCGACAACTCCTGCACGGCGGCATCGGCGGTTCGATCGCCGCTGTCGTGGGGGTATCCGCGGTGAGCAGTGCGCGGTTCGCCGCGCCACGGCGGCTCGGCGAACCGTTCTCGCTCGGGGTCGCGTCCGGCGAACCGACCCCGGACGGAGTGGTGCTGTGGACGCGACTCGCCCCCGATCCGCTCGCACCCGACGGGTACGGCGGGATGACGGTCGCCCCGGTGACCGTCGACTACGAGGTCGCCGAGGACGAACGATTCACGAAAGTCGTGGTCACCGGCTCAGCGGTGGCGACCCGCGAGCTCGGGCACAGTGTGCATCCCGAGGTCGCCGGGCTGGCGCCGGATCGGTGGTACTACTACCGGTTCCGGGCCGGTTCGGCGATCTCGCCGGTCGGGCGCACCCGCACCGCGCCCGCGCTCGACAGCCCGACCGCGCGGCTCCGGTTCGCCTTCGCGTCGTGCCAGTCGTGGAGTTCGGGGTACTACACCGCCTACGAACACCTCAGCGCCGAAGATCTCGACCTCGTCGTGCATCTCGGCGACTACATCTACGAATCCTCCTGGGTGCTGGCCCGCCACGGTGCGCACCTGCCGCCGCAACTCGCCGGCGAGGCAGTGGATCTGGCGGGCTACCGACTGCGCTATGCCCAGGCCAAAGGCGAAGCGCCGCTCCAGGCCGCGCACGCGGCGTTCCCCTGGCTGGTCACCCTCGACGATCACGAGCTCGACAACAACTGGGCCGGTGACAGTCCCGGCCTCGGCTTCGACGTGTACCGCCTCGCACCGCTGTTCCGCCGCCGCAAGGCCGCTGCGTTCCAGGCCATGTACGAGCATCAGCCGATGCGCTTGGCGCAGCTGCCCGCAGGCCCGTCGATGCACCTGCACCGCCGCTACCGGTTCGGCGATCTCGCCGAATTCACCATGATCGACACCAGGCAGTACCGCACCCAGCAGGCATGCGGTGACGGCTCGGCGGTCGTCGGATGCGCCGACCGTTTCGCCACCGACCGCACGATTCTCGGTGCGGCCCAACGTGACTGGCTCGTCGACGGCTTCGCCACCTCGCCCGCCCGCTGGCAGGTGCTCGGCAATCAGGTCGCCATGGCCCAGTCCGATTACGACCCCGGCCCCGACCTGCTGCTCGGCACGGATGCCTGGGACGGCTATGTCGCAGACCGCAATACGGTGCTGGCCGCAGCCACCGACCACGCGGTCGACAACCTGGTCGTGATCACCGGCGACCGCCACGAGAACTACGTCGCCGACCTACGCCGCGACTACGCCGATCCCGAATCACCGGTCGTGGCAACAGAATTCACCGGCACATCGATCAGCACCGGCAGCGACGGCGCGGATCTCACCGACGCGGGTCGTACGCTGCTGGCCGCCAACCCGGACCTGAAGTTCTACAACCGGCAACGCGGCTATGTTCGCGTCGACCTGGACCATCGCCAGTGGCGCAACGACTTCCGCGTGGTCCCCTACGTGAGCCGTCCGGGTGCCCCGATCAGCACGCGAGCGAGTTTCGTTGTCGAGGACGGGATCCCCGGCGCGGTCAGGTCAGCCTGAGGTTAGCTGCCCTTCGGCGGCACCGGTCAGCAACGCGCGCATCGTGTCGCCATAGCCTCGACGCTACCCGCGCCCCCGCACACCGACCCGGGCGCGCACGCGTCACGGATCCGGGGTGAATTCCTCCATCGTCATCGCCGCACCCTCGGGGACCTGGACCGGGCGTAGCAGCGCCCAGCCGATGAACACGACGGCGAACCCGATCATGCCGAGCCCCGCCCAGAGATTCACATCGATCCCGCCGGTCTTGACCTCCTGGGCCGCGCTGTCCTGCACCAGCGAGGTGATCACCAGGACGACGCCGTAGCTGCCGAGCAGCGCACCGACAATGGTGCGGATATCGAAAAGCATGGTGCTGACTCCTTATCCGACGATGATGTTGAGGGCGATCACCAGCACGAGGGCGATCCCGGCGAGCAGGGTCGGCCGCTGGTACCAGGGCAGCGAGTCGGCATCGGCGTCGGTGCGCATCGCCTTCGGTGTCTCGGAATACACCAAGCCGACCAGTTCGGCGGGCGGCTTCGGCCTCGTCACCAGGGTGACCGCGACGCTGACGGCGATGTCGACCACGAACGCGGCGCCCGCGGCGACGAAGCTGGCGCCCTGCCCGGACAGGTTCGTCACCCCGGTCTCGTTGAGCAGGAACACGAACACGGCGGCGAGCGTGCCACTGACCAGGCCGACCCAGCCCGCGGTCGGCGACATCCGCTTCCACAGCATGCCGAGGATGAACGTCGCGAACAGCGGTGCGTTGAAGAAACTGAACAGGGTCTGCAGGTAGTCCATCATGTTGCTGAACCCGCCCGCGATGAACGCGGTGAAGATCGCCGCCACCGTCGCACCGACCGTGGCCAACCTGCCGACCTTCAGGTAGTACCCGTCGGGACGACCCTTACGGACGTACTGCTGCCACAGATCGAAGCTGAACACGGTGTTGAACGCCGAGACATTGGCCGCCATTCCGGCCATGAACGCCGCCAGCAGACCCGCGAGCCCGACACCGAGAAGGCCGTTCGGCAGCACCTCTTTCATCAAGAACAACAGCGCCTGGTTGTAGGTGACATCGCCCTCGAAATCGGGATTCGCGGTGACCTGCTGCTTGTACTCGATCATCTGTGGCACCAGGACCGCGCTGATCATGCCGGGGATCACCACGATCAGCGGGATGAACATCTTCGGATAGGCGCCGATGATGGGGGTGCGCTGCGCGGCCGAGATCGAGTGAGTGGCCAAGGCACGCTGCACTTCTACGAAGTTGGTTGTCCAATACCCGAAGGAGAGAACGAATCCCAGACCGAACACGATGCCCATGATCGAGGCGAAGTTGTCGGTGAATCCGCTCATCGCGTTGCCCGGCCAGGTCTGCAACTGGTCGGCGCCACCCGGTGAGCCGGACACCTTGTCCTGCAAGCCGTCCCAGCCGCCGACACGGTGCAGGCCGACCAGGGTCAGCGGCAGCAGTGCGGCCACGATCACGAAGAACTGCAGCACCTCGTTGTAGATCGCGGCCGAGAGCCCGCCGAGGGTGACGTAGGACAGCACGATCACCGCGGCCACGACCACCGAGATCCACAGCGGCCAGCCCAGCAGCACATTCACGATGGTGCCGAGCAGATAGAGGTTCACCCCCGCGATCAGCACCTGGGCCACCGCGAAGCTCAACGCGTTCACCAGGTGCGCGCCGGTACCGAAGCGCCTGCGCATGAATTCCGGCACCGACCGCACCTTGGAGCCGTAGTAGAACGGCATCATCACCACACCGAGGAACAGCATCGCGGGCACGGCGCCGATCCAGAAGTAGTTGAAGGTGGGGAAGCCGTATTGGGCACCGTTGGCCGACATGCCCATGATCTCCACCGCGCCGAGATTGGCGGAGATGAACGCGAGACCGGTGACCCACGCGGGCAGCGAGCGCCCCGACAGGAAGAAGTCGATACTCGACGACACCCGGCGCCGGGCAATGAGGCCGATGCCGAGGACGAAGACGAAGTACAGGGCGACCAGCGCGTAGTCGACGGGGGCGGCGTCGAGCCGCAGTGTCGACGAGGCTTCTAGGGTGGCGGGCGAAAAGGCAAGCGGCACAGCGTGTCCCTCCTGACCTGGAGCCGGACGGCACACGAGCGTCGTTCACACGGCGCGGGTCGCGTCGTCCGTCGAACTGTTTCGGGTGCTTCCCACTGTGCGCGCCCGTCCTGCGCCGCACAGCGAAATCGCACAGAACAAAATGGACAACTGTTCACTCCAGTCTGCGCGCACCCGCGGCAGGCTCGACGGCGAAGACGCGGGGCGGGGCGAACCCAGTGGTAGCGAACCGGTTCATGATGTTCTCGGCCACCCGGTCGGCGTGCTCGACCAGGGCGATGATGCTGCCGCCGAAGCCACCGCCGACCATGCGCGCACCGTGTGCGCCCGCGTCGAGTGCCGCGTCGACCGCGAGATCCAGCGCGGGTGCGGAAACCTCGAAGTCCTCGCGCAGCGAGTGGTGCGAGGCCGTGAGCAGCGCACCGATCGACCGCGGGTCCGCACCGGCGCGCAGCCGGTCGACGACCGCGAGCACCCGCGCGTTCTCGGTGACCACGTGCCGCGCGCGACGCCGCAGCACTCGATCCCGTAAGCGTGGCAGGTCTTCGGAGGTGGCATCGCGCAGGGCGGACAGCTTCAGCGCGGCGGCGGCGGCTTCGCACTGGGCTCTCCGCTCGGCATATCCGCCGTCTGCCAGATCGTGCGGGTGGCCGGTGTCGGCGACGATCAACGCCAGCCCGGCAGCGGCGAGATCGAACGGAATCTGCTCGGCGGCAGCCGATTCCGAGGCGGTGAAGGCGCGGATGTCGAGGAACAGGGCGTGGCCCTCGGTACACAGGATCGAGGCGGACTGGTCGAGCAGGCCCGTCGGCACTCCGGCGAAGCTGTTCTCCGCCGCCCTGGCGATCTCGACCATGCGCCGATCGGTGAGCGCGGGCGCGAACAGGTCGCGCAGCGCGATCGTCACCGCGCAGCACAGGGCCGCCGACGAGGACAGGCCCGCGCCGATCGGCACCGCACCGTCGAGTTCGAGGTCCACCCCGCTGACGCGATGACCGCCGCGGATGAATTCGTTGACGACGCCGAGCGGATAGCGGGCCCAACCGGGCAGCCGATCCCGTTGTGCCGCAAGAGCATCTACGCCCACCTCGACGACCTCACCGGGCCGCTGCGCCGAGGTGAGCCGTACCAGCCCGTCACCGCGCGGTCCGGCCGCGCAGACGACGCCGAGCGGCAGGGCGATCGGCAAGACGAACCCGTCGTTGTAGTCGGTGTGCTCGCCGATGAGGTTCACCCGGCCCGGCGCGATCCACTTCTCCACCCGTACTTCCCTTCCGCTTCCTGCGACGATGTCATCACCGAACACCGCGGCGGGCAACTGTCGAGCACCGGGTGCCGAATCGGTATGCGGCAATGCTCTCAACGCATCGACAGCAGGGCCGTGGACGTGTCATGATCGACTGAGTTGTAAAGGTTTTGAGCGTCGGCACTGCCGGCTGGGGATCGTGCTCGGACAACAACACTCGGTGCTCTCGGCCGATACTTCGAGTGATTCACCGGCCTCACATTCGAATCGACGCTCGTCGCGTGCGCAGCAAGATCGAGGGGGGCTGATGACCATCAGCGAGACACGCTACGGGAGCCTGCGACGGTGCGCGGTATCGCTCGGCGCGGCGGGGGCCGTGCTGATCGCGCCGCTGGCGGGCGGCCGGGCGCTGCCGTTTCTGCTGCTCATCGTGATCGTCGCGGGATCGCTGGCGATGATCGGGTACGGCATGTACCGCCATCGGCCCGCGCACCGGCTGCCCTGGTACCTGCTGGCCGCGTCGGTGCCGCTGTTCGCCACGGGCACCGCGATACGCGCGCTCGGACTGCACCCGAGCTGGCACCCGGTCGACGATCTGTGTACGTTGGCGGCCTCGCTGTGCCTCGGCGTGGCCGCCGTCGGCTGGTTGCAGCCGCACCGACTGCGCAATGCCCGCGACCTCTGGCTGGACTCGACGCTCATCGGGCTCAGCGCGCTGCTGGCCTCGTGGACATTCCTGATCTCGCCGATCCTGCGGCACAGCACCGGGTTCGTCGATACCGCACTGGCCGCGAGCTATCCGCTGATCCACGCGCTGCTGGCTACCGTGCTCGCGCATTCGCTGGCGACGGTGGTCCGCTCGGAGACATCGCTGCGGTTGTTGCAGGCCGCATTGATCGCCGTACTCATCGGTGGGTTGATCGAAAGCCTCACTGCCGCAGGCACGATCGCGGTCGATCCCGAAGTCGCGCTGGTGCCGCAGCAGTGGGCGTACCTGCTGGCCGGGCTGGCCGCGGTGCAGCCGACGATGGGCGGGTTGCGCGACGCCGAGAGTGTGGGACCGCATCGATCGCGGCAACGGGCCGGGATGATCGCGGTGGCACTGGTGGCGGCCTCGCTGGTGAGTGTGGTCGGCGCCGACCTCGGCGTGGTCGACCGCGTGGTGATCTGCGCGCTGCTCACGTTGCTGTTGGCCGGTGTCCTGGTGCGCAGCGAACGCGCCATCGCGCGCAGCACACGCAGCGAACGCCGCGCCCAGTACCAGGCCGACCACGACCTGCTCACCGGGCTGTTCAACCGGGCCGCGCTGCTGCGCGCACCACACCGCTATCGCGATCAGTGGGCCGGAAAACCACTGTGTCTGCTGTTCATCGACCTCGACGGCTTCAAAATGGTGAACGACAGCTACGGTCACGCCGTCGGCGACGAACTCATCGCCAACGCCGCGTCCCGCATCCGCCGCACCACCGCCAGCGCCGACCTCACGGCCCGCTACGGCGGCGACGAATTCGTGGTCCTGGCACCACGCAGCCGCACCGAAGCCGCCGTGCTGGCCGAACACATCCTCGGCGCCTTCATCCGCCCCTTCGAACTGAGCTGCGGTGAAATCCCCATCACCGCCAGCATCGGCGTCGCCTGCCTGACCACCCGCCCCACCGAAACAACCATCTACGACCTGATCCGCACCGCCGACGCCGCCATGTATCACGCCAAGGAATACCGCCTCGGTCTCAGCTTCCACGACGAACTGAGAAAGCCGTCGACGCGGCGGCGCATCTCCGCCTCCCCGCGGATTCAGCGGGTGGCCCAGTAGGTCAGTCCCCCAACTCCTCCAACAGCTTCCGAGCCGCCTCCAGCTCGGCCTGCAACTGCGCGACCTTCGCCTGCTGAGCCCCCCGAGCAGCCTCCAGAATTCCGGCCACCACTTCCTCTACCTCGGGGTGCAGGATCTTCGCGGCCTGAGCGACGGCCGCACTGCTGACCGCCAACCCCTTCACACTGCGCTTCTTACCGTTGATCACATCGACAGTCCACTCACCGTCGGCGGTTCCGGTGAGGGTCACGGTCACCTCGGCCACCTTGGCCTTGCGCACCGCGGGAGCCTTCGCCGGCCGCGGCGCTGCCGGGGCGGGCTTGGGATCATCGGCTACCGGGGCGAGCGACCTCGGCGCGGGCGTAGCAGCGCTCGGCAGGGTCGACGGCTGGGTCACAGTGTTGTCCTTTCGGTTGCTCGGCGCGGGGGCACTGTCCGGGCGGGTCCGTGCGGATCCGCCCGGCGCTACGGTAGTCCCGCGGGCCGGCTTGGTCAGCGTCACCTCGCTCGGGCCGAACGAGAGCACATCTTTGGAACCGGTGGGCCGCACCTGCAGGAAGTCGCCCGCGGACGGATCGTCGAGCGCGACAACCTTGCCCGACTTCCCCTCGGCGACACCGACAGCGGCGGCGGTGAACCACACCATCGGCGGTTTGCCCTCGGCGAGCTCGCCTGCGATACGCGCGAGCTCGGCGTCGGATAGTACCGGCGGTGCTGATCGGCGGGATGCGGACTTGGTGCTCGGCGAGGACATCGTGGACTCCGGGGGTTGGTGCTACAGCGTGGTCTTCGCACCGATGATGCCGCACTGCACCGACAAGTTCTCCCCCGAGCCGCCCACACGGCCCGAAAGACCCTCCTGCGCGGGGTTTCCGGGCCGCGCCGGCATCAGCCGAGTGTGGCGTTGCCGCGCGTCGTCGGTCGGATGTTCTCGCGCACCGCGGCCACATCGCGATAGCCGTTGACCGCCATCAGCAGGTCCGCTTCGGCCGCGTAGCTGCGCAGCAGATGCACCAGGCCGCGCACTCCACCCAGTGCGAGCGCGTACACATACGGCCTGCCGAGCCCGACCATCGTCGCGCCGAGTCCGAGCGCCTTCACCACATCGGCGCCCGAGCGCACCCCGGAGTCGAACAGCACCGGCACCCGGTCGTCACAGGCGGCCACGACCGCGGGCAAGGTCTCCAGCGCACTCAGCCCGCCGTTGGCCTGGCGCCCACCGTGATTGGAGCAGTAGATGCCGTCGGCGCCGAAGTCGATCGCCTTGCGCGCGTCCTCGGGATGGGAGATGCCTTTGAGGATCAGCGGCAGATCGGTGATCGACCGCAGCCAGCCGAGGTCATCCCAGGTCAGCGAATTGCCGAAAGTCGCGATCCAGTGCAGGACAATCAGTTTGGGATCGTCGGAGCCGACCATCTGCTGGAAGACCGGGTCGCTGGTGTAGTTCTTCAGCACGTGTCCACGCAGCTGCGGGAAGTTCCCACTGGCCAGGTCGCGCGGACGCCAACCGGGCACCCAGGTGTCGAGGGTGACCGTGATCCCCGCGTACCCCGCGGCCTCGGCGCGGTGCACCAGGCTCTCGGCGAGCTCACGGTTCTTCGGCGTGTACAGCTGGAAGAACGAGGGCGTGTCGCCCGCGTGCGGGCGGACGTCCTCGAGCGGATCCTCCATCAGCGTCGAATACATCGCGGGCACACCGGTCTGCGCCGACGCCTCGGCCACCGCGATGTCACCGTGGCCCTTCTCTCCGACCAGACCGATCACCCCGACCGGGGCGAGGAACAGCGGGTTGGCGAAGGTGTGGCCGAAGGCGGTGACGGCGAGGTCGCGCTCGGTGGCGCCGACCAGCATTCGCGGCACCAGACCCCAATCGGCGAACGCTTCGGCGTTGCGCCGCTGCGTGAGCTCGTCGCCCGCCCCGCCTGCGATATAGTTCAGCAACGAATCCGGCAGTGCCGCAGTGGCTTTGCGCTCGAGTGTCGCGTAATCCATGGGAAATTCGGGCTGGATCCCACCGAGCGCGGCCAGGTAGATCTCGTTCTGATAGTCGGCGAACTGACTCATTGCTGCACTTTCGCACGCCGACCGGGGTTCACGGACCGCAGGGTGGATGTAAGGTGCGTCATACTCGAAAATACGAGATTGTGAGTGCCCCTGCCGTGACCGTCGTCGAACACTCGGCCGCGCCCGCCGACCCGGACGCTCTACTCGCCGACCTCTTCCATTGCGATGCCATCCGTCACCTGACCCGCCTCGCGCTCGGGCTGTCCCAGGATTCGATGGATCTGCTGACCTCGGTCACCGATCGTCTGCGGGCCGCCGAGGGCGCCCTACGCGATCCGCTCACCAGCGACCTCGGCTTCGACTGAACGTCACTGTCGCCGCGCGGTGAGCACCGCCAGATCGGCGAGCCGATGCGCGCGGGCGATCTCCGCGGGGGTGAACGGTTCGTCGGGGCGTACGAAACCCCAGCGACGATCGTCACGGTCCAGTTCCAGCAGCGTGCCCTCGCCCGGTTCGCTCACCTGGGGCGTACCGGGCGCGAGGTAGCGCGCGCCCAGCAGTTCGGCGACGGCCAAGGGTAATTCGTCCGGATCGCCGACGATGCGGGCGGCGATGGCCAGCGCCTTGGTCTGACCATCGATCAGCGACAGCACGGTCGCGGGCCAGACCCGCACTCCGGACCCTCCCGCGTATTCCGCGGCGGAGGTGATCGCGTGCGCGGTGACCTCGGCGGGCGCGGCGACGACGAGTTCGTCGAGGACGGCGTCCTCCAGCTGGTGCACGTGCACGGTGAGAATGTTGGCGTCGCGGTGGGCGAGATGTTTGGCCAGCGTCTCGAGCGCGCCGGGACGGTCGGCCAGGCGCACCCGGATCCGCCAGAGCGCGGGCGCGGAGTCGATGCGGTCGCGGTGCCGTAGTTCCGGGCTGTGCAGCCAGCCGCCGAGCATGCGCATCGCCGACGGCTCCACCACCCAGATCACCAGGATCGTGGTGGTGACCGTGAGCAGGGCGACGGTCAGCAGGTACGGCGGGTGCACATGGACGACCAACGCGTGCAGCGCCAGCTCCACCGGGAACACCGCCGCGAGTTTGGCCAGCGTGAGCCTGGTCCGGCCGGGATGCGGCAGTCTGCCGCATACCTCGCAGGCCAGGACCGTGACACGGGGTCGCACTGCGAATCGCCACATGGGGTCAGCGTCTCCGGCCTTCGTGTCGATCTTGGACGAGGTGCGTAACAGCGACGTGAAAGCGCGCGCCAAAGCTGTTGACCTGCACCGATTTCCGCAGTGATGTCGAGCACCCGCGCTGTTCGGGTGTGACTGCCGGCACCATTGCGTCGATAGCCGGAGGGCAACGGTTGTGACTCGGCTCACCAAAATCCATTGACAAACCCACATAAATGGGCATAAAACAACATAAATAAAGATTCACCGAGACCGGAGGAACTCCATGTACGCCGAGGAACGGCAGCAGGCGATCGCGACCCTGATCGGGCATCGCGGGCGCGTCTCCGTCGCCGAACTCGCCGACCAGTACGGGGTCACCACCGAAACCGTGCGCCGCGATCTGGCGGTGCTCGACCGACTCGGGGTGATCCGGCGGGTACACGGGGGCGCGGTCGGTTCCGGCGCGCTCACGACCTTCGAACCGGGCACCGCCGAGCGCGACAGCACGCGCGCCGCGGAGAAGGACCGGATCGCCGAACTCGCGCAGCGGTACCTGCCGCGAGCGGGCGGCAGCGTGCTGTTCGACGCGGGCACGACGACCGTGCGGGTGGCCGCGGCCATGCCGGCCGACCTCGACCTGGTCACCGTCACCAACTCGCTGCCGGTCGCCGCGCGCCTCACCGGCTTCACGGGTGTGCGGTTGCATCTGCTCGGTGGGCGGGTTCGCGGCGTCACCCAGGCCGCCGTCGGCGCCGAGACCTTGCGACTGCTCGGCGAACTGCGGGTCGACGTCGCATTTCTGGGCACCAACGCGCTGACCGTGCGACACGGGCTGTCCACCCCCGATCCGGAGGAAGCCGCCGTGAAACGCGCGATGATCGCCGCCGCCGACCGGGTCGTCGTGGTCGCCGACGCGAGCAAGATCGGGCGCGAGGACTTCGTGCGCTTCGGCAGTGCCGCCGAGGTCGACGTCCTGGTCACCGATACCGACATCCCGGCCACCGCACACGCGGAACTGGTCGCCGAAGGAATCGAGGTGGTGCTCGCATGATCGTCACGCTGACCGCGAACCCGAGTGTCGACCGCACGATCACCCTCACCGAGCCGTTGCGGCGCGGGCAGGTGCATCGCGCGGCGAGTGTCACGTCGCACCCCGGCGGCAAGGGAGTCAATGTCGCGCGGGTGGTGTCCGGGGGCGGGGCGGCGGTCACGGCGGTGCTGCCGGGGGCCGACGACGACCCCGTGCTGCACGGATTACGCACGGCGGGAATCGAATTCCGCGCGGTGCAGGTGACCGGTGGGCCGAGGGTGAATCTGACCATCGCCGAATCCGACGGCACCACGACCAAGATCAACGAGCCCGGCCGTCCCTTGACTGCGCGCGATCTGGCCGAGCTCACGGCGCTGCTCGTGGAGGTGGCCACGGGAGCCGAGTGGATCGTGCTGTCCGGATCACTACCGCCGGGCGTGCCCGTCGACTGGTACGCGCAGCTCGTCGCGACGTTGTCCACACCGTGCCCGTCGCCGAACAGAACGCGTGGCCCCCGCGTCGCCGTCGATACCTCCGATGCTCCGCTGCTCGCCCTGTTCGCCGAATCAGTCGGCGCCACACCGGATCTCATCAAACCCAACTCGGAAGAGCTGGCTCAGCTCACCGGTCTCGACGCCGTCGACCTCGAAAACCCCACAGCCGCGGCCGAAGCCGCCGTGAAACTGATCGACCGTGGCGTCGGCGCGGTGCTGGCAACCCTGGGCGCGGCGGGCGCAGTCCTGGTCACCGCCGAGGACGCGTGGTTCGCCGCCGCCCCGCCGATCGTCGCGCGCAGCACTGTCGGCGCGGGCGACTCGGCCCTGGCCGGCTACCTGCTCGCCGACCTCGCGGGCGAATCCCCCGCCGACCGCCTGCGCACCGCCGTCGCCTACGGCAGTGCCGCCACCGCGCTCCCCGGCACCGGACTACCCGGCCCCGCTGACATCGTCCTCGAAGCCGTCACCGCGCACCCACTCACCGCCGACCGACCATCGGCCCCGGCATGAACGTCCCCACGATCGGCGCCCGGCGCCTTCGCCCATCGCCGCACTCGAACCGCTGCGACTTGCGCGTTCGTCCGCCGCTGATCCGAGATCCGGCCGCAGACGGCGAACACCACCGCCACACGTCCATCACCCAGCGCTACCCCACCGGCCGACGCCGATAACCGCGCGGATCGACACCGCTGGACCCGACAAGCTCCTGCTCCACCCCCACTCCGGAAAGACACGACGATGGCCGATTCGATCATCACCCCAGACCTGATCGCGCTCGACGCCGATCTCGGCGCCGACAAGAGCACCGTGATCACCGCGCTCGCGGACAAGCTCGCCATCACGGGCCGCGCGACCGACGTCGCCGCGGTGGCCGAAGCCGCCCTCGCCAGGGAGTCGCAATCGGCCACCGGGCTACCCGGCGGCATCGCGATCCCGCACTGCCGATCGGCCGCCGTCACCACCGCCTCGCTGGTTTTCGCCCGACTCGCACCCGCCGTCGATTTCGGCGCTCCCGACGGGCCCGCCGATCTGGTCTTCCTGATCGCCGCTCCGGAAGGCGCGGGCGCGGAGCACATGAAATTGTTGTCGTCGTTGGCTCGCGCACTGGTCCGGCCTGCCTTCGTCGCCGACCTACGCGCCGCCGCGACACCGGCAGACGTGGTCGCCTTGGTCGACGGCGTCATCAATCCCCCACCGGCCGCGACCACACCTTCCCCCGGTGGCACAGCGGCGACGGGATCGGTTGGTGCGGCCGGGTCCGGTTCGCCCGCCGACGGCGGAACGGGGACCTCCTCCGCTGCGGGCGAGAGGGACGCGACTCCCGTCTCCGAGTCATCGGCCGCCGGAGTCGGCGCGGCGGCAGCCGGTACCGCCGCAGTGGGCGTGGCTGGTTCCGGCGCGACAACCGATGGCGCGACGACGGCCCCCACCGGACACCCGGGCGACAACCCAGCGTCAACTGGAGGCGATGCACCGGCCGTCGGCACGGCGAAGTCCGGTGCGCCGAAGAGGATCGTCGCGGTCACCGCCTGCCCGACCGGCATCGCCCACACCTACATGGCCGCTGACGCCCTGGTCGCCGCGGGCGAACGCGCCGGCGTCGACGTGGCGGTGGAAACCCAGGGCTCGAGCGGGGGCGACACGCTCGACCCGGCCAGGATCGCCGACGCCGACGCCGTCATCTTCGCCACTGATGTCGGGGTGAAGGACCGAAGCCGGTTCGCGGGCAAGCCGGTGGTCGAGTCCGGCGTCAAACGCGCCATCAACGAGCCCGACACGATGATCGCGGAGGCCGTCGCGGCGAGTACCACCGCGAGTGCCGCCACCGTCGGCGGTACCGCGCCCGCGCCCTCGCAGGCGGCGGCCAAGGGCATCGGCTGGGGCACCCGCCTGCGCCAGATCCTGCTCACCGGCGTCAGTTACATGATCCCGTTCGTCGCCGCGGGTGGTCTGCTGATCGCCCTGAGCTTCCTGCTCGGCGGCTACGAGATCTCCGACAGCGCGAAGACGATCGTGCTCGACAACTCGATCACCGACCTGCCCGACGGCGGTCTGGCCACCTATGTCGGCGCCGTGCTCTTCCAGATCGGCTCGCTCGCCTTCAGCTTCCTGGTCCCGGCGCTGGCCGGGTACATCGCCTTCGCGATCGCCGACCGTCCCGGCCTGGCGCCGGGTTTCACCGCGGGCGCGATCGCGGTCTTCGTCGGCGCGGGATTCCTCGGCGGTCTGGTCGGCGGTCTGGTGGCCGGATTCGCGGCGCTGTGGGTGAGCAAGCTGGCGGTGCCCACGTGGGCGCGCGGGCTCATGCCGGTGGTGGTCATCCCGCTGCTGGCGTCGGCGATCGTCGGCATCTTGATGTTCGTCCTGCTCGGCAAGCCCCTGGCCGCCGTGACCAACGGGCTCACCGACTGGCTCAACGGCCTGACCGGTACCTCCGCCATCGCGCTCGGCGTCATCCTGGGCGTGATGATGTGCTTCGACCTGGGTGGTCCGGTCAACAAGGCCGCCTACTCGTTCGCCGCCGCCGGACTCTCGGTCACCGATACCGCGACCCTGCGGATCATGGCCGCGGTGATGGCCGCGGGCATGGTGCCGCCGCTGGCGATGGCCTTGTCGACCGTGCTGCGCCCGCACCTCTACACCGAGGCCGAACGCGAGAACGGCAAGGCGGCCTGGCTGCTCGGCGCCTCGTTCATCTCCGAGGGCGCGATCCCGTTCGCCGCCGCCGACCCGCTGCGGGTGCTGCCGTCGATGATGGTCGGCGGCGCGGTGACCGGCGGACTGATCATGGCCACCGACGTCACCTCGAGCGCACCGCACGGCGGCATCTTCGTGTTCTTCGCGATCGGGCACCTCGGCTGGTTCCTGGTGTCGCTGGTCGCCGGCACGCTCGTCGCCGCGGCCTGCGTCACCCTCGCCAAGGAACTCACCGGTAAGCAGTCCGTCGCCCCCGTTCTCACCACCGCGTAATCCATTCGCACACAAGGAGATATCCCATGGCAAGCACCACCGTCACCGTCGGCTCCTCGGTCGGCCTGCACGCCCGCCCCGCGGCCCTCATCGCCGAAGCGGTCGGCGCGGCAGGCGTTCCCGTCACCATCGCGGTCACGGGCGGCGACCCGGTAGACGCGGGCTCCGCGCTGATGATCATGACCCTCGGCGCGGGCCAGGGCGCCGAGGTGGTGATCACCAGCGACGATCAGCCGACTCTGGACAAGATCGCCGAGCTCGTCGCCAGCGACCTCGACGCCTGAACCGACCCAGAGAACGGAAAAGGCCCGGAACCAGCGGTTCCGGGCCTTTTCTTTGTAGCGGGGACAGGATTTGAACCTGCGACCTCTGGGTTATGAGCCCAGCGAGCTACCGAGCTGCTCCACCCCGCGTCGGTGTGAACACAACATTACACACAGGTTCACGCAGGCGCCAAATCGCGAGGTCAACACAGGTTTTATCACCAAAAAGCCCAATCATCGACGGGCAACACCGCATATCGAACCCCGCGACTGTGGCAGCCATCACACGTTCCGGCAATCGCCCGCGGCGAGGCCGAGTTTCAGTGAGTGGCGTCACTATCACCTCGTGATCCCGAACACATAACGACCCAATAACAGACTGACCGGAATCTAGGTATTCCCACTGGTTATGCACCGTAAACATCGAAAAGACGACTATTCCATTCATAGAATCCGCCCGTTATCAAGATGTGATCGGCGTCGATTCTTTGGTTAGCGTCTCCCCCATGACTGAGACCCGGAAATTCAGCACCCGCGCCCTTGGCGTCGCCGCCATCGCCGGCGCCCTTGTTGCCGTTCCGTTCGGCCTCGCCACCGGCACCGCCTCCGCCGCCGCCTACAACTGGGACGGCGTCGCCCAGTGCGAGAGCGGTGGCAACTGGGGCATCAACACCGGCAACGGTTACTACGGCGGCCTGCAGTTCTCGCAGAGCACCTGGGCGGCCAACGGCGGCCAGGGTTCGGCGCACAACGCCAGCAAGGAAGAGCAGATCCGCGTCGCGGAGAACGTGCTCGCCAGCCAGGGCGTCGGCGCCTGGCCGCACTGCGGCCAGTTCCTCCAGTCGGGCGCATCCGAGCCCGAGGTGGTCGAGGAGCCCGCCGTCGAACTGCCGGTCGAACTGCCCGCCGAGGCCAAGACCGACGTCCAGGCTGCCGTCGACCAGGCCAAGGCCACGGGCAAGGCGCTGGCCGACCAGTACGGTGTCGCGGGTCAGTACCAGGCCCTGCTCGACGCCAACGCTCCGCTGATCGCCTCGATCGGCGGCTGATCCACCGTTCCCCCTGCACAAGAAAGGCCCCGTCGACCAGACGGGGCCTTTCTTGCTGCTACGCGGCGGTCGGCTACCGGCCGCCTGCGTCCTGATACGCCTTCACCGCGGCGTCCAGCTCTTCCAGCGCCTTACCGAAATCGGTGAAGTTGCCCGTCCGCATCGCCGTGCGCACCGCCTCGATCTTGCGGCTCAGCTCGGCGGCCGCGGCCTCCTGCGTCGATCCAGCGGGCGGCGTAGTCCCCGGCTGCGGCGTGGTGCCGTTACCGGGCGGAGTGACCGTGCCCTGGTCGACCGGCGGGATCGCCCCCGGTTTCGGCTTCACCGACGGATCGCCACCGAACGGCGTCGCCAGCGAACCCGCACCCGGCATCACCTGGTTCAGCGCCTCGGCCAGCGTCGGCGCGTAGCCCACCTTCACGCTGCCCGCCGCGTCGCGATAGCTCACCAGCACGCGAAGCAGCTGCGGGAAGGTCGACGAACCGGTGTTGCGCTCGTTGTAGAACGGCTCCACGTAGAGGATGCCGCCGTCGGCCACCGGCAGCGTGAGCAAGTTGCCGTAGCGGATCTTGTTCGAGTTCGACAGCAGGGTTTTCTCTCGGGAGACCGCGTCGGCGGTGGTCATCGAGTTCTGTGTCTGCTGCGGGCCCTGCGTCTGCGTTTCCACCGGCAGCTGCAACACGGTGAACTTGCCGTACCCGTCGGGGTCCGACCGCACCGAGATGTAGGCCGAGAGGAACTGCCGGTTGTAGCCGACCATCGCCGAGGTCAGGTTGAACACCGGCTTGTTGGTCTTCGGGTCACCCAGCAACACGTAATACGGGGGCTGGTTGAACGTGCCGCCCTCGATGGTCGGATCACTGGGCACCGACCAGAACGCGTTGTTGGTGAAGAACTCACGCGGGTTGTCCACGTGGTACTTCGTGAGCATGTCGCGCTGGACCTTGAACAGGTCCTCCGGGTAGCGGAAGTGCGCGCGCAGCTCGGGCGAGATCTCGCTCTGCGGCTTCACCGCATCGGGGAACACGCCGCGCCAGGCCTTGAGCACCGGGTCGGTGGTGTCGGTCTCGTACAGGGTGACGGTGCCGTCGTACGCGTCGACGGTGGCCTTCACCGAGTTGCGGATGTAGCTGACCTCCTTGCGCGGGATGACCCGCCCGGTCTTCTTGTCGATGCTGTCCTCGACCGCGCCGTCGAGCGACGTCGGCTGGGCGTAGGGGTACTTGTCCAGCGTGGTGTAGGCGTCGACGATCCAGACCACGCGCTCGCCGACGACCGCGGGGTAGGCGTTGCCGTCGGTGGTCAACCACGGCGCGACCTTCTGCACCCGGTCGCGCGGACCGCGGTTGAACAGGATCTTGGAGTCCTCGCTGATCGCCGACGAGAACAAGATGTTGCGCTCGGCGTACTTGGCCGCGAAGGCCAACCGGTTGAACCAGTTCCCGATCGGCACGCCACCGCTGCCGTCATAGGTGAACTGCGCCTGATCGGAGTCGTACTCCCGCGGCGCCTGGCCCTCCGCGGTGCCGACGATGGCGTAGTCGGGATCGGTCTGGGCGATCAGCTCGCCGTAGTAGATCCGCGGCTGCTCGACCTTGATCTGCTGGTCTTCGACCTTGGTGAACAGGTCGCTCACCATGAACAGCGGATAGCCCGAATCACTGCCGCCCGTGGCACTCTGGGCCTCGGACTGCGGCTTGTTGACCCGGTTGGCGGGCGCGGCGACGAAGCCGTTGCCGTGGGTGTAGACGGTGTGCTGGTTGATCCAGTCCTTCTGGTTGCCCGACAGCGCGGCCGGGTGCAGCTCGCGCGCGGCCACGATGTAGTCCTGGACGTCGCCGTTGAGGCTGTAGCGGTCGATGTCGAGCGACTCGGGGAAGCCGTAGAAGTTCTTGCGCTGCTGGAGCTGGGTGAAGGTCGGCGAGAGGATATTCGGGTCGAGCAGTCGGGCGTTGCCGATGGTGGCCGCGTCGGCAGGCACCTCGAGCGGGCTCTTCCTGCTCTCACCCTGGTAGTTCTGATACTCGACCTTGTCGTCGGTGATCCCGTACGCCTCGCGAGTCGCCTGGATATTGCGCTCGATATACGGACTTTCCTTCTCCGCGGCGTTGGGGCGCACCGAGAACTGCTCGACCACCATCGGCCACACCGCACCGACCAGGATCGACGACAGCACCAGCAGCGCGGCCGCCATCGCGGGAACCCGCAGATCGCGCAGCACGATCCCGGCGAAGAACGCCATCGCGCAGATCACCGCGATCGACAGCAGGATCAGCTTGGCGGGCAGCACCGCGTTGATATCGGTGAACGACGGACCGCCGAACGTCGGCTCCTTACGCGTACTCGACAACAGGTCGTACCGGTCGAACCAGTACGCCACCGCCTTGAGCAGCACGAAGATTCCCGCGATCACCGCGAGCTGCACGCGCGCGGCCCTGGTGAGGGTGCCTTCACGCCCGGCCAGCCGCAGGCCGCCGAACACATAGTGGGTCACCAGGTTCGCGAAGAACGCGATCACCACGGCGACGAACAGCCAGTTCAGCACCATCCGGTAGAACGGCAGATCGAAGGTGTAGAAGCCGATGTCGAGATGGAACTGCGGGTCCTGCTGACCGAACTCGCCACCGTGCAGGAACAGCTGCACCGTCGCCCAGTTCGACTGCGCGACCAGACCCGACAGTACGCCGAGCAGCACCGGGATACCGACGCCGAACAGCCGCAGCTTGCTCATCACGGTCGTGCGGTAGCGCGCGATCGGATCGTTGGGCCCCGCGACCGGCACGAAGACCGGACGTGACCGATAGGCCAGCAGCAGCGCCGCCCAGACCACCAGGCCGACGAGCAACGCGACGACCACGAACAGCATCAGCCTCGTGCGCAACACGCCGAGATACACACTGCGATAACCGACCTCACCGAACCACAACCAATTGGTATAGGCATCGGTGAAGCGGGGCCCGAGCAGCAGCAGCGCCGCGAGGACGACTGCTGTCACCAGCAGCACACGGCTGCGTCGGGACAACGAAGGTAAGCCGGTGGGGGGCCGCATGCCCACGGTGCCACTCTCCATGCTCCGGCGGTTCCACACCGTGATCGGCGCAGTCACCGCAGTCCGAATATTGCGGGTGATCCGTTGCCGGACCGTTTGCGCCCACTCTACGGAAATCGGACACCGTGCAAGCGTCTGGGCCGAAAATGATTGGATGTGCGGGTGACCGAAGACGAGCACGCCGAAGTTCTCCTCGCCCGCTGTGTGCGCGAGGTCGTCGAGTTCGCCGACGCCGAGGGCTGGGGAAACCCGCCGCAGATGTTCGCGTTGGTGCCGACCGCCGATCTGGCCGCGGCCGAACCGGACCTGCAAGACCAGCTCGACGACGGCAGCGAGCTGACCCCCGTGGCCCAGGAAGCCTTCCCCGACGACATCACCGGCGGGTCGATGGCGCTGGACGAGTTCCTGGCCACCACCACCTGGCCGCCCGCGGTCGAAGGCTGCGTGCTGGTGCAGGAGATCGTGGTGCTGCCGCCCGACGCCGAGAGCGATCTCGACGACGCGCTGGTTCCGCTACTCGCCGATGACGAGGCCGCCGACGCGGCCGGGCGCGCCGCCGCGCACGCGCACCCAGGTCGGCGCGACGCCCGGCTCATCGCGGGTGTGCTGCGCCAGGGCGCCACCCTGTGCCTGCTGCAGATCCGTCCCGAGGACGACGACGGCTTCGGCGACCTCGACCTGCGCACCTACCCCAACCTGGCACCGGGCCTGGTCGAGGCCCTGCATCACACGCTGGAGTGACTACTTGCAGCCGATCGGCTCGCGACCCGCGTTGATCTCGGCCAGTCCGGCGATCGCGCTGTCGAGGGTGTCGACCTTCACCAAGCGCAGGCCCTCCGGAGCACGCTGACCGGCCTCGTTGCAGTTGTCGGCGGGGACCAGGAAGGTTTCCGCGCCTGCCTCGCGCGCCGCGATCATCTTGTACTGGATGCCACCGATCGGACCGACCTTGCCGTCCTGGTCGATGGTGCCGGTGCCCGCGACGAACTTGCCGCCGTTGAGTTCGCCCGGCGAGAGCTTGTCGATCAGCGAGAGGCTGAACATCAGGCCGGCCGACGGTCCGCCGATATCGGCGAGGTTGAACTCGACCTGCAACGGCGGACGTCCGCCTTCACCCGGGGTGATGCCGAGGTAGCCCTTCGCCTCGTCGCCGGGACGAGCCGCCAGGGTGATCGGACTGGTCAGCTCGAGATCGCCGCGACGGTGGACGACGGTGATGGTGGCGCCGGGCGCCTTGGTGCCGACGATGTCGATCACGTCCTTGGGCGCGGTGATCAGGGCGCCGTCGATGCTGATCAGCTCGTCACCGACCTCGAGCACGCCGTTGGCCGGGCCTTGCTCGCCGAGTCCGCGGACCAGCACGACCGTCGGCATCTTCAGGTAGTGCAGCGCGGCGACCTCGGCATCGCTCTCGGAATCCTTGAAGTCCTGCTGGTTGGACTTGTCGACCTCCTCGCGTGACACGCCGGGCGGGTACACCTCGGCGCGTGGGACAAGGCCGTGCTCACCGCTGGCCCAGAACCCGAACGCCTCGAACAGGTTCAGCCCGTCGCGCACCGACACGGTCGTCATGTTCAGGTGCCCGCTCGTGGGATCCAGTGGCGCGCCGGTGACATCGACCACCTGCTTGCCCTCGACCTGGCCGAGGGTGTCGAAGGTGGGGCCGGGGCCCAGCGCGACGAACGGCACGGTGACCACGCTGCCTGCCACACCGAGCACGAGGACAGGGACGAGGGCGACGATCAGGGTGAGGATCCGACGATTCACTCGGACCACAGTAGTGATCAACGCCCGTGACCGACGGCAGTGGCACGCTTTACGGCGTGGGCGTCGTCGCGCGATTTCGCGATGCGCGAACACCGTGGGCCCGGGGGTCCCGCGTAACGTAAGAGGTATGAGCGATCTCCCCTTCGGCTTCTCGACCGGCGACGACGACGATTCCGGCAAGCGTCGCGACGAGGGCAACGGACCCGGCGGAAACGATCCGTTCGGGTTCGGAGCGGGCGGCGCCGGCGGTGCGGGCGGCTTCGATCCGTCGCAGCTGGGCCAGATGCTGAGCCAGCTCGGGCAGATGATCAGCGGCATGGGCCAGGGCATGGGTCCCGGCGGCGCGCAGTCCGGCCCGGTCAACTACGACGTCGCCAAGCGACTGGCCCGCCAGCAGCTCGGCTCCACCATCGCCCCGATCGCGTCGGGGACCACGACCGCGGTGACCGACGCGGCGCACCTGGCCGAACTGTGGCTCGACGGCGCCACGGTGCTGCCCGCGGGCGCCACCAAGACGGTCGCGTGGACCCCGAACGACTGGATCGAGGAGACGCTGCCCACCTGGAAGCGCCTGTGCGATCCGGTGGCCGAGCAGATCTCGGGCATGTGGACGGCGCAGTTACCCGAGGAGGCCAAGCAGTTCGCCGGGCCGATGGTCGGCATGCTCGGCCAGATGGGCGGGCTGGCGTTCGGCTCCCAGCTCGGTCAGGCGCTCGGCCAGCTGGCCAAGGAGGTGCTGACCTCCACCGATATCGGTCTGCCGCTGGGCCCGGCCGGTACCGCCGCGCTACTGCCGACCGCGATCTCGGCGTTCAGCGAGGGGCTCGAGCAGCCCGAGAGCGAGATCATGGTCTTCCTTGCTGCCCGCGAGGCCGCCCACCAGCGGCTCTTCGCGCACGTGCCGTGGCTGCGTCAGCAGGTGCTCGGCGCCGTGGAGGACTACGCGCGCGGCATCAAGATGGACTTCTCCGCGATCGAGGAAGCCGCGCAGGGCATCGACCCGATGTCGCTGAGCGACCCCTCCAAGCTGGAGGAACTGCTCTCCCAGGGCACGTTCGAACCGCAGACCACGCCGGAGCAGAAGCAGGCGCTCGAGCGTCTGGAGACCCTGCTGGCGCTGATCGAGGGCTGGGTCGATGTCGTGGTCAGCGACGCGGTGGGTGAGCGTCTGCCGGGCGCGAACGCGCTGTCGGAGACACTGCGTCGCCGCCGGGCGACGGGCGGACCCGCCGAGCAGACATTCGCCACGCTCGTCGGCTTGGAGTTGCGGCCGCGCAAGGTGCGTGAGGCCTCGGCGCTGTGGCGGCGGCTCACCACCGACGCGGGGATGGAGCGGCGCGACAAGGTGTGGGAACACCCCGATCTGCTGCCCGATTCCACCGATCTCGACTCGCCCGCCGGGTTCATCGACTCCATCATCGGTGGCAGCACCGGCGCTTTCGACGACCCGCTGGCCCAGCTGGCCGCGACCGAGGCGCGGGAGCGCGACGCGGCCGGTCGCGGCAAAGCCGAGGCCGAAGAGTCCGATTCCGACGAAACCCCGCGCGACGAGGGTGATTCCGACTCGGATTCCGGCAAGGCCTGATCCACCTCGCCGCCGAGGTCGGTGAGAAACTTCCGATCTCGGTGGCGCAACACGGTTCCGAGGCTAACGTTCGTCGCGAAACGCGGCGACGACTCGCGGTACAGCGGTTGTTCACACTGCGGAATCCGTCGGCCGACACGCCGAAAGCCTGTGGATAACTGCACTTTCGGCGCACCTCGCGCCGCTGTCGGATGCCGATACTTCTGGCATGACGACCACTTCCCCACTGCGCGGGCCGATGCTCAACCCGCGAGTGACCACCCTGGTTCGCCCGTCCGGCACGGTCCAGCTCGGCTGGGACCCCGAACGCGCGCTGCTGCTGGAAACCACCGATCACGACACCGGTACCGTGCTCGCCTTCCTCCGCCTGCTCGACGGCTTGCAATCGCGGCCCCAGATCATCTGGCGGGCAGGTGAATTCGGCATCAGCCCCGATCGCACCATGGGCATGCTCACCGCGATCGAGCGTGCGGGCCTGCTGCTCGAGCCCGAACCCGCGCTGGGCAAGATCCGCGGTATCACCGTGCACGGCCTCGGTCCGCTCTCGGACGCCGTAGCGATCGGATTGCGGCGCATGGGTTTTCGCCCCACCCGCTCGCGCGCGTACCGACCCGACAGTCCGCCCGGTACCGCCACGAGCGATCTGGTGGTACTCACCGACGCGTTGATGATCGACCCCGGACTGTCGGTGGATCTGGTGTTGCGACGGGTGCCGCACCTGCAGGTCCGAGTTCGCGACGGGGTCGGCGTGGTCGGCCCGCTCGTGCTGCCCGGCGAGACCAGCTGCCTGCGCTGTGCCGACCTGACCCGGGCCGGATTCGATCACGACTGGCCGCATCTGGCCGCCCAGCTACTGGGCCGCACCGGGCACGCATCCCCGGCGGGCATCGCGGCGACGACCGCGCTGGCGCTCGGCGAACTGGAGGCGATCGTCGCCTGTTCACCGCGGCGCCCACCGCGCACTCTCGACGCCACCGTGGAATTGAACCTCGACACCCACGAGATCCAGCGCCGGCCGTGGCTGCCACATCAGGAATGCGGGTGCCGGAACATGACCTCCCGCGCGCCGGAAACCGCCCGGTGACGGGCGTCGCATCAGCCGGTGTGAGCATTCTTATGGCACACACCCCGCGAGTTCGGCCATGATGGGTACCGTGTCCGAGATCGTGCGCCGCAGTTCCAGCCGCAATGCCAAGTTGGCCAAGATTCCGCTCGGCATCGCCGGACGAGCCGCTGTCGGGTTCGGCAAGAAGCTCGTCGGTGGTGACAAGAAGCAGATCAACGCGAACCTGAACCAGAAAGCAGCCGAGCAGCTGTTCACCGTGCTCGGTGAGCTCAAGGGCGGCGCGATGAAGTTCGGGCAGGCGCTGAGCGTGATGGAGGCCGCGGTCCCGGAGGAGTTCGGCGAGCACTATCGCGAGGCGCTGACCAAGCTCCAGGCCGCCGCACCGCCCATGCCCGCCGAGACGGTGCACCGCGTGCTCGACCAGCAGCTGGGCACCAAGTGGCGGGAACGCTTCGCGTCCTTCGACGACACCCCGGCCGCCTCGGCCAGCATCGGCCAGGTGCATCGCGCGGTCTGGTCCGACGGCCGCGCGGTGGCGGTGAAGGTGCAGTATCCGGGCGCCGACGACGCGCTGCGCGCCGACCTGAAGACGCTGTCGCGGATGACCGGGCTGCTCTCGTCGGTGATCCCCGGCGCCGATGTGAAGCCGCTGCTCGCCGAGATCACCGAACGCACCGAGGAAGAACTCGACTACCGCATCGAGGCCGCCAACCAGCGCCGCTTCGCCGCCGCGTTCGATGGCCACCCCACCATCGCGATCCCGAAGGTGGTGGCGGGCGCCCCGAAGGTGATCGTCACCGAATGGCTCGACGGCACCCCGGTGTCGGCGCTGATCAAGGCAGGCGCGGAGGATCCCGAGGGCACCCGGGCGCAGCGCAACCGGATCGCCGAGCTGATGGGAACCTTCCACTTCAGCTCGCCCGAACTGGTCGGCCTGCTGCACGGCGACCCGCACCCCGGCAATTTCCTGGTGCGGGCCGACGGCACCTTGGCCGTGCTCGACTTCGGCGCGTGTGCGCCGATGCCGGACGGCTTCCCGGAGATCCTGGGCCGCATGCTGGCCCTCGCTGTCGCCGACGAGCACGCGGCCCTCACCGAGTTGCTCTACGAGCACGGCTGGGTCATTCCCGGCCGGGTGGTGACCCACGAGGAGATCGAGGCGTACCTGCGCCCGTTCAGCGACCCGATTCGCACCGACACGTTCCACTTCACCCGCTCGTGGATGCAGCGGGTGGCGGGCAAGGCCTCCGAGTTCTCCAGCCCGGAGATGAAAACCGCTCGCGCCCTGCAACTTCCGGCCGAGTACCTCACTGTCTTCCGGGTGCTCGGTGGCTCGGTCGGCATCCTGGCCCAGCTCGACGCGGAACTCGGATTCATGAACCTGGTCCGCACCTGGGTGCCGGGCTTCCGCGCCGAACAGGCGTCGTAGGCGCCCCTCACCCGGGGCGTCTCAGTCGACGGAAGCCCTGGACGAGCGTCGGCCCACCGTGCACAGCACGTGCACCGCGATGCCGACCACGGCGGCCATGGTGACTCCGCTGCCGAGTAGTAGCTTCAGATCGGCGGGGAAGCCGCGATAGAGGGCGGGAACCAGTATCGGCAGCAGGCCCGCGGTGAGGGCCGCGGTGGTGGTGAGCAGGGCCGCGTCGTCGTTCAGGTCGACGTCGCGGAACAGGCCGATCGCGGAAGCGATGATCGTGGCGAACACGATGGCCGCCGTCGCGCCGACGACAGGGCCGGGTAGCGAATTCACGATCCGGCCGACCGGCGCGACGAACGCGGCCAGGATCAGCATCAGGCCGGTCAGCGCGGTGACGTAGCGACTGCGAACACCGGTGAGCCGGATCAGCCCGATGTTCTCACCGCTGGTCACCATGGTCGGTCCACCGAACAGCCCGGAGAACAGGGAGGTGACAGCGTCACCGCGGATCGTGCGCCCGACCGTCGGCGCGGTGTCGATCTGCTTGCCGACGACCTGCGCGTTGAGCACCGTTTGCCCGGTGGCCTCGGCCATCGAGCCGATGCTGAACACCAGCAGCGGCACGGCCGCCAGCAGGTCGAAATGCGGTGCGCCGAACAGCAGCGGCTCCGGCAGTTGCACCAGCGCGTCACCCGGGGCGAGCGTGAATCGGCCGAGCGCGGCCGCCACCGCGGTCCCGACCCCCATCCCGATCAGCACCGACACGCGTCGCCAACCGGGAGGCAGGAAACGGTGTGCCAGCACTGTCGCCGCGATCGTCACCCCGGCGATGGTCACCGACCTGACCGGGGTGGGGTCGTCGGCGGAGGTGATCAGATTCGCGCCGACCTTCACCAGGTTCACCCCGATCACCAGGATCATGCTCGCGATCACGACCATCGGCAGGAACCGCACCAGCTTGCGCGCGATCGGCACCAGCGCGATGCCCGCGACCGCGGTGATCAGTACCGCGCCGGTGGCGGTGGCGGGGTCGTAGGTCTGCGCGGTCTGGATGAACAGCACCACCGCCGCGCCACCGGGCAACATGACGAACGGCAGCCCGGCTCCGAGACCGTATCGGCCCCCGGACTGCAGGATGGTGCCGATACCGCTGAAAAGCAGTGCGCCACAGAGCAGGGCGCGGGCCGCCTCGTCGTCCAGGTGCAGGCTGCGGCTGATCAGCAGCACCGAGGTGAGCGGCATCGCGATCATCACCACCAGGTGCTGTAGCGCACCGGCGAAAGCCCGGCCCGCGGGCGGAATCTCGTCGACCGGCGCCACCATCGGTTCGGTCACCGCAGCCATGGGAGTTCCTCGGCGCGGTAACGGTAGGCACGGAAGATCGCGTTGGAGATGCCCGGAAACACCTGGGCGGTATCGGGATCGGGGTATTCGGTGAACGAGGGCACCACGTACTCCCAGCAGATCTCCCGTTCCGGGGTCACCTCGAAGATCCGGCCGAACGCCGCCTCGGTGATCAGCGTGTTGCCGTTGGGCAGCCGCTGCGCGCCACCCATGAAGGGAGTGAAGAACGCCTCACGCGGGGAGTCCTGATAGGTCCACCCGACTTCGCCGGTAGCAGCGTCTATTTCGATGACGCGGCTGTAGGTGACCGACTCTCCGGTGCGGAAGGTGCCGTTGTCGAACACCAGGATCTGGCCGTCGCCGAGCGGGGTGGCGTGATGCTGTTGGGCGACGGTGTCGCGGTCGGCGAGCTCGGTGACCGCGCCGGTGCGCCGATCGATCAGGATCACCGCGGAGACACTGCGCAGACTGGCCACCACCGTGTGCTCGTCGAGCGGGTACACGCTGTTGATCAGCGGCCAGTGCTCACGCCAATAGTGCGGCTGCAGCGCGAATTTCGCGGGATCGAGATGCTCGACCGCGCGCCACTCCCAGATCGGCGCGCCGTCGGGGCCGACCTCGCGGATCACATCGGACCAGACGATCCCGTCGGCTTCGGTGCCGGGCACACCGCCCTGGATCCGTGCCGCGTCGGCGCCGGTGAGCGGCTGCACTGCGGCGTAGAGCACGCGCCCGTCGTCGTAGTGGTGCGCGTCGTGGTGGGCCAGATCGTCGCGGATCTCGGACAGTTGGGCACCGGTGTGGTCGTAGCGGGCCATCGAACCGCCGGAGTACTTGCGCCACATGGCGAACAG
Source organism: Nocardia sp. NPDC058114 (assembly GCF_042884695.1). Taxonomy (NCBI): domain Bacteria; kingdom Bacillati; phylum Actinomycetota; class Actinomycetes; order Mycobacteriales; family Nocardiaceae; genus Nocardia; species Nocardia sp. NPDC058114. The sequence continues at coordinate 94,235 of NZ_JBHVTK010000007.1, read as the reverse complement.
GGGTGCACGGGCCAGGGTCGCACCGTTGTAGGCGAGGGAGCCGTCGGCGAGGATGCGGGCGTGTCTGCCCGGGCGGTAGGGCAGGTGCCACTGGTGGACGATCTCGCCGTCGAGGTCGACCAGGTCGACTCGGCCGTTGCCCGCCAGCGGCGCGTAGAGCGTGAAGCCGGGCGAGGCCAGCTCGGCATCGCTGCCGATCAGCCCGATGCCCCGGCGCTTGAGGGTGTTCTGTTCCATGCCGCCTCTTCCTGAATATTCGACCCCACTGAATATTCAGTAGAATCGCGTGCACGGGAACCGTTCCGATCATGGTGCGCGAAACCGGCTCACCCCCTGGTCGGACACCGAAACCGCGGACCAGCACCGGTTGCGGGCACTGAAGATTCACTACAGTCACAGGCACAGCCAGGACCGAGGACACGGAGGCGATCAGTGGCCAGTGAGCACATCCGGAATCGGCAACTCGGCACCGTGATCCGCGATCGGCGCCTCGCCGCCGAATACACCCTCGCCCGCCTTGCCACCGAAACCGGTCTGTCCCAGTCATTTCTGAGCCAACTCGAGAACGGCCGGACCAACACCAGCCTGCGCTCGCTCCAGCTGATCGCCGACGCCCTCTCGACCACCGCGACTGCCCTGCTGGCCGCGGCCGACGACACCGCGCCCGCGGCCGTGGTCCGCGCCGCCGACGACACCGCCCTGCCCCAAACCGAGCCCGGTGCGGGCACCGTCCGGTCCCTCGTCCACGGTGACCGCGACCTGCGCGCCCTGGAATTCACCGGCGGCACCGATCGCGGTGACCGCGATTTCGTCCACCGATCCGACGAGATCATCCACGTGATCCGCGGCCGGATCTCCCTGATCGCCGACGGCACCGAACACGACCTCGGCGCCGGTGACACCTATTACTGCCGCGCGGGTGAGAAGCACAGGTGGTGGGCGCACTCCCCGGACACCACCACATTGGTCCTCGCCGTCGCCGACGGTCGCACCGTCAAACGCGCATCCCGCATATAGCAAAACGAACCGCTCACCATGACGAGGTGAGCGGTTCGTTTGCGGTACAACCCTTTTCCCGGGTTCATGCCACGATCGCGACCTTGCGCGGGCGACCGCGGGGGCGCTTGCGGGCGATCACGACACCCTGGTCGAAGATCTCACCGCCCCACACGCCCCACGGCTCGGCACGATCGATGGCCGCGGTCAGGCAGCCCTTGCGGATCGGGCAGGCCGCGCACAGTTCCTTGGCCTGCTCGAGATCGGTGGGGCTCTCGGCGAACCACAGATCGGGGTTTCCGCCCCTACAGGGCAGAGTCTTGGTGACCTCACGGACGCGAGGGGTCTGCGCCACGGTTCGGCATGTCACGTCAGTAGTGGCCGTCGGCCAGTCCTGGGCGGTGAACACGTCGTTCTCCTTCAGCTCGTTTGCAGCGGTCGAATGTTCGGTGTGCGAACCCGGTGCCAACGGCTGAGGAGCCGAAATAAAGATGGCCACGGTTTTCGCTTCTCGCGATCCGTGGCCAGGAGGTCTGGGAGGTGTTCCCTACCTAGTTCGACATCTCTGTCGAGACCTGATCACGGTCGCTGGGTGGACGCGGAGGCGGATTGCGCCGGTGAACTCCGGTGCGTAACCGGCTTCCTCGGCGATTGCTGCCGGTGCCGCGACGGCGGTCGGCTGCCAACCCACGTTGGGCTTGTCCTGGAGACGAATCGGAGTGTGCTGATGAACGACAGTCATCGGCACAGCTTTGGCATCGACGCCGGACAGGCCGGTCCCCTGCAGAGCGAGGACCCCCCGGGAGGCGGACATGACAAATCCGTTCACCAGGACGCGATTGCTCATCGCATCGAACGTGGTGTTCGTGTTCGTGTTCATGTGTCTGCCTCCCTCCTGAACTCGTGTGTGAACAATTACCGCGCACCGGGATCACTCTCGGTGCGTGTTCTCCACCATAGGCAATGATCGAGAACCGAACAACTTATTTTCTACCTGGGGTTTTGTGCTGTTGCCCGCAAACGTGACGCAACGATGGCGAGCACATCGGCACCGTACTGTTCGATCTTCTTCGCGCCGATGCCGGCGATGGCCGCCAGCGCGGCGTCGTCGGCGGGCAGCTGTTCGGCGATGGCGGTGAGGGTGGTGTCGGTGAACACCACGAAGTCGCGCCGCTGCAACGCTTCGGCCTTCTCGGCTCGCCATTCCTTCAGTGCCTCGAGCAGCTGCGGGTCGACCTCGCCCGGGCAGCGCCTGCACCGGCCGAGCATGGTGGCATAGGTGCCGATCAGCGGCTTGAGGCACACCCGGCACAGTGGACGCGGGGTGTCGGCCTTGACCGGGACTTCCACGGCGATCCGCGAGGCCGCCGAACTGTCCGGAATCAACCCGTTGAGGAACCGCGACCGGGTCACCGGCCGATAGTCACCGCTCGCTTGCAGCCGCCTTTGGGTCCACGACAGGCTCAGATGTTCGCGTGCCCGCGTGACGCCGACATAGAGCAGCCGGCGCTCCTCCTCCAGCCCCGCTTCGTCGACGGGCGCGTTCTTCCGGCCGAGCACATGGAAGATCGGCAGCGTGCCGTCGGTGAGCCCGGCCAGGAACACCGCGTCCCATTCCAGGCCCTTCGCCGCGTGCAGCGAAGCCAGAGTGACACCGTCGACGATCGGCGGATGCTTGGCCTCGGCGCGGGTCGCGAGCTCGCGCAGCAGCGCGGTGAGATCCATGTCGTCGTCGTGGCTGACCAGTTCCTCGGTGAGCTGCACCAGCGCCAGCAGCGCCGACCAGCGTTCCTTCGCCTGCGCACCGGCCGGTTCCTCCGCGGTCAGCCCGACCGGCGCCAGCGCGGCCCGCACCAGCGTGATCAGCGACGACCCACTGCGCGCCGCGTCGGGCAGATCGTCGCGAGCGTCGACCTGGCGCAGCGCCGACACCGCCTGCCGCACTTCCTGACGCTGGAAGAACCCCTCGCCGCCGCGCACCTGGAACGGGATCTCCCGCGCCCCGAGCACCTGTTCGAACGGTTCCGACAGCGCGTTGGTCCGGTACAGCACCGCGATCTCGGACGCCGGTGTTCCGGCGGCGATCAGCTTCTCGATCCGCCCGGCGACCGCGACGGCCTCGGCCTGCGCGTCGGCGTACTCGGCGAATTCCGGCTCGGGCCCGTCGGATCGCTGACCGATCAGGGCAAGGCGGGTGCCCGCGATGCGTCCGCGCGCCGCACCGATGACCTGGTTGGCCAGCGACACCACCTGGGGTGTCGACCGGTAGTCGCGTTCGAGCCGCACCACGGTGGCGTCGGGGAAGCGCCGGGAGAAATCGAGCAGGTAGGACGGGGTGGCCCCGGTGAACGAGTAGATGGTCTGGTTCGCGTCGCCGACCACGGTCAGGTCGTCGCGCTCGCCCAGCCACGCGTCGAGCACTCGCTGCTGTAGCGGCGTCACGTCCTGGTATTCGTCGACGACGAAACTGCGATAGCGACCGCGGAATTCGTCGGCGACGGCCGGATAGTCCTCGAGTGCGGCCGCGGTGTGCAGGAGCAGGTCGTCGAAGTCGAGCAGCAGGCCGTCGGCGGAGGCTTTCGCGGATTCGTAGCCCTGGTACACCTCGGCGACCTTGGCGACGTCGACCGGCGCGTCACGATGATGTCTGGCGGCAGCGGCCGGATAGTCCTCCGGGGCGATCAGCGACGCCTTGGCCCATTCGATCTCGCTGAGCAGGTCGCGCACCATTTCGGTGGAGGCACGCAGCCCCGCCCGCTGCGCGGCCTGCGAGACGATGGGGAACTTGCTGTCGATCAACCGCCACGGCACATCCCCCACCACCTGCGGCCAGAAATACCGCAACTGCCGCAGCGCCGCGGCGTGGAAGGTACGCGCCTGCACCTGCCCGGCATCGCCCCCGAGTCCCATCGTGCGCAGCCGATTGCGCATCTCTCCCGCCGCGCGTGCGGTGAACGTCACCGCCAGCACCTGGTCGGCCTTCACATGCCCGCCCGCGATCAGGTGCGCGATCCGATGCGTGATCGTCCTGGTCTTACCGGTCCCCGCACCCGCGAGAACACAGACCGGCCCCCTCGGTGCCCGCACCGCGGCGGCCTGTTCCGGGTCGAGGGCGGTGAGATCGAGTGCTGGCACGCGCACCATCATGACAGCGCCCACCGACAACGTGCCGCGACGCCCGCGGATGCAGGGGCAAGGAACACAGCGCCACCTCGCGACGTTGCACATCGCGTGACTGAAGCAAACCCAGATCTGACGATGTACTCGACCACCTGGTGCGGCTACTGCCGGCGCCTGCGGACCCAGCTCGACGAGGCGGGCATCACCTACTCGGTGATCGATATCGAGGACGATCCCGCTTCGGCCGAGTTCGTCGGCAGCGTCAACAACGGCAACCACGTCGTGCCGACGATCAAGTACCGCGACGGCTCCACCGCGACCAACCCGTCGCTGGCCGCGGTCAAGCAGGCATTGGCCGCCCAGCAGGCCTGATTCGCCGCGTCAGTCCGCCCAGGACTCGATGATCGAGCGCGCGATCGAGATGGACCCGGGGACGAGCAGCCGGGCGCCGGGTTCGCGCGCCGACCAGTCGCCGAGCCGCAGTGCCGCGCGCACCTCCTCGCGGGTGAACCAGTGCGCCTCGGCGATCTCGCCATCGGAGAACACGAGTTCCTGGGCGGGGTCGCCGACCGCGGCGAAGCCGACCATCAGCGAGCGCGGGAACGGCCACGGCTGGCTGCCGAGATACTCGATCTCGCGCAGGTCGACACCGACCTCCTCGCGGACCTCGCGTTCCACGCAGTGCTCCAGCGATTCACCGGCTTCGACGAAGCCTGCCAGCAGTGAGAACATCGTCTCCGGCCAGCTCTGCTGACGGGCCAGCAGCACCCGATCGGCGCCGTCGTGGACCAGGCAGATCACGGCGGGGTCGATCCGTGGGAACTCTTCCTCGCCTGCCGCGGTCAGCCGCGACCAACCGCCGCGCGCCGTCGTGGTCGCCGTGCCGTCGCCGCCGTAATACCCGGCCCGATCGTGCCAGTTGAGCAGCGCGTACGCGGTGGACAGCAGTTCCGCGGTGAAATCGTCGACAGCGCCGAGGGTTCGCAGATCCTTCAGGGTGCCGTCCAGATCGTTCGCTCGCACCGCCCACAGGTGGCTGCCATCGGCGGCACCGAGGAACACCGCGCCCTCACCGGGCTCCTGCGCCACCGAGACGGCAGCGTCGAGGACGATCTTGCCGTCCTCGACCCGCACTTTCCCCCGCGCGTCGATACGCAGAATCTTCGCTTTCCCCCACCCTTCGCGCAGGGCGCCGGGATCGAGCCGGGCGTGCTCGGCCCGGTCGATGGTGGAACGTGACAGCAGCGGAACGTTTTTCAGCCGGAACGACACGATCCGAGCATAGAGCGAAGGCGCGGGTGCGGGTGCGCCCGGGCGGCCGACTACTTTCCGGCGCGACGGATGTAGAGCAGTTTGTCGCCGGTGTCGAGGGCATCGACCTCGGGTTCGCCGACCCTGATCAGCGCGCCGTTGCGCACCACACCGAGCACGATATCGCTGAGATGGCGCGGCGATCCGCCCACTTCGGTCGTCTCCACCTCGCGTTCGGCGACGGCGAAGCCCTGCTCGGGTGTGAGCAGGTCCTCCATCATCTCCACGACCGTCGGCGTGGTGGTGGCGATACCGAGCAGCCTGCCCGCGGTCTCCGAGGACACCACCACCGAGTCGGCGCCGGACTGGCGGACCAGGTGGGTGTTCTCCGCTTCGCGGATGGCCACCGAGATCTTGGCCGTCTTGTTCAGTTCGCGCGCGGTGAGCGTCACCAGCACGGCGGTGTCGTCGCGATTGGTGGCGACGACGACCGCGGCGGCACGCTGCACACCGGTCAGTCGCAGCACATCGGACTTGGTCGCCGAACCGTGCACGGTCACCAGGCCCGCCGCGGCAGCGGCCTCGAGCGCGATGGGATCGGTGTCGACCACCACAATGTCGGACACCTGGATCCCGTCACCGACCATCGCATCGATCGCGGTCCGGCCCTTGGTGCCGTAGCCGACGACGACGGTGTGATTACGCACGGTGTGCCTCCATCGCTGAATCTTGAATGCCTGCCGCGACCGTTCGGTCAGCACGCCGAGAGTGGTACCGACCAACACGATGAGGAACAGGACGCGCAGGGGGGTGATGACGATGATGTTCACCAACCGCGCCGACGGGGTCACCGGGGCGATATCGCCGTAGCCGGTGGTCGACAGCGACACCGTGGCGTAGTACATCGCGTCCAGGAACGACAGCTCGTCGCCGGTGTTGTCGCTGTAGCCGTGGCGGCCGACGTAGACCACTGTCGCGGCGGTGAACAGCAGTGCGATCGCGAACAACACGCGACGGGTGAGCGAAACCCACGGGCTGGACTGCGCCGCCGGGATCCGCAACAGACCGACCAGGGCGTAGTCGGGACTGCTGCTCAACCCGACCGGGTTGCGCGTGTCACCGAACATGCCTGCTCCTGTATTTCTGGCGGCTGGCGCCGCGGGTTTTCGGCCTGGGTACCTTGGTCTTCCCTCCCGCCGGGCACTCCTTCGTCGCACCCTCTGGTCAGTCCAGATCAAGGCGGCCGAAAACCCGGCGGCGACCGCAACACTATCGGCTCAGTGAACCTCGTGTGGATCGGTGTCGGCGTTTTCCGGTGCGGCGTCGCGGATGAGGCGCTCCAGCTCGGCGGGGCCCGCCAGTCGCGCGGGGGCGATGGTGCGGCCGGAGCGGATGTAATGGAATGCGGCGCCGACACGTTGGAGCATCCGGTCCTCGGTCTCGCCGGTGCGCGCGGCCATCAGGCGGGCCCAGGCGAGGCGGTAGACAGCCAGCTGCACGGCGACGGCGGGCTCGTCGGCGGGGCCGGGTTCGGCGCCGGTCTTCCAGTCGACCACGATCCAGCGGCCGCCGGGTTCGGCGAAGACGGCATCCATGCGACCGCGAATCACCGTGCCCGCGATGCTGGTTTCGAAGGGCACTTCCACGTCGACCGGATTGCGGTGCGCCCACGGTGAGCGGCGGAAGGCGGACTGCATGGCGGCGAGTTCCTGGTCGGCGCGTCCCATTTCGGTGGTGCTGTCGGCGGCGCCGGGCAGTTCGTCGAGGCCGAGCAGCTGTTCGGTGCCGAACCAGGATTGCACCCAGGCGTGAAAGGCGGTGCCGCGCCGGGCCATCGGGTTCGGGGGGTACGGGAGCGGGCGGCGCAGACGGGCGGCCAGGCGGGTCGGGTCGGCGCGGAGTTCGACGAGGGCGGTGGCGGGGAGTTGGCCGGGAAGTTCCACCTGCTGTTCGGCGAGTTCGGCGGCGGTGAATTCGGCGAGGAGGGCGTCGACATCGTTGACCCAGCCCTCGGGGTCGTCGATCTCGGCCTGATCGTCGGCGGTGCTGTGGGCCACCGATGTGCCGCTGCGCAATTCGTCGAGTGCTTCGCGGACGAGGGCGGCGCCCTGTTCGATGGGATCGCGACGGTTGCCCAGTGGGTCGCGTGGCCACGGGGCGGTCGGCGGGTTGTCGGCGAACGGGTTCACCGCGTCCGGTGGTGGCTTGTCGTCCCAGCGGGCGACGGTGGCGACGCCGTAGGCCTCGCTGCCCGGGTTCTCGTTCGCCTCCTTGAGCTCGAGCAGGAAATCCGACGGACCCTTCTGCGAGGTCCCCGTCTCGGGCCAGTAGTAGGCCGAAACCAGCAGCACCCGTTCCGTTCTGGTGAGCGCCACATAGAACAGGCGCCGTTCCTCGTCGAGCCGGCGGCTCTTGAGCGCGTCCTTGTGGTCGGCGATCGCGTGTTCGAGTTCGGAGCGGTCACCCACGGCGCTCAAGTCCAGGACGGGCACGCCCTCGGACGCGTCCGGCTGGGCGCGGTCGCCGCGCAGCGTGGTGGGGAGTTCGGTGAGCGCGCCGAGCCAGGTGCTCAGTGCGGTGGTCGACGGGAACACCGTGGCGCTCACGTGCGGCACGGCGACGACTTCCCATTCCAGGCCCTTGGCGGCGTGCACGGTGAGCACCTGCACCCGGTCGCGCGCGACCTCGACTTCGCCTGGCTCCAAACCGTTTTCGACCGATTCCGCCGCGGTGAAGAAGGCGAGCAGGCCGCTCAGCGATGCCCGGGAATCGGCCGCGTACCCGGCGACCACCTCGGCGAAGGCATCGAGGTGCTCGCGTCCGGCGCCACCACCGGCGATCGCCCGCCTGGCCTGGGTCTCCACCCCGACGCCGATCGTCCGTTCGACATCGGCGACGAGTTCCACCAGCGGCTGCCCACTGCGTTCGCGCAGTGCGGCCAGCTCCTCGCTCAGGGCAGCGATCCGCGCGAACCCGGCCTCCGAATACTGGTCCGCCGCACCGGGGTCGGCGATGGCGTCGGCGAGACCGGCTTTCTCGGTCGGTTCGGGCGCGACCTCGCGCAACGCCGTCGCGAGTCCGGCCGCGTCGGTGATGGCGTCGGTGGCACCCGACCCGCTGCTGATGGACAGCATCTGCGCTCGCCGCGCCAGTGCGGCCAGGTCCGCCACCCCGATCCGCCACCGGGCCCCGGTGAGAATGCGGACCGCCGCGCTTCCGGTCCCCGGCTCGGCGATCAAGCGCAGAGTGGCGACGATATCGGCGACCTCCGGCGTCGCCAGCAACCCACCCAGCCCGACGATCTCCACCGGCAATCCCTGCTCGCGCAGTGCCTCTGCCAGCGGCGCCGCATCGGCATTGCGCCGGATGAGCACCGCCGAGGTGGGCGGCGGACCCTCGTTCTCCCGCGCCGTCGCCCACTCGCGCGCGATCCGCTCGGCGATCCAGTCCCGCTCCTGCGCGATGGTTTCGGTGAGCGCGAACTCGACGACCCCCGCCTGCGATTGCGGTTTGGCCCGCAACGCGTCCACGGTCGCCCCACCGGCCGCCCGCGCCACCGCCCGCAGCGGATCGGCCACCAGGTTCGCCAGCGCCAGCGCTTCGGGCGGGTTCCGCCAGCTGGTCAGCAGCGGCAACACCGGCGCGGGCACCCCTGGCGCAGCGGGGAAGTCCGTGGCGAATCGCGGCAGGTTGGCCGCCGAGGCGCCACGCCACCCGTAGATGGATTGCATCGGGTCACCCACCGCCGTCACCGCGAGCGCACGCGAGAGCGGGGCGGATTCCCCCGGCACGGTGCGACTGCTGCCATCGCGAGCAGGCGGCTCGCCTCGCGACCGTTCGCCGCCACGCGCACCAGCGCTAGACATCCGCGCGCCAGGGTGATCGGCCGGCGACCGGGTGCCCGCGATGGCATCTTCGCGCTCATCCATCGCGAACAACGTGTCGGCTTCGCGTGTTCGAGCCGGGTGCTCCTCACCCCGGATCCGCACCGGCTCTCGCTGCCGATCTCGTTGTACCGCTTCGGCATTGCCGAACAGCGCCGACAACAGCACCCGTTGCGCGTGTCCGGTGTCCTGGTATTCGTCGAGCAGGACCAGTTTGAACCGCGCGCGTTCGGCGGCGGCGACTTCCGGATGGTCGACCGCCAATTGCGCGGCCAGCGACATCTGGGAGCCGAAATCCAGTGCGCCACGGCGGTTCAGCGCGTCGGCGAGCTGGCGAACCAGCGGGAGCAGGGCCACGCGCTCACGTTGCGCGGTCACCACGCCGACCAGTGCCTGGCTCGGTCCGCCGCGTTGCCGGGGGCCCGCGGGCAGCGTGTAGACGAGTTTCTCCAGCTCCGCGTGTGCCTCGGCCAACTGCTCCGGTTCCACCAGATGTTCGGCGAGCTGCCCGGACAGGGCGAGCACCGCCTCGGTCACCGAGACCGGCGTGCGATCGGTGTCGAGATCGCCGTCCCAGGAACGCACCACCTCGTGCGCGAGCTGCCACAACTGGGTCTGGGTGAGCAGCGCCGCCGAGGGCTCCACCGGCAACAACAGTCCGTGCGCGGTGAGCAGCCTGCCCGCGTACGAGTGGTAGGTGCTGATCTCGGGCTCGGCACCGGCGACGATCGTGCGCAACGCGCCACTGGGATCGATCTCACGCAGCAGCGGCGCACCCGCCAACCGGGCGAGCCGGGTCCGGATCCGGGAGGTCAACTGCTGGGCGGCTTTTCGGGTGAAGGTCAACCCGAGTACTTCGTCCGGAGCAACCAGTTGGTTGGCCACCATCCACACCACGCGCGCGGCCATCGTCTCGGTCTTGCCCGCGCCCGCGCCCGCGACGACCAGCGTCGGCTCCGGCGGCGCGGCGATGACCGCCGACTGCTCATCGGTCGGGGGCGGCAGGCCGAGCGCGTCGGCCAACCGTTGCGGGGTGACGCGCACACCGCTCACTCGTCGGTCACCTGCCGTCCGGTGTCCTGCACCGGGCAACTGCCCGCGACCGGGCAGTGCCTGCACCCGTCGTTGCGCACCGCCAGATAGCCGGGCCCGCGCGTCGCGTCGGCCGCGTCGTGAATGGTGGTGCGCCACTGCTCGAGGCCGTCGCCGTCGAGCGCGCTCTGTGTCCGTTCGGCCGCGCCGGTCTTGCGGTTCGGCTTGGCGACATAGACCAACCGCGCGCCACCGGGGTCGGCCACGGGGGCAGGTTCGTCGGACTCGTCCTCGTCCAGCGCCCCGTGCGCGGCGGCCACCTGGTAGGTCGCCAGCTGCGCGTGATCGGCCACCGCCTTCTCGCTGACCGGCGTCTTGCCCGTCTTCACATCGACGATGACGAAGCGTCCCTGCGCATCTCGTTCGAGCCGATCGATGCGCCCCCGAATGCGTACGGCCCGTGCGCCTTCCGTGCGCGCGGGCAGCACACAGTCCACCGGCACCTCCACCCCGGCCTGGGTGAGCTCGCCGCGCGTGGTGCGCACCCAGGCGAGGAAGGTCTCCAGCATCGTCTCGGTGCGACGTAGTTCCTGGCGCGAATGCCAGCCGTCGGCCGGGTCGACCGTTTTCCACGCCTGATCCAGCGCCGCCCGCACCTGCGCCTCGGGGACATCGCCCGCCAGCGCCTGCACGAGCGTGTGCACGAGATTGCCCTTCACGGCGTGCGGATTGTCACCGTCGGTGCCACCGTGGCGTTCCAGCGCCCATCGCAGCGGGCAGGTGCGCAGCAGTTCGACCGTCGACGGTGACAACCCGATCGGGGAATCGTCGTCGTCCCAGAGTTCGCGCTGCGAACTGAGTTCGGCGGTGCCGTACCAGTCGCCGGGGTCGGTACCGGGCACGCCCGCGTCGGCCAGCCGCGCCAACTGCCGTGCGGCGCGGTCACGCCGTTCGGGGTCGGCACCCAAATCACACACCACCCCGCGCAGTTCGGCGACGAGCGCGTGCATCACCAGCGCCCGTCCGGGATCGGCGACCGGCAGCGCGCCGGGTTCGCCGCTGTCGTCGTCGCCGACGAGTTCGGTGAGAAACCGCGAGGGCACCAGATCCTGGTCTCCCGCAGCGGATTCGACGGCGGTCACCAGCAACGACCGTCGCGCGCGGCTGCACGCCACCAGCAGCAGCCTGCGTTCCTCGGCCAGGATCGGCGCGGCGCGGCTCACGGTCGCGCTCGGATCGACCCCGGCGACCAGGTCGACGAGATCCTCGGTGTGCAGCAGCGTGCCCCGCGAGCGCGGGTTGGGCCAGATGCCCTCCTGCACGGCCGCGACCGCCACCACGTCCCATTCCCGGCCCGCCGCGGCGTGCGCGCTGAGCAGGGTCACCGCCTCACCCTCGGCGGTCAGCGGCCTACCCTGTTGCGCGAGTTGCTGGTGCAGCAGATATTCGACGAAGCCGTCGATACTCGCCTTGGGCAACCGGTCGACGTAAGCGGCTGCGGCATCGAACAATTCGACAGCCGCGTCGAGGTCGCGGTCGGCCTGCATGCCCGGTGCCCCGCCACGTCGCGACTGCCGGAACCAGCGTCGCTCCAGCCTCGAATTCGTCCACAACGTCCACAGCACGTCTTCTAGCCCCTGCCCCCTGGCCTGGGTCTGTTTCGCCTTCGCCACCGCGCGCAACACGCGACGCAGTGGCGCCGCCTCGACCTCGGTGAGCCCGTCGAGCAGCCGTTCCTCGCCGATACCGACGATCAGGTCTCGCAGCACCTCGGCCGAGGACTGATCGACCAGCGGCACCGCGGGCGACTCCGGGCGCACGGTTTCCACGACGGTGTGCGCGGCGGGCGGGTTTTCGGCATCGAGGAGGTCGATATCGTCGGGCAGCCGTTCGGCGATGTCCCAGTCCGGTTCGGGTTCCGGGCGCAGCGGATCCTCGGGGTCCGGGGGCGGCAACCATTCGTCGTCGATCGGATCCGGTTCGGGTTCAGCGATTTCCGGCGCGGGCACGGCTTCGTCCCAGAGCAGGAACTGGTCGGCTCCATCGACCAAGGGCTCGGCGAGCGCACCCGTGCGTTCCAGGTCGAGCACGCTGCGCCGCACACCGCGCCGCAACCGACGCAGGGCGATCTGGTCGGCCCCGCCGAGCGGCCCGGACAGCAGATCCATCGCGTCGTCCGACGAGAACATCGCATCGATCGCCCGGCGCGACCCCGGCCGCGACGCGTCCCCCGCCAGCAACACCCGCAGCGCCAGCACCATCCACGCCGCCCCGCGCCGGCGTGCCAACGGCTCGGCCACCGCGGGCCTGCGCACCGGTACCCCCGCCGCCAGCAGAGCCCGCCGTAACGGCGCCAGCGACAACGGCACCGACCGCACGATCACCGCCATCGCCGACCACGGCACACCATCGGTGAGGTGCGCGCGGCGCAGATGGTCGGCGATCAGCGCCGCCTCCTTCGCCGGCGTCGACAACACCCGCACCCGCACACTCGACTCGTCGGCGGGAGGCAGATCGGCCGGGGGCGTCCACGCGTCCTCGGGCGGCGGTTCGTCCTCGGGCGGCAGGTCCTGCGGCACCGGCCACAGATCTGGTTCGGCGCTCGGACCGGCGTGGGCGAACAGATCGACGGCGCCCTCGAGTGCCGGGTCCTGGCCGACGACGGGCTGCCCCATGGGCTCGGGTGGTTCGTTCTCCTGTCCCGGCAGTACCCGGTGCCGCGCGCTCCCCGGCAACCTCGCCGCGATGCGCGCATTCGCCAAGCGGATCGGCGCGCCACTGCGATGGTTGTGACGCAGGATGATTCGCCGCTGCGCGACGGTGTCGAGGTCGGTGAGGAAGTGCGAATCCGCGCCGCGGAAGGTGAAGACGGCCTGGTCCGGGTCGCCGGTGACAACGGTGCTCGCGCTGCCGCTGCCGATGGCGCGCACGAGTGTCGCGGCCTGCGGGTCGAGGTGCTGGGCGTCGTCGACGAGCAGGTAGCGGATCCGATCCCGTTCGGCGGCGAGCAGATTCCGGTCGCCGGCCAGGGCATCGAGCGCCGCGCCGACCAGTTCCGCGGCGTCGAGCGCGGGCGCGGTGGCCTCCGGCGCGGCGACACCGACCGACCACCGCAGCATCGAGGCCTGTTCGTACCGCTGGAAGAAGCGCCCGGCCGCCACCCACGCGTCGTTGTCGTGCTCGCGACCGAGCGCCATCAGGTCTTCCGGGCCGAGCCCGCGCTCGGTCGCGCGCAGCATCAGGTCACGCAGTTGCTCGGCGAACCCGCCCAGTGCCAGTGCGGGCTGTAATCGCGGCGGCCACAAACCGCCCGCCCCGGCTTCGATGTCGGCGAGATCGCCGCGCAGCATCTCCCGCAGCACCGCGTCCTGTTCGGCGCCGGTGAGCAGCCGCGGCGGCGGATTGCCGTGCAGATCCGCGTGCCGGCGCAGCACCGAGAACGCGTAGGAGTGCAGTGTGCGCACCATCGGTTCCCGGCTCGCGCCCGGAATACCACCCGCGGCGGGCCCCAGCTGGTGGGTGATCGCATCCCGCAACGCCGCGGCCGCGTGCTTGGTGTGTGTGAGGACCAGCACCGACGCCGGGTCGGCACCGTCGGCGATCCGCGCGGTCACCAGGTCGACCAGCAGCGCGGTCTTGCCCGTCCCCGGCCCGCCCATCACCTGCCAGGGCCGCCACCCGGGGCGCGGCGGCGCGGGCTGGGCCTGCTCGGCGAACAGCGCGCGAACGGACGCGCCCCAGGCCCGCGGCCGGGGCGCCCGCGTTGTCCGGCGCACGAGTCGCACCGAGCTATCCGATCGCACCACATCGGCTATTGCAACAGACCAGTCCGACACACCGGCGCACCCCTACCGCGAGGGCCGTACTGCGAGACCGCGCGCGACCGGCCAGAATGGCAGTCGTGTCGTCGCTTCATGTGCACCGATTCGGCCCCGCCGACGGTCCCGCCGTCCTCGCCCTGCACGGTCTCACCGGCCATGGCAACCGGTGGGAAACCCTCGCCACCGAGCATCTGCCCCAGGCCAGGATCATCGCCCCCGACCTGCGCGGACACGGCCGCTCCACCTCGCTGCCGCCCTGGGATCTGGAAACGATCGTCGCCGATCTCGCGCAGCTGCTGCGCGCCGAGACCGACGGCCCGGTCGTCGTGGTCGGCCACTCCTTCGGCGGCGCCGCCGGTATCTATCTGGCCCGGCAGCACCCCGACCTCGTGCGGGCGCTCGTCCTGCTCGATCCCGCCATCGGCATCGACGCGAAGCTGATCGAGCAGGTCGCCCTCGCCAACCTGGCCTCCCCCGATTACACCGATCTCGCCGAAGCCCGCTCCGACAAGCAGGTCAGCGCGTGGGGAGCCGACGAGGTCGATCCCGAGGTGCTGGAACGGGAGTTGGCCGAGCACCTCGTGCCGACCGAGGGCGGCCGGGTCGGCTGGCGCATCTTCCAACCGGCGATCACCTCGTACTGGGGTCAGCTGGCGCGACCGTTCGTGTTGCCGCCCGCCGACCTGCCGACGGTGCTGGTGCGCGCCGCCAAGGTGCAGCCGCCGTATGTCACCGCGGAGTTCCTCGACGCCCTCGCCACCCACCTCGACACGTTCACCGCCGAGGTCTGGGACTGCGACCACATGGTCGCCCAGGCCCGCCCCGCCGACACGGCCGCGCTGATCGCCGCGGTGCTGTAGCCCGATGGCCGTCACGACGGAGGAACAGGTGGAGAAGGTCCGCGAACTGGTCGCCGCGATTCCGCCCGGCCGGGTCGCCACCTACGGCGATATCGCCGCCGCGGCCGGGCTGTCCTCGGCCCGCACGGTCGGCTGGATCATGCGCACCGATTCCGCCGACCTCCCGTGGCACCGTGTCATCGGCGCGTCCGGACGTCCCGCCGCCCACCTGGCCGCTCGTCAGCTCCGGCTTCTCGGCGAGGAGGGCGTGCCGATCGTCGACGGCCGGGTCGTTCTGCGGACGGCGCGTCTCTGAGCACGCCGATCGTTGCTCCGCATCCGCCACGGACTTCCCGGCGGGAGCGGCCCGCTCAGCTGCGGGGTCTCGAGCATCGGGGCCGCGCCTACTAGCATGACTTTCGTGCCGATCACCCGATTCCGAGTCAGCCGATGACCGCCGATGCGATCGTGCTCGCCGGTGGGCGAGCCAGTCGGATGGGTGGGGTCGACAAACCGGCGATCATGATCGGTGGGCGGTCGATGCTCGATGCCGCGCTGGATGCCGTGCGCGACTGCGCCGAGGTCGTCGTGGTCGGTCCGCATCGCCCCGAACTCGATGCGCGGTTCGGGCAGGTTCGTGAGGTGCCACCGGGTTCCGGCCCGGTCGCGGCGATCGGCACCGGCCTCACCGCACTCGGCTCCACCGCGCCCTTGGTCGTCGTGCTCGCGGCCGACATGCCCTTCCTGACCGATGCGACCGTCCACGAACTGCTGCGCAGCGCAACCGAGTCCACCGCTGACGCCGTTTTCGCAATCGATGCTTCCGGTCGCCCGCAATACCTCGTCGGTGTCTGGCGACGCAGTGCGCTGGTGGCGGCACTGGCCGGACTGGATTCACTGGTGAACCAGCCCATGAAGGCCATCGTGCCCGCCGAGACCGTCCTGGTCGAGCTGCCCGACATCGCCGACTGCGATACCGAGGAAGAGGTCCGGCGCGCGCGCGAATCCTTGGCCACCGACCGCGCGTCGGACCGCCTCGATCTCACCGAAGCGCGCGAGCGTATCGGTTCCGGCCTGACACCCCTGGTCACCTACGAGGCCGCGCTGGACGAAGTCTCCGGTGCCGCGCTGGCCGCCGCGATCACCGCCGCGGGACCACTTCCCCGCTTCGATGTCTCGGCGATGGACGGTTACGCCGTGTGTGGCGACGGCCCGTGGCAGCTGCGCCGCGACGTCGGATTCGCGGGTGGGGCGCGGCCGGCGGGCCTGCTCCCCGGCGAGGCGGTGCGCATCGCCACCGGCGCCCATGTTCCGGACGGCACCACGTCGGTGGTGCGCGACGAATTCGCCGCGATCACCGGCGACGAGCTGGCCCGCCTGCCCGACAGCCCGATCCGCGGCGATGTTCGAAAAAGCGGTGAGGACAGGAAGATCGGCGACCTCGTGGCACCGGCGGGCACCCGGGTCACCGCCGCCCTGCGCTCGGCAGCGGCCTCGGTGGAGGTCACCACGGGCACGGTTCGCGGACCGGTGCGTGCGCGAATTGTCATGACCGGCGACGAGATTCGCAGCACCGGCCCGCTCCAGACCGGCCAGACCCGCGACTCGATCGGGCCCGTCCTGCCGGATCTGCTCGCGGGCTGCGGCGTTCGCGTCACCGACCGAGTCCATCTGCGCGACACCGCCCATGGCTTCGACGACATGCTCACCGGCACCTCGGATTTCGATCTGCTGGTCGTGGTCGGCGCCACCGGCGGCGGCGCGGCCGATCAACTCCGTACCGCCATCGCCCGAGCCGAAGCCCGCGTCCTGGTTCCCCGACTCGCCCTGCGCCCAGGCGGTTCCACCGTCGTCGCCGAACTCCCCACCGGCCAGACCGTCCTCGGCCTTCCCGGCAACCCTTTCGCCGCCATCGCCGTCCTCCTCGCCCTCACCCCCGCGATCGTCGCCGCCCGCACCGGCTCCCCCCTCCCCCGAAGAATCCTCGGCTCGCTCCACAACGCCGCCGACATCACCGCCCCGGTCCAGCGCATCACCCCCGCCCGCTACGCCCCCGACGGCGGCTGGCTCGGCGACCCCACGGTCCGCACCGCCCACCTCGCCGGCCTGATCGACCGCGACGGCCTGGTCATCGTCCCCCCCAATGCCACCGACGGCTCGATCGTCGAATTCATCCCGCTCCCCTCCTGACCGCGACTCCTGACAATGGCCGAGGTCGAATCTCGCGCACTCGCCGCAATTCTCGCATTGTCACAGAACGGCGAAGTCCGGATTAATTGGCCGGAGCACGCCCGCACATGCTTGACACGCCGAATTCACACAGGTCAGAAACCTATTTTTGCCGCAGGTCTATCCTCGCGCCGTAATGGTGCTTATTGTTGGACGGGTCAGGCGTGGGACGCCCCGCACGCGAGGTGGATTGCGTCGGACAGTGCGTTGAAGGCTTAATCACTTATCCCTCGGAAAGGACCGTGTGGAGATGGCTGACAAGTCTAAAAAAGCACCGAAGAAAATGCCCAAGCAGATGCCGCGCCAGCAGCAGGAGCAGCGGCAGGAGCAGGGGCAGGACTCGCAAGGGATGACGCGAGCAGGCCAGGACGATCGGCGTGAACAGCGCCGCCCCGGCCATCACTGAAATACGTGAGTCGACGAGCCGCTGGTATCGCTACCGGCGGCTCGTCCACGTCATGCCCCGATGCTCAGTAGCGCGCCTGCCCCGGATCCGTCCCGCCCACGCCGAGCCGTCGACGGATCGGGAACGGGTACCGCGTCGACCAGGCGGCGGGTGTACTCCTGAGCCGGTGCGGCGAATACCGCGCGCGCCTCGCCGGTTTCGACGATCCGGCCCTGCCGCAGCACCACAACCCGGTCGGCGACCTGGTGCACCACGGCCAGATCGTGACTGATGAACAAGCTGGCGAAGCCGTACTCGGCACGGAGGTCGGCGAAGAGGTCGAGCACCTGCGCCTGCACCGACACATCGAGCGCGCTGGTCGGCTCATCGGCCACCAGCAGGCGCGGCGCCAAGGCCAGCGCGCGAGCCAGCGCCACCCGCTGACGCTGCCCGCCGGACAACTCCCCCGGCCTGCGCTGCGCGTAATCCCTCGGTAGTCGCACCGATTCGAGCAGGTTCTCGACCTTGGCCTGCAACAGAGTCCCCGATGCCGCCCGATGCACCTGCAACGGTTCGCCGATCGAGTCGGCGACAGTGCGTCGCGGATCGAGGGAGGCACTCACATCCTGATGCACCAGCGCGACATGCTTGCGCAGTCCACGCAGTTCGCGCCGCGACAATCCGGCCAACGGAACACCCTGCAGCTCAACCCGTCCCGAGGTCGCAGGGACGAGCCCGAGCGCAGTGCGGCCCAGCGTGCTCTTGCCCGACCCGGACTCACCGACCAGTCCGAGGACTTCACGGGGCCCGAGAGTGATCGAAATATCCTGTAGCGCGGGGAAAGACGCACCGCCGTGGCGGCCCGGGTACACCACCGACAGGTCGTCGACCCGGAGCACGTCGCGGTATTCGGATTCCCCTCGCCCGCCACCCTTTTCCGCGACGACGGCAGGCCCACGCACGACGACCCGCCGCAGGATCCGGCGAACACCGCGTTCCGACGGTTCTGCCGTGGCGTTGTCATCCGGTTCGTCCGCGAGAGCCTCCGTCTCGGGGTCGACGCGATCGGACGCGTCGACCACATCGGCAACCTCACCAGCTTCGCCGTTGTCCGCGGCCGCACGCCGAACCGTCGACCGACCGTCACCCGTCGCACCGGCACCGGCACCGGCACCGGCATCGGCATCGGCATCGGCATCGGCATCGCTGACCTCAGCATTCCCTGCGGCAACCCGATTCTCACCATCCGCATCGGCTGCAGGTTCCGGATCTCCCTCCCGCGACGACACCGCGGGCAACCGCGGCACCGCCGCCAGCAGCGTCCGCGTGTAGTCCTCGCCCGGTTCGGCGAACAACCCGAACACCGTCTGCTCTTCGACCACCCGCCCCTCGCGCATCACCACGACCCGGTCGGCGATCTCCGCGACGACTCCGAGGTTGTGGGTGATGAACAGGATCGCCGTCCCGCGCTGACGTTGCAGGGTGCGCAGCAGTGCGAGGATCTCGGCCTGCACGGTGACATCGAGTGCGGTGGTCGGTTCGTCGGCGATGAGCAGTGCGGGCTCCCCGGACAGGGCGAGCGCGATGACCACGCGCTGTTTCTGCCCGCCGGAGAGCTGATGCGGGTACCAGTCGAGGCGCTTGTCCGGCTCCGGAATGTCCACGGCCGTCAGCAGTTCGATCGCGCGGGTTCGCGCGGCGACCTTGTCGGTCACGCCGTGCGCGCGCAGCGCCTGCGCGATCTGGGTGCCGATCTTCTGCACCGGGTTCAGCGCGGTCTGCGGTTCCTGAAAGACCATGGCGGCCTTGGTTCCCCGCAGGTCCCGCAACACCGATTCGGCGGCCCCGACGACCTGTGTGCCCGCGAGCCGGATCGACCCGCCTGCGCGCGCGGTCTCCGGCAGCAGCCCGAGCACCGAACGCGCGGTGAGCGACTTGCCCGAGCCGGACTCCCCGACGAGGGCGACGACTTCACCCCGGCGAACCCGCAAGCTCACCCGGTCGACAACTGTCCGGTCGCCGAAACTCACCGTCAACTCGTCGATGTCGAGCACGGGGTCGAGCTGGTCGGATGGTGTGCTCATGCCAATCTCCTTGCCCGGCCCAATGCTTGGGCGATCAACAGGAATCCCAGGGTCAACGCGGCCACCACGATCAGCGGTCCGATCGCGATCCACGGGTTGGCGTCGAGGTTGGCGATCGAGCCTGCGATCAGCGAACCCAGCGACGGCTGCGGCGGCAGCACACCGATCCCGATGAAACTCATCGCGCCTTCGATGAACACCGCCACCGACAGCGACAGCGCGAACTGGACGCCGAGCGGTTCGATCACATTGGGCAGCACATGCTTTCGCAGGGTCCACCAGGTGTCGGCGCCGATCACCTCCGAGGCTTCCACGAACGGTTGTTCGCGCACGGCCAGTACCGCCGTGCGGATCTGCCTGCCGAAGATCGGGATCTCGGCGGCGATGATCACGATGACCACCGCGTGCCAGCCGGGCCCGGTGATCGCGGCGAGCGTGATCCCCAAGATCAGGGTGGGGAAGGCCAGGATCAGATCGAACACCCGCTGGACGGTCACGTCCGCGATCGGGTGGACGGTGGCGGCCAGCCCGACCAGCGCACCGACCAGGGCGCCGATCGGCACGGCGAGCAGCGCGATCAGCAGGTCGATCCGGATACCGGCCAGCACCCTGGCGGCCACGTCACGGTTGAGGTGGTCGGTGCCGAGCCAGTGCTGCGCGCTGGGGCCGAGCAGGTTGGCGCCGGGGATCTGGGTGAGTGGATCGTAGGAGCTGAGCAGCCCGGCGAACACCCCGGCCAGTGCCACCACGGCGACCAGCAGTACCCCGGCCAGTCCCTGCCCACGGCGCAGCGCGCGCAAGGGTCCCTCGTGCCGTGGTGATTCGTCCACAGTCACAGTGGTTTTGGTGACGGTCACGAGCGTCCTCCGATGCGAATCCGCGGGTCCAGCCACGCGTGCGCGACATCGGTGATCAGCTGGATCACCACGAACACCGCCACCGACAGCAGCAACAGCACCTGCACGAGCGGATAGTCGCGACGACTGATCCCCTGCTCGATGAGCTGCCCGATCCCCGGCCACACGAAGGCCGCCTCCACCAGCACCGCACCGCCGAGCAGCTGCCCGGTCTGGATGCCGAGCACGGTGAGCATGGTCGGCAGCGCGTTGCGCAGTGCGCCACGGGTGACGATCTCGCGATATCCGACCCCGAGTGAACGTGCCGTCAGCACATACTGTTTCGCGAGTTCGGTGCGCAGCGCTTCGGTGAGGAAGCGGGTGAGCGCCGCCGAGACCGGCAACGCCAGGCAGATCGCGGGTAGCAGCAGGTACTGCACGGCGATATCGGGCCGGGCGATGAAGCCGTCCGGTGGCACCCCGCCGGCGGGCAACACCGGAATCGCGACGGCGAACACCAGCACCAGCAGCGGCCCCACCACGAACGTCGGCAGCGCCACCGCGATCGTATTGGCCGCGGCGACAACAGTATTGAGCCAGCGGCTCGGCCACAGCACCGACGCCACCGACACGACCAGACTCACCAGCACGGCCAGCAGCAGTGCGGTCACCGTGAGCACCAGCGTGTTGGTGAGCCCGCGGCCGACCAGGTCGGTGATCTCGCCGCCGATGATGTAGGAGCGACCGAGATCGAGGGTGAACACGTCGCCGAGCCACTGCAGATACTGCACCGGGATCGATCGGTCGAGGCCGAGCTGGTGGCGGATCACCTCGATGGTCTGCGGTGTCGCGTCGTTGCCCGCCAGGATGGTGGCGGGGTCACCCGGAACCAGCCGCAGCAGCAGGAAGATCAGCACCGAGGCCCCGAACAGCACCAGCAGCGCCGAGGGGAGCCGGTGCAGCAGGTAGCGCGTCATGACAGGAAGGTGTCGGTGAGGACGGGCTCGCGCCGCTTGGTCCAGGCGAACCCGTGCACCTTGTTGACGGTGGAGTACTGCTGGAAACGCACGCCGATCTCGATCAGGAACAGCCCTTCGAGCAGCTGGTCGGTGACGGCCTGGTAGGCGCGGACCGCTTCGGGCCCGGTGCCCTGTGCCAGCTGCCAGGCGGTGTCGGCGGCCGCGGTGTAGGCGGGCGATTCGTAGCGTGAGGCATTGCGGCGGGCGTTGAACGGGTAGGCGCTCACCGTGAGAGTCGACGGAACGAACTGGGCCCACGAATGGTCGGTGACCCACAGACCACGGAACTGCTGGCCGGTGAGCTGCTTGACGAAGGTGGCGGCGTCGACCGGGTCGAGGTCGACCTCGATGCCCACGTCGGCGAGGTTGGCCTGCACGATTTGAGCGACCTCGCCGTAACCGGGGGCGAAGGTCAGCGGCAGCTTCGGCGGCCTCGCCGACTGGTCGAGGAGCTGTTTGGCCTTGCCGATGTCACGGTTGTACTTGGTGTTGCGGGATTCGTCGAAGGCGGGCGAGTTCTTGGGCCACGGCACGTTCAGCGGATATCCCGCGCCCCGGAACACCTCGTTGATGATCCGTTCGCGGTCGAGGGAGTAGGCGATGGCCTGGCGCACCCGGACATCGGCCAGCGCGGGTTCGGTCACATTGACGCCGACATAGGCTTGCAGCTCGGCGCCTTCGAGGTCGTGCACCGTGAATCCGCCGCTCTTGCCCAGGTTTTCGGCATCGCGGTAGCCGAGTTCGCGCGCCGCGGCGATCTGACCGGACTTCAACGCGTTCAGCAGCGCGTTCGGGTCGGGGATGATCGAGACCTCGACCCGGTCGAGGTACGGGCGCTCGGGCACCCAGTAGTTCGGGTTCTTCTCGAAGATCAACTGCGAGTTCGGCACGCGCTGGACATATTTGAAGGGACCGGTGCCGATATAGGTGTCGCCGGTGCCGAGCTTGTCGGCGGTTTCGCTGTCCAGGATCGGCACGGTGTCGAGCAGGTCGTAGATGTTGCTCAGTGGATGGGCGAGCTGCAACACGATCCGCGTCGGCGAGACGATGTCGAACCCGGTGACGGCGGCGGCCGAACTACGCAGCTGCGCCGACCATTTGGCGTCGGCGTAGGTGCGCAGCGAGAACTCCACGTCCTTGGCGGTGAAGGGACGCCCGGAATGGAACTTCACGTCGTCGCGCAGGTCCAGGCTCAGCGAACGGCCGTCGGCGGCGAGCTGCCACGACGTGGCCAGTAATGGTTGCGGTTCCAGCTTGTCGTTCGGGTAGCGGATCAGCGACTCGTACACCAGGCCGATCACGACCGGGGTCGCGGCGGTGTTGGTGAGCAGGTTCGCCGGCACCAGGTCCTCACGGATGCCGACCTTCAGGGTGCCGCCACGCACCGGTGTCGCGCCGTCCCCGCCCGCTTTCTGTTCCGAGACCGCCGAGGTGCAGGCCGCCAGCGCGGCACCGCCGAAGATGGCCGCGGCGGCGATGCCGCTGGTGCGCAGAAAGTTTCGGCGGCCGAAGCCACTGGGCGTTGAACTCATCGTGAAGATCCTCGAAGACGCATCGACCCGCGCGGCGGGCCGAGGAGGGTGCACAGCGCACCGCGGGAAAGGGAACACATCGGATCGGCCGCGAACGTCGTGGGCGTTCGTCAGCCGCGCAGGACGCGACACGAACAGCAGCAGGGTGGCTGATTCGTGGGCACGGCAGTGACGCTAACAAGTTGCGGCGGACCGGTCACCGATTCCACGCACACTGCACATAACCCTGGTGACCAGCGGATACGTCGCCTTTACTGCCAGAATGCCTGTTCCACCCCATGCTCGCGGTTACGCATCCTTCGGCGGCTCGGCCGGTCGCACGTCCGCGGAGTCGACCCCCGATTGGACGTATCCCCCCACCGCGCCCGCCGGCGCGCCGAACATCATCGTCGTGCTCGTGGACGACATGGGTTACAGCGATATCGGCCCGTTCGGTTCCGAGATCGAGACGCCGACCCTGGACCGGCTCGCGGCCCGGGGTGTTCGACTCTCGAACTACCACACCACGCCACTGTGCTCGCCCTCACGCGCGGCGCTGCTGACCGGAATCAACAGCCACCGAGCGGGTTTCGGCTTCGTGGCCAACGCCGACCCCGGCTACCCCGGCCTGCGCCTGGAACTGGCCGACGATGTGCTCACACTCCCGGAGATCCTGCGCGGCAACGGCTACGCCACCTACGCGGTGGGCAAATGGCATCTGGTGCGCGACGCCACGATGAACCCGTCGGCGCATCGGGACTCCTGGCCGACCCAGCGCGGATTCGACCGCTACTACGGGTCTTTGGAGGGTCTGAACTCCTTCTACTATCCCAACCAGCTGGTCTCGGACAGCTCGGTGGTCGACGTGGAGGAGTACCCGGAGGGTTATTACCTCACCGACGATCTCACCGACAAGGCGCTGTCCTACATCAAGGATCTGCGCGCGCACGATGCGGAGAAACCGTTCTTTCTGTACTTCGCGCACGTGGCGATGCACGGGCCGTTGCAGGCCAAGGCCGAGGATCAGGCCAAGTATCGGGGTCGCTACGACCAGGGCTGGGACGAACTGCGCAGGCGACGCTTCGCCGAACAGCTGGCCCAGGGCTTGTTCCCGCCGGGCACCGAGCAGAAGCCGCGCAACACCGAGCCGGGTTACGAAGCGGCGGAGTGGGATTCGCTGTCGGCCGACGAGCAGCGGCGCTACGCCAAGTACATGGAGGTGTACGCGGGCATGGTCGACAGCATCGACCAGAGCCTGGGTCGGATCGTCGACCTGCTCGACGATCTCGGCGAACTGGACAACACCATCATCGTGTTCACCTCCGACAACGGCGGCACCGCCGAGGGCGGACCGGAGGGCACGCGCTCCTATTTCGCCGAGTTCGCCCACGTCGACGATCCCGACTGGGTGGGCGATGTCCCGCACGACGAGGACCTGATCGGCACCGCGAAGCTGGGCGTGCACTACCCGCGCGGCTGGGGTCAGGCGTCCAACACGCCGTTCCGGTTCTACAAGGGCCAGACCTTCGCCGGTGGCGTGCGAGTGCCACTGGTGGTGTCGTGGCCGAAGGGGTTGCCGCGCACCGGCACCGATTCCGGTATCCGCCACGAATACGCCTACGTCACCGATCTCGCGCCGACCCTGCTCGACCTGGCGGGCCTGGACCGCCCTACTGTGCGTAACGGGCTGCCCGCCAAGGACTTCGACGGAATCTCCGCGGCCGAGCTGCTGCGCGATCCGGCAGCCCCGGCGCGCCACACCGAGCAGTACTCGGAGATGACCGGTCATCGTGGCTTCTATCGCGACGGCTGGAAGCTGCTGTCGCTGCACGAGGCCGACGCCGACATCGACGCGCCGAACTGGCAACTGTTCGACGTGCGCGCCGATCCCACAGAGCTGCACGATCTTTCGGCAAAGTACCCGGACAAGGCCGCCGAACTCGCCACCGCATGGGACGAGTCGGCCTGGGCCAACACAGTCTTTCCACTGCTGACGCGCGCCGACCTGTTCCGCCGCCGCCCCGAGGAAGCCCGATTCGCCGCGCCGGTCCGCCTCCTCCCTGGCACCCCCACCCTCGAGCGCTACCGCTCCCAGCGCCTCATCGCCTACCGCGACTTCACCATCACCGCCGACCTGACGGGGGCCCGACCGCCCGCCGCCGCGACGGCGCCCACGACATCGCGGGCTTCGGACGCGGCGCCCGATGTCGCGGAGCGGGCCGAGGTGGCCGGATTCCGGATCGGTGACGAGGGCGTGCTCGTGGCGCACGGTGACCCGCTCGGCGGGTACCTGCTCTACATCGAGGACGGCGAAGTAGTGCTCGGCGTGAACAGCTATGGGCGGTACGCGTCGGTGGGCGTGCCGCTACCCATCGGGACTCGCGAGATCACCGTACGAGCCACCATCGAGCCGCGTCTGCGCTGGGACTTCACCATCCAGGTCGACGGCACGCCGCTCGCGGAACTCACCGATCAGGTGCAACTGGTCGGCATGGCACCGTGGACCGGGATCTCCGTCGGCGTCGACGCGCGCGGTCCGGTCTCGTGGGATCTGCGCGAGCGCCGCGGACCGTTCCGCTATACCGGGAGCCTGCGCGCGATCACCTACACGCCCGGCCCCGTGCAGGTCCCGCAGCGCACGATCGACGCGGTGGAGCGCGAGGCCGAGTACGCCGCGGAGTAACGGACCGCCGCCCATTCGACGGGCACCGCTGCGCGCGGGCCCCGAGGATCGAGTCGCGACCAGGTCGGATACCGTTTATCAGCCAGAATCGCCACGCAGACAGGACGCCGGAGATGGACGACAGTTCCCTGATCTGGGACGACGGTGCGCTCGTCACCGTCGACCAGCGCGGACTGCCGCACGAGGTGCGGCAACTGCGCCTGCGCACCGTCGACGAGATCATCGAGGCGATCACCACCCTCGCCATTCGCGGCGCTCCGGCGATCGGGATCGCGGGCGCGTTCGGCGTGGTCATCGCCACCAGGGCGCACACTCACGGCGGCTCGGTGGACTCGCCGAGTCACTCGCCCGGCGAGGCAGGTGGTCGCGCCGGTGACGTGGTCGACGTGGCGGCTGTGCAGGCCGAGGCCGATCGGATCGCCGCGGCCCGGCCGACCGCTGTCAACCTGGCATGGGCGGTCGACCGGGTGCGAGCCCGGATCGCCGAGGGCGCCGACGCGGTGCTGGCCGAGACTCTCGACATGCTCGCCGAGGACGGGCGGGTCAACCTGGCCGCCGCCACCCACGCCGCCGATCTGGTGCAACGCCTGTGCGGTGGGCAGCCGCTGCGCTTGCTCACCCACTGCAATACCGGGCGCCTGGCCACCAGCGCGGTGGGGACCGCGATCGGCGCCTTGCGGGTGCTGCACGAGCGCGGCGCCGTCGCGGACGTGATCGTCGACGAGACCCGCCCGCTGCTGCAAGGCGCGCGGCTCACCGCGTGGGAACTGGCCGAGGCGGGCATTCCACATCGCCTGACCATCGACTCCGCCGCCGCCTGGGCGATGGCGACCGGTCAGGTCGACGCCGTGCTGGTCGGCGCGGACCGGATCACCGCCAACGGCGACGTCGCCAACAAGATCGGCACCTTCACTCTGGCGCTGGCCGCCCGCCACCACGGCATTCCGTTCATCGTGGTCGCGCCGGAGTCCACCCGCGACACCGCGATGGCGACCGGCGCGCAGATCGTGGTGGAACAGCGGGCCGCGGCCGAGGTCACCGGATTCGGTGGCGTCGCCACCGCACCGACGGACACCGCGGTATTCAACCCCGCCTTCGATGTGACACCCACTGACCTCGTCACCGCCGTGGTCACGGAAAACGGTGTGGTCTACCGCAATTCGGATTCCTTCGATGCGCAGGGCCGGGCGACCGCCACGGACGGACCCGGCAGCGGATCGCGGATCGCCGGACGCGACGATCCGCCGGACGGCGGGAGCACCGTGGCTTTCGCCGAACAAGGCCGGGCGATCGCCGGCACCGCGCGTCAGCTCTATGGCCGGGGGTGGATGCCGGGTACGGCCGGCAACATCTCGGTGCGGATCGAGGCGCCCGCGTCACCATCGGGGACCGTGACGGCCGGCGCTGCCCTCGACAGCCTCGGCACATGGCCCGCGTTGCTCATCACCGCCAGCGGATTGTCCAAAGGTGAACTGAGCGCCGACGATTGCGTGCTCGTCGGGATCTCGGACACCACCGCGCATTCGGGCCAGAGCCGGAAACCGTCCGCGGAGACCAGCATTCACACCGCCGTGTACCGCACCCGCCCCGCAGGCGCGGTCGTGCACGTGCATTCCCCTTTCGCCACCGCGCTGGCAACCACTGCCGCGCGACCCGGCGAGACGGTGACCCCGTTGCGGATCAGCGGTTTCGAGCTGCTCAAGGGGTTCGGCCTCGCGGACCCGTCGACTGTGGTGGTCCCGGTGTTCGCGAACTGGCCCGATGTAGCACGGATCGGCGCCGACATCGAGCTCCACCTCCGCGAAAACCCCTCTGCGCCACCGATTCTGTTCATCACCGGGCACGGGATCACCACCTGGGGTGACACTCTTGCCCAGGCGCGCGATCGCGCCGAATGCCTGGAAGCCCTGTGCGAGTTGATCGCCCGCACCGGACGAACCGACGCCACGCCCCTCGAGATCGGACCGACATGACCCTGCTGCAAGTGATGGCCGCCGACAACGCCGCCGACGTCCGGGTGCGCACCACCGACCCCACCGAGATCGGCGCCGAGCTGGCTCAGCACGGCATCGCGTACTCGCACTGGGAGGTGCTCGCCGACGCCGCCGCCACGGACTCCGACACCCTGCTCGCCCACTACGGCCCGCAGATCGCCGAACTCAACGCCTCGGGCCGCTACCAGCACATCGATGTCGCCCGCATCCACCCGGACGCCGACAACCCGGAGTGGCCTGCCACGGCCGCCGGTGCGCGCGCGAAGTTCCTCGACGAGCACCGCCACGCCGAGGACGAGGTGCGCTTCTTCGCCGCGGGCCGTGGCTGCTTCTACCTGCACGTGGGCGACGCGGTGCTCGCGACCGTCTGCGAAGCGGGCGACCTGCTCTCGGTCCCCGCGGGCACGCTGCACTGGTTCGACATGGGCACCACCCCCGACTTCATCGCGCTGCGCTTCTTCGAGGAGGCCGACGGCTGGGTGGGCGACTTCACCGGCGACAAGATCAGCGCGGGCTTCCCGACGCTCGACGAACTGCTCGCGTGACCCGCGCGATCGTCCTCGACATCGAGGGCACCACCAGCCCCACCGACGCGGTCCGCACCGACCTCTACGGCTACACCTCCGCTCACCTGCCCGCCTGGCTGTCCGAGAACACCGATGGCACAGCCGAATCGGTGCTCACCGCGACCCGCGAGCTCGCCGGTGAACCCGATGCGGGGCCCGACCGCGTCGCCGAGATCCTGCGCGGCTGGCTGGAATCCGACGTCAAAGCCGAGCCGCTCAAGACAGCACAGGGCGCGATCTGCGCCCAGGGCTTCCGCGCGGGCGCACTGCGCGGCCGCTTCTTCGGCGATGTGGCACCCGCCTTGAAAGCGTGGCACGCCAGCGGCTGCCAGCTCTTCGTCTACTCCTCGGGATCCGAACGCAACCAACGCGATTGGTTCACCTTCGCCGACGCGGGCGATCTGTCCGGCCTCATCACCGACCACTTCGACCTGGTGACCGCGGGCCCCAAACGCGCACCCGCCTCCTACGAATCCATCGCCGACCGCATCGGGGTCCCCCCACAGGACATTCTGTTCCTCTCCGACCACCCGGACGAACTCGACGCCGCCGTCGCCGCGGGCTGGCAAGTCGTCGGCGTACACCGCCCCGACGAGCCCAACCCCGCACGCCCACCCCACCGCTGGGTGAGTTCCTTCGCTGACATAGATCCACAGCTACCGACCGACTAGTCGGCATACACGGTGCGCTGCCGGCATTTGTTCCCGCCGGAAATCTGGCACCGCCTACGCGAGCTCGGCGTCACCGTCGTCGAGCGCTGACTCAGCCGACCTGAGCTCGAAGCGCCCCTAACGACCCCCGCTGCACCGCCCCGAACACCCGTCGCGCGTGGACCGCGACCGGACTGGTCGACCATGGTGCCAGCGTGGTGGTGAACATCAGTTCGCACCAGGACAGGGCGGGGATCTCGCCGGCGGCGAGGGTGGCGATGAGGGAGAGTTCGGTGTCGTGGCCGAGCCAGGCCGCGACCAGCCAGGAGGCGTCGAGGCGGCCGAGGAATTCCTCGGCGTCCTCGGGCGGGCCATGGGGGGTGTCGACGGCGAGGTGGACGACGGCGGCGATGGCGTGGCGCATCTTGGCATCCATGCCGATAGCGTCGTGCAGCAGCAGACTTTCCAGTGCCGAGCGCAGTTCCATCGAGGGATCGAGTGCTAGTTCGTGCATGACGAGCCTTTCCTGTGGTTCGGTCTGCTGGTCGAGGCCGCCGGTGATCGCCCGAAGTGCCGGAATCGTCTGTGGCGTTTCCGGATCGACCAGACCGGTCAACGGCCCCGACGACCAGTCGAGCCTGCCGAACGCCTGGCACCAGTCCAGTGCCGGATTGTCGTCGGTGACAACCAGATCCAGTGCGAGCCCGGCCATCGACGCGGTGCAGGCCAGGGTGATGGCGTCGAGCCCCTCTTCGCTGACCGCCAGGTGCAACGTCACCTTCTCGACCCCGGTGTCCTCGCGTGCTCGCCCCGCGAGCCAGATCGCGCGGCCCGCGGCCCCCATCGTGGCCGCTAGTTGGTCGCCGCGCGGATGGTCGGCGTCGGCGTCGATGAACGGGCCGTACCAGATCGCCCTGCCCTCCGCATCGCAGACCGCGAATGTCGCCGAGACAATGTCGCCCGCGGCGGCCAGACTTATATGAGCGTCCAGCCCCTGCTCCGTCACCCTCATCAAAATCCCCATTTTCCGATTCGAGCCGAATATCGGTACGCCCCCTATCCAATCGGCCATGAACACACATGTCCACAGGGCGCGCACAAATATTTGTCCCCGGTGAGGTACATACACTCGCCAGTGAATTCACAGGACCGGCGCTACCCCGGACGGGAGTACCGCATTCAGTCCGCAACCAGGCGAAAACGACCGGCTGGCTTGTATGTTTCGACAATGCCCTTCGTACACTCCGATTCTGTGAACGTCCATTTCCGCACCGATGCCGTCCACGGGCCGACGCTGCTGCTGGCCCATGGATTCCTCATGGACGAATCGATGTTCGATGCGATCCGGAAAGTCTTGGCGCACACCGATATCAATGTCGTGGCCTGGGATGCCCGGGGTCACGGCCGCACCGGATACGGCGACGACCCGCGCTTCGACTACTGGGATCTGGCCACCGACGGCCTGCGGGTTCTCGACGCGCTGGGCATCGAGCGCGCGATTGTCGGCGGCATGAGCCAGGGCGGATACACCGCATTGCGAATGGCTTTGCTGGCTCCCGAACGCGTGACCGGACTGGCGCTGCTCGATACCGAGGCCGACGCGTGCACCAGGGACGAGGAAACCTATTACGAGAACTTCTTCGACGAATGGTGCGGCGCGGGCGCATTGCGGCCGCTGGCCGAAGACCTCGCACCACGATTGATCGGCGGCACCGACCCGCAGATCTGGCAGACCTGGATCACCCGCTGGCTGGCCGGCGATCGCAGCGCCATTCGCCCGGCGGCCGACTGCCTGATCGGCCGCGATTCGGTCCATGGGCGGCTCGGGGAGATCACCGTGCCCGCGCTCGTGCTGCGCGGCGAACACGACCACAACAGCACCGCGGACAAGTGCGCGCGGTTGGCGGCCGGGCTGTCGGGGGCGGGCGAGGTACGCACGGTGGCAGGCGCGGGACACGGCTGCGCGCTGACCCATCCCGAGCAGGTCGCCGCGGCGCTGGCAGGACTGGTCACGGCCTGCACCCCGTACGCCGTCGAGTCGGTGGCGGCCGCCGGGATCTAACGGTCGGGACCGCGAACACCCAGGTAGTACTGAATGCGGCCGGGGTAGGCGACGGAGTCGAGCCGGAACAGCTGGACGTCGACGGTGTAGTTCTCGCCGGTGTGCAGATCGCACAGCCGCATGGCGGTGTGCTCGCGGCCGTAGACGGTGTCGCCATCGTCCCAGATGCGGCGGAAGTCTCGATACTGCGCCAATTCGTCGAGCAATTCGGTGGCCCAGTCGCCGCCGCCCTGCTGGCCGATCAGACCGCGCAGCCAGTGCACGGTGAGCGTGGACTCCGTCTCCCATTCGACCATTACTTTGCGCGACAACGGGTTGCCGAAGAACCAGCGCAGAATATTGACGTCCTCGACCAGTCCGGGAAACGCGCGATCATAGGATTCGTTGACCGCCAGCACGTTCCAGCGGGTGTCGACGTACGCCGCGAGATCGGGTTCCTGGAGCGCCAATGTTCGGCGCATCTCGGTGCTGATCTCGGCTCGCAGATCCTCGACGGTCGGGTTGTCGACCGGGGCGAGCCCGGCAAGATCGAAAAGATGCCTGCGCTCGATATCGGTCACCGGCGCGATCCGGTCGAGGTAGCGCACGAGCGCCTCGATCACCGCGTGCGTGGGCCGGTCCCGGTCCCCACTCTCCAAATGGGTGATGTAACTGGAGCTGACTCCCGCCGCGAAGGCGAGCTTTTCCCTCGAAATCCGCCGATCGTCGCGAAGTCGCCGCAGCAACCCGCCGAGCGTCGGCGGTTTCGGCGGCCCGTCAGGCCCGTCGAACGATGGCTTCGGTATCACCCCAACCCTCCCTGTCTGCACGGGCTCATCCTGGATGACTATTCAACCTCGAGCCAACCGCCGACCGGAAAAGATGCCGTTTCTTTATATTGGCGCCCCGTCATTTGGGTAGTTACCGGCGGGCAACTGTGTGCGTGGTCACGAAATACGGTGTGCCGAACCGAATTAAAAGGATTCTGATTCGTTCCGTTCAGCAGTGCTATAAGATTCCGCACCGCTCGACCACGACCGTCACGATCCCCACCCCGCCTCCGACCGGACGGCCCCGGTCACCGCGGATCGCCCCGGAAACGCCTCCCGCCGAGCG
This sequence comes from Nocardia sp. NPDC058114, assembly GCF_042884695.1. NCBI lineage: Bacteria > Bacillati > Actinomycetota > Actinomycetes > Mycobacteriales > Nocardiaceae > Nocardia > Nocardia sp. NPDC058114. The sequence continues at coordinate 62,178 of NZ_JBHVTK010000007.1, read as the reverse complement.
CGGCGCCCGTAGGGCACCGGTGGATTCAGCCGCCACCGTCGACCGTCCCGAGCACCGCGTGGCGGTGGGCCCGACCCGGCCATAGTTGTGTGTGGCGTCACATCAGCGCTGTTCAGCGGGCACACCGGGTGTGTAAACAAATGTAAACCGCGGGAGAACCAGTCGTTTCCGAAGCATCACCGCTCGCCTGTCGACGCACCCCCCGATCACCGCGTTCGGCCAGCTCGCGGCCCGTTCACCCTGGTGAGCCCTCGATCGCGGGCGTCGTCGCGAACCTCCCCCGTGACCACGACATTGCGCCGACCTCACAGCTCACCGCGGCCCGAATCCGGATGTGAAAAGTTCGTTTTGCCGAAGGAGCCTGCCTCCTTACAGTTTTCCCCAACAGCCCGATTTCACAGCTCGAAGGGGGCGTCGTGGTTAATTCGCGCACGCAAGGTCCGTCGCCCGCCGATTTCGGCGACACATTGCTGAACCTCGGTAAGTATTTCCAGCGGGGCGAGGTATCGCCCGACAACCGGTCCGTCTACAAGGTCGGTGGTCGCGATGCCGACGAGTTCTACCGCGACCGCTGGTCGCACGACAAGGTGGTGCGCTCCACCCACGGCGTGAACTGCACCGGCTCGTGCTCCTGGAAGATCTACGTCAAGGACGGCGTGATCACCTGGGAGTCCCAGCAGACCGACTACCCGTCGGTGGGTTCGGACAAGCCCGAGTACGAGCCGCGCGGCTGCCCCCGTGGCGCGTCTTTCTCCTGGTACACCTACTCCCCGGCCCGCGTGCGCTACCCGTATGTGCGTGGCACGCTGCTCGACCTGTACCGCAAGGCCAAGGCCGAGCTCAAGGACCCGGTGCTGGCGTGGGAGTCCATCGTCGAGGACCCGGCCAAGGCCAAGGCCTACAAGACCGCGCGCGGCAAGGGTGGTTTCGTCCGCGCCGAATGGTGGGAAGCCGCCGAAATCGCGGCCGCCGCGCATGTTTACACGATCAAGCAGTACGGCCCCGACCGGGTGGCCGGCTTCTCGCCGATCCCGGCGATGTCGATGGTCAGCCACGCCACCGGCGCCCGCTTCGTCTCGCTGATCGGCGGCTACATGCTGTCGTTCTACGACTGGTACGCCGACCTGCCGGTGGCCTCGCCGCAGGTCTTCGGTGACCAGACCGACGTGCCGGAGTCGGCCGACTGGTTCGACGCGGGCTACCTCATCATGTGGGGCTCCAACGTCCCGGTGACCCGCACCCCCGACGCGCACTACATGACCGAGGCGCGCTACCGCGGCCAGAAGGTCGTGGTGGTCTCCCCCGACTACGCCGACAACACCAAGTTCGCCGACGAATGGGTGGCCGCGCGGCCCGGTACCGATGCCGCGCTGGCGATGTCGATGGGCCACGTGGTGCTCAAGGAGTTCTTCATCGAGAAGCAGACTCCGATGTTCACCGACTACATCAAGTCCTTCACCGATCTGCCGTACCTGATCTGCCTCGACGAGGCGGCAGATCAGGACGGCGCCCTTCCCGGCAAGTTCCTCACCGCCGCCGATCTCGGGCATACCGGCGAAGGCGTCGAACACAAGCCGGTCCTGCTCGACCAGGCGGGCAACCCGGTGGTGCCCAACGGCTCGCTGGGGCACCGCTTCGGCGAGGGCGACGCGGGCAAGTGGAACCTCGACCTCGAGGGTGTCGACCCGCTGCTCACGCTGCTCGGTCATTCCGACGACGCACCGGCCACGATCGCGCTGCCGCGTTTCGACACCGACGTCGCCGGGTCGATCATTCGTGGTGTTCCGACAAAGATCGTCGCGGGCAAGCGCGTCACCACGGTCTTCGACCTGCTGCTCGCCCAGTACGGTGTCGGCCGCGACGGTCTGCCGGGCGAGTGGGCGAAGGGTTATGACGACGCCGAGTCGCCGTACACCCCGGCCTGGCAGGAGGCCATCACCGGCGTTCCCGCCGTGCAGGCCGCTCGCATCGGACGCGAATTCGCCGACAACGCCGAACGTTCCGGCGGTCGCTCGATGATCCTGATGGGCGCGGGCACCAACCACTGGTTCCACTCCGATCAGATCTACCGTGCCTTCTTCACCCTCACGCTGCTCACCGGCTGTCAGGGTAAGAACGGTGGTGGCTGGGCCCACTACGTCGGCCAGGAGAAGTGCCGCCCCGTCACCGGTTGGGCCACACTGGCTTCGGCATCGGACTGGCAGCGCCCGCCGCGTCAGATGCAGGGCACCGTGTTCTGGTACCTCACCAACGACCAGTGGCGCTACGACCCCTTCACCTCGGACTCGTTCGCGTCGCCGCTGGGCAAGGGCAAGTTCGCCGGTCGCACCGCGGCCGACAACATCGCCCTGGCGAGTCGTCTCGGCTGGATGCCCAGCTACCCGACGTTCAACCGCAACCCCCTCGACCTCGCCGACGAGGCTGCCGAAGCGGGCAAGACCCCCGCCGAGCACGTCGTCGACGGTTTGAAATCCGGCGACCTGCGCTTCGCCTGTGAGGACCCCGACGCCCCCGAGAACTTCCCGCGCGTGCTCACCGTGTGGCGCGCGAACCTGCTCGGTTCCTCGGGCAAGGGCAACGAGTACTTCCAGAAGCATCTGCTCGGCTGCGGCTCCAACCTGCAGACCACCGACGCGACCGGGGTGCGCCCGCAGGAACTGGAATGGCGCGAGGAAGGCGCTGAGGGCAAGCTGGATCTGCTGCTCGCACTGGACTTCCGGATGACCAGCACCACGCTGTTCGCCGACATCGTGCTCCCCGCCGCCACCTGGTACGAGAAGCACGACCTGTCCTCGACCGACATGCACCCGTTCGTGCACGCGTTCTCCCCCGCCATCTCCCCGCCGTGGGAGGCCAAGACCGACTTCGAGGCGTTCCACCGGATCGCGCGTGGTTTCTCCTGGCTGGCCGAGAAGCACCTCGGCACCCGCAAGGACATCGTCGCGGTGCCGTTGCAGCACGACTCCCCCGATGCGCTCGCGCAGGCCGGCGGCAAGGTGCTGGACTGGAAAGCCGGTGAGTGCGAACCGATTCCGGGCAAGACCATGCCCAAGATCGTGGAGATCGAACGCGACTACACCAAGATCGCGGAGAAGCTGGCCGCGCTCGGGCCGCTGGTGGAGAAGCTCGGTCTGACGACCAAGGGCGTCACCACCTTCCCCGAGGAAGAAGTGGCGTACCTGGCCGGACAGAACGGCACCATCGTCTCCGGCATCGCCGCGGGCAGGCCGTCGCTGGCCAAGGACACCCACGCCGCCGAGGCCATCCTGTCGCTGTCGGGCACCACCAACGGCCGCCTGGCCGTCGAAGGGTTCGAGGCGCTCGAGCGGCGTACCGGCACCGAACTGGTCGACCTCGCGAAAGAGGCCGAGGGCAAGCGGATCACCTTCGCCGACACCCAGGCTCGCCCGGTGCCGGTGATCACCTCGGCGGAATGGTCGGGCTCGGAATCCGGGGGACGCCGGTACTCGCCGTTCACCATCAACGTCGAGCGGCACAAGCCGTGGCACACCCTCACCGGTCGCCAGCACTTCTACCTCGACCACGACTGGATGATCGAACTCGGCGAGCAACTGCCGATCTTCCGTCCACCGCTCGACATGTCGGCGCTGTTCGCGGAGCCGAGCATCGGCAACGTGAGCGGCAACGGACTGACGGTGCGGTACCTGACCCCGCACTCCAAGTGGTCGATCCACTCCGCCTACCAGGACAACCTGCACATGCTGACGCTCTCGCGCGGCGGTCAGACGATCTGGATGTCGGACGTCGACGCCAAGAAGATCGGGGTGGCCGACAACGATTGGATCGAGGCGATCAACCGCAACGGCGTGGTCGTGGCCCGCGCGATCGTCTCGCACCGCATGCCCGAGGGCACGGTCTTCATGTACCACGCCCAGGACCGCGCGGTCGACGTGCCGCGCATCGAAGGCGCCGAGGACACCACCAAGGAGGCCAAGGGCAAGCGCGGCGGTATCCACAACGCGCTCACCCGGGTGCTGATCAAGCCCTCGCACCTGATCGGCGGCTACGCCCAGCAGTCCTTCGCCCTGAACTACCACGGCCCCACCGGAAACCAGCGTGACGAAGTAACCACGATCCGTCGCCGCAACCAGAACGTGGAGTACTGACATGCGCGTAATGGCACAGCTCGCCATGGTCATGAACCTGGACAAGTGCATCGGCTGCCACACCTGCTCGGTCACCTGCAAGCAGGCGTGGACCAACCGTGGCGGTACCGAGTACGTCTGGTTCAACAATGTGGAAACCCGGCCGGGACAGGGTTATCCGCGCCAGTACGAGGACCAGGAGAAGTGGAAGGGTGGCTGGACGCTCAACAAGCGCGGCAAGCTGACCCTGAAGTCGGGCTCGCGGTTCAAGCGCCTGATGAACATCTTCGCCAACCCGGATCTGCCCACGGTCGCCGACTACTACGAGCCGTGGAGCTACGACTACGACAACCTGCTGTCGTCGCCGCCCATGGACACCACCCCGGTGGCGCGGCCCAAGTCGCTGATCACCGGTGAGGACACCAAGGTCACCTGGGGCGCGAACTGGGACGACGATCTGGGTTCGGGTCCGGAGCAGGTCGCCAAGGACCCCTTGCTCGGCAAGCTCGAGACCAAGGTGAAACTGGAGTTCGAAGAGACCTTCATGTTCTACCTGCCGCGCATCTGCGAGCACTGCCTCAACCCCTCGTGCGCCGCGTCGTGCCCCTCCGGCGCGATCTACAAGCGCGAGGAAGACGGCATTGTGCTCGTCGACCAGGACAAGTGCCGTGGTTGGCGCCAGTGCATCACCGGCTGCCCGTACAAGAAGATCTACTTCAACCACAAGACGGGCAAGGCGGAGAAGTGCACCTTCTGCTACCCGCGCGTGGAGGTCGGCATCCCGACCGTGTGCTCGGAGACCTGCGTCGGGCGGCTGCGCTACATCGGCGTGATGCTCTACGACGCCGACGCGGTGCTCGAAGCGGCCCAGGTCACCGATCCGCAGGACCTCTACACCTCGCAGCTGGGCGTGTTCCTCAACCCGCACGACCCGCGCGTGATCGCCGAAGCCGAGAAGGCCGGGATCTCCCCGGAATGGATTCAGGCCGCCCAGGATTCGCCGGTCTACAAGCTGATCGTGGACTACCAGCTGGCGCTGCCGCTGCATCCGGAATACCGCACCATGCCGATGGTCTGGTACGTGCCGCCGCTGTCGCCGGTGGTGGACGTGCTCAGCGAGACCGGCCACGACGGCGAGGACGCGGGCAACCTGTTCGGCGCCATCGACGCGCTGCGCATCCCGATCGAGTACCTGGCCGAGCTGTTCACCGCCGGTGAGATCGGCCCGGTGCGCTCGTCGCTGCAACGGCTGGCCGGGATGCGGGCGTTCATGCGGTCGGTCAACCTCGGCGAGGAACCCGAGGCCGGTATCGCGCCGTCGATCGGACTCGAGCCCGAGGAGATCGAGGCCATGTACCGGCTGCTCGCCATCGCCAAGTACGAGCACCGGTACGTGATCCCGATGGGCGCGACATCCAAGGCGCACGAACTGGATTCGCTGGCCACCGGGTGCAGTCTCGACACCGACGGCGGACCGGGCATGACCGCGTTCGACCAGGTCGTCGAGAAGTTCTCGCTCTCCGACACCAATCAGGCCGCGCCGGAGGAGAAGTCGGGCCGGATCAACCTGCTCAACTGGGACGGGCGCAGCACCAGTGGACTCGTGCCGACCACGAACGGCAACGGGGGTACCGGCAACGGCGCCGGTAACGGCAACGGCAGCAACGGCGCTGCCGTCGCCGACTCGCCCGTGAGCGGTGTCGCGCCATGAGTCTGCTCTCCATCCGCAAACGGCCCGAACCGGTGACGGCGATGCCCGAGCACGACCGCAGGGTCGTGTGGCGGCTGGCCGCGCTGCTGCTGGACTACCCGGGCGAGCAGACCTTCGCGATGCTCGACCAATTGTCCGGCGCCGCAGCGCAATTGCCCTACGAGGTGCAGGCGCACTTCGCCGCGCTGCTGGCCTATCTGCGCGACACTCCGGCGATCGAGGTGGCACAGAGCTACGTCGAGACCTTCGACATGCGCCGCCGCGCCAGCCTGCACCTGACGTTCTACGCCTTCGGCGACACCCGCAAACGCGGCATGGCACTGCTGCGGTTCAAGCACGCCTACCGGCAGGCCGGGGTGGAACTCGGCGACGAGGAACTGCCCGACCACCTACCGGTGCTGCTGGAATTCGCCGCCACCATCGACCCGATCGGCGGCGAACGCCTGCTCGGCGAGCACGTACCGGTCATGGAGCTGCTGCGACTGTCGCTGGGCGACAACAACTCTCCCTACAGCGGCGTCCTCGCCGCGGTGCTCACCACCTTGCCGCCGGTGACCACCGCCGACCGCAGGCGCATCGCCGAACTCGCCGCCCAGGGTCCGCCCGAGGAAGAGGTCGGCCTAGAACCCTTCGCCATGGACCCCGCCCTCTTCGAAGCAACAGAAGGCCGCCGATGAACGCAACCATCCCCCTGCCCGAAGGCCTGTGGCTGATCCTGCCCTATATCGCGGCGACGTCCTTTGTGCTGGGCCATGTCTGGCGCTACCGCTTCGACCAGTTCGGCTGGACCACCCGGTCCTCGCAGATCTATGAGTCCAAGCTGCTGCAACTGGGCAGCCCGCTGTTCCACTTCGGCATGCTCGGGGTGTTCGGCGGGCACGTGATGGGTCTGCTGATTCCCGAATCCTGGACCTCGGCGATCGGCATCTCCGAGCACGCTTACCACATCGTCGCGGTCGGCGCGGGGTCGATCGCGGGCCTGATGGTCGTGCTCGGCGTGGCCATCCTGTGCTACCGCCGCATCGCCATTCCCGCCGTGCGCAAGAACACCAGCCGCAACGACGTCATGATGTACACGCTGCTGACCTTGGCCCTGGTCACCGGGCTGCTCAACACCTGGGGTTCCAACCTGCTGTGGGGCACCTACAACTACCGCACCACGGTCTCCCCCTGGTTCCGCAGCCTGTTCTCGATCAATCCCGAACCGGGTCTGATGGTCGGCGTCCCCTGGACCTTCCAACTCCACGGCCTCGTCGTTCTCGCGCTGATCGCGGCGTGGCCCTACACCCGGCTGGTCCACATGTTCAGCGCCCCCATCGGCTACCTCACCCGCCCCTACATCGTCTACCGCCGCAAGGAAGTGGACACCAAGGACAAGACCCGCTTCGCGAAGGCTTGGGACGCCCCGGTCACACCCGACCGCTGGTAGTTCACAGAGCCCGTGTCACCGGCCCGCCCGCTCTCCACGCAGGCGGGCCGTTTGCCGTTTCGGCCCACTCAGCGGGAGATCCCCCATTGCCCGCAGGACTGTAACGTGTTTCACTTTTGCACATGAGCGATGTCCTCGCACCCGCCACTCTCGGTCCGCTCACCCTGCGTAACCGGGTGATCAAGGCCGCCACCTTCGAGGGGCGGACACCCGACGCACTCGTCACCGACGACCTGGTGGAGTTCCACCGGGAGGTCGCCGAAGGCGGGGTGGGGATGACGACGGTCGCCTACTGCGCGGTCGCGCCGGGCGGGCGAACCGACCGGCATCAGATCTGGATGCGCGACGAGGCGGTACCCGGCCTGCGCAGGCTCACCGATGCGGTGCACGCCGAGGGCGCGGCGGTGAGCGCGCAACTGGGGCACGCCGGACCGGTCGCGAACGCCAAATCGAATCAGGCGCCCGCGCTGGCGCCGAGCCGGATGTTCAATCCGCTCGGGATGCGGTTCACGAAGGTGCCGGACGCGCTCGGGATCGCCGAGGTCGTCGCGGCGCACGCGCGGGCGGCGCGATTCGCGCGCGAGTCCGGGTTCGACGCCGTCGAGGTGCATCTCGGACACAACTATCTGGCGAGCTCGTTCCTGAGTCCGATGCTCAATCGGCGCAAGGACGATTACGGTGGGTCGCTGGTCAACCGGGCGCGGGTGGCCAGGGAACTGGTCAAGGCCGTGCGTGACGCCGTCGGCGACACGATGGCCGTGACGGCCAAGCTCACCATGGAAGACGGTGTGCGCGGCGGGTTCTCGATCGAGGAGTCGCTACAGGTGGCGACCTGGTTGCAGGACGACGGCGCGATCGACGCCCTCGAACTCACCGCGGGCAGCTCCCTGCTCAATCCGATGGCGATCTTCCGCGGTGACGCGCCGCGCAAGAACTTCGCGAAGACGCTGCCGGTGCCGACCCGGTGGGGATTCCAGCTCGTCGGTAAAGGCTTCCTGCGCGAATACCCGTACCGCCCGGCCTATCTCGCCGACAAGGCGCGCCGGTTCCGCGAGGAGCTGACGCTGCCGATCATCCTGCTCGGCGGCATCACCGACCGCCCGACCGCACAGCAGGCCATCGACGACGGTTTCGATTTCGTCGCCATGGGCCGCGCTTTGCTGCGCGAACCGGACCTGATCCGCCGCTGGCACACCGATGCGACGACCCGTTCCCTGTGCACGCACTGCAACGAATGCGTGCCGACCATCTACTCGCGCACGGAATGCGTGCTCCGCACCTAGCCCACGACGCGAGCTAGGCGAGGGCTTTGCGCACCGCGTCGAACCAGGCCTGGGTGCCGACGAGGCCCTTCTCGTTGTCCTTGCGGCCACCGACGAAGCCGAACAGGTCGGCGGCGTAGCGGCTCAGGACGGTGCTCTCGTTCTCTTCGAGTTCGGCGAGAACGTCGGCGTCGCCCAGCACATAGGCGACCACAGCCACCTGACCGGCGGGCCATTCGGCGCGGTGGTCGGCCCAGCCGTCGCCGCGCACGGCGCGTGCTTTGGCGAGCAGGTCCTCGCGGAGGGCGTCGCGGTCGGCGTCGGTGGGATGACGCGGTTTACCCCAGGCGATCCGTTTCGCGTCCGACATATCGAGTCCTCTCGCTGATGTGAGGTAGGCCGGCGGCGACGACCGGGTTCGGGTCGACCGCCGCCCGGTCATCAGGTGAGGGTCGCAGATCGGGGCTGGGTCGTCGCGCACCGGGTCAGGGTGCGCGACGACCCAGCGGCGAATACCCGGACGCGCGGCGAGCGCCGGGCGGCGGTCCTACTCCGCGCGCAGGAAGGCTCCCACTCGTTCGGTACCGAGTACGGGATCCGCTTCGCCCTCGCCGAAGACGTAGCGGCCGTTGACGAAGACCGCGGTGACGGTGTCGTCGTTGCGGTTGACCATGCGCGACAGGTTGCCGAAGATCGCGAGGGGACTCTCCGCGTAGGCGTCCAGGGTTTCGTCCAGGTGGGCGGGGTCGATCACGACCGCGTCGGCGCGATCACCCACGCGCAGGTGGCCGGTGTCCAGGCCGTACCAGTCGGCCAGTTCGCCGGTGAGGCGGTGCACCGCGTGCTCGACCGTCATGAACGGCTTGCCGCTGGTCGCGGCGTCGTTGACGCGACGGAGCAGGCGCAGACCGAAGTTGTAGAAGGCCATATTGCGCAGGTGCGCGCCCGCATCGGAGAAACCGAGCTGGACCGACGGGTCGGCGGCCAGGACGTCGGCCACCTCGGGTCGGTGGTTGGAGATGGTGGTGCGCCAGCGCAGCTTGTCGCCGTGCTCGACGACGAGGTCGAGGAACGCGTCGACCGGGTGCAGACCCCCACGGTCGACACCGACCTCACCGAAGGTCTTGCCGATGACGGTCTCGTCGGGGCATTCGACGATGTCGGCGTCGAAGAAGTCGCGGTGCCACGCGCGCGGGCCGTACTTGTTGTCGTAGTCCTTGCGGAAGGTGCGGCGGTACTCCTCGTCCTGCATGAGGTGACGCTGCTCGTCGATGTGGTCGGACAGGTGCAGAGCCGCCGCGCCGGAACCGAACTCCTCGAACACCGGCAGCGAGATGCCGTCGGAGTACACCTCGAACGGCACCGGCAGATGCTGCCAGCGGAAATTGCCGTCGAGCCCGTTGATGATCTTGCCGACGGCCGGGAACATCTTGGACGCGCCCGGCACCGCCTTCACATCGGCCGCCGACAGCAGGCTCACCTTGAGCGCGTTGCGCCACAGACCGATGCTCGACACCGCCATCGACACCAGGCTCTTGGGGTTGGTGATGTCGGGTCCGCCCTGCAACGCGCGACCGCGCTTGCGCAGGATCGTGTTGAGCCGGTGGCGTTCCTTGCTCTTGGCGTAGGTGGACGGCAGCGTCCGCGAACGGCAGGTCTCGCCGTCGAGCTTGTCGAAAAGCAGCTGCTGCGAGGACATTCCGACGAAGCCGACGTCGAGCGCGTCGGTGAGCATGCGCTCGATCTCGGCCAGCTCCGCCTCGGACGGTTTCACGTCCTTGCGGGTGGAGCGGTCCAGCCCCATCACCGCGGCCCGGATATCGGAGTGGCCGATGAAGCCGGCCAGGTTGGGCCCGAGCGGCAACTGTTCGAGCGCGTCGACGTATTCGCCTGCGGTACTCCAGGTCTGGACGTCGTTCATCGCGCCGACCACGTACTGGCGCGGGATGGCCTCGACCCTGCCGAACAGGTCGCCCGCGGTCTCGCCGTCGACGTGCACGGTCGAGAGCGAACACGAACCGAGCAGCACGGTGGTGACGCCGTGCCGCACCGACTCCGACAGCGACGGGTCGAGCAGGACTTCGACGTCGTAGTGGGTGTGGATGTCGATGATGCCGGGGATCACCCATTTGCCGGTCGCGTCGACGACGCGGGAACAGCCGGTCTCGTCGAGCGGGGTCTCCGAGATCTCGGCGATCTTGCCGTCGGTGATGCCGAGGTGACGAACCGCGGACGGGGCGCCGGTGCCGTCGAACCAACGGGCACCCTTGATGATGCTGTCGAACATGGTGTGACCCCTCTTAGATCGCGAGCTCGCGCCTGGTGACTTTACCGGTCGCGTTGCGCGGCAGCGCGTCCGAAGTGATCCGCCACCGGGCGGGCACCTTGAAATAGGCGAGGCGATCGGCGACGAAGGCGCTCAGTTCCGCCGGGTCCACCGCCCCTGGTTCGGCGACGACGATCGCCGCCACTTCCTGGCCGAGATCGGGGTGGGCGACGCCGAAGACCGCGCAGTCGCTGACGGCCGGATGTTCGACGAGCACGTTCTCGATCTCGGTGGGATACACGTTCTCGCCGCCGCGCAGGATCAGGTCGGTGCGCCTGCCCGACACGGTGAGTCTGCCGTTGTCCATCGTGCCGAAATCACCGGAGCGCAACCAGCGTTGGTCGTCGATCGAGGCCGCTGTCGCCGCGTCGTCGTTCCAGTAGCCGAGCATGACGTAGGGACTGCGGATGCAGATCTCGCCCTCCTCACCCTCGCCGAGCGCGTTGCCCTCGGCGTCGCGGATCTCCACTGCCACCCCGATGATCGGCCTGCCGACCGAGGCGTCGTCCGCGGCCAGGTCCAGCGGGGTGGCGACCGTCGCCGCGGTGCCGCTCTCGGTGAGGCCGTAGCTGGTGGTCAGCGAGAACTGCAGGGCCGGGATCTTCTCGCGCAGGCTGGCGAGCAGCGCGGGCGAGGACGGCGCGGAGTTCAGCGAGAGCGCGCTCAGCGAGGACAGATCGTGCTGGGCCACATCGTGTTCCAGCAGGCGCGACGCCATGGTCGGCACCGCGGCCCAGTTGGTGACCTTCTCGCGCTCGACCAGGCTCAGGACGCGGCCGACCTCGAACGCCCCGTGAGGGAACACCGCCGCCGCACCGGTCAGCAGGCGCGGGATGACGAGGTTGTGCAGGCTGGCGATGTGGAACAGCGGCGCGGTGACCAGGTAGCGGCGATCGCTGGGAGCATCCCCGGGCTCCTGGCCCATGAACGCGGCCATCATGGCGTCGGTGAAACGGTGGTAGTCACTGATCGCCACCATGTTTCGCTGCGAATGAACAACACCCTTGGGCCTGCCGCTGGTCCCGCTGGTGTAGAGGATCACGGCCGGATCGTCTTCGTCGACCGGTGTGCTGGGGATCTCGCCGCCGCCGAACTCGGCGATCAGGGCGGGCAGATCCTCGTCCATGGTCAGGACGGGCAGGTCGGTGCCGGTCTCGGCCAGCAGCGCAGCCCTTTTCGCGTCGGCGACGACGACGGTCGGAGTGGTGTGGCCGAGCCCGTAGGCGATCTCCGGCGGCGCCCACCAGGCGTTGTAGCCGACCGGGATCGCGCCGAGACACTGCGCGGCCCAGAACGCGATCACCCAGTCCGGGCCGTTGGCGGCCAGGATGCCCACGCGATCGCCCTTGCCGACGCCGTACCTGGCGGCCAGGGCGGTGGCCAGCGCGCCCGCGGCCGCGGCGTGCTCGGTGAAGGAGATCCGGCGGTCCTCGGTGACGAGGTAGTCGCGCTCGCCCCACTTGCGCGAGTGCTCCAAGAGTTCGCGCAGGTTGGCACGGCGATGGGCGAGGACCGGAATCGGCACGCCGAGAACGGGTTCGACGGTCATCTCGAACGGCGCGCCCGGCGCGGTCAGGCCCGCAGCCACCTTGGCCACGAATTCCTGTGGGTCTACAGCGTTGGTCATGTTCTTCTCCATCAAGGAATGAGGACGGCGCGGCCGCGGATCGCGCCGGAGTCGAGTCGGTCGAAGGCGGTGCGGGCATCGGCCAGGTCGAACCGCTCGACCTGGGCGCGGAGCTTGCCCGCGGCGGCCAAGGCCACAGAATCTATGAGGTCGGACCTGGTGCCGCCGTAGGACTTTCGTACCGTGGCACCCCAGGGCAGACCGGGTCCGCCCGCCGGGCCCGAGTCGATGCCGGTGGCGCCGCCGCCGAGACCCACCAGCCGGACAGCACCGTTGGGGGCTACGGATTCGACGGCGACCTTGACGGTGGGGTCGGCGCCGACGAAGTCGAACACCGCCTCCGCACCGCGTCCGCCGGTGAGCTCCAAGATCGTGGCCGCGGTGTTCTCGTCGGCCTTGAGCACGATGTCGGCGCCGCATTCGGTGGCCAGGGCGAGCTTGTCGGCGTCCACGTCGACGGCGATCACGGTGGTTTCGGTGAGTGCCTTCAACAACTGCACCGCCACGTGACCCAGTCCGCCGATCCCGATGGCGACCGCGGTGGCGCCGGGCCACAGCTGGTCCATGGCGCCGCGAATGGCGTGCATCGGCGTCAGGGCCGCGTCAGCGAGCGGCGCGGCGTGGGCGAAGTCGAGTTCGTCGGCGATCGGCACGAACGAGCGCACCGGGATGCGGACGTACTCGGCCATGCCACCGTCGGGGCCGAGGCCGGGGCACGGCGGCATCGCGGTGCGACCGGCGGCCAGGCAGACATTCTCGTTGCCGCGCAGGCACTCCCGGCATTCACCGCACGACCAGCACAGGTACACGATCCCGCGTTCGCCGACGCTGCGACCTTCCACCCCCGAGCCGACCGCCTCGATGGTGCCCGCGATCTCGTGGCCCAACGTCAAGGGTTTCTCGCTCATCGGGAACGGCAGGCTCAGCACGAACGAATCCGAATGGCAGATCCCGGCCGCTCCGACCCGCAGCAGCAGATCGCCGGGGCCGAGTTCGGGTACGGGCACCGTCCGTAGTTCGAGAGTGCCCGGCGCCGTCAACTGCATCGCGCGCATGGTCATCGGGCGTCTCCTACCGCGTCGAAGGTGGCCTTCAGATAGCTGTCGCACCGATCGGAACCGATCAGTCCGGTCGCCATGCGATTCATGGTGTAGGCGAAGGTGATTCGGCGATCCAGGTCGTTGACGACCATCGAGCCGCCGTACCCGGCCCACCAGCAGACCCGCCCGTCGGGGATGTGCGGGAACGTCTCCGGTCGTGGCAGCCCGTAGCCGATGCCGAAACGCAGCGGAGCCAGCAGCGCCAGGTCGATGCCGTCGGCCTGCTCGCGGAAGATCAGCTCGATCGTCGCGGGCGAGAGGAACTGCCTGCCGCTCAGCTCGCCGCCGTTGGCGATCAGCGACTGGATGCGGGCCACCGAGCGCGCGTTGCCGTGCCCGTTGGTGCCGCCGATCTCGGCCTCTCGCCAGGCCGGCGTGGCGGTTTCGGAAACCTCGAGCCAGGGACTGGTGAGCGTCTTGATCAGCACGCTGTCCTGATCGAGGATCGACAGGTCGAAGTCCGGCAACTCCGGCGGGACCAGGGTGGCGATCCGGTCGGCGTGCTCGGGACCGGTGCCGATGTGGAAATCGGCGCCCAAGGGCCCGGCCAGCTCGTCGGCGAAGAACGTGCCCAGTGAACGACGGGTGATGCGGCGCACGAGTTCGCCGACGAGATGGCCGTAGTTGATGGCGTGATAGCCCGAGGCGGTGCCCGGCTCCCACCAGGGCGCCTGCGTCGCCAGCCGGGCGGCGGCGGCATCGGTGTCGTAGATGTCGGACAGTTCGATCGGCTTGTCCCAGCCCGAGACGCCGGAGGTGTGCGAGAGCAGGTGGCGAACTTCGATGTCGGCCTTGCCGTTCGCCGCGAATTCGGGCCAGTAGTGGGCCACCCGCTGGTCGACATCGAGTTCACCACGGTCGACCAGCAGCAGGGCACACAGCGCCGTCATCGTCTTGGTGACCGAGAAGACGTTCACCAGGGTGTCGGCCGCCCACGCGGTGGTCTGCTCCGGGTCGGCGTAGCCACCCCACAGGTCGAGCACCGGATCACCGTCGACGGTGACGCACAGGGCGGCGCCCAGTTCGGCGCCGGAGGCGAGGTGTTCGTCGAAGGCCGCACGCACACCGGCGAATTCGTCACGGCAGAAGCCCGAAGAAGTGCTCATCGCGCCACCTCGGCGGTCACCCGAGCGGGCACCGGCAACGTATTGCCCGCGGCGGCGGCACGTTTCGCGCCGCGCTCGAGCTCCTTGGTCATCGAGCGCACGTACGGCTCGAATTCGGTCTGGATGGTGTGGCGGGGCGAATCGTAATAGCGTCCGGTGCGTTTGGCCTCCTGCGCGCCGAGCACCTCGTCGATCTGCTCGCGCGGGGGAAGGTGATAGCGGCCGGTCAGGTAAGCCGCCACCAGCTTGCTCTGTTGCTCGGCGAAGTTCACCAGCGTCGGCATCGGCTGGGCCAGACCGAGATAGAACAGGTTGTCCACGCCGGGCTTCATCATCATCTGGTACAGCGGGAACCGATTGGCCGCATCGGGCACCAACTCGGCGTCGGCGAAGAACGGAAAACTGATGTGGTAGCCGGTGGCACACACGATCACGTCGGCCTGCTCGCTGGTGCCGTCGGCGAAATACACGGTGTCGCCGTCCAATCGGGTGATCGCGGGCTTGCACTCCACGTCACCGCAGCCGGCCCGGTGCAGGAATTCCTCACTCGCCGACGGATGCGCCTCGAACGGCTCGTGATCCGGCGTCGGCAGTCCATAGGTCGACATCTCGCCGCGGTTCTTGCGCACGAAGCGCTGTTTGAGCTTGAGCGCGATCCTGTCGGGAATCCACGCGGGCATCGACGCACGGTCGCCCACTTGCCCGTTGACGTACTTGGGCAGCACCCACACGCCGCGACGGGCGGAGACGAACAGCTTCGAGGCGATGAATCGCTGGGACAGTTCCGAGGCGATATCGAGCCCGGAGTTGCCCATGCCCACCACGACGATCCGCTTGCCGCGCATGTCGATCGGGTCGAACGGGTCGTTGTAGGCGTGGCTGTGCATGAGCACGCCGTCGAATTCGCCGGGGTAGTCCGGGAATCGGGGGTTCCAGTGGTGGCCGTTGCACACGATCAGCGCGTCGTAGATTTCGGTGTCGCCCGCCGCTGTCGTGACCCGCCACAGGCCCGCGTCGTCACGCTCGGCCGAGGTGACCAGGCTGTTGAACCGAATACTGTCGCGCAGGCCGAAGTGGTCGACGTAGTCCTTGAAGTACTGCAGCAGCTGCGAGTGATGCGGGAAGTGTGGCCAATCCGCCGGGGCCGGGAAGTCCTCGAACTGCAGGCGGTACTTCGAGGTATCGATGTGCAGGCTCTGATAGCACGCCGACATGCCGTTGGGATTCTTGAAGTACCAGTTGCCACCGACCTCGTCGGACGCCTCGTAGCAGTCGAACGGAATTCCGTTCTCGGCAAGCCGTTTGGCGGCGGTGATACCCGAAGGTCCGGCGCCGATGACGCAGACCTTGGGTAATTCGCGTGTATCCATGCACAACTCCTCCAGCGGCCTCGGTCATCGATGACCATGCCGTGACGTGGACCACAGGATAACGTCTCACTAGACATCATGTCCAGTGAATGGGCTGATCGTCTAAGATGACCTCATGACGACCGAACCCGCCCGCCGTGGCTCGCTCCGCGAGGAACAGAAGCGCCTGACGAAGGCCCGGATCGTCGAGACCGCACGCACCCTGTTCGAGACGCAGGGCTACTCCGATGTCCGCGTCGACGACATCGCCGCCGCCGTCGGCTGCAGCCGGGCGACCTTCTACCTGCACTTCACGAGCAAAGGCGAGGTGCTGCGCGCCATCGCCCAGGAAGGCACCCTCGCCAGCGTCCGGGATTTCTACGCCGACCTGGACCGGGTACTCACCATCGGCTCCCGAGAGTCGTTCGCGGACTGGATGACTCGCGCGATCGACTGGTTCTTCACGAACAAGGACATGCTCCCGGCCTGGGACGAAGCCACCGCGCTCGAACCGGAATTCCGCGCGGTGGCGCGCGAGGGCATCATGACCCTGGCCGACACCATGCCCGCCTATCTCGCCCGCTGGCCCGAGCACCGCCGCGACGAGGCCCGGCTGCGGATCGAACTGCTCGTCGCCCAGCTCGAGCGGTTCTTCACCCGCTGGGCGATGCAGGGCACCATCGACGTCTCGGCCACGCAGGCCGCGGCGGTGCTCACCGATGTCTGGTTTCCGGCCCTCCAGGCGCCGGACTGAGATCAGAGCAGGCCGAGCACGCGAGCCTGGGCGATCGCTTCGGCGCGCGCGTTCACCGCGAGCTTCTGGTAGATGCCGCGCAGGTGCGTTTTGACGGTGTTCACCGAGACGCCGAGGTCGGTGGCGATATTGCCCGCGGTCATGCCAGAGGGAAGTTGGCGCAGCACCACCAGTTCGGTGTCGGTGAGCTGCGGTGCGCCCGCGGTGGCGCCGCGGTGGGCACGGATCCGGTCCACGAGCGCCGCGTACTGGCCGAAGCGCGCGCCGATCCGGGCGAGCAGTTCGGCCGCCTCCGGCACGTCGAGGAACGGGCGCGTCAGTTGTTCGGCCGCCGCCTGCGCGAGAGCCTGTTCGCAGGCATCGTCGACCTTGCGGGGACGATCGAGGCGGTCGGCGGCGACCGCGACCAGCAGCCATGCCGCGACCAGCGAGCGCGAGGAACAGCGCGGGGTGGCGAGCAGGGGTTCCAGCACCGTCAGCACGACGGCCGGGCGATGGGCGTAGAGCGCCAGTCCCGCTTCGGCGACAGCCATCTCGGGAGTCCGGCCGAGCACGCGCGTCGCGTGGTCGACCAACTGCTGCGCGTCGGCCCTGGCCTGCACGCGCAGCAGCAGCCACAGCACGTCGGTGACCAGTTCACCGGTGCCGTACAGCGTCGGCGATTCGTCGAGCAGGCGGTGCAGTTGCTTGGCGAGTGCGACCCCGGCGGCCGACCGATCCGCGGCGTCGGCGAACATCAGCACCCCGGTCATGATCGCCACCTGACGCACCGGCGCGGGCACCACGGTCTCGTCGGCCGCGACCCAGGGCAGACCCGGCAGCGGCCGCTCGAAATCCGCGCCCTGCTGGTATGCGCCGTAGGCCGCGAGCACCCTGGCCGGAGCGGCATCGGCCGAGCCTGCCAGTTCGTAGCGTTCGGCGCAGTCGATCGCCTGGACCGCCAGCGCGCGTAATTCACCGAGCCGGCCCGCCATCCCGGCCGCCCCGGCCGTCGCGGTTCTGGCACGGACCGCGACGCGACCCAGTCCGGCCTGCTCGGAGTGCACGATCGCGTGGCGCACAGACGCCGCGCCGCTGTCGATCTCGCCCCCGTAGATCTCGGCGATGCCGCAGTGCAGCGCGGCATAGCAGTCGAGGTCGGGCTGACCGGTCACCGGCGGCAGCGGCCAGCGCATCGAGGACGAATCACCCACCAGGACAGCCACTCCCGCGCTCACAGCGCGGTCGAGAGCGGCCACCCACTCGGCGGGCACCACCGGCGCGGCCGATTCGGGGCCCACATGGGCGGCTTCGAGATAGACCTCCGCGGCGGCGATATCGCCCGACTCCACCGCGACGGCCGCGCGCAGCAGGCGAACGAAAGTGTCGTGTTCGGGGAGGTTTTCAAGGGCGGCGAGCAGGGCGTGACCCGTGCCGTCCAAGACCATGCGCAACCCCCAGTCGCGCAGGAAGGGCACCAACCCGGGGGTGCCGGGCTCGGCCAGGACATGCCCGAGCGCGGGCCCCGGCATCGCGGCCGCGGTGAACCAGGCCGCCACCCGGCGATGACAGTCGGGCAGGCGCTCCGGCCTGGTGTACGCGGCCTCGGCGAGCAGGTAGGCGCGCAGGAGCGGATGGTAGGTGTGCCAGAGTTCGCCCGCGTGGGCGACGGTGTGCAGCGGGAAGTTCGCGCGCAGCAGTTCGTCGAGGATGCGGGCGGCGTCGTCACCGACCAGATCCTCGGCCATCGGCAGGCAGAATTGCTCGGGAACCGCGGTGGCGAGCAGGAATTCGAGCGTGGGCGCGGGCAGGGCGGCGAGCAGTTCGGCGACCAGGAAGTCGGCGACGGCGTGTGAGGGGCGGGCCAGCGCGGCGAGGGCGGTGTCGCGGTCGGTGCCGCCGGCCGACAGGCAGATCGCCGCGATGCGGACCAGCGCGGCCCAGCCACGGGTCAGGTTCTGGACCACGGCGAGTTCGGCGTCGTCGAGCCGGCACCCGTGCTGGGCGAGCAGTTGAGCGACCCGATCCGGGGACAACGCGAGTTCGGGCACTCCGATCCGGGTGAGCCTGCCCGCCAGGTCGAGGGCGTGCCACCGCAGCGGCGGGTCGAATCGGCTCGCGATCACCGCGGTGACCTGGCCGGGCAGGTGTGTGAGCAGGTATTCGAGGCCGGCGAGTTGCAGCGGGTCGGTGAGCAGGTGGGCGTTGTCGATCACCAGCACGGTCGGCTCGACGCCGGTCAGCGCGGCGACGAGGTCCACGGCGCGGTCCATCGGCGTGTGCAGCATCCCGGTCGGGACGAAATCCGCGATCGGCTCGAGTGTTCGGGCGATGTCGGCAAGCAGATCGAATCCGTGCTGTTCGGCGACGGTCGACCACGCGACGCGTGCCGAGCACCGGCGGCGCACCCAGTCGACCAGCACGACGGTTTTCCCACTGCCCGCGGGCCCGCACAGCAGCACCGTCTGCCCGGCGCCGGCCTGCGCCCGATCCAGGCGCGCGAACGCCTCGTTGCATCGAACCGGGGCGAAGGACAGCTCGGGGAGACCGGCGGGCCGACCCGACACAGCTATCACCGAGCCGCCACCGTGAAAGTCCAGAGAACCCGACGACGAAGCCATCTTCACCCTCCTGAACACGCTGTTCACCGCGCGGCGGCCGACCTCCGCCGAGATCGACGGTAGGCGAATCAGCGGCTGCGCGGTTGCTGGCGAGGGGAAGTGAGGGCGCTCGTTATCAGATCGACGTCGACTCGTCGGCGGATGCTCAGTCGGGCAACTGGGACATACTCAGCAGCGTGAGGCCGAGGGTGTCGATGCGGGCCATCACGCCACGCATGGCCGTACTGTCGGCGACCAGACCGAAGAGGGTGGTGGTTCCGGTGGGCGAATGCGAGCTGGGGCGCAGCTCGGGGAAGGCCGCGAGGACACGCTCGGACAGCTCGCCCTCGATGACGAACTGATAGCGCAGCGGGCCCGACGTCGACATGGTTCCAGCGTCGCGGCCGGTCGCCGAGGGCGCCTCATCCGCTCCGGGTGAATTCGGTCGCCACCTGCGACGTCACCGGCCGAAACATTTTTAAACATGGTTATTTCAGTTTCTGGGACGCGGTGCCGCTCCGGTGGCTAATGTCGCGCTCAACATCAGCGCGAACAGGAGAACATCATGAAGATCTACCAGGCGCGGCGTGCCGGTTTCGGACTCACGGCATTCACCGCGGTGGCCGCGGCCGCCGTGCTGGCAGCACCCCAGGCATCCGCGCTCGTGCAGGGGATCGCGGTGAGCGGCAGCACGCACTACGTGGATACCGCCTACACCGTGACCGCCGATGTCACGGCCACCTCGTTCCTGTTCAAGGTGACCTTCACCGACAACGGCACCCAGATCGGCGAGCCGGTCTCGGTGGCCGACGGCAAGGCCACCATCACCTGGACGCCGAAGACCACCGGCGCGCACGAGATCAAGGCGGTGCAGGAGCTCATCAGCTCGAAGACCGTCACGATCACCGTCGCCCCGAAGCCGACCAACCCCGGCGGCGGCACGAGTACCGGGTCCGCTGATCTGGGTGGGCTGCTGTCGGGCTCGGCCGGCTAGCCCACCCGCGACGACGGCCGCCGCGAACCTCTCCCCGCGGCGGCCGTTCGCGCGTTCAGGCCTGGTCGTAGGCCTGTTGCAGAGCGGCGATGTCGAGCTTGGACATCGAGCGCAGCGCCGTGCCGACGGCGATGACGCGATCGGTCTCGCCACCCATCAACTTGGGCAGCACCGCCGGGACGACCTGCCAGGACACCCCGAAGCGGTCGGTGAGCCACCCGCACGGGCCGGGCGCGCCGCCGCCACTCGTCAACGCCTCCCAGAGCCGATCGATCTCGTCCTGGGTATCCACGATCACCTGCAGCGAGGCGGCATCACTGTGCGGGTGGCCCGGGCCGCCGTTCATCAGCGTGACGGCCTGGCCGTCGAGGTCGAGGGTGACGATGAAGGCCGAACCGTCGCCCTGGCGGGTGACCTCGACGACGCGCGAGTTCGGGACGGTCGCGGCATAGAGTTCGCCCGCCGCTTCGGCGTCGGCATCGAACCAGAGGAATGTGTTGACGGACATGATGTGCTCCTTGGGGTGAGTGGCTTGCTTCACCCACTGGTCGGAGCCGCACACCACCCTTCGACACATCCACCGAACTTATTTTCGCGGCAAGGTCTGCGCGAACCCCACTCCGCGTTCGACCCATTCCCGCAGTGCGGTGTCGTCGTCGACCGTCTCGGGGGCCACGCGCAGCCAGCCGTGCAGTTCGCGCCCGCCCATCACCATCGGCGTGATCGTCGATCCGTCGAGCAGGGCATCGCCTTCGGCCGGGGCGACCCGCACCAGCAGCCCGCCCTTGCCGCTGGCGGCCACGGCCATGTTGCCGCCGATCAGAAAGGCGAGACCGCCGAACATCTTCCGCTCGTCGAGATCGGGCCGTGGGTAGACGATCTCCCGGATCCGCTCGGCGAGCTCCTCGTCGTATGCCATCGACTCAGTGTGCGCCGAGCCACCGACAAGAAGGCTCAGATGCCGAGGGCGGCGGCGAACATCGGCCAGGAATCGTGAACGTCGTCCTGCCAGTACGGCCAGGCATGGGTGCCCCCGGCGCGGAAGCGGACGTCCGCGGGGATGCCGAGCTGGGCCAGGCGTCCCGCGAGTGGGGTCGAGCAGCTGCCGACCACGGCCTCCATGGTGCCGCCGACCAGCAGCCGGTCGAGCAGGACGCCGACGTTGCCCGCGATGCTCGGATCGTTGAAGGCCTCGTGCGGGCCGGGGGCGCCGTTGCCCGAGGACAGGTAGATGGCGGTGCCGCGCAGGCGGTCGGCGTGCAGGGTCGGGTCGTTGGCCGCCCACGCCGGGTCGCCGGGGGCGCCCCACATGTTGGTCGCGTCGGCGCCGAACGTGGCCAGCTGGGACCGGACCAGCGTCTCGGCGAGCGGATTGCTGGTCTGCGTGCACCCGCTGAAGGCACCGAC
Source organism: Nocardia sp. NPDC058114 (assembly GCF_042884695.1). NCBI lineage: Bacteria > Bacillati > Actinomycetota > Actinomycetes > Mycobacteriales > Nocardiaceae > Nocardia > Nocardia sp. NPDC058114. Next base: position 40,428 of record NZ_JBHVTK010000007.1, on the reverse strand, counting down.
CGCGCGATACAGGCCGGGCGCCGCGATCGCCAGGTTCAAGGCCGAGGTGGCCGACATCGACAGGCCCGCGACGCCGTTGGCGCCGGTCATGCCGAAGCGATCGTTGAGCAGCGGGGGAAGTTCGTCGGTCAGGAAGGTGGACCACTTGTTGCGACCCAGCGCACCGTCGTCGCGCTGCCAGTCGGTGTACATGCTGGCGCGGCCACCGATCGGGACGATCACGTTCACCGGCTTGTCGGCGAAGAAGTCGACCACATCGGTGCGCCGCATCCACGGCCCGCCGCCCTCGCCACCGTCGACCGCGTTCAGCAGATACAGTGCGGGCGCACCGGACCCGGGATGCGACATCCAGAGGGTGATCGGGCGGTTCATCGCCGCGGAGTACACGACCACCTCGAATTGCCGGCCGCCGAGCGGGCGAACATCGAGGATCCCCGATTCCGCCGACGCCGCGGGCGAGACGACGATTCCACAGCCGAGCAGGACGAGCAGACAGCACACAAGCCGACGCATGCGACGTAGTGTGCCGCATGACCCCGCTAATGTCCGGCATTGGGCGGTTCGTGTCCCTATTGTGCGTGTTCATCCGGAAAATGCGCGCGCAGCCCGGTGATCGAGGCGGGTCCCGCGTCAGGGACGTGCATCCGGTCCGCAATCGCGGCACGGAGCTTGCGCGGGAGTCCGGGCGCGTGCCGGGCGAGGTAGGCCGAGAGCCATTGCGGTTCGCCGACGAGGAACGGGAAATCGGTGTTCATCATCGGGCGGATCACCAGCATCGGCAGCGGCGCGTGCAGCGGGCGGTAGTCGCGATTCCACAGGCCCGCCACCGGGCAGCCGGGATAGAACTGGCCGAGCATGGCGCCCGCGCGCACGATGTCGCTCTTTCGCGTGGCGTGGGCGGCGTCGATGCGGGGGGTGTCGTCGAGGTCGGGGAAGACGGTCAGGACGGCCGGGGTGTGGTCGAGGGTGCGGTAGAGGTCGAAGGCGTCGTCGACGGCCTCGGCGATCGAGCCGGTGTCGGCCAGTTCGGCGATCCACAGGGTGTGTTGTGCGGCAGCGGGTTTGACGAACGGGCAGACGGGGCCCGGCCTGCCCTGCGCGGGATCCGGTCGCATCAGGGTGTCGGCGAACCACTCCAGCAACGGCGCCGTTCGAGGATGTTCGGCGGACCAGCGGACGGGGTCGTCGTAAACGCACCACCAAGTAGCGGTGGTGCGCCTGCCGGTCGTCGAGCGCAGGGTGGTCATGGTGTGGCTGTCGCGGTTTCGGCCGCACGCAGGTGGCGGTCGAGGATCGGGCCGATGTGAGCGACGACGTCGGTGTTGGTGAGCTGGGCGTGAGTGGTGTCGACCGGATGTTCGATGAGACGACCCGTGACAAAAGGACGCCACATCTGGGCGTCGAGGAAGGCGGTCATACCCTGGGTGGCGCAGAAGTAGAGGAGGTCGCCGTCGAACCGGTCGGGGCGGTAGCCGTGTGAGAGACGAACACCGTCGGCGTAGGCCTCGTGCAGTCGGGTCAGCTGGGCAGCGGCGAGTCCGGACCCGAGAGTTGCTCCGGCGGCGGCCAATTCGGCGGCGGCTTGCTCCGCCGAGAGGTCGGGAAGGGCGTCTGCGTCGTCGGGTTCGTCGCCGAGCAGGTGGGTGAGGAGGTCGCGCATGCGGGGGCGTGGGGGTGGGTCGGCGTGATCGGGGATGACGACACTGTCGAGCATGGCGAGGGTGGCCACGTCGCGACCTCCGGCGCGCAGCCGGACGGCGGTGGCGTGGGCGAGTTGGCCGCCGAGGGACCAGCCGAGGAGGTGGAGGGGGCCGTCGGGTTGCAGGCGGGTGATCTCGGTGGCGTAGGTCCTCGCGAGGAAGTCGACGGTCAGGGCGTCGGGTCGCGCGGTCACGTGCGCACCTGATGCGGCCTGGCCCGACCGTGTTCCCGACAAGGTCGGTGCCTGCAATCCGTACACAGGACGGTCCGTGATGTGGCGTGCCAGGCCGGTGTAGCACCAGGCGAGCGGGACGGCGGAGTGGACACAGAACAGCGGTGGACGGGTTCCACCGGTGCGCAAGGGCAGCACGGTGGCGAGGGCGTCGGCGCCCGGGTCGGCGTCGGTGCGGTAGGTCTCGATGCGGTGGGCGAGGGCGGCGACGGTCGGTGCGATGTAGAGCCAGCGGACCGTGATCGGGGTGTCCGTCGACTGGGCCAGCTGCGCCGAAACACTCACGCCGGTCAGCGAATTGCCGCCGATCGCGAAGAAGTCGTCGTCGGCGCCGACCGTGTCGAGATGACAGGCGGTGGCGAAAGTGGTGGCGATCAGGTGTTGAAGCGGGGTTTGTGGCGATCGGTAAGGAGTGGAGGACGGCGTGGGAAGTGCCGCGCGGTCGAGTTTGCCGTTGGCTGTCAGTGGGAGGCGGTCGAGGGTGACCAACGCGGCGGGGACCATAGCCGCGGGCAGAACCGTGCGTAAACGAGCGAGGGTTGCGGTGACATCGAATGTGATATCCGAGGAGAACACATGTTCCGGCCCACGGCGGGCCAGGGCCGGGGCACTGTCGAAGGTGGCGTCCGGCGCCGACGGATCGGCCGAGCCGCAGATTGGGACCGAGGCACCGTCGGCTGCGGTGCCCGACGCGGAGAGATCGGCCGAGCCCCGGACCGGGACGGACGCACTGTCGGCTACGGTGCCCGACTCGGAGAGATCGGCCGAGCCACGGACCGGGACGGAGGTACTGTCGGCTGCGGTGTTCGGCGCGAAGGGGTGCTGCGGACCGGCGCGGACGGACGCTCGGGTCGGGACGACGTAGCCGATGAGACGGGCGGCGGGGGTGCCCGCGTCGGCGATGTCGACTGCGGCGTGGGCGATGGCAGGGTCGGTGAGCAGGGCTGCTTCGACTTCGGCCGGTTCGATGCGGCGGCCGCGGACGGCCAGCTGGGAATCGATGCGGCCGAGGAACTCGTAGCCGCCGCCGGGGCGTGGTCCGACGAGATCGCCGGTGCGGTAGACACGTTCGCCGCCACCTCTGGGATCTGCCACGAAACGGGCCGCGGTGGTCGCGGGATCGCCGAGGTAGCCCTGCGCTACGCACGGTCCACCGAGGTACAGCTCGGCCCGCGCACCGGCGGGGACAGCTCGCAGGCGTGGATCCAGGAGCAGCGCGACCACTGTCGGTAGCGGTGCGCCGATCGTCACGGGCTCCCCCGCTACCAGGGGCGCCGATTGGGTGGCCATCACCGTGGCCTCGGTGGGGCCGTAGCCGTTGTGCAAGCGGACTCGGGATGCCCAGGTGGCGACCAGTTCCGGCGGGCAGGCCTCGCCGCCGACGACCACCACCGTCAGACTCGGCACGTCGGCGGGGCGCAGTGTCGCCAGCACGGCGGGCGTGGTGAGCAGATGTGTGACGCGATGCTGGGCGATCAGCCCGGTCAGTTCCGCGCCCGCCACCACCGTGGGCGGTTCGATCACCAGACGCGCGCCCGCGGCGAACGCGGCGAGGAGTTCGAGCAGGTGCGCGTCGAAGGCGGGTGAATGCGCGTGCAGCACTACCGAATCCGGCGTGGTGCGGTAGCGGTCGAGCAGGTGGCCGGTCAAGGGAGCGAGGCCGCGATGCGTCACCGCGACGCCTTTGGGCGCCCCGGTTGTCCCCGAAGTATGGATCAGGTAGGCGAGGTGCGCGCAGGTCAGCCGGTCGCGACGATCCGCGTCGGTGACCGGGTCCGATCGCTGATCGGCCACGTGGGCCAGGGTTTCCGCGTCATCGAGCAGCAGCCAGGTGACCCCGGCGGAATCGCCGGATCGCCCGGGGCGAGCAGCCCGTGTCGTCAACCCCAGCACCGCACCGGATCCGGCGATGATCCGGGCGACCCGCTCACCCGGATCACCCACATCGATCGGTGTCAGGCAGGCACCGGCCGCCGCGATCGCGCGCACTGCCACCACCGACTCGAGCGACCTCGGAATCGCGGTCAGTACCGGACTCCCCGGCGTGGCCCCGTACGCGATGAGTACCCTGGCCCACCGCGCCGCCGACTCGCCGAGCTCCCGATAGGTCATCGACCGGCCACCGTCCACCACCGCGACGGCGCCTGCCTCATCGAATCCGCCGAACAGTTCCGGCAACGTCGAAGTCGTTGCCGCGCAGACGACCCGGTGCGATTGGGTCGGGACCGATTCCGCGACAGGCCGGAGCAGCGGTCGCTGCGCGAGGTCACCCGCGTCCTCGCTGTCGCCTGGTTTCACGGCTGCGTCCTCGGCAGGGGGTCGCGAAGCGCGTGGGGTGGCGAATTCAGTAGTCAGGTCGTGGATCTGCCGGGCGGGTTCGGCGGCCAGGAAGGTGGCGAACCAGTCGAGGAACAGGCGGTGGTACCAGGACAGGGTGGCGGCGTCGTAGCGGGCCGGGTTGGCTTGGAAGTCGATCGTCGCGGTGGTCTCGTCGGGACCGAGTTGATAGCCGTTGACGAGGAGGTCTTCGACGGGGCCGAGGCTCAGCAGGTGGGCCCGGCCGTCAGCCGCACCGAGGATCAGCGGAGCGGTGAAACCGAGGAGATTGATCACGGGGCCGAATCCGCCTCGGGCCAAGTGCGTTTCGCCACGGTCGCGTTGAATGTCCTCATAGCGGTAGCACTGGTGACGCAGGGCGCCGATCACCCGCAGGCGCACCTGATCGATCAGTTCTTCGACTGTCGCCGTATCGAGGTCGCGCAGCCGCAAGGGCACGACATTGGAGACCGACCCGGCCGAGCGTCGCAGGGCAGCGGTGGGCCGAGCGGCCACGGGCAGTGAGAGGACGATCTGATCGGAGCCCGACATTCTGGCGAGGAACGCGGCGAAGGCAGCGGCGGTCAGCTCCGGAAAGCTGGCCGCGTAACGCCGGCGCGCGACGGCCAGCAGATTCGCGGTGCGCTCGTCGAGGCAGGCCGACACCCGGTGCGGACAGGCCGACGCGGGCGCGGCGACACCGGCCATCCCGATCGGATCCGGCAGCTCCGCAGTCTCTTTCGCCCAGAACGCCCGATCCGCCACCGCGCGAGAGGAATGCCGATAGACCCGGTCCGCCTCGACCAGGTCCTCGATCGACAACACCTCGGCCCGGTCGAGATCTCGTTCCCGCGAATAGTTTTCGGCAGCCAGCCGGAGCAGCGCCGCCGCACCGACACCATCGAGCACCAGATGATGACTGCGCAGGTAGAGAAAACACCGCTCGGGTTCCACCCGGTACAGCGTCGCGACAGTGATCGCGTCCGTGCACAGATCCAGCCGAGCCCGGCGATCCGCCTCCATCCGCGACAGCGCTTCGACCACCGCCGCAGCATGATCCACACCGCCACCCGGCGGCCCCTTCGCAGCAGCGGTGAGATCGACCTCGGTGAGTTCGCCGAAGACGGCCGGGTCGAGGAATTGGTGCGGTGTGCCGTCGACGAGGCGTATGCGCACATGCGGTGACTGCAGTCGCACCGCCGCCGAGCGGATCGCGGTGCGCAGGCGCGCGATGTCCAGTGGCCCACGCAGATCCAGATACAGGGCGATCGTGGCGGGCACACCGGGTGCGAGCTGATGAGCTACCCACCAGCGTAATTGCGCGGGAGACAAGGGAATCGGCACAGCTTCTGCCGCCATCACGGCATCTACCGCGCCGATACCATCCTCGCCTTGCCGCACCGGGCCTCCCGGGATTCGGAGCAACCGTTGACTGGTTCCCCGGCAAACCTACGGCATCTACCCCGCGTCGGGCACGGATCGCCGTGCGGCCGCGTCGGCGGCGACCACCTCGGCGAGCACCTCGTCCAGCTTCGACGCGGTGGTGCCGAAGGTGGTCCGCAGCGCCGAATCGTCGACGACGAACTCGCGATGGGACATGTGTTTCGTCTCGAACAGTTCGGTCCAGAACGGGTCCTGCTGGGCGAATTCGGTGATCTCCGCGTCGGTGAGCACCGCGAGTTCGGGTGTCGCGGCGTCGGCCAGCTCGGCGAGCCGGTTCGCGATCTCGCGCACGGTCGTGGTGATCACCGGGGCGTGCCAGGCCCTCCCCCACGACCGGTCGTCACGCGCGACCGCCACCAGCGCGGCCGCGGCATCACCGATCGCGGTGTAGGAGTGCGGGAGGTCGAGTTCCTGCGGGACCTTGGCCGGGGTGTTCGCCAGAACCGCGGCCTGGACGAACAGGGTGAAGACCGAGACAGCGGCCGCGCCGAGGAATTGGCCCGCGCGCACTTCGGTGACGCGCAGCCGGCCTGCCTCGTGCGCGGCGAGCGCATCGGCCCACATCCTGGCCCTGACCGCGCCCTTGCTGCCGGTCGCGGCGAGCGGAGTGTGCTCGGACACCACACCGTCGACCGGACCGTAGCCGTACAGGTTCCCCAGCATGACCAGGTCGGCGCCGACGGTTTCGGTGGCCGACAGGATCGAGCCGAACAGGGGCGGAACCGTTTCCGGCCAGGTGTGATACGCGGGCATCGCCATGTTGAAGACGGTGCTCGCACCGGTCGCGATCTCGATCAGAGCGGTGGTATCGAGCGCGTCGAGGGCGATCAATTCCACGTCGGGATGGGTGGGGCCGAGCCCGGTCCGGCTCACCATCCGTACGCGATCCCCGGCGTCGACCAGCGACAGCGCGGTGGCGGTGGCGGTGCCGCCACGGCCGATCACAACATGAGTGGACATGTGAATTCCCTTTCACGACAACATATTTCGACGCGAGCGACGTGGTGGCGCCCGCGCCTTCCACGATGCCGCTCGCGAGACGGCTAAACTAGTGGCCGCACTGCCAGCTATCCCAAGGATCAGGCCATGAAGACCATTGCCGTGGTTGCTGTCCCACCGGTGAAGTCCTTCGATCTGTCGATGCCCGAAACGCTGATGGGCTCGATCACGGTCGACGGCGAGCCCGGCTATCGCGTGGTTGTGTGCACCGCCGTGCCGGGGGCGCTGCCCTCGATGTCGCCCGGTGGGTTCGACGTCGTGATCCGGCACGGGCTCGAGGTACTCGACACCGCCGACGCGGTGATCGTGCCGAGCACCGGCAGCCGCGCCGACGCGGATCCGGTGACGCTGAAGGCGCTGCGCGCGGCCGTCGACCGCGGCATCCTGGTCACCTCGATCTGCAGCGGCGCGTTCGTGCTCGCCCAAGCCGGACTGCTCGACGGGCGCACCGCGACCACGCACTGGGCACTGGCCGAGGAGCTGGCCCGCGACCATCCGCTCGTCCAGGTGCGCAGCGACGCACTGTTCATCGAGGACGGACCGGTGACCACCGCGGCAGGCGCGGCAGCCGGAATCGACCTGTGCCTGCACCTGATTCGCGCCGACTACGGCGCCACCGTGGCGAACGCCGCCGCGCGGGCCGCGGTGGTGACGCCCGTGCGGCCCGGCGGACAGGCCCAGTTCGTCGACACACCACTACCCGCCGACGACGACCTGTCTCTCTCCGCTACCCGGACGTGGGCGCTACAACGCCTCGACACCCCGGTGTCCCTGCGCGAGCTGGCCGAACACGCGCGAATCAGCGTGCGCACCCTGAGCCGCCGATTCCACGAGGAGACCGGCCTCAGCCCGCAGAAATGGCTGCTGAGTCAGCGCATCCACCGCGCCAGGGAACTACTGGAATCGACTACCTTGCCGATCGAACAGGTCGCGCGGCACAGCGGCATCGGCTCGGCGGAGTCGTTGCGCCAGCACATGGTTCGCCAGGTCGGCGTCTCCCCGAGTACCTACCGCGCGAATTTTCAGTACGGCGCGATAGGCGGATAGCCGGGGTAGGGCTGGTAGCCCTGCGGCGCCGGAGCCGCGAAGAAGGGCGAGGACGTCCGGTTCCACAGCAGGATCACCGCGGCGAGCCCGATCGCCAGGGTGACCGTGCTGAACACCAGCGCGATCCCCGCCGTCGAGGTGATAAACGCCGTCACCGTGCCTGCGGCATAGAGCAGCGCGTTGATCCCGAACAACACCGTCCCCGTGATCCGGCCCCAGTTCTTTCCCGCCCGGCAGACGAACGCCATCCAGACCCACAGCCCCACCGTCACCAGCGAACTCAGGAGGGCCCCGCCGACGCTCGCGTACACCAGAAGATCGAGGTCGTCGCCCCGCAACACCCCACCCGAAGCGTCGAGCGCGGCACTGCGTGTCTCGTCGAGCATGGTGAGCGAGTAGGCCATGCCGAGCAGCGTGACCACCGCCCCCGCCAGCATCACGTAGAACGCGATCTGCACACTCTGCGGAACAACCCGAGGCCCGGCGTCCACCGGCGCACTACCCGGCCCGGGATACGGGGCACCCGGCCCATAGGGCGGCGGCGGCGCGTAGGGCGGTGGCGATCCCACCGCACCGGGCACCGGGCCGTGCGTCGGCGGCTGCGGAACGGCCTGGCTCGGCGGTGGCGGATAGGTGCCGGGAACCAGTGGATTCACGGGCCCACGTGCCGCCGACTCGTCCGGATACGCCGTCAGCCCGTCATCCTGCGATGAATAGCCCTGACCTGCGGACGAATCTGACATCGAGCGGTGCCCCCTTGTTGTGAAGTCGGCCCAACTCTAGTCGCAGCCGGCCGCACCGGCTGCCTGTGCGATCGGCGTCAGCGAACGCCGACCAGTTCCCTGGCCGCGCTCCGGTACCGATCGACGATCAACCGGACAACCCCCGGATGCACACCGATCGGCTCGGCCACCCCATCGGCACCGGCATCGTGCAACCGCTGATGAAACAGCCCGTGCGCCAGCAGATACGACGCGATGAACACCCGTTGCGCACCCGATTCGCGCAGCGCGGCAACGACTTCGGGCACACGCGGCGTCCCGGTCGCCACGTACGCGATCTTCACCGGCGCGTCCAGCTGCTCGGCCAGCATGCCCGCAGCCCGCCGAACATCCTGGCGCGCACGCGAATCCGAAGAACCCGCGGCCGCGAACACCACCGCGTCACCGGGCTTCCACCCGGCCGCGCGCAACCGCACCGCCATGATCCGGGTCAACGCCGGATCCGGTCCCATCGCCTCGGTCACGGCCACCGCGCAGTGCCCGCTCTCGGCAACCTCACGCGGAACGTCCTGGTACACGTGATAGCCGGAAGCGAGGAACGCCGGAACAACGACAGCGGGCCCATCGAGATCCCGCAGCACCTCCGACGGCGACGGACCGAGCACGTCGACGAATGCTGTCCGCAGCGCGGTATTCGGCGCCGAGACACCGAGTTCGGCGGCCACCGCGTCGGCCAGCGCCGCGATCATCTCCACCCCGCGCGCACTGCGAGTGCCGTGCGCGACCAGCACCAGAGCCGGATCACCCGGCTGCCCGGCGCTCACCACACTCCGATCGCTTGAGCCGGCCGGGGCGAGCGGGCGGGCGTTCCGATCCCCGCGGCGTGCGGTGCCTGAACAGCCGCGCGCACGGGCGGCGTATCGGAGCAGTCGGCCGCGTCCAGCGCCAGCCGGTACCCGCGCTTCACCACGGTCTGAATCGCCTTGGGAGTGCCCAAGCCGGCCCGCAATCGCGCGATCGCGGTCTCCACCGCATGGGTGTCGTCACCGCCACCCGGCAACGCGGCCAGCAGGTCTTCGCGCGACACGACCCGACCGGGCTGACGAGCCAGCGATCGCATCAACGCCATCGGGGCGGGCGCCAGCTGGCGCACCTCACCGTCGACGACAACACATCCACCACGCACGCTGATCAGATGACCGGCGGCGTAGATGCGGCTGGCGCGACGCGGAAGTTCTTCTGCCACATGGCGAGCCAGCGCGCCCAGCCGGGCACGCCCGGGCATCGTCGTCGGCACGCCGAGTTCTTCCAGCGGAGCCGCGGTGATCGGCCCGACACAGGCGGCGAGCACCCGGCCGCGGAACGCGTGCAGCACCGACTCGAGGAGTCCGGTTTCCTTGGCGCGCATCAGCAGTGACGCCACGGCGGGCGCACTGGTGAAGGTGACGCAGTCCAGGCTGCCGGAGATGATCGATTCGATCATGTTGTCCATCGGCCCACGATCGGCCGGCGGCTCCCAGCGGTACACCGGGACCGGGACCACGTCGGCGCCCGCGCAGCGCAGCACCTCGCAGAAGTCGGGAACCGGCTCCCATTCGGTGGTCGCGCCGTGCAGCTGCACCGCGATCCGGACGCCTTCGACGCCCTCGGCGAGCAGATGGTCGAGCACCTCGGCCGAGGACTCCGAGGCAGGCGACCACTCCTCACGCAGCTCGGCGGCGCGGATCGCGCCCTTGGCCTTGGGGCCGCGGGCCAGCATCCGGGTGGACGCGAGGGTGTCGCGCAGGACCTCGGCCAGGCCCCAGCCCTCCGCCGCTTCCATCCAGCCGCGGAAACCGATGCCGGTGGTGGCGACGGTGATCTGCGGCGGATCGGCGATCAGCAGTTCGGTGACCCGTTCGAGCTCGGTGTCATCGGCCAGCGGGATGATGCGAATGGCGGGGGCGGACACCACGCTCGCGCCCTTGCGGGTGAGCAGGGTGCTGAATTCCTCGGCGCGGCGGGCCGCGGTGACGCCGATGGTGAAGCCGGCAAGGCACGGGCCACTGTCGGTGGGAGAGGTCATGGGGTCTGCACCGGCTCGTTGGAGACCGCGACGACGCCGCCGTCGAGTTGGACGGCGTACACCGGCAGGGACTGGGACTCGTCGTCGAGACAACGGCCGTCGATCAGCGAGAAGGCCTGCTTGAGCAGCGGCGACGCGACGACGGGAACACCGCCGCGATCACCGATGATGCCGCGAGACATCACCGCGGCCCGGCCGAACGGATCGATGTTGCCGACGGCGGCGAGCGTGCCGTCGGTGAGTAGGAACAGAGCCGCCTGACGGCCGCCCTTCAACAGGACAGCCACGCCGCGCCCCGGGATCAGGAAATCGAGCCGGCAAGCCTGGGTCCAGGTCACGGTCTCAGTGGTGATGGTGGGTGTGTCGATAACGGTCATCGGTTCCTCCTCCGAACGCCTTACCTATTGGTACAGGCGCCCTGTTTCCGCAGCGTTAAGGGCTTATTTCCCGGCCGGTGCTGTGTCCGAAGCAACACCGACGGGCATGCCGGGAAGACCGAGGAGCACTGGTACCTTGCGTTCGCCGCTGTCGTCGAACGAAATCGTCGGATCGGCTTCGTCAGGGGCATTGACGAAGGAGACGAATCGCGAAAGCTTGTTCTCGTCCTCGAGCACGGCCGCCCACTCGTCCTTGTAGCCCTCGACGTGCTTGGCCATGGCGGCCTCGAGGTCACCGGCGATGCCGAGGCTGTCGTCACAGACGACGGCCTTGAGGTAGTCGAAGCCGCCTTCGAGGGCCTCCTGCCACGGCGCGGTGCGCTGCAGGCGGTCGGCGGTGCGGATGTAGAACATCAGGTAGCGGTCGATGTAGCTGATCAGGGTCTCGTCGTCGAGGTCACCGGCCAGCAGCACCGCGTGCTTGGGGGTCAGACCGCCATTGCCGCCGACATAGAGGTTCCAGCCGTGCTCGGTGGCGATCACGCCGACGTCCTTGCCACGGGCCTCGGCGCACTCACGCGCGCAACCCGACACGGCCAGCTTGATCTTGTGCGGCGAGCGAAGGCCGCGGTAGCGCTTCTCCAGCAGCACGGCCATGCCGACCGAGTCCTGCTGGCCGTAGCGGCACCAGGTGGAACCGACGCAGCTCTTCACGGTGCGCAGCGACTTGCCGTAGGCGTGGCCGGACTCCATGCCGACGTCGACCAGGCGCTTCCAGATCAGCGGCAGCTGCTCCACGCGAGCGCCGAACAGGTCGATGCGCTGACCACCGGTGACCTTGACGTAGAGGCCGAACTCCTTGGCCACCTCGCCGATCACGATCAGCTGGTCGGCGGTGACCTCGCCACCGGGCATCCGCGGGACGACCGAGTAGGTGCCGTTCTTCTGCAGGTTGGCCAGGAAGTGGTCGTTGGTGTCCTGCAGCGCGGCCTGCTCGCCCTCGAGGATGTGCTCGCTCGAGGTCGAGGCCAGGATCGAGGCGACGGTCGGCTTGCAGATATCGCAGCCCGAGCCCTTGCCGTGCTTGGCGATCAGCTCGGAGAAGGTGCGGATGCCGGTGACGGCGACCACGTCGTAGAGCTCGGCCCGCGACTGGGTGAAGTGCTCACACAGCGACTTCGACAGCGCCACGCCGGACTGCTCGAGCAGCTTCTTGATCATCGGCACACAGCCACCGCAGGAGGTACCCGCGTTGGTGCAGCTCTTGACGGCCGGGATGTCGCAGGCGCCCTCGGCGATCGCGCCGCAGATGGCGCCCTTGCTGACGTTGTTGCAGGAGCAGATCTGGGCGTCGTCGGGCAGTGCGTCGGCACCGAGTTCGGCGCCGGCCGGGGAGATCAGCGCGGCGGCGTCGGCGGGCAGCGGGCGCCCGACCAGCGGGCGCAGGGCCGCGTACTGGCTGGCGTCACCGACCAGGATGCCGCCGAGCAGGGTCTGCGCGTCGTCGGAGACGACCAGCTTGGCGTAGGTGCCCTTGGCCGCGTCGTGCAGCACGACCTCGAGGGCGCCCTCGGTGGTGCCGTGCGCGTCACCGAAGGACGCCACGTCGACGCCCATCAGCTTCAACTTGGTGGACATGTCGGCGCCGGGGAACTCGCCCGCCCCGCCCAGCAGGCGGTCGGCGACGATCTCGGCGGTGGTGTAACCGGGGGCGACGAGGCCGTAGCAGACGCCCTCGATCGCGGCGCACTCACCGATCGCGTAGACGCTCGGGTCGGAGGTCTGCAGGGTGAGGTCGGTGAGGATGCCGCCGCGGGCGCCGATCTCGAGGCCGGAGGCCTTGGCGAGGGCGTCCTGCGGGCGGACACCGGCGGAGAACACCACCAGCGAGGCCTTGATCTCGGCATCGTCGGACAGGTGCACGGTGACGTTGTCCGCGCCCTCCTCCTCGATCGAGACGATCTTGGCGGTGCCGACACCCGTGTGCACGTTGAGCCCGATATCGGTGACGAGCTTCTCCAGGATCGCGCCACCACCGGCGTCGACCTGGGCGGGCATCAGGCGACCGTTGTATTCGATGACGTGCGGGGTCATGCCGAGCAGGCGCAGCGCGTTCGCCGCCTCCAGGCCGAGCAGACCGCCGCCGACGACCACACCGTGCGCGCCGGGACCGGCCGCTTCGGCGGCGGCGCGGATGCCGTCGAGGTCGTCGATGGTGCGGTAGACGAAGCACTCGGGCAGGTCGTGGCCCGGGACCGGCGGCACGAACGGGTAGGAACCGGTGGCCATGACCAGGGCGTCGTAGGCGATGACGTCGCCGCTGGTGCTGGTGACGGTCTTGGCTTCGAGGTCGATAGCCTCGCCGCGCTGGCCCAGTCGCAGGTCGACCAGGTCGTCGCCGTCGTACATGTTGCCGGGCAGGGCCAGGTCATCGGCGTTCCAGTTGCCGACGTAGTAGGACAGGCCGACGCGGTCGTACGCGGGCAGCTTCTCCTCCGACAGGATGATGACCTGCCACTGGCCTGCCTCGTCGCGCGAGCGAAGGGCTTCGACGAAACGGTGTCCGACCATGCCGTGGCCGACCACGACCGCTGTTTTACGAGTGCTGTTCATAAGAGTGACCTCCTTGGTAGTGGTCGGTTGTCAGCGAGCCGACGAATTGGCCGACGAAGCGTTGGTTTCGGCCTCGAGGACCATGTGCTCGGCCTCGACCACCACTGCGGAGTCGGAGGTGAGACGGGGACGGCGCAGGAAGACCGTCCAGGTAACGGCGGCGCAGACCACGTAGAAGGCGAGGAACACCCAGAACGCGGTGGTGGCCGAAGCGGTGCTGGCGTAGGAGCTGCGCAGCACCATGTTGATGCCGACGCCGCCGAGGGCGCCGATGGCGCCGACGAAGCCGATCAGGGCGCCGGAGGTGTTCTGCGACCAGGCCGCCTGCTCGACCCGCGAGACCGGCAGGCTCTTGGACTTGGCCTCGAACACCGACGGGATGATCTTGGTGACGGCTCCGTTGCCGAAACCGGACAGGACGAACAGGGCGATGAAGCCCGCGACCAGCAGGGTCATGGTGGCACCGGTGGCAACGCCCTTGTTGCCGTCGGCCATCGTCGAGGCGGTGATCACGAGCAGCGCCGCGAGCATCATGGCGCTGAAGGTGGCGATGGTGACCTTGCTGCCACCGATCCGGTCGGCCATCTTGCCGCCGTAGGGGCGGGCCAGCGAACCGAGCAGCGGGCCGATGAAGGCGATCGATGCGGCGTGGATGGCGGCCTGAGCGGCGGTGTCGCCACCGGCCTTGAAGCTGATCTGCAGGATCTGGGCGAAGGCGAAGCTGTAACCGATGAACGAACCGAACGTGCCGATGTAGAGGAAGGCGATCGCCCAGGACTGCGGCACCCGCAGGGCCTTGACCATGTAGGACAGGTCGGCCTTCTGGTTGGTCAGGTTGTCCATGTAGAACGCGGCGCCCACGGCGGTGACACCGACCAGGACGAGGTAGACGGCACAGATCACCGTGGCGTAGTCGCCGCCGAGGGTGACCAGCACCAGCAGGCCGAGCAACTGGATCACCGGGACGCCGATGTTGCCGCCACCGGCGTTCATGCCCAGCGCCCAGCCCTTGAGGCGCTGCGGGTAGAAGGCGTTGATGTTGGTCATCGACGACGCGAAGTTGCCGCCACCGAAGCCGGCGAACGCGGCCACGATCAGGAACGTGGTGTACGACGTGCCGGGCTGGTTGACGAAGTACGCGGTCAGCGCCAGCGGGACGAGCAGCATGAACGCGGAGAAGATTGTCCAGTTGCGGCCGCCGAAGCGGGCGGTGGCGACGGTGTAGGGGATGCGAAGGAACGCGCCGACCAGGGTGGGCATGGCGACGAGGAAGAACTTGCCCGCCGCGTCGATGCCGTACTTGTCGGTGGGCATGAACAGCACCATCACCGACCAGATCGACCACACCGAGAATCCGATGTGCTCGGCGATCACAGACCAGATCAGGTTGCGCTTGGCGACATCCTTGCCACCGGCTTCCCAGGCCGCGACGTCCTCGGCATCCCAGTCGTCGATGTCGTGGTTCCGCTTCAGCGTGCTCAAGATTGGGCCTCCCAAAAGTGCGATGGCCCAACGGTAGGAAATGGGTATTGCCGAAATGCTGCGGGAAATGTCGCTTGAATCAACGGTTTCTCACCTTCCCCCGATCAGGGAGGTGAGATCAGCCCTTTTGTTTCCGGCATGTGTCGCAACGATTTCCGCGCGTAAGGAAGCAGCAAGAAATCATCGGAAACGCCCGTGAGGGTGTGATCTACACAGCATTACTCCGAACGCACCGGTTCGCAACTCGAACGGTGAGATCAATTCCAGCTGTCTTCGAGCATGCGCGGCTTGCAGGCTTGCCAGGCGCCCGCGAGGAGCACACCGAGGGCGACGAACAGCATGGCGAACGGGACGAGCCAGCCGCCGGTCCAGGTGTGCAGCATGCCGAACAGCAGCGGGCCGGTGCAGGCGATCGCGTACCCGACGCCCTGGGTGAAGCCGGACAGGGCCGCCGAGCCATGGGGGGTGCGGGTGCGCAGGTTGATCAGCGTCAGCGCCATCGGGAAGGTGGACGGGCCGAGACCCAGCAGCACAACCCACAGCAGGGGGGCCTGCATCGGCGCCACCAGCAGGCCGATGAAAGCGGTCGCGAACAGCACCATGCAGCCGACGACGACGGGGAACGGATTGCGCATCCGCGAGACCACGGTGGGCGCGCCCAGCGCCGGGATCAGCCCGATCAGCGCGAACAAGCCGACCATGCTGCCGCCGAAACCGGCGCTCGCGCCCGCGTCGGACAGGATCTTGGGCAGCCAGGCGAACATGGCGTAGGTGGTCAGCGAGGTCATGCCGAACATGCCCGCCATCCCCCACGCCACCGGCGAACGCCAGACTCTGCCGGTCTCGGGCGCCTCGGCGGGCAGCGCGGTGGTGTCGACCGTGTCGCGACCACGCCGATCACGCAGCACGACGAACCACGGGATCGCGGCTGCGAAACCGACCAGCGCCCACACCCCCATCGAGATCCGCCAGCCGTGCGCCTGCGCCACCGGCACGGCGATGAACGCCGGAATGACGGTGCTGAGCTGCACCATCACGATGTAGAGCGAGCTGATCGCGGCCAGATGATCGCCGAAATACCGCTTCACCAGCGGCGGAATCACCACATTGCCGATGCCCATACCGAGCAGCGCCACCCCGGAGAACGCCAGCAGTCCACCGGTCCCGGTGGCGAACACCCGCACCAGCGACCCGGCGCCGGCCAGCAGCATCGCCACGAACACGGTCCGCTCGAGCCCGAACCGGCGCACGAACAGCGGCGCGATGAGCCCGGCGAGACCGAACATCGCGGTCGGCAACATGCCGAACACCCCGACGATCCCCGTGCCGTACCCGACCTCGGCGCCGATCGTCTCGGCGAGCGGACTGAATGCGGTGACAGCGGCACGCAAGGTGAGCGCCGACATGATGATGGCCGCCAGAACGAGCAGCCGACCTTCGATCAGCGACCGCTCGGTGATCTCGGGAGACGGGTCGACGCGACCACGCCGGTCGTCCTCGAGGGTCGACCCGGCGCCGGAAGCTGGCTGGAAATCACGGAGCGGCGGCACCCGGAAATCATAGGATGACCCGATGACTACTGCCAAGCGACTGTGAGCGATCTCCCGCGAGAACACGGGAACTCGCCGGAACGGGCTGACGCACCGCCGGCCGCGCGCTGGTCGAGTCCGGCCTGAAGTCCCGGCGAGGCGGAACAGCCCAGTACCCTTGCTGACGTGCAACCCGTCCGGCGTACCAGCCTCATCGCCCAGGTCACCGAACAGCTTCGGGCCGAGATCCGTTCCGGCCGTTGGCCAGTGGGCCAACGGATCCCCACCGAACCAGAGCTCACCGAGCTCACCGGGACCGGCCGCAATACCGTCCGCGAAGCCGTCCAGGCGCTCGTGCACGCGGGCATGCTCGAACGCCGCCAGGGCTCGGGCACCTATGTGATCGCCACCTCCGAGGTCGGCGGCACGCTGGGCAAGTACTTCGCCGACGCGCACGAACGCGACATCCTCGAACTGCGCCAAGCTCTCGACACCACGGCGGCGGGCCTGGCCGCGCGCCGTCGCGACGACGCCGATATCGCCACTCTCCAGCGCTTGCTCGCCGAACGCAGCAACCGGAATTGGGCCGAGGCCGACCCGGTGGCCATCGCCGCCGACGTCGAATTGCACCGCGCGATCGTCGTCGCCAGCCACAACGCGGTATATCTGGAGTTCTACGATTCGCTGCTGCCGATCATCGAGCAGGTGATCCACGCGCGGACCGCGAAATCCGACGACGCGTACGACACCGAGCACGCCGAACTGGTCCAAGCCGTCATCGACGGTGACGCCGAGCGGGCCGTGCAGGCGGCCAACTGCTTCCTCGGCTCGCTCATCGCCGAATATCCGGACCGCTGAGCAGCGCAGAGAGACGCTTCCTAAATCCAGGTAACCGGGCTGTCACCACCAGCGAATTCGCACGGTGAGCCCTAGTTGCCTGGAACGTCACCTGAGGCCATTGTCACGCAACAACCGGCTCCTACCTTTATCTCGACACCGCAGGGAGCATCGTCGAACACCAGGCGAGCTGCTCCTATCGAGCCCGATCGAGAGGAAGCCGATGACCGCGATAGCCGCCACCGGCCATGAGACGGAAGCCCCGTCCTTCGAATACCAGAAGAAGGGCCGCTGGATCTCCCATTGGGATCCCGACAACAAGGGGTTCTGGGAATCCGGCGGCGCGAAGACCGCCAAGAAGAATCTGTACTTCTCCGTATTCGCCGAAAATCTCGGCTTCAGCATGTGGGTCATCTGGGGCTCCATCGTCACCGCGATGGGCCCGGCCGGCTTCGAGTTCCTGCAGGGTCTGGGCAAGGGCAACGCGGTCGCCGTGAGCAACGCGCTGCTGCTCACCTCGATCCCGACCTTGGTCGGCGCGGCCCTGCGAGTTCCGTACACCTTCGCGGTTCCGCGGTTCGGTGGGCGCGCGTTCACCGCGTTCAGCGCCGCGTTGCTGTTCCTGCCCGCGCTCGGCATCATCTACTTCGTCAACCAGCCGAGCACACCCATGTGGGTGTTCCTGGTGCTGGCCTCCCTCGCCGGTGTCGGTGGCGGCAACTTCTCCTCGTCGATGTCGAACATCTCGTTCTTCTTCCCCGAGGGCAAGAAGGGCGCCGCGCTCGGCCTCAACGCCGCGGGCGGCAACCTCGGTGTCGCGCAGACCCAGCTGATCGTGCCGCTGCTGATCACCTTCGGCACCCACATCATGGCCAAGGACGCGGGCGGCTATCGCTTCGGCATCACCCTCGCCGTGCTGTTCTGGCTGCCGTTCATCGCGGTCGCGACCCTCGGCGCGCTGTACTTCATGGACTCGCTGGCCGAGGCCAAGTCCGACGGCAAGTCCTACAAGCTGGCGCTGACCAACCGGCACACGTGGATCATGTCGTTCCTCTACATCGGCACGTTCGGCTCGTTCATCGGCTTCTCGTTCGCCTTCCCGACACTGATCAAGGCCACCTTCCCCGACCTCGCCAAGATCGGCTGGATCACCACCCTGGGTAACCTGGCCTTCCTCGGCGCCCTGGTCGGTTCGTTCAGCCGCCCGTTCGGTGGTTGGGTCTCCGACAAGATCGGCGGCGGCGCCAAGATCACGGTGTTCGTCTTCGGCGGAATGTCGATCGCGGTGGCCTGCATCGTGGCCGCCGTCGATATGAAGAGCTTCCCGCTCTACCTGACCGCGTTCCTGGCCCTGTTCATCCTGGCCGGTATCGGCAACGGCTCCACCTACCGGATGATCCCGTCGATCTTCAACGCCACCGCCAAGAAGTACGCCTCCGAGCACGGCATGGACCTGACCGAGGCGGCCACCTCCGCCAAGCGGCAGGCCGGCGCCGCGATCGGTGTCATCGGCGCGGTCGGCGCCGCGGGTGGATTCGTCGTCCAGCAGGCCCTTCGCCTGTCCAACGTCCACCTGAAGACCATGGCCCCCGCCTTCTGGGCGTACGCCGCCGTCTTCCTCGTGATGGCCGCCGTCACCTGGTGGTGCTACCTGCGCACCTCCTTCGCCACCGACAAGGTTCCCTCCCTGGCCTACGCCAGCGTCTGATCCATCCCCACCCACCCGAAAGCCACGTTCGGTCCCCTCCCGAACGTGGCTTTCGGCTGTCACGTCGTTTCCGTTGTCACCCACGTCGAAACGTATTACGGCACAACCGATGACAAGGACGCGTCCCAGCGTCCACACTGAGGGGGCAGTTGCACGGAGGGGACATCGGTGAGAATTCGACCGCGGCAACAACTTCTGGATCTCTGGCGCGCCCACCTGCGCACCTCGTTCCGCGATGGCGGATGGGTCTGGGGCGGACGCGACGGACGCAATTCGATCAGCGACGCCGAGCAGCTGATGTGCCTGCTGTATCCGTCGACCGAACTGGCGAGTTTCGCACTCGACCCGGACAGCATCGAGTCCGCTGACGATATCGCCGCGGTCATGGCGACGCTCGGCGACAACCTCCGGGTCGGCGGCGCCCTGGTGACGAAGATCGAGGAATTCTTCGACTCCTATACCGATGCCGACGGGAATCCGATATTCGCGGGCGGCAGCTACTTTCGCGACTCGGGTTTCGGAGAGCCCTCGGCGGCGCAGCGTGAGCTCGAGGTGGTCGACTCCTATTCGATGTCGCTGAGTCTGTGCATCGCGTCGCTGCGCTTTCTGCGCGGTCTCGACCGGTACCTGGTGCACGAGGTGCGCCGCGAGGGCACGCACCTGAAGGAGCGCATCCACGCGCTGACCCCCCGGGTAAGCGTCCGGCTCACCTCCGCGATGGGGGGTCTGATCCGAAGTTTCGTTATCCACACCCCGCCCTTCTCCTCCTCCGCCGGGCAGGAGATCCTGAAGCTGGTCAATCAGACAGGCGCCCCGGTCAAGGATGTCATCGCCGACTTCTCCGGTGCGCTCGAGCAGATCCGCGTGCAGGCCGAGAACGACGTGCGCAGCGGCCACACCCCCGGCCTCGATCTGCGCGACGACAACCTGGCTTTCGAATGCGGCTGGGCGTGGGGTATCGACACCAATGCGGGCCCCGCTGTCGAGGTCACCGGCCGGGTTGCCACCCAGCCCGGTTACGCGGTCACCGAGCCTTACCTCTACTTCACCCTGGTCGCGCTCGACGGCATCAAGGACCTGTACTCCCAGCGGACCCAGGAACCGGCGCTACTCGAGCCGCATCAGCTCCAACTGGCCGAGGCGCTGAAGCGCCGCGCGGAGCTGACCCAGCGCTACTGGTCCACGATCTCTCGCTTCGGAACCGGGCGCTGGCCGCTGGAAGACCTGCCCTGGCGCACTTCCGACGGGAAACAGTCGGACTACTACAGCCTGGCTGTAACGGCGTTTCTCATCCAGGACTTGCTGGAGCGGGAGTCCACCACCGATCTGGCACGCACTGTCGGGGTGTTACGCCAGTTGGCGCAGCGGGCCCGGATCATCAACCGGCAGGTCCCCGACGATCCTGCGGCTCGTCTGCACTATCCCGGAATTACCCTGACGCTCAAGGGATCCGAGGTCGTCGAGCCGGGCACGGTGCTGGGTTATCACGTCAGCGACTTCACTACGCTCTTACTCAAGCGCAGCCTCCAGGCCGCCCGGCTGGCACGTGACGTGGACACCCGCGAGGAGCTGCTCGACCTGGCCGCCTCGGCCCTGCAGCACATGCAGGACCGAGCCATCACCGGCGGCCGTTCCGCGGGCCTGTGGGACAACCTCGGCCCGGTCGGCGATGCCGCCGATGCCGCGCCCTCGTGGTTCCTGACCGAACGCATGATGGAGTGCCTGGTAGTCGCACACAACACCTACACTCGACCCCCGCTGGCCACCCAGGCAATGGTGAACGCCGCGATCGGCAAGCTCAGTGAGGCCGAGCATCTGCTCAGCCAGGAGTTTCTTCAGGTCAGCGATGCCGTGTACTCGTCGCGATTCCAGGAGCTGGCCGCGATCCAGCAGTCGCTGGACCGGGCCGATGAGATCCTGACCAAACGACCGCACACTGCCGAGGCGCTGGCGGCCGACGCGCTGCTTCGGCTCAACGCGCTCGCCTACGCTCGGGAGGACGCCACCCGATGAGCGCCGATGACGCCGCGCCGATGCTGGTCTTCGCGACCTCTGACAAAGGAGGCACGGGACGGTCGGTTACCAGCTGCAACATCGCCTACAGATTGGCTCTGCACGGCCTCGATGTCGCCTATGTCGACTTCGATTTCGGCTCTCCGACGGCGGGCGCGCTGTTCGAGATCGGACACGCCGAGCGCGGCATCACCGATGACCGCGGGATGCATTCGTATCTGCGCGGGAACACCGGCGAGCCTCGGCGGCTGATCGTCGGCCGGGAAACCGACCGACCCCAACTACGTCGCGACGCACCCGGAGCTGGGCAGCTGGTCTTGTTCCCCGGCGACCTCGGCGGCGCCGAATTCGGCTGCGACAACGCCATGGTGGCGCGCGGAACCGCCTTGTTCGCCCAGCTGCTCAGCGAATTCGCCGTGGTGATAGTCGATCTCAGCGCCGGACGCTCGGTTGCGCTCGAGATCGCATTGCGGGCCACTGCCTCGACCATGCTGGCGCACCGCGCACATCGTTGGCTGGTCTTCCACCGGTGGACGCGCCAGCACGTGCTGGCGGCCGGCGGCCTGGTACACGGACAGCACGGGCTGATCAAGACCGGTGCGATCTGGGATCGTCAGCGCGACAAGCTGCTCACAGTCGAGAAGTCCGAACAAGCCCGCCTCGCATCGATGCGTTGTGTGCGCACGGCAGTCGCCGCATCGGACTGGACCCACACAGTGGACCGGCCGGCCCAGGCTGCCTGGCTGAAAGAACAGGCGAACGCTTTGCGAGAACTGGCCACCGCCAATGGTATCGGCGCGGCCATGGTGCTCGGGCAGACACCGATCGAGCCGATGCTGCAGTGGCGCGAACAGCTCATCCTCGATGCCGACGTCAACGCCGGCCTCGCCGATCCGGCAACCGTCGCGGCGTACACGGATCTGGCTCGGCGGCTTACCGTTCCGACGACCTGGGACATCGAATAATGAACCTGCCAACGTATCGGGAAGCGTCGGAGGAATCCGCCGTCGCGCCACTACCCATGGCCCACCTGTCGATCGAGATCTGTCACTTCCGGCACGAGGAAATCCTCTACGACACCGACCTGGTCCGCGCCCAATTCCGGCGTGCGGTCCCGCTGGTCGCCGCGTTCATCGAGTCGGCTCGGATCGAGTACGGGCCGGACACCCGGGTGAGTACCTGCTACCTCACCGACGATTACTTCCAGCCACGCTTCGAACCGGCCGAGGTGCTCGGCAAGCTGCTGGGCGCCGCGGCCGACGCCGGGCTGACCATCGACTATCTGGCCAGGGAATCCGGTTGCCACCGAGCGCCGGTTTTCGCGGGCGGGGTCGCGGTCGGCGCACCGATCCCGGTCGCGGAGATGGTGGCGGCGCGGCTCGTCGCGCAGCCAGAGGACGAGGAGGTCGCCAACGGCAGCCGACCACCGACCACCGAATCCGGCTGGCTGTGCAACGGGCGTCGGGAACAGGACGACTCGTCGCGCCTCGCCATGCATCCGCTGCCATATCGGCCCCCACAGGAGTACGGCCGCGGCGAGCATTCGATCTTCCTCGACGTGGAGTTGTGGCACGACCGGGACGAGGCCGCACGACGCTGGTCGTGCCCGTTCCTGGCTGCGGTATGGCAGCTGTTGCGCCTGGGCATGCTGCGCTATCACGGTGCGCCCGTGGTGGATCCGCAGCTGTGGCCCGCCGATCGCGCATGGCCGGACAGCTGGGAGGACCTGCCTCCCGTGGTGCGGCTCGATCCGGACGCGGCGCCGTTCACGGCGTACCGGACGCTGTCGATGCTGCCCAAGCGCTATCTGCTGATCGAGTCGGCGGTGCGGGTCATCCTCGATCATCTCGCGCCGGATGACGACGTCGCCGCCCAGGTCGCCGCCCAGGGTAGTGCCGAGCAGGTGGTGGTACCGCCCAAAGTCGTCGAACGCGTGGGACACCTGCTGCTCGATGGGACCTGACCGTGCCGCCTACGCCGCCGCGCCGCGCCGCGCCGGGACCGCCGACCCCGCTCGTGGTGCTGGGCGAGATCCGTACCTGCCTGCTGCCGCATTCGATGACCTTGGACGGCCAGGCCACCGACGAACTGCTGGCGACGGTGGCCGGGGCGTCCGTCCTGCGCCGCGAACGTCCTGGCCCGCTTGCCTTCTCACCGCGCCGCGCGACCGGCGTCGACTGCCATCTCGGGTGGGGCGCGTCAGCGACCGCGACCGCGCGCGTGGTGGGGACGGTGGCCTCGACTGTGGTCCTGGTGGGCGGCCGATTGGTCCAGCTGTCGTCGCACACCACCGTAGTGCGGGCCCAGCAGAAAAAGCGCAGGCCGTGGTCTCATTACATCAGCCGGATCGGCGTGACAGA
This sequence comes from Nocardia sp. NPDC058114, assembly GCF_042884695.1. Classification (NCBI taxonomy): domain Bacteria; kingdom Bacillati; phylum Actinomycetota; class Actinomycetes; order Mycobacteriales; family Nocardiaceae; genus Nocardia; species Nocardia sp. NPDC058114. Next base: position 16,984 of record NZ_JBHVTK010000007.1, on the reverse strand, counting down.
GGTGATCGGTGAGGTGCCCGACCACGCGGTCGCCGACAGGCAGTTGGTCGCAGGCTATTTCGCCCCATCTGGCCCGAACACGCTGGATCTCGCCTCGATCTGTGCCAGGCATCTCGATGACCTGAGGTCCTCGCCGCTGCTGGATCAACGGCCGCAGCTGAGGGCGCCGACCACGCGACTGCGGTGGACTGCCGTCGTCGGGGGCAACGCCGGCCCGGCGGTATCGCTCCGTCTCGAGGACGAGCTGTGCAGGGCGTTACGGGTCACGGTGCGAACGGCTACGGATCTGCCCGATGCCCTGCGGTTCTGCCAGGATGTCGCCGTCCACGACTGGCTCCTGACGGTCATCGACGCCAGAGTGCGGGCGGCCGAAGGGTTGGACGACGGGCAGCAGGTCACCGTGCTCGCCCCCGTGCTCGAACATCTGGCGCACCTGTGGATGCCGGGCGCACAGGTCCCGGCGGCGATGCGGGCGCCGTGGCGGGACTTACAGGCAGCGGCCAATTTCTCCAAACAGTGGACCGCCCGCGTGGAACAGGTGCAACGCCGGATCGACGTGGCCACGTACTACGCCGCACGCGGCGGAAACCTGTCCGGCGACTGGTGACTACAGCCGGAACCACCGGCGGACCAGCAGCGCGAAGAACACCGACATCGAGACCGCGCCCAGCCACGCTTCGGCGGCGAACAGGATTCGCGCCTGCGGAGCCATGCCCATCGCGTTCGCCGGATCGAGTGGATTGAGGAAGGTGAGGACACCCAGGTAGACGACCTCGCTCCACGGCTTGTTCCCTGCCCACAACAGGGCGAGCGCGGTGCACACGATGATCTGCAGGACAACCCAGCCGAGCAGCCGGAACGGCTGGTACCCGTAACCGCACAGCAGATCCGAGACGATACTGACGCCACGCCGCCAGCCCGGCGCGGCGGTGTAACGGCGGGCTCGTGCCAGCGCCAGCGCGCAGCGATCCTCGGCTCCGGCATTCTTGGCGCGGCGGTGCAGCTCCACGGCGCCGCTCCAGGCGCGCACCGCGTGCGCAGGTAGACCGGCCCGGGTGAGCGCGGTGGCGAGCGTCTCGTATTGGGCGGCGAGCAAGGTGTTCTGGGCCGGGCTCAGCCGCAGTGGCCCGCGGAATTCGACTTCGGCGGCGATCAGCCCGGCGATCAGCGGCGTTCGCCAGGCCTCGTCGCCGGGTGCCGCGTTCGGGGCCCGCTCGTACAGCACGCCGAAACGCAGCTTGTTGCTCTGCCGCCCGCGGATGAGCAGTTCAGGGCGGTCGAGCAGGGCTTCGATGTGTGTGTCCAAGTCATCCAAAGTGCCGGTTCCGATGACGACCCCGACCGGCTCGAGTCTCTGGGTGTAGCGCAGTGCGCGATCGCCGATATCGGCGATGACCGATTCGTGCGATGACTGCGCCCTGCCCCCCGGCATCCGAATACCCCCGCATCGAGCCCAGCCGAATCACGCTCCAGTGTAACCGTTTTCACCGGCTCCTACCGGACGGTCGCCGGGTAGGCGGTGCAGCTTGTACACCAGCACATCGCGCGGTTCGTCTTCGCCGAAATATCGCTCGTCGTGCTCGCGTAGCACGAAACCGAACTCTCTGAACAGGTTGTAAGCCGAGACGTTCTTCGGGTCGACGGTCAACCAGATCTCGTCGACATCACCTTTGTGCCGACAAACCCGGATACTGCGCCGCAGCAGCCCACGACCGTAGCCGTGGCCGCGGCGGTCGGGAGACACCGCCAAACTGATCAGCCACGCTCTCGAGCCTTCGCCCATGATGGTCATCGCGTATCCGACAACCTTGTCCTCGTCGCCGCAGGGCTCGACGGCGACGACGCAGCGCGAACTGTTCAAGTCCATGAACTGGCGCAGGACGAAGAAGGGGTAGCGGTCGCGGAAGGCCGCGCCATCGATCACCTGAATATCGGGCAGATCGGCCTGCGTGGGCTCCCGATACCGCACGGCTTCCTCGATGGTGGTCATCTGCTCCCTTGCGTTCGCGCACAAGAACCTATGAAGTCAAGCCTAGACGCCGCACCTGATCACGAACATCGAAATCAGAGGCAGTGTACTCAGCTTTTACACGACAGCATCCGCGGCATCGGGGGTGCGTGTCGGGTCGCAGTGCCTTACACGAACACCGTCACATCCCTTCTTCGCCGACGCAACCTCTACACCGGTACCCACGTCGCTCGGTCCACCAGTCGTCGCGCCAAGTCATCGAAAGCCGCCACCGTCGCCCAATTCGCGATACCGGCGCCGACATCGGCATCGAGAACAATCTGCTCCCGCCACTGCAGCACCCGGTCGACGGGGACCTCCCCCAGCAACACGCTGTCACCGAGTCGATACTCAGCAGCGAGAGAACGCAGGACGTCGTGCTGTTCGAGCAACCAGGCCGCCTGTGGACCGCCGCCGGCGGCGTGCTCCTCGGTGACGCAGGGAACAACAGTGCGCACGAAGCGGATTCTGGTCAGGAGGTCGTCCAGGCCATAACCGAGCTCGACTGCCCTCGCCAGCAGGCCCTTGGGTCCGTGCACCAACCGCTTCGCGGACATCAGGTGCTGGCGGGTCCAGCGGTGGTAGACGAGCCAGCACACTTCGTTGTCCGGCATATCCAGTGGCCGGGTCGCTTCCAGCGCTATCTGCATCGCCACCGATCGGCCCGCACCGAGGTCGACGATCACCACCTTGAAGGTGCTGTCCAGGTCGAGCAGTAACTCACGGCAGCGCCGCACCACCTGACGATCGTCGGCCGACACGGCTTCGCCGCAACCCTCGCCACCCGGCAGGAGGACCAGCGCGGCACCGCGAGAGCGCCTGCTGTGCAACGCTTTTCGATGGGTACTCGCCCGCACGTCCACGCGCAGACGGATGCTGTCGTGGCCGAGCAGATACGAGTGCAGCCCGTTGCCCGTTGCTGCGCCACTGTCGACCGAGCCGATCTCGAACACTGCGCCCGCGCTGGGCGAGCCGAGATCGAAATCGACGTAGGCCGTGCTGATGCCGTGCAGGCTGAGCCGGTAGGCCAGATTGCAGCTGGTCACCGACTGGCCGACACCGCCCTTGCCGGAGGCAGCGAAGACGATCATCGTCAAGCACTCCGCATCGCGTCGAGGCGGGCCCAGGCGAGCTGATCGAGTTCGATCAGTGCCGCCGAGACGAGCGTGAACGCGGTTCCCGGCTGCGAATCAATGACGCTCCTCGCCCGGTCCAGCTTCTGCTCGACAGCGTCGAGCGCGAACCGGTTGGCCGAGGTGTCGTACACGCTGACGTCGAGCATCGCTTGATTCAGCAGGTGCTCGGCCTCGTGGAGCAACTCGGCTGCCCGGACCACCATCGCGGGCGATCGCAAAGAAACCGCACGATAAGTGCGGTCCGCGGCGACCAAGCACTTGACGATGCGCTCGGTCATGTACCACGACGGGAGCGGTCCGCGCTGTGCCGACGCACCGAATGCCGCGCCGGGATCGTCCCACAGACCGGCCGCGGCGCCATCCGAGATCATCCGATGATCGAGGTGATCCATCACCTGCTTCGCCAGTTCCATCAGCTGGTCACGGGCGGTGATGTTGCCCGACAAGCGAGCCGCCCGCAGCAGCCGCTCGAGTAGTACCGGCGCGAAATCCGAGGCGATCCATTCCAGTCGAGACCCACCGCCGTCGACGAGTTCGCTGCCGCGCAGTGTCATCCGCACACCCGGATAGTGCAGGGCGACCGACGGGTCTGCCCGCGTCGGCCTTCGCGTGATTCGCCCGCGTCGCGCCAGCTCGTCGAAAATGCCGACCGCCCTGGTCAGATCGTCATCAGCGGCGCTACGTTCGACCAGATCCTGGATCAGCACCGCCGAGACGAGCAGACTGAAATAGTCCGATTCCTCGCCGTCGGATGTACGCCACGGAATATCTTCCAGCGGCCAGGTTCCGGTGCCGAAACGGGCGACAGTCGACCAGTAGCGCTGGGTGATTTCCCAGCGCAGTCGCAACGCCTCGGCCAGACGTTGCTGGGTTTCGTCGAGCAGGCCGAGTTCCCTGGTGCGTGGTGACACGACGTCGCTGATCGCATCGAGTGCGGTGATGGTGAAGTGAAGATAGGGCCGACGGTCGGCGAATCCCTGACCGGAACCGATCGTGGTCGGCACGAAATCGACCGGGCTGGATTCCTGGACGATGCCCCAGCTCCAGCCACACTCGAAGAGCAGATCCTCGTTGTCGAGTTCGGACACCAGCGCCGGACCGAGCATCACATCACGGCGCAGACGGGCTCGCACGCGTTCGAGGCTCCGACAGATGTCATGCATCACAGAACTCTGCGGCTGCCCCGACTGATTCAGCATCCCGAGCATCGCTCTGCCCGATGGTGAGTGCGGTGCGAGCGTGTCGACCGCGAAACTGCGCACGAGGCCGACCATCGCGGCAGTCAGCCGAGTGCTCACATCGCGGCTCAGGTCGGCGATCCGCGTGTTGATCGCTGTGCGCCGCTCAGCCTGCGCCCACCGGTCGAATCCGCGCGCGAAACCGAGCGCCGCGATACACACGGCGACCGACCGGGAATACCCGTCGACCACCTCGAGAGCGCGCTGCGCGGCGGTCGGATCACCATCCTCGGGCGATCTGAGATAGCTGCCCGCAGCGAAGCGCGGCACGTCGCCGGCATCCGTGTTCCGGGCCAAGTACTCCTCGATGAGACCGAGAACCGTGGTGCCGATTCCTACCGGTCCCCCGAAGGGCGCCAACACCTTCCGCACATCCTCGGACATCGATTCCGGCTGATCCAGCGCGAAGGTCTCGATCTGCGCCGCTGGATACAACAGGCACAGCAGCTGTTCGGAATCGCTGATCGAATCGGCGCCGATGATGCCGTCCCAGCGCCACTTCTCGTCCCGATAACAGGTCGAAACCATGGCGCCCCAGATGTCCAGGATCTGTTGTCTTGGCTGGATTCTCATCGCAACAATCCTCACCGCTCGTGACTGCCGCAGTGAGTCCGCGAGCCGACGTAGGACGCACGGCAGCGATGTTCGATGAAAATAGCACGACTGACACCAGAAAACGTTGAGTGTCAACAGTTTTGAGTCCGATGACGACCGATAGGTCAAAGCAGGTGCGGTTCCGCGTTACAGTGCCAAACGGACCATGTCCGCGGTCCGAGCGAGTCCGGGGAAAGCTTCGGGGGTGGAACGCGGGTGCAGGGCGTGGACGGCCAGGCGGAAGATCAACGCCCGTAACAGCATCTGGGGCCATTCGGGCAAGGTGGCCCAGCGGTCGAGTAAACCGTCATCGCCCCCACCCCACGCCAGTGCGTCGACCACGACGACCCCCGCGGCCCAGGTGGCGGGGCGCCAGTAGGGGGTGATGTCGGTGAGGCCGGGGGTGTGGGCGCCGGTGAACAGAACCGTGCCGAAGAGGTCGCCGTGGACGAGTTGGTCGGGGCTGCGGACGGGTTTGCGCAGCGTGGCGAGCTGGCCGATCAGTTCGAGGGAACGCTGGCCGTCGGGGGTGGCGGCGATGGGGACGCCGCCCGCGCGCAGGGTGCGCAGCGGGACCGATTCCCAGGCGGCCCGGTCGGCGGCGACGAACACGTCCACGTCGACCCACGGGGCGACGGGCGGCTGGACCAGGAAGCGGGGGCGTTCCAATTCCGCTGTCGCCTTGTGCAACCGCAGGGAGACCGAGACGACCTCGTCGTGGCGGGGCTCGGGGGCACCGTCCACGAAGGTGTCGGCACGCCAACCGGAGACAACATAGCGTCCGTCGGTGGCGCGGACGGGGCGGGCCACCCGCAGCCCGTCGACCGCCAGGTGTTCGCGTACTTTCGCCGACCACGCGGCCCTGGCGTGATCGGCGACGGGGCTGAGCACCACGTCGCCCATGCGCCAGCCACCGTCCCAGTCTCCGAGGGAAACCGGCGTCACTTCGCGAAGCCCGAATGTGGCTCGCACATGCTCGGGAGGTTCGACTGAGGTCACGGCCGTACCGTAACCCCGCGATCACCGCAGGCGACCCAAGGCACGCTGTGATAGTCCACTTTGCGACCTCACCGCAATATGCGATGAGGTCGCAAACCGGCAGCTATCAGGTCAGTAGACCGGAAGCGACGGATCCACCTGCTTGGCCCAGGCCACCACGCCGCCCTGCAGATGCGTCGCGTCGGCGAAACCGGCGCGCTTCAACGCGGCCAGCGCCTCCGCCGACCGGATGCCGGTCTTGCAGTGCAGCACGATCGGCTTGTTCTGCGGCAGTTCGGACAGGGCCTCGCCGGACAGGATGCGGTCCTTGGGGATCAGGGTCGCGCCCGCGATGTGGACGATGTCCCACTCCACCGGCTCGCGCACGTCGATCAGCTCGACCTTGTCGGCCTCGAGGAGATCCTTGAGCTCGGCGGCGGTGATGGTCGACCCGGCCGCGGCCGCGGTGCCTTCCTCCGACACCACACCGCAGAACGCGTCGTAGTCGATCAGTTCGGTGATCGGCTCACGCTGCGGATCGCGGCGCAGCTTGATGGTGCGGTAGTTCATGTCCAGTGCGTCGTAGACCATCAGGCGGCCGAGCAGCGTCTCACCGATGCCGGTGATCAGCTTGATCGCCTCGGTCACCATCACCGATCCGATCGACGCGCACAGCACGCCCAGCACGCCACCCTCGGCGCAGGAGGGGACCATTCCCGGCGGCGGGGCCTCCGGGTACAGGTCGCGGTAGTTGATGCCGCGCCCGTCGGGGGCGTCTTCCCAGAACACCGAGACCTGGCCCTCGAAGCGGTAGATCGAGCCCCACACGTAGGGCTTGCCCGCGAGGACGGCGGCGTCGTTGACGAGGTAGCGGGTGGCGAAGTTGTCGGTGCCGTCGACGATCAGGTCGTACTCGGCGAACAGCTCCACGGCGTTCTCGGGCTCCAGGCGGATCTTGTGCAGCCGCACGTCGATCCCGGAGTTGATCTCCAGGATGGAATCGCGGGCGCTGTCGGCCTTGGGACGGCCGATATCGGATTCGCCGTGGATGATCTGGCGCTGCAGGTTGGAGGCGTCGACCTCGTCGAACTCGACGATGCCGAGCGTGCCGACACCGGCCGCGGCCAGATAGAGCAGGGCAGGCGAGCCGAGGCCGCCCGCGCCGATCACGAGGACCTTGGCGTTCTTCAACCGCTTCTGACCGTCGACACCGAGATCGGGGATGATCAGGTGCCTGCTGTAGCGAGCGATTTCGTCCTTGGTCAGTTCCGCGGCCGGTTCAACCAGCGGCGGCAACGTCCCTGTGAGAGACACGTGAGAACTCCTGTATCTGAAGGCGGCTGGGCCTGGTGGCCGTTCTGCTGTCTACAACAAGACCCGCCGCGCTGTTCTTCCCGTCCATGGTCCCGCATGGGCGAGGCCACTAGCCGCGCGGGTACGGCCAGGGGTTGAAGCGGCAGGTCTTGCCGTCGGCGGGGACCACGCCGTGGGGGTCGAGCAGGGCGATGTCGTTGTTCTTGGTGCCGAAGGTCTGCTGCATCATGATCGGCGCGAGGCCGCCGTCGGTCTCGCACGGCTGATGGCCGTGATAGCCGATGGCGTGGCCGACCTCGTGGTTGATCTGGTACTGCCGGTAGGAACCGATGTCGCCGTCGAAGGCCAGCGCGCCGCGGACCCAGCGGACCTCCGAGAGCACGACCCGGTCGAGGTCGGCGTTGTAGCACGACGAGTCGATCGGGATCTCGAAGCCGCACGCGGCGCGGGTGCTTTCGCGAGAGGTGAGCGAGAGCCGGAAGTCGGCCGGGCCCGCGTCGATGCGCTGGAAGCCGAATTTGGGGTCGTTGGTCCAGCTCTTCGGGTTGGCCAGGGTGGTCTCCACCATCTTCGCCACGGCGGCGTCGCCACCGAACGGTGCGGTGTCGATGCCGTCCTCGACTTCGACGGTGTAGCGGAACACGCGCTCGGTGCCGGCGCCGACCTGGGCGCTGGTGCCCGGCACCACATGCCAGGTGCCCGCCGCGCGCTCGACGTAGTCGCCGCCCTCCGGCAGCGCGCCCAGCGGCAGATCGGCGGGGAACTTGCCGTCGCCGGGGGGTGCGCCGATGATGCCGGACTGCGCCACCTTGGGACTCAGCGCGCCGAAGCCGGGATCGCTCGGCGGCGGGATCGGTCCGGTGCGCACCGCGTCGACGACGACCAGCACGGTGATGGCGAGCAGCACCGGCAGCGCGTAGGCCCGCCACCCGTAGGCCGACACGAATCGACCGAGCGCGCTCTGCTTCTTCGCCTCCCGCTGCGGGCTGCGCGGGCGGCCGTTGTCGTGGTCGGTGGGATCCCAGCGGGCACGCAGCGGCTGGCGGGATCGGTCGGCGGGCTGATAGAGCCCGAGCGGGTCGTAGACCTGCAACTCCCGCCCCTCCTGCGCCGACGTGACAGCACCGGACTCGGAGGGTTGCGTGGAGCGAGCGACATCGCGCCCGCCGTCGGCATGGTCATCCGTCCGGTCGGTCACCCCATCAGATTCTCACAGTGCGCAAATCCGCCGTACGGGCGGCCGGAGGAGATCGCGCGGTTACGGCCCGGCGAACTCCGTGGACTGGTACTACATTTCCAGGGCGAGACGCAGGGCGAACACCGTGCGAGTATCGTTCGTGGGATACCCGACCGCACACCCGGCGGCCCGGGGAATCGACTATAGAGAGCCGAGATGACTGACCTCGTGGACCGCATGCCCTCGCGCCGATCGGTGCCGGAGACGGTCCCGGCCAAACGCGGCACCCGCCTGCCTCGCGACGAGCGCCGCCAGCAGCTGCTGCTCGCCGCCAGTGAGGTCTTCGTCCAGCGCGGCTACCACGCGGCGGGCATGGACGAGATCTCCCAGGTAGCCGGGGTCAGCAAGCCGGTGCTGTACCAGCACTTCGCCAGCAAGCTGGAGCTGTACCTGGCGGTGCTGCAGAACTACGTCGACATCCTGGTGTCGAGCGTGCGCCAGGCGCTGCGCTCCACCACCGACAACAAGCAGCGCGTGCGGGCCGCGGTCGCCGCGTACTTCGATTTCGTCGACAACGAGATGCAGGGCTTCCGCCTCGTCTTCGAATCCGACCTCACCAGCGAACCGCAGGTGCAGCGCCGGGTCGAGCAGGCCACCGAGGCCTGTGTCGACGCGGTGTTCGATCTGGTCGCCCACGACTCGGGTCTCGACCCGTACCGCGCGCGCATCCTTGCCGTCGGCCTCGTCGGCGCCAGCCAGTTCTCGGCGCGCTACTGGCTCGAAGCCGACCGCCCGGTCCCCAAGGACGAAGCCGTCGACACCACGGTGTCGCTGGCCTGGGGTGGCCTCAAGCACGTGCCGCTGACCGCCGCCCAGCGGGCCTACTCCCAGGACCTCTGAGTCCGCAACGACGAAAAATGCCCCGCCATCGGAAATGGCGGGGCATTTTCGTGTTCGCAGCTCAGATCGTGGCGAAGCCGACTCGGCCGACGGCCGGGGAACCGATTTCCACGTAGGCGACCTTCGCGGCCTGGATCAGGAACTTGCGGCCCTTCTCGTCGGTGAGTGACACGACACCGGCGGAGCCGCTCAGCGCATCGGACACCAGCGCCTCGATCTCATCAGGGCTCTGCGCACTGTTGATCACGAGCTCGCGCGGGCTATCCGAAATACCGATCTTGACCTCCACGGCCAACCTCCGAACGTAAGAGTCCTGTGTTGTCAGGTCCCAGGCTAGTGCAGCCCGAACACCACCGCTCCCACACCTGGTGCGCTGTCAGCGAACGGGATCAGGCGGGCTCGATCAGTTCGATCTCGAGTTCGATCTTCACGGTGTCCGACAGCATGCCCGGCATAGCGACGCCGACGCCGAAGTCGGTGCGCTTGATGGCGCCGGTGGCGGAGAAACCCGCGTGCCGGGTGCCGTCGGGGAAGTCGGCGATGCCGCCCCATTCGACGTCGAGGGTCAGCGGCTGAGTGATCGCGCCCAGGGTGGCCTCGCCGGTGACGGTGAAGGTTTCGGCGACCCGGACCGGCTGGGTGGCACGGAAGCTCAGGGTCGGGCGGTTGGCGACGTCGAGGAAGTCGGCCTGGCGGATGTGAGCGTCGCGGTCGGCGTTGCTGGTGTCGAAGGAATCGAGTTCGATGGTGGCGCCGAGGGTGGCCGCGCCCGTCTCGTCCACGACGAACTCGGTCTGGAAGCGGGTGAATCCGCCGCGCACCTTGGCGATCCCGAGGTGGCGAATGGTGAACGCGACCGAGGAGTGGGCGGTGTCGAGGGCCCAGGACCCGGTCTTCAGCTGCTGGGTCTGTGTCGAGGAAGTCATGCCTCCACCCTGACCGGACTGCGGTCCGTTAACCAGACCGCGGTTATCCTGGTCCTGGCAGGGCGTGGCTGACAACGCCATGACCGGGCACCATCGAGACATGGTAGGCGCAGATATGGCAGATCATCCCGGCGCTCGTTCGGCATTCGCGGAACTTCTCGTCGCCCGTCGAGCCGAGCTGAATCCGGCCGACGTGGGCCTGCCCGGCGGCGGCAGGCGTCGCACCCCTGGTCTTCGCCGTGAAGAGGTCGCGGTACTGGCCGGTGTCAGTGCCGACTATCTGGCCCGGCTCGAGCAGGGCCGCGACACCAATCCGTCGATGGCGGTCGTCGACGCACTCGCCACCGCCCTGCGGTTCAACGACACCGAGCGTGGCCATTTCGCCTGGCTGGCCCTGACCACCAGCAGCGACGCCCGGTGCCCGAGTACCGCTTTCGATCCCGCCCTCGATCAGGTGCCCCCCGCCCTGCGCGGCGTGCTCGACTCGCTCGACCCCACCCCGGCGTTCGCTCTCGGCCCCCGTGCCACCGTGCTCGCCTGGAACAACGCGTGGTCGGACCTGGCCGCCCCGCTCGGCCTGCTCGACAATCCCGACCTGGTCAACCTGGCCCTGTGGACGTTCCGCCATCCGCTCGCCCGCACCACGGTCACCGACTGGGCCCAGTTCGCCGACCAACTCGCCGACCAGCTCGCCAGAACGCGCCTGCGTCGCCCCGATGACGAACGCGTCGCCGAACTCATCGCCGACCTGTGCGAGGAACCCGAGTTCGCCCGCCGCTGGCAACCCCACCGTCTCGCGGAGGATCTGCCCACCCTGCTCGGCTTCGAACATCCCACCCGAGGCACCATCACCTACACGGTGCAGACGCTGGCGGCCGACAACGATCAACAGGTCGTGATCTGGTTACCCCGCGAAACCGTCTCCCGCACACCGGAATTGCGCCTCGTCCAGCACCACGCGATCGGCGGCTGATCACCCCCGATCAAGCCGGGTACCCGAGGGCCGAACAGCTACAGGCCGAGTTCTGCCATGCGGGCCGCGTGCCGCTGCTGCATGCGGTCGAACAGGGTCGCGATGCCGTTGAGATCGCCGGTGGCGGCGAGGACCAGTTCGGCCAGCTCGTCGCGCTGGGCCATCACGAACTGCGCCTGCGTGATCGCCTCGCCGAGCAGCCTGCGCCCCCACAGCGTGAGGCGGTCGCGCTCGGAGCGGCTGGCCGCCACCGCGCTGCGGACCTCGTCGACCACGAACTGCGAGTGACCGGTCTCAGCGAGGACATCGCGCACCACATCGGAGACCTCGGTGGGCAGCGCGCCCGCGATCTCGGTGTAGAAGTCGGCGGCCAGGCCGTCGGCGACGTAGAACTTCACCATCGACTCGAGCCAGGTCGACGGGTCGGTGGAGGCGTGGTACGAGTCCAGCGCGCCCTGGTACTGCGCCATCGCGGCCTCGGCGTCGGCGCCGCGCTCGGTGAGCGCCGCTTCCAGGGTCTCGAAGTGCGCGAGCTCGGCGGCGGCCATCTTGGCGACGCCGATCCGGCCGCGCAGCGACGGCGCCTGCTTCGCCTCTTCGGCGAGCCGGTAGAACGCGGACAGCTCGCCGTAGGCGAGGACCGCGAACAGCTCCGTCACCCCCGCGTGGTCCGCGGCGAGCGGCTCGGTCGAGAAGAATTCCGGCGCGGCAGAGGTCTGGGCTCCCATGACCGTCAACAATACAGCGTGTCCGAATGCTCTGACCGCCTCCAGACACCGCCCTTCTCGGGCGTCCTCAGCTCATGCCACTAACGTGGTTCGGGCTTCGGTTTCCGCGTCAACCAGACCGGTTTCACCAACACTCACAGAGTGTCGGTCAGATCCGGTCTGTCGGCGGACTTTGGTGACCCGGCCTCCTGCTCGGGGGTCCGGGGATCGTGAGAAGTCTTGGTGAATCATCGGCCATTGCGCGAGGTTGACCGCCGCGTTGTGATCACGATCGCCGCGAAACCCGCACTCGCAGAAGAACACCCGATCCGCCAACGTCAGCGTCGAGTTGATCGCCGTGCAGGCCGAGCATCGTTTACTCGATGGGAACCAACGGTCGGCGACCGTGATCACGCCATCCCGCCATGCTTGCTTGTAGGTCAGCATCCGGGCGAAATCCGCCCATCCAGCATCACTGATCGCCCGCGCCAGCCGACGGTTTCGCACCATCCCCGCCACATGCAGGTCTTCGATTACGAGCCGGTCGTGGGTCTTGACCAGCGTGTTGGCGACCTGATGGGCGAAGTGACGACGAATATTGGCAACCCCGTGATGGTGACGGGCCAGTCTGGTGGTGGCTTGCCGGTGATTATGTGAACCTTTCTGTTTGCGTGATACCGACTTCGCCAGGTGGCGTTGCCTGTCCAGGGCGGCGGCCAAGGGTTTGGGCGCGATGATGCGGGTGACTTCGGCCCCGCCAGCGGTCGCGGCAACAGCGAACACACTCAACCCACGATCTATCCCGACCCAACCATCGTGATCGCCCAGTTCTCGCGGCTGATGACGGTGAGCCGGGTGCAGATCGGAAGCTTCGCAGGTCAGGCTGATCCACCACCGCGCCGCCCGATACGAAACGGTGGCATACAGGATTCTCGCGCGGTCTTTCGTAAGCAGACGCCGCAACCGGCGAGTGTCTGCACGCACCCGGATCGCACCGATCCCGGACAATGTCACCGACCGGGGACTGTCGTTGTCACCGACTCGGATCTTCGTTCGCCCGGTCTTGGAGTGCCTGTTCCGGATCCGGAACGACGGGATGGTCTTGTCCTTCTTCTTGAAACGAGGAAACCCGACCCGCGCACCCGCACGTTTCCCGGCCCTGGAGTCCGAGAACGCTTTCAGGGCATGTCCGCAGTCGACAGCTGCTTCTTCGAACACCTGCTGACAGACCTCAGTCCGCCACGCCAGCCCGGTCACCACCACCTCGGCTGTTCCGCCCGCGTCGACCGCGATCACTCGTCCGGCGGCTTCGGTCCTCTTCCAGGTGTTGAACGCGTTGATCAGATCGAACCCAGTCCACGGCACCCGATGATCCGGTGAGCTCTTACGGAGGCGGAGGGCCGTTGTGACAACATCGAGGCTGCGGTTGAACGCAAACCGAGCAGCTCCTGCATGACGAGCGAGCACCGCGGTTTGCTCGACCGTGGGGTCGAGTTGATACCGGAAGCTCGTATGGCGGCTCATCATCGGCGAGTGTGACACAGAACACCGACATCGAATTGCTCGAGGCCAACCCGACCTAGCTCAGATTCCCCTTGAACTTGGTCCGATCAGTGCTCAGTCGCGTTCGGCCAGGAATTTGTCCAGGTGCGCCCACGTGGTTTCGCGGGCCTCCGGTCCCGTGAGAATGCCGAGGTGACTGCCCGGAACGACCTCGTAGGTGACCGATGACGAGCCCGACAGCGTGCGCAAACCGGCCTCGACAGCGGCCTTGGGGGTGATCACGTCGGACTTGCCGCCGATCAGCAGCACGGGCACGCGCACGTCGGCGAGTTCGATGGTCCGGTCGCGCAGTTCGAGCCTGCCGTTGCCGATGTCGTTGGCCAGCATCATCCGGCCCCACAGCTGGTTGTAGAAACGTCCGGGGTAGCCGGGCATGGCGGCCTGGAAACGGTCGATGGATTCCATCTTGGCCAGGGTCCCGGTATTCGCGATATTGCTGGCGATGAACCTCGGACGCGCCAGTTCACGGTCGTAGGCGGCGAGCCGGTAGGCCAGTTTGGTCAGCGGTGCCGGAATGCCGCCCGCGGCACGGACAACCGTGGTGGAGCCCCAGCCGCCGGTGAGGCCGGCGACCGCGCGCAGCTGCGGAATTCCGAGCATCTTGTCGTAGTCGAGCGGCGGGCCGACACCGGTGACCGAGCGGATCGGCAGTTCCGGGTTCGCGGCTGCGGTGAGCAGCGAGAACATGCCGCCGACGGACCAGCCGATCAGGTCGACCGGGGCGCCGCCGCGATCGGCGCTCACGCGCAGGATCGCCTCGGGCAGGATGTCGAGGACCCAGTCCTCGAAGCCCATCCGGCGATCGGCGAAAGAGATGTCGCCGTAGTCGATCAGGTAGGGCGCACGGCCGGTCTCCACCAGGTACCGGGCCAGGCTCTGGTCGCGACGCAGGTCGAAGCAGGTGGCGGGCGCGGCCAGCGGCGGCACCAACAACACCGCGGAATCGCTTGCCGCAGACTGGAATTCGGTATCGTAGCGACGCAGCAGACGATGCGGCTCGTCCCACAGCACGGTCGAGGGCGCCGGGTCGACGGGCTCGATGCCTGCGCCGAAGCTCAGCGCCCACGCGTTGCGCGCAGCAGTGGTGACGGTGTCGGTGATACTCACGACTAGAAATGTCTCACACACAGTACCGCCGGTACCAGTGAGCTCGATTACACCGGTGGACACGCGCGAAATCCGGCACCGATGAATTGCGCTGCGACACACCACCGGTGCTGAGGTAATCCCGTGGCGAGCCCGTTTTCGCGCGGCATTCAACCACGTTGAAATTCGGATTCCGCAGAATATCACGCTACAATCTCCGTGGACAACGCTAGTTTCGACGCCCGGACATACTCCGCGGCGTGGCACTCCACCGGCGCACAGCGCGGGCGGACAGCGGCGTTGCCCAGACAGCAATGTCGAAGAAAATGTGCGCGCAACGAATCCGCATCACCGCAGCGCCGCGCCGATGACACCGTCTCGACGACCACGCATAACGCCTGGTCGGCGATGGTTATCCGGCGCCGGCCCGGTGAATATCACAGGCGGGTATGTGGTCGTCGCGGGCCGACCGGCCCGCCCCACCTCGTGCGTGCGAGATGCAATGACGAGGAAGGCACGAACACTGAGCAAGATCACTGTCGAACAGGAACCCGGTTTGGCCGACACACTCCTGACGGCCGAACTGGACAACACCCACATCCCGCCGAGTTTCGCCGAATTGGGCGTGCGCGAAGAAATCGTGCGCGCACTCGGTGAGATCGGGATCGAACGCACCTTCGCGATTCAGGAACTGACCCTGCCGCTGGCACTGGCCGGCGAGGATCTCATCGGCCAGGCCCGCACCGGCATGGGCAAGACCTTCGGTTTCGGCGTGCCGCTGCTGCACCGCATCGCCACCGCCGACACCGGCACCACCCCGCTCGACGGCACCCCGCGCGCGCTGGTGATCGTGCCGACGCGCGAGCTGTGCATCCAGGTCACCAAGGACCTGGAGAACGCGAGCAAGTACCTGACCAACCACCAGGGTTCGCTGAAGGTCGCCGCCATCTACGGTGGCCGCCCGTACGACACCCAGATCGCCGCACTGCGCGACGGCGTCGACGTGGTCGTCGGCACCCCCGGTCGCCTGCTGGATCTGGCGAACCAGAACCATCTGATCCTGGGCAAGATCGGCGTGCTCGTCCTCGACGAGGCCGACGAGATGCTCGACCTGGGCTTCCTGCCCGATATCGAGCGCATCCTGTCGATGGTGCCGGACAAGCGTCAGACGATGCTGTTCTCGGCCACCATGCCCGGCCCGATCATCACCCTCGCCCGCACCTTCCTGACGAGGCCGACCCACATCCGCGCCGAGCTCGCCAACGACTCCGCCGTGCACGATCGCACCGCGCAGTTCGTCTACCGGGCCCACGCGATGGACAAGGCCGAACTGGTCGCGCGCGTGCTGCAGGCGGAGTCCCGCGGCGCGACGATGATCTTCACCCGCACCAAGCGCACCGCGCAGAAGGTGGCCGACGATCTCGCCGAGCGTGGTTTCAATGTCGGCGCCGTGCACGGCGACCTCGGTCAGATCGCCCGCGAGAAGGCGCTGACCAAGTTCCGCAAGGGCGCCATCGACGTGCTCGTCGCCACCGATGTCGCCGCGCGCGGTATCGACATCGACGACGTCACCCACGTCATCAACTACCAGTGCCCCGAGGACGAGAAGACCTACGTGCACCGGATCGGCCGCACCGGCCGCGCCGGCCGCACCGGTGTCGCGATCACCCTCATCGACTGGGACGAACTGCACCGCTGGGAGTCGATCAACAAGGCGCTCGGCCTGAACATGGCCGACCCCGCCGAGACCTACTCGCGCTCCCCCCACCTCTACAGCGACCTCGGCATCCCCGAGGGCATCACCGGTGTGATCCGCAAGCCCGCGGCCCCCACCCGTGACGACGACGCCGTAGTCGAGGAGCGCACCGAGCGCCCCAAGTCCTCCCGCAGCCGCCGCCGCACCCGCGGTGGCAAAGCCGACACCGAGGGCACCGAGTCGACCACGACCACCGAGTCGGCCGACAACGCCGACGAAGCGGCCGACGGCGACAAGCCCGCCCGCCGCAGGCGCCGCCGCCGCAAGCCCGCCGAGGCAGGCGAAGCAGCGACCACCGAGTCGAGCGAGCCCGCCACCGACGCCCCCGAATCGGCCCCGGCCGACAACGACGGCGACGACACGGCCAAGCCGGCCCGCCGCAGGCGCCGTCGCAAGCCCGCGGAACCCACCGCGTCCGACGCGGCCGCCACCGTAGACGCCTGACCCGACCCCGGGGAGGGCGATTCACCCCGCCCTCCCACGGCCACAGCCACGTCGCACATGGCACCCCGAATCCGCCATAACAGCACTCCCAGCCCCGCCCCCGCGACCCATAGGGAGCGGCGGCCACGCAGTGGCCGGTCCGCGGCCGGGCCGCCGGTCAGGCGCCGGGGCGTAGGCGACGAAG